>NZ_MWTG01000008.1:0-442419 GCF_059752555.1 Halorubrum sp. B52 | reverse complement strand
AGAAGGCCTTCTTCGCGTCCATCACCTTGATGTAGACGACCGCGTCCGCCGTCACCGGCGAGTTGTCCCGCGTGATCGCCTCTTGACGGGGGACGTCGAGCGTCTGGGTCCGCATGTCGAACGCGTACGTCCGGGAGACGAACGGCGGGATGAGGTTGATGCCCGGCTCCAGCAGCTTCCGGTACTCGCCGAACACCGTGAGCGTCTTCTTCTCGTAGGCGTCGACGATCTCGAACGACTGCCAGAGCGTGACGACCACCAGCAACAGGAAGAGCAGGCCGACGCTCACGAGGCCGAAGCCGAAACCGAGTTGGAGGGAGATCGGGTCCATGCCCCGAAGTTAGGCCATCTCGTTCTTAATACTTCGCCCGCGTGAGGGTTCGTTCCGTCGATTCCGGCGCGAGTCGTCCTCGCGGGTCACCCTCCGTCCGCCTCGAACCGCTCCGCGACGGCGTCGAGCGTCGCCCGGACCTGTCGCTCGTTGAACCGCCGGACGACCGGCTCGCCGAGGGCCGTCAGCGCGTTCCCCGGGAGGTCGTACTCCGCCGCGTACGTCAGTCTCGTCCCGTCGTCGGTCGGCTCGACGGCCAGGTCGATCGTCCCCGTCAGCCGACCGCGAAGCTCGAAGGTCATCCGCTCGGTCGGTTCGTGGACCGTCTGGACGATCTCCCCGTCGATCCCGAGCCCGGCCATTCGATAGGTGTACGCCAGCCGCTTCCCGCCGTTCGGCAGCCGCTCGACGTCTCTGACGTCCTCCAGCCGGGGCGTGACGGCGGCGTGGTTTCGCGGGTCGTCGAGGAAGTCGAAGACGGACGCCGCGTCGGCGTCGACCGCGACCGAGTCGCGTGCGGTGAACATGGGTCGTTGTCAGAGCGTCTCGATGAGTCGTTGTCAGAGCGTCTCGATGAGTCGTTGCCGGAGCGTCTCGATCGTCGCCTCAGTTCCGCGACCGCGGGTCGACGTACGCCTCCACGAGCTTGCGTTCGGCTGCCCGGAGGTGCTGGTGGAACGTCTGTCGCGTGATCCCCATCCGCTCGGCGATCTCGGAGCCGTCGACCGGGCGGGGCCACTCGAAGTAGCCGTTCAGCTCGGCCGTCTTCAGCGCCGACCGCTGGCGGTCGGTGAGCCGGTCGTCCACGGCGGACGCGAACTCGGTCAGGCTCCGGTCCCGGCTCTCGCGCTCGACGCGGGAGCGGAGCTCGACGCCGTCGTACTCCGCGCGGAACACGTCGAGCATCGCCCTGACGTCCTGCTCGGGCGGCGCCTCGATCGTCAGGCTCGCGCTCGTCGCGTCCGCGGTCGCCTCGACGACGACGCCGCCGAACTCCGCGAGCCGCGTCAGCGGCGGCGACTCCGTGGCGGTCACGGCGACGGTGACGTCGTCGTCCGTCTCGGAGACCGGTCGGACCGCCTCGACGAACGGGAGCGCCTCGACGGCGCTCACGTCCTCCGTCGGGTCGGTCACTCTGAGGTACAGATCGCAGGCGTCGTCGTCGAGTCGGGTGGTTCCGAGGTGCTCGATCGGCCCGCCGAGCGCGTCGGCGACCCGCGAGAGCGAGAACGATCGGTCCCCGATAGCGACCTGCAGTTCCACGACGCGGTCCGTCGTGAGGATGCGGGTCGTCTCCACCGAGTGGAGCCCGTTGGCGATCATCTTCCCGACCGACTCGCACACCTTCCGCTCGCGCCGGTCGAGGGCGTTCCCCTCGCTGCTGTAGATGCCGAGCAGACCGTACCGGCGGTGGCCGTACGTGATCGGGACGACGAGGAGCCGCGGGGCGCCGACCGCGCTCGGGGCGAGCCCGTCGTCCGAGTCGCCCCCGGCGGCCCCCCCGTGAACCTCCTCGGTCTCGATCGCCTGCCGGACCTCGCGGGGCGTCTCGTCGAGGGAGAACGACGCGCCCGCCTCGACCGGGACCCCGCTCGCCGCGGTCACGTCCAGCCGCCCCGTCGCCGACGAGACCTCGGCGATCCAGCCGCCCATGTACCCCGGCTCGTCGGCGATCTCCTCGCAGACGCGCTCGGCGATCGTCTCCGAGTCCCGGCTCTCGACGAGTATCCGGCTGATCTCGCTGAGCAGTCCGTTCACCCGACCGAGGACCCGATCGAGGGCCTGTCGCTCCGTCGCGAGCTTCTCCGCGCGCTCCTCCGCGAGCCGCTCCGCCCGCTTGCGGTCGGTGACGTCGTTCTGGAACCCGACGTAGTGGGCCAGGTCGCCGTCGGCGTCGTACACCGGGGCGACCGTGAGCTCGTTCCAGAAGGGCGTCCCGTCCCGGCGGTAGTTCCGGATCTCGACGGTGATCTGCTCTTCGTCCGAGATCGCGGTCGAGAGCCGCTCGACCGTCTCGGGGTCCGTCCCGGGGCCCTGCAGGAAGCGCGGGTTTCGGCCGAGGGCCTGCTCGACCGGGTACCCGGTGTGGTCCTCCCACGCGTCGTTGGCGTACACGAGCGGGTAATCCGGCAGTTCGGGGTCGCTGAGGCTGACGCCGACGGGCGCCTCGCGCACGGCTCGGCTGACCTCCTCCGCGCTGGGCTCGTGTCCCGAGACGTCCTGTTTGGCGCCCGGCGCCCCCTCGGCGGAACAGACCGTCGAGACGTCGGTCACCAGCCGGTCGATCGACGCGGAGCCGTTCTTGTGGAGGAACTCGTCGACGCCGCTCTCGAAGGCGGCCTCCAACACCTCCTCGTCCCCCTCCTCGGAGAACATCACGACCGGAACCCGCGCGTCGGACTCCTCTATCGCCTCCGCCAGCGCGAGGCCGTCGTCCCCCGGCAGGGAGTACTCGCTCACGATGCAGTCGTACTCGCCGGTGGTCACCTTCGCGACCGCGGACGTGGCGTTGTTGACCGTCGTCACGTCGAACCCGGCGGCGCCGAGCGCCGACGTGATGCGGTCGCTCCCCTCCTCCGGATGGACCAACAGCGCCCGAGAACCCGGCATGACGTTCCCTTGGTCGTCCGACGGATTAAGCGTTGATACCGGCGAACCGCCTTCGGGGAGCCGTGGAAATCGACATAGTATGGGTGAGCACACAACGATCGGGCGCCCGTACGTTCACGCATGTCGACGGGATCCGTGAGCCACGCCGATGGTCGTCGTCTCGAACGGCCCGAGCGAATTGCCGTGAACGCCTCGCGCGCGGCGCTGTTGCTTCTCACCGTCGCGTTCGCCGGCGCGTACGCGGCCGGCACCGAACCGAGCCTCCGGACGCAGATGCTCGCCTACCTCGTCGGGATGGTCGCGCTGAACCTCCCGCACGGCGGCTACGAGCACTTCTCGAACCTCAGGCGGCGCGGGCTCCCATTCGGCGCGCGCTACGTGGGG
The DNA here is from genome assembly GCF_059752555.1 of Halorubrum sp. B52. Classification (NCBI taxonomy): domain Archaea; kingdom Methanobacteriati; phylum Methanobacteriota; class Halobacteria; order Halobacteriales; family Haloferacaceae; genus Halorubrum; species Halorubrum sp. B52. The sequence continues at coordinate 439,094 of NZ_MWTG01000008.1, read as the reverse complement.
CTCTACCTCGCGTTCGTCGCCGGCTTCGTCGGGCTGTTCCTCGTCGCCCCGCTGCCGGCGCTCGCGCTCGCGTTCGGCACGGCGGTCGCGAAGGGCGGTCACGGCGATCTCCGCGTGATGGACGCGCTCGTCGGCACCGGCCACCTCGTCTCGCGGCCGCAGCGCGCGCTCGCCGCGCTCGTCCGCGGCGGCGCCGTGATGGTCGTCCCCGCCGCGGCGTGGACGGAGACGTTCTACGGCTTCACCGGCTACATGCTGACCGTGTTCGACGGGGCGCTCGCCGGCCCCGCGGCGAGCGCGCTGGAGGCGTTCGCGACGGCGCTGGGCGCGGCCTACGGGCTCGGCGTCCTCCTCCACCTCGGCGGCGGGCTCGCGACGGGCGGGGGCGTCACGCGGTCGTGGCTGCTCGACGCCGCCGAGACGCTGCTGCTCGTCGCCTACTTCGCCCTCGTGCCAGTCGTGATCGCCATCGGGCTCTACTTCCCGCTGTGGTACTCGCTGCGGCAGTCCGCCCGGAGCATGGTCGTCGAGGAGGCGCGGCCGAGTCGGACCGAAGGCGTCTCCGTCGTGGTGGCGTGGGGCGTGCTCGTGGTCGGCGCGCTCGTGACCGCCGCGGTCGGGGCGTCGCTGTGGCTGGTCGCACCCAACCCGCTGGCCGGCGGCTCGCTGCTGCCGGGGGCGGTCGCCTTCTACACGATCTTCGTCTGCGTCATCGCGCTCCCGCACGTCGTCGTCGGCGAGTGGCTCGACTTCGGGCGGGGGATCTGGTACGTCCCCTGAGGCCCGATCCCGCGTCTCGCCGGCCGCGCTCCCGGAGCTTCCGCTGGCCGGCCGCACGCCAGATAACAAGCACTAAAACCCGTCTCGTCGACCGATCCGGTATGCGTTTCCGGTTCGTCGGGCGGCTCGGGCTCGCGGACGCGGTGACGGTGGCGAACGCGGCCGTCGGCTTCCTCGCCGTCGTCGCGGCCACCGTCGACCTCGAGCTCGCGGCCCGGCTGGTGCTGCTCGCCGCGGTCGCCGACGGCCTCGACGGCGTGGTCGCGAGACACCGCGGTTCGACCGACGCCGGGCCCTACCTCGACTCGCTGGCCGACGTGGCCTCGTTCGGCGTCGCGCCCGCGACCCTCGTCGCGGTCGTCGTCCTCGACGCGGCGTCGTTCGCGAGCGCGCCCGTCTTCGTCGCCGTCGGCGTCGGCGCCGGCGCCCTGTTCGTCGCGACGGCGGTCGCCCGGCTCGGGCTGTACACGGCGTACGACAGCGACGCCCGCGAGACGGTGGGCGTGCCGACCACGCTGGCGGCGACGATCCTCGCGGCCGCGGTGATCGCCGGCTACACCGACCCCGGCGTTCTGATCGCCGCGACGGCCGCGTTCGCGGTGCTCATGGGGACGACGGTCACGTACCCGGACCTTCACGCGCAGGACGCGCTCGTGATGGGCGTCGTGCAGGCCGCCGTCATCCTCACCCCCGCCGGGCACATGGCCACCGCCGCTCTCCCGGACTGGATCGGCGAGGGGTTCGCGTTCGCGCTCCTCTTTTTAGCGTGCGGCTACCTCCTCCTCGGCCCGCGGTTCTACTGGGGCGACGGGATCCGGTCGCCCCCCGAGGATGCCGGGGAGCGGGGCGTCTGATCCGCGGCGACGAGGGAAAGCGCGCTGAACCGGTGGTTGGACGGAGCGAGTCGAGAACGGAACGAAAAGCGAGGCGTCGAGGCGGCCGCGACGGAGCCGCTTACAGCAGCTCGTCGAACTCCTTGTGCCGGGTGATGTCGACGCCGTCCTCGGTGACGACGGCGACGTTGATCCCGTTGCCGGACGCGAGGTCGCGCTCGACGGCGGACTGGATCGCCTTCGCGGCGATGGTCTTCGCCTCGTCGACGGTGACCTCGTCGTGGTACTCCTGCTCGAGCACACCGAGCGCGTACTGCGAGCCGGAGCCGGTGACGGTGTACTCCTCCTCGGTGGTGCCGCCGAGGGCGTCGATGGAGTAGATGTGGGCGCCCTCGTCGTCGACGCCGCCGAGGATCGGCTGGACGATGAAGAACGCGCCCGTCCGGAGGAGGTTCCCGGTGAGCGTCGACAGCGCCTCCATCGACATGTCCTTGCCGCGGCGGGTCTCGTAGAGGCTCGTCTCGGCCTTGAGCGTGGAGATGAGGTTCTGTGCGGCGGAGACGGAGCCGGCGATGGTCAGCGCGCCGCGGGGGTGGATCTCCTCGACCTTCTGGACGTCCTTCGAGGAGACCATGCCGCCGAGCGAGGCGCGCATGTCGGTCGCCATCACGACGCCGTCCGCGGTCCTGATGCCGACGGTCGTCGTGCCGGTCTTCATTTCGCCCTCGCCGTCGGCCTGCGCCGCGCGGCGCTCGCTGTGTTCGAACTCGCCGAGCTCGGGTCCGAAGACGGGCTGGTCGCGGCCCAGCTCGTCGGCCGTCCCGTCGGAGAGGTCGCCAGTCGGTGTTCGCATTACGCCTCCGTTGGCCCGGCGCGCTGATAAAGGCAACCCTTCGGGGACCGCCCGCCGGTTCCGACGGGCCTATTCGTCGCGGGCCGTCGCGGCCCGCGAGTCGCCGTCGCGTCGGTCGATCGTCGCGACGAGGCCGCCGCTCCGTGAGACGCGGCTAACGGTGAGAGAGGACGCGGACGACGACGACGGACGAGTGGCGGAGCGAAAGGGCGTTCGCCGGCGTCGCCGGCGCCGTCGCTCGACGGTGTCGACGAACGGCGCGGATCGAAAACGGTCGCTTACTCCTCGACGCGCTCGTACACCTCGCCGGTGGTCTCGACGAGTCGGCCGATGGGGACGTTGACGCCGAGGCGCGTGCGAGCGAAGACGGCCACCGGGAACAGCGAGATACCGATCGCGACGGTCGCCTGGTGGATCCCGAAGAGGGCCGCCGAGCGGATGCGGTCGAACATGGGTCTTCGGACGACCGGAACGGAGGAGTATATAAATACTTTCCGGGGCGCCCTCACTGACTACCCCGACGCAGTCGTGCGGTTTTCGGTCATTGATTAACGATTATGAAATATAATCGCCGAGCTGTCACGATCGGGATATCCACGGCGGTGTGAACCCCGCTCGTTTCCGTAAGTTACGAGTAACTAACGCGCCTCGTGCGCCTCGCATCCGGGGGTCGCGGCGGTCCCCGCGGCCGCGGTCGGGACGCGTCAGCGAGGCCCGCCCGGCCGCAGACCGAACCGCGTCCGGCCGCAGACCGAACGGGATTTATCCGGGGCGTCGCGTACGGAGGGACGTGCAGAACGTTACGGATCGGACGCGCAACCCCTTCGGGATGCGGCCGGACTGTCGGTCGTTCGTCCCGGGCTACGGCGACGCCAACGCCGACTTCCACGTCGTCGGCGACCACCCCGGCGTCCACGGTGGCGTCGCGACCGGCGTCCCGTTCACCGGCGAGCCGTGGTCGCCGGCGTTCCTCTCGGCGCTGACCGAGGGCGGACTGCTCGCGGGGCTCGCCGAGGGCGCGGCACCGGACGGAACGAGCGAGACAGACGGGGCCGCGGCGTCGGCGAACCGCGAGACCGCGGCGAACGGCGGCCGGCCGGACGGAGACGCGGAGTCCGAACCGGTCCGCACCGAGCGCACGTACTTCTCGTACCTCCACATGTGCGTTCCCGACGGCGAGCCGACCGCGGCGTCGTACGACGACATGGAGCGGTTCTTCGACGCCGAGCTCCGCGCGATCGCCGCGCACGTCCTCCTCCCGGTCGGCGCCCGGGCGACCGAGCACGTCCTCGAGCAGTACACGGCGCGGGCGTGGAAGACCGAGATCGACATGGACGCGCTCCACGGCGAGGAGCTCCTCGGATCCGGGTGGCTCGTCCTCCCGATCAAGGACCCGGCCGAGTGGGCGGCGGGCGACGCCGACCGGCTCGTCGACGCCCTCCGGGAGCTGCGGTCGACGGACTTCCGCCGCGAGAGCGACCTCGGACGCTTCATCGCGGGGAGCGACCCGTACCTCGTTCGGTGAGCGAGCCTCGTCGTCTCCGGTGAGTCGATCGGATCGCGCGTCGACATCCGGCCGGATACGCGTGCGGTTTCGACCCTCCTCCGACGTGTGGATCGGCACATCCGAATCGAGATCGGCCGATCGGTGCCCGATCGTCATCTATACGCCGACCGCGGCAGTCATATTTGTCACTACTCCCCGAATTTTATACCGGTCCCCGTTATTCGTAACCAGACGCCCGAACGATCGGGCGTCGGCCGTAGGACTGGTACTCCATACGGCGGCTTGGTCAGCAGCGGCCCTCACGGGCCGTTTTTCGGCGAAGTGCCTTTTTCGCGGAGCGGCGGCACCGAGAGCCGGACGCGCCCCTCGGGAGCGCGTCGGCGTCACCCGCCCGCCAGCAGGTCGTCGAGGTACCGCCCGACGTGGTCGTCCATGCGCCGCTTGAACCCGGCCCGCCGCGCGAGCCGGTCGAGCTCGCGGGAGACGTACGTGCCGTACTGGACCGCCTTCTTGTCGGCCGTTCGTACCGACTCCGGCACGCGCCCGGCCGCCGCCCGCCGGAGCGCGACCTTTCTCTCCCCGCCGCTCGCGAGCAGCTCGCCCGGCAGCGCGAGCGCGGCCGCGACGACGCGGTCGTCGAGCAGCGGCGCGACCGGCTCGACCCCGGCCGCGCGGAGCGCGAGCACGTCGCGTTCGAGCTGAGTCGGCAGCGTCCGGACGGTCTCGGTCCGGGCGCCCCGCACGGTGTCCGCGTCGACGCGGTCGTCGGTCGCGGGGTCGACGACCTTGCTGTACCCGCCGAACAGCTCGTCCGCGCCCTGCCCGACCGCGAGCCGGTCGAGACCGTCGGCCGCGGCCGCCTCGGCCGCGAGGTACAGCGGTACCGCGATCGCGAGGTCCATGGGGTTGCGGCGCCCCGTCGCGTCGGCGACTGCGCGGACCGCGCGCAGGAGCTCCCCGTGGGAGATCTCGACGACGCGCAGGTCGCGGTCCATCGCCGCGGCCGCGTCGCGGGCGGCCGCGACGTCGTGACACCCCTCGAAGCCGGCGACGTAGCAGGGGGCGTCGGGGGCGCCGGCGGCGACGAGCCCGGAGTCGACCCCGCCGGAGAAGGCGACCGCAAGCCCGCCGGTCGAGTCGCCGAGCCCGTCGCGGCCGTCGGCGATCGCTCCGAGCGCTTCGTCGACCGCGTCGTCGACCGCCGCCTGCGCGGGTTCCGCGTCGGCCGGCGTTTCGTCGGGGAGCGTCCAGACCCGTTCGACGCCGGCGGCGGACGCGACGCTCCCCGCCGGAACCGGCGTCGGGTCGTCGAGGGAGGTGCGCGAGAAGCTCCACGCGTCCGGGTCGGTCGGAGTGCGATCGGTCGCCGGGGCGGAGTCGGCCGCCGGGTCGATCGCCCCGCGCTCGACGAACAGCGGCTGGCGGCCGAGGACGTCGCGGACGAGGACCGGCCCGTCGCGGTCGGGCGGGTCGTCGAGACGCCCGGCGAAGCCGCGTCCGCCGGGGAGGGGGTCGCCGTCGCGGAGGGCGTCGCGAACGCGGTCGGGCGACGTCCCGCGCAGGTCGGCGGAGGGGGGTCCTGCCATCGCGGTCTACCGCAGCGCGTCGAGCGCGCGGAGCGCGCGGCGCTTGGCGCCGCCGCCGAACTGGCGGAGCGAGATGCGCCACGGGGTCCGCTTCCCGACGACGCTGGTCCGACCGTCGCGGATCGCGGAGAGGATCGCGTCGGCCGAGTGCTCGTCGGCGCCGACCTCGGTCACCGCCTGCCCGACCATCTCCGAGATGTGAGCGTCGCTGCCGGCGGTCATCGGGATCCGATTCCGGAGCGCGAACTTCTCCGCCTGTCGGTTCGAGCGCCCGGTGAACAGCCGGGAGTTGTACACCTCGATGGCGTCGGCGCCCGCGAGCTGCTCGTCGGTGATGTGGGCGGCGACGCCGTGGCGGGACTTCTGGAAGGGGTGGGGGACGACCGCGATCCCGCCCTGGTCGCGGATCCGGTCGAGCGTCTCGTCGAAGGGGAGCCCGCTCTCGACGCGCTCGTCGATTCCGAACGCGAGCACGTGGCCGACCGCGCAGGTCACCTCCATGCCGACGATGCCGACGAGCCCGTATTCGGGGGCCTTCTCGGCCGCCTCGATGCTGGCGTCGATCTCGTCGTGGTCCGTGACGGCGAGCGCGTCCAATCCGACCGCGGCCGCCTGCTCCAACAGGAGATCAACCGGGTCGCGCCCGTCGTAGGACAGCGCGGAGTGCGCGTGGAGCTCGACCGATAGCACGCTCGTTTCTTCGATACTCGTCTTAAAAAGCGCCCCGGTCCGCGGCGGTCAGAACGCGCTCTCGCCGACCGTCTCGCGGTAGGTCCCGGTGCCGCGATGGGCTCCCTCGTCCCACGTCTCGACCGCGACCCGGACGCGGGTGTCGAGCGCGTCGTCGGGCGCCCCCTCGATGCGGAGCGTCGAGTCGCCGATTCGGGCGACCGTCTCGCCGCCCGCGTCGCCGGTGACCATCACCTCGATCACGTCGCCGGGCTCGTAGTCGGGGGTCGACCCGCGGAACGACCAGCCGGCGAGGAACTTCTCGAAGCGGCTCATGCGCGGGACACCTCCTCGGAGATCCGGTCGGGGATGTACTCCCGACCGAAGCCGGTGACCGCGGCCAGCAGGAAGACGACGACGAGGAACCAGCCGTGGAACACGTACGGCACCACCTCGATCGGGTTGACGACCATCTCCGGCCCGTACTGCTCGCCGAGCCCGTCGGGCCCGACCATCACCTGGTAGCCGACGAGGACGCCGCCGGCCCACGGGAAGATGTAGCCGAGCGCCGAGGTGTTGGCGTCTAAGATGTTCGCGCGCCGGTAGCCGTTGATGTTGAACTTCTCGCCGATCCGGGCGATGTAGGGGGCGATCGCGATCTCCGCGGCCGTGTTGATCGTGATCATCCCGTTGATCGCCGCCGTGCCGAGCACCATCGTCACCTCGGCGCGGCGGACGGTGGTCGCGACCGAGTCGAGCAGGAACTCCAGGATCGCCGCGAAGCCGCCGCCGCGGATCATGATCTGCGCCATCGCCACGATGAGCAGGGTCAGCACGATGAGCGGGAAGAAGCCGATCGCGCCCGAGTAGAGGCTCCCGCCAACGCCCGCGGTCTCGCCGACCTGCACGAACGGGAGCGCCGCGGCGGGCGTGGGATCAGTCGTCGTGAACACGAGGATGTCGGCGACCGACGAGAGGCCGAACGCGAGGTTGAACGCGATAGCGACGATCAGCCCCCACGAGATCGCCTCCACGATGTGGCGGCCCGCGACCGCCGTCGCGATGACGACGCCCATCGAGATCAGGTGGACCAGCCCGGGCGCCGTCGCCGACTCGCGGAGCGCGGCCGCGCCCTCCAGGCTCGCGCCCGAGAGGACCGAGCCCATGATCAGGTACGCGGCGAAGGCGGGCACCGCGGCGATGAGCGCGTACTTGAACCGCGAGGCGACGACGCCGCCGATGTCGGCGTCCTGCGTCACCGCGCTCACGATCGTCGTGTCGCTCACGGGCGCGAGGTTGTCGCCGAAGACGGCGCCCGAGAGGATCGCGGCGAACAGCAGCACCGGGTTCGCGCCGATGAGGACGCCGGCCGGGAAGAACAGCGTCACGAACGCGACGGTCGCGCCGTACCCCGTCCCGATTCCGGTCGCGAGCAGCCCGCAGAGGACGAACGCGGCCGCGGGGAAGGTGGTCGCGCCGACGTTCAGCGCGTCGGCCGCGAAGATGAGCCCCTCGACGAAGCCGCCGACCTGCAGCGTCTCGGCGAACATCCCGGCCCACAGCCACGCCACGATCGCGGTCGCGGCGACGCGCTGGGTCATCCCCTCGAAGATGGTGTCGGCGTACGCCTTCCAGTCGCCGCGCGCGAAGAACATCCCGAGGATGGTCCCGACGAGCGCGCCGACGACGAGGCCGTTCGTGTCGCCGATCCCGAGGACCCCGCTCTGGACGATCGCCCAGACGATGAAGAAGGCGATCGGCACCGTGCTCGCCCACTTGCCGCCGTAGAACTCGATCCGCGGCTCGTTCGTCGACGGCGACTCGTCTTCGAACCCGCCGTCGGTGACGGGCACCGGATCGCCGTCTCGTGGTTCCTCGCGGGTACGATTCGCCGAATCGTCGTCTGGTGGGTCGATCACGTGTCTCACCTACGCACCCGGTGACGGACGATCCACCTAAACCCTCCTTTCTCACGCCGCCCGTCCGACGGTCGATCGGTTTCGGTCCCGCCGCACGGCGATCCACAAGAACACGCTTAAGAACCCCGACGGCGACGTCACGAACGGGAACAGCACAGCTGCAGATCCGACGCGCCGGGGCCTCTTCGCCCGCGGCTTGGGAATGTAGCAGTGCACCGACGCCTCCGGCGTCGCGGCCCGGGCCGGTCCGCTCGCGCGGATCGGGCCGCGGGATCGCTCGCTCGACGCGAGCGCCCGACAGCCGCGCCGCGCGGAGCCGCGGTCACGTTGTGGTTGTGCCGTTCCAATTTCAGACAATGGCACGAATGCACACGCGCCGTCGCGGTTCGTCCGGTTCGGACAAGCCGGCGACGGACGAGAACCCGGAGTGGAGCGACGTCGACGCCGAGGACATCGAGTCCCGCGTCGTCGAACTGGCGGAGCAGGGCCACGACCCCAGCGTCATCGGCCTCAAGCTGCGTGACGAGGGCGTCAAGGGCGTTCCGGTGCCCGACGTGAAGCTGGCGACCGGCAAGAAGCTCACCGAGATCCTCGAGGAGCACGACGCCGCCGCGGAGTACCCCGAGGACCTCCGCAAGCTGATGGAACGCGCCGTCCGCCTCCGCGAGCACATGGCGGAGAACGGCCAGGACTACCAGAACAAGCGCGCGCTCCAGAACACCGAGTCGAAGATCCGCCGCCTCGCGAACTACTACCGCGGCGACGAGATCGACGAGGAGTTCACGTACACGTACGAGCTCGCCGCCGAACTCGTCGGCGACGAGTAAGCTCCGACGAGACCGACGAACCGACAGTAACCGAAGACGCGCGACGCACTGAACCACGACGAATCGCCCGCACACGACAGCCGCCCACGACCGCACCACCCGACCCATGACAGAAGCGACGACCGCCACGCCCGCCCCCGACGCCCTCGCCGACGTCCTCGCAGACGCGCCGTTCGCCCGGCTCGTCGCGACCGACGACGGTGACGCGCTGGCAGCCGCGGGACTGCTCGCCCGGGCGCTGCGAGCCGTCGGCACGCCGTTCCAGGTCCGGGTCTCGGCCGATCCGGTCCCCGACGACGCCGGCGACGGCGTCGCGGTGACCGTCGGCGCCGCGCGCGGTCCGCACGCGATCCCCGGCGCCGGACGACCGGCGAGCGCGGACGCGTTCGCGGTCGCGCGCGCGCTCGGCGTCGAGCCGGACCCCGTCGTCGCCCTCGCGGGCGTCGTCGCGGCCGGCTCCGTCCCCGGAACGGACGGTTCCGGCGACGCGCTCGCCGTCGCCGAGGCGTCGGAGCGCGTCCGCCGGCGACCCGGCGTCGCGATCCCGACCGCGGACCTCGCGGACGGCCTCGCGGCCTCGACGCTCGTTCGGACGCCGTACTCCGGCGACCCCGAGGCCGCGCGCGCCGCGCTGGCGGCGCTCGGGCTCCCGGCCGACCTCGACGACGACGCCCACCGACGCCTCGCGTCGCTGGTCGCCGTCGACGTCGCGGACGCGGACGGGGCGAGCGCGCGGGCCGCCTCGGCGGTCGAGCGCGCCCTGCGCCCGTACGCGACGGACGGCCCGTTCGAGACGGTCGGCGGCTACGCCGACGTGCTCGACGCGCTCGCCCGCGAGGCCCCCGGCACGGGGGTCGCGCTGGCGCTCGACGCCGATCCGAGCGACAACCTCACGACCGCCGCGCTCGGCGCGTGGCGGTCGCACGGGCTGGCGGCGCACCGCGCGCTCGACGCCGCGACGACCGGCCGGTACGACGGCTGCGTCGTCGTCCGCGTCGACGTCGCGGGGGCGAGCGACGGCCTCGGAGACGGCGACGCCGCGGGCGACGCGGCCGCCGTCCTCCCGACCGTCGCCCGGCTCGTCCGCGACTTCCGGTCGCCCGAGCCGGTCGCGATCGCGGTCGACGAGACCGCGGGTCGGCTGGCCGCCGCGGCGGTCGAGCCACTCGGGCTCGGCGACGCCTGCCGGTCGGCGGCGGCCGAGGTCGGCGGCGACGGCTGGGGGACCGCCGAGCGCGGCGGGCTCGCGGTCGGCGCGGCCGAGGAGGGCGAGACCGACGGCGACATCACGAGCGCGCTCGCCGCGCTCAGGGAGGCGCTATGAGCGGGGACGAGCCGCGGACCGACACCGACGAGACGCGGGGCGACGGGGCGATCCGGACGGCGACCGTCCGGACGACCCACGCCGACGCCGCCCTCGTCGCCGCCGCGCTCGCCCCGGACGAGACCGACTCGATGGCCACCCGCGTCGACGGCGACGCGATCGAGTGCGCGATCGAGCGGCCCACCACCGGCGGCCTGCGGTCGACCGTGGACGACCACGTCGTGAACCTACGCGTCGCAGACCGAATCGTCGAGCGCGCGAGGGACCACCTCGCGGCCGACGACGGAGCGCGCCGCTCCGACACCAACGGCGACACCACCAACACATGAGCGAACGATCCGTATCCAAGAGCAGAGAACAGAAGCGCTGGTACACCGTGCTGGCGCCCGAACAGTTCGACCGGCAGGAGCTCGGCGAGACGCTCGCCGAGGAGCCCGACCAGGTCGTCGGCCGCACGATCACGACGACGCTCGGCGAGCTCACCGGCGACTCCGGCGCGAACAACACGAAGCTGACGTTCAAGATCACCGACGTCGGCAGCGACACGGCGTACACCGAGTTCATCACGTACGAGCTCACGCGGGACTACCTGCGCTCGCTCGTCCGCCGCGGCGCCTCGAAGGTCGAGGCGTCGATCACGGTGCTGACGACGGACGACTACCGCATCCGCGTCCAGCCCGTCGCGCTGACGACGAAGAAGGCGGACCGCTCCCAGGAGAAGGCGATCCGCCGCGTCATGATCGACAAGGTCCACGCGGCCGCCGAGGAGCGCACCTTCGAGGCGTTCGTCGACGCGATCGTCGAGGGGAACCTCTCCTCGGCCATCTACGGCGAGGCGAAGCTTATCTACCCGCTGCGCCGCGTCGAGGTCCAGAAGCTGACGCTGGAGGCGCGCCCGTCCGAGGTCGCCGCCGAGGAGGAGGCGTCCGTCGACGTCGACGCCGAGGAAGTGGCCGTCGACGCCGACGAGTAACGCGTCACCGAGCGCACCCGACCGACTTCTCCGTTTATCATACGCGTAGCGGCGGCGCCGGCGAGTCACCGCTGTGGACCGTGCGTAACGCGATCACTCCACGGGTCGCGTCAGCTGCTCGCGGTACGGTTCGAATCCCCGTTTCTCGTAGAAGGCGAGCGCCCGTTCGTTGTCGACGTCGACGTCGAGCCGAAGCTCGTCGCAATTCCGCTCGCGTGCGTCGACCGCCGCGCGCTCCATCAGCCGATCGGCGAGCCCGATCCCGCGGTACGCCGCCGAGACGTAGAGGTCCCCGACGACGAGTCGGTCGGGGCGGTCGAACACGACGGGACACGCGTCGACGCCGGTCGAGACGAACGCGACGAGGTCCCGGTCCGGGTCGGGGACGCCCGGAGGCGCGGGGTCGGCGGGATCGAGCGACCGGGGATCCGCGCCTCCGGGAGTCGAGGAACCGAGAGCCGAGGAACCGCCGTCGCCGCTCGGTCCGCTCTCGACGGCGACCGACACGACCCAGAGCCGGTAGTCGTCCTCGCGCAGTCGGTCGAGTCGGAACGCGGTCTCCTCGGCGATCAGCTCCCCGTCGGGTCGGTCGGCGAGGGCGTGGCCGTCGACAGTTTCGGCGAGGGCGCGGTGATACGGAAGCCACAGCTCGGCCGCGTGCCGCGCCGCGGCGGCCCGGGTGGCCGGCAGTCGTCGGAGACGCATACGCCGGTGATCGACGCCGGCGACATACGCGTTCGGGTCGCGTCCGAGTCACAGTCGGCCCGCGTGCGGGTCGCGTCCGAGTCGCGTCTAGGCCGCGTGCGGGTCGCGTTCGAGTCGCGTCTAGGCCGCGTGCGGGTCGTCCGCATCCGCCGAGATCCGGGAGACGAAAGCTTGAAACGCCGCTCGCCCGACCGCAAGAGTATGGAACTGCGGGTCATCGAGAAGACCGACACGGAACTCCGCATCGAGATCGCCGGCGAGGACCACACGTTCATGAACGTGCTGAAGGGCGTCCTGCTGGAGACGGACGGCGTCGCGGCCGCGACCTACGACATGAACCCCGAGCAGTCCGGCGGCCAGACGGAGCCGGTGCTGACGGTGAAATCCGAGTCAGACGACCCGCTCGACCTGCTCGCCGACGCCGCGGCGGCGATCACCGAGCGGACGGGCTCCCTGCGCGACGCCGTGCGGGCGGCCTGAACCGGGGTCACTGAGTTTTTCGAGCGTCTTTTCGTTCCGTTTTCCCGCCCCGACAGCCCCCCGCTCGGTCGAACGAGGGGCATACCTAAGTGCCGACTCAAGAAACGGGGAGGTATGCCACCGAGCGTACTCATGCTGGGATGGGGGTACCCGCCGAACATCACCGGCGGGCTCGACGTCCACGTCGGCGAACTGTTCTCCGGGCTCCGCGACGACCTCGGGGTGGAGGCCACCCTCGTGTTGCCCGCGGAGTTCGCTCCGGACGACGAGCCCGGCCTCGAACCGGTGGAGACGGGCGACGGCGACATCGCCGCCCGCATCGAGCGCCTCAGCGACCGGTTCGCGGAGCTGGCGCCCGACCACGACGTGATCCACACGCACGACTGGTTCGGTTACGCCCCGGGACGACAGGCCGCCCGCGCGTCGGACGCGACGTGGGTCTCGTCGTTCCACTCGCTGGCGAGCGACCGCAACATCGACCCGCCGAGCCGCGAGGTCGAGACCGAGCGCCGGCTCGCGAACGCCGCCGACACGAACATCGCCGTCAGCGAGATCGTCCGCGGGGATATCAGGGAGCTGTACGACGCCGACTCCCGCGTCGTGTACAACGGCTTCTCGACGCCGAAGTTCTCCGGCAAGGACGTCCGCGAGGACCTCGGCATCGACGGCGAGATGCTGTTCTTCGTCGGGCGCCACACCGACCAGAAGGGGATCTCCCACCTGCTGTACGCGATGAAGAAGCTCCGCGGGCGCGACGTCACCCTCGTCGTCGGCGGGTCGGGCCACCAGACGGACCAGCTGAAGCGGTTCGCCGAGCTCGTCGGCATCGAGGACCGCGTCGAGTTCGTCGGCTACGTCCCGGAGGCGGAACTGGGCGACTACTACGCCGCCTCGGACGCGTTCGTCTCCCCATCGTACGCGGAGCCGTTCGGGATCACGATCACGGAGGCGCTGGAGGCGGGCACGCAGGTCGTCGCGACCCCCTCGGGCGTCGCCGAGGTGCTCCCCGACGACTGCCTCGTGGAGGTCGAGACGGACTCGGAGTCGATCGTCGACGGGCTCATCGAGGCGCTCGACCGGGAGGAGCCGCCGCAGTACGAGCGCCGGGAGTGGCTGGACGTGGCGGAGGACACGCTGGCGGTGTACGAGGACGTGGCGTAGGTCGCGGACCGCCGACTCACCGCTCTTCGGGACCTACTCCTCGTCGCCGCGGTACGCGTCGAACTCCGTCGCCGGCTCGGGGTGGCTGATCCGGAACCCCTCGGCCGTCTCGACCACGCCGCGGGTGCTGCCGGCGGTGCCGCCGTACGGGCTCTCCTCGCCGTCGACCCCGCTCGCGCCCTGATACGGCGAGGTGTACGGGGACCCCGAGACGGGCTCGTCGAACCCCTCCGGCGGGAGGTAGATCCGCTCGCCGCCCTCCGACCGGACGACGACCCCGACGTCGCGGGTGCCGGTCACGTCGATGACGGTTCGCTCCCCCGTGACGCGCGCGTCGATGTTGACTTCGTCCATACCGCACGGTGCGAACGGGGACGGTTTAGCAGTACCGGCCGCGGTACCCGATCGTCGCCGGGGACGGTCTGCCCGGGCCGCTCGGGCCGCCCAAGCCGACCGGACTGACCGGACCGACCGCGTCGCCCCGCGCGCCGCGACCGCCCCCGGGTGGTGAATCCTTTTGTGCGGTCGCGTCGAAGTCGGTTCCGATGGACGTCAACAGCCATGCCGAGGAGCTCGCCTCCGACCTCGGCGTCGACAAAGAGGAGGTCAAAGCCGACCTGGAGAACTTACTGGAGTACAGCGTCCCGATCGACGAGGCGAAACAGAGCGTCCGCCGGAAGCACGGGGGCGGCGGGGGAGGCTCGACCCCGACCCCCGACGCCGTCGACGTGGGCGAGATCACCACCGACCACGACGGCGTGACGGTCACCGTGCGCGTGCTCACGCAGGGGACGCGGACGATCCGCTACCAGGGCGACGACCTCACGATCCGCGAGGGAGAGATCGCCGACGAGACGGGCGTCATCTCCTACACCGCCTGGCAGGACTTCGGGTTCGAACCGGGCGACTCCCTGACGATCGGCAACGCCGGCGTCCGGGAGTGGGAGGGCGCGCCGGAGCTCAACCTCAACGACTCCACCACCGTCGCCATCGCGGACGAGCCGGTCGAGGTGGATCGCGAAGTCGGCGGCGACCGCAACCTCGTCGACATCGCCGCTGGCGACCGCGGGCGCAACGTCGAGGTCCGCGTGCTGGAGGTCGACGAGAAGACGATCTCCGGGCGCGACGGCGAGACGGAGATCTTAGAGGGCGTCGTCGGCGACGCGACCGCGAAGCTCCCGTTCACCGACTGGCAGCCGCGACCGGAACTGGAGCCGGGCGCCGACCTCCGGATCGAGGACGTGTACGTCCGCGAGTTCCGCGGCGTCCCCTCGCTCAACCTCACCGAGTTCTCGACGGTCACCCCCCTCCCCGACCCCGTCGAGGTCGCCGAGGACGCCCCCCGCCTCTCGGTCGGCGAGGCGGTCGCCTCCGGCGGGATGTTCGACGTCGAGGTCGTCGGCAACGTCTTGGAGATCCGGGACGGCTCCGGGCTCATCGAGCGCTGTCCCGACTGCGGCCGCGTGGTCCAGAACGGCCAGTGCCGGAGCCACGGCGACGTCGACGGCGAGGACGACCTGCGCGTGAAGGCGATCCTCGACGACGGCACCGACACCGTCACCGTCGTCCTCGACGACGAGCTCACCGCCGAGGTGTACGGCGGCGGCCTCGAGGACGCCCTCGACGCCGCGAAGGACGCGATGGACAAGGAGGTCGTCGCCGAGGAGATCGCCGACTCGCTCGTCGGGCGCGCCTACCGCGTCCGCGGGAACCTCTCCGTCGACGACTACGGGGCCAACCTCGACGCGAGCGAGTTCGAGCTCGCGGACGACGACCCCGCCGACGCCGCCCGCGCCGCGCTCGCGGAGGTGGGCGAATGAGCGACGACGGACCGGGCGCCCGCGAGGTCGCCCACCGGCTGTTCGCCGCCGAGTTCGACGACGCCTCCCTCTCGTACTCCGAGAGTGACGAGGAGCGCGCCCCGAACTACGTCGTCACGCCGACCGGCGCGCGCGTGAACCGGCTGTTCGTCGCCGGGGTGCTCACCGAGGTCGAGCGCGTGAACGACGAGACGCGCCGCGGCCGGGTGGTCGACCCCTCCGGCGCATTCGTCACCTACGCCGGCCAGTACCAGCCCGAGGCGCAGGCGTTCTTAGAGCGCGCCGACCCGCCGTCGTTCGTCGCGCTCACGGGGAAGGCGCGCACCTTCGAGCCCGAGGACTCCGACCGGGTGTTCACCTCGGTCCGGCCCGAGAGCCTCAACGAGGTCGACGCCGACACCCGCGACCGCTGGGTCGTCTCCGCCGCCGAGGCGACGCTCGACCGGCTCGCCGTCTTCGCCGAGGCCCTCGACTCGGACCTCCGCGGCGACGAGCTCCGCGCCGCCCTCGAATCCGGCGGCGCGCCGGCGTCGCTGGCGGCGGGGATCCCGAAGGCGATCGACCACTACGACACCTCGACGGCGTACGTCGAGGCGGTCCGGCGGCTCGCCGTCGACGCGCTGGAGCTGATCGCCGGCGACCGCGACGAGGTCCGGGCGCTCGACCTCGCCCCGGACGCGGGCGGCGAGAGCGACATCGGCGCGCTCCCGGAGACCGACGTGACGATCGAGGCCCCGACCGGGGCCGCGGCGCCGTCGGGAGACGGCGAGGCGAGCGTCGAGGCCGAATCGGCCGACGAGCCCGAAGCGCCTGACGAGGCCGAGCCGACCGCTGCCGGCGACGCCGAGGCGGCCGCGGTCGACGACGACGGAGAGTCCGAGCGGATCGAGTCGACAGACGCGACCGAAGCCGAGGAGAGCGACGCGACTGTCGCCGCGGAAAGCGGCGGGGGCGGGGTCACGGGAGCCGACGCGAGCGCCGAGACTGCGGAGTCCGCCGCCGCCGGAGACGACGGACTCGGCGACTTCGAGGCCGGGGGCGACGACGAGGACGACAGCGACACCACCGAAGGGGCGCTCGACGACGCTGAAGCCACGGCCGACGCGGAAGCCACGGCCGACGCGGAAGCCACGGCAGAACCGGACGCCGCCGATCCCGAGACCGACGAGATGTACGAGCTCGACGAGGCGGAGCGCGAGGAGATCGAGTCCGAGTTCGGCACCGACTTCGCGACCGGCTCCGAGGTCGACGAGCCCGGGGAGGCCGATATCGACGTGCCGGACCCAGAGGAACTGCAGGAGACGCCCGAGGACGCCGCGGCGGCCGACCTCGACGTCGACGGAGCCGAACCGACCGACGACGACGGTTCGGACGACGAGACGGACGCGGCCGGTGAGACGGAGGCGACCGGAGAGTCGGAAGACGGCGCGGCCGCCGAGGACGTCGACCTCGAGGACGCCGTCATCGACGCCATGGCCGCGCTCGACGACGGCGACGGCGCCGACCGCGAGGCGGTCGTGGACCGCGTGGTCGACGAGCACGGCGTCGCCGCCGACGCGGTCGAGGACGCGATCCAGGACGCGCTGATGAGCGGGAAGTGCTACGAGCCCGGCGACGGCGTGCTCAAGCCGATCTGATGGCGCGGGGCGAGGCGGCTACCGTCGAACCGGTCGTCGGCGAGCCGGCCGCCGTGGCCGACCTCGGCGGCGAGCGCGCGCTGCTCGTCGCCGACGTTCACGCCGGCATCGAGGTCGGCCTCCGCTACGAGCGCGGCGTCGAGCTCGACGACAGGGCCGACGAGCGCCGCGAGCGGCTCTGCGCGCTCCTCGCCGAGACCGACGCCGACCGGCTCGTCGTCCTCGGCGATCTCGCGCACCGCATCGCGGCACCGGAGGGCGACGAGCGCGAGGAGCTGGAGACCCTGATCCGGGCCGTGACCGACCGGGTCCCGATGACGCTCGTCGAAGGGAACCACGACGCGGGCGTCGCCGAGGCGTTCGCCGACGACCTCGACGTGATCGGGGCCGGCGGCGGCGTTATCGGAGGCGGAGGCGTCCGCGAAGCGGACGGAGAGAGCAGCCGGACCGGCCGCGTCGCGGTCCTCCACGGCCACACGTGGCCGGATCCGGCGCTGCTCGACGCCGACGTGGTGTGTATGGGCCACGAGCACCCGCAGGTCCGGCTGGAGGACGCGGTCGGCGGCTCGCGCGTGGAGCGCGCGTGGCTCCGCGGTCGGCTCGATCCGGCGGCGTTCGTCGATGACGACGGTTCGACGGCGACCGCCTCCGGCGACCCGCCCGAGCTCGTCGTCTTCCCGGCGTTCAACGAGCGCTCCGGGGGGACGTGGGTGAACGTCGACGGGCAGTCGTTCCTCGCGCCGTTCCTCCCCGACGCGCTCCCGGCGGGCGACGCGTACCTGCTCGACGGGACTCGGCTCGGCGACTTCCGGCGGATCTGAGGGCGGCGGTCGAGCGCGCCGACCCGTTTCCTCGCCGCGCTCCGCGCCGAGAGCGTTTTCTCCCGGGAGACGGAACGCGAACCATGGTCACCGACCGCGCACCGACCGAGATCGACGAGGCGGGGTGGCACTGGCTCCGAGTCAAGGGCGTGACGGGGTTCCCGCGGGAGGCCCGCGACGGTTACTTCCCGAGACACGACGTGACGCGGCCGGCGGCGACGACAGAGGCGGACCTCCCGGCGGTCGAGGAGAGCGAGGAGGGATCGCTCCCGGCCGACGCCGAGACCGTCGCCGACGCGGACCGGCTCGCCCTCGAGACGACGTATCTAAGCGGGAAGTGGCTCGTCGAGCGCCCGGCTGAGACGGTCGACGACCTCTGGGAGGCGGTGGTCGACGACGTCGCGGCCGAGCGGTTCTGGGACGCGAAGGTCACGACCCGGGCGGGGTGCGAGGCGTTCGGCGAGACGGACCACGCCGTGCTCGTGTTCACGCCCAACTACTTCGACCGGGAGGACGTCGACCGGGTGCGACGCCGGCTCAGGGAGGCCCACGGGGTGGCCGAGGCGATCCGGTACCGGCCCGACGTGTACACGCTCGACGGGGTCCACGAGGAGCGGCTCGGCGGGCTCACCGACTCGGCGGCGTCGCGGTTTCGGGCCTGAGAGGCCGTTGCGAGGCGGGCCGTCTAGCTACTCGACCGGCCGGAACCGGAAGCCGTCCCACTCCTGGCTCTCCGGCTCGCGGATCCCCGCGCCCGGCTCCCGGAGGTCGTCGGCGTAGACCGGTTCGACGCGGTCGCCGATGTCGACGTCGACGTCGCCGGACTCGCCGGCGTCGTCAGCGTCCGGGCGCGGCGCGACCTGCCCGAGCGCCCGGACCACCGGGCCGTCGTACTCCTCGCCCATGTCGAACTCGACGATCGCGAGGGTGTTGGGCTCGCGGACGCCCGGCGGCGTCGCCGTCGACGTCGTCCACGTGACGATGCGAGCCTCGCGCTCGCGGAGGTCGACCGTCCCGACGCGCTCGGCGCCGTTCGGGCTCACGGTGTGGGGCGGGTAGGTGACCGTCCCGTCCGCGTACTCGGCCGCCTCGAAGGTCGGTTCGGCGCTCGGTGCCTCCTCGTCGCTTCCGGCCGTCTCCGTGGTCTCGTGCTCGCTCATTTGCTTCCCTCCAGAATCGCGGTGGTCACGCAGTTCCCGAACCCGCCGACGTTGCAGGCGAGGCCCGTGTCGGCCTCGACCTGCCGCGGACCGGCGTTTCCAGTGACCTGCTGATATATCTCGTACACCTGTGCGACGCCGCTGGCCCCGAGCGGGTGGCCCTTCGATTTGAGCCCGCCGGAGGTGTTGATCGGGAGGTCGCCGTCGCGGTCGGTGACGCCCTCCTCGACCGCCCTCCACCCCTCGCCCTTCTCGAAGAAGCCGAGGTCCTCGCTCTGGAGGAACTCGAGGATCGTGAACATGTCGTGGAGCTCCGCGACGTCGACGTCGTCCGGGCCGATCCCGGCCATCTCGTAGGCGATCTCCGAGGAGTCGACGACGCCGCCCATCGTCGTCGGGTCCGCGCGCTCGTGGACGACGTGGGTGTCGGTCGCGCCGCCGATCCCCGAGATCACCGCGTACTCGTCTTCCGGGGCGTACTCCTCGGCGACGGACTCGGGACAGAACACGAGCGCCGCGGAGCCGTCCGTGATCGGACAGAAATCGTACAGCCGGAGGGGGTCGGCGACGACCGGCGAGTCGAGCACCGTGTCGAGATCGACCTCCTTCTGAAACTGCGCGTGGGGGTTGTCCACGCCGTTCCTGTGGTTCTTCACCGCGACCTTGCCGAGGCTCTCGCGCGGCGCGTCGTACTCGTCGAGGTACAGGCGGGCGGTGAGCCCCGCGAAGGAGGGGAGCGTGACGCCGTGCTTGTACTCGACCGGGTGCGTGAGCGACGCGATCACGTCGGTCGCCTCCGACGTCGTCCGGTGGGTCATCTTCTCGCCGCCGACGAGCATCGTCACGTCGCTCGCGCCGGAGGCGACCGACTGCCACGCGGCGTACACGCCCGCGCCCCCCGACGAGGAGGTCTGGTCGATCCGGGCGGTGTACGCCCCCGTGGCCGCCAGGTCGTGAGCGAGCGCGTTCGGGACGCCGGTCCGTCCCTCGAACTCGCCGCTGGCCATGTTCGAGACGTACAGGTGATCGAGGTCGTCGCCGTCGATGCCGGCGTCGTCGAGCGCGGCCGCGCCCGCCTCCGCCAGCAGCTCCTGGACCCAGGCGTCGCGCTGCCCGAACCGGGTCATCGACGCGCCGATGATCGCTACGCGTTCCATACCCGTGGGTCCACGGCGCCCGCCTAAAGCGTACCTCTCTGCGGTCGCCCGGGAAGCGAAGGCCGTCCCCGCCGGGTCACTCCGCGCGCCGACCGGCGTGCCCGGGGTAGTCGCGCTCGAAGCGCGACCCGATCTCCTCGTGGTCGAGCCGGATCACGACCGGGCGCCCGTGCGGGCAGGCGTACGGGTTCTCGCAGGCGTCGAGCCGGTCGAGCAGGTCGACGACCCGCCCCTCCGTCAGCGAGGTGTTCCCGGTCACGGAGGGGTAACACGCCAGGTCCGCGAGCAGCTCGTCGACGACGTCGGTAACCGGCTCCTCGCCCTGGGTGGCGTCCCCGACGAACGCCGAGAGGACGTCCCGCAGGAGGTCCGGATCGAGCGCGGCGTCGAAGACGGCCGGGACCGACTCGACGGCCACTTCGCGCTCTCCCGCGCGCTCGGCGCGGAACCCGATCTCGGCGAGATCGCCGGCGAAGTCGTCGAACAGCGCCGCCTCCCGCGCGGTGAGCTCGACGCGGACCGGCTCCGCGAGCGCCTGCGCGTCGGCGCCGTCGGCGAAGGCCTCCCGCAGGCGCTCGTAGTTCACCCGCTCGTCGGCCGCGTGCTGGTCGATCAGCACGAGCCCGTCCGGCGCCTCCGCGACGACGTACGTCTCGTGGAGCTGTCCGAGCACCCGCAGCGGCGGGAGGGAGTCGAAGCTCCGCTCCGCGGCCTCGGTCGTGTCGCCGGCGAGGGTCCGCTGGGCGGTCGCGGTCGAGCGCGGCTCGGTCGCCGGCTGCCGTCGCTCGTTCGGCGCGCCGTCGACATCGTCAGACGCGCCGACAACGTCGTCGGATGCGCCGGCGACGCCGTCGATTCCGGAATCGGTGACGCCGTCGGCCGGCGGATCGGCGCCGGCGTCGGCTTCGCCGTCACCGAATCGGCCGAGCCCGTCCCCCTCCCCGGCGGCGGTCTCGGCGGCCATCGCCCCGTCGTCTCCCTCGCTCCCCCCTCCGTCGTCCGGCTCCGACTGCCAGCTCCGCGGCGAGGGGCGGTCGGTAGAGAGGTCGTGAGAGCCGGTGGACTCGCCGAGTCCGGCGGAGTCGGAGGTGGAACCGCCGGCGTCGACGGCGCCGTCCGAGCCCGCGTCGCCGACGGCCCACGCGTCCTCGTCCGTCGGATCGAGCTCGGCCGCGCCGGTCGCGGGCCCCTCGGATCCCCCTGCGTCGCCCCCGTCGCCGTCGCGCCCGTCGAGCGCCGCGCGCTCGTGGTCGGTCCCGGCGCCGCCGACGGCCTCGGCCTCCGGGCCCTCCGGGTTGATCTCGGTCTGGTCCGGGGCCGACTGCCCCCGCGGCGCGGTCGAGCGGATCAGCCCGTGATCGAGCAGCGCCGCCTCGACCGCCTCCTCGACGGCGGCGCGAACGGCGGGCTCCTCGTCGAACCGGACCTCCAGCTTCCGGGGATGGACGTTCACGTCGACGTCGCCGGGCGGCACCTCGACGAACAGCACCGCGAAGGGGTAGCGATCCGGGGCGAGCTGGCCGCCGTACGCCTCCAGCACCGCCTCGCGGAGCGCGCTCGCGGTGACGTACCGGTCGTTGACGTAGGTGGCGAGGTACTCGCGAGTCGAGCGCGTCGTCTCCGGATGCGAGACGAGGCCGGTGACGCGGCGGACCGGGGGGTCTGTGGCCGAACCGCCCGGCTCCCACTCCACGTCCACCATCGCCTCCGCGACCTCGCGGCCGTACACGGCCAGCACGGCCGACCGGAGGTCGCCGTTCCCCTCGGTCGCGAACGTCTCGCGGCCGTCGTGTTCCAGCGACACCGCGACGTCGGGGTTCGCGAGCGCGTAGCCGGTGACGACCGTGTTGACCCGGTCGAACTCGGTGGCCGTCCGCTTGAGGAACTTCTTGCGGGCGGGAGTGTTATAAAAGAGGTCCGCGACCTCGACGGTCGTCCCCTCGGGGCAGCCCGCGGGCCGGACTTCGCCGACCTCGCCGCCGTCGACGCCGATCTCTGCGCCCGCGTCTGCGCCCGGCGGACGCGACCGGACGGTGAGCCGCGAGACCGCGCCGACGGTGTACAGCGCCTCGCCGCGGAAGCCGAGGGTGCCGACGCCGCGGTCGAGGTCCTCGATGTCGCCGATCTTCGAGGTGGCGTGCTCCGCGACCGCGGCCTCGAGCTGGTCCGCCGGGATCCCCACGCCGTCGTCCCGGACGCGGACCCCCTCGGTGCCGCCGGCCTCGACCGACACGGCCACGCGCGTCGCGCCGGCGTCGAGGCTGTTCTCGATCAGCTCCTTGACGACGCTCGCCGGGCGCTCGACGACCTCGCCGGCCGCGATGCGCTGGACGGTGCGCTCGTCCAACCGCTCGATGTTCGGCGGCTCCATTGCTTACCCTCCGGTGGGACGAGCGCGCACTTGAAGCCGTTGTCGCCGCGGTCGGCGGGTGCCCGGCCGTCGGCTCAGTCGTCGGCGGTCGGCGTCGGCGCCTCGCCGCCGAGCCGATCGCGGTCGTGCGGCGCCTCCCAGTCGAGGTCCGGGCCGCGCGCGACGATCCCAGAGGGGGTCACGTCCGGATGGGTCGTGTAGTAGTGCTCCTTGATGTGGTCCATGTTCACCGTCTCGGCGACCCCCTCGGTCTGGTAGAGGTCGCGGAGGTACGGCCAGAGGTGCTCGTACTGGTGAATGAACTTCCTGTTGCACATGAAGTGGGTGTGGTACACCTGGTCGAACCGGACCAGCGTGGTGAACATGCAGAGGTCGGCCTCGGTGAGAGAGTCGCCGACGAGGTACCGCTGGTCGGCCAGATGGTCGTTCCAGCGGTCGAGCGCGCCGAACAGCTCGTCGATCGCCTCGTCGTACGCGTCCTGCGACGTCGCGAAGCCGGCGCGGTACACCCCGTTGTTGACCGGCTCGTAGATCTCGGTGATCACCTCGTCGACGTCGGCGACGGTCGCCTCGTCGTCGTCGCCGGGCAGCAGCGAGACGCCGTTGCCGAGGTCGTCGAACGCGGTCGAGAGGGTTCGGAGGATCTCGCGGGACTCGTTGTTGACGATCGTCTCCTCCTCGGTGTCCCACAGCACGGGCACGGTCACCCGGCAGGTGGCGTCGGGGTCGGCCGCGACGTACAGCTCGCGGAGGTAGTCGCTGTCGCGGAGCTTGTCGGGCGTACAGCCCGCCTTCTCGGGGGTGAACTGCCAGCCGTCCTCGGCGCGGTACGGGTCCACGACCGAGACGCCGATGGCGTCCTCCAGGCCGAGCAGCGACCGCGCGAGCAGGGCGCGGTGCGCCCACGGGCAGGCGTAGGAGACGTACAGGTGGTACCGGCCGGCCTCCGGTTGGAACCGCTCGTCCGGCTCGGCGTCGACGTGGCCCGGCACGTCGCTGCCGGCGACCCAGTTCCGGAACGTCGTCTCGCCGCGCTGGAACGAGCCGTCCTCGTCGGTCGCCTCGTACGCGTCCGTTCGCCACTCGCCGTCGACGAGTTGATTCATACCGGATTCACGGGCTCGACGCCCATAACGTGGGCGGGGACGTGCGTGTCACCCGGCCGGCGAATCGGCTCCGCGCTCGCGTCGGTGGCGTCCCGGCGCCACCGTTAACTCGCCTCCGCGAGAGGCGGGCGCATGACCCGAACCGCGCGAGAGGAACACGGAGATCCGCCCGCCGTCGCGGTCGTCGGCGGGGGCGCCGTCGGCGTCACAGCGGCCGCCGACCTCGCGGCCCGCGGGGCCGACGTGACCCTCTACGAGCGCGGCTCGCTCGGGAGCGAGAGCTCCGGGCGCGCCGCCGGCGTGCTGTACGACGCGTACGCCGAGGACGTCGACGCCGCGCTGGCCGCCCGCGCGATGGAGCGGTTCCGAGCGTTCGACCGGTCGCTGCCCGGCTTCGCCTTCGAACCGTGTCCGTACGTGATCGCGGTCCGCGAGGGCGACTCGGACGCCGACGCCGTCCCCGCGATGGTCGATCGGATGCGCTCGCACGGACGCGACGTCTCCGTGGTCGACCCCGCGGCGCTCGCCGACCGGTTCCCGATCGCGACCGACGACCTCGCGGTCGCCGCGGTCGCCGAGAACGCGGGCCGGTGCGACCCCGAGAGCTACGTCGCGGCGATGGGGCGACGGGCGCGCCGCGAGGGCGTCGCCGTCGAGACGGAGACGGCCGTCTCGCTGACCGAGGGCGATCCCGCGGTGCTCCGGGTCGACGCGGCGGGCGGGAGCGACGCCGAGACCGGCGCGTTCGACGCGGTCGTCGTCGCCGCCGGCGCGCGCACCGCGGCCGTCCTCGCCGACGCCGGGATCGCGGTCCCGGTCGTCCCCTACCGGGTGCAGGCGCTGACGAGCGCGGTCGCCTACGACGGCCCGATGGTGTACGACGCGACCGCGGGCGTCTACGTCCGACCCCACCCGACCGGCCTGCTGGCCGGCGACGGCACCGAGCCGGTCGCGGCCGATCCCGACGGCTACGACCGCGAGGGCGACGGCTGGTTCGTCGACTCGGTCGCGGAGACGCTCTGCCAGCGCCTCGACGCCGTGAGCGGCGACGTGCCGGGCGCTGCGCCGGACGTCGAGCGCGCGTGGGCGGGCCTCTGCACGGCGACGCCGGACGGCGACCCGCTCGTCGGGCCGGTCAGCGGGACGGGAGACGCCGGGGACGGGCCCGACGACGACTGCGCGGACCGCCTGTTCGTCGCCGCCGGCTGGCAGGGCCACGGCTTCATGCGCGCGCCGGCGGTCGGGGAGCTCGTCGCCGAGGGGGTGCTGGCGTCGCTCGGGGGAGACGCCGAGGCTCCCGAGTCGCCGTGGATCGAGGCCTTCGACCCCGACCGGTTCGACGGCGACGAGGCGTTCGAGATCACGGAGGGGATGTCGGTGGAAGAGCGGGCGGGAGAGTGAGATCGGAGCGCGGGAGACCGCCGGGAGGCGGAAACGGTCTCAGTTCTCGTCGTCGGTCTCGTCGGCCTCGTCCTCCTCGACGACCGCGACGTCCCGCGCGTCGTCGTTCTTCGGGATCTCCACCTGCAGCGTTCCGTTGCGGGTCAGCGTCGCGTTCGCGCCCTGCGGCGTGACGTTCGCGTCGCGGGGGAGCTCCGCGCTCCCGGCGAGCGAGACGCCGCGTCCGGGGAACACCATCTCGTAGCCGTCGTAGAAGTCGCGGAACCGGTCCAGCTCGACCTCGACGGTGCGGTCGAGGAACGTCACGTTCAGGTCCTCGCCGCGGACGCCGGGGGCGTCGAAGACGACGAGGTAAGCGTCGTCGCTCTCGAGGAGGTCGTACGAGAGCGGCCGGCGCTCCTGCATCCTGCTCCACCCGCGGCCGACGCGCTCGAGGACGCGGCGGACGGCCGACCGGCTCGCCTCGACGAAGCCGCTCACGGGTTACACCTCGATCTCGGCGAGCTCGCTCCCGCCGCAGTACGGGCACGACAGGTCCCCGACCGCGTGGTCGTCGGGCACGTCGTACGTGTAGTGGTTCTCGAACATGTCGAGCTCGCAGTCGTCGCTCTCGCACTTGACCTCCATCGTCGATGGCATATACCGGACCGTTGTGGCGGCGAGGGCTTAAACGGCGTGGAGGCGGCGGGCGCGTCCCCGTCTCAGGCGGTCGGAGCGGTGTGCACCTCGATCCGCGCCCCGGGGTCGCCCTCGACCGCGTCGACGGTCCACCCGTGCGCCTCGGCGATCCGCGAGACGATGCCGAGCCCGAAGCCGGTCCCGTCCGCCGCGGTGGTAAAGCCCGCGTCGAACACGCGGTCGCGTTCGCCCTCCGGGATCCCCGGCCCGTCGTCGGCGACGAAGAACCCCCGTCCGTCGTCGAGCTCGCCGACGCGAACCGAGACGCCGTCGCCCCCGTGGTCGATGGCGTTTCGCGCGAGGTTCTCGAGCAGTTGGACGAGCCGCTCTCGGTCCGCCTCGACGGTCAGGTCAACGTCGGCGTCGAGCGTCGCCCCGTCCGTTTCGATCCCCGACCAACAGCGGTCGACGGCGGCGCCGAGGTCGACCGGCTCGGCGTCGGTCACCCGCTTCCCGTTTCGCGCCAGCGTGAGGAGCTGCTCGATCCGCTCTTCCATTCGGTCGTGCGCGCGAGCGGCGTGATCGAGGTCGGCGTCGTCGTGCCGCTCCCGCGCCAGTTCGACCCGTCCCTTCGCCACCGACAGGGGGTTTCGGAGGTCGTGGGAGACGACGCTGGTGAACGCCTCCAGCTCCCCGTTCCGCCGCTCCAGCTCCGCCTCGTACTCCTGCCGGTCCGTCACGTCCGTGATGAACCCCTCCAACACCGCGGTCCCGTCGACGGTCGACTCGACGAGACAGCCGCGCTCCCACACCCAGCGGACGCCGCCGTCTCGAGCGCGGATCCGATAGGTGATCTCGAACTCCTCTCCCGTGTCGATCGCCTCCTGGATGACCTCCCAGACCCGCTCGCTCTCGTCGGGATGGACGACGTCCGTCCCCCAGACGACCGCGTCGCTCGCGAGCTCCTCCGCGGTGTATCCCGTGATCGACTCGGCCTCGCCGCGGACGAGCTCCATCGGCCATCCCGGCGTGTTCCGGCAGCGGTACACGATCCCGGGGAGGTTGCCGATCAGCGTCTCCAGCCGCCGCCTGTCGCGTTCGCGGGCGCCTCCGCCGTCGCGGTCCCCGCCGTCCACCGCCGCGCGGACGCGGTCGAGAAGCGTCTCACCGTCGGCGGTCGGCCCCTCGTCGCCGTCCCCGTCGTCGCCGTCCGGCCCCCGCGACCGGTCGAGGGGAACGTACTCGGTGACGCCGGCCGCGACCGCCTCGCTCGCGACGCGCTCTGACCCCGACGCGGTCGCGAGCACGAACGGCGTCTCGGGGGCGCGGTCGCGGACGTCTCTGAGCAGTTCGACCCCGTCGCTCTCCGAGAGGTCGTACCCGGCGACGACGCAGTCGAACGGCTCCCGGCGCAGTCGCTCGATGGCCGAGTCCGGTCTCGGCTCGACCGCGATATCGAACTCGTCGTCCGCCCGGTCCGTGCCGAAGATACGGCGATCGCCGCTCTCCGGGACGCTGAGGAGGCGGACCGTCTCCTCGGCGGCGTCCGGCATGTCCGCTTCTTACCGGTCGACCGTATAATGGTTGGGGGGACGGTCCCAATCCGCTTCGGTCGGTTCGAACCCACCCCCGATCCCGAGGGGTCCGGTCGCACCGCGTCCTTCCGCACGCTTTTCCCGTCTCGGCCGACTACGGACGGGTAACATGACCGATTCGCCCGCGGCCGGCCGCGGCTCCCTTCCGCCCGATCCGGCCGACCTCTCCGTCACCGTCGTCGACGGCTACGTCGACGAGCCGGCGCACTTCGGGGTGCCGCCGTACGTCTCGACGTACCCGCGGTACACGGCCGGCGCGCTCGTCGACGCGGGCGTCCCGGAGGGGCAGATCACCTACCACACCATCGACGAGCTGCGCGACGACCGCTCGAAGCGCGCCGACGTCGCCGACGCCGACCTCATGGTGTACGTCGGCGGGATGACGGTCCCGGGGAAGTACGTCGGCGGGACCCCGGCCGAGCCGGACGAGGTCCGGGAACTGGGGTGGACCGCGGACGGCGTCACGCTGCTCGGCGGGCCGGTCCGGTTCGGCGTCGGCGAGGAGAACGCGGGCGCGACCGAGACCGAGCGCGACGACCTCGACTACGACTTCGTCGCCATGGGCGACGTTGAGGCGGCCGCCTACGACCTCGTCAGCGAGGGGTTGGAGGGGTTCGGCAACCGGATGCGCGACAACGCCGAGATCGACCGGTGGGCGGAGAAGGGGGCGTTCGTCGTCGAGCAGCACCCGAACCACCCCGACTACCTCATCTGCGAGATGGAGACCTCC
Organism: Halorubrum sp. B52; assembly: GCF_059752555.1. NCBI lineage: Archaea > Methanobacteriati > Methanobacteriota > Halobacteria > Halobacteriales > Haloferacaceae > Halorubrum > Halorubrum sp. B52. Next base: position 411,061 of record NZ_MWTG01000008.1, on the reverse strand, counting down.
CGCGGCTGCGCCTACCGCTGCTCGTTCTGCACGGAGCCGCTGTACGGGAGCCCGGCGTTCCGCGACGCGCGGTCGGTCGTCGACGAGGTCGACGCGCTCTCGGACCGCGGCGTCAGGCACTTCCGGCTCGGCCGGCAGGCCGACATCCTCGCGTTCGGCGGCGACGGCGAGGCGCCGAACCCCGACGCCTTGCGAGAGCTGTACGGCGGGATCCGCGAGGTCGCGCCCGACCTGCGAACGCTCCACCTCGACAACATGAACCCGGTGACGATCACCGACTACCCCGAGGCCTCCCGCGAGGCGATCCGGGTCATCGCCGCGCACAACACGCCCGGCGACACCGCCGCCTTCGGGCTGGAATCGGCCGACCCGGTCGTGCAGGAGCAGAACAACCTGCTCGTCACCGCCGAGGAGTGTTTAGAGGCCGTCCGCGTCGTCAACGAGGAGGGCGGCTGGCGGCCGGGCGACACCGCGGCGGCGACGCCCGGCCCCGACGACCGCCCGACCGGCCCCTCGACCGGCCCGGACGCCTCGCCTCGGCTCCCGAAGCTCCTCCCGGGGATCAACCTCGTTCACGGCCTCGCCGGCGAGCGCCCGGAGACGTACGAGCACAACAAGCGGTTCCTCCAGACCGTCTACGACGAGGGGCTGATGCTCCGCCGGATCAACATCCGCCAGGTGATGGCGTTCGCCGGCACGGAGATGGCCGAGACGGGCGCCGACATCGCCAAGGAGCACAAAGACCAGTTCCAGGCGTACAAGCGCGAGGTGCGCGAGACGGTCGACAACCCGATGCTCGACCGGGTCGTCCCGCCGGGGACGGTCCTCCCCGACGTGCACCTGGAGTACCACCAGGACGGGAAGACGTTCGGCCGCCAGCTCGGGACGTACGCGCTCCTCGTCGCCGTCCCCGGCGAGCGCGAGCTCGGCACCGCCATCGACGTGGCGATCACCGACCACGGCTACCGCTCCGTGACGGGCGTCCCCTACCCCCTCGACGTCAACGCGGCGTCGATGGCCGAGCTGACCGCGATCCCCGGGATCAACCGGAGCAAGGCCGGGGACGTCGTCGTCGGGCGGCCGTACGGCTCGGTCGACGAGGTCGACGCCGGCGTCGCCGACCTCTCGCGGTTCGCCGTCGCCGACGACGTGGACGTGCCGATCCCCGGGCGCGAGCGCGCCGGGTCCGGCCCCGGTCCGGCCGCTCGCTCCCTCCTCGACCGACGCGACGGCTCCTCGGTCGGCCGCGGGGACTGAGGCGATGGCGCCGTCGGACCCGCACCCGTCGGTCGAGCGCGTTCCGGTCCCGGTCGACACCCGCGCGCCCGGCGGGACGACGAACGCGTACGTCGCCGGGAGGCTCCTCGTCGACCCCGCGGCACGCACCGACGCGCTCGACGCGGCGGTCGGCGTTGGCGCTTCCGAGGAGGGAGGCGCCGTCGACGCGATCGCGGTCACGCACACCCACCCCGATCACGTCCGCGCGGTCGCCGAGTACGCCGATCTCACGGGCGCGGCCGTCCTCGCGCACGCGGACCACGTCGACCGCTTCGCGGCCGCGACCGGCGTCGAGCCGGACGAGACGTTCCGAGGCGGAGAGACCGTCGGACCGACCGCCGTCCGCGCGGTCGACACGCCCGGCCACGCGCCGGACCACGTCGCCTTCGCGGTGAGGGAGGAAACCGACAGCGGGATCCCCTCCCGCGCGCTGCTCTGCGGCGACCTCGCCGTCGCCGAGGGGAGCGTCGTCGTGGGGGCCCCGGAGGGCGACCTCCGCGACTACCTCGACAGCCTCGAACGCGTCCGTGATGGAGGCTACAACCGGCTCTACCCGGGTCACGGCCCCGTGATCGACGACCCGGAGGCGGCCTGCGACCGGCTGATCGACCACCGGCTCGACCGGGAGCGAGCGGTCCGCGCGGCGGTGGCGGATGGCGCGAGCGACGTGGACGGTGTCGTCGAGGGCGCCTACGAGAAGGACCTGACCGGCGTCGCGGACCTCGCGCGGGCGACGGTCGTCGCGCACTTGGAGAAACTCCTCGCAGAGGGGCGGATCGGCGAGGCGTGGAAAGACCGGCTCGACCGCGACGCCGACGACTGAAGGAGCAGCGGCGCGGTCGAGCCGGCCGGAGAAACCGCGCTTACGGCTCGGCCTCGAGCTCGGCCGCGACCCGCGGCAGCGGCGTCTCCGTCACGTCGACGAAGCGGCCGCCGACGTCCTCGACGCCGCCGTCGGTCGCGGGGTCGTCGCCGACGTGTATCAGGGTCTCGGGGGCGACGTCGAGCGCCTCGGCCGCGGCCTCGAACGCCTTGGGGTGGGGCTTCCGCCAGCCGCAGCCGACGCTGGTCGTGACTGCGTCGAACTCGCCGCGGAGCCCGGCGCGGATCAGCGTCTTGGAGACGAGCTCCGGGACGGCGCAGTTCGAGAGGAGGCCGACGGGCCCCTGCTCGCCGACGTCGCGGACGGCGTCGAGGGCGCCGTCGCGTCTGGTCACGTCCGGGTCGAACGCCGCGACGACGGCGTGCCGGACGACGTTCTCCGCGGCGTCGACGCCGCGGGAGTCGAGGGCGTGCGCGACGTGGGCCGGGAGGGGGACCTCGGCGCCCGCCGGGGCGTCCACGTGTCGCTCGCCGTACGCGACGTGCCAGTCGTCGGGCACGGCGACGCCGCGGGACTCCAGCTCGCGCGCGACGATCTCCGCTGGGTCCGAGGGGTACTCGACGTCGACGAGCGTCCCGAACAGGTCGAAGGTGACTGCCACGATACCCTCTCTTGGGGCAAAACGGGATTGAAGCTGTCGGTCGGCGAAACGGCGGCGAGACGAGGCGGAGAGACGACCGCGCCGCTCACGTCCTCACAGCGCCGTGGCGACGTGGATCGAGTAGAACCGGTAGAGCCCGGTCACCCACGCGCAGAGCCAGAGGAGCATGAACCCGGCCACGCCGACGCGGAGCCGGGCGCGCCAGTGACCCATGTTCTCGTGGATCTCGTCGATGTCGACGTCGGGGTCCTCGTAGGCGTCGGCGTTTCGCTTGGCCTGCAAGATACGGGCGATACCCGTGAGCGCGAACGCCAGCAGCGCGTACGCCTGCAGCCCGAGGAACGCGTGGATCACGGCGAGTCCGGTCAGCCGCCGGAAGAGGCGGGGGATCATCCACACGACGATCGGGACGGTGGTCAACGTCAGCCCCGCGCCGATGTACCGGAGGTGGTGCGTGAGGACGTTCCAGCTCACCGTCTCGGCGTCGATCATGATCCACGCCCCGTACAGCAGGAAGGGGAGACTCGCCGTCACCGACAGTCCCGCGAGCGCCGCGAAGACCGACTCGTCTACCATCTGTCGACGCTTCGGGCTCCGGCGCGTAAAACTCCCCGATCCGCTTCTCGCACCGGACCGCGTCCACTCCGATCCGATCGACGTCCCCTCCGAGCCGGCCGGCGCGGTCGCCGCGTGCGGGGGCGGACGGAGGACGAAAACAGTTAGCGTCCGGAGCCCGTACGGGCGGACGATGGAGGACACCTCGACGGGATCGGAGTCGGAGCCGAGACCGGACCGAGCGCGGGGCGCACCGGACGGCGACGAGGCGTCTCCCGGCGGGGAAACGTCCGGGAACGAGGGGGAACCGACCGTCGGAGACGACGACGACCTCGACGAGCTCAGGCGGCGCGTCGAGGAGGAGTACGACTTCGACGACTTCGGCCCGTCGGACATGGCCCGGATGAGCGCCGAGGAGTGGGACGCCGCCTTCGACCCCGACTCGTGGATCACGGGCGACCGCCTGCTCGAGCGCGCCGAGGCGGAGCTCAAGTCGCGGATCGCCCGCCGCGAGGTGTTCGGCGTGTTGGAGCGGGTCCGCGCCGACGGCGAGGAGCGAATCTTAGTCTACTCCGACGAGGGGTACGCCATCGTCCGCCCGACCGGCGAGGTGGCCGGGCAGGGGACGGTGCTGCGCGACATCGAGCCGATCGTCGCGCTGGCGGCGATGGAGTCGTACGACGTGCCGGAGCCGCCCGAGGACTGGTCGCTCCCGCACCCCGACACCGTCCCCGATGGGTCCGGCGAGTTCGGCAACCTGATGGTCCAGGTGATCGCGGTCGTGCAGGTGCTCGCCGGCGCGGCGCTGCTGGCCGCGACGTTCCTCACCGACCTCGACACGATCGTCGCGCCCGCGATGGGGATCGTGTTCCTGCTCATCGGTCTCTTCCTGTTCGTGATGGTGGCGAACGCGCGGCTCTCCGACCGGTTCCGCTCGGAGGAGTATCGGGAGCGGCTGCGGGCGCTCCGCGAGGCGAAGGAACGTCCCGAGTTCGTCCCCGTCGAAGACGGTGTCGTGACCGACGAGGACGCCGTCGCGAGCGACCGCGACCGAGACGAGTAATTACGCCGATTTCGGCGGTCTCAGTCCCTCCAAACTCCTCCACGTCGGCGGTTTCAGTCGGAGGGTTTAAGCGGACCCCGTCCTGAGTGAAACCGTATGAAAAGGCGGGACTTCGTGCGGACGGCCGGCGGCGCGACCGCCGCCGTCGCGGCCTCCGCCGGGGCGACCGGAACGGTGGCTGCACAGGAGGTACAGCCCGACTGGCCGAGCGGCGCGTCGAGCGGCAACGTCGGGTCGTACACCGACGCCCGCGGGCAGGACTCGGTGACCATCTCGGTCGGCGCCGGCAGCAGCGGCCTCGCGTTCGACCCGACGCTGGTCTGGGTCGACGAGGGGACGACCATCGTCTGGGAGTGGACCGGGGCCGGCGGGAGCCACAACGTCGTCACACAGGAGGGCCCGGCCTCGCTCGACAGCGGCGATCCAGTCGGCGAGGAAGGGTACACGTACGAGTACGAGACATCGGGCGAGGACGCCGGCATCACTCACTACGCCTGTGCCCCCCACGTCCCAGTCGGTATGCACGGCGGTATCGCCGTCGGTGAGGACGTCGCCACCGTCGAGACCGGCGGGGCGAACACCGGGTGGCCGGAGGACATCGCCAAGGTCGGCGTTCCGCTCCACGCCCACTGGGTCGGGATCTCCGCGATGCTGGGTATCTCGCTCACCTTCGTGTTCACGTTCTACCTGCTGAAGTACGGCGAGTCCGCCCACACCGGTCACGGAGGGAGAGAATGAGCTCCGGCGGCTCCTCGTACGGTGACATCCACCGGTACGAGCCGGCCCGCGAGAGCACGGCCGCGGCGATCGCCATCGTGCTCTTGACGGTCATCGAGGTCGTATTCGTGTCTCTGTTCGTCTACGGGCTCATGTCCGCCTGGGCCTCGACGGAGTTCGGCAACATGTTCGCCGGTGCGCTGCTGGCGATGATCTTCATCGACCTCGCCTTCATCCTTCTGTTGTACCGCAAGGAGTTCCTCCCCGACGTGATGATCGTGAAGAAGCGCCGCCGCAAGTGGGAGGACCTCTACGTCCGCGAGGAGGACAAAGACGGCGTCGGGATCGACACCGACGGTGCGATGGAGACGGTCAAGCGGGCGGTCTACCCGTACTACAAGAAGTAACACAATGAGTCTCAAAAAACAAGACGATATGGACCACAACGCGTGGCTCAAAGAGCAGGACCTGACGGTCATCGAGACCGCGTTCCTCACCACGCTCATCTGGCTCGACAAGCGGCTCCGCATCGTCGACTACCTCGAGCTGCTGGAGACGATGTACTACCGCGCGAACATGCAGATGCCGAAGAGCCACACGGAGCAGTACGACCTCGACAACAAGTTCTGGTACTGGTACCCCCTGTACTCGCTCGGGTCGCTGTCGATCATCGCGTATCTGGTCGCGGCGGTTACGGGCGCACTGCTCGGGTTCTACTACTCTCCGTCGACCGCCGGCGCCGCCGCACAGGGCGACCCGACGGCCGCGTACGACTCCGTCGTGATGATCATGACGGACGTCCAGTTCGGGTTCATGCTCCGCTCGATCCACAGTTGGGCGGCCCAGTTCATGGTCGCCGCGGTGTTCCTGCACATGCTCCGCGTCTACTTCACCGGGTCGTACAAGGAGCCCCGCGAGGTCAACTGGGTCCTCGGGGTCGTGCTCATCAGCCTGACGCTCCTGTTCGGCTTCTCCGGGTACGTCCTCCCGTGGAAGCAGCTGTCGTTCTGGGCCGCACAGATCGGCGTCGAGATGGCGCTCGCGACGCCCATCGTGGGCGAGTGGGCGGCACAGCTCCTGTTCGGCGGCTTCACGCTCGGACAGGCGACGCTGGTGAGAATGTACATCCTGCACGTCTTCGTGCTGCCGTTCGTGGTGACCGGCCTTATCGCGCTCCACGTCGGCATCGTCTGGGTGCAGGGGATCGCCGAGCCGCACTAATCCAATGACCGACGACACAACCCCCATGACGGACGGAGGCACCGACGAGGAGGCGCGCACCGACGGCGGCCCGCCGGCGACCGTGCCGCCGGACGACGAGACGCCGACCTGGAGCGAACGCAAAGAGCACACGAGTGGGCTCGCCCAGCTCACCTACCAGTACTTCGAGCGCTCCCGCCGCGAGGACGAGGACCTCCGCGCGGAGTCGACGTACGTCGAGCGCGACGTGCTCGGCTTCCCCACGTGGCCCCACGAGACGCTTCGGAACCTCGCCATCACGAGCTTCTTCGTCGGGATTCTGATCCTCGTCGCGGCGCTGATGCCGGCGCACTACGGCGAGCCGGCGAACCCCGGCTCGACGCCCGCGATCATCCTGCCGGACTGGTACCTCTACTGGTCGTTCGGCCTGCTGAAGCTCAACCCGCTCAACCCGAACCTCGCGGTGCTCGGCGGCAACATCGCCATCTCCAACGAGTTCCTCGGGATCACCGCTCACGGGATCGTCTTCGGTACCATCACGCTCGTGCCGTTCCTCAACAAGGGGGGCGCGCGGCGTCCCGTCGAGCAGCCGTTCTGGGCGGCCGTCGGCGTGACCGGCGTCGTCCTGTCGTTCACGCTCGCGGCGCTCGCGATCCAGAACTTCTTCCCGATCTCGCTCAACCTGCTGCTCACGCTGACGTTCATGCTGCCGGTCGTCGGCGGCATCATCACCTACGCGGTGTTGAAGACGATGCGTGAGGGGTACATGTACGACCTGAACCGGCGGTACTACATGCTGCGACCGCCGAAGTAACGGCAGCCGACCGCCCGCCGGGCCTCTCGCCCGGCGCTCCGTCCGTCGCACCACCTTTCGATGTCATCATCCACCGACCACGACGACGCACAGGCGTTCGACGAAACGGGCGACCCCATCGCCGCCGACGAGCAAGAGGACGCTCGCAGCGAGCCGACGGGCCCGCGCATCGGGCCCGACGGACGCGAGATCGTCGTTCCGTTCCGCCTGTACAAGGCCGTCACCGTCTTCTCGACGCTCGCGGCCGTCGTCGCGTACCTGATCGGGTTCACGCTCGTCGACGCCGCGACGCTACAGATCAGCTTCGTGTGGACCGTGATCGTCTATCTCCTGAACAGCGCCGGCCTCTACCCCTCGGACGATGTGCTGGTCGCCACGCTGGCGATCACGGGCATCGCGTTCATCGTCGGGGGGACGGCGGTGTACGTGCTGGGGACGCGGTTCCGGGGCCAAGGGATGGGAAAGTCTCAAGACGACTCCGGCGAATCGTAAGCTAATGGCAGACGAGTTCATGAAGGGGGTCGCCCTGTTCGCGCTCGGTGGCCTCGGCTGGCTCACCTTCGGCGGATGGTACCGAACGCCCTCGTACTACGACGTCGTGCAGCTGGTCAACCCGGCCGAGGGGGTCGATAGCGCCTACGGCCAGGTCGGCCTCGTCGCCGGCGACGCGTTCTTCTGGGTGATGATCCTCGGCGCGCTCACGTTCTGGGTTCTGATCCCGGCGAGCCGCGAGCTGCGCGACGCCCTCGACGACGACGACGCCGACGCGGCGAACTGACGACCGCGATCCCGCCGTCGGAAGCGGTTCTCGCATCGCCCTCTCGTTCTGCAGCCGCCTGACGCCGCCGAGCGTCCGCCGCGCTCCGCGTCGGCGTTGTCGGCGTTTACCGTGCCCGCACGACGGCGAGAGACGAGCAGACGGATCGACGTCGAGAACGACCCCGGAACCAAAAGAGAGCGGGACCCGGCGCGAACGCGACACCGAGAACGGCACTGCGACTGCCGACGGGGAGAAGACGTTTTCTCGCGATTCCGGACGAGCCGGACTACGCGACGACGAACTGGTCCCAGAGGCCCGCGACGAGGAACCACAGGGCGTAGTAGGAGGCGAACACCATGACGAGCAGCGACGCGGCGATCGAGCTCTTCGGGGCCTCGATCGGCATGTCGTTGCGGGCCTCGACGTTACGCGCTTCCAGCTCGAACAGGTCGGCGACCAGCATCGTGATCACGAGCACCGAGAGGATCACGCCGCTCACGGGCGCGTCGAGCACGAACAGGAAGCTCAACAGCAGCAGTCCGATGTTCGTGAACGCGTGGGGCGTGTACGGTTCGACGTCGTCGCCGTCGGTGCCCTGTTCGACGTGTCGCCGGTGTGCGATGTGACGCGTCGCGAGGTTCGCCACCGCCATCGTCAGTATCGCGTACGGCAGCACCGGTCCGACGGCGGACAGCCAGCCGAGGGGAACGAGGAACTGCAGTGGGTCCATACCGACACATCCGGTCACGAGTTATTAGAGTGTTTCCGATCGCCGCGCTCGGCGCGCGCCCGCGAGCGTCACGAGCGCGACCGAGTCAGTCGCCTCGATCGCGACCGGTCGGTGCGGCTCGACGGATCCGCGCTCCCGACCGTCGACCACGAGCGCGACCGACTCCGCCTCGCGCTCGACCGAGACCGAGAGCCGCTCCGCGGCGACCCACGCGTCCGTCCGAGTGCTGAACGGGGCGATCGGCGCGACGGAGAGCCCGCCGCCGGGCTCGACGACCGGCCCGCCGGCGGCGTTGGCGTACCCGTCGCTGCCGAAGGGGGTCGCGACGGCGACGCCGTCGGCGCGGAACGACTCGTCACCCTCCCCGACGAAGTCGATCGCGAACTCGGAGATGCGAGCCGGCTCCGCGGTGACGAGCGCGACGTCGAAGGCGGCGCGCCGCGTCTCCCCGTCCCCCGCGTCGACCGCGAGGACCGGGTGCGCGACGCGCCGGACGCCGTCGGCGGGAGGGTCGCCGTCGGCAGAGGGGTCACCGCCGCCACGGAGGGCCGCGTCGAGCAGGGCGCCGAGGCGCCGCTCCGCGGCGTCGACGTCGACCGCGAGCCGCCGCGAGCCGACCGGGATCACCGGCGCGTCCGGCGCGCCGACGAGGACGTCGCGGATGGCCTCGTCGCCGACCGCCACCACCGCGTCCGCGGCGGACCGCTCGGCGCGGCGATACGGGAGGCCCGCGAGGGCGCGCCGGAGCGCCGCCGAGCGATCGTCGCCGACGACCGCGACGCGTCGTTCCGACGATTCCATACGCGAGGGGTCCGACCGGCGCGGGTGAAAACCTCCCGGTTCGCGGCGGGGATTCCCTAGAAGGGCCAGTCGCCCGTGATCTTCATCCCGGTCGCCTTCCCCTCGCGTTCGAGGGCGGCCGCGATCTCATCGCGGTCCCGCCGCTCGGTCGTCACCGACGCGTCGGCGAGCTCCGCGACGAGTTCGGTGAGCAGGATCGCCTGCTCCCGGAGGTTCCGCGACTCCAGCTTGTCGAGCGTGTCGGCACCGGTGTGGCCCCAGCCGCGACCCCGGCCCTCCGTCTCGCCGGAGACCATGTACCCCGGGATCCCGCGCTCGACGAACGGCCAGTGGTCGCTGTGGGGGACCAACTCCTCGCCGAGCGAGACGGGGTGGTCGAAGCGGTCGCTCACGCGCTCCGCGGCCGCCTCCAGCGCGTCGAAGTCGTGGTGGTCGAGCTTCAGCGTGCGGCCGAACACGTTGCTGTCGACGTTGACGACGGCCGCGACCCGGTCGGGGTCGACCCCCTCGGCGAACAGCGAGGAGCCGACGAGCCCGACCTCCTCGGCGCCGAAGGCGACGAACCGGACGCGGCGGTCGAGCTCGTCTTCGCGGGCCGCGAGCGCGTTCGCGACCTCGACGATCGTGGCGGTTCCGGCGCCGTTGTCCATCGCGCCCTGCGAGATGTCGTGGGCGTCGACGTGCGAGGAGACGACGAGGTAGTCGTCGGTGTCGGGGCCGAGTTCGGCGACCGCGTTCCCGCTCGTCGCGGCCGGGGTCTCGCAGTCGACCGCGACGGTCAGGTCGTCGCCCTCGTGCCGGCGGGCGAGGCGCGCGCCGGTCTCCTTCGAGACCCCGACCGCGGGGATGTCGCCCACGGGCGCGTCCGCCGTGCCGACGCTGCCGGTCGGCGGGAGCGTCCCCTCGACGTGGTTCGCGAAGACGAAGGCGGCGGCGCCGGCCTCGACGGCGTGGTAGTACTTCTCGCGGCGGTGAATGAACCGGTCGACGGAATCGGGAGTGTCCGAGGAGACCATCACGACCTTTCCGTCGAGGTCGGCCTCGAAGTCCCCCGGGACGCCGTAGCCGAGGTCGACGAACTCGCCGGTCCCCTCGCCGCTCGGGCTGCGGGGGAGCGCGATACAGGCGTTCATGCCGCTCGCGAGCGTCTCGTCGCCGCGGCGGATCGCGCTGTCGCCGCGCTCCCAGCCCTGAATCTCGAACTCCTCGATCCGGGCGTCCCGCGCGCCGGCGTCGGCGAGCGCGTCGCGCGTCAGTTCCAGCCCCTCGCGCTCGCCGTCGGTGCCGGCCATGCGGTGGTCGAGGTCGACGAGGGCCTCGAGGTGAGTCCAGCCGGCGTCGCTCGTGAACGTCTCGCCGATCCAGTGGGTCATGGAGTGAGGGTGCGGCGGCGGCGAGTCAAGCGTTTCGGTGGCGGCGGCGGGCGCCGGGAGCCCTCGCCGGTCAGAGTCCGGGGGCGAGCGGGAGCAGGACCGCGGCGGCCTCGGCGGCCGCGAACGTCGAGTCGTACAGGTGGTTCAAGAGGAGGTAGGTGACGACGCCGAGCACGAGCGAGAGAATCCACGCGCTCGCGGCGATCCGACCGACGCGGCGGTGCGGCGTCTCGGTCCGGAGCTCGCGTTCCGTGTGCGTGAGCCCGAGGACGATCGCGTAGATGACGACGGGCACGGAGACGACGGAGAGGACGATGTGGATCGCGAGCATGATCAGGTACGCCGGGTACACCCACTCCCACAGCGGGACCCACGCGTACGCGGAGTCGAGGACGAACTCCTTCGTCCCGCCGCCCGCGACCTTCGGGAGGTACATCCCGAGGAAGAGGAGGATGAGGGCGAAGGAGGTCGTCATCGCGGCGGCGTGCTTCTTCACCTCGTCGTTGCGGATCCAGTACCAGCCGAGCGAGAGCGTGACGACGGTGACGGTGTTGACCGCGGCGATGGCGTGCGCGAGCAGGTCGACGGTGCCGCGGGAGAGCGTCGGGAACAGCGCCTGGAACTCGGGGACTAAGAAGACGCCGCCGACGGCCCCGTAGCCGACGATCGTGAGGAGCACGGTGATCGCGCCGGCCCGCTCCTTGGCCCGGTCGCGAACGCTGGCGGTGGACATATCGGGAGGAGGGAACGGAGCGATAAGTCGGCTTCGGGTGCTCCCGTCGGTCGGGACGCGTCGCCCCCGGCGACGCCGCCTCGACTACCGCTCGATGACGCCGGTCGCCGTCGCGACCTCGATCGCGGCCTCCTCGTTGATCCCGCCCTGGAGGATCGTGTAGCGGTCGCGGATCTCGTGGGCGGTCGTCAGCGCGGCGAGCAGCTCCTCGTCGTCGACGCCGAGCTCGGCCGCGGTCGTCGGCGCGTCGAGCTCCGCGAGCGCGTCGCGGATCGCGCTCCACCGCCCGTTCTCGCCGCTGTGGAGGTACTCCGTCATGACCGAGGCGACGCCGACCTGGTGGCCGTGGAGCGCCTTGCCGGGGGCGATCCGGTCGAGCTGGTGGGAGATGAGGTGCTCCGCGCCGGAGGCGGGCCGCGAGGAGCCCGCGATCGACATCGCGACGCCGGAGGAGACGAGCGCCTTCACGACGACCCACGACGACTCCTCTAACCCGGGCCGGATCATGTCGGCGTTCTCGACGAGCAGCTCCGCGGTCATCTCCGACAGCGCGCCCGCGTACTCGCTGTACTCGACGTTCCGCAGGCGACGGGCGAGGCGCCAGTCCTTCACCGCGGTGTAGTTGGAGATGATGTCGGCACAGCCCGCGGTGGTGAGCCGCCACGGGGCGTTCGCGAGCAGCGTCGTGTCCGCGACGACCGCGAGCGGCGGGTCGGCCGCGACCGAGTGGCGCGTGTCGCCCTCGGGGATCGAGGAGCGCCCGGAGACGATGCCGTCGTGGGAGGCGACCGTGGGGACGGAGACGAAGCCGACGTCGAGGTGGTCGGCGGCCATCTTCGCGATGTCGATCGGCTTCCCGCCGCCCAAGGCGATCAGGTAGCCGGGATCGATCGCTTCCGCGGTCGCGGTGAGCTCCTCGACCGCCTCAAAGGAGGCGTCCTCGACGACGGCGGTCGCGGGGTCGTCGAACTGCGCGCGCACCCGGTCGCCGGCGATCTCGTTCGGCGTCGGGCTCGTGACGATGAGCGGCCGCCCCGTGAGGTACAGCTCGCCGACCGCGACGCCGAGGTCGTCGATCACGTCGTGACCGACGAGCACGTTGCGCGGGAGCTTGATCCACGTGGACTTGTCGAACATGGCTCAGATACGCGACCGGAGGGTCTAGAAGATGCGGATTTCCGAACGGATCGCCGACACGACGCCGGACGCACCGCGGCGGACCGAGCCGGAGCGCGACGGCAGCTTATAGACAGACCGCGGTGCGGTGGCGCGTGCCTCCGAGCGGCTGATAGGCCGCGAGGAGCACGCGCGAGGTCGCCGGCGGCTTCGCCGCCGGCTGCCAGAGAATCTCTGATTCTCGCTGGACGCGGCGACCGGAGGGAGCCGCGAGGCTGGGGAGGCGTGAGGTGCGGTGCGGAGCGGTGGTGGGGCGGGACTCAAAGGGACAGGCGCGAGTCCTCTCGACTGGGGCTTTGGCGCCGTTAGACGCCGATCCGAGACCGATTATTTATAAATGAATACTGCGACTTCCGGGGCGGTCGCTGTGCTATCGGCTATTTACAAGAACATCGTCGCCGCGTCGTAGAGGAAGAAGACGCCGAACCCGGCGAGCACGACCGCCGAGGCCACCGCGACGAGCGGCGCGAACGTCTCGGTCCGGTTCTCGGCGGCGACGAGCCCCGCGGGGAACCCGGTGATCCAGATCAGGATGCCTAAAAAGAAGCCGCCGATCAGCGCCGGCGACCCGGTGGTGACGACGAAGGCACCGGCGAGGTCGGCGCCGACGACCGGCAGCCGGGCCAGCACGTCGAGCTCGCCGGGGCGCAGCAGGCCGACGCCGACGGTGAGCCAGAACAGCACCTGGTACGGGTTCGTCAGCGCGAGCACCAGCGCCTTGCGGAACCCCTTCCCGGCCTCGATCGACGGCTCGTCGCCCGAGGTCGGGCGGAACGACGCCCGCGCGCCGCGCGCCGCACCGACGGCGAAGTACAACATCAGGACGCCGCCGGCGGCGACCATCGCGGCGCGGAGCAGCGGGAGCGCGTCGACGACGGCGACGACGCCGAGGTACGCCAGGACGAAGAAGATCGCGTCGGCGGTCGCGGCGCCGAGTCCCGCCCGGAAGCCGGCGGTCCGGCCGCGGAGCACGGACTCCTCGGCGATGACGGCGTTCATCGGACCGGGCGGGGCCGCGAGCGCGAGGCCGAAGACGACCCCCGCACCGAGCGTCACGAGGAGGTTCACGCGCTTCGAAACGGGCGTTTTCGTGAAAAAGTCCGCGAAGGACCGGTGGACGTTACGGTCGGAAAGCGGGCATCGATGGTCGGAACTGGCGGGTAGTGCGGTCGCGACCGGCGGGCGACGCGTACGCCGACGGCCCGATCCGGGGCGACGCGTACGCCGACGGCTCCGCGCTCAGTCGGCGTCCTCGACGCGGATCGACCGAGCGATCGCCGCCGGCAGGCTCTGCTCGCCGGTCGGCGTCGCGACGGTCACCATGCCGAAGGGGGCGACGTCGACGACCTCGAGCTCGGTGCCCGGCGTGATCCCGGCGTCGGCGAGGTAGTCGAGCTCGTCCTCGTCGCGGTCGGAGACGCGCGTGACGACGACGCGGTCGCCCTCGACGTGGTCGGAGAGCCGCGGCCCGCTCCCCTCGTCGACGGGTTCGAGGTCGGCCCCCGGGATCGGGTCGCCGTGGGGGTCGACGGCGGGGTCGCCGAGCGCCTCGGCGACGCGGCGCTCGAACTCCTCGGAGATGTGGTGTTCCAGGGCGTCGGCCTCGTCGTGGACCTCGCTCCAGTCGTAGTCGAGCCGGTCGGCGAGGAACGCCTCGAGCAGCCGGTGGTGGCGGACGACCTCCAGCGCGACGGCCTCGCCCTCCGCCGTGAGCTCCGCGCCCTGGTACGGCTCGCGCTCGACGAGCCCGCGCTCCTCCAGTTTCCCCAGCATGTCGGTCACGGACGGGGCGGTCTTGTCGAGGTACTCCGCGATCGCGGACGTCGAGACGGGCGGGCCCTGCTCGGACTGGAGGACGTAGATCGCCTTCAGATAGTCCTCCATGACGTCGCTCAGCATTTATAAGCGATCGCGGCCGACGGCGGAAATACCTACCGGGAGTCGCCGGGGCGGTCGGGCCGCGAGCGAGAACTCCGTTCTCGCCTCGTCGACGGCGGCCGAGGGCGATCGGCCGACGCGCCCGCTCTACCCGTCTTGGAGCTCGGCCTCCCGCAGCGCCTCGTTGAGGTCCTCGCGGACGCGCTCGCCCGTCTCGCGGTCCATCGCGGTGGTGACGATCCGATTCTCCTGCACGCTGGAGCCGTCTCGGAGAAGGAGTCGGACGTTGCCGTTGGTCCCGGCGCGCGTCGCCTTCGCGCGGAGCCCGGTCCGCGAGCCGGTACCCCCCGCGTCGATGGGGCCCGGGACGATCTTCTTGACGTGGGGGTGTTGCGCGACGGCGCTCACCGCCTTCCGCCCCTTGCGGTCGCCGATCAGCGTCGAGTGGGCGCCGCCGATCTTCTCGCGCGGCGGCGTCTCGACGACCTCCAGCGCGCGGTCGCCGCGCCGGTCGAGCACCCACGAGACGACGGGACTCGCGCGCTCGCGCTCGTCGTCGTTCCCCGCGTCGACGTTGGCGTCGGGAACGCGGTAGAACTCGTGATGGACCTGCGCGCGGGTCTCGCGGAGGGGTTCGCGCGCGCCGGCGGCGTAGACGGTGTCGGGGCGCTTCCGGCGGATCTCGTCGGCGACCCGGCCCGCGAAGTTACGGAGCTGGACCTCGGTGAGCCGCTCGTCGCTCTCCGGCCGGGTCGTCACCGTCGTCTCGCCGACGACCGCGTCCTCGTCGAGCATCGTCAGGCGGGCGCGGTCTTCGGCGAACTCGGCGACGACGGCGTCGGCGTTGGCGGTGTTGCAGGTGAGACAGTAGTCCCCGGGCTTGCGGAGCGGGGTGCCACACCGCCGGCAGTTCATACCGGACGAAGGCGCGTGGCGGGTAAAAGCGCGTCCGTTCGCCTCGCCGTGGCGGCGGTCCACCCGACTCCGGAGGCAACCCATATTAGTGGACGCCGACCTGAGAAAGGGTATGAACACCGACCGATCCGCGGCGGCCCCCTCAGACGAGGACGCCGGGACGGAGTTCGACGAGGGTGGGGCGGAGTCCGACGGGGGTGGGGAGGAGTCCGAGGGACCCGGTCCGATCGATTACGAACCGGACATTCCGGACGGGGACGCGATCGAGGACCGGCTGGCGCGGCTGTTTCAGAGCGGACGGACGAACGCGCTGGTCGCATGGGCGATGATAGCGGTGCTCGTCGGCACCTTCGTCGAGAGTTTGCTCGCGTTCGACCTCCTTCCGATGGTCCTCGTCGCCGCTATCACCGCCGTCGTCGTCGCGCCGGCGGTCGCGGCGCGGGATCCGCGGATGATGCTTCCCTGGGAAGTCCTCGGACTCGCGCTGTTGCCGATTCTGGTTCGCACGCTCCTCGGCGGCGAACTGGGGACGTTCGCGACGTACCTCGCGATCGCCGCGTTCGCGCTGATCATCACGGTCGAGCTCCAGATGTTCACCACGTTGCGAGTCACTCACTGGTTCGCGGTGCTGTTCGTCGTGCTGACCACGATGGCGACGGCGGCCGCGTGGACGGTGCTCCGGTGGAACGCCGACCGGCTGCTCGGGACCGGCTACCTGACGACGAACGAGGCGCTGATGATCGAGTGGATCTACGTGACGCTGGCCGGGCTCGCCGCCGGCGTCCTCTTCGACGCCTACTTCCGGCGGCGGGGGGCGCGGCTCCGCCGGAGCATCTGGCGGGTGGTGCGCCGATGAGCGTCCGCGGCGCCTTCCGAGCTCGCCCATCGCTGCGGACGCAGCGCCGGCTCACGAGGGGGATGCAGCTCCTGCTCGCCGCCATCGTCGTCTACGGTGCGGTCTTCGGCCAGCCCAAGGCGATCACCAACGGCGGGATCGGGCTGTTCGTCACGTTCGTTCCGGCGCTGCTCGAACGCAACTACGACATCCCGCTCGACCCCTGGCTCGGCGTGTGGATCACGACGGCGGTGCTGTTACACACCGTCGGATCCGCCGGGTTCTACGCCCGCGTCCCGTGGTGGGACCACCTCACGCACGCGCTGTCGGCGTCGCTGATCGCGGGCGCCGGGTACACGACGCTCCGCGCTATCGACCTTCACAGCGACGAGATCCGGATCCCGTCGCGCTTCGCGTTCGTCTTCATTTTCGTCGTGGTGCTCGCGTTCGGCGTCGTCTGGGAGCTGTTCGAGTTCGCGCTCGACATCGTTGCCGACGAGACGGGGATCTCGATGCCGCTCGCGCAGTTCGGACTCGACGACACCGTGGCCGATCTGACGTACAACTCGATCGGCGCGCTGGTCGTGGCGCTCTTCGGCCAGGCGCACCTCACCGGCGTCGCGGAGCGGGTCCGCGAGGGGCTGTACGGCGCGTTAGACGAGCGGTCCTAGCGCAGACACGCCGCGACGACCCGGAGCGCGGCCTCGCCGCGGACCTCGTTCGCGAGCAGCGGGACGCGCTTCACGTCGCGACCGCGGAACAGCTCCGTTGCCCGCCGGAGCGCGCTCTGCTGGACCTCCCAGCGCCGCGCGCAGAAGTCGCAGGTGTCGGGGTTCGGCTCGACGATCCACGCGGGGTCGACGTCCGCGACGTCGCCGACCCCCTCCATCACCCGATTGACGACGAGCGTGTTCACCGGAATCCCGAACTCGTCGAGGCGGGCGACCAGCCGCTCGGACTCGACGACACTCATCTCCTCGGGGATGGTCACGACGCGGAAGTCAGTCTGCGCGGGGTCGCGCAGCACGGCCCGGAGGCGCTCGATCCGCTCCTGGAGTTCGTCGAGGTCGGCGGCGGGGTCGCCGTCGTCGTCCCCGCCGCCGAACATCCCCTTGAGCCCGTCCATCATCCCCGAAAATCGGTTGCGGAGCTTCATCACGCGCCCGATCATCGAGTCCATGATCTCGGGGAGCTGGAGCAGCCGGAGCGTGTGCCCGGTCGGCGCGGTGTCGACGATCACCCGGTCGAACCGCGGGTCGTCGAGGTACTCCAGCAGCTGGCGCATCGCGGCCGCCTCGTCGGCGCCCGGCATCGTCCCACCGAGCAGCGAACCGAGCCCCTCCTCGCCGTCGGGGTCGCCGCCCGCGGCGCCGGCGCCGCCGCCCATCATCCCGCCCATCGCGTCGCCCATCTCGCCCATCCCGCCGAGCGGGTCGCCCTCGGCGCCGAACATCCCCTCCTCCATCGCGTCGTCGGGGTCGATCTCGGCGGCGAACAGGGGCATGTCCTCGCGGATGCGCGTCGGTTCGGCGGGGATATCGGTCTCGTACGTGTCGGAGAGGGAGTGGGCCGGGTCCGTCGAGACGACGAGCGTGCGGACGCCGCCCGCGGCCGAGGAGAGCCCGGTCGCGGCCGCCATCGTGGTCTTGCCGACCCCTCCCTTCCCGCCGTAGAGGACGTATTCGGGCGCGTCGACGCCCTTCGGGAGATCGGTGGCGTCGGTCTCGGCCGGGAGGTCGGCGTCGCGGTCGTCGGTCTCGTGACCGCCGGCTCCGTGCTCGCCGTCGTCCGCGGCCTCGTCGTCGCTCTCGGGCTCCTCGACGCGATCCACGGGTTCGACGTCGATGTCGTCCATACCGGGCCGTGCGTGCGGCGCGTACGTGTACCCGTCGGTATTGCGAGGAAAATGAAGTGTGAGAGATCGACTCTGGGACCGAGGTGGTCCAAGACGTTAGTCATGCTGCGACAAGCATCTCCGAAGCCACAGCTGCTCGTTTATAAACCGTTGCTGTGAGATTGACGGAGAACATCTTCAAAGCCCCAGCCGCGACGACTCGCGTGGCTCGCTGCGCGCTTCAGTCGCTCGCGATGCTCGCTCCTTCCAGTGCTTGCGTCGCCGTGCTTCGTCCTCGCAGCTGCCCCTTTGAGTCCCACCCGACCGCACCGCGACCGCAGCCTCAGACCTCCCCAGCCTCGCGGCTCCCTCCGGTCGCCGCGTCCCTCGCGCGTGCGACTCGCACCCTACGAGTGCTCGTCGGCACGCGCCACCGCACCGCCGTCAGTTTGTAAGCGATTACGATAGCAGCGAGACGGGGTCACGTATCGCGGCTATTCGATCGCTCCCTCACGCTCCACGTTCATCCCGAGGCCGGCCATCGCGTCGAAGAAGTCCGGGAAGGAGACGTCGACGTGCTCGCCGCCGCGGATCGTCGTGGTGCCCTCGGCGGCGAGGGCGGCCACGGCGAGCGACATCACGATCCGGTGGTCGGCGCGGCCGTCGACGGTCGCGCCCCGCAGGTCGCTCTCGGACCCGTGAATCGTCAGGACGTCCGGCTCCTCGGTCGTCTCGGCGCCCAGCGTCGCCAGCTCCTCGGCCATCGCGGCGACGCGGTCCGTCTCCTTGTACCGGACGTGCTCGCAGTTCGTGATCCGGGTGTCGCCCTCGGCGACCGCCCCGAGCGTAGCGATCGTCGGGAGGAGGTCGGGCGTGTCGCCCACGTCGACCTCCACGCCCGACAGGTCGGAGCGCCGGACGGCGATGACGCCCGCCTCGCGGTCCCACTCGACGTCGGCGCCCATGCGCTCCGCGATATCGACGATCGCGGAGTCGCCCTGCGCGCTCGGGCGGGCGCCCTCGATCCGGACGGCCTCTCCGGGCTCGGCGGCGATCGCCCCGGCGGCGACGAGGTAGGAGATCGAGGAGAAGTCGCCGGGGACGGCGTAGCTCCCGCCGGCGGGCGCGTACGACTGGCCCCCCTCGACGACGAATCCCGCCGCGCCGGCGGCGCCGTCGAGCGTCTCGCCGTCCTCGCCGACCGGCGTCGCCTCCACCCCGAAGTCGTCGAGCAGTTCGAGCGTGATGTCGACGTACGGCGCCGACTTGAGCGGCGTCGTCAGCTCGACGTCGATCCCCCGGTCGGTGACCGCGCCGGCCATCAGCAGCGCGGTGACGTACTGCGAGGAGACGTCGCCCGGGATCGCCACCTCGCCGCCCGCGAGGGGGCCGGAAATGACCAGCGGCGCCCGCCCGTTGCCGCGGGTCGACTCCGCGCGCACGCCGAGGTCGCCGAGGGCCGTCAGGAGCGGGCCCTGCGGGCGCGACCGGAGCGAGGCGTCTCCCGTCAGCACCGACGTGCCGTCGGCGAGCGCGGCCGCGGCGGTGACCAGCCGCATCGTCGTCCCGGAGTTCGCGCAGTCGATCACGTCGTCGGGGACCGCCGGCCGGCCGCCGAAGCCGTCGACGGCGAGCGCCTCGGCGTCGTCGGGGACGAGCGCGTCGGCCGCTGACTCGGCGTCCTCACCGGATTCCGACCCGACCGCGCCGCCGAAGGCGGTCACTGCGCGGGCGGTCGCCCGCGTGTCCGCGGAGACGAGGGGAGACCGCACGGTCGCGCCGTCGCTGTACCCGGCGGCGAGCAGCGCGCGGTGCGTGTAGCTCTTCGAGGGGGGCGCGCGAGCGGTCCCCCGCACGGTCGAGTTGGTGACGTGGACGTCCATACCCACCCTGCCGTCCCCGGCGACAAGTCGGTACCGGACGCGGCACGATTGGGCGGGCGGGCGCCGTCCGCGGCGCGAGCCGAATCGGCCGTCGGAGCGCCCCGGCGCACCCTTTATACCACCGGGAGCGTTACCGTCGCGTATGCCCCAGTGTGAGATGTGCGGCGCCGACCAGGCCTCGCTGACGACGACGAAGGTCGAAGGCGCCGAGCTGGAGCTGTGTAGCTCCTGTACGGACTTCGGCACCGAGGTCCGCGACGAGTCCACCGGCTCCGGCGGCGGCAAGTACTCCACGAGCTCGAGCACCGGGAAGTCGTCCTCCTCGTCGTCCTCCGGCTCCGGCGGCTCCTCGGGCGGCTCGACGCGGCCGCGCGACATGTTCGACGACATGGACGAGATCGCCACCGACTACGACGACCAGATCCGGAACGCCCGCGAGTCCCGCGGGCTGAGCCAGGAGGAGCTGGCCGACCAGCTGAACGAGAAGGCGAGTCTGATCCGCAAGCTCGAACGCGGCGACACCCTCCCCACGGACGAGATCCAGCGGAAGCTGGAGCGCGCGCTCGACCTCTCCCTCGTCGAGGGCGAGTCGGTCGAGGACGCCGATTGGGACAGCGGCGACTCCGGGACGATGACGCTCGGCGACGTGGTCAAGCGGAAGGACTGAAAGGATCGTCGCGCGACGTTCGCCGCTCCGCTCTTATTCGACGCGCAGCCACATCGCGCCGAGGAGCACCGCGAGCAGCGCGAACGCGACGAGCGAGAGGTTCGGGATCGTGAGCCCGAGCGCCGGGCTCTGCCACTGGACCGTCGCGCACGGGCCGCCGAGCGTGCACTGCGCCTGCGTCGCCTGGAGGTAGGAGTGGTACGCGGAGAGGGCGAGCCCGAGGCCGGCGAGCGGCAGCGCTGTCCGCGCGACCGCCGCCCGCCCCTCGACGGTCGCGACGCCGAGCACGACGACGAGGGGATACATGAGGATCCGCTGGTACCAGCACAGGTCGCAGGGCGCGAGCCCGAGCCCGAGGCTGAACCAGAGGCTCCCCGCGGTCGCGACCGACGCGACGAGCGTCGCGGCCGACAGCCACGCGGTCGTCTCCGGCAAACGGCTAGTCACACCGTCGCTCCCCCCTCGTCCGTCCGTTCGGAGTCCCCGTACCGCTCCGTCAGGTAGCCGATGATGTAGTCGACGGTCTCGGGGTCGTAGCTCCAGAAGCCGAAGAACTCGCCCGGGGCGCGCTCCTCGGCGAGCAGCGCGCACTTCGCGTCGTCGTAGCCGCCGCCGTCGTACGCGACGAACCAGGTCTCGCGGATCTCCGCGGTTTCGCCGACGTGCACGGTGTAGTGTTCCACGTCGGGCGGGTCGCCCTCGTTCGCCGCGTACGCGTGGACGTCGAGCCGCTCTTTGCCGCCCAGCAGGTCGTAGGTGTCCGCCTCGCCGGTGAGCACGTCGAGGGTCTGGAAGCCGGCGTGGAGCTCCCCGTCGCCGACGCGCCACGCGCGGTCCTCGATCTCCCGAGACGCGGCGACCATGTCGGCGTGGGAGTAGGAGGTGAACATCGTCTCGTCGAGGTGATCGAGGATCGGTTCGCCGACCCTCCGCCGGTCGCCGGTCACCGAACCGGCCGCCGCGTCATCGCCCGTCGCGTCCCCGTCGACCGAACCGTCGTCGGTCGCCTCCGCCCCGCCGCCGCCGCCGGGGAGGAGTTCGTCGACGGTGGCGGCCGTGACGAACTCGCCGTCGCGCGAGAGGACGGCGTACCCGTCCGGCCCCCCGTCGGTCCGTTCCTCGACGATCCGGACGTTGCGGTCGGCGAAGTGCTCGCGGAGCTCCTCCGTGACCGCCGGGTCGGCGTTGAAGACGGTCAGCGTGGCCTCGCGAGCCTCCACGCCGGCGATGAGCTCGATGAGGGACATCGTTCGTTCCGACCCACAGCACCGGGGTATAAGGACGTTTATGCTCCCTGCGGTGTGACGGGGCCGGTCGCCGGGCGGAACCGCGTCGATCTCCGGCGCAGCGTCGCCGGAGCATGAAGGTATTTGCGCCCGCGGCCCCGAGCCCGGATATGTTCATCCTGGTGAACCTCAAGGCGTATCCGTGCGATCCGATCGAAGTCGCGACCGCCGCCCGCGACGTCGCCGAGGCGGCCGGCGCCCGGATCGCGGTCTCGCCGCAGGCCGCCGACCTCGCCCGGGTGGCCGACACCGGCGTCGAGACGTGGGCCCAGCACGTCTCGCCGAACGACCACGGCTCCCACACCGGGTCGACGCTCGCCGAGGCCGTCGCCGCCAACGGCGCCGAGGGGACGCTGATCAACCACTCCGAGAAGCGGCTGAAGCTCGCCGACGTCGACGGGTCCGTCCGCGCCGCCGAGCGCGCCGACCTGGAGACGATCGTCTGCGCGAACAACCCGGCGCAGGTCGGCGCGGCCGCCGCGCTCGGCCCCGACGCCGTCGCCGTCGAACCCCCCGAGCTGATCGGCGGCGACGTCTCCGTCTCGACGGCCGACCCCGGGATCGTCGAGGACGCCGTCGCGGCCGCCGACGCGGTCGACCCCGCGGTCGACGTGTTCTGCGGCGCCGGCGTCTCGACCGGCGAGGACGTGGCCGCCGCGGGCGACCTCGGCGCGTCCGGGATCCTGCTGGCCTCCGGCGTGGCGAAGGCCAACGACCCGCGGGCGGCGCTGGAGGACCTCGTCTCCGGGCTCTGAGCGCAGGTCCCTGCGCTTGCGGATCTGTATAAAGACACCGGTGCGAGCGGTTCACACGATCGTCGAAACCGCACGACGTGGACGGGATCGACTGTCCGCCGAGATCGCGCCGTCTAGTAACCTTTAACCGACACAAGCCGCTAACTTTGGCTAAGATGGCGAGCAACAAGATCCTCGGTATCGACCTCGGTACCACCAACTCCGCGTTCGCGGTGATGGAGGGCGACGAGCCCGAGATCATCGCGAACGCGGAGGGCGACCGGACGACGCCCTCCGTCGTCGCCTTCGCCGACGACGGCGAGCGGCTCGTCGGGAAGCCGGCGAAGAACCAGGCCGTCCAGAACCCCGACCGCACGATCCAGTCGATCAAGCGGCACATGGGCGAGGACGACTACACGGTCGAGATCGGGGACGACGACTACACGCCGGAGCAGGTCTCGGCGATGATCCTCCAGAAGATCAAGCGCGACGCCGAGGAGTACCTCGGCGACGACGTCGAGAAGGCGGTCATCACCGTCCCTGCGTACTTCAACGACAAGCAGCGACAGGCGACGAAGGACGCCGGCGAGATCGCCGGCTTCGACGTGGAGCGCATCGTCAACGAGCCGACCGCCGCCTCCATGGCGTACGGCCTCGACGACGAGTCCGACCAGACCGTCCTCGTGTACGACCTCGGGGGCGGCACGTTCGACGTCTCGGTCCTCGACCTGGGCGGCGGCGTCTACGAGGTCGTCGCCACGAACGGGGACAACGACCTCGGCGGCGACGACTGGGACGAGGCGCTCATCGACCACATCGCCGACGAGTTCCGGAACGACCACGGGATCGACCTCCGCGAGGACCGGCAGGCGCTCCAACGCCTGAAAGACGCCGCCGAGGAGGCGAAGATCGAGCTGTCGAACAAGAAGGAAACGACCGTCAACCTCCCCTTCATCACCGCGACCGACAGCGGTCCGGTCCACCTCGAGCAGTCGATCACCCGCGCGACGTTCGAGAACCTCACCTCCGACCTCATCGGGCGCACCGTCGAACCGACCGAGCAGGCGCTCTCCGACGCCGGCTACGACAAGGGCGACATCGACGAGGTCATCCTCGTCGGCGGGTCGACCCGGATGCCGCAGGTCCAGGAGAAGGTCGAGGAGCTTGTCGGCCAGGAGCCGAAGAAGAACGTCAACCCCGACGAGGCGGTCGCGCTCGGCGCGGCGGTCCAGGGCGGCGTCCTCTCCGGCGACGTCGACGACATCGTCCTGCTGGACGTCACCCCGCTCTCGCTCGGGATCGAGGTGAAGGGCGGGCTCTTCGAGCGGCTCATCGAGAAGAACACCACCATTCCGACCGAGGAGTCGAAGGTGTTCACCACGGCCGCCGACAACCAGACGTCGGTGAACGTCCGCGTCTTCCAGGGCGAACGCGAGATCGCCGAGGAGAACGAGCTGCTCGGCGCGTTCCAGCTCTCCGGCATCCCGCCGGCGCCCGCGGGCACCCCGCAGATCGAGGTCTCGTTCAACATCGACGAGAACGGCATCGTCAACGTCGAGGCCGAAGACCAGGGCTCGGGCAACGCCGAGTCGATCACCATCGAGGGGGGCGTCGGCCTCTCGGACGAGGAGATAGA
The DNA here is from genome assembly GCF_059752555.1 of Halorubrum sp. B52. NCBI lineage: Archaea > Methanobacteriati > Methanobacteriota > Halobacteria > Halobacteriales > Haloferacaceae > Halorubrum > Halorubrum sp. B52. Next base: position 386,709 of record NZ_MWTG01000008.1, on the reverse strand, counting down.
GGAGATGCAGGAGGAGGCCGAGAAGCACAAGGAGGAGGACGAGGCCCGCCGCGAGCGGATCGAGGCCCGCAACGAGGCCGAGACGACGATCCAGCGCGCCGAGACCCTCTTAGAGGAGAACGAGGAGGAGCTCGACGACGACGAGCTCGTCGCCGACATCGAGGCGGCCATCGAGGACGTCGAGGAGGTCCTCGAGGACGACGAGGCCGACACCGACGAGATCGAATCGGTCACCGAGGCGCTCACCGAGCAGCTCCAGGAGATCGGCAAGCAGATGTACGAGGGACAGGCCGCGCAGGCCGGTCCGGGCGGCGCCGGCGGCGCTGCCGGCGGTCCGGGCGGTCCCGGCGGAATGGGCGGCGCGGCAGGTCCGGGCGGCGCGGCAGGTCCGGGCGGTGCGGCAGGTCCGGGCGGCGCGGGCGCCGACGGCGACGACGAGTACGTCGACGCCGACTTCGAGGACGTGGACGACGACGAGGAATAGCGTCGACCACGCGTCGGCCGTCGGGAGGACGGGCCCCTTAACACGACCCAGCCACGAACGACTCAACAACGAACGTAACGCATGAGTGAAGATTTCTACGACGTCCTCGGCGTGTCGCGGGACGCCAGCGAGGAGGAGATCAAGAAGGCGTACCGCAAGAAGGCCGCCGAACACCACCCGGACGTCAGCGACGACGACGACGCCGAGGAGCGGTTCAAGAAGATCCAGAAGGCCAAGGAGGTGCTCACCGACGAGGAGAAGCGCCGCCAGTACGACCAGCTCGGCCACGACCGCTTCACCGAGGCCGACAAGCGCGGCGCGACGGGCGGCGGCGGCCCCGGCGGCGCCGGCGGCCCCTTCGGCGGCGCCGGCGGTGCGGGAGGAGCCGGCGGCTTCGAGGACATCTTCAACCAGTTCTTCGGCGGTGGCGGCGGCCGCGGGGGCCGCGGCGGTCGCGACGATCGCCCGCGGCAGGGCCAAGACCTCCGGACGGGCCTCACGATCGACCTCGAGGAGGCGTTCGAGGGCGCCACGAAGGAGGTCACGCTCACCCGACCCACGGCGTGTAGCACCTGCGACGGCGCGGGGCACCCGCCGGACGCCGACGTGGAGACCTGTCCGCAGTGTAACGGGCGCGGGCAGGTTCAGCAGGTCCAGCAGACGCCGCTCGGCCGCGTCCAGCAGACCTCGACGTGCCCGCGCTGCGAGGGCGAGGGCGAGCTGTACAGCGAGGACTGCGCCGACTGCGGCGGCGACGGCGTCGTCCGCGAGGAGGCGACGCTCTCCGTGGAGATCCCCGCGGGGATCCGCTCCGGGCAGAGCCTCCGGATGGAGCGCGAGGGCGCGCCCGGCGAGAACGGCGGGCCCAACGGCGACCTGCTGATCGAGGTCGACGTCGACGTGGGCGACCGGTACGAGCGCGACGGCGACGACCTCCGCGTCAGCGAGGCGATCTCCTTCCCGCAGGCCGTCTTCGGCGACACGGTCGAGGTCGAGACCGTCGACGGCACCGTGGAGATGGACGTTCCCTCCGGCACCCAGAGCGGCGAGACGTTCCGGCTCGAGGGGAAGGGGATGCCCCGGCTGCGTCGGCGCGGCCGCGGCGACCTCTACGTGCAGGTCGGCGTCGTGATCCCGGACTCGCTCAACGAGGAGCAGCGCGAGGCGCTGGAGGCGTTCGCCGAGGCCGGCGGCGAGGACATCGACGTCGGCGGCGGCTTCTTCGAGCGGCTGAAGAGCTCCTTCTGACCGCTCTCGTCCCGTAGTTTTTCCAACACGCGCCACGTACTGCGGATATGGGCTACGACACCACCGCCTACGACGACGTCGAACCGCGCGCGCCGGGGATGTACTTCCTCCGCGACGCGCTCGACTGCGAGAAGCTCGGCGTGACCGTCGTGGAGGCCGACGACGGCTGGGAGGGGATGGAGCACGACCACGCCGACGCCGACCACGAGGAGGTGTACGTGCTGCTCCACGGCGCGGCGACGCTGACAGTCGACGGCGAGCCCGTCGAGCTCGGTCCCGGCGACGCGGTCCGGGTCGACGCCGACTCCGCGCGCGACCTCGCCTTCTCCGCCGACGGCTCGCGGATGGTCATCGCAGGCGCGCCCTGACACGGCGCGCCCTGACGCGGGGCGCGCCCCCGGCCTCTCACGGGATCGGCGCGCCCGACCGCGCCACTCCTCGTTTTTAAGTCTCGGCCGCTCCGAGCCCCGGGTATGGACGTGGTCGGGGACCTCCTCGCGCGGGATCGACGGAGTCGGGACGTCGCGCTCGTCACGCCCGACGGGCGCGAGCGCACGTACCGCGACCTGATCACCAACGCGTACAAGGCGGCGAACGTGCTCCGCTACCTCGGCGCGCGCGAGGGGTCGACCGTCGCCGTCGAGCCGGCGCCGGGGCTCCACACGACGCTCGCCTTCCTCGGCGCCGCCGGGCTGGGCGCCCCGGTCCGGTTCGACCCCGCGGCGGGGATCGAGCGCGGCGACCGCGTCGTCCTCGTCGACGTCGCCGACGAGTCGACGACCGAGCCGGCGCCCGGTACCAGCCTCGCCGCCTTCGGCGGCCCGCCGGAGCGACCGGAGACGACCCACTGGGAACAGGAGCTGTGGAGCGAGAACCCGGGAATGCCCCCGAGCGGAGTCGGCCCGGACGACCCCGTTCTCCGCGGAACGAACCGCGACGAGCCGGACGGCGACGTCTCCCACCGCGCGCTCCTCGACGCCGCCGGGTCGGTCGTCGACGAGCTGAGGCTCGAACAGGGAGGCAGGGTCGTTCTCCGCGGGGACCTCGCGGACCCCCGGGCGCTGGCCGCGGGAGTCGTCGCGCCGCTCGCGGCGGGGGCGACGTCGGTCCTCATCGGCGAGGGGACGAGCGACAACGAGCCGACCGTGAGCCTAGAGCCGGCGGAGGGCGGCGACCCGCGACCGATACCGCTCCCGGCGGTCGGCGATCGCTAGGACAAAGCGGGGAGAGCGGCGGCGATCGCCTCAGTCGTCGGCCGGATTCAACGGCGCCGACCGGTCCCGCTCGTGGAGGAGACACGCCGACTCGTGACCGGCCCCGTGGTCGGTCCGCTCCGGAACGGTCTCCTCGCAGGGCGTGGTGACGCGCTCGGAGAGCGTCGCCGCCGCGCCCTCGAGGTCGCCGTCGAGCGCCTCGTCGAGCGCCGCGTCGAGCAGCGACTCCATCTCGGCGGCGGGTACCGCCTCCTCGACGTCGAACTCTCGGCGGATCTGGCCTTTCACGGCCTCGGGCGTCGCCTCGGCGTCGCTCCCGGTCCGGAAGTTCTCGCGGATCTGCTCGACGTCGACGCTGCCGGCGGCGAGCGCGTCCCGGAGGTTCAGGAGTCCCCGCCAGCTCGACTGATCGAGGTCGACGTCGTCCGGCTGGATCACCTTGTGACACCGGGTGTGGAACCGACAGCCGGAGGGCGGGTCCTCCGGGCTCGGCACGGTTCCCGTCAGCTCGATCCCCTTCGCGGTCGAGCGCGGGTCCGGCGTCGGGATCGCCGAGAGCAACGCCTCCGTGTACGGGTGTTGCGGGTCGGCGAAGATCCGGTCCGTCGGTCCGATCTCGACGATCTCGCCGAGATACATGACCGCCACCCGGTCGCAGATCTCACGGATGACGGACATGTCGTGGCTGATGAACAGAAGCGAGAGGTCGAACTCCGCCTGGAGGTCGGCGATCAGGTCGAGGATCTCCGCCTGGATCGAGACGTCGAGCGCGGAGACCGGCTCGTCGGCGACGATGAGCTCCGGGTTCAACACGAGCGCGCGGGCCAGCGCGATCCGCTGCTTCTGGCCGCCGGAGAACTCGTGCGGGTAGCGGTCGTAATCCTCGGGCGAGAGCCCGACCCGCTCGAGCAGGTCCTCCACGATCGCCCGGCGCCGGTGGCGGTCGGACATCCCGTGGATCTGGAGCATCTCGGCGACCGCGCTCCCGACCGACATCCGCGGGTCGAAGCTGGAGGAGGGGTCCTGGAAGATCATCTGCGCGTCGCGGCGGAACGCCTTCAGCTCCCGGTCGTCGAAGCGCGTCACGTCGTTCGGGTGCGTGCCGTCGGCGTTCCGGGTCGCGCCGCCCCGCCCGCCGCCGTTGAAGATCACCTCGCCGCCCGTCGGGTCCTCCAGCCGGACGATGGAGGTCGCCGCCGTGGACTTCCCGCAGCCGGACTCGCCGACGAGCCCGAGCGTCTCCCCGGGCGCGATGTCGAAGCTGATGCCGTCGACGGCGCGAGCGGCGCCGACCCGCCGGTTCAACAGGCCCTTCCGGATCGGGTAGTGCTTCTCGAGGTCCCGCACGGAGAGGAGCGGCTCCTCAGTCATCGGCGGAGCGCACCCCCTCGCCGTCGGCGCCCGCGTCCGGGATCCCGTCGCGGACGACGGAGTCGTCGCGGCCGGGGCGGTAGTGGACGCAGGAGGCGCGCTGTCCCGGGTTCACCTCGATCTCCTCGGGCTGGTCGCCGGTCACGCAGGCGTCGACCGCGCGCTCGCACCGCGGGGCGAACCGGCACCCGTCCGGCGGGTCGAGGGGGTCGGGGAGCGTCCCCGGGATCCCGCCCTTCTTCCCGCCGATCTCGGGCAGGCAGTTGAGGAGCCGCTGGGTGTACGGGTGCGCGGGACGCTCGAAGACGTCGAGCACGTCGCCGCGCTCCATCACCTTGCCCGCGTACATCACGACGATGCGGTCGGCGATCTCGGCGACGACGCCCAGGTCGTGGGTGACGAAGAGGATCCCCATGTCGAACTCCGCCTGGAGGTCCTCGAGGAGCCGGAGGATCTGCGCCTGCACCGTCACGTCCAGCGCCGTGGTCGGCTCGTCGGCGATCAGCAGGTCGGGGTCGCCGACGAGCGCCATCGCGATCATCACGCGCTGCTTCTGCCCGCCGGAGAACTCGTGCGGGTAGTCGTCGAACCGGGAGCTGGCGTTCGCGATCCCCACCCTGTCCATCAGGTCGATCGCCTTCGCCCGCGCCTCGTCGTCGGAGACGTCGCGGTGGATCTGCAGCGCCTCCACGATCTGCCACCCGACCGTGTAACAGTGGTTCATCGCCTCCTGGGGGTTCTGGAAGATGTGCGCGATCTCGTACCCGCGGATCTCGCGGAGCTCCGGCTCGCTCATCTCCAGCAGGTCGCGTCCCTTGAATCGGACCGACCCCTCGACGCGCCCCGGCGGCTCCTTGACGATCCGCGTCACCGACTCCGTCGCCACCGTCTTTCCGGAGCCCGACTCGCCGACGATGCAGACGGTCTCCCCCTCGTCGACCGAGAAGTCGATCCCGTCGACCGCCGTGAGTTCGCCGCTGTCGGTGCTGAACGTCGTCGTGAGGCCTTCGACCTCGAGCAGTGGGGTGGACATTACGCGTTCTCCGCCTCCGCTTCGGGGTTTAAGGCGTCCAACAGCGCGTCGCCGATGAAGTTGAACGCCAGGATGGTCAGGAACAGCACGATGCCGGGAGCCAACACGATCCACGGGGCGAACGCCAGGTCGCTCCGTCCTGCGGAGATCAGCTGTCCCCACGAGGGGACCGCCGAGTCGCCGATCCCGAGGAACGCGAGCTGCGCCTCGGCGAGCAGGAAGCCGGGGATGAGCAGCGTGAGCTGCGTGATGATGCTGCTCGCCACGTTCGGGACGACGTGTTTCCGGACCACGCGGTACGTGCTCGCGCCGCTTATCCGGGTCGCCTTGATGAACTCCTCCTCGGAGACGGACAGCGACTTGCTGCGCACGTACCGCGCGGTGCCGCCCCACGCGAACGCCGAGAAGACGAGGATGAACATCCCCAGCCCGGCGCCGTAGATGTACAGGATGAGCAGGAACATCAGGAACGTCGGGAACGAGAGGATGATGTCGACGAACCGCATCATCACCTCGTCGACCCAGCCGCCCGCGTACGCGCTGACGGTGCCGAACGTGATGCCGATCGCCGCGACGATCGTCGTCGTGATGAACGCGATCTGCATGCTGATCGTCATCCCGTAGACGACCCCGGCGAAGACGTCCTTCCCGCCGCGGGTGGTCCCGAGCGGGTGCTGCCACGTCCCCTGGCACCGGCCGTTTGCGACCTCGCCCACGCAGTTCGCGACGTTCGCCTCGTTGATCGAGAGGAACACCGGCGGCTGGTGGCCGGTGAGGATGCTCTGCTCGGGCGCGCTGATCAGGAGCGGACCGACGAGCCCGCCGACGAACACGATCCCCAGCCAGCCGAGACTGACGACCGCGGGCCGGTTCCGCCTGAACTCCTTCCAGTAGTACCGGGTCATCCGCGGGTTCTGGTACAGCGGGAGGACCAGGTAGAAGAAGAAGAGGAACAGCGTGAAGACGAAGGCGTAATCCAGCGGGTCGAGGTTCCTGCTGAGTCCGATCGCCTGGAACGTCGCCTCGCGCTCGCCGACGAACAGGTAGTCGTACAGGTAGAGGAGCGCCAGCGGCAGCGTCGCCGCCAGCATGCCGATCGAGTTTATCGACAGGTCGTACCGGCCCGACTGAGAGAGCTCGCTCCAGTCGACGCGGTCGAACTGCTCCGGTTTTTCGGTTGCCATGTGTGAGTTATCTGTCGTCGTAGTTGATCCGCGGGTCGAGCACGGTGAACACCAGGTCCTCCAGCAGGTTGCCGACGACGGCGACGAACGTGAACACGAGCGTCGACCCCAAGACGAGGTTGGTGTCCTGCGAGAGGAGCGCCTCGAAGGTCAGTCTGCCGAGTCCGGGGATGCCGAACACGACCTCCACGAGCAGCGACGAGCCGATGAAAAGCGCCAGGAGCTGTCCGACGAGCGTCGTCGACAGCGGCACCATCGTCGGCCGCATCACGTGGTAGGCGTACGCGCGCAGCGGCGAGACGCCCTTCGCCTTCGCCGTCTTCATGAAGTCCGAGTTCTGGAACTCCGCGGACTCGTTCCGAGAGACCCGCATCGTCGCGCCGATCGAACCCGTCACGAGCACGAACACCGGTAAGATCAGCTGTCTGGCGTTCTCCAAGCTGAACACCGGGGCGCTCGTGTCGTACGAGATGGGGACCACCTCGAACCAGACCCCGAAGACCAGGAGCAGGATGATCCCGAAGAAGAAGTTCGGGATCGCGTACCCGAAGAACGCGAACCCGGTCGCGACGTGGTCCCGCCAGCTGTACATGTTCGCCGCGGAGTAGACGCCGACGAGCGGCCCGAGGGTTATCGTGAGGACGGTCCACGGGATCGAGTACTGCGCGGTGTAGTAGAGCGCCTGTCCCATCGCCTCGATCACCGGCTGGCTGCGGCTCTCCGACCAGCCCCAGTCGAGGGTGTAGACGCTCCGGATGAAGTCCATGTACCGGACGTACAGCGGCTGGTTGAGCCCGCGGAGCTCGCGTTCCCGCTCGACCGCGGCCGCCGGGTCACCGCCCTGCAGCGCGGCCTGCGTCGCCGCCTCGCGGATCGCCGGGTTCGGCGCGGCCGAGAGCAGGAGGAACGTGATCGTGGTGATGATCAGCGAGACGACCACTGCCCACAGCACGCGCGCGCCGACGTACTTTCCGAATCCCATTATGATAGTCTAGGAGGTGTGGTGGGGGCGGCGTTACTGCTCGTATCTCCACGCCGGCAGGTTCCACCCGTTCGAGAAGTTCTCGATGGGCCCTTCGAGCCCCTCGCGGTAGCCGACCGTGCTGTCGGGGAACGCGAGCATGATGTACGGCTGCTCCTCCGCGAGGTTGGCGAACAGCTCGACGAGCGCGTCCGCCAGCTCCTCCTCGCTCGTCGCCTGCTGCGCGTTGTCGAACAGCTCCTGCGCGTCGAATCCGGGGTAGTAGCCGACCGGGTTGTAGAACGCGGTCGCCCCGTCGAAGAAGGCGTTGTTGGTGATCGGGTTCCGCGGGTACGTGTTCAGGCCGAACACGATCTCCATGTCCCAGTCCTCGTTGGCCGTGACGTTGCGCGGCCCGGGGTTCGTCGCGCTCGGCGACGTCCACTCGACCTCCTCGCCGTTCACGGTGTCGACGAGCTCGTCGGGGACCTCGGTGACCTCTCCCTCCTCGTTCCGCTCGGGCGTCGGGAACTCGGTCGTGGTCCAGTACTCGTTGTTGAACCGGGTGCCGTCGATGGCCTCGACGCTCACGTCGATGCCGAGGTTGTTCCCGAGCTCCTGCGCGATGAACTCGCCCATCAGCTGCTCGGTCTCCTGTCCGGCGCTGTGGTAGATGCTGAGCTGGACCTGGTTGCCGTCCGGGTCGACCATCGTCTCCCCGTCGAAGCCGTAGTCGTACTCCGACTGTTCGAAGGCGTCCTCGGCCAGTCCGCGAGCGAACTCGCTGCCGTAGCGGTCGCCGACGCCGAACTGCGGGATCTCCTCTTCCGGCGGGTAGAAGTCACTGAAGCGGGGCTGCCAGGTGAAGTGGGTCTCGGCGAAGCCGCGGAACACGCCGTCTATCAGGCTCTGCTTGTCGATCGCGGCGGCCATCGCCTGCCGGAACGCCGTGTGCCGGAACATGTTGCCCGGCCCCGTCGTCCAGCCGTTGTCCCGCATGTTGACCGAGATCTTCTCGTTGTACGGCTGCGGGATCTGGTTGACGTATATCTCGTCGTTGTTCCGGTACTCCTGCACCCGCTCCGGGGGAATGGCCGCGGAGTCGACCTCGCCGGTCTCCAACGCGCCGAGCCGGGAGGCCTGTTCACCGAGCACCCGGATCTCCGCGGAGTCGAAGTACGGGGCCTCGTTGAACACGTCCGGGAGGTCGTCGGCGTCCCGCAGGTAGTAGTCGTCGTTGCGGCTGTACTGGGTGCCGCCGTCGCGCTGCCACTCGTCGAGCACGTACGGCCCGAGGTTCCCCGAGAACTGGAGCTCAAGGAGCTCCTCGTCCTGTCGGAGCCCCTCGGTGTCTTCCTCCGCGACGTACGGTTCGAGGAGGGCCTGCGGGATCGGGTACAGGAGCGGGTCGTAGCTCTCGGGCCAGAGGAGCGACGGGCTCTCGAGGGTGGCCTGGAACTCGTACTCGCCCGTCTCCTCGACCGTGACGCCTCGCCAGCTCGTCGTCGCCGCCGAGTTCGCCCAACTGCTCTGGTGGATCTCCTGAATGAGGTAGACGAAATCGCTCGCGGTCACCTCGCCGTACGGGTCGCTGAACTCGAGCCCCTCGCGGACCTCGAACGTCCACACCTCGCCGTCCTCGGTGGACAGGTCGTAGAGGAGCGGGACGTACTCGTTGTCCGCGTCGAACGTGTACCCCTGATCGAGCGCGCGGGCGATCGCGTTGCCGGCGCCGTTCTCGGTGTTGTAGATCGGGTTGAGCGTCGTGAACGACGCCGCCGCGGCGGTCGCGTACGTGGACGTGTCGGTCCCGCCGTCGTCGCCGTCGGTTCCGTCCGTCCCGTCGCCGCCGTCGGTCCCGTTCCCGGTTCCCCCGTCGCCGCCGTCGCCCGAGCAGCCGGCGAGCGCGGTCGCGCCGCCGATCCCGAGCATGGAGAGCCACTGCCGACGTCCGAGACGCCGACCGCCGTTGCTGCCGTCAGTGTGTCGCCGTGACATACCAAGAGACAACGAGTGTACCTACTAAAAACTTCAGATGTTCAGACAGAATCGGTGTAGTTCCCCCATATTCGGCCGTTAAGAGCGTATAAACTTACCACAAAATGTCAATTTGTAAACGGACAGGCACATCGCTCGGTCGCTCCGGCTCGTTCGGGCGGTACGGGCCGTCCGGTCGGCGACGCGGATCCCAAAGCCCCTAAGCCGCGCCGGTGAACGGAACGGTATGACCGAGATCCATCCCGACCAGCGCGTCGCGGTGCTCGCGGATTCGCAGAACCTGTATCACTCCGCACAGAGCTTCTACTCCCGCAACATCGACTACTCGGGGCTGCTTGAGAACGCCGTCGACGACCGCGCGCTCGTCCGCGCGATCGCGTACGTGATCCGGGCCGACTCGCCGGAGGAGGAAAGCTTCTTCGAGGCGCTGCGCGACATCGGCTTCGAGACGAAGATCAAGGAGATCAAGACGTTCGCCGACGGCTCGAAGAAGGCCGACTGGGACCTCGGGATGAGCCTCGACGCCGTCTCGCTCGCGAGCCACGTCGACACCGTCGTGCTCTGTACCGGCGACGGCGACTTCGCCCGGCTCTGCTCGCACCTCCGCCACGAGGGCGTCCGCGTCGAGGCGATGGGGTTCGGCAACTCCGCGGCCGACGAGCTGATCGAGGCGGCCGACGAGTTCGTCGACCTCGCCGAGGAGGAAGAGACGTTCCTGCTCTAGGCCGCGTCGGTCGCCCCCGTCCGGCTCCCGAGCAACCCCGCCATCGCCCGCTCGACCGTCTCCGCGGCCGCCTCCACCTCCCGCACGCGGACGTACTCGCGCTCGGCGTGCGCGACCGCGCCGGCGTTGTCGGCGAGGTCGCCGGGGCCGAACACGACCGTCGGCGCGGGAGCGAAGTACGACGCCTCCGTCGCCGCCCCGAAGGGGCGCACCGCCCCGCCGCGGTCGGCCGAGAGCCCGATCGAATCGGCCGCCGTCCGCGCCGCGTTCGCGACCGCCTCCACCAGCTCGTGGTCGGGGGTAGTCGAGAACGCCTCGAAGAAGGGCGACTCGCGGTCGGTGAGCGCGACGTCGACGCCGACGTCGTCGGGGACGCGCGATCGCACCGCGGCCGCGAGCGACGACCGGAACCCCTCGGCCGTCTCCGGCGGGACGCTCCGCCGGTCGACGGTGATCGCGCAGTCCGCGGGCACCTGGTTCGTCGCCTCGCCGCCCTCGATGACGGTCGGCGTGAGCTTCGGCGGACCGAGCTGCGGGTGTTCGTCGGCGTCCGCGTCGAACGTCCGGATCGCGGCGAGCGCGCCCTCGGCGGCCGCGACGGCGTTCGCACCGGCGAACTCCGCGGCGTGAGCCGCGGTGCCCGACAGCTCGACGGTCCCCTGGAACCGCCCCTTCGCGGCGGTGCAGGCGTCGAGGCCGGTGGGCTCGCCGACTAAGAACAGGTCGCCGTCGAGGCGGTCCTCGGTCCCCGGCAGCTTTCCCGTCAGCGCCGCCGCGCCGAGCGACAACGTCTCCTCGTCCGGCGTGAGCGCGAGCGTGAGCCGGCCGCGCTCCGGGTCGACCGCGAGGAATCCCGACAGGAGCGCCGCGAGCGGCCCCTTCGCGTCGCAGGCGCCGCGTCCCCGGATCACTTCCTCGGGGCCGCCCGCCTCGTCGGTCTCGTCCGCCTCCGAGCCGATCCGCTCGCCCTCGCGGGCCGCTCCCCGCTCGAAGGGGACGTGCGGCGTCACCGTGTCGAGGTGAGTGTTCGCCACGAGGTGGGGCCCGGCGTCCGGCGCGGGCGACCGCTTCTCGGCGAGCACGCAGCCGCCGGCGACGACCTCGCTCTCGACGCCGAACCGGTCCAGCGTCTCGACGACCAGTTGGCGGGCCGCGTCGACGGACTCGTGAGAGGGCGTCCGGACGGCGCGTTCGAGGAAGGAGACGGGGTCGAACAACGGGTCGCTCATCGCGGGTCGGCCGGCAGCGTGCCGGTGAACTCGTGAGCGACGGGGCCGGTCAGCGTCGCGTGGCCCGCGTCGGGCACCGTGATCTCCAGTTCGCCGCCCGGCGGACGGCTCACGGCGGACTCGCCCTCGATCAGGCCGAGCCGGCGCGCGACGGCGACGACCGCCACCGCGCCGGTGCCGCAGGATCGGGTCTCGCCCTCGACGCCGCGCTCGAAGGTGCGCTGGTCGAGGACCGCCGGCCCGTCGCCGCTCCCGTCGTCGACGACCGCCGCGAGGTTCACGTTCGCGCCCTCGGGGAAGACGTCGGCGTGACGGACCGGCGGGGCCACCGCGTCGAGGTCGACCGCGTCGATGCCGTCGGGGTCGTCGCGCCCGCCGTCGACGAACGCGACCGCGTGCGGGACGCCGGTGTTGACCGCCGTGACGGTCAGCCCCGCGACCGGCTCGTCGATCAGGGGCTCGTCGCGGGCGACCGGCACACGCCGCGGGTCGAACGTCGGCTCGCCCATCTCGATGGTCGCGGCGGTCGCGTCGGCGTTCACCGAGGCGCGCCGCGTCCCCGCCTGCGTGTCGATCATGAACTCGCGGTCGCCGGTCCGGTCGTGGGCCCATCGGGCCACGACGCGGGCGCCGTTGCCGCACATCGTCGCCGTCGACCCGTCGGGCTGGACCAGCGTCATCACGACGCGGGTCGGATTGAACCGCTCCTCGACGCTTAAAAAGAGGACGCCGTCGGCGCCGCGTCGGCCGGCGTTCCCGTCGGGGTCGGTGACGCCGTCGCCCTCGACGCCGGCGCCGAAGTCGGCCCCGTTTACGCCCGTCTCTCGGTCGCAGTGGGCGCGCGCGAACGCCGCGCGGTCGCCGACGCTCTCCGCGCTCGCGTCCACGACGAGGAAGTCGTTGCCCGTGCCGTGGTACTTCTCGACCGGGACGGCGTGGGTGCTCATCGCTCTCCCCCCGTCTCCGGTTCGGTGGGCGTTCCGGGCTCCGTCGCCGTCTCCGGCCGGTCGGCCGCCCGCTCGGCGGCCGTCACGTCGGCAAGGCTCTCCCGCCGTCGGGCGACCGTCGCGGTTCCGTCGTCGAGCGCGACCTCCGCCGGCCGCGGTCGTGAGTTGTATTGGCTCGCCATCTCGTATCCGTACGCGCCCGCGACCCCGACCGCGAGGAGGTCCCCGCGGATCGGGTCGGCGAGCGCTCGGTCCCTACAGAGGGTATCGCCGGTCTCACAGATAGGTCCGGCGACCGTGACAGCGGTTGCCGATCGGTCGTCGGGGGACCGCGCGTCGGGCGCCCCGCCGAGGTTGCGGATCGGGTGGTACGCGTCGTACATCGCCGGGCGCAGCAGGTCCGTCATCCCGGCGTCGACGCCGACGACGCGCTCGTCGGGCGTCGGCTTCACCGTGTTCACGCGGGTCAACAGGACGCCCGCGTCGGCGACGACGTACCGACCGGGCTCGATCGCGAGGTCGACGCCCGCGGGCAGCGGCGCGACGGCCTCGCGGGTCGCCTCGGCGACCGCCGAGAGGTCGAGCGGCGGCTCGTCCTCCTCGTAGGGGACGCCGAACCCGCCGCCGACGTCGACGTACTCGAGGTCGAGGTGGTCGGCGTCGACGTCCGGATCGGTCAGTTCGCGCGCCAGCTCGCCCATCCGCGCGACCATCTCGCGGTGGCTGTCCAGCTGGTCCGGGTCGATGCCGGAGCCGGCGTGGGCGTGGACCCCGACCACGTCGAAGCGCTCGGCGGCCGCGCGGGCCGCGTCGGCGGCGCGGTCGTACGGGATCCCGAACTTCGCCGCGCCGCCGGTCCGGACCTTCGCGTGGTGGCCGGCGCCGACGCCGGGGTTCACCCGGACGCAGACACGGCCGTCGTAGCCGCGCTCGGCGAGGCGGTCGAGCGTGTCGACCGCGCCGGCGGTGACCGTCAGGTCCGGCTCCGCCTCGGCGACGCCGACGACGTAATCGAGGTCGCGGGCGGGCGGGTTGACCGCGGTGTAGTGGAGGCGCTCGCCGCCGAAGCCGGCCGCGAGCGCGCGGTCGACCTCGCCCGCCGAGGCGCACTCGGCGTCGAGGCCGGCCTCGTGGACCGCTTCGAGGACCCGCCGTCCCGTGTGGGCCTTCACGGCGTACCGGACGTCGGCGTCCGGGAAGGCGTCGCGCAGGCGCTCGCAGTTCTCGCGCACCCGGTCGAGGTCCTGCACGTAGAGGGGCGTCCCGTGCTCGGCCGCGAGCTCGGCGAGGCGGTCGGCGTCCCAGTCGCTCACGCGCCGGACCGGGGGGTCGCCGTCGGCGGGATCGTCGCCGCCGGAGTCGGCCGCCGCCCCCGCGTCGCGGTCGCTCATTCGCGGAGGGCGTCCTCGCGCCGCGTCGCCTCCAGCGTGTCCTCCTCGACGTGGGTCGCGACGACCGCGGGCTTGTACGCGCCGCCCTCGAACAGCTCGTGGTCGCCGACGGACGACTCCACCATCCGGGTGAACGCCCGGCGGTCGGCCGGGAGGTGGCCGTAGATCACGTCCTCCTCGACGAGGTCGTAGACCGGGATCCGCGGCGTGAGGAGGGTGTTCTCGCCGACGATGCTGTTCTCGCCGACGCGGAAGCCCGAGGTGACCCGGCAGCCCGCGCCGAGCGAGACGCCGTCCTCGATCACGACCGGCGCGTCCTCGACGGGTTCGAGGACGCCGCCGATCAGCGTGTTGGCGCCGAGCTTCACGTTCTCGCCGAGCTGCGCGCAGGAGCCCACCGTGTCGCAGGAGTCGACGAGGGTGCCGTCGCCGACGTGCGCGCCCATGTTGACGAACGAGGGGCTCATCATGATGCAGTCGCTCCCGAGGTAGGCGCCGCGGCGGATGACGGTGCCGTCGGGGGTGTTGCGCGTGCCGCGCTCGCCGAGGTCGGCCGTGTCGCGCAGCGGGAGCACGTCGTAGTAGGTGACGCCGCCGTGCTCGCGGGGCTCCGTCTCGCGCAGGCCGAAGTTCAGCAGGATGCCTCGCTTGACCCACTCGTTGGCCTCCCAGGTGGTCACGTCGTCGCCGGTCTTCTCGGCGGCGCGGACCTCGCCGGCCTCCAGCGCCGAGAGGAACGACTCGAGGACCTCGGCGTCCTCGCTCGTCGCGTCGGCGGCTGTCAGCCCCTCCTGATAGCGGTCCCACAGGTCGGATACGTCGGATTCGAGCGTCATTGGGTGAAGTATGGATGAGTGTCGGTATTTATTCGTCGATATGCGTATGTTCGGCGGTTATTCGCTCCCGGCGTCGAGCACGTCGTCGAAGCCGTACCAGCCGGGGTCGCGGCCGGCGAGCCAGGCGGCGGCGTCGAGCGCGCCCTCGGCGAACACCCCGCGGTCGCCGGCGCGGTGCGTGAGCGAGAGCGTCTCGCGGTTCCCGGCCACGAGCACCTCGTGCTCGCCGGTGACGTCGCCCGCGCGCCGGGCGTGGACCCCGATCTCGCCGGGCTCGCGCGGCGCGTCGCCCTCGCGGCCGTGGACGCGTTCGTCGAGGTCGTCGCGGACCGACTCCACGTCGTCGAGGATCGACTTCGCGGTGCCGGAGGGGGCGTCGCGCTTCCCGTTGTGGTGCGTCTCGGTCAGCTCCACGTCGTAGCCGGGGAGCGCGGCCGCGGCCTCCCGGACCGCGCGGCGGAGCGCGGCGACGCCGCGCGCGAAGTTCGACGCCTTGAGCACCGGGACCGCGTCGCTCGCGGCACGGAGGCTGTCCATCTGGGCGTCCGCGAAGCCGGTCGTCCCGGTGACCATCGGGACACCGGCGTCGGCGCAGGCCTCGGCGTACGCGATCGCCGAGGCCGGTCCGGTGAAGTCGACGAGAACGTCGGGTGACTCGGCCGCGAGCAGCTCCTCCAGCCGGTCGGCGTCCTCGACATCGACTCCCGCGACGGGCTCTGTCGCGGTGCGGTTGACCGCGACCGCGACGGCGACGCCCTCGCGGTCGACGGCGGCCTCGATCACCTCGCGGCCCATTCGGCCGCCGGCGCCGGTGACGGCGACGGACAGGGGGTCGGTCCGGCCGCCGCTCATTCCGCGTCCCCCGCCGCCGCGGGCTCGACGGCCTCGGGGTCGACGGTGCCGGGCGCGTTCTCGTCGTACTCGGCCAGCAGCTCGCGGAGGGCCTCGCGGCGCTCCTCGGAGAGCCGCGAGAGCGGGGAGCGGACGAGTGGCCCGCCCCGGCCGCGGATGTGCATCGCCTCCTTCACCGGGATCGGGTTCGTCTCGGCGAACAGCTCGCGGACGAGCGGCGAGAGCTCGTGGTGGAGCGCGCGGGCGCGGTCGTAGTCGCCCGAGAGCGCGGCGCCGACCATCGCGCAGGAGCGCTCCGGCTCGACGTTGCCGACGACGCTGATGGTGCCGGTCCCGCCGATGGAGAGCACGGGGAGGGTGAGCCCGTCGTCGCCGGAGAGCACGGAGAACGCCTCGCCGCGGGTGCGCTCGATCACCTCGCTGATGAGGTTCAGGTCGCCCGAGGCGGCCTTGTACCCCTGGATGTTCGGGTGTTCCGCGAGCTCGACCGTGACGTCGACGGGGATCGACTGGCCGGTCCGGCTCGGGACGTTGTAGACGATCTGCGGGAGGTCGACCTCGTCGGCGATGGTGCGGTAGTGGTTCAGGAAGCCCTGCGCCTCCGGCTTGTTGTAGTACGGGGAGATGAGGAGGAGGCCGTCCGCGCCCGCGTCGGCGGCGCGCCGGGAGAGCGAGAGCGCCTCGGCGGTGTTGTTCGATCCGGTGCCGGCGATCACGGGGATGTCGTCGAGGGCGTCCCGGACCGTCTCGATCACGTCGACGTGCTCGTCGTGGGTCATCGTCGCCGACTCGCCGGTGGAGCCGACGGGAACGACCCCGTCGACGCCCGCGCGTTCGAGGTAGCGCGCGTTGTCGGCGAGCTGCTCGTGGTCGACCTCGTCGGCGGCGGTGAACGGGGTCGTCATCGCCGGGTACACGCCTTCGAAGGGCTCGTCGGTCTGTTCTCGGTCCGTCTCGGTCTGTGCTCCGTAGGGCGTCGTGGTGGTCGCGTCTGTCATGGGTGAGCTGTCGGTGTCTGCGGTCGGTCGGTGTCTGCGGTCGGTCGGGAAACGAACGGTGCGCGCGGGCCGGGGGTCGTCCGGGACGGGGTCGCCACTCCCGCCGGCGGACGGCTCACGCGCGTTTTTTCGAGAAGAGCCGCGTCGCTGACGGCGTCGGCGAGCCGCGTCCGGACGCGGGTCGGGTCACATCCGTACTGGACGCCTGTACCGCTTATAAGTTGTGCCTCTGGTCGAAACTGCCGGTCGACGGACGCGACCCCGGAACGCCGTCCTCGGGTCGAGCACGCACACCTTTTAGGTCGCCGACGCGTCTTCACCGATCTCATGACCGACCCCGCCGACTCTTCGACCGACTCCGCCGAGTCACCGGCCGATCCGGACGAATCAGCGACCGACCCCGCCGACCCACCGACCGATCCGGGCCTCGATCCCGACACCGACGCCGACCGCCACGAGTACGACCCCGACGCCGACCACGCCTTCCCCGACGGCCGGCTAAACGAGGTGCTCGACCGGATCGACTCGGACGCCGAGATCACCGCGTACCTGGAGGCGCAGAACGTCAACCCCGTCGACCGGAAGGGGTACAACGACCACGGCGCGAAGCATATCGAGATCGTGCGGGACCGCGCGCTCCGGCTGTACGACCTGCTGAAGGCCGGCGGCGTCGAGTTCAACGGCGCCCGCCAGCAGGGCCTCGACGAGGCCGACGAGGCGGTGGTCATCGCGCTCGCGGCGACGCTCCACGACATCGGCCACGTCGTCCACCGCCACGACCACCCGTACTACTCGATCCCGCTCGCGGCCGACCTGCTCGACGACCTCCTTCCCTCCTTCTACGACGTGGCCGATCAGGTGCGCGTGAAGGCGGAGGTGCTCCACGCGATCCTCTGTCACCACACCGAGGAGCAGCCGCTGACGCTAGAGGCCGGCGTCGTCCGGATCGCCGACGGGCTCGACATGGAGCGCGGGCGCTCGCGGGTCCCCTACGAGGAGGGCGGCCGCGGGATCAACACCGTCTCCTCGCAGGCGATCGAGCGCGTCTCGCTGCGCCAGGGCGAGGAGACCCCCGCGCAGGTCGTGATCCGGATGAACAACGCCGCGGGCGTCTATCAGGTGGACTCGCTGCTGAAGGCGAAGATGGAGGGATCCCTGCTGGAAGACCGGATCCAGACGATAGCGATCAACACCCACAGCAACGGCGACGGGACCGAGTCTATCGTCGACCGGATCGAGCTGTGAGCGGGGCGCTTCGCCTCGTGCGGTCCGGGCCGCTCGGTGTCGGGCGGTCAGGACCGCCCCGTGTCGTAACGGCTTTGGGCGTGGCCGGGGCAGAGAGGGTATGACCGACGCCGACGCGCTCGCGGACTTACGGACCGGCGCCGACTACCAGTTCGGCGCCGGCGCGGGCCGCGCCCTCTTTCCCCCAGACGAGCCCCTGACGGTCCGCCGGTCGAGCGGCGGCCGCCCGCGACAGGTGATCGTCGGCGACGTCGACGACACGCCCGGCAGTTCCGAGGGCGACCGCCTCGTCTCGTACGGCACCGACGGGCGCTTCACGCTCGGGGTCGCCGGCGGCCGGCGGCTGCGCGAGGCGTTGGCCCCGCCGCGACACCGGATGGTCGTCGGCGAGGAGAGCGAGCCGTTCGTCCGCGAGGGGCGCAACGCCTTCGCGAAGTTCGTGACCGCGGCCGACGACGGGATCCGCCCCGGCGACGAGGTGCTCGTCGTCGACGAGGCGGACGCGCTGTTCGCGGTCGGCCGCGCGGAGCTCTCCGGCGCGGAGGCCGAGGCGTTCGCGAGCGGCGTCGCGGTGAAGGTGCGGAACGGCGTCGGCGGCGACGGCGTCGGCGACGCGGAGTAGCCGGCGGCGGCGCGGAGTAGTCGACCGAAACGACCATTCCCCGCCCCCGACACGCACGCGTATGCACGTCGTCGTCAACGCCGCCCAGAGCGTCGACGGGAAGCTCGCCACGCGGCGCCGGGAGCAGCTCCGCATCTCGGGCCCGGAGGACTTCGACCGGGTCGACCGCGTCAGGGCCGCCGCGGACGCGGTGCTCGTCGGCGTCGGGACGGTGCTCGCCGACGACCCGCACCTCACGCTCGACGAGGAGGACCGCCGGGTCCAGCGCCTGCGGAACGGGCGCCCCGGCCACCCCGCCCGCGTCGTCGTCGACTCGGAGGGCCGGACGCCGACCGACGCCCGGATCCTCGACGACGCGGCGACGACGTACCTGCTCGTCTCGCCGGCGACGACCGAGGAGCGCCGCGAGGCGCTGACCGCGGCCGGCGCGGAGGTCGTCGCGGTCGAAAGCGAGCCCGACGAGGGCCACGTCGACCTCCCCGGGGGGTTCGCGGCGCTGGCCGACCGCGGCGTCGACCGCCTGATGGTCGAGGGGGGCGGCGAGGTGATCTACTCCTGTTTCGCGGCGGGGCTCGTCGACGAGCTCCACGTGTACGTCGGGTCATTGGTGATCGGCGGCCGCGACGCGCCGACGCTCGCCGACGGCGAGGGGTTCACCGAGGCGTTCCCGCGGCTGGACCTGGTCGACGCGGAGCGGTTCGACGACGGGATCGTGCTCTCGTACGAGGTCCGGGGCGACGCCGAGTGAGGTCACGGGGACGCTCCCGAGATCCCGCGGGCGACGCCCGGGAGCGCCCGCGAACGGCCCCGGCCGGAGCTCCGAGGAACGTTTCATAAATAGCGATGGGTGTGTGATCGTTCGCCACGGATCGGCGGGTATACGGCCCGTGCTACCGGGTTACACCCGATCCACCGAAGTCTTTATATGTCGGCCTGCGGTAGGATCTGGTACCAGAACGCCTCCGGCGCTGGTGGGATCGCACGCTGAAATGAACGGGAGCTCTTGTGAACGGCCCGACGCACGACGGCGAGCGACCGCTACCCCCGGAGCGGTGATGGAGAGATAAAAAATGGTAACGAAAGACGAAGTCATCGATCAGTACGACATCGAACCGATGGACGAGGCGGACAACGTGGACCTTTCCGAGGACGACCTCGAGAACGGGTCGAAGGGACAGCTCATCAAGCGCGCCGGTCAGCTGCGAGACCGACGCAACGAGCTGAACCAGATGGCCTCCGAGCGCGCCTCCAAGCGCGACGACCTCAACGCGAAGACGCGCGAGAAGGTCGACGAGGCCCAGGAACACCGCGAGAAGCGCGACGAGCTCAACGAGCAGGTCCAGGAGCACAAGGACAAACGCAACGAGCTCAACGCCGAGGCCAACGAGCTGTTCGACGAGGTCGAGGACCTCAAACAGGACATGGAGCTCGGCTCCGGCAAGTCCATCGAGGAGCTCAAAGAGGAGATAGAGGACCTCGAGTTCCGGCAGCAGACCGAAGTCCTCGACGCCGAGGACGAGCGCGAGCTCATCGAGAAGATCGACGAGAAGCGCGAGAAGCTCGCCGAGAAGAAGGACAAGGTCGACGACACCAGCGAGCTCGACGAGCTGGTCGAGGAGGCCGAGGAGGTCCGGTCCGAGGCGTCCCAGCACCACCAGAAGGTGACGGAGCTCGCGGACAAGGCCCAGGAGCACCACAACCAGATGATCGAGGCCTACCGCGAGGCCGACGACATCCGCGACGAGGCCGACGAGATGCACGAGCTGTTCGTGGAGGCCCAGGAGGCCGCCGACCGACACCACGAGGACTTCGTGCGCGTCCAGAAGCGCCTGCGCGAGCTCGACAAGGAGGAGGAGCGCGAGCGCAAGGACGAGCGCGCGGAGAAGCGCGAGGAGGAGAAGGAGGAGGCCGAGGAGATCTACCAGAAGTTCAAGGAGGGCGAGACGCTCGACACCGAGGACCTGATGAAGCTCCAGAAGACCGGCCTGCTGTAAGTCGGACGCCGATTTCCCCCGGTTTTGCGGTCTTTTTCGTCCCGCCAGCGACCGCGTCGTGTTCGAGAAGGCGTTCGACGCCGCCGCCCGACGCCGATCCCCGCAGCGCCACCATATAAACGGCCGCGCCCCCAACCGACGGTATGGAGAGCGACGCGCGTTCGGACGGACGGAACCTCCTCGCGGCCGCCGTGGTCGGCGCGACGGCGACGGTGGCCGGCAGGCGGATCGTCGCCCGGCTCACCCGCGGGCGGTTCGGCGAGAGCGAGGAGTACAACGCGGCGAAGGTGACGGTCTCCGGACCGATCACCCGAAAGACCGGACGCCCCTCCCCGCTGTCGGGGCCGGGCGGGACGACGGCCGACGACGTCGTCGAGCAGATCGAGGCGGCCGACGAGGACGAGGACGTCGAGGCGCTCGTCGTCGAGCTCAACACGCCCGGCGGCGAGGTGCTTCCGAGCGACGACATCCGGCGCGCGGCCGCCGACTTCGACGGCCCGACGGTCGCGTACGCGACCGACACCTGCGCGTCCGGCGGCTACTGGATCGCGAGCGGCTGCGACGAGCTGTGGGCGCGCGACGCGAGCCTCGTCGGCTCCATCGGCGTCGTCGGCTCCCGGCCGAACGCCGCCGGGCTCGCCGACAAGCTCGGGATCTCCTACGAGCAGTTCACCGCCGGCGAGTACAAGGACGCCGGCGTCCCGCTGCGCGAGATCGAGAAGGACGAGCGGGAGTACCTCCAGGGGATCATCGACGGCTACTACGAGCAGTTCGTTGAGACCGTCAGCGAGGGTCGCGACATGGACCCCGAGGCGATCCGGGAGACCGAGGCGCGGGTGTACCTCGGCACCGACGCCTTCGAGATCGGGCTCGTCGACGAGCTCGGCACCGAGGACGACGTCGAGGACCGGCTCGAGGAGCTGATCGACGCGGAGCCCGAGGTCCGCGAGTTCACGCCCGACCGGGGGCTCGCGGAGCGGCTCGGCATCGGCGCGGAGCGCGTGGCGTTCGCCGCCGGCAGCGGCGTCGCGAGCGTGTTCGCGAGCGAGGGCGGCGAGGTCGACGTCGAGCTGCGGTAGGGCGGACGCCCGCCGCAGTGGGTCGATCGGCGGCTCCTGCGGGCAGGGGACCCGCCCCCGGCGACCCCCTCGCCGACGGGGAGCTTTTTATTCGGGCGGATCGAGAGTCGAGGCGTGACGACGCTGGTCATCTGCATCGACCGCTCCGGGGCGATCGGGCGGGCCACCAACGTCCCGATGCCGGTCGCCGGCTGGGAGGCGGTCCGGTCGCTCGTCACCGACGCCGGGCTCAGCGACCCGGAGGACGCCAGCGTCAACTGTCTGCTCGAGTCGCTGCGGGTCGCCCGCGACCTCCGCGACGAGCGCGAGGAGGCGGTCGTCGCGGTCGTGTCGGCCGAGAGCGACACCGCCGTCGGCGCCGACCGCTCGATCGCCGCCCAGCTCGACGACCTCGTGGACCGGTACGACCCCCGCGCGGCGGTCGTCGTCGTCGACTCCGCGGAGGACGAGCAGGTGCTCCCGATCGTGGAGTCGCGGATCCCGGTCGACTCCGTCGACCGCGTCGTCGTCCGCCAGGCCCGCGACATCGAGTCGACCTACTACCTCCTGAAGCAGTTCCTCGCCGACGAGCAGCTCCGGTCGACGATCCTCGTGCCGTTCGGCGTCGCCCTCCTGCTGTTGCCGGCGCTGTTCTACTGGTTCTCCCCCGCCGAGGCGGTCGCGGGCGTCGCGGGGCTGCTCGGCGCGGCGCTCCTCTACAAGGGGCTCGCGATCGACCGGTTCGTCGCGGGGATGCCCGAGCGCGTCCGGGAGGCGCTGTACGCCGGGCAGGTGTCGATCGTCACGTACGTCGTCGCCGCCGGGCTCGCGCTCGTGGGCGGCTTCTTCGGCGTGCTGTCGGCCTCGGAGCTCGCGAGCGCCCCCCGGATCGTGGAGGCGATGGAGTTCACCCACGCCGCCGTCCCGTGGTTCGCGGTCGCGGGCGTCACCGCGGCCGTGGGACGGCTCCTCGACGAGCTGATCCGCGACGAGGGGATCCGGACCCCCTACCTCAATCTCCCGTTCGTCATCGTCGCGGTCTCGCTCGTCGTCCGCGGGTTCGCGGGCTACTTCCTCGCACAGGAGTCGGTGATCGACCCGTTCGAGCCGATCGGCATGGGGGTGACCCCCGTCCAGCGGCTCGCGGGGTTCATCGTCGCGGGGATCGTCGTCTCGCTCGTCGGCGTCAAGCTCGCGAGCGACGTGGGGACGGAGACGCTGGAGGACGTCATCGACGCGGACCGGGAGACGGACGGGAAGTGAGGGCGGGGACGGCGCGGTGAGGGGATCGCGCCACTTTTCTCGGTCGCGGCCGCGTGAGCGCCCATGGACGTGTACGGACTGATCGGGAACCCGGTCGAGCACTCGCTGTCGCCGCCGCTCCACGAGGCCGGCTACGAGGCGCTCGGGATCGACGCGCGCTACGTCACCTTCGAGCCCGACGCCGACGCCGCGGCCGCGGCGGTCGCCGGCGCCGCCGACCTCGGCGTCGCCGGGCTCAACGTCACGGTGCCGTTCAAGCGCGACGTCCTCGACGCGGTGGACGCCGCCCCCCTCGCCGAGCGCATCGGCGCCGTCAACACGGTCGACTTCGGGCCGGTCCACGCCGGCGAGGCCGACCGGCCCCGCGGCTACAACACGGACGCGGCCGGCGTGAAGCGGGCGTTCGGGCGCCATGACGTGGAACTCGACGGCCGGGCGGCGGTCGTCGTCGGGGCCGGCGGTGCGGGACGGGCGGCGGCGTTCGCGCTGGCGGACGCGGGCGCGAACGTCCACGTGGCGAACCGCACCGCCGAGCGGGCCGTCTCGCTGGCCGAGGCGGTTCCCCGGGCGACCGGCGGCGGCCTCGACGACCTCGGCGAGCGCGTCGCCGGCGCGGACGTGCTGGTCAACGCGACCAGCGTCGGCATGGAGGCCCCCGGGGAGACGCCGGTGCCCGCGGCGCACCTCCACGGCGACCTAGCCGTCCTCGACGCGGTGTACGCGCCGATCGAGACGCGGCTCCTGCGGGAGGCCGCCGACGCGGGCGCGACGACGGTCGACGGGGCGTGGATGCTCCTGTTCCAGGGCGTCGAGGCGTTCGAGATCTGGACCGGACGGGAGGCGCCCGTCGAGGCGATGAACGCGGCGCTGCGGGCGGAGTTGGAGTAGCCGTCGGTCGTCGAAGCGGGTCGACTCTATTTAAATAAGGCCGGGCGTCGCCAGCAGCCCGGCGGTGACGACGAGCGCCACGGAGAGCCCGGCGGCCCCGTGGAGGAACGGCTTCGCCTCGCGGGCGGGCTCGCGGAGCTTTCCGGTGTCGAGTCCGCCGGTCAGCTTCCCGCTCGCGACCTCGACGAGCCCGGTGATCAGGAACCAGAGCGCGATCATCGTCAGGACGAGGTGGCCGCGGCCGGTCCCGGTGAGCGACTCGAAGGTGTACAGCGTCCCCGCCATGTGGCCGCCGGACGCGAGGAAGGCGAGGGCCGCGATCCGGGTGATCCACCGGAGTCGGCCGACGATCGCCTCGAGGGCGTCGCCGTCCACGTCGCCGCGGAGCGCCGGCGGGAGCACGGCTAGGGTGACGAACAACACGCTGCCGGTCCAGAGGACCGCGAAGCCGACGTGGAGCGACCACACGACCGGGTTGACGATATCCATATCCGTCGGAAGGACCGACGCCACTTATAAACAGGCGAGACGGGGTCGCCGGACGCCGGGGGCGGCCAGGGACGGGGAACGGGCGACGGCGAGGGTTTTTAAATATCCCACGTTCGTATGCTCCGTCGATGGCCCTACTGCAGAAAATCAAGGAGAAACTCGGGTTCGGGACCGGCCGCGCCGAACGCGACGAAACGGAGACGGAAGTGACCGTCGAGAGCGACCCCGAGCAGGGATCGGAGTCGGAGCCGGAACCGGCGAGCGACGCCGGTGACGCGGCCCCGGACGAGGGAGCGGACGGCGACGAACCGGTCGCCGCGGAGACTGAGGCGGCCGCATCGACCGATTCGCTGGTCGACGAGGAGGGCGCCGCCGAGGATCCGTCCCAGGCGGCCGAGCCGGCGGAAGCGGCGGGGGTCGCAGACGAGGAGGTTGACGACGAGGAAGTCGAAGTCGACGACGAAGAGGGCGAGGTCGACGACGAAGAGGACGAGATCGACGAGACGGGCACCGACGTCGAAGAGGTCGAGGTCGACGACGAAGAGGTCGAGGTCGACGAGACGGGCACCGACGTCGAGGAGCTCAAGGGGATCGGCCCGGCGTACGCCGAGCGGCTGGCCGAGATCGGGATCGAGAGCGTCGAGGACCTCGCGGCCGCCGACGTCGACGCGGTCGCGGAGGGCGCCAGCGTCGGCGAGAGCCGCGCCGCGACGTGGATCGAACGGGCGAACGAGTTCTGAGACCGCCGACCGCAACTGTTTCGTCGCGCCCGCCGAACCGACCCACATGCAGCGATCGGTACACACCGACCGGGACCGCTTCCGCGAGGTCGCCGCCGCGGGGCCCGCGGGGACCCGGGTCCCGGTCGAGCGCCGGGTCGCCGTCGACGACCCCTTCGCGGCCTACCGCCGGGCCCGCGACGGCCCCGGCAGCTTCTGCTACGAGACCACCGGCGGTCAGTCCGGCTGGGGCTACTTCGGCGTCGACCCGGTCGAGCGGCTGACCGCCTCGGGCGAGGCGGCGGTCGCGGAGGGGGCCGAGCGCGAGTCGGCCCCCGACGGCCCGGGCTCCGGCGGCCGGAGCCCGACCGGCGACTACCGCCGTCCGAGTCCGACGCTCGCGGCGCTCCAAGGGCTCCTCGACGGGGAGCGCCTCGCGCGCGGCGACTGCGACATCCCCTACCCCTGCGGCGCGTTCGGCTGGCTCTCCTACGACGTCGCCCGCGAGCTGGAGTCGTTCCCGGCGCCCGCGCCGACGGGTCCCGGCGCGGTCGACGACCGTGATCTCCCACGGCTCCAAGTCGGCGTCTTCGACCGGGTCGCGGCGTGGGAGTGTCCGATCGCCGGGAGGGACGAAGGGGACGGCGACGACGCCGAGACCGAGACTTCGGACGCGGACGAGGCACCACCCGTCACGCTCCGCGTGACCGCCTGTCCGCGCGTCCCCGCTGGCCTCGACGACCCGACCGCCGACCGCGACGCCCTCGACGCGCTGTTCGACGCGGGGGCGTCGCGGGCGGGCGACCTGATCGACCGGATCGAGACCGGCGACCCCGGCGTCGGCCCGGCGCCCGATCCGGACGCGTCGACGGCGACTTTCGAGAGCGACGTCGGCCGCGAGGGGTACGCCGAGGCGGTCCGCCGGGTGAAGGGGTACGTCCGCGACGGCGACACCTTCCAGGCGAACGTCTCGCAGCGCCTCCGGGCGCCGGCCGCGGTCCACCCGGTGGAGGCGTACGACGCGCTCCGGACGGTGAACCCGGCGCCGTACTCCGGGCTGATCGAGTTCTCGCGGGAGGCGGACGAGGGCGGTGGCGGCGACGGCCCGTCCGGCGTCGACCTCGTGAGCGCGAGCCCGGAGCTCCTCTTGGAGCGCGTCCCGACCGACGACTCCGACCGGGGCGCCCGACTCGTGACGGAGCCCATCGCCGGGACGCGGCCGCGGGGGGCGACGGCCGACGACGACGACGCACTCGAAGCGGAGCTGACGGGCGACGCGAAGGAGCGCGCGGAGCACGCGATGCTCGTCGACTTAGAGCGCAACGACCTCGGGAAGGTCTCCCGGTTCGGCACGGTCGACGTCGCGGAGTACCGCCGCGTCGACCGGTACAGCGAGGTGATGCACCTCGTGAGCGTCGTCGAGGGCGAGGCGCGCCCGGACGTGGGTGTCGCCGACGCGGTCGCGGCGTGTTTCCCCGGCGGGACGATCACGGGCGCGCCCAAGCCGCGGACGATGGAGATCATCGACGAGCTGGAGGCGACCCGCAGGGGACCGTACACCGGCTCGATGCTCGCCGCCGGCTTCGACGGCCGCGCGACGCTGAACATCGTCATCCGGACGCTGGTCCGGCACGCCGCCGAGTACCACCTGCGCGTCGGCGCCGGGATCGTCCACGACTCCGAGCCCGACGCGGAGTACGAGGAGACGCTCGACAAGGCGCGGGCGCTCGTGACCGCTATCGACGAGGCGCTCGCGGCGGGCGAGATGGCGGTGAACGGAGCCCGAGCCGCGAACGACGCGGAGGGACCGGAGGCGGGCGATGACTGACGCGTCGCGGCCCGATCACGGCGGGGCCGCCGATGCCGCCGATGCCGCGGGCGGCACGGCCGACGCCGCGGCCGGCTGGCGACCCGGCGCCGGCGACGCCGACGTCCGGGTGCTCGTCGTGGACAACTACGACTCGTTCGCGTACAACCTCGTCCAGTACGTGGGCGAGGTCGCCGGCGCGGTCGCGGTCCGGCGGAACGACGCGGTCGACCTCGCCGGGATCCGCGCGCTCGACCCCGACGGCGTCGTCGTCTCGCCGGGGCCGGGCACCCCCGCCGAGGCGGGCGTCTCGACGGCCGTCTTCGACCTCGACGTCCCGGTGCTCGGCGTCTGCCTCGGCCACCAGGCGCTGTGTGCGAACCGCGGGAGCCGGGTGCGCCACGCCCCGGAGGTCGTCCACGGGAAGCCGTCGACGATCGCCCACGACGGGTCGGGGGTGTTCGCGGGGCTCCCCGACCGGCTCCGCGTCGGGCGGTACCACTCGCTGTGCGTCGAGCGCGGCGACCTCCCCGACGAGCTCGTCGAGACCGCCCGCACCGAGGACGAGCGGGAGGTCGTGATGGGCGTTCGCGACCGCGAGAAGCCGCACGTCGGCGTGCAGTTCCACCCCGAGAGCATCCTCACGCCGCGGGGGAAGACGATGGTCGAGAACTTCGTGGAGGGGTGCGAGACGCATGAGTGAGGAACGTCAATACCACGTCGACGGCGAGCTCGTGCCCGCCAGCGAGGCGACCGTCTCGGTCGAGGACCGCGGGTTCGCCTACGGCGACGCCGCCTTCGAGACCATGCGCGCGTACGGCGGCGACGTCTTCCGGTGGGAGGACCACGCCGCGCGGCTCGCCGACACCTGCGACACCCTCGGGCTCGACCACGGGATCGCGGACGCGGACCTGAAGGCGCGGATCGACGAGACGCTCGCCGCGAACGACCTCGCGGACGCCTACGTGAAGCTCTCGATCACCCGCGGCGTTCAGCCCGGCACGCTCGACCCGAAGCCGGAGGTGGACCCGACCGTCGTCGTCATCGCCAAGCCGCTCCCCCGCGGGGGCGTCGACTCGGAGCCGGTCCACGGCGGGCCGGCCGCGCTCCAGACGACGAAGACCCGCAAGCCGTCCCCGCGCGCGCTGCCCGCCGACGCGAAGACGCACAACTACCTCAACGGAATCCTCGCGCGGCTGGAGCTCCGGGTCACCGGCGCCGACGAGGCGCTCATGCTCGACCCCGCCGGCAACGTCGCGGAGGGCGCGACCGCGAACGTCTTCTTCGCGGACGGGACCGCCCTCAAGACGCCCTCGCTCGACGGGCCGATCCTCCCCGGCGTCACCCGCCGGACCGTGATCGAGATCGCCGAATCGGAGGGGATCCCGGTGGAGGAGGGGACGTACGCGCCGGACGCGGTCCGCGAGGCCGACGAGGTCTTCCTCACCAACTCGACGTGGGAGATTCGACCCGTCGAGACGGTCGACGGCCTCGCGGTCGACGGCGACGGCGAGGGCGTCGAGGGGCCCCTCACCACCCTGCTCTCGCGGCTGTTCGACCGCCGCGTAGAGGAGCGGTACTACGACGGCGAGCGGCTGTAGTCGGCGGCGTTTGTTTATATGAACACAGCGGTGGCGCGCCCCGGTGAGCGGCCCGGAGGGCCGCGAACCGACGGTGCGAGGGAGTCGGTCGCCGTAGGCGACCGACGAGGCTGGGGAGGCTTGAGGCGCGGTTGCGGTGCGGTCGGGCGGGACTCAAAGGGGCAGTCGCGAGGCGGTCGCAGGCGACGTAAGCACCGCAGGGAGCGAACGGAGTGAGCGACTGAGGAGCACAGCGAGCGTGCGACCGCCTCGCGACTGGGGCTTTGGAGGTGTTCGCCGTGGATTCGGTGTCAATCATTTATAAGCGATTGGTTGGAGCTTCGGAGGTGCTCTCTGTGGGTCACCGCTCGGCAACACCCGACGTTCGAGCCCGGTCCCAGCCGCTATCACAGCGTTCAAGCCCGGCGCAGGCCACGAAAATATATGAACGCGGACCGTCGGATCGCCGCCGTCGAGGAGGTTCCCGAGGACAGCACGCTGCTCGTGACGCTGCGGCCCGTCGACCCGGAGAGCGTCGGCGACGGCGAGGGCGACGTGGGCGAGTCCGAAGACGGGGATCCGGAGGCCGAGGCGATCCTCACCCGCGCGGCCGGCGAGATGCGCGCGTTCCGTAACTACTGCCAGCACTGGACCGACGTGCGCCTCGACAAGGACGACGGGGCGTTCGTGCGCAACGGCGAGGTGTTCTGTCAGAAGCACGGCGCCACCTTCGAGGCCGACCGCGGCTACTGCAACTTCGGCCCCTGCGAGGGCGCCGTGCTGGAGGGCGTCGACGTGACCGTCGACGGCGACGACGTGTACCTCACCGACGCCGCCTACGAGTTCGTCAGGCTCGGCCGTTCGCGGCGCGACGGCGACGGCGGCGACTCGCGGATCGACTTCACCGGGAACTGAACCCGGAGACGACAGCGGCTGTTTGTGCAACGCCGGCGCATTTATGTCGGGACGATGAAAGGCGGGTATGAGCGATCCGAAACCCTCCAGACGCCGAGTGCTCGCCACCGGTCTCGCCGCGGCGGCGGGCGCGGTCGCCGGCTGCCTCGACGGATCAGTGACGGGCGGTCCCGCGAACGACGACGGCGACGGCCGAGTCCTGAGACTCGCGCTCGACGACGCGGGGGAGACCCTCCGAGACGGCGCCGTCATCGATCCCGCGGAGAGCGATCCGAGGTGGGACGAGGCGGCGTTCGCGGCCGCCCGCGACGGAGAGCGGTACACCGCTCAGTACCGGAAACCGCTCCCGGCCGCGGCCGACGGTCCGACGTACGCCGTCCACGAGGGGACGTACTACCGACTGGACTCCGTCGTCGTCGACGAGGCGGAAGCGACTCGCCCCGTGCTCCGCCTGTTCGAGGTCAACGAGGCCGACGCCGATAGCGGGGGTGACGCCGTCGAGAAGCAGGCGCTCCCGGAGGCCGACCGCCGGGCCGTCCGGATCGCGCACTTCTCGGCGCGGGCGCGGGGGAATCCGGGCGGCGTTCCGGTCGGGTTGGTGGAACGCGGTGGCTACGTTTACCGCGACGCGGATGCGATCGACGCGAGTGAACTGCTCGCGGCGGACGGACCGGACCGCGTCACCTACCGAGACTCGGCGTACCGGGTCGAGGTCACCCGCGAGCGGTTCTACGAACCCGTCTACTGCGCCGTCGCCGAGCCGGTCGCGGAGTCGCCGGAGCGGATGGAGGCGATCCTCCGAGCGCAGACGGTCGGCGCGCGGATCGACGACGACGACCTCTCGACCGACGCGCGGGAGGTGATCGAGGCCGCCAGACACGGCGGGTACGAGGAGTCACACCCGTACTCGGACGGGTACGCGGAACTGCTTCGGGCGTTTCACGAGCGCCCGTACATCGACGGCAACGTTCGGAAAGACGCGGCGTGGACCGAATCGGGATCCGAGCGGATCCGCTACGGGGACCGGTACTACGACTACCGGCTCCGGTTCGAGTCGGCCTGAAGCGCGCCGTCGGAACCGCCTCCGGTTCCGGACGCCGCTCCCGTCAGAACCGCGTCCGCCCGCTCGCTCCGCCGGCGTCGTCGCGCCCGAGCGCCTTCTTCAGGAAGCTCATCCAGCGCTTGCGGTCGGCGGCCTTCTGGCGCTGTTCCTCCGTCTCCGGGTCGGGCGCGTCGAGCCCCTCCAGCGCCTCCAGCGCGCGGTCGATCCCGATGATCGACGCCGCGAGCTCCTCGCCCTCCTCGTAGCTCACCTCGTTCTCCTCGATGGGTTCGAGCCGCGCCAGCCGCTCCCGGCGGAGGTTCCGCTTCGCGCGCTCGACGCGGTCGCGCTCTCCCGGAGGGACCGAGTCGCGTCGCTTGATCTCGAAGACGAACGACCGCAGCTCGATCGGCTCCCCCTGCACCTCGATCTCCTCGGGGATGTCCGCGCCCACCGTCGCGGCCTCGCGGTTCACGCGTTCGAGGAGCCCCTTCCGCTCGTACTCCTTCACGGCCGCGGGTAGGGGGCGGTCGCACTTCGCTCCTTCGGCGGAGCGAGACTCGCGGCCCTCGGGAGGCGCCGCGGTCGTTGCCTCCGAGAAGGGACGACGTTAACCCGACCGCGCCGCAAGCGACCCCCATGGAACCGCTCGAAGCCGAGCTCTCGCGGGCCCGCGAGCTCGCCGTCGACGACCTCGCCGACGCCATCGAGGCGATCGGCTTCGAGTGCACGCGCTGCGGGGGCTGCTGTACGGGGTACGCCCCCGACGAGCCGGGCGGCGCGCCGGCGGGAGAGGGGACGGACGACCCCGAAGACGATTCCGCGGCCCCCGACCGCGAGCCCCACACGGCGACCGTCTTCCCGGACGAGGTCCGCGAGGTCGCGGCCGCGGCCGAGAAGCGGTTCGGCGAGCCGTACGACTGGCGCGACGTCGCCCGCCCGATGCCGTTCGGGCTCTCCGAGGGCGACGACGGCGAGCAGACGGGCGAGACGTTCGAGTGGGCGCTCGCGACCGACGACTGCGGGGACTGCACCTTCTACGAGGAGACGGACGGGAAGGGGGCCTGTTCGGTCCACGATTCCAGACCGCTCATCTGCCGGACGTACCCGTTCAGCGTCGCGCTCGACGGGACGAGCCAGCCGATGGGGGAGGCGGTCGACGAGGAGGGCATCGTCCGCGCCCACGAGTGCGAGGGGCTCGGTCGCGACATCTCCCGCGAGGACGCCGAGGCGCTCGCCGCGTCGCTGAAAGAGCGCGCGGTCCGCGAGCTGGAGGAGGCGATCGGCGTGCGCGACGGCTACGACCCGGCGGCCGCGGAGCGCGCCGACGGCGACGTCGTCGTCTTCGACTCGGAAGGGCCGAAGGAGGGCGACGGGACGCCGGTCGACGGGGAGTGAGCCCGGAGACTCGTCGCCGGTCGACGGCCTTCAGACGACGTCGAGCGCCGCGTCGACGTCGGCGGCGATCGCCTCCCGGGCCGCGTCGTCGGGGAGCGTGAGCGGCGGCCGGACCCGGGGGTCCGGGACGAACCCGCGGTGCGCGGCCGCGACCTTCGTCGCGGGCGCGAACCCGTGGTCCCCGCACCGGTCGAACAGCGGGGCGATCGCCCGGCGGTGGAGCGACAGAGCGCGGTCGTCGTCGCCGTCACGGAGCGCCTCGCCGAGGGCGACGAATACCTCCGGTATCACCTGCGAGAGCGCGTGGATTCCCCCGTCGACGCCGAGCGACGCGCTCGGGTACAGCAGGGCGTCGACGCCCTGGAAGACGGTGAACTCGTCGGGAGTCCGGTCGACGGCGACGTCGACCGCCGAGATGTCGCCGCTGGTGTCCTTCAGTCCGACGACCGACTCGCGCTCGGCCACGGCGGCGAGGACGTCGGGGTCGATCGGCTCGCCGACCGTCGACGGGATGTCGTAGAGGAACAGCGGCAGGGGAGTCTCGTCGGCGACCGCGTCGAGGAACGCCCGCTGGCCCGCCGGCGCCGTCGAGTTGTGGTAGTACGGGAGCGTGATCAGCCCCGCGTCCGCGCCGGCCGCGTCGGCGGCCCGGAGCGAGTCGAGAACGCCCGAAACCGTCGTGTCCGCCGCGCCCGCGATCACGGGGACCCGGCCGTCGGCCGCCTCGACCGTCGTCTCGACGACCGTCCGGCGCTCCGCGTCGGTGAGGCTGGCGAACTCCCCCGTGGTGCCGCAGGGGACCATCCCGTCGAGGCCGGCGTCGACGAGGGTCGAGACGTGGCTCGCGAGCGCGTCGGCGTCGACGTTGCCGTCAGCGTCGAACGGGGTCACGATCGGAGGCGAGACGGCGCCGTACCGGAAGTCGAGGTCGGTCACGCTCCCGGGTTCGGCGGGCCGGGAGAAAGGCGTTGCCCAACGGCGGCGATCGACGTGAGGACGCGCGCCGGCACGGGCCGGAGCCCGGAGGTCCGAACCGGGACCCCCGCTCACGAGCCCCGCGGTCACTCCGCGGTGACCGACCCCGGCTCGGAGGCGACTCCGGAGCCGCCGCGGTACCGGTCCAGCAGCGCGAGTCCGAGCGCCCCGAGCCCGAGCAGCAGCACGACGAGGTCGGCGAGACCGCCGACCCACGGAACGAGCCCGATCGCGGCGACGCCGAGGACGCCGACGAGGAGAGCGACCCACCGGTTCGGTCTGTCGAGCCGGTCGAGGACCCACGACCCGAGGGCGTACCGACCGTACACGGAGCCGACCCAGATCGCGACGACGTACGCCCCGATCCCGACGAGCGCGAGGGGGATCCCGACGACCGTGATCGCCACGAGGACGAGGAGGATCGGCGTCGCGATCAGCGCGACCAGTCCGACGCCGCCGCTGCGCAGGGAGTCGCCGCCGACGCGGTCGGCGACGTCGCGCGAGAACCGGGGGAACGCCAGCAGGAGGAGCGCGCCCAGCGCGAGGTTGACGGCGACGCCGTACGCGGAGCCGACCCACGAGGGCACGAGGTCGGGTCCGAACGCGATCCCGGTGTCGCCGCGGAGGCCGTCGTCCTCGACCACCCCGCCGGCGACCGTCGCGTCCGGACTTTCGGTGAACGTCTCGGCGTCGTACCGGAACTCCCCGCCGACGTCCGCGTTCGGGCCGAGGACGACCGAGTCGGCGGCCGCCCGAACGTCGCCGCCGACCGCGCCGTCGACGGTTATCGAGCCGGCGCCGACGTCGAGCGAGCCGTCGATCCGACCGGTGTCGGTCAGCTCGAACGAGCCGGCGCCGGCCTCGACGCTCCCGCCGACCGTTCCGTCGACAGTTATCGTCCCGGCGGCGGCCCGAACGTTGCCGGCGACGCGACCGGTCTCCGCGACGCGGATCGAACCGGCCGCGCCGGAGAGGTCGCCGTCGACGGTGCCGCGGACGACGATCGTCCCGGCGACGCCTTCGATCCCGTCGACCGTCTCGCCCTGGTCGACGACGATCGTTCCGGACGCCCCCTGAGCCGACTGGGCCGCCGCGAGCCCGGTCGCGAGCGGGAAGAGGAGCGCGACGATCGCGAGGGCGACGGCGATACGACGGCGTCTGGCGGTGCCGAACGGAGGGCTCATAGCGGAAACGTCGGCGCCGACCGATATATGTTTATTCATTAACTGGTATCGAGGGCCGTTCGAACGTCGTCGACCGCGAGGGCGCCGGCGCCGCGCGGATCCGGGCCGGCGGTACAACTATACTGGTCCGTCGCCACGTACGGGTGAACTCTACTATGGAGATCTCAGAGAAGCTCCTCTGTCTGTTCAGCGCCGACGTTCGCGAGGCGGACGGCGAGTACGTCGTCGACGTCCCGCGCCGCGAGATCGAGACCGGATCGCTGGAACCGGGCGAGACGTATCGGGTCGCGCTCATCTCGCGCTCGCCGGCCGAGGCGGGGGACGAGACCGAGGGCGGCGCCGACGTCTCCGCGTCACGCGACGACGACGGGCCGCAACCCCCGGTCGAGCCGGGCGAGATGCGCTACGTGGAGATCGAGGACCTCGGCAAGCAGGGCGACGGCATCGCCCGCGTCGAGCGGGGATACGTGATCATCGTCCCCGACACGGAGGTCGGCGAGCGCGTGAAGATCGAGATCACGGAGGTCAAGTCCAACTTCGCGGTCGGCGAGGTCGTCAGGGAATCGGCGTAACACCGAGGCGAAACGACGGTCGGCGACGCGACGGTCGACGACGTGACGGTCGATGACGCGGAACGGGGGTCGCGGCTCCCGGCCCGTCGCGGCGTCTACTGCGGACCGGTCCGGCGTCCGTCGCGGATCGTCGTGGCTTCTATGTGCGATCCGCACGTAGCCGATCGCATGACGTCGACGAGCGTCGCCGACGAGCGGTTCTCCCGACGACCGTGCCGAACATGAGCGTTCGACTGCCGGTCGCTGACGCCCCCGAATCGGTCGGGAACCGACGCATCGGGCTCTCTGCCTCCGTTCTGACGGATCTCGGCGTCGAGGACGGCGACCCCGTGAGCGTCCGGGGCGGCCGGACGACCGTCGCGGTCGCGGCTCGCGTCGACGGCGATCCCGGCGGGGCCCGACTGCCCGAGCCGATCCGCCGGAACGCGGACGCCGAGATCGGCGACGCGGTGACGCTCGAACCGGTCGACGCCGTCGCGGTGTCCGCGGTCACGCTCCGGCTCGACGAGTCGATGGACCTCACCCGCGCGGCGGCCGCCCTCCGGCGGCGCCTCGACGGGAGGGCCGTCTCGGTCGGCGACGAGGTGGAGGCGACGCTGCTCGGCGGCGCGCTGCGGCTGACGTTCGTCGTCGAAGACGTGGCGCCCTCCTCGCCCGGGATCGTGGGCGAGGAGACCGGGATCGCGGTCGAGACGGAGGAGGGGACGGCGGCGGTGGTGAGCGAGCCCGACGTGTCCGGGATCGACGGCGCCGTGCCCGCCGAGACGTTCCGTGAGCTTCGCGAGGCCGCCGCGACCCGGCTCGACGGGCGCGAGTCGTTCGCGGCGGCCGGCCGGCCGACGACGCTCGGGCTCCTGCTGTGCGGGCCGCGGGGCGCCGGGAAGACGACGCTCGTCGAGGCGGTCGCGGCCGCGGTCGACGCGACCCTCGTCAGGGCCTCGGCCGCGCGGCTGCGCGGAGAGGGGGCGAGCGAGCGCGAGCGCCGGCTCGACCGCGTCGTCGAGGCCGCGAGCGACACCGATCGAGCGGTGGTCCTCCTCGACGACCTCGAAGTCTTCGGCGACGACGGCGCCGCCGCGGCGCTCGGCGACCGCCTCCGCGAGACGCTCGACGAGCTGCGGGCCACCGACGGGACGGTGGCGATCGGGGTGACCACGGACGCCGACCGCGTCCCCGAGGCGCTGCGACGCGGCGGACGGTTCGACCGCGAGGTCGAGCTCGCGCCGCTGAGCGTCGAGGACCGGCGGGCGGCCTTAGAGAGCGTCGCGCGCGACGTCCCGCTCGCGGCGGACGTCGACTTCGCGGAGACGGCGACGCGGATCAACGGGTTCGTCCTCGCCGACGTCGCGGTGCTCGTCGACGCCGCGCTGGAGCGGGCGGTGCGGCGCGAGGAGGACACCGCGGTCCGGCGGGCCGACCTCGACGCCGCGATGGCGTCGATCGACCCCGGCGGGCTCAGGGACGTCGCCGTCGACGTCCCGTCGGTCTCGTGGGACGAGGTCGGGGGGCTGGAGGCGGCGAAACGCGAGATCGTCCGCGCCGTCTACTGGCCCCTCGAGTACGCCGACCGCTTCGAGCGCGCCGGCATCGAGCCGCCCTCCGGCGTGCTGCTGTACGGGCCGCCCGGCACCGGGAAGACGCTGCTCGCTCGGGCCGCGGCCAGCCTCAGCGACGCGAACTTCATCTCCGTGAACGGACCGGAGCTGCTCAACCGCTACGTCGGGGCGAGTGAGCGGGCGGTCCGGGACCTGTTCGCGACGGCGCGGGAGAACGCTCCGGCGGTCGTCTTCTTCGACGAGGTCGACGCCATTTCCCCGAAGCGGAGCGGCGACGACACGGGCGCCGGCGAGCGCGTCGTCTCCCAGCTGCTGACGGAGCTCGACGGGCTCGAACCCCTGACCGACGTCGTCGTCGTCGCGGCGACCAACCGCCCCGACTCGATCGACGAGGCGCTGCTGCGGCCGGGGCGGATCGAGAAGGCGGTCGAGACCCCGCTGCCCGACGAGGCGGCCCGCCGGGAGATCCTCGGGATCCACACCCGCGACACGCCGACGACCCCGGCGGTCGACCTCGACGCGCTGGCGGCGCGGACCGCTGGCTACAGCGGGGGCGACATCGCCGCCCTGGTCCGCGAGGCGGCGATGCTCGCCATCGAGGAGACGATCGTCGACGAGGGGGACGGCGCCGACGGACCGAGCGAGGCGATCGCGGTCGACGTCGACCACTTCGAGCGCGCGATCGCCGAGACCGCGCCCTCGGTGAGCGAGCGCGAGGGACGGACCGTTCCGCCCCGGGACTGAGCGCCGGAGCCGGCCGAGCTCGCCCTCGGTGAACGGGCGCGGACTACCCGCGCTCCTCGTGGAGGTTGTGAACGAAGTAGGCGATGCCGATCGCCGAGAACAGCTCCACGCCCGAGACGATCCAGAACGCGGTGGTGAACCCGAGCCCGTACCGCCGGAGCGTCGGCAGCGCGAACATCCCGACTGCCGCCAGAAGGGCGCAGACCCCGATCCCGGCGACCGATCCGATGTTCAGTACGGCGACGGGATCGTACGAGTCGTCGGACATACCCGTTGAGTCGTACAAAAAGGTGCTACAACGATTCTTCGATCGGTTCGAAGCGGGGAGGGTCCTCAGTCGGCGGCCGACGCCTCGCCGGCGGACGGCTCCGGCGCCTCGGTGTCACCGAGGATGGCGCGGCTGCGCAGCAGGACGAACCCGAACCCGACCTTCGCGGTCACGTCGAGCACCATGAACGCGAGCGTCTCGACGCCGAGGCCGACGACGGCCGCGCCCTCGGTCCCGAGGATCCACAGGATCGGGTAGGCGGTCCAGAGGACCGCCACCAGCGCGGTCAGGGTGTTGAACGTGCTCTGCACCTCCTCCGAGCGCTGCTTCGCCGCGCTGCGGAGGCTCGTCAGGAGGTAGTACAGCACGAAGACGAACGCGATCGTGCTGAACAGCCACCAGGAGTACCGCGCGAGCATCGTCTCCGAGAGGGCGCCGATGAGGCCGGTGACGATCATCAGCGCGTCGACGCCGATGAGCGTCCCGGTGGTGACCCGGTCGACCTTCGCGAGGAGACACAGGTCGAGCAGCAGCAGCGGCGTGGTGAACAGCCAGTCGGCGTACCGCGCGTAGTAGATCTCGAGCGTCCCGCGGCCGACGACTTCGACCTCTGACAGCCCGATGCCGAAGAACATCGACAGGTACGCGGCCGACGCGATGCCCGGCACGAGGATCGTGATCGCGTAGTACTCACGGGCCTCCTTGTCCGTGACCCCCCAGCCCTTGGCGATGAAGTAGAAGGTCCCGATGAGCATGAATAGCGTCCCGATACCTAGCCACAGCGTTTCGGGCCGGCCGTCCCCGAGGACGTCGAACCCTGCCTGTAGTACTGTCGGATCCATACGCAGTTACGGATACCGCCCATAAAACAATCAACTTCCACACAGCATAGTAAGGTACGCGTTCTCGCCGGATCGGAACGAGACTTTATATTAATGTTGAAGTCTAGAAATAAATACCGGTTCCGCGGGCGTGAGCGCGCTCGGCGCCGCGAACGACCGCGGTCACCGTCCGGTGTCGACCGTCGCCGGCGGCGCGGACCTTACCAGTGACCCGAAACGAAACCGCTCTGGCGTCCGTAATACCCGTATGGCGAACGACGAGACCGAGACGGCGACCCGAACGGCGGACGACACCGAAGAGGGGACGGAGCGGACGACGGAGACGGAGCCCGCGGAGACGACGGCCATCGACGTGGAGGCGCTCGACACGTACGAGGACCGCGTCGAGGCGCTCTCGGCGGCGCTGGAGGACCGCGAGGGGACGATCGAGGAGCTCGAGTCCGTGGTCGAAGAGCAGTCCGAGCGGATCGAGACGCTTGAGAACCGGTTCCTCGACCTGTCCGCGCGCGTCGCGGACGGGCGGAACCTCGGCGTCTGTCCCGAGTGTAACGGGCCGACGGAGAAGAAGGAGCGGCTGTTCCGGAGCGACACGATCGAGTGTCTCCGGTGCGGCGAAGTCATCCACACGTACTGAGCCGCGCGGGACGCGGTCGATCGGGGGCGTCGGGCAGGACGCGTTCGCGCGGGACGGGAGGCTGTCGGGCGGCGGTGACGTCGAGGGGAAGGAAATCGGTCGTCGCCGTCGGCGGGGCAGATCAGTCGTCGCCGTCGGCGGGGCAGATCAGTCGTCGCCGTCGGCGGAGACGCGGGCGTCCCAGTAGGAGACCGACGCCACGTAGTCGCCCGGAATCGTGTCGCCGACGACCTCGTCGAGGACGCGGAAGGGCTTCGCGACGGGGCCCGGGAGCTCGCGGTAGAAGCCGTACGGCAGCACGAAGTCGTGCTCCTCGTCGGCGAGCGTGAGGTCCGCAGCGCGGAGCATGTCGACGACCTGTCGCTCGGAGTAGAGCCGAGAGCCCATCGGGAGCAGCCAGGTGTACAGCGTCCGGAGACTGCGGCGGTTGAACGTGTCGAAGAACACCTGATCCGCGCTGACGCGGCACAGCTCGCGGGCGAACGGCACCGGGTCCTCCATCAGGTGGAAGAAGCGCATCGCGACCACCGAGTCGAAGTGGTCGTCGGGGAACGGGAGCCGCGAGGCGTCGCCGCGAACGAACTCCACGTGGTCCGACAACCCCCCTTCGACCGCCTTCGCGCGGCCCTGTTCGAGCATCTCCCGGGAGATGTCGATGCCGACGATGTCGGCGCCCCGGTCCGCGAGCATCGTCGTGAACCGGCCGGTGCCGCAGGCGACCTCCAGCACGCGGTGGCCCTCCTCGATCGGTCCGAGCGCGGAGAGCACCGCCTCCTTCTCGCGTCGATCGATGAGCTCTCCGCCGCCCGAGAATCGGACGTCCTCGTACTCCTCCGCGACCTCGTCGGCCTGGTACCAGTCCTGTCCCTTCACGTTGTCCGTACTGCAAGCCCGACCGACAAAACCGTACTGGATGCGGTCGGGGACGGCGTCGGCATTCGCCGGTCGCGGTGGGGTCGGCGCTCGCCGGCTCCGATCGGCCGCTACCCGCTCGTCGAGACGGCGTCGGTCGAGATCTCGAGTATCACCCGCGGCCCCGACTCCTCGCCGTGGTGGGGGTACTCGTCGACGTCGAAGTACCGCCGCGCGAGCTCGTCGATGTGCGCTTTCGCTCCCTCCTCGGTCGGCTCCGCCTCGCCGCGGACCGAGACGTAGCGGTACGGGTCGTCCGGATCGAGCACGCTGACTCCGACCTTCGGGTTTCGCCTGACGTTCCGCTCCTTCCGCCGCCCGCGGGCCGTGTTCACGAGGACGTACTCGCGGTCCTCGTGGTCGACCCACACCGGCGTGACGTGCGGGAATCCGTCGGGAGTCACCGTCGCGAGGTGGGCGTACGACTCGCGCTCGAAGATGTCGACGTGAGACTCGGGAATCACGGAGACGCGTACGGCGGGAAGCGGGGAAAACATCCCGATCGATCGGGATAATCGCTCGTCTGAGACGTGATATTAACACATTATATTATCCCAATCGGATTCCCCAATATGTAGCTAACCTTTACCAATAGGCAAAGAGTTCTGATGTAACATGAGTACCAGTCCAGCGGAGACCGCCGACCAGGACCGCCTCTCGGAGAGCGAATATCGCGATCGTCTGCGCGAGCTGCCGCCCAGCGCCAAGCTCGTCGCCAAAGTACTCGAGGGCGACTCGCCGCTCTCGCAGGGCGGACTCGCCGAGGAGTCGCTCCTCCCCGACCGGACCGTTCGCTACGCGCTCAACCGCCTGGAGGAGGAGGGGCTCGTCGACTCCCGCTACAGCTTCAAGGACGCGCGCAAACAGGTGTACTACCTGACTATCTGAGCCGGTCGCTCGACGGTCGGAGCGAACCGACCGTCGACGCCGCACGGAGCCCTTTTTAATCCCTCGTCCCGATACCCGAGCGTATGGAGCTCTCGGTCGTCGTACCGACCCTCAACGGGCGGGACCGGCTGGCCGCCTGTCTCGACGCGCTGGCGACGCACGCCCCAGCCGCCGAGGTGATCGTCGCCAACGGCCCCTCCGCGGACGGGACGACCGGGATGGTCCGCGACCGCGACGACGTCGACGTGCTCGTGGAGATCTCGGACCGCACGGTCAACGTCGCCCGCAACGCCGGCATCGAGATCGCGACCGGCGACGCGGTCGCGCTGGTCGACTACGACAACCGGATCGGCGAGGGATGGCTCGACGCCCTCCGAACCGGGCTCGCCGACGCCGACGCGGTGACGGGACCGGTGACGCCGATCGAGCCGGCTCGGCGGACCGAGGCGGGCGCTGACGGTGGGGGAGACAGCGCCGGCGACGCGGACGACGCGGACGCGGACGACGCGGACGAGCCGGACGCGGGCCCCGAACGCCGGACGATCGCGGGCCGCGACGTGACCTACTTCGCGGGCGGGAACGTCGCCTTCCGGCGGGAGACGCTCCGGGACCTCGACGGCTTCGACGAGTACCTCCGGACCGGCGGCGCGCGCGACGCGGCCCACCGGCTCGCGCGGATGGGCTGCGAGGTCGCGTGGCGAGACGACCTCGCCGCGACGAAGGAGCTGCCGAGCCCGACCGCGGCCGACGGCGGGCGCAGCGCCCGCGAGTGGGGCTGGAAGTACCGGGCGCTCGCCTACCGACTCTTAAAGAACTACGGCGTCAGGCCGACGGTGGTGGCGCGGGTCGGGTCGCACGCCGCGACGGACGCGATCGGCGCGGCCGTCGACGTGGTCCGCGGCGAGTCGACGCCCTCACGGTGGGCCGCGACCGGCCGCGACGTGCTCGTCGGGCTCGCCGGCGGCGGCTCGGACGGGCTCGTCGCCCGAGGCCGCGACCGGAGCCCGGCCCGGAACCCGAACGGGATCTCGAACCGGGCCGACCGGGCCGTGGCGAAGTACGACCGGCGGGAGCGGGAGGAGTGACGGGCCGCCGACGGTCGGCGAGCGACCCGCGGGCGGCGCGGAGCGCCCTCGCGTCCCCGCGCCTTTTAACCCCCGTCGTCGTCTACGGCCGGTAACGAATGGGACTCACGAAGCGGATCATCCCCTGTATCGACGTCGACCTCGACGACGACGGGGACGCGGCGGTGTACACGGGCGTCAACTTCGAGAACCTGGAGTACACCGGCGACCCGGTCGAGCTGGCGAAGAAGTACAACGCCGCGGGCGCCGACGAGTTCGTCTTCCTCGATATCACCGCGAGCGCCGAGGGGCGCGAGACGATGCTCGACGTGGTGAACGCGGTCGCAGACGAGTGTTTCATTCCCCTCACGGTCGGCGGCGGCATCCGCACGAAGGCCGACATCAAGGAGACGCTCCGCGCCGGCGCCGACAAGGTCTCGATCACGACGGGCGCCCTGGAGCGCCCCGAACTCATCGAGGAGGGCGCCGCGGCGTTCGGCAGCCAGTGTATCGTCATCTCCGTCGACGCGCGCCGCCGGCACGACGACGCGGGCGAGCACTTCTACGAGGACGACGACGGCGAGACGGTGTGGTTCGAGTGCACGAAGAAGGGCGGCCGCGAGGGGACCGGGATCGACGCCGTCTCGTGGGCGAAGGAGGCCGAGGAGCGCGGCGCCGGCGAGCTGTTCGTCAACTCCATCGACATGGACGGGACGAAGGACGGCTACGACATCCCGCTGATGACGGCCGTCTGCGACGCCGTCTCGACCCCCGTCATCGCCTCCTCCGGCTGCGGCGGCCCCGAGGACATGTACGAGGTGTTCACCGAGGCGAACGCCGACGCGGGGCTCGCGGCCTCCATCTTCCACTTCGGCGACTACACCATCGAGGAGACGAAGCGGTACCTCGACGAGCGCGGCGTTCCCGTCCGGCTGTAGCCGAACGGGCGCCGTTCTTCCTCGGAAGAGAATAATTACCATTCACAACTGTTGTAGTTTTCAATAGTATCGATCGAAATCAACAGTTATTATGTGATGCCGAGCGAATCGCGACGTATGTCCACGTCATCGACGCGTGTCCGTGCCGAGCGCCCGGAGCTCGTCTGCAGGCGGACCG
Organism: Halorubrum sp. B52; assembly: GCF_059752555.1. Lineage (NCBI taxonomy): Archaea > Methanobacteriati > Methanobacteriota > Halobacteria > Halobacteriales > Haloferacaceae > Halorubrum > Halorubrum sp. B52. Next base: position 344,464 of record NZ_MWTG01000008.1, on the reverse strand, counting down.
ACGACGGCTCTGGAGACGGGGAGGTGACGTTCTTCGAACGGGACCGCGATCCCGACGAGCGGACGACGCGGTGGATCACGGTCCGGGAGGCCGACTGCGTGCCGCGCGCCGAGTGGCGGTAGGGGGGACCGGACCGGTGCCGACGGGGCCTCTCGGCACGGTCGGCGTCGGACTCGAAACGGTGCACCGAAGGCGAGGCGCGAGCGGCGCTGACCGCCGCCGGCGACGGAGCGAGGCGCGCGGTGAGGGCCCGTGACCGCAACCATCGGGTTATTAACCGACCGGCGGTGACACTCATTCCACGTCGATTTCACAGATGATCCGGGGTCCCGTCTCGCGGTTCTCGAACGTTCTCCTCGTGCTCGGGGCCGCCGCCGTCGGCGTTCTCGTTCCGCAGCTGTCGCCGTACCTCGATCCGCTGATCACGCCGCTCGTCGTCTTCCTCGTGTTCACGTCGCTCCGGGGGGTCCGGTTCGCGTCGATCGACTACTCGTCGTACGTCGCGGTCGTGGCCCTCTCGCTCTGTCTCTCGTACGTCGTGTTGCCGCTCGCGGGAATGCGCCTCGTCGAGCCCGCGCTCGCGGACGCGCCCGCCCTCGGGTTCGCGATCGCGCTCTCGGTGCCGACGACCGCGGGGAGCGCGATAATCTGGACGCGGCTCGCGCGCGGCGACGTGCAGCTGGCGACGCTCACCTCGATCGCGTCGCTGCTCCTCGCGCCGGTGGCGACTCCCCTCGTGCTCACCCGGCTCGTCGGGTCGCGGATGGCCGTGCCGACCGCGTCGATCCTCACGGACCTGGCCGTGATCGTCGGCGGCGGGGTGCTGCTCGCGGCGGCCGTCCCGACCGACGCGCTGTCGACCGAGGCGATCGAGCGAAGTTCGACGCTCGCGATACTCCTCCTGATCTACACGGCCGTGGCCGGCGCCGGCGTCGGCGGGGTCGACGCCGCGGCGCTGCTCGCCGTCGTCGGCGTCTCGGGCCTCCTGTTCGGCGTCGGCGCGGCGCTCACCGCGGGCTGTCAGCGCGCGTTCGGCATCGACCGGGACCGGGCGTTCTCCCTGTTTTTCACCACGAATCTGAAGAACCTCGGGATCGCGCTGCTGGTCTCGCTGCCGTTCGCCGACCCGCTGGTCACCGTCTCGATCATCGTCTACTACGTCGTCCAGCAGACCGGCGGCGCCGCGCTCGCGGACGCGACGTGACACCGCGGCCCTCCCGTCCCCGACCGCGACCTCGACACCGCGCCAGTCGAATCGCGTCGCCGACCGCTCCCGGTCAGTCGTCGGCCGGGACCGGCTCCGCCGAGAGGAGGTCCTCGTCGTCGAGCAGCGCGACCGTCGCCAGCCGGATGGCGTGCGGCCAGCCGAGCGGGGTCGCGCTGTCGGGCGTTCCGTCGTCGAAGAACTGCTCCGGGAGGTAGCTCGTCGACTCGCACAGCGTTCCGCCGGGCGAGACGTGCGCGAGGAGCTCGCGGGCGCGCTCGGCCATCCGGTCGGCCCGCGGGTCCCCGCGGGCCGCGAGCAGGGCGGCGAGCTCGGCGCAGGCGTTCGCGCCCCACGCCGTCGAGACGGTCCACACCTTCTCCGAGAGCTGCCCGGCCCGCCGCCAGCCGTCGCCCTCGTACCGGATCAGCCCCGAGATCTCGTCGCTCTCGTGGGCGAGCCCGTCGACGACCGTCTCCACGTGCGAGACGAGCCGGTCGAGGCGCTCGTCGTCGACGGCCCCGCCCGCCCCGCCGCTCCCGTCGCTCTCACCGAGCGCGTCGTACGACCGGTGCGCGCTCGCCAGCGACAGCGTCGAGGAGTCGAGCCTGTCGTCGATCGCCCCCTCGGGCGTCTCGCGGAGCGCGTAACAGCCGCGCTCGGGGACCCAGAGGTCGTCGAGCGCGTCGTACACGCGCGTCGCCTGGTCGCGGGCGTGGCCGGCGAGGTCGTCCGGGAGGTCGGCGGCGTCGAGGGCGTCAAGGTCGCCCGCGGCCAGTCCCTGACCGTGGAGCGCGAGCTCGCTGTACGCCTCGAGGAACGTCGCCGCGGTGTGCGCGAACCGCCCGGCGCTGTCCTCCCACGCGTTCTGACAGACGACGGGGCGGCCGTCGTCCTCCAGCGTCTCGTCGAGCCCGGCGAGCGCGGCGACGAGGGTCGCGTCGAGGTCGGCGACGTCCACGCCCGCCGCGCGCGCCTGCGCGAGATAGGCGATGACGCTGCCGGTCTGGTCGGCCTGGTAGTCGACGTCGGGGCCGTCCTCGATGCGGGCGTTCGCCCAGCCGGGCGCGAGCGCGCCGTTCCGCGGCCAGACGCGGTGGGGCCACGAGCCGTCCGGGCGCTGCGTGGCGACGTACATCGCGGCCGAGCGGGCGTGCCAGTCGTCGAGCCCGAGCCCGAGCCGGTCGTCGGCGCCGAGCAGGAACGTCGAGATCTCCGCGTCGTCGCGGAACCACGTGTAACCGTAGCCGCCGGAGGTCGCGTAGAACGGGTCGAAGTCGGGGCCGGCGATCCGGAGTCCCGATTCGGCCGAGAGCAGCGAGAGCACGCGGAGGTCGGCGACCAGCGACTCGCGGGCCGGCGCCGACGCGGGGACCGAGGGCGTCGTCTCGTCCGCGGCCGCGGCGAGCGCGTCGGCGGAGTCGAGCTCCGAGAAGAGCTCGTCGAGCCGGGCGCGGGCCGCCTCGCGCGGCGTCTCGTCGCGGTCGGTCAGCAGCGACGCGACCGTCGCGACGCCGTTCTCGAAGGGGACGTCGGCGATCACCTCGCCGGAGAGCCGCTCCTCCTCGTAGCGGTCGCCGTCGCGGTCGCGGGGGAGGTCGGTCGGCGCGTCGTCGACGAGCTCGGGGAACGTCGCCGGGAGCTGGCCGCGGAGGTCCGCGAAGCCGGTGGCGCTCGCGAGGAAGTCGCGCTCGTCGGCGTGGTACACCTCGACCGCGTCGTCGTACCGGAGCTGGCCGATCCGGTCGTCGCGGCCGTCCGGGGCGAACCGGGCGTAGACGACGAGCGAGAGGGCGTCGGGGTCGACGTTCGCGTGCCCGTCCTCGCCGACGTCGACCGTCGCGCGCGTGACGTGCGCGTCCCCAAGCGTGACGTCGTGGCGGGTCACGGTGGCGGCGTCCGCCCCGTGGACGGTCTCGATCAGCGTCGCGTCGCCGACGTACCGCTGTTCGGTGGGGGTCTCGTCGAGCCAGGTGATCTCGTCGCCGACCGCGAGCCCGATCCGCGAGCGGACCAACCCCGTCTGCCCGGTCAGCGGGTAGCCGAAGTCGCGGAGCTCGCCGTCGCCGTCGACGTGGACGAGCCGCCCCTCGCCGCCGGAGAACCGCCCGGTGACGGTCCGCCGTTCGCCGGGGAACCGGGTGGCGTGACCGGCGTTGCGCTTGTAGTCGTCGAGCGCGTCGCGGAGTTGCATTACGCGGACGAACGACCGCTCCGCGTATGAAGTTTTGGTGTAATTATTGTTCGTGAGTTTCAGAGACGGAAACCCTCAAGCCGGGGGGCGCCCGGGTACCCCCATGCACGAACCCGGACCCCCGCGGACGGCGAGCGTCGGCGAGTCCGTCGAGCTGGCGCCGCGGTCCCCGGACCCGGACGGGACGTACGAGTGGACGGTCCGCGACGCGCCGGCCGCGAGCGCCGTCGCCGGCGGCGACGGGCCACGGAACGAGAGCGAGGGCGGGCGAGCGGCGGTCCCGCCGGTCCTCGTCGCCGGCGCGACGAGTCGGTCCGACGCCCCGGTCGTCCACCTCCGACCGGACGCGCCGGGGACGTACGTCCTGACGCTCGACGCGCCCGACGGGACGCACCGCCAGCGCGTGCGCGCCTTCCCGGACGAGCGCCGGGAGGTCGAACTCCGCGTCCCGGCCGCGGACCTCCCGGTCGCCGACGCCGACGTCGACCGCGTCTCGCTGATGTGGGCGCACAACGAGCGGCTCCTCGCCCGCGACCGCCCCGAGCGCGACGGCGACGACTGGGTCCTCGAGACCCGAGTGCCCCCGGGCCGCCACCGGTTCGGCTTCGTCGCCAACGACGACCCCGGCGACGAGCACGGCGACGTCGTCGAGGTCCCGGGCCCCGGACGTCCCCGGCTGTCGCTCGACGTTCGCGTCGAGGACGCCGGAGACGCCGAATCCGGTACGGAGGCCGGAAACGACGGGCCGACGGTCGTCCTGACGGCCGACGTCGACGTGCCGCCCGCGCTGGGCGACCGCGACGAGCCGGACGGCTCCCCCGCCGACGTCGATTTCCTCGTCGACGACCGCGACGCGGCCCCGGAGGCGATCGCGCGGATCGAGTCGCTCGCGGACGGTGCCACCCTCGCGGTCCCGCTCGATGCGATCCCCGACGCCGCGCTCGGCGGCGACGGTCTCCGGATCCACGCGGTCCCGCACACGGAGCGGTACGGAGCCGCCGAGACGGTGCGGATCGGACCCCGGCCCGGCGAGGCCGACGGCGAGAGCGACCCCGCCGGCGCCCCGGGCGACGACGGCGCGCCGGTCGCGGTCACCGACCCCCACGCGCCGCCGGCGTGGGCGGACGCGCCGACGATCTACGAGGTCTTCGTCCGGTCGTTCGCGGGCGACACCCTCCCGACGACGTTCCGCGAGATCGAGCGCCGCGTACCATACTTAGAGAGCCTGCACGTGGACGCGCTCTGGCTGACCCCAGTGCTCGCCTCGCCGACGGAGCACGGCTACCACGTCACCGACTACTACGAGACGGCGAGCGACCTCGGCTCCCGGGCGGCGTTCGAATCCCTGGTCCAGACCTGCCACGACGCCGGGATCCGAGTGATCTTCGACCTGGTGATCAACCACACCTCCCGCGACCACCCCGCGTTCCAGATGCACGCCGCTGGCGTCGAGGAGTACGCCGACCACTACCGGCGGGCGAACGGCACCTTCGACGTGACCGACACCGACTGGGCGGAGCTCGCGCCCGGCGACATGCCGGAGTACTACTTCGACTGGCGGCGGATCCCCAACCTCAACTTCGACAGCCCGACCGTCCGGGCGTGGCTGCTGGACGTGGTCGACGAGTGGGCCGCCGTCGTCGACGGCTTCCGCGCCGACGTGGCGTGGGGGGTCCCGCACGGCTTCTGGAAGGAGGTCGCCGACCTCGTCCCCGACGACGTCCTCCTGCTCGACGAGACGCTCCCGCACGACCCCTTCTACGGCGAGGGGGAGTTCGACCTCCACTACGACAGCTCGCTGTACGGGGTCCTCGGCGATGTCGGCGCCGGCAGGGCGCCCGCGGACGCGGTCGCCGAGGCGTTCGACCGCGCCGCGTGGCTCGGCTTCGACGACCCGGGCGCGCAGCTCCGCTACGTCGAGAACCACGACGAGGAGCGGTACCTCGCCGAGCACGGCCGCGACGCCCTGAAGGCCGCCGCCGCGACCGTCTTCGCGCTCCCCGGCGCGCCGATGATCTACGCCGGCCAGGAGCGGGGCAACGAGACGTACCGGGGCCCGATCCGCTGGCACGACGGCGACAACGACCTCACCGACTTCCACCGCGAGCTCGCCGCGCTCCGCGAGCGCGAGCCGCTCCTGCGGGAGGGCGCCGTCGCGTTCGACGACCCCGCCGCCGACGTGACCGTCGTCGACGGCGACCCCGAGCGGGTGACCGCGTGGGTCCGAGCCGCGGAGAACCGAGACGACGCCCTCTTCGTCGTCGTCAACTTCGCGAGCGAGCCGGCGACCGTCGCGGTGCCGGAGGGGGTCGAGGCCGACCTGTTCGGTGACCGCGAGGTCGGGTCCGAGGTCGACGTCGACGCCGTCGCCGTCCTCAGATGAGAGGCGGCGAGGGAGGCGCTCGCCGCACCGGCCGACCCTTATAAGAGGTCGCCTCGTCCTCTGTCCGTATGGACGACCGGACGCTGAACGACCTCCTCCGCCGATTCGGGCTCTCGGACAAGGAGATCGACACGTATCTCAGTCTCTTGGCGCACGGCGAGGCGAAGGCGAGCACGATCGCTGACGCCGCCGGCGTGTCGAAGCGCTACGTCTACAGCGTGAGCGAGTCGCTCGCGGACCGCGGATTCGTCGAGGTGAACGACCACGTCGTGCCGACGACGATCCGCGCGAACCCGCCCGACGAGGTCATCGACCGCCTCCGATCGGACGTCGACGCGATCCGGCCCGGCCTGGAGGAGCGCTTCTCGCGGGTGGAGCGGCGGGCCGAGCAGTTCGAGGTGATCAAGTCCCGCGTCACCGTCCTCAAGCGGATCAGGTCGCTGCTCGACGACGCGGAGTCGGAGGTGACGCTGTCGATCGCGGCCGACCACCTCCCGGAGGTCCGGGAGTCGCTCGCGGACGCGGTCGACCGGGGCGTGCTCGTGCTCCTCGTCGTCTCCGACGTCGAGGGGACGCCGGTGGGAGACGCCGACGGCGACGCGGTCGACTCCGGCGGCGACGCGGTCGGCCTCGAGAGCGTCGCCAGCGTCGTTCGGACGTGGAGCGAGGCGATGCCCACGCTCCTCACCGTCGACTCCGCGGCCGGCGTCGTCGCGCCGCCCGAGCTGCTCCGCCGGTCCGACACCGACCGGCAGGCGATCCGCTTCTCGCAGGAGCAGCTCGCGCCCGTCATCGTCGGCTCCTTCCTCGGGAACTACTGGCCGGCAGCGAGCGAGGTCGCGACCGCGCCGCCGGCGCCGCTTCCCGTCGAGTACGGGAACTTCCGGCACGCCGTCCTGCAGGCGACGCTCCGCCTCCGCGCCGGCGAGACGCCGCGCGTGACCGTCGGCGGGCGACGGACGGAGAGCGACGAGGCCGTCGAGCTCGCGGGGCGCGTCGTCGAGGCGAAACAAGGGTTGGTCGAGCCGACGAACAACGAGTTCCCGGTCCAACACTCGCTCGTCGTGGAGACCGACGAGGGGGCCGTCACCGTCGGCGGGAAGGGGGCCTTCGTCGAGGACGTGGAGGCCGACCTCGTTCGGATCGAGGCGGCCGACCGCGACGGCGACGACGGCGAGTCCGGCGGCACCGCCGACGCCGAGTAGTCCCGACCGTCTCCCTACTCCCGGATCGGGGCGCTCGCCAGCCCGGACGGCTCGTCGCCGGAGGCGGGTCCGCCATCGGCTGCGCGCTCGATCCGGAGCCGCCAGCCGTCCTCGACGTCGGCGACGCGGACCGTCGCCGGCGGGGGCGACCGGTCCCCGTGCCGGCACAGTTCGAGGACGACCGGGAGCGTCGGGAACCGCCCGTCCCGCGGGGTCAGGGCGTACCCCGACACCCGGACCGCGACCGACTCCGTCGGGGCCTCGGCGCCGGCCGAGTCGGCCGCGTAGCTCCCGACGACCCCCGCCCCGGCGAGCCGCTCGAACGCCCCGGCGACCGGGTCGGCGTCGGGCGCGGCTGGGAGCCGCGACGCGGCGTCGGCCAGCACCGCGGCTTGTTCCGTCGGCTCGAGGCCGCGACGCAGCTCGGACGCCATCGCCTCGAGGAGGCGGAGACAGAGGTCGTCCGGGTCCGACCGCTCCTCCGCGAGCGCGAAGTACGCGTCCATGACCGCCGACTCGACGGCGTCGTGGTCGGCCGCCGAGAGCGCCTCGAACACCGCGGCCGCCGCGTCGTGGCAGAATCCGACGAGGTCGCGGCTCGGTGCGGAGTTCGGGCTCGAGGCGCTGTCCGGGCCCGGGTCGCGGGCGCCGTCCGAGGGGCGGTCTCCGGTCCCGTTCACGACGGGGTCGGAGAGCGACCAGTCCGCCGCCTCGGCCGCCGAGAACCGCCGCACGTCGTGCTCATCGTTGCCGTCGCAGCGGCGGGAGCCGGCGTCGCGGTCGCCCTCGACGGAGCCGGGACCGAGCGCGTCGTCGGTCGCGTACTCCTGCCGGACGATCACGTCGTAGTACGGCACCTGCGGGTCGTACCGGCGGAGCGCGTCGCGGTACTGCTCGGTGGCGCGGGCCGCGGCGCGCGCGGCGGCGCGGCTCTCGAAGCGGAGCCCGGCCGCGGGGACCGGCCGGTCGCCGTAGCGCGCGCAGACGAGCGAGTAGTCGCCGTCGGCCGACGCGAGCGCTTCGATGTGGTCGCTGATCGCGGCCAGCGTCGTCCCGATCACGTCGCGGTCACGCTCCGCATCGGGTCACTCCTCCAGGCTCGGGTGCGTCTCCTGCGGGTCGGGGTGCGGCTCCGCGAACCGCTCGCGGGTCGCGTCCAGCGAGGCGGCCTCGCGCTCGCGACGCTCGTCGGCGCCGATCTCCTCGCAGCCCGGCGGCAGGTCGCGGCCGCGGTCGGTGAAGTACCCCTCCGGCGCCACCCAATCGTGGTAGAAGGGGGCGTCGTCGTCCTCCAGCAGCGTGACCGCGACCTCGGCGCCGTGGCCGGCGCAGACCGCGGCCTGGTGGGGCTTCTCCGCGAGCCGCCCCGCCGCGTACAGCCCGTCGACGCCGGTCCGGCCGCGCTCGTCGACGTCGACGTACGCCTTCCCGCGGTCGAGGATTCCGACGCCGTCGATCCCGTCGAGGTAGCCGACCTCGTTCTTCGTCGCCGCGACGACGTACCGCGTCCGGATCCGGTCGCCGCCGTCGGTGGCGACGGCGAACCGAGCGTCGTCGTTCGGGTCTGTCCCGTCCGGGTCGTCGTCGCCGTCGCCGTCACCGGAGTCGGCCGCGTCGACGACCTCGACCCGCGTCACCCGCGCGTCGACCCGGTCCGCGCCGGCGGTCTCGGCCTGCTCGCCGAGGAGGTCGAGCAGCTGCCGGGCGTTGACGCCGAGCGGGAACCCGGGGAAGTTCTCCAGGTGGGCGTTCCGTCGGAGGAGCGACTCGCCCGGGTCGACGACGAGCGTGTCAAGCCCCTGGCGCGCCGTGAAGACGGCCGCCGAGAGCCCGGCGACGCCGCCGCCGACGACGACCACGTCGCGCTCGGTGGGCTGTGTCTCGGTCATCGGTCGAACACCCGTCCGCTTCGTCGGAGACGGTCTCGGTGCTGGGCCGCCGACGCGTGGTTCGAATCCATACCCGTCGACACGAGCGGAACGAGGAAGTGGCTTCGGTCGCGCGTCGCGCCCGGCCCCGGGAGCCGAGAGAGCGAGGACGCACCGGTCATCGCCGCACCCGAACCGGGTTGGCGGCGGCGATAAACGGCTCCTCGCCGTCGATCGCCGCGAACGCGAGGTCTCCGCACGCGCCGCGTTCGACCCGCCACGCGGGCAGCGCCGGGACGTCGTAGTCGGTCGGGTCGCCGTATGTCGCAGCGACGGCCCACTCGCGGGCGCGCATCTACAGGTCCCCGTTGACGATGTCCGCGACGCGCTGGCGGTCGAACAGCTCCGCGTCGTCGGTGACGGGGCCGAACTCGTCCGGATACATCTGCTTCGCGGCCCGTTCGGTCAGGAAGAGGTTGTGGATCGGCCCCTGGTAGAGGTAGCCGCCGCGGTAGACGCGGCCGTTCTGGACCGCCGTGAGCTCGCTTCCGACGGGGTGGTCCTCCATGTACGCGAGGACGGTGTCGCGGAACTCCGTCGGGGATTTGCGCTCGTGCCCGCGGACGAGGATCACGTCGGGGTCCACTTCGAGCAGGTTCTCGTAGTCGAGTTCGCCGCGGTTCGTGGTGCTGAGGTTCTCGACGTCCGTCCCCGCGAGCGCGTCGGTCACGCCCAGATCGAGCCACTGCTTCTTGCTCGTCCCCTTGTCGACCAGTCGGTACGGAGAGAACGTCTCCGGCTCGTCGGTTCCCTCGAACGTCAGGAACACCCTCGGCCGGTCGTCCGCCGGCGGAAGGCGCGATTGCACGTCCGCGATGAACGACTCGTGGAGCTCGGCGAACGCCTCGTAGCGCTCGCGCTCGTCGAACGCCGCCGCGACCCGCTCGAACGCCTCGTACAGCGTGTAGTACCGGTAGTCGTGCCACCCGTCCGACCGCCGGAAGATCAGGTTGCCGAAGAACGGGGCGACGTTGTCGCGGATCTCCTCGACGTCGTCTTCCCCCCAGTCGAACCAGTTGACGAGCATCTGGGGGTCGTACAGATGGAGGTCAGCGTCGAGCTCGTAGAACTCCTCTTTCGTCCTGACCTCAGGGTACGCCTCGATCGGGCTCCGGTCGACCTCGACGCCCGGGAGCTCGTCGTAGACGTACGTGTAGTACCGGTCGGCGTTGCCGATGCCGGCCAGCCCGTCGCCTTTCCCCAGCGCGACGGCCATGTCCGCGAAGCCGCCGTCGTACGCGATCCACCGCTCCGGGACCGCCTCGAAGGTCACCTCGCCGACGGGTTCCATGGAGGCGGTGTACGGGAGCCCGGCGGACGCGTCGTCGTCGGGTTCCGATTCGGTCGAGGACGTCGAGTTGCTCTCCGCGTCGCCGTCGCCGCTCTCCGCGCCGCCGCCGCCGTCGGCGCCGTCCCCGCCGCCGGTGCAGCCGGCGAGGAGTCCGCCGAGGGCGACCGCGCCGCCGTACTTCGCGAACGCTCTGCGAGTCGGTGCTCCGCGTGCCGCGTCGTCTCTGGGCATATTTTTAGGCTAGCCTAAAACGATTTAACCGCTTCGATCTTTAGGCCGGCCTAAAAGAACCGATGCCGCTCGGACTCGGCCCCTACTCCGAACCCTCGTGCCGCGCGCGCAGCGGCGTGACGCGGGGACCGTTTTCGGTGGCGACGACCTCGGCGTCGACACGGAACACGTCCGCGAGCAGGTCTTCGGTGACGACCTCTTCCGGGGGACCGCGGGCCCGTATCTCGCCGTCCTTGAGCGCGACCATCCGGTCGGCGAGCCGCGCGGCCTGTTCGATGTCGTGGAGCACGACGACGACCGTGACGTCGCTCTCGTCGCGCAGCGTCTCGACGATCTCCATCACCTCCATCTGGTGGTGTAAGTCGAGGAACGTCGTCGGCTCGTCTAAGAGGAGCACGTCGGTGTCCTGCGCGAGGACCATCGCGATCCACGCGAGCTGCTTCTGTCCGCCGCTGAGGCTCCCGACCTCGCGGTCCCTGAGGTGGCCACAGCCCGCCAGCTCGATGGCGCGGTCGACCGCGCGGGCGTCCTCGGCGGTTGTTCGCTCGAAGAAGCCGCGGTGCGGATAGCGACCGTGATGGACCAGGTCCTCGACGGTGATGCCGTCCGGCGACGTGCTCTCCTGTGACAGCAGGCCGAGCTTCCGGGCGAGCGCCTTCGTGTCCATCGAGTGCACGTCGCGCCCGTCGAGGAGCACCGAGCCGTCCTCGGGCGCGATCTGGTTCGCCAACCCCTTCAGCAGGGTGCTCTTGCCCGAGCCGTTCGGGCCGACGAGGGCGGTGACCGCCCCCGGTTCGGCCGCGAGCGAGGCGCCGTCGACGACCGGCTCAGGGGCGGTCGGATACCCCAACACGAGCCCCTCGGCGTCGAGGTCGCTCGCGTCGGCGGCGTCCGCCGCCGCGCGCTCCCCGTCCGTTTCGCTCGGTGCGTTCGCGCCGCTCAGTTCGTCCGGATCCGTCGCGTTCGCGCGTTCGATGGACATTCAGAGTTCACCCATGTTCTGCTGTCTCCGCATCAGGTACAGGAAGTACGGCCCGCCGACGAGCCCGGTGACGATCCCCACCGGGATCTGCGCGTCCGCGCCCGTCACCACGCTCATCCCGAGCCGGGCGCCCACGTCGGCGGCGACCATCAGCGCGGGGCCGACGAACAGACAGCCGACGATCAGCCGCTTGTAGTCGCTCCCGACGAGGTTCCGCACCACGTGCGGGACGATCAGCCCGACGAAGCTGACGATGCCGGCCACCGCGATGCTCGCGGCCGCCGCGAGCACGGCGACGCCCGACAGCGCGAACCGCACCTTCTCGATCGACATCCCCAGCGACTTGGCGGTCTGCTCGCCCAGCAGGAGCAGGTTCAGCTGGCGCGAGCCGGCGATCGAGAGGAGCACCGCGACGACCGTCCACGGCAGCGCCAGCCGCACCTGTTCCCAGTCCGTCCCGGTCAGCGAGCCGGTCGTCCACTGGATCGCCGACTGGACGACGCCGATGTCGTCGGCGAAGAAGAACAGCGCCGTCTGGAGGCTCCCGAAGACGGTCCCGACGATCACGCCCGCGAGCACGAGCCGGACGGGGCTCGTCCCGTTCTTCCACGCGATGGCGTACACGATCAGGAACGCGACCGCGCCGCCGAGCGCCGCGATCAGCGGGAGGAACACCGAGAGGCCCCCGAACACGACCAGCGTCAGCAGGATCATCAGCCCGGCGCCGGAGGAGACGCCGAGGATGAACGGGCTCGCGAGCTCGTTCCTCGTGACCGCCTGGAAGATCGCCCCCGAGACGCCGAGGTTCATCCCGACGATCGCCCCGACGATCACCCGCGGCAGGCGGATGTTCCAGACGATCAGCGTGCCGTGCGACAGCTCCGGGAGCTCGCCCCGAAACCCCGTGACCGCCCGCATCAGCTCCTCGCCGACGAGGAAGTTGAGCAGCCACCGCGGGTCGAGCAGGACGGCCGGGTCGAGGACGGCCCGCCACGCCTCGCCGACCGTCATCGAGTACGCGCCGAAGCTCACCTGCACGAGCCCCGCGGCGACGACCACCGCGAGGCTGGCGAGCGCGACCGTGACCAGCTTGGGGTCGAACAGCCACCCGATCCGACCCTCCGACGTCCGGCGCGCAGCGCCCTCACCGGCGACTGACCCCCCGCCGCTCATCGCACTCCCTCGGCGTACGCGGCGATGTCCTCGTCGTCCATCGCGTCGAGCAGGGTCTCGGCGTCGTGCGCGTCGACGACGGCGTCGGGGTCGAGGCGGCCGGCGAGCGCGCGCCGACCCTCGGCCGCCCGGGACTCGGCCTCGTCGGCGTCGACGTACGCCGACAGCGCCTCGTCGATCGCCGCCTCGCGGACCCGGGCGAACCGCTCCGAGTCCGGGTCGACGGGGGCGTCGGCGTGCTGGTCGTCGAACCACTCGATCCACCGCTCGCGGTCGGCCCACTCCTCGTCGCGCTCGGCCTCGCGGCGCACCCAGTCGACGCCCTCGGCCGCCGCGGGCCACCAGCCGTCGTCGATCCGCGCGTCGGCGACGACCCGCTTCCCGACGCGGGCGCCGCGCCCGGCCGCCGTGACGGCCTGTCGGTCGGCCTCGGAGGGGGTGGCGACGTAGAGCCCGTCGACCGGCGTCGTCCCGTCGGGATCGGCGTACTCCCGGTCGAAGCGCTCGTGGACCTCGCCGCCGTGCTCGCGGGTCTCGAACATCGCCGCGTCGTCGTCGAGCCCGCGGAGGTACTCGCCGTCGTACCGGGTCGCCGCGACCACGCGGCGGGCGGTGACCGGGTCGCCCTCCCGTGGGGTGACGCGGAAGCACGTTCCGTCCGCGCCGTCGTCTCGCCCCTCGACCGACTCGACCGACTCGACGAGGTCGGCGACGAGCTCCGTGCCCGCGCGCTCGACGTGGTCGTGCAGGAGGCCGTAGAACGTCTCGACGTCGATCCCGGCCGGGAAACCGAGGTAGTTCCCGAGGTGTGCACAGCGCGCGATCGACGACCGACCGCGGTCGAAGACGGCGACCTCGACTCCCTCGCGGGCGAGGAAGACGGCGGCCGAACAGCCGGCGGGACCGCCGCCGACCACGACGGCGTCGTAGTCAATCTTCTCGGCGGCCTCGCCGCGGTCGGTCCCCTCGCGGTTTGCCCGGTCGCTCATTCCACATCACCGGCGACGATGTCCGCGACCCGGTCGCGGTCGAAGAGGCGCTCGGACTCCGGAATATCCGGGTAGCCGTCGCCGAGCTCGTAGCCCGGCCACTCGCCGAACCGCTCGGGGAACAGCTGTTTCGCGGTCATCTCGATCTGGAAGAGGTTCATGATCGGCCCCTGCACCGGGTCCCCCGACGGGTAGAACCGGTCGTTCTCGATCGCTGAGAGTTCGCCGGCGACGGCGTGGTCGGCGAGCTCCTCGCGGACGCCGGCCACGTCGTAGTAGGACTCGATCCCGTACTGGTGGAGGATGACGTCGGGGTCGACCTCCAGCAGCTGCTCGTGGTCGTAGGCGGTCTCGTCGGTCACGTCGTCGGCGCCGAACGCGTCGGCCGCGCCGAAGGGGCGCACGTGGGCGTTGGCGAACCCCGGCCGGTCGATCCGCGAGGGGTAGTAGGTCCCGTCCATGTAGAGGAGCGTGCCGACCGTCGGGCGCTCCTCCTCCGGCGGGAGGTCCGCCTGCACCGTCTCGATCAGGTCGTCGTGGACCGACGCGAGCGCCTCGTAGCGCTCTTCTTCGCGGAACACGCCCGCGACGCGCTCGGCGATCTCCCAGAGACCGTAGTATTCGTAGCCGTCGCGGCACGGCTCCGGGGGATCGGAGTTCCGGCGGCTGTACACGTTGCCGAACCACGGGCCGACGTTGTCGCGGACCTCCGCCACGTCGCCGTGGTCCCATCCGTCGAAAGAGACGAACAGGCAGGGGTCCGCCAGGTGGAGGTCGGAGTCGAGCTCGTAGAGCAGCTCTCGATCGACCGATATCCCGTCGCCCGAGCCCGAGTTGAGCTGGCGGACCCCTTCCCGATCGAACTCGACCCCTTCGAGCTCGGCGTAGTAGGCGTCGAGCGTGTTCCCGCCGGCGTCCGCGTCGAAGCCGAGCGAGTTCACCGCGTCGCCGTGGCCGAACGCGACCGCCGTGTCCGCGTACAGCAGGCTGTAGACCATCACGTCCTCGGGGACCGCGTCGAGCGTCAGTTCGCCGACCGGCGCCATCTCGACGGAGTACGAGCCCGCGGACCCGTCGTCGCCGTCTGCCTCGCCGTCGGAACCGTCCGACTCCTCGGTCTCCGCGTCGTTCGATCCGTCGGCGCCGTCAGAGCCGGGAGCGCCCGATCCCGCTCCGAGACATCCCGCGAGCACTCCCGCTCCCGCGACGGCGCCGCCGTACCTGATCGCGTTACGGCGCGTCGACGTGGTTCGATGCGCGTGCTTTCCCATATGTTTAGGCTCCCCTAAAGCATTAAATCGCTTTCGAATCTTAGGGTCGCCTAAAGCAGTGGTCGTCGGGCGCACGTCTGCTCTCTGGGTCGAGGTATCGATCGGCCGTGCAAATATAAGACAACCGAGGTGAATTAAAAATCCAAATCTCAAACGGCATTTGCCACCGAGATAGTGGAGTTTTAGGTCGTACGAAAAGTGTCCATATATTGATAAATTATAAGTGGGTGGGGAACGAACGGGGTACTGTTATGAGCACGCAGAAGGAGACGCGACAGCGCGCCGGCACCGTCGAAGAGAACGCCCTCAGACTCGACACGGAGAAGGCGGAGCAGATCATCGAGGCGCTGAACGTCGACCTCGCGGACGCGTACGTCCTCTATCACCAGCTCCACAAACACCATTGGAACGTCGAGGGCGCCGAGTTCCTCGACGTCCACGTGTTCCTCCAAGAGGTGTACGAGGACGTCGAGGCGGCCGCCGACGAACTCGCCGAACGGCTGCAGGCGCTCGGCGGCGTGCCGCACGCCAGCATGACGACGCTCGCGGAGAACGCCACCGTCGAGCCGGAGGACGAGGACGTGTACGACATCCGCACGTCGCTCGCGAACGACCTCGAGATGATGGGCGACATCATCGAGAGCTACCGGCAGCACATCGAGCTCGCGGAGGGGCTCGGCGACTACGCGACCGCGGAGATGCTGCGCGAACAGCTGGAGGACATCGAGGAGCACGCGCACCACATCGAACACTACCTCGAAGACGACACGCTCGTCACGGAGTCTGCGACGGAGTAGTCGGGGAACGCACGCCGATCGAGACGCCCGAGACCCTTCAGCGGACGTCCGGGGCCGTCTGGTCGGTCCGACCCGGGAGCGTCGCTTCGATCTCCAGCTCCGGTTCGCCGACGCCCTCGAAGTCGATCTCGAGCTCCACGGGCTCGCCGAACGCGAAGGGAAGCTCCCACTCCTCGGTCTCGATCCTGAGTTCGTCGCCGTCGCGGAGCTGTTCGCCGAGCGCGATCAGGAACTCGCCGGCCTCGCTCGCGTCGAGTCGGTACTCCTGCTCGAAATTCCGACCCGCGATCACCGTCCGATCGCCGTCCGGCTCGGACGACCGTTCGGAACCCGAGTCGGAATCGGGGTCGGAGGGAGACGGTTCGTTCGACATGTTATCGACTCACGTCGACGACGAGATCGCTCGCGATCCACCCGTCCGTGTTCTCGGCCTCCATGAACACGGACCGACCGGGAAACCCTTCACAGACGTTGATATCCGGGGTTCGGTCCGTTTCCGATTCGGGTCGAGCTTCGATACTGGACCGTGCGGCTGTTGACATTACACTTCTTTAGGCAAACCTAAAACAAAAAGGATGCGGTTGCGGTCAACGGTCGGGGGGCTCGCGGGGCCGCGAGACACGCGGCCGGGCCGCGGCGGTCGGTCGTCCGAGACGCCGTTCACTCGGTCTCGGGCGACGAGACCACCAATTCGTCGGGAGAGAGGTTGGCGCCTTCGGACAGGAGCCCGACGAGACGGTCCGCGACGTCGGGGCTTATCAGCCCCGCCAGCTCCATCGCCTCGCGCTCGTGGGCGTCGAGGCCGAGCACCTCGCGAAAGAACCACGAGAGCAGGACGTACGATTCGTGGAGTTCCGCCGCGCGCTCTCGGCCGCCGTCCGTGAGCGTCGCCCCCGCGTACGGCTCCCGGACGACGAGGCCGTCGGCTTCGAGCCGCTGGAGCATCTCGGTCGCCGCGGCCGGAGAGCGGTCGAGCAGTTCGGCGACGCGTCCGGACGGGATCGGAGGCTCCCCCCGGTGTTCCGCGATGTACAGGGCGAGGAGGTACCGCGGTACCCGCCCGCCCCCTCCGTCGCCTGCTGCGGCCATATTTTTAGGCCAGCCTAACAATATAAACCAGTTGCGGAAATAAGCCGGGCGATCACCGACCGAGAGTGAGACCGTCGCCGGAACGGACGGTGCGGCGAGAAGCGCATTCGATATAGCGATGAGTGGTTTATTCCGTCGCAAACGCCCGAACGCTCTCGAACGACCCGTCGGCGATAGCGCCGGCTATCCCCTCGATATCGGCGTCTCGGGGGACCTCGTGGGGGTACTTCCGACTGAAGTACCGCATGAGGTTCGCGACGTCGCGCTCGAGGAACTCGCGGGCGTTCTCGTGGTCGACGGAGACCGCCTGCGGCCAGTCGAAGATCGTGACGCCGCTCTCCGCGACCGCGACGTTGTGTTCGGACATGTCGGCGTGGACCCAGCCGAGGTCGTAGGCGGTGACAAGTTCGCGGAGGACCAGATCGAGGACCGCGGAGGCCTGTTCGGGCTCCAACTTCGCGCGCGAGAGCTCCGCGCCGTCGAACTTGTCCATCACGATGGCGTGCCGGTTGTGGTCGACCGGCCGCGGCACGCTCACGTCGGGGTACATCGCCTCCATCGCCTCGTACTCGCGCTCGGCCGCCTTGCGCGCGGTGTACATCCAGGATACGTGGTCGCGGTCGGCGGTGTACTCGCGCTCCCGGTTCACCTCGCGGAAGTTGGTGTACCCCTCGCGGTGGTACTTCAACGCGAGCGGCTTGAACGACTGCGCCTCGTACACGTCTCCCTCCTTGCCGAACCCCAGGGGTGAGCCCACGCCGTCGATGGTCTCGCGCTCGGCGAACGTGCGGAGCGCCAGGGCGTCGTACCCCTCGAAGGTGAGCTGGTACCCCTCGTACTGGATCGTCTTCCGTTCGATCAGCTCGCGGTCGAGGCACCGGTCGATCCGGTAGTCGACCTCCTCGCGCGTCAGGTCGGCGTAGTCGGGGAGCTTGTCGCGGCGGACCCACTCCGAGAACCGCATCCCCTGCTCGACGCCCGAGAGGAGGTAGAAGTCCTCGGGGTCGAGCTCCGCCATGTCGCCGGCGACGTTTCGAACCATACGGCCCCTACTCCGGCGATTCCTAAAAGAGGCGCGCGTTCCGCGAGCGGAGTCAATAAATGGTATTCCGCGATAGGAAATGCGGATTTGCCGCCGCCGCGCGAGCGCAACCGCTTTCGGGGCGGCGGGCGGAGAGGCGCGCATGACCGCGCCGACGGGGAATTGGCGGCTGATCCGGGAGGAGGCCCGCCCGGGGCCGATGCAGATGGCGCTCGACGAGGTGGCGGCGGAGACGGCCGCCGCGGGCGGACCGGCGACGCTCCGGACGTACCGGTGGGACCCGAGCTGTCTCACGCTCGGCTACCGACAGGATCCGGAGACGGTCGACTGGGCGTTCTGCGAGCGCGAGGGGATCGACGTGACCCGCCGCCAGACCGGCGGCGGCGGGATCTACCACGACGCGCACGGAGACGTCGCCTACTCGATCGCGGTGCCCGCCGCCGACGTGCCCGGCGAGCTACTCGACTGTTACCACCTGCTCTGCGAACCGGTCCTCGACGCCTTCGACCGCCTCGGGATCGACGCGGGCTACGTCGAGGAGTCGATGCCGGAGCTGTACCACCCCGCCTGCTACCTCCGGGAGCTCCACCCCGCGCACGACGTGGTGGCGGGGCCGAACGGAGCGGACGGCTCGGAGGAATCGAGCGACGACGGCGCGACGGACCGCCGGAAGATCGCCGGCAACGCGCAGTACCGCAAGCGCGACGCCGTGATCCAGCACGGCTCGCTGACGTTCGCCGTCGACGCGGAACGCCACCTCGGCGTCTTCTCCGACCCGCCGGTGTCCCCCGAGGGGTTCCGACAGCGCGTCGTCGGCATGGACGAGCTGGTCGAGGTCGATCGGGCGGACGCCGTGGCGGCAGTCGAGGGCGCGCTCGTCTCGTGGGTAGTCGGAGCGGACGACAGCGACGACGCCGAGGGCGACGCGATCGCGCTCGACAGCGACGGCTCGTGGTCGAGCGCGGAGCTCGCCCGGGCCGAGGAGCTCGTCGAGGAGAAGTACCGCGACGACGCCTGGGTCCGGACGCGACCGGGAAACGACGGCGCGTAGTCGCCGAAGCCGGAGGGAAGGCGGTACCGCCCGGTTCCGAAGGGGCTTTTTCAGTCGCCCCCGTTGTGGCGGTATGAGCCTCAAGGTCGGCGCGCACGTCTCGATCTCCGGGTCGCGCGCGTCCAACGATCCCGAAACCCCGCCGTACGGAAACATCGCGAACGCGGTGTTCAGACAGAAGCAGTTCGGCGGCAACTGCGGACAGATATTCACGCACTCCCCGCAGGTGTGGCAGGACCCGGACATCAGCGACGAGGAGGCCGAGCAGTTCCGCGAGGGGACCGAACGCGACCTGGTGGGACCGTGGGTGATCCACACCTCCTACCTCGTCAACCTCTGTACGCCGAAGGAGGGGCTCCGCGAGAAGTCGCTCGACTCGATGCAGAAGGAGGTCGACGCCGCGGAGAAGCTGGGGATCCCGTACGTCAACGTCCACCTCGGCGCGCACACGGGCGCGGGGGTCGAGGGCGGTCTCGACAACGCCGCGAGCGTCATCGACGACGTCGACGTTCCCGACGGCGTCACGATCCTGATCGAGAGCGACGCGGGCGCCGGGACGAAGCTCGGCGACGAGTTCGAGCACCTCGCGGGGATCATCGACCGCACCGACACCGACATCGACGTCTGCGTCGACACGGCCCACGCGTTCGCGGCGGGGTACGACCTCTCCACGCCCGAGGCGGTCGACGAGACGGTCGCCGAGTTCGACGACGTCGTCGGGTTAGCGCACCTCGAGTACATCCACCTCAACGACTCGAAACACGCCTGCGGCACCAACAAGGACGAGCACGCGCACATCGGCGAGGGCCACATCGGCGAAGCGGGGATGGAGCGGATCGTCAACCACCCGGACCTGGCGGACGTGCCGCTGGCGCTGGAGACGCCGACCGAGAACGGGAAGAGCTTCGCGTGGAACATCGAGCGCGTCCGCGAGCTGCGCGCGGAGTGAGTTCGGGGCGCCCGAGCCGTCGCGGGAGCGATGCGGCGGGGATCCTCGAAATTTATTTAAAATTGTCCGACGCGGATTTATATACTCGGAGCCGTGATCCACGGATATGACCACCACTGAGGCGCTCCTCATCGGTCGCCGGCGCCGCCTGGCCCTCACGATGGTCGGCGGGTTCGCCGGTCTGGTGGCGCTCTCGCTGGCGGTCGCGGTCGTCGCCGAGCGCGCGGGCATCCCGACCGCGGCGGCGCTGACCGACCGTCTCGTACCGCTCTTGGCGTTCTACGCGCCGGCGCCGATCGCGGCCGTCGGCGGGTACGCGCGCTGCGGCGGCCCGGCGTGTCTCGCGGTGGGCGCGGTGCCCGCGGTCGTCTTCGCCGCGCTCGTCGTCGTCGGGACCGTCTTCGGCGTGCCGGGCGTGGGCCCCGGCGACTCCCCGATCGGCGGGGTGACGATGGCGTTCGCCGCGGTCGGGCTGACCGGCGCGTTCGTCGGCTACTGCGCCGGCGTCACCGCCGCGCTGCTCTCGGACCTCGCCGGGTTCGGGAGCGACGACGGCGAGGAGTGAGAGCCGAATCTCGCACGGACGGTCGAGTTCCCCACGTTTAATTCGCCCCGCGCCGAACGCGGGGCCGTGCGACGCTTCTCCGCGGAGTACCTCGAACACACCCGGCAGGGGATGTGGGCCGACGGCCGGGAGGCCCTCGCGGACCTCGAGCTGTCGGGCCGCGGCCGCGTCGTCGACGTCGGCTGCGGCACCGGCGAGCTGACCCGCGTCCTCGCCGCGGAGGCGGGCCCGGACGCGACCGTGATCGGCGTCGACGCCGACCCCGACCTCCTGGCGGTCGCCCGCGAGGAGACCGGGCTGCCGTACGTCGCCGGCGACGCGACCCGGCTCCCCCTCCCGGACGACGCCGTCGACCTCGCCGTCTGTCAGGCCCTCCTCATCAACCTCCCCGACCCGACCGCCGCGGTCCGGGAGCTCGCCCGCGTCTCTTCCGACCTCGTCGCCGCGATCGAACCGGACAACGGCGACGTGACGGTCAGTTCGACTGTCACCGCCGAGGAGCGACTGGAGCGGGAGGCCCGCGAGGCGTACCTCGACGGCGTCGACACCGACGTCGCCCTCGGCGACCGCGTGCGGGAGGCGTTCGCGGCGGCGGGGCTCGACGACCTCCGGACGCGTCGGTACGTCCACGAGAAGCGGACCGCCCCGCCGTACGCCGAGCCCGCGCTCGAATCGGCCGCGCGGAAGGCCTCCGGCGCCGGGCTCGCCGACCACCGCGACGAGCTGGTGGCGGCGACCTCCGTGGACGACTACGACGACCTCCGGCGGCGCTGGCGTGAGATGGGCCGCGAGGTGGTCGACGCGATCGGCGCCGGCGAGTACGAGCGCGTCGAGCGCGTCCCCTTCGACGTGACCGTGGGGCGGGTGGCGTAACGACTCCCGCGTCCGGAAAGCCGAAGTCGTCGGGGAGCGATCCGAGCGACATGCCGGCCGCACTCGTGACGGGCTCGTCGAGGGGTATCGGGCGGGCGATCGCGCTCCGGTTCGCAGACGACGGCTACGACGTCGCCGTCAACTACCGCGCCAGCGACGAGGCCGCCGAGGCCGTCGCCGACGCGGTCCGCGACCGAGGGCGCGAGGCGGTCGCCGTGGGCGCGGACGTCTCGGACCCCGACGCGGCCGCGCGGCTCGTCGAGACCGCCGCCGACGCGTTCGGCGGGGTGGACCACGTCGTCAACAACGCCGGGATCGACCAGCACGTGTACACCGCCGACCTCGACCCCGACGACTTCGACCGGGTGATGGACGTCAACGTCAACTCCGCGTTCAACGTCACGAAAGCGGCGCTCCCGCACCTCCGGGCGTCCGACGACGACCCCTCGGTGACGAACCTCTCCTCGATCCTCGCGCACACCGGCGCGCCGGTCGAGTGCCACTACGCCGCCTCGAAGGGGGCGCTCCTCTCGCTCACCCGGAGCCACGCCGCCGACTTCGCGCCCGAGATACGGGTGAACGCGATCGCGCCCGGCCACGTCGAGACGGACATGACCGACGACCGGACGCCGGCGGAGAAGCGCGAGGAGCTGGCCGAGATCCCCGTCGACCGATACGGCCAGCCCGAGGACATCGCCGACGCGGCCGCCTACCTCCGGGACGCGACGTTCGTCACGGGGGAGACGCTGAACGTGAACGGCGGGGAACTGATGCGCTGACGGGGATCGATCGGCTATCGATCGGTCGGAAGCGAGCGGCCGGAGCTCCGGAGACCGTCACCGCGTCGACGCCGACATCGTTCGATAGACACCCCTCGGATCCGATCGTTCGGCCCCGTCGAACGGCTCGGCGTATCGCGCGAAACGTCTGCCGAATAGCGGAATCGTGTTCAGTACGAGCGTTCCACCCGTTTCAGAGAGACGAGCGCGTCGCCTCGGACGTCTCGGTCGAGTGTGGCCCCCTTCGACCGGTTCACCTGCCAGTGGAACGCTCTCTAGTCGTCCGTTAATCGTGTCAAGCAGAACAATACTTTATGCCAACATGTTCGAGCACCACGTGAGAGAGACGATATGCGAGAGTACACCACAGAAGAGATCGACCAACGATTCGAACTGTTGGACCGATACGAACGCCGGTGTATCATTAACTTCCTCCAGAAGACTGAGACGGAGCACGTATCGATCAGTGACGTGGTGAGCTATCTGCAGAATCGGGACCCAACGCCGGACGGGCACGACAGACTCACGATAGCCCTCCAACACAACCACCTTCCCAAACTCGCCGCCATCGGCGCGCTCGACTTCGACACCGGTTCCGGAACGGTGAGATACAACGGTGACGACCTCGTCGAAGCACTCCTCGAAACGACGCCGGAGTGACCGTTCCGGACTCCCGAAGAGGAACGTGCTCTCGCAGACCCCTCTGAGCGAGGCGCACGCTCCGTATCCGGCGAGGCCCCGTCGAAAACCGGACCGCGAGCGATTCGGGTCTCAGTACTCCGCCAGCCCGGCCTCGATCCGGTCGAACCCCTCCTCCAGCCGGTCGACCGAGTTCGCGAAGGAGAGGCGGAGCCGCCCGGGGGCCGTGTCGCCGAATCCGTCGCCGGGCGCGAGCACGACGCCGTGCTCCCGGAGGAGGTACTTCGCGACGTCGATGGCCGGCGCGTCGATACCGGGGTCGAGGAAGGCGTAGAACGCGCCCTCGGGGCGGGGAGCCGAGAGCCCGTCGATGGCGTCGATCCGGTCGACGACGAGGTCTCGCCGCTCCTCGAACGCGCGGTACATCTCCTCGAACGGCTCCTGCGGGCCGGTGAGGGCGGCGATCGCGGCGTGCTGGGCGACGCTCGACGCGCAGGCGGTGGTCGACTCGCGGACCGTCACCACCTCGTCGATCACCTCCCGGTCGCCCGCGAGCCAGCCGAGCCGCCACCCGGTCATCGCGTACCGCTTCGAGCAGGAGCCGACGGTCAGCACGTGGTCGGGGTGGCCGGTGACGGCGGCGATTCCCCGGGCCGGTCCGTCGTACGTGAGCCCGAGGTACACCTCGTCGGCGATCACGTAGGCGTCGCGCTCGGCCGCGGCCTCGACGACCGCCCGGCACTCGTCGGGGTCGAAGACGCGGCCGGTCGGGTTCGACGGCGTCGTGAGCACGACCGCCGCGGTGTCGTCGCTCATCGCGTCGATCACGCGGTCGGCGTCGAGCGCGAACCCGGTCTGGGCGGGCATCGGGACCTCGCGGAACGCCCCGTCCGCCAGCGTCGCCTGCGTCTCGTAGTTCGGCCACGTCGGCCCCGGAACGAGCAGCTCCTCGCCCGGGGACACCGTCGCGAGGACGGCGAGGTGGAGCGCCTCCATCCCGCCGACGGTGACGACGACCTCGTCCGGGTCGTGTTCGACGTCGTATTCGGCCGCGAGCGTGTCGCTGATCGCTCGCCGGCACTCGGGGAGTCCGGCGTTCGAGGTGTAGTGGGTCGCGCCGCCGCGGGCGGCGCTCGCGGCCGCGTCGATCACGTGCTCGGGCGTGTCGAAGTCGGGTTCGCCGACCTCCAGCCTGACGAGGTCGCCGTCGTGACGCTGCGCGAGGTCGAACATCACGCGGATCCGCGAGCGCTCCGCGCGCCGGACGCGGTCGGTGGGGACGGGCATACCGTCCACACGGCGAACCGCGCAAAAAGCCGTCGGGTGGCGGCCAAACGCGGTCGACGGGGGAGGGGACGCGTCGATCGCCGTCCGCCGGCTACACCATGTCGCCGCGCACCGACGCGCCCTCCTGTTCGGCCCGTCGCCGCTCGAGCACGTCGGCCGCCTCGCGGGCCACCTCCTCGTCGGCGCCGAGCATGCCGAGCGCGGCGGGGAGCGTCGGCATCGCGAGGGAGGCGTCCCGCAGGCGGTCGAACGCCTCCGCGTCGCGGGTGCCGTCGACCCACAGGCAGACCCCGCGCGGGTCGAGCACCTCCTCGTAGGCGTCGCGGGCGAGCGCCCCCTTCAGGCGCTGTCGCACGTTGTCCTCGAAGCTCGCGTTACACACCTCGAGGTGGATCGGTTCGTCGTCGTCGACGAGCTCGGCCGCGAGGCATTTCTCGGGGGCGGCGTATCCGTTGTCGCTCGCGCGCACGCGGTCCGGGTGCGCCTCGGCCCACTCGGCGCGCACGGAGGTGCCGACCCCCTTCACGCCGTACTCGGCCTCGAACGCGGCGGCCGCCTCGCTATCGCCGCCCATGATCACGTCCTTGGTGAGGTAGACGTCGAGGCGCTCGACCGGATCGAGCCCGAGCGCGACGTCGCCGAACGCCCACACCTCGCGGACGGGGACCGGCATCGTCTCCGTCTCGACCCGGTCGACGAGGGTCTCCAGCCGGTCGACCGCCTGCTCGCGGTTCATTGGCGGGTCGTAGGCGGGTCGCGGGCAAACCGGTTTCGCTCGGGCGGGGACGCGGCGGCGTCCGGGGGGTCGGCCTCGGCGTCAGATCCCGTCGATCCGCTCGGCGACCGACGCCCAGTGGCTCCCCTTCCAGAACCACTGGCCGCAGTCGCGACAGCGCCACGCGGGGCGGAGGTCGGCCTCGGGGGCGGAATCGGACCCGGCCGCCGGCGACGCTCCCACGTCGTCTGGAACGTACTCGGGGCGGTCGTCGGGGTCGACGTCGACGCCGCCCGGACCGACGCGCTCGACCGGGCCGTTACAGGCGCCGCAGCGGGTCGGTTCCTCGGCGAGCGCGACCGGGAATCCGGCCGCGGCGACGCCGCGGAGCTGGTCGAGCACGTCGCGCTCGGTGAGGAGGAGCGCGCCGGGGTCGCGACCGTCGGCCTGCGCGGCGAGCTCGCGGTCGCGGGTGAGCAGGGTCCGATCCTCCTCGGCCGCGAGCGACAGGACCGCGTCGTCGGCCTCGACCCCGCGGTCGAGGGCGTACGCCGCGTCGTAGCCGCACATCCGGAGGTACGTCGCGAGCGTCCCGCACATCGCGTCACAGAGGACGCTCGGGCGGTCGGCGTCAGCGTCGGCGGCGCCGCCGTCGCCGGCCGACATCAGTCGTCGAGGAACTCGCGCAGGCCGGCGGTCGAGCGCGCGTTGATCACGTCGACGGTCTCGGCCCAGCCACGCCTGGCGGTGTGGACGCCGTACCGGGCGTTGTCGAGCTCGCGGGGCGAGTGGGCGTCGGTGTTCACGACGATCGCGGCGCCCGCGTCGACCGCGGCCCGTACCGCGTCGCCGTCGGCGTCGAGGCGGGCGGGGTTCGCGTTCACCTCGATCGCGGTGCCGGCGTCGGCCGCGGCCGCGACGACGGCCTCGACGTCGGGCGAGATCCCCGGCCGGCTGTTGATGATCCGGCCGGTCGGGTGGCCGAGGACGTCGACGTGAGGGTGTTCGACCGCCCGGATCAGCCGCTCCGTGGCGGCGTCGTCGTCCTGCCCGAGCGCGGAGTGCGGCGAGGCGACGACGAGATCGAGGTCGGCGAGCGTCGCGTCGTCGGTGGTGATCGCTCCCCCCGCGTCGATGTTCGCCTCGATACCGTGAAACACCGCGATTCGGGCGTCGGCGTCGTCGCCGGCGCCCGCGCCCGCACCGTCGCTCTCGCGGCCCAGAACGGCGCCGTCGACCTCGCTCACCGCGTCTTCGACCGCCGCGGCCTGCTCGGCGATGTCGGCCTCGTCGAGGCCGGTGTTGCCGAATATCCCCGGGCCGGCGGCGTGATCGGAGACGACGTGGTAGTCGTACCCGCGCTCCGCGGCGGCCTCGATCATCTCCGCGATCGAGAAGCCGCCGTCCGACCAGTCGGTGTGGGTGTGGAGGTCGCCGCGCAGGTCTCCCGGCTCGACGAGCTCCGGGAGCTCGCCCGCCGCGGCCGCCTCCACCTCCCCGTTGTCCTCGCGGAGCTCCGGGGGGACGAACGCCATGTCGAGCGCCTCGTAGACGCCGGCCTCGGTCTCTCCGGCGACGCGGTCGCCGACGCGCCGGGAATCGGCCTCGGCCTCGTCGTCGCCCGCGTCGTCGGCGTCGACCCCCTCGTCGACGTCGCTCACGTCGAACAGCCCGTACTCGTTGAGCTTGAGGCCGCGGTCGATCGCGCGGTTGCGCACCGCGACGTTGTGGGCGCGCGAGCCGGTGAAGTACTGGAGCGCGGCGCCGAACTCCGCGGCGTCGACGACCCGGAGGTCGACCCGAGTCCCGTCCGCGCGGACGCTCGCCTTCCCGGTGCCCGCCTCGATCGTCGCGTCCGCCTCGGGCCAGTCGATGAACGCCTCGACGACCGACTCGTGCGCGTCGCTGGCGACGAGGAGGTCGATGTCGCCGATCGTCGCCCTCCAGCGCCGGATCGAGCCGCACACCTCGGCCGAGTCGACCGCGTCGAGGTCGGTCAGGTACGCGAGCGCCGCGTCGGCGACGGGCCGGGCGTCGCCGAGCCGGGTCCGCTTCCGCGCCTCGCGGGCGAACGGAATGTTCTCGAGGATGTTCTCCTCGGTCTTCGCGCCGAAGCCGGAGACCGTCTGAATCTCGCCCGCCTCCGCGGCCGCCTCCAGCTCGTCGAGCGTGGTGACGCCGAGAGCCTCGTAGAGGCTCCCGACCGTCTTCGGACCGACGCCCTCCACGGCGGTGAGCCCCGCCATGTCGACCGGGAGCTCCTCACGGAGTTCCTCTAACTCCTCGATCTCGCCGGTCTCGAAGTACTCCACTATCTTCGACGCGATCGCGTCGCCGACCCGGTCGATCTCGGCGACCGCGTCCTCCCCCTCGCCCGCGAGATTCTCGATCGGCGCGGTGTGCTCGCGGACGTTCTCGGCGGCGCGGCGGTACGCGGTCGGCTTGTACTCGACGCCCGTCGCCTCGAGCAGGTCGGCGAACTCCTCTAAGAGGGCGGCGACCTCGTCGTTCCGGCTCATTTGCTCGGGCTTCGGCCGGGCGCTCCTTATACTGTCGGCCGATCACCGGGCGGCGCCGCCGATCGGCGGCGGCGCGGCGGTGTACCGCCTGACGAGGACAACGAGCGCCGCGCCGAGGAGGACCAGCACGCCGGCGGCGCCGAACGCGACGGCGTAGCTCAGGGCGGCGAGCCAGCCGCCGACGACGCTTCCGACTCCGCCGGCGAGCGCGCCGAGCGCGGCGTAGGTGCCCAGCGCCTCGCCCCGGATCGACAGCGGCGAGAGCCGGGTGACGAGCGTCCCCGCGGTCACCGCGATCACCGCCCACGTCACCCCGATCACGGCGAAGACGGCCGCGGCGGCGCCGAACCCGAACGCGGCCGCGCCCCACGTCGCGCCGACGAGCGCGACCGCGGGGAGCGCGACCCCGCGCGTCGAGAGCGAGGCGACCTGTAAGAGCGCGGCGTCGCGGTCGGCGGTCAACCGCCCGGCGGCGCCGAAGAACGCGGCGGCGGCGAGCCCATTTATCAGGTACAGCGCGAACACGCCGTCGGAGCCGAAGCCGACCGCGGTGAGGAACGCCGGCAGCGGCGCGAAGAAGACGGCGAAGCCGGCGAAGAAACAGAAGACGGCGGCGAAGTACAGCGCGAGCGCCGGGGTGAACCGCTCGACGAACCGCCGGGGGTGGAGCCCGCGGAAGTCGGCCCGCCCGACCGTGAAGGGGAACGCGGCGGTCCGGACGCTGAAGCGGTCGGCCGCGCGGATGGCGCGCCGGAGGCGGGTCCCCGATGCGCGCCGGTCGCCGCCGGGGCCCGGGTCCGCGGGCAGCGTCCGGACTCCGAGAACGAGTCCGAACACCGCAGAGACCGCGAACGGGACGAACAGCCACCGGATCACGGCCTCGGCGGGGAGGAACCGGTCGCCGATCCCCGTCCAGACCGCCCCGAGCAGCAGCCCGAGCGCCCAGCCGACGCCCTGGTACTGGTTCAACAGCGCGATCCGCTCGCTCCAGGCGCTCTCCGGGACGTCGGCGACCGCGAGCAGCGTCAGGACGGGCGTCGCCGCCGCGAACGCGAACCAGATCGCGCCGTTGGCGACGATCACCGGCGCCACCCGGTCGGTGAGCGGGATCACGGCGATGCCGGCCGCGACGAGCGCCAGCATCGCGAGCACGATGACGCGTCGCTTCCCGGTCCGGTCGGCGATCCGACCGGCGCCGAGCGCGGCCGGGACCCCGACGACCGCGGCGACCGCGGCGAGCACGCCGAGCACGAACGGCCCGCCGCCGAGCTCGACGACGTACAGCGGGACGACGAGCGAGGCGCCCCCGAGCGCGACGGACCCGAGCCCCCACCCGTACAGCCAGCGTTCGGCCATGGCACCGATTGAAGCGGGCCGTCGGATAGACGCACCGATCCGAGGGCGCGCTCGGCGGCGCGGGGCCGAGCGAGGCGTCGCCTCGGCACCACCGATAAGGCGCGCGGGCACCGAGCGAGGGACGTGTCCACCGACGAGAGCGAGGGCGACCGCAACGTGTTCGGCGGCGAGCTGGCGCCGTGCGGCCGCGAGCCGACGACGGGGTACCTCCGCGACGGCCGCTGCCGCGACGTCGACGGCGACGTCGGCGAGCACACCCTCTGTGCGGTCGTGACGGCCGAGTTCCTGACGTACAGCCGCGAGCGGGGCAACGACCTGGTCACGCCGCGCCCGGAGTTCGACTTCCCCGGGCTGGAGCCCGGCGACCGCTGGTGTCTCTGCGTCGGCCGATGGGTCGAGGCGGTCGACGCGGGGGTCGCGCCGCCGGTCGTGCTGGAGGCGACGAACGAGTCGGTGCTCCGCGCCGTCGACCCCGACCGGCTCCGGGAGCACGAGTTCGACCCGGAAACGTTCGATCCGGAGGGGTAGCTCGAAGAAGAAACGCGAGCCGCGCGGGACCGTCGACTACTCGGCGTCTTCGGCGGCCGCGTCCAGCAACATCACCGCGCCGCCGAGGAGCGCGACGTTCTTCAGGAAGTTGATCTTGTTGCCGTGGCGCTCTTTCCCCTCCATCGTCCAGAAGTCGTGGATCGCGGGGGTCGTCCCGAGGAAGAACACGATCAGCGCCCCGGCGGACGCGCGCGGGAACTTCCAGAAGACGACGCCGAGGTTGGCGACGAACAGCATCCCGGTGACGAACGGGACGAGCACGTCGGGCATCGGGACGCCCTTCTCCTCGGCGACCGAGACCCGCTTCTCGTTGTTCTGGAACCCGTCGACGGCCATGTACGCGAGGATGCCGCCGTAGAGGGCGCGTCCGATCGCCGACGGGGGGCTCGCGGACGAGGCGGACTCCGCGGTCGGCGCCGCGTCGTCGGTCGAGGCCGCGTCGTCGTCGCTCACGCCGACACCACCTCGATGCGGCTGACGTTCGCGTCGACGCGTCCGACCGTCTCGTAGGCGCCGTCGTCGCCCCGGCGCATGATCCGGCCCTCGACGTCGTCGCGCTGGTCCGGCACGTCGAACAGCCCGGAGCCGCAGATCACGTCGCCGTCGTGGACGGCCCACGTCTCGACGACCTCGTGGGGCTCGCCCGGGAAGGGGACGCGCTCGAAGTCGCGGCCGAAGTTCGTCGACTCGAACAGCGCGACCCCGTGGTCGTCGTTAACCCACGCCGGCGGCGCCTCCTCGCCGCCGCAGAAGAAGACGGTGCCGTCGTGGACGAACACCCGCCGGACGTACGAGAAGTCGTTTCCGGCGTCGATCCGGCTCCACGACTCGCCCGCGTCGGTCGTCCGCCAGAGGCCGCCCTCGCCGACCGCGTGACCGAGCCCGAGGTTCTCCAGGTCATGGTCGAGGTAGCCGGTCGCCGCGAGCCAGACGTCCTCCGAGATCGGGAGGATCTGGTGGACGTCGTCGACGATCGTGTCGCGCCGGTCCGTCCACGTCTGCCCGGCGTCATCGCTGAGGTGGATCCCGCCGGCCTCGACGCCCGCGATCAGCCGCTCCGGTCGCCCCGGGACGACCTCGAGCGCCCGGAGCCTGGCGTAGTGGGGGTCGATCGGCGACTCCCAGTGGCCGCGCGAGGGCAGGTCGCGGAACCCCTTCAGCTCCGTCCACGTCTCCCCGTCGTCGACCGAGCGGAAGACGTACGGGTCGTTCGTCCCGGCGTACAGCGCCCCGTCGGCGGTCGCGAGGATCGACCAGACCTCGCTCTGGCCGGCGTGCCAGAAGCGGTCGCCGAGGGGGACCTCGAGGTCCTCCCACGTCTGCCCCCCGTCGCGTGAGCGGTACGCGCCCGTCGAGGAGGCGACGAAGACGCCCTCCGCGTGGTCCCACGACTTCACCGCGGTGACGACCTCGCAGTCGAGGACCCGCTCCGCGTCCGCCCGGTCGAACGGCACGTCGTCGACCCGGTACAGCCCGTCGTCCGTCCCGATCAAAAGTATCATACAGGAACACGTGCGTCGGACGCGTACTAAAGTTTTTACCAAGCTGTAAAACGCTAAGTGGCCGGGGGTGCAAGCGGAGAGCGACGAGGGACCGCCGGCGCGGCGAGCACGCCCGAACGGCGCGGCGCCGGCCGGTCCGACGCGCTACCATCCATGACCACACCCCACCCGACGAAGCGACCGACCGACGCGGCGCACCTCGACGACGACATCGACCTCCCGCGGGAGCTGCTCAACCTCCCGTGGATCGACATCCACAACCACGCGCACACGCTCTCGTGGGACGACCGCGAGCGCTACGCGCTCGCCGGCTGTCGCTCCATGCTCATGGTCGCGTCCGGCTACCACTGGACGCCGTACAAGCCGGTCGAGGCCGACGACGTCCGGTTCCTCTGGGACGACGCGATCAACCGCCGCGCGGCCATCGAGCGGAACCACTTCTTCGAGGCGAAGCTCGGGCTCGGCGTTCACACCGGCGTCCGCATCGAGAACCCCGACGAGCTGCTGACGGCGATGGACGCGTACTGCGCGCTCGACGAGGTCGTCGCGATCGGCGAGACCGGCGTCGTCCCCGCCGGCCACGTCGAGGGGTGGGCCCTCGAGGAGCAGCAGGCGGTCGTGGGGGCGCAGATGGAGCTCGCCCGTGACCACGGGCTCCCCGTGATCCTCCACACGCCGAACACGTCGGCGGAGTCGAAGCGACCGTACCGCGACGGGCTCGGCGTGACCCCCGGCTACGAGAAGAACGCGGGGCTCGGCACGGACCCCGTCCTCGACGGCGAGAACCCCGCGCTCGACGCGGTGCGGCTCGACGTGGAGGCGATGCGCGACGCCGGCCTCGACGACGAGCGCGTCGTCGCCTCCCACGCCGACCGCAACAACACCGAGTACCTGATGGAGCAGACCGACTGCTATCTGAGCTACACGATCGGTCACTCGTGGCTCGTCGGCGTCGACGCCGCCGACGTCGCCGACGCGATCGACGAGTACGGCCCCGACCGGATCATGGTCGACACCGACTGCGCGAACGTCCTCCGGACCGACCCGTACGCCCTCAAGCGCGCGATCTTCGAGCTGTACCGGTACGGGATCGACGTCGACGACATCCGCAAAGTGGTCCTGGAGAATCCGCGGGAAGTGTTCGGGTTCGAGGAGGAGTAGGCGGGATATTCCGACGGTACGAGACCGTGAAAGACGGAGACGGTTACTTATAAATAACGACGCGGTGGCGCGCGCCTGTGAGCGCCCTTTGGGTGCGAACAGCGCGTGCGAGGGAGTCGGTGGTCCGGAGCGAAGCGGAGGACCACCGACGAGGCTGGGGAGGTGTGAGGTGCGGTGCTGTGCGGGCGGGGTGGGACTCAAAGGGGCAGCCGGGAGGCGGGCGCAGGCGACGTAAGCACCGCAGGGAGCGAGCATCGCGAGCGACCGAGGAGCGCAGCGAGCGTGCGCCCGCCTCCCAGCTGGGGCTTTGGAGGTGTTCACCGCCCATCCGCCGGCGACTATTCATAGGTGAGCGGCTGGGGCTTTGGAGGTGTTCCCCGCCGATCCGATATCAACCATTTAGAACCGAGCGGCTCGGTCTCCGTAAGCGCTCCCCGCGCTAGCAACGATTTATAAACGGCGACCGACGACACCGCTCGATCAGTTATAAAGAGCCGACGGTGACGCTACGCGCCGTCGAACGCGAAGTCGGTGGTCAGCTCGCCGACGCCCTCCACGCCGACCGTGACGCTGTCGCCGTCCTCCAGAAGGACCGGCGGCTCGCGGTAGACGCCGACGCCGGGCGGCGTCCCGGTGAACAGCAGGTCGCCCGGCTTCAGCGTGAACGCCCGACTGCAGAAGGAGACGAGCTCGTCGATCCCGAAGATCAGGTTCGCCGTCGTCGACTCCTGGAGCCGCTCGCCGTTCACGTCCGCCCAGATCCCGAGGTCGTGGGGGTCGTCCACCTCGTCGGTGGTCACGATCTCCGGGCCGATCGGGGCGAACGAGTCGAGGCTCTTGCCGCGGACCCACTGGCCGTCGCCGTGCTGGAGGTCGCGCGCCGACACGTCGTTGCCGACGGTGAAGCCGGCGACGTACTCTAACGCCTCCTCCGGATCGACGCGGCGGACCTCCTCGCCAATGACGGCGACGAGCTCGGCCTCGTAGTCGACCTTCTGCGTCAGGTCCGGGTCCCACGAGACCGTGTCCTCCGGTCCCGTCACCGAGGTGGGGAACTTCGAGAAGAGGACGGGCTCGTCCGGGATCGGGTTGTCGCCCTCCTCGGCGTGGTCGCGGTAGTTGAGGCCGACGCAGACGACCTTCTGCGGGTGGGAGACGGGCGCCGCCCGCGAGACGTCGGCGGCGTCGTAGCGCCCGACGCCGGTCTCCGTCGCGTACTCGACCGCCAGCTCGGCCTTCCGGCGCCACTCCCAGTCGGCGAGCAGGCCGGTCGTTCCGCCGTCGATGTGGACCCCGGTGGCCGCGCCCGCCTCGGGGAGGTTGATCACGTCGCCGTCGTCGGTCGGTACGCCGCACCAGGGGGCTTCCGCGTCCGTCGTTCGGTATTGTCCGAGTCGCATTGAGATGTGGTGAGTGGTGAAATCGGGTCGTGCTGTCTACAGGTCGATGCCGGCCTCGTCGAGCAGGCGCTCGCCGGAGGCGACGAACCGGTCGAACTCCTCGTCGACCTTCGGGTTCGTCAGCGCGCCGTCGCGCTTGACGACCTCGCCGTCGACGAGCACCGTGTCGATGTGCGAGGGGTCGGCCTGGAAGACGACGGTCTGGACCGGCGAGTGCGAGGGCGCTGTCATGAAGTCCGAGGCGTCGAACAAGACGAGGTCGGCGCGCTTGCCGGGCGTGATCGTCCCGATCTCGTCGTCGAGCCCGAGCGCCTTCGCGCCCTCGATCGTCGCCATCTCGAGGGTGTCGCGCGCGGAAATGCTCACCTCGGTGACCTCCTCGTCGCCCTCGAGGACGGCCTGGTTGTCGAACATCCGCTGGAGCTGCATCCCGATCCGCATCTGGCTGCCCATGTCGCCGCTGACGTTCGAACAGACGTCGACGCCCCACGTCGGGCGCCCGCCGGCCTCGAGCACCTTCCCGGTGACGGGGATGCCGTGGCCCATCTGCATCTCGACCTCCGGCGTCGAGGAGAAGGAGACGCCCTGTTCGACGGCGTGGTCGACGTCCTCCTGCGAGAAGTGGTTCCCGTGGGCGACGTTGACGTCGGGCCCGAGCATGTCCTCGATGCAGCCGAACCCCTGGTAGTCCCCGCCGTACTCCGAGGACGGCCACAGCGCGGCGCCCATGTGGATCGTCGAGAGCACGCCCAGGTCCCGCGCCAGTTCCAGGTCGCCCCGGGCGGTCTCGTCGGTACAGAAGTCCGGTCCGCGGAGCCCGAGGGCGAGACTGAGCAGGTCGTCGTCGCGGATCTTCTCCTCGTAGAGGCTCTGGACGTTCTCCTCGGGGAGGCCGACGTCGCTCTCGTACCACCACTTCGCCGCGTCGTCGCCCGGCGGGCCGTAGGTGTACACCGCGCGCAGGCCGGTGTCCTGCAGCGCGTCGACGGCGCGTTCGCCGTGTTCGAGCGTGTTGGGGTACGACCAGTCCAGCGCGGTCGTCGTCCCCGTGTGGAGCTTCTCGAACGCACCGTAGAGCCCGCCGAGGTACATGTCCTCGGGCCGATACAGCCCGGTGATGTTGCCGAGCATGTGGTCGAAGTACTCGCCCATGAGCGACCAGTCCCCGGCGATCCCCCGCACCTGCGTCTGCGCGAGGTGGATGTGCGAGTCGACGAAGCCGGGGACGACGATCTGACCGGTGGCGTCGATGACCTCGGCGTTCTCGGTCGAGAGCCCGCGGCCGACGTCGACGATCTCGCCGTCCTCGATCAGCACGTCCGCCTCCTCCAGCTCTCCGACGTCGGGATCGAGAGAGACGACCGTCCCGTTCCGGATGATCTTTCGTGTCATGTCCGACTGTACCGTTTGACCAGGAGGTTAAAAATTTACTGTATGGTAAATCCGGCCGATCGGTGGGATCGCTTATGTATCTCACCGTCGGAGAGGGTCGTATGAGCGACTCCCGCGAGACCGTCTCCTCCAAGGACACCGAGGAGGTGATCATGGAGGCCACGTTCCGTGCGCTGAGCAAGCACGGGTACACGGACCTCCGGATGCGCGACATCGGCGAGGAGATGGACCTCACCCGACAGGTGATCCACTACCACTTCGACGGCAAGTACGACCTGCTGTCGTCGTTCCTCGAGTACGTCATCGACCAGTACGAGGGGAGCGTCGAGGTCCACGAGGACGACCCCCGCACGGAGCTCGACGCGCGGATCGATCAGTGCCTGTTCGGGCCGGAGTTCGAGGAGTTCTCCCACTGGGAGCGCATGAAGGTGTACCACGAGCTGTACACCCACGCGCAGAACGACGGCGACCACCGCGAGATATTCAACGAGCACTACGACCGCGTCCGCGGGAGCATCGTCGAGGTCGTCGAAGAGGGGATCGAACGGGGCGAGTTCGAGCCCGTCGACGCCGAGCGGATGGGGCAGCTCATCACCGACGTCATCCACGCCGCGCGCGGCCGCCGGATGGCGCTCGGCCACGAGGACGCGCCGGCCGAGGCGCGGAAGGCCATCGACCAGTTCATCCTCGACTCGCTGTACGCCGACGACTGACGGACGCGGCGCCGAGGGCCGACGACCGGGGAGTCGATCGAACGGTCGCCGGACCGCTCCCCGCCGGGGCCGGAACGGCGGACGGTTCGCCGATTCACTCGGTGACCCACAGCGCGACGGTGCCGGCCGCGGACACCGCGAGGACCACCGCGAGCAGACCGAACGCGGGCCGAAATCCGGCCGTATCGGCGACGACGCCGACGATTCCCGGCGCGAGCGCGCCGGCCCCCATCAGTAGCGTCCGAACGACGCCGAGCCCGCCGCCGGCGAGCCGCTCCGGAAGCAGCTCCATCAGGTACGCGCTTCGGACCGGCTGAAACCCGTGTGACCCGACGCCGAAACCGGCGACGGCGACGGCGGCCGCGACGACGCCGACGTCGAGGGGAGGGAGCAGTACGAGCGCCGCCAGCCCGGCCGCCGCCAGCCCGCTCGTCGCGACGATCACCGGGAACCGGCCCACCCGATCGGAGAGGTCACCGCTGAGGAGCTGGACGAGCGCGACCGCGAAGAGGACCGAATACAGGAGGCCCGCGGTCGAGGTCGCGAGCCCGAGTTCCTCGGAGAGGTACAGCGGGAGAAACGCGACGAGGCCGTTGTGAGCGAACGAGACTCCGACGGTCACCGAGACGAACGCCGAGAAGCGTCGGTCGCCGAACTGACGCAGGTATTCGCGTGCGCCCGTCGACTCGGATTCGCCCGAGTCGGTCGCGGGACTCTCCCTCGCGAAGCGCCCGCCGAGTCGGAGGGCGGAGACGAGCGCGAGCGCGAGGAAGCCGATCCCGGTCAGGAGGAAGAGCGCGCGCCAGTCGGCGCCGGGCAACCGGTCGAGGGCGAGCGCGAGCGCCGCCGGCGGCGAGAGGAACGCCACGACGACCGCGGGCGCGACGACCCCGCTCAGCGCGCCGAGCGTGTCGTGAATGCCGAGCATCCGCCCCATTCGAGCCGGGTAGACGCGAGCGAGCAGGCGCACGGCGACCGTCTTGTGGACGCCCGTCCCGACTCCGATGACGACCATCGCCGCGACGAGCGCCGCGAACGGCGAGTCGACGACGAGCGCGAGGGCGCCGACCCCCGCGACCGACGCGCCGGCGACGACCACGGGGACCGGACCGATCCGGTCGGCGACCGCGCCGCTGGGGAACTGCATCAGCGCGTACGCGATCATGAACCCCGAGAAGGCGGCCCCGATCGTGGCGTTGCTGAGGCCGTACGTCGACTGGAGCGGACCGAAGAGCGGCGGGAAGAGGTAGCGAGCGAACTTCCCGAGGAACCAGATGACCGAGACGAGGATCAGTGCGTCGTAGCCGCCGATCCGCCTGAGCTCCATCTATCGACCGTAGCCCAGTGGGACGGATAAGCGGTTTGAATACGGGTCGACAGCTCGGCGAGTCGCGTCCACGTCGGCCACCGAGGCGACCTTCGGCGCGGGGTATCGTCACCGCGACGCGGCGATCAGAACGGGCCCTTGCCGCCGCCCATCATGTCGCCGAGGCCGCCGCCGTCGCCGCCGCCCATCTTCTTCATCATCCGCTGCATGTCGCCCTCGCCCATCCCCTGGAACTGACTGATCGTCTGCTCCATCATGGAGTGCTGCTCTAAGAGCTGCCGGACCGTCTCCTCGTCGGTGCCGGAGCCGCGGGCGATCCGCTCGGTGCGCGACTGGCCGACGACGCGGGGGTTCGTCAGCTCCTCGTCGGTCATCGAGTCCATGATGCGCTCGAACTTGCGCATCCGGTCTTGGGTGACGTCCATCGCGTCGTCCGGGAGCTGGTCCATCATCCCGCCGCCCATCCCGGGGATCATGTCCATCACCTGGTCTAAGGGCCCCATCCGGTTCATCGCGTCCATCTGCTTTTTCATGTCCTTCAGGGTGAACTCCCCCTGGAGCATGTCCTCGGGGTCCCAGTCCTCGTCCTCCTCCTGGGCTTCCTGCATGGCGCGCTCGACGCGCTCGGAGAGCTGCTTGAGGTCGCCCATCCCGAGCAGCCGGGAGATGAAGCCGGAGGGCTCGAACCGCTCGATGTCTTGCACCGTCTCGCCGGTTCCGAGGAAGGCGATCGAGGAGTCGGTCTCGTTGACCGCGGTCAGGGCGCCCCCGCCCTTCGCCGT
The DNA here is from genome assembly GCF_059752555.1 of Halorubrum sp. B52. Taxonomy (NCBI): domain Archaea; kingdom Methanobacteriati; phylum Methanobacteriota; class Halobacteria; order Halobacteriales; family Haloferacaceae; genus Halorubrum; species Halorubrum sp. B52. The sequence goes on along the minus strand of NZ_MWTG01000008.1, from coordinate 307,126 downwards.
CCCGTCGAGCTTGGTGATCATCACGCCCTCGATCCCGATCGACTCCTCGAACTGGCGGGCCTGCTCCTTCGCGCCCTGCCCGATCGCGGCGTCGAGCACGAGGAGCGAGCGGTCGGGGTCGACCGCGCGCTCGATCTCCTCGATCTCCGCGATGAGGTCGTCCTCGAGCGCGTGTCGGCCCGCGGTGTCGACGATGTGGACGTCGGCGTCTTCGGTCTCTTCGAGGCCCGTCCGCGCGATGTCGACGGGATCGTCGTTGTCGGGGTTCCCGTAGAAGTCGACCTCCGCGCGCTCGCACATCTGCTTGGCCTGGTCGTACGCGCCCGGCCGGAAGGTGTCGGTCTGGATGACGGCGGGGCGGAGCCCCTTCTTCGAGAACCACCACGCCATCTTCGCGGCGGAGGTCGTCTTCCCCGACCCCTGGAGGCCGGCGAGGAGGATCGTCTGGTTCTCCAAGGGGAGCTCCGTCGAGTCCCCGACGAGGTCGACCATCTCCTCGTAGACGATCTTGAGGACGTGGTCCTTCGCCGTGGTGCCGCCCGGCGGCTCCTCCTCGAGCGCGCGGGTCTTGATCGAGTCCGACAGCTCCATGACGAGGGAGACGTCGACGTCGGCCGAGAGGAGCGAGCGCTGGATCTCCTTGACGATCTCCTCGACGTCGCTCTCGGAGAGGCGGGTCTTCCCCTGGAGCTTGTCGAGGCTGCTCCGCAGGGACGAACCGAGGTCGTCGAGTACCATTTGCCGGAGATAGGCGGGCGACGCGGTAAAGCTTTGTTCGTCGGCGTCGCCGTTCGTTCGTCGGCGTCGTCGAGAAGGCGGCCTCGAGACCGAGCGGTCCGCTCTGCTCAGATATGCCCGGCGATGTGTCGCTCCAGTCGGGTCACGAGCTCCGAGCGGAACGTCCAGAAGCCGTCCCAGACGTTTGGTTCGTCCTCGATCGCGAGCAGCGCGACGTGGTCGCCGTCGCCGCCCTCCGGCGGCGTGAACACGACGAACCACGACCGCCGGTACGGGTAGGAGGTGCCGGCGTGGACCGTCAGCGGGAGCCCCGAGAGCTCCGTCGGGTCGCCGACGCCGTAGACGTGGACGTCGACGCCGGCGTCGGCGACCCGCTCGTACACCGCGTTCGTCCCGCGCTCGTCGTTGATCCGCGAGAGCCGCTGGAACGAGGCCCGGAGCGTCCCCCCGCCGCTCTCGGCGGCGATCCGCTCTATCACCCGCGAGACGACGATCAACAGGAGCTTCTCTTTGCTCGACGCCGGGTATCCCCGGACCCGAAACGGGACCTCGTCGAGCCCCCGAAGCACGTCGGGAAGCGCGATCTCGTCGAGCTCGACCGCCCCGGTCTTGTACAGGTCGGAGTTGATGAGCAGCACCGACTCGAGGAGCTCGTCGAGCGTCGACCGCGCGATCACGTCGCCGTCCTCGACCAGCGCGACGACGTCGGCGTCGCCCGCGTCCCCGGTCTCCGTCTCCGCGATCCCCACCGGCTGGCCGTCGAGCAGCGAGTCGAGCAGGTTCCGAACCGGGTCCGGCGACGACCGGTTCAACACGACGAGGTGCCGGTCGGGCGCCTCGATATCGTCGAAAAAGGAGCGGAGCGACTCAGCCATGTGCGCCACTCCGGCCGAACGCGACAAAGTCCTTACTCACGGCCGCGGTCGTCGACGAGCCGCGCGCCCGCGGCGTCGATCCGACACACCTGGGGGTCGTACCCCGCGTCGGAGAGTCCGGTGCCGAGCGCGAAAACGGTGCGGCCGAGCATCGCCATGGCCGCCCCGCGGTCGTCGGGCTCACCGCCGGAGTCGCCGCCGGCGGCGTCGACCGCCGCGATCGCCTCCGCGACCTCGGGGACGAGGAGGTCCGCCTCGCGGGCGAACGCGCGGGCGGCCTCCATCAGCGTCGGGAGCCGCGGGTCGGCGCGGAGCCGGTCGAGCGCGTCCTCGCCGGCCGCGGAGAGGACGGTGGTGTCGCCGCCGAGGACCCCCTCCGTCGACAGCTCGCCGAAGGTGACGTACTCCACGCGGGCGGGCGCGGGAACCCCATCGAGCTCCCCGACGCCCGGCGCGCCCGGCTGCACACGTATCGGGACCCCGCCGCGCGCCTGCGCGACCACGTCCCCGAGGCCGGTGCCCCGCCCCACCTCCGCCTCGTGGGCGATCCGGACCAGTTCGTTCTCGGAGCGCCCGCGGTCGAGGGCGTCGTTGGCCGCGAGCGCCGCGCCGAGCGCCGCGGCGCCGGAGACGCCGAAGCCGGCGCCGATCGGGAGGTCGGTCTCGACCGCGACGTCGACGGGAACCGCGTCGTCGCTCGCGTCGCCGTCACCCGCACCGCCCGCGTCGTCGTCGCTCGCGCCGCCCCCGGCCCCCAGCGCCGCGAGCACGTCCTCGGCCGCGCCGATCGTTCCCGGCTCGCCGTCGATCGTGCGGGACCCGGCGTCGCCGTCGGTCGCGGGGTCGTCTCGTCCCGAACCGTCGATCCCCGCGGTCGACACCTCGACCGTCACCCCGTCGGTGAGGGCGAGGCCGGCCCCGCGCGAGCCGGCGGCCGCGGGACGCTCGGCCGGGTGCGCGCTGAAGAAGGCGGTGACGTGCCCGGGGACGAATGCGGTCGCCCGCTGCCTGCTCATGCCGGACCGGAGGACCGCGCGTCGATTAACGGTTGTTATCCGCGGCGAGGCGACCGCCGACACCGCAGGCGGTAAATAGCCCCCACCCAAAGCCGCGTCGTATGCGAGACCAGTTGCGTCCCGTCCTCGCCGCCGTCCTCGCGCTGGCGTTCCCGGGGCTCGGGCACCTCCTCTTGCGCCGATGGGGGCGGGCGCTGCTGTGGCACGTCACGATCGTCGGCGGCAGCGTGGCCCTGCTCGCGCTCTACGACGTCGACGCCGGCGGGTCGACCGCGTCGCCGTTCGAGGCCGCCGCAGCGCTGCCGTCCGAGGTCACGCTCCCCATCGCCCTCCTCACCGTGCTGTCGTCGATCGACGCCTACGTCGTCGGGCGGGCGGACGTCGCCGAGCGGAAGCGCGCCGACGCGACCGCGGAGGCGGTGCGACGCCGCGCCGCGAGCGCGGACGACGACGGGAACGCCGCCGGTTCGCCCGTCGCCGAACTCACCGGCGAGGACGGCGAGGCCGTGCGGGTCGAGTGCCCGAACTGCGGGAAGGAGACCGACGCCGAGCTCGACTTCTGTCACTGGTGTACGGAGCCGCTCCCGTGGAGCGAGGCCGAGTGAGTCGCCCCGGACGCGAGCTTCCGGGATCTCGCCGCGCCGTGTTCGAATCGTCGGTGCCGAGCCCGCGCGCGCAGTGCTGACGACTGGTTGACAGCCGAGGTGCCTATTTGTCCCTCCGCCGCGTGTCGTTCGTATGGAACACGCAGAGTACGTGTACACGAGCGGCATGTCCGAGTCCGACGTCGACGGCCGCCTCCGGGCGGGCGAGCACGGAGTCCTCGGACTCGCAGACGGCGACGACGCGTACGCCGTCCCGCTGAGCTACCACTACGACGGCGACCGGTTCCTCCTCCGCGTGAGCGAGCACGACGGTGACGGCGAGAAGGGGAAGTTCATCGAGACGACCGAGACCGCCACGTTCGTGTGCTACGAGGGCTCGGCGACGGAGTCGTGGAGCGTTCAGGTCCGCGGCCCGCTCCGGGAGTGGCAAGGGGACGTCGACGAGAAAACGCTCAACGAGTGGTTTCCGCCGTTTCGGCTGTTCGACGAAGCGGTCGAGCGCGTCGGGTTCTCGCTGTACGAACTGGGGATGGAGACGGTCGTCGGCCGAGAGACGGTCGAATAGTTTCTCACCGTTGATAACTGCGGAGGAACTATCATATATTCCGACGGCGACCGTGACGGTACGGACGCGAACGACGGACGGAACATGAGTCTGAATCCACGGCAATACGACGTACGGGAGCTGCGCCGGATCGCGGACGCACCGCGTGACGGCGCGGACGGAGCGCCTCGGGAGCGGTCGCTTCGTCAGCCGAACCGGAGCCGAGCGGAGCGGGCGGCCCGCTCGGCCGCGTTCACCGAGCTGCTCCAGCGTCAGCGAGGGCTGCGGCTGTCCGGCGACGGGGACCGCCCCGCCGACGCCGGAGACCGCCCGTACCTGCGGGCGGTCCCGGCATCGCCGGACGCGGAGCGCGAGGTCGGCGAGTGGCTCGGCTACCTCGTCGACGTCGGCGGCCGCCTGCGGAGCCGCGACGCGCTGTCGTACTACGCCGAGCTCGGCTGGGTCGCCCCCGACGCGGCCGACGCGCTGGCGCGTCGGCTGGAGGGGTTCGACGCCCCGCGCCACGACCGGCCCTTCACCCCCGCGGACCACCGGATCAGCCTCGTCTCCATCGTCCGGATCGCTTCGTGTGCGAGTGAATCATGAGCGACGACGACGAATCCACGGAGATCGACGGTACAGACGGCCCGGACGCGGTCGGCGTGAAACTCGGCAGCACCCGGACGGTGCTCGACCTCCCCGACGGGCGGGGCGGCCGCGAGCGCCGCTCGACGCTGACCTGTCTGGCGACGTACGAGGACGCCATCACGGGCGAGGAGAAGGTCCTCTTCGGAGAGGAGGCCGCGATCGAGTACCCTGACACGGTGCGATTCATGCTCCGGTCGGGGCTGCCGGAGGACGACGAGAGCGTCGCCGACGCGGAGCGGTTCTTCGAGGCCGTCGTCGACGCTCACGAGGTTCCCGAGGACAGCGCCGTCGTCTACGCGGTCCCCACCATCGACAACGAGGCGGGCGTGCGGAACCTCAAGTCGGTGATCGAGGGCTCCTCGATCGGCGGAGTCGAGACGCGGAGCTACCCCGAGTCGCTGTGCGGGGCGATCCCCGCTTACGGCGACGACCTGGCCGCCATCGACGAGGTGTTCGTCTCGATCAACATGGGGTCGACGACGCTGGAGGCGTGCGCCTACCGGCGCGGCGAGCAGCTCTCGCCGTTCTCGACCGGCTCGGTGACGGGCAACGAGGTCGACCGCCGGATCGTCGCCGCCGTCGAGGAGGAGAGCCAGGGCCGCGTCCACATCGACCGGACGACCGCCCGGGAGTACAAGGAGGAGCACGCCGACGTGTACGACTTCGAGCCGTTCACCGACGTGATCCAACAGCCCGGCGGCGGGAGCCACGAATTCACCGTCGACCGCGGCGTGCGCGAGCCGGTCGACCGCTACATCGACGAGGCGGTCGACGTCGTCGCCAACGAGTTCCTCCCGGAGCTCGCGAACGACCACATGAAGCCGTACCAGCTCGCGCTGGGCCGGCCGGTCGCGGCGACCGGCGGCATGGCCTGCATCCCCGGCCTCACCGAGGAGTTCGAGAAGCGGCTCGCGGCCGAGCTCGACCGCGACGTCGAGGTCGTCTCGCCCGACGACCCCGCGACCGCCGCCGCGGAGGGCGCCGGTCGGATCGCCGAGCGCCTGATCTGAGCGGTCGTCGTCGCTTTTCGCCGCGCGTCACACGTCGAACAGCCGATCGGCGTCCTCCGCCTGTCGGCGGTAGATCCCCCGCCCCTTCAGCCGCGGCACCTCGTGCCGGTGGAGCGTCTCCGCCTCGCAGTCGTACACGATGGGGAAGACGTTGGTCCGGCGGCGAGCGACCGTGTACGAGCGCGCCGCGTCGACGAGCGGCGGGTCCGAATCGGGGACCGGGAAGACGACGTAGCCGAGTGGGGTCGTCGCGCCGTGCCGGTCGTCGACGCGGTCGACGAGCACGTCGCGGAACGAGTCCGCGACCGCGACGAGGTCCTCCGGGCTGGGGTCCGGCTCGTCGTCGACGAGCGTTGCGATGACGGCGACTTCCCCGACCGAGGCGTCGTCGTCGCGGGTCTCCCACACCGGGTCGAACCCGTTCGTGTACTCGTCGACCGGCTCGAAGCCGTGTTTCCGGCGGTTCTCGACGACGGCGTCGCGGTACTGCGTGTGATCCATACGGGATCACACGAATCGCATGATAAAAAATGACACACATGCCGGCGACCGGTGCGAGTTCTCGGCGAAGGCGAGGCCAGCGACCGCGTCACCGGAGCCGGTCGAGCTCGTCCGCCGCCGCGAGCTCCGCGACCACGTACCGGTGTTGTACCGCCCAACACCGCTTCGCGACCGCGTACGCGACGGCGACGGCGGCGACAGAGAGGAGGCCGACGATCGGACCCGCCGTGGCGGTCACGACGTACGACTGATAGCCGAGTACGCAGACGACGACCGCCGCGACGAGGGTGGCGAGGGGCCGACGCGAGGGGTTCCGAGCGACGTCCGTGAGACACCGCAGGTCGTGCTCGAACGCCGGCCGCGCCTCACTGTCGGGGTCTCGCGCCGAACGCGGCGATCGGGCGGATCCGGACATACGGATCCCTGGGGACACTCAGACGACATATGCTTTGCGGGGAGTTCACACTCGACGAGGATACCACCGCACGCGACGGGATCGACCGGACGCGGGGAGCGTATCGTGACGAGAGCCGACCGGACGAAGAACGAAGTAGTCCCGGGCGGATTCGAACCGCCGTCAATGGCTCCAAAGGCCATTATGATTGGCCACTACACCACGGGACTGCGATCGGTGGTTGCCCGCGCGCACTCAAGTAGGTTACTTTCCCTGACGGGTCGGCGGTCCCGCGTTCATCCGACCGGCCGGCGCGCGAAGCGCCGCGGTACCGGCGGGCGCGTCACTCCCGGCGGGCGTCGTCGCTCCCGGGATCGTCGCCCGTCGCCGCGTCCGCGGACTCGTCGGCGGCGTCCTCGACGCCGACATCGCCCTCGGCGCCGATTCCGTCCTCGGTACCGTCCTCGATACTCCCCGCCTCGTCGACGGACGCGAGGTCGTTGACGTCAGGGGCGTCGCCGTCTTCGCCTTCCTCCAGATCGCCGACCGCCGGGGGCGACGGCGGTCGGTAGGTGTAGACGAACTCGCCGGCCACGGCGTGGTACGCGCCCGTCTCGGGGTCGTCCACGACGCCGGTGTCGTTGTCGATGGCGAAGTCCACGAGGTCGCGGAGGCTCTCCGCCTCCGCCTCGGGGCGCTCGTGGACGGACGCCGGGAGCCGGAACGTCGTGATCCACTCCGCGAACTCGGAGCGGTCGTCGCTGTACGCGAGGTAGTCGCGCTCGGCGGGCGTGAGCGCGAGGTCGCGCTCCCGACGGGCGTACGCCAGCCCGCCGGCCCCGACGAGGCCGACGAGGAGCAGGATCGGCCCGCCGATCGACCGGAGGGGGCCGTAGCTCCGCTCGACGGTCACCGGCTCCGTGCGCTCCGAGGTGTCCGACTGAACGCCGGGGTCCGAGACGGCGTAGGTGTCGCCGCCGTGGTCGAGCCCCAGCTCGATCGTCCGGGCGTACGAGGTCTGCTCGCCGTTGATCGCGCCCTCGAGCGCCACGTCGGTGACGACGAACGTCTCCGTCTCGCCCGGCGACGCGCCGAGCTCCTCCTCGATCTCGGCCGCGGTCGCGTCCACCTCGCTGCTGTTGAGCGCGAACGACGCCGTCGCGGTATCCCCGGACTCGACGTCCGAGACCGTCTCCGACGCCAGCGTCCGCCGGTCGCTCCAGTAGACGACGTTCCCGTCCTCGGCGACGTTGCGGACGACGAGGACGGAGTCGAGCTGAACGTCGACGTCAGACGCGGACGCGGCCGCGTACGTCGTCTCGACGTCGACGTCGAGCACGGGAGCGACCCGCGTGAAGTACGTGTCGCGATCGTCGAGGACGGTCCCGACCTCGAACACCGAGTTCGGCTCGGTCACCTCGGCGGAGTGGTTGTACTCCGTCTCGACGGTGAACGAGGAGACGGTCCGCTCGCGGGTCTCGGTACCGGGGTCGACGTGGGTCGTGTAGACGAGCCCGCCGCCGACGGCGGCCGCGATCAGCAGGACGGCGACGATCACGGCGAACTGTGCGTCCAGTACCGCGCGGAGCCGGAGTCGGGTCTCGTCTGGGGATGAGGAGCTCATTCGGTCACCTGTATATCTGGCGGAGGAGCCGGCGATACAGCGGGGGTCTCTCGCGCGATTCTCGGGAGCGTATCCGCGCGGGCTCGCCGCGCAGCAGGACGAGCCCGAGTCCGACGATGCCGCCGCCGAGCAGCCCGTTGATGGCGACGATCGGCGCCCACGGGTGAACGCCGTACAGCTCGTCGACCACGCCGTGCGGGAGCACCGCGAGGTATCGGTGTTCGGCGACGAACAGCCGGTAGTAGCCGGTCTCGGGCGGGGCGGTGAGCGTCACCGTGGTCGAGGCCTCGCCGCGGCTCCCGACCGTGAGCCGCTGGGGATCGACCTCGACGCCGGGGCTCGCCGGAGTGACGTACGCGTACACCGGGACCAGTCCGGCGTTGGGGACGACGTACTCCAGCTCCTGACTCGTGCCGCGCTCGATGACGGTGGGGTTCTCCGACTCGAACTCGGCGCTCACGACGCCGTACTCCTGCGTGCCGGCCGGGACGACCATCGCCGCGGTCGCGGTCGCCATCAGCACGATCGCGAGCACGGCGACGATCGCGAACACCGAGGTGCCCGAGTCGCGGGAGCGGTCGCGTTCGCGGGTCCCGCGCGAGTTCCGGTTCGCGTACCAGTCGGCCGCGTACGCGACCGCCGAGAGCGCGAAGAGGATGTACGCCAACCCCTGCGTCCCTTGGAACGCCCGGACCCCGAAGGTGACCGCCAGCCACGTCTGGAACGAGGCGAGCCCCGACTGGATCCCCATCGCGACGGTGCCCAGGTGCGGGATGACGACCACGCTCCCGCCGACCTGGAGCGCCACCGCGACGACGTCGGCGTCCTGCACCACGGGCTCGCCCCCGTCCTGATCGGTGAACGGGTTGTTGTCGCCCCGCGTCACGTACCCGCGTTCCGTCTCCTCGACGACGCGGTGCGTGGTCAGCCCGCCGCCCTCGATCTCCTGCGCGTCGAAGGTCACCACGTCGCCGACGCCGACGTCGCCCGCGAGCGGCGCCGGGATCGCGACGAACCCGTCGCCGGGGTCGAGGGTGGGCTGCATGCTGCCGGTCTCGACGAAGCTGAGCAGCACGGGCTGCCCGAGCAGCTGGCCGACGACCAGCGAGAGGACGACGAGGACGACCGCCACCTGCAGCGTTATCGAGAGGATACGTTTCGGTGACATGTGTCGTGGATTGGCGCGGGCGTCGTGCCTCGGGCGTCGGTTCCGTCTCGGTTCGGCGCGGGTCTCCGATCATGGAATGTAATCGACACGTTATAAGTTCGGGGTTCGGAGCAGGACGTGGCGGGAATCGGTCCCGCGAGTCGCGATCTCACTCGTCGAACACCCCGAGAGCGAGCAGCGCGAAGGAGCCGATGAAGGCGAGACAGAAGCCCAGCAGGTGGACGTAGAGGTTCACGACGCTCCCCGCGCCGGTCGGGTCGCCCGGAAACCCCACGACGGGATAGCCGACGACGAGCACCGCTCCGAGGGCGAACAGGTCTCCCTCGCCCGGCCGCGAGGCGACCGCGCGAACGCCCTCGCGGACGGTCTCGCGGACCGAGACCCCGGCGCTCGACACGTAGAGGACCGCGAGGAGCGCGCCCGCGACGCCAGTGGCGAGCCCGGCGAGACCGAGACCGGTCGTCGAGACCGGGAGCGCGAGCAGCGCGATCCAGCCGACGAGCGCGAAGAAGACCGCGGGGAGGGCGCGGATCGACGCCCCCGGGGCGAACCGCTCGCGGGCGTACGTCCCGAGCAGCAGCGGGAGCAGCCCAGCGAGCGCCATGTTGATCCCGGAGAAGCCGAACCCGATCGCGTCCCGCGGGACGGCGAGATTCAGCGCCGAGAGGACGAACGGGAACGCCGAGAGGAACGTCGCCAGCGCGGTCAGGAAGAAGCGGCGCGACCCACCCAGCACCGCGAGCGCGTAGCCGACGCCCGCGAGCAGACAGTACCCCGCCACGTTGCCGGCGAGGTGCCCCGCGTCGAGGTGGACGTAGTGCGAGGCGAAGGCGCTCCGCAGCGTCGGGTCGGCGTACGCGAACGCGAGCGACCGGCGGGTCGGCTCCGGGAGCGAGAAGGCCGCGAGCAGGACCGCCGGCACCGCGAGCAGGACGAGCGGGTCGACCGGCCGGACGCCGGCGAGCAACTCTCGCCGGAAATCGCGGTCCGCCCGCCCGTCGGCGCCGGCGGCGCGGTCGCGCTCGTCGGTCGGAGACGCCGTCACGACCGGGACCTCGGCGACCGGCGGGTAATACCTGTCGGCGCGCGTCTCGCTCGCGATAACTGACGCGCCTCGACCGCGGGTCCGAGGACGCGAACGACTTCCGGGCATCCGCGCGCCTCACGAGCGGGAGGTCCGGCGGAACAGCGCGAGCCCGGTCACCGAGACGACGAGGGCGACGAGCAGCCCGCCGAGCGCTGCGAAGTCGATGCCGCTCGGTTCCTCCGTGAGACCGGCTCCACCCTGAGCGTCGCCGGACCCGCCCGCCGTCGCGGACCCGCCCGCGTCGTCTCCCGCTCCGTCTCCCGCCGGGTCGCCGACGAGCAGGGTCCCGACCGTCGTCCCGTCGACCGCGAGCTCGTACGCGCCGGCGGTCTCGAAGGTCCCGCCGAGCGCGACCGTCGCCGTCTCGTTCGGCGCGAGCGCGATCGTCTCGTTCGCGACCGGGTCGCCGTCGGCGGTCAGCGTCACCGACCGCTCGCCCGCCGCGCCGCCGCCGTTCCGCAGGGTGGCCCGCACCGTCGCCTCGTCGCCGGAGTCGATCGCCTCGGGCGCGACCGTCGCCTCGGTCACGTCGAATCGAGGCTCGCGCGCCGCGACCGCGAACGTCGAGAACTCCGTCGTCGTCGCGCGGAAGTGGACGCGGTCCTCGGGGAGGCCCATGATCTCGACGACCCCTTCGTCGACGACCTCGACCGGCTTCTCCTCCCACTCGCCCGCGTCCGTCTGCCGGTAGAGCGCCACGTCCTCGGGAGCGGTCCCGGTCGCGTTCAGGTGGTCCGGGTCCGCGCTGAACCGGATCGTCATCTCGTCGACCGCGTCGGGCGCGAAGTCGTAGTCGAGCGCGAGGTACGCCATCGACCGCGGCGTCGTCGGCGCCGCCAGCGCGCTCCCGCCCTCGAAGGGGTCCGAGCTCCCCACCGCGTCCAGTTCGACGTGCTCGTTTCCGACGCCCGCCAGGTCGATCCCCTCCAGGGTGACGTCGTCGCCGGCGAGCGCCATCCCGTCGGCCCGGAACCGCACTGTGTCCCCGTGGTCGATCTCGCTCGCGGTGAACTCGCGGCTGTCCGAGCTTGGGGCCGTGGTCGTCACGGTCGGGCCGTCGGCGCTGGTCTGCTGGTCCGCCGTATCCATCTTCGTCGCGTCGTCGGGCTCCGCGAGCTTCGTCTCGATCGAGAACTCGTCGGCGCCCAGCTGCGTCCCGGGAGTCGCGCCGCGCGTGTCGAACGCGAGCCCCACCGTGACCGTTTGGTTGGGCGCGAGCGTGACGTTGTTCGCCTCGCTCTCGATCGAGTCGCCGTCGACAACGAAGGTGACCGACTCGTTCGGGTGGCCGATCCACACGTGCGCGTACCCGTCGCCCGTGTACGTGATCTCGAAGACGCCGTCGATCGTCCCGGTCGTCCCGACGTTCACGCCCTCGAAGGAGGGGTCTCGGATGTTCGGGTTCGACGCTGAGATGTCGATTGCGATCTCGTCGTCGTCGTTCAGATAGGCGTACTGCCCGTTCGGTCCGTCAACCGGCTGGACCGCGAGTTTGTCGTCCGCGAAGGTATCGGCCGGGCCGTCGACCACCGCCGCGCCCGTGGCGAACGCGAGTGAGCCTCCGGCTACGAGGAGGAGGGCGAGGGTCAGGGTGCGAGAGGTGGTCAACATACCTACTATTTTGGAGTGTGATTACACATCCGACGACGAGTGTAGGCCATAGGCGAAGACCTACTGTGCGCTGGAGCTACCGGAAGTGGTACCAGACGAAGTAGTGGCTTCTTCGTTACCCACGGTTACGGTGAAGGTGTCCTGACCCACAACTTCACCAACAGTACCGTCGTCAACACCGAGTTGGTAAACGGTCGTTCCGTCAGCCGCACTCACAGCCGTACCTCCGTTCTGCTCGGTAGTGAACAGGGTAACAGTCTTGGTATACCGAAGTATGAAGTCCTGCTCGGATCCGTCAGTCGTGTTCTCGATTCCGAAGGCGTTGATGTCGCCAGGGGACTCGGTGCCGCCGTCGGCATTCGGGTCATCCGAAAGCACCGTCCAGTCGATGTTCGCATTCACGCCTCCTTGCGTACCAGGACCGCTCGTGTGCTCTCCAGGACCGCCCCAGCCGTCGCCTCCACTTCCGTCAGTTGACCAGTTCTCAAGGAGAACCGGATTGTTACTATTGTCGAAGATTGTCGCACTGTGGAGGGTGCTCCCGTTTCCGTCACGGAGTTCGATAGTGTCCGTATACGAGGCCGCCTCAACCGGAACGTCGAAACCGTCCCAGGTGACCGTGTGGTCGAGCTCAACACCGATCTTTGACACATCGCCGTCATCGAGCGTAACGCTAGAGTCGTCGATGCTGAAGCTCGACTGAGCGGCCGCGCCGCCCGACATTGCGAGAACACCGACTCCGCCAGCGCTTGCTGTTGCCGCGATACCACCGACCGCCTTCAGTAGATTGCGTCGTTCCATGGTTCTGCGTACACACGACCCGCATGCCTCGACCGAGTAAGCACGCGGCGTCGCTTCGTTTCGCTTTTTGCGACAATCCCATATCGTTATGAATTTCCAGAAACACTTCCGGGCGAGGCTGAACGTCCGGTCGGTCCGTTCCGCCCCCGCCTGAACCCGGATCCGATCGCTTCAGGCCGGCCGTGAGATCCGTTCACGAGTCGTTCAGGACACGCCTGAATCGACAATCGTTGCTTCTGAGACGCGCCTGAATTTGACAGAAAGTGATAACTTGTCGGCGAACGAACCGCGATCTCGATTTACAGAAGACCGTATTTCCCGGCTTACAGGCGATAATACGCCCGAATAGCGTGTTTCTACTGAAGACTGTATAAACGTAGAGAAAGTTTGTTTGATTATCATAACCGCGGGGTTTATGTTGGTCTGTGAATATGTGTCTGACAGAAATGGCGTCGGCACAGCAGATCGACGGGGGAGGGGCCGAACCGACAACGGAGGTGTCCGAGGACGAGCTGTTCGACGTCCTGGCGAACCAGCGTCGGCGGTTCGCGGTGCACCTGCTGAAACGAGAGGAGGAGGATCGGGTCGCGATCGGCGACATGGCCGAGCAGATCGCAGCCTGGGAGAACGGGATCGAGACGGCGGAGATCACGGGGAACGAGCGCAAGCGCGTCTACACCGCGCTCCAGCAGTCGCACCTGCCGAAGATGGACGACGCGGGCGTCGTCGACTTCAACAAGGACCGCGGCCTCGTCGAGCCGACGCCCGCCCTGCAGAACGTCGATCTATACATGGACGTCGTCGAAGGGAAGGAGATCCCCTGGAGCACCTACTATCTGGGGCTGTCGGGAGTCGCCGTCGCGCTCACCGGCGCGGTGTGGGTCAACGCGTGGCCGTTCGTCCTCCTGCCCGACATGGCGTGGACGGTCGCGATCGTCGTGGCGTTCGCGTTCTCCGCGATCACGCACAAGTACTACACCGCGGAGATGAAGGTCGGCGAACCGGAGGAACCGCCGGAACTGACCTGAGATCTGTGTTTCAGGCAGCGGTTTCGGGTCTTCCGGGAGCGCATAACCATAGGGTCGGAACGCGTTGGATAGCGTGAACGAAGCGCGAGATCCCACCTCACATGAAACGACGGAACCTCATCCTGTTGCTCGGCGGTGCGAGCTCCGGTGCGATGAGCGTCGGCACCGGCGCGTTCAGCAGTATGGAGGCCGAGCGTGGGGTAGAGGTGAACGTCGTCGAGGACAGGTTCGCGTACGTGGGGTACCGAACCCCGAGTGACGGCGAGACCGTCCTGGGCGGTGATTCGATCACGCTGGTGGTCGTGACGAATCGGTTCGCTGATGATCAGCGACTCGGCATCGTCGGCGCGCACATCAGCCAAGGCGACGATCTCGTTGAGAACATCAGAGTCGAAGAAGAAACGGAAAACGGTGAGTTAGCACCAGTCAACCCGGATCTGACGACGGAGGCCGACTTCGAGAGCCGAGGGGTGTCGGAGGCGGAATCGTTCGGGACCGGGGAACGAGTCCACGTCAGAGCGGACATCGCAGGCAGCGAGGTCGACGTCGGAAAACCGGTCGATATCGAGGTCACGATCGGCGTCACGGGGCTCGACGGAGAAGTCGCCGCTCGGCTCTTCGGGGACACACGGACGTTCACGGTCACGGGCGGCGGAGTGAAGTTCCCGGGCGAGAGCGGGAATCCGAAGCTCAAACCCGATGACGTCGGAGGCGTCCGGGCGCGCGCATACTTCAGAGATGAGAACGGTAATCTCGACAAGACCGAGTTCCAGAGAGTCCGGTTCGGTGATCCACTGCGAACGAATCAGGAATTTAACACCGACGAGAGATACACTATCAAAGGTATCGAGATCGAGGGGAGCGGGAAGGTTTACCGCCGATCCGACGCGTCAGGCGGGGAGAAAGTAGTCACGGAGCCGGTGAACGAGGAAGCCGCGTTCGACTGACAGGAGCCGTTGACTCGTCTGTATTGTTGTAGGGTATCGCTCGGTTCGTTCCATAGGATCGAGTCTGAATCGAACGCAATTCAGGACGGCCTTGACACGCAGCAGTCGAATGCATTCTGTTTTCAGACCCATCCAGAACCGTTACAGAATACACCATTCTGTGATTCAGCGTTGTCCTGACAGAGTTCTGCCGACTCATAACGATATGGGATACGTCCCATGGGTGAAGTAGAGCGACCCCGGGTGACGCGGGATGTCTCGTGTCCTCGGACGCAGGTCGCGTGCGGTAACAGAGGTAGACCAACCATGGAACGACGTAAGTTCATCATCGGCGCAGGCGCATTGGCCACTGGTGCTTCGGCTGCGATGGGTACGGGAGCAGTTTCATCAGGAACTAGATTCGATCGGAACGCGGATGTTGCCGTTGCAGAGACTGACAATGGTGCACTCATTGCGTTGAAGGAAGGAACTGAGGATTTCGATCTGGTCAGTTACGACCGAAACGGGCGACTCAATATTGACCTTGGACCAGGCGTTAATCCCGATTCGGAGTACAAGATCGGAAGTGGGTCGAATCCGGCATTCCGTATCCAGAATAATGACCCCGATAGTCAGGTAATCGCCTTCGATTTTGATCCGGAAAACTATACGGATCTACTCAACGGTGACTCGGACACCTTCATCAATTTCAACTTCTTCGGCGTAGCTGACAGTGTCCGTGGAAATAACTTCGCAATGTGGCTCTCATCCGGCGCAGGGCAGGATCCGGAATATAACACCTACTTCGAGATCCCCTCAGGCAGTGCAGTCGATGTGACAATGAGTGTCAAACCCGGGAAAGAAGCAGGTGGAGAGGATCTGAGCGGCCAGATGGAATTCGAGGTTGTTGAAGAAATTCCGGAATCAGTCGATTATAAATAATATTTTAATTAGTAGTATAGTTTTAATATATTATATGTTTTTGTCGGTGTGAAGTTAGACGTTCGGGCCAAATAAGTGGACTCATTTCGCAGTTCCCACTGTGATTCGAACTCGACCGCTCCGTTCAGATGCCCTTATGTGTCCCCCGTACCCAACCCCGAACATGGACGACCACTCTCACGAACCCGATCCGGACGAACGCGTGACTTCCCCGATGCAGGAGTTCGGCAGCCGCGAGGTCGGCATCGGCGCGGCCGTCACCCTCGTCGGCCTGCTGATCGCGTACGTCATCCCCTTCCTGTTCAGCTTCTGAACGGCGACACCGTTCGCTCCCGGTTTTAAAAGACACGACGAACCGCCGACAGCGACGCGCCTACCGCGGGTACCACGCCAGCGGGTGGTCAGCGGTGAGCTCTAAGCTGACCGGCTCGTCGAGGTCGAACTCCTCGACGTGGTTGTGGAGGCAGTGGACCACCTCGCCGGACTCCAGCTCGACCCGGTAGACGAAGGAGGGGCCGACGTACTGCCGCGAGACGATGACGCCGTCCGCCAGTTCGGGGCTCGCGGGCGTCGCCCGGAGGTCGTCCGGGCGCACGAGCACGTCGACGGGGGCGCCGTCGTAGACGGTGTCGTACCCCTCCAGCGTGACGGCGTCGAACCGACCGATCCCGGTCTCGACCTTCCCGGCGCGGAGCTCCCCTTCGAGGAACGACGCCCGCCCGAGGAAGGAGGCGACGAACTTGGACTCGGGGCGCTCGAACACCTGCTCGGGGCGGCCGACCTGCTCGATACGGCCGTCGTTCATGACGGCGACGCGGTCGGAGATGGAGAGCGCCTCCTCCTGGTCGTGAGTGACTGAGACGGCGGTGACGCCGGCCTCCTTCAGGATGCGCCGCACCTCTTCGCGCATCTCGACGCGGAGCCGGACGTCGAGATTCGAGAACGGCTCGTCGAGGAGGAGGACCTCGGGCTCGGGCGCGAGCGACCGGGCGAGCGCGACGCGCTGCTTCTGACCGCCGGAGAGCTGGTCGGGCGTCTTCTCGCCGTGCTCGGGCATGTCGACGAGGTCGAGCAGCTCGTCGACCCGCGTCTCGGTCGCCGTCTCGTCGGCGTCGGAGAGCCCGAAGGCGATGTTCTCGCGGACGGTGAGATGCGGGAACAGCGCGAAGTTCTGGAAGACGATACCGACGTCGCGCTGCTCGGGCGGGACGAGCGCGCCGTCGCCGCCGGCGACGACCTCGTCGCCGAGGCGGATACGTCCCTCCGTCGGCTCCTCTAGCCCCGCGATGGTCCGGAGCGTCGTCGTCTTCCCGCAGCCGGACGGGCCGAGAAAGGTGATGAGCTCGCCGGGTTCGACGTCGAGCGAGACGCCGTCGACGGCCGTCTCGGGGCCGAAATCCTTCGTCACGTCCGACAGCGACAGCACCGGATCGGGCGACGGGTCCGCGGGGGACTCGCTCTCCGTCGCGCTCGACCGCTTCGTTCCGACGTGTTGGGTTTGGGCCATCGTGAGTCGGGCGCCGAGCCTGCCGGCGTCCCGTGGTTGCCCCTACGTATTTTAGGAAAGCCTAAAAGCGTGTCGCTCGCTTTCAGGCGTCGGAAATCGGAGGTGGAGGAGGTCGCCGCAGGTCGTCAGGCCAGTTCGCGCTCGATCACGCCGCGGAGCTCCCGGACCGCGTCGGCGTCGAGCGACGTCGACTCGTCGCCGACCGACAGCGAGAGCGTCCCGTCCGTCGTCTCGTCGCCGACCGACAGCGAGAGCGTCCCGTCCGTCGTCACGTCGCCGAGCCGGTGGACGGGGAGGTCGTCAGCGAGATCGGCGACCGCCTCGGGGTCGGTCGTCTGCACGACGAGGCGGCCGGGCGTCTCGTCGAACGCCGCGACGCGGTCTGGGAGCGTCACGTCGGCGCCGGCCGCGTCGGTCACCAGCTCGGCGAGCGCGACCGCGAGCCCGCCGTCGCTCACGTCGTGGGTCGCCAGCGTCGACTCGTGACGGGCGACCGCCGCGAGCGACGCGACGCGGTCGGAGAGCGCGGGGGAGCCGGCGTCGCCGTCCGGCAGCTCCGGGAACCGGTCCGTCCCCCCCGCCTGCGCGAGGTACTCGGAGCCGCCGAGCGCGTCGCCGCCGGCGCCGACCAGCAGGAGTTCGGAGTCGCCTGCGCGCTCCGCGTCGAGCGCGGCCGGCGGCGCGTCGTAGCCGCGCTTCGTCCCGATCAGCGCGAGCGTGGGCGTCGGCGGGATCGGCCCCTCGACGCTGTCGTTGTACAGCGAGACGTTGCCGCCGACCACGGGGGCGTCGAGGGCGGAACAGGCGTCGGCGAGCCCGTCGACGGTTCCTTTGAAGCCGCCGTAAACGTCCGGCTTCTCCGGATTGCCGCCGTTGAGGCAGTCGACCGCGGCGAGCGGGACGGCGCCCTTCGCGGCGAGGTTGGTCGCGTTCTCCAGCGCGACGGCGCGGGCGCCCTCGTACGGGGCCGCCTCGGTCCAGTTCGGGTTCGCGCCCGACGAGAGCGCGAGGCCGACGCCCTGTTCGGCGGGCGGGAGTGCGGCGTCGTCGCCGTCGGCCGCGGTCTCCCGGATCGCCATGATCGCCGCGTCGTCGCCGGGTTTTACGGCGGTCCGAGCGCCGACCTCGTGGTCGTACTGCCGGTACACCCAGCGCTTGCTCGCGGTGGACGGCGCGGAGACGACCGACTCGACCGCGTCGGCGAGGGCGGGCTCGGGGTCGGGCAGGTCGCGGGTCGGCTGCGTCGGCGCCTCGCTCGGGAGGTCGTTCATCGGCGCGCCGTCGGCGAGGTACTCCGCGTCGACGTCGACGACGGTCTCGCTATCGCCGTCGCCCGCGAACTCGCAGACGTAGTTCCCGTCGGTCACCTCGCCGATGACCGAGCAGCCGAGGTCGAACCGGTCGGCGAGCTCGCGCACGCGGTCGACGTCGCCGGGGGCGACCTCGTAACACATCCGCTCCTGACTCTCGGCGAGCAGGATCTCGGTCGCGTTCATGTCCGGCTCTCGCTGGTGGACGCTGTCGAGGTCGATGCGGGCGCCGAGCCCGCCCTTCGCGACGAGCTCGGAGGAGGCGCCGCCGAGCCCGGCCGCGCCGAGGTCGCGGGCCGACAGGACCAGGTCCTCGTCGACCAGGGCCTCGTTGCACTCGATCAGCCGCTTCTCGGCGTACGGGTCGCCGACCTGCACCGCGGGGCGGTCCTCCGTCTCGGCGTCCTCCGCGAGGTCCTCAGAGGCGAACGAGGCGCCGCCGAGCCCGTCCCGGCCGGTGCCGTTGCCGACGAGGACGAGCCGGTTACCCGGCTCTTTGGCCGTCGCGGTCACCAGTCGGTCCTCGTTCGTGAGGCCGACGCAGGCGACGTTGACGAGGGGGTTCCCCTCGTAGCCGCCGTGGAAGGCGACGCTGCCGCCGACGGTGGGGACGCCGATGCAGTTGCCGTAGTGGGAGATGCCCTCGACGACGCCCTCGAAGAGGTACCGCGAGCGCTCGCGGTCGAAGCCGCCGAAGTACAACGAGTCGAGCAGGGCGATCGGGTACGCACCCATCGACATGGTGTCGCGGACGATGCCGCCGACCCCCGTGGCCGCCCCGTCGAACGGGTCGACGAAGGAGGGGTGGTTGTGGCTCTCGACGCCGAAGGTGACGTACTGGTCGCCGTAGTCGTCGGCGTCGCGCTCGGCCGCCGGGGCGTCCGCGGCGTCCGGCTCGGGCAGCGCGAGGACGGCCGCGTCGTCGCCGGGCCCGACGACGACCTGATCGCCCTCGCTCTCGAACGCCGACAGCAGGGGCCGCGAGGAGCGGTACGCGCAGTGCTCGCTCCAGAGGTTCTCGAACAGCGCGGCCTCGGCCGTCGTCGGCTCCCGACCGAGCTTGGCGACCACGAGCTCGCGGTCCGGTTCGGAGAGACTCATTCACTTACGTGGTTATCGAGCCCGTTCTAATGCTTTTCTATGTGCACGTTCGTGTGGTCTCGCTCGACCTCAGTGACGACGCCGCTTGCCGGTGCTACGCGGTGGCGCGTGCCGCCTCGCGGCTGGGGCTTTGGCGGTCACCGGAGAGTCCGAATCGACCGAGTATGACCGAGCGGCCGGGGCTCTGGAGCCGTTCACCGCGCCGGCAACTGTTTATACCCCGACGACCGCGACGCCGTAGATCAGTACCGCGCCGACGACGCCGACCGCCAGCGACTTCGCGTTCAGTCGGACCGCCCGCTTCCGGTCGGCCGCCAGCGCCGCCTCGTCGAGGATCTGGTTGGTCCCGTCGCCGACGTCGAAGACGCCGATGCCGGCGAAGCCGACGCAGAACCGCTCGCGGTACTGGAAGTAGCCCATCGCGGCGCCGTACAGCGGGAACACCGCGGCGAGCAGCGCCCAGCGCGGCCATCCGACCGCGACGACGGCGGCGACGAGAACGACCGCGAGCAGGAGCGAGGCGATCCCGAGGGCGAGCCGCCGCCGCTGTTGCGCCGGTCCGATGTTGCAGACGCCCGGTTGGTACTCCATGCGGTCGGGTGGGCGCGCGGCGACGAAAACGCACCGGAACCGGACCGCACCGACACCTGAACCGGACCGCACCGACACCGGAACCGCACCGCGTCGGCGCCGGAATCGCGGCGGACCCGAGCGGCCGACCGCGACGACCCATTTATTACCGAACGGCTGAAACGAGTGCACGAGTGAAGTCATGACGGAACGGTCACCCCGGGACATGGAGATACGGCGGTACGAGACGATCCTCGACTCGCTGGACGACGCCGTGTACGCCGTGCGTCCCGACGGGACCATCGCGTACGTCAACGACCGCTACGTGGAGATGAAGGGGGCGAGCCGGGAGGAGCTGCTCGGGACGGACATCTACGACTGGGTGACGGAGGAGGCCGCGGCGAAGGCGAAGCGGGTCCGCCGCGAGATAGCGGCCGGAGAGCGGGAGGCCGGCGCCGTCGAGTACGAGTTCCTCACCGCGGACGGCGAGCGGTTCCCGGTGGAGATGCGGTTCAATCGACTCGCGGACGAGGAGGGCGGAGACGGGGCGGACGACCTCGACCGCGTCGGCGTCATCCGGGACATCCGCGACCAGAAGCGACGCGAAGAGGCGCTCCGAGAGAAGAACGAGCGGTTAGAGGAGTTCGCGAGCATCGTCTCGCACGACCTCCGGAACCCCCTCAGCGTCGCGGAGGGGCGGCTGGCGCTCGCCCGGGAGGAGTGCGACTCCGAGCACCTCGACCACGTCGCCCGAGCCCACGAGCGCATGGACTCCCTCATCGACGACCTCCTGACGCTCGCCCGCGACGGCGAGGACGTCGAGGGGACGGAACGGGTCCCCCTCCGCGAGCTCGTCGAGGCGTGCTGGGAGGGGGTCGAGACCGCCGACGCGACGCTCCGCGTCGAGACCGACCGCGCGGTGCGCGCCGACCGGAGCCGGCTCAGACAGGTGTTCGAGAACCTCGTCCGAAACGCGGTCGAGCACGCGGGCGACGACGTCACCGTCACGGTCGGCGACCTCGACGGCGGCTTCTACGTGTCCGACGACGGCCCGGGGATCCCCGAGGCCGACCGCGAGGCCGTGTTCGAGGCCGGGTACACCACGAACGACGAGGGGACCGGGTTCGGGCTGGAGATCGTCGAGGCCGTCGCGGCGGCCCACGGCTGGGACGTGCGCGTCACCGACGGCGCCGACGGCGGCGCGCGCTTCGAGTTCACCGGCGTCGACGTGCTCGACTGAGCGGGCCCCGAGGCGGGAGAATCCGACCCCCGAGGGTTCCGCGGTGGCAACCCTCAAATGGGCGCCCGACGACGGGAGGGTGTGAAGCGGATCCAGCTCGGAAACACCGTGTTCGAGGGCGAGAACGACGTCTACCTGCTCGACGGCGAGACGACCGCGCTGGTCGACACCGGCGTCGCGCTCCCGGACGTCCGCGCCGACCTGGAGGCGGGCCTCGCCGACCACGGCGTCGCCTTCGCCGACGTCGACGCGGTCGCCCTGACCCACTGGCACCCCGACCACGCGGGGCTGGCCGGCGAGATACAGGCCGCCGGCGGCGCCGACGTGTACGTCCACGAGGCCGACGCGCCCCTCGTCGACGGGACCGAGACGCCGCTCGCGGGCGACCCCGACCTCCAGCGCGAGACGTTCGACCGGTGGGGGCTCCCAGAGGCGGACCAAGGGCGGCTGCGAGACTTCTTCGACGCGGTGGGGACCGGTCTCAGCGGCCGGCCCGCCGAGGCGACGACGGTCGCCGACGGCGACGTGATCGAGGTCGGCGGCGTCGCCCTGGAGGCCGTCCACCTGCCGGGCCACACCGCGGGGCTCACCGGGTTCGCGTTCGACCCGCGCGAGGTCCCCGACCACGAGCCGGTCGGGCGGTCGGGGCGGGACCCGCGGAAGGGATCTGCAGCCCCCGCGGAGCTGTTCTCCGGCGACGCCCTCCTCCCGCGGTACACCCCGAACGTCGGCGGCGCGGACGTCAGGGTCGACGCGCCGCTCGCGGCGTACGCCCGGAGCCTCACGCAGATCGTCGAGCGCGACTTCGACGCGGCGCACCCGGGCCACCGCGAGCGGATCGACGACCCGAGCCGCCGGGCCGCGACGATCCTCGATCACCACCGGCACCGGACGCGGCGCGTACTCGACGTCCTCGCCGACCGCGGCCCCGCGACGGCGTGGGAGGTGTCGGCCGCGCTGTTCGGCGACCTGGTCGACATCCACGTGCTCCACGGGCCGGGCGAGGCGTTCGCGCACCTCGACCACCTCGCCGACGCGGGGGTCGTCGAGCGCGACGGGACCGACTACCGCCTCGTCGACGCGGACCCCGACGTCGACGCGCTGTTCCCGACGACCCCGCTCGACGACGTCGTTGACGGCGCGGCGGACTGACCGCCCTCGCCCCGATCTCCGGGGGCTCGGGCGTCTCGCTCCCGCCGAAAGCTATTCGTTCGGCACGTCGTATCCACGGACGTGAAGCGGGACAGCCTCGCTGCGGTCCTCATCGCCCTCCTCGCGGTCGTCGCGCTCGGCGTCGCGGCCGCGACGCTCGACTCCGCCGTGAGCCTCGGCGCCGGTGGGCTCGGCGGCGCCGGCGACGGCGTGGGACCGAGCGGGGAGAGCGGCGACGTCGGCGCGTCGCCCGCCCCGAGCGGCGGGGGCGCGCTCTCGATACCGCCCGCGTGCTTCGAGTTCCTCCGGGGGCCGCCGGCGCTCGCCGCGTTCGCCGCCGTCCTCCTCGGGCTCGCAGCGTTCGTCTACCGGGACACCGGTTCGAAGCTCGCCGCGGGCGCCGTCGCCGGGTCGATGGGAGTCCCGGTCGCCGCGCTGGGCTGGCTGCTCTCGGCCTGCCGCCCGGTCGACGAGGGGATCGAGTTCGCGCTCGGCGCCGCGGTCGGCGAGGGCGGATTCCTGCCGCAGGGCGGCGGCGGAGCCGGCGCGGGCGGCGGCGAGGGGGCCGCCTCGACGCCGGAGCTGCTGTTCGCGCTGGTCGTGGTCGCGGCGCTCGTCGCGAGCGTCGCCGTCCTCATCGGCGCCGGGGGCGACGACGAGCCGGCCGACGGCGAAGGGCACGGTGAGAGCGACGAGCCGGATCCGGCCGACCCGGACCTCCGCGAGGTCGGGCGGGCCGCGGGCGCGGCGGCCGACCGGATGGAGGAGTCGGACGCCGACAACGAGGTGTACCGCGCGTGGCGCGACATGACGGAGGCCCTCGACGTGGACCGTCCCGCGTCCTCGACGCCCGCCGAGTTCGCGGCCGCGGCCGTCGACGCCGGCGTCGACGAGGAGCCGGTCACGGAGCTCACCGCCGTCTTCGAGCGGGTTCGGTACGGGGGCGAGGACGCGACGGCGGAGCGCGAGCGCCGGGCCGCGGCCGCCCTCCGGCGGATCGAGGAGCGCCACGGGGGTGGTGGGTAGCGGTGCGGCCCCTCGTCGCCCTCGGCGTGGCGGCCGTCGCGGTCGGCTTCGTCGCCGCCGTCGATCGCGGGATCGCGACCGCGCTGGACCCGTCGACGACCGTCGTCACCCTGATCGGCGCGCTCGGCGTGCTCCAAGGGGTCAGGTACGCCAACGCCCGCCGCAACCGGGAGCGCGCGGCGGCTTCCCCCGGCGAGCCGGAGCGGCGCGCGCCGGCGACGGTGCCCGGCGCCGACCTCGACGAGCGCATCGATCGGGCGACCGGCCCCGCGATCGGCGGACACCGGGCTCGCCGGCGGGTCCGCGATCGAGTCCGGGAGGTCGCGGTCGCGACCGTCGCCCGCGACCGGAACGTCTCGGTCGAGGCGGCCGAGCGCCTCGTCGAGACCGGTGAGTGGACCGACGACGCAACCGCCGCCGCGTTCCTCGCGCGCCCGTTGTCGTACCCGGTCCAGGTCCGGCTCCGGGCGGTGGTCTCGGGGCGCTCGCGCTACGAGTTCGGCCTCCAGGCCGTCGTCGACGCGGTCGGGCGGTTGGCGGGAGGCGACGAGGGGGCGGAGAGGGGCGACGGGGGGTCGGAGGCGAACGATGAGTGAAGGCGACGAGCCCGCGACGA
Source organism: Halorubrum sp. B52 (assembly GCF_059752555.1). Lineage (NCBI taxonomy): Archaea > Methanobacteriati > Methanobacteriota > Halobacteria > Halobacteriales > Haloferacaceae > Halorubrum > Halorubrum sp. B52. The sequence goes on along the minus strand of NZ_MWTG01000008.1, from coordinate 283,086 downwards.
CCGAGCGCAGGTCCCTCCGCGAGGCCGAGACGGGGCGCTGGGACGGGATCCGCGGAGTGGCGCTCGCCCTCGTCGGCGTCGGGGTCGTCGCGCGGCGGCCGGGGCTCGTCCTCCTCGGGGCGGTCGGGGTCGGCTACGCCCTCTACGCCGGCCTCGGCGAGGCGCCGACGGCGACGCTCGACGTCACCCGGACCGTGAGCGACGCGACGCCCGAGCCGGGCGACGAGGTGACCGTCGCGGTCCGGGCGCGCAACGCTGGCGACGCCCCGCTCGCCGACCTCCGGCTCGTGGACGGGGTCCCCCCGGGGCTGGAGGTCGTCGACGGCCCCGCACGGGTCGCGACCGCGCTCCGCCCGGGCGCGTCGGTCGCGTTCGAGTACGACGTGCGCGCGAGCCGCGGCGAGCACGAGTGGGCGGCGCTCACGGCGATCGCCCGGAACCCCTCCGGGTCGCGCGAGCGGACGACCGCGCTCGAACCGGCCGACCCGGCGCGGATCGTCTGCACCCCGGAGCTGGCCGCCGGCGGCGACCTCCCGCTCCGGGGGCTGACGACGCGGTCCCACGGGCGGATGCCGACCGACGTCGGCGGGGCGGGCGTGGAGTTCCACGCCACTCGCGAGTACCGCCGCGGCGACCCGCTCAAGCGGATCGACTGGAACCGACGAGCGCGGACGGGCGAGCTGGCGACTGTGGAGCTCCGCGAGGAGCGCGCCGCCACGGTGGTCCTCCTGATCGACGCGCGGGAGTCCGCGTACGCCGCGACCGAGCCCGCGGGGGAGACCGCGGTCGAGGCGAGCGTCGGCGCCGCCGGCCAGGCGTTCCGCGCGCTCCTCGACGGCGGCGACCGCGTCGGGATCGCGGCGCTCGGCCCCGTCGACTGCTGGCTCGCGCCGGGCGCCGGCACGGCGCACGCCGCCCGCGGGCGCGAGACGCTGGCGACCGACCCCGCGCTGGCCCCGACGCCCAGCGGGGACCGCTTCTACCGGTCGCTGTGGCTCCGCCGGTTCCGCCGGCGGCTCCCGGCCGACGCGCAGGTGCTCTTCTTCACCCCGCTCGTCGACGACGCGCCCGCGTCGCTCGCGCGCCGGATCGACGCGCACGGCCACCTCGTCACCGTCCTCTCGCCGGACGTGACTGCGGCGGGGACTCCGGGCGAGCGGCTCGTCGCGTTCGAGCGCCGGGAGCGGCTCCGCGAACTCCGGTCGGCGGGGATCCGCGCGGTCGAGTGGGGCGGAGAGTCGTTCCCCGTCGCGGTCGCGCGGGCGACGAGCAGGTGGTCGCCGTGAGCGCCGGCGTCGCCCCCGACGACGGCGACAACGACGATGACGACGATGACGCCGACGACGCGACCGACCGCGTCGACCGACCCGAGCGCGACGCCCGTCCCCCGACGCTCGCCGTCGTCGTCGGCCTCGTCGCGGCCGCGATCGCGACCCTCGCGGCCCTCCTCGCCGCGCCGCTCGGGGGCGCCCTCCTCGCCGCCGCGACGGTCGGCTTCGCCGCCGGGTCGCTCCGTCGGTCGCACAGAGTCCTCTCGTGGGCGGCCGGGGTCGGGGTCGTCGGGCTCGCCGTCGCGGGGTATCGGGGCGGCGGCGTCGAGCCGCTTCTCGTCGGCGGGGTCGCGCTCGCGGTCGCGTGGGACGTCGCCGACCACGGGCTCTCGGTCGGCGCACAGGTCGGCCGCGACGCCCGGACCCGGCGGAACGTCGCCGTCCACGCGGGGACGACCCTGCTCGTCGGCGCGCTCTCGGTCGGGGTCGCCTCCGGCGTCTACCTCGCCGCCGCCGGGTCGCAGCCGGTCGCGGCCCTCGCGCTGCTGCTGTTCGGGGCAGTAGTGCTGGCGTCGGCGATCCGGTGACCCCATCGCTACGGGCGTCCGGTGACTCCACCGTCACGAGCGATCGCTTGCCCTTTTGTACTCCCCCGCCGACGCTCCGGTATGCAAACCGCAGCGACCGCGGCGGCCGCGCTCCCTCCCGGACCCGACTTCGCGAGGTGGTCGGCGTGACGGACCTCGTGACGTTCGGCGAGACGATGCTCCGGCTCTCGCCGCCGCGCGGCGTCCGGCTGGAAACGACACGGAACCTCGGCGTCCAGGCGGGCGGCGCGGAGAGCAACGTCGCGGTCGGCGCGGCGCGGCTCGGCGCCGACGCCGTCTGGCTCTCCAAGCTCCCGGAGTCGCCGCTCGGCCGGCGGGTGGTGAGCGAGCTCCGGAGCCACGGGGTCCGGACCGGCGTCGCGTGGGCCGATCCGGAGTCGAGCCGCGTCGGGACGTACTACCTCGAACACGGCGGCGAGCCCCGCGGGACGACCGTGATCTACGACCGCGCCGACGCCGCGATCACGACGGTCGAGCCCGGGGAGCTGCCGACCGCCGCGCTGGAGGCGGCCGAGCGCTTCCACACGACCGGGATCACCCCCGCGCTCTCCGAGCGGGCAGCGGAGACGACGACCGCGCTGCTCCGAGCCGCCGGCAAGGCGGGTGCGACGCGCTCGTTCGACCTGAACTACCGGGCGAAGCTCTGGGACCCCGAGACGGCCCGGGCGGCGTACGAGGAGCTGTTCGCGCACGTCGACACGCTGTTCGTCCCGCGGCGCGACGCCCGCGAGGTGCTGGGCCGCGAGGGCGACGCCGTCGAGATCGCCCACGGGCTCGCCTCCGAGTTCGGCTTCGACACCGTCGTCGTCACGCGCGGGACAGAGGGGGCGGTGGCGCTGCGGGACGGCGCGGTGTACGAGCAGGGCGTCTTCGACGCGGAGACGTTCGACGCGATCGGCACCGGCGACGCCTTCGTCGCGGGGTACCTCGCACGACGGCTCGACGGCGGCGGCGTCGCGGACGGGCTGGAGTGGGCCGCCGCGGCGGCCGCCCTGAAGCGCACCGTCGACGGCGACCTCGCCGTGATCACGCCCGAGGACGTGGCCGACGTCGTCGACGGCGGCGGCGGCATCGACCGGTAGGGACCGGTCCGCCAGCATTTCGGCCGGCGGCAGCCACCCGCATTCCCTCCGGCGGGCGTCGCCCGCGTTCCGACCCGTTTATGGTCGCCGGCCCGCCCCCTCAGGGTATGACCGACGACGAGCGACGACGCGAGCTGATCGCCGCGCTGCGGGCGGCCGACGCCGTCCGGTTCGGCGAGTTCGAGCTCTCGCACGGCGGCACCAGCGACTACTACGTCGACAAGTACCTGTTCGAGACCGACCCGGCGGCGTTAACGCTCGTGAGCGAGGCGTTCGCGGCCCGGCTCGCCGACACGGACGCGAAGCTCGCGGGGGTCGCGCTCGGCGCGGTCCCGCTGGTGGCCGTGACGGCCGCCGAGATGGGCCGCCCGTACGTCATCGCGCGCAAGTCGGCGAAGGAGTACGGCACCGGCAACCGCATCGAGGGCCGGCTCGACGAGGGCGAGGAGGTCGTCGTGTTGGAGGACATCGCCACGACCGGGCAGTCGGCCGTCGACGCCGTCGAGGCGCTGCGCGAGGCGGGCGCGACGGTGAACCGCGTGCTCGTCGTCGTCGACCGCGAGGAGGGGGCGGCGGAGCTGCTCGCCGACCACGGCGTGGAGCTGGAGTCGCTGCTGACGGCGACGGAGCTGCTGGCGGAGCGGGACGCGGAGTAGCGCGGCGGCACGAGCGCGAGCGGTCGCCCTTTTAAATCGGCGTCAGGCCTCGGGCGCGTCGGCGTCAGGCCCCGGACCCGTCCACCGTCGGCACCGCGACGCGGTCTAAGACGTCGGCGATCACGTCGCGCTCGTCGACGTCGTTGACGGCGGCGTCCGGGGTGAGCACCAGCCGGTGCGCGAGCGTCGGCTCCGCGACGCGCTTCACGTCGTCCGGGGTGACGAACTCGCGGCCGGCGACGACGGCGGCGGCGCGGGCGGTCTCGAACAGCCGCTGGGTGCCGCGCGGCGAGACGCCCGCGTCGACGCGGCGGTCCTCGCGGGTCGCGCGGACGAGCGCGGCCATGTACCCGAGCAGGTCGTCGTCGACGCGTACGGTCTCCGGTACCTCGCGGAGCGCCGCGACGGCGTCGGGACCGAGGACGCGGTCGACCGTCGGCGCCTGCTCGGCGCGGCCGGCGCGCCGCCGGAGCAGCTCCACCTCCCCGTCCTCGTCGGGGTAGCCGATCGAGGTCTTGATCGCGAAGCGGTCGAGCTGCGCCTCCGGCAGCGGGAACGCGCCCTCGCTCTCGACGGGGTTCTGGGTCGCGATGACGTAGAAGGGGCTGGGAAGCTCGTGGGCGTCGCCGTCGACGGTCACCTGTCCCTCCTCCATCGCCTCCAGCAGCGCCGCCTGCGTCTTCGGGGGCGCGCGGTTGATCTCGTCGGCGAGCACGACGTTGGCGAAGATCGGGCCGGGCGAGAACGCGAAGGAGCCGTCGCGCTCGTCGAACACGTTCGTCCCGGTGACGTCGGACGGGAGGAGGTCGGGCGTGAACTGCACCCGGGAGAACTCCAAGCCGAGCGCGGTCGCGAACGAGCGCGCCGAGAGGGTCTTGCCGGTGCCGGGCACGTCCTCTAAGAGGACGTGGCCGCGGGCGAGGACCCCGAGCGTGACGCGGTCGAGGAACTCGCGGTCGGCGACGACCGCGCCGCCGACCTCGTCGACGACGCGCGAGCAAGCCCTCGACGCTTCGGGGACGTCCATACCGAGCGCACGGGAGCCGCGCCGAAAAGCGTTGCCGGCGGCGGCCCGGCTCCCCTCCCCTCGGGGACGCGGTCTCGACGCGTCGCCGTCGCCGTCTGGGGATCGCCGTCGGGGAGTCGCCGCCGGCGATCGAAACGCATAACAGCGGAACCGGCCAACCCGCAAGTGAGCCGAGGTAGCCTAGCCTGGCCAAGGCGGTAGATTCGAAATCTACTGTCCATTCGGACACCGGAGTTCAAATCTCCGCCTCGGCGCTTCTCTCCAATCCCGTCCGGTCAGCGACGCGGACGTCGCTCTTACGGCTGCCCGCCCAGCGACTCCTGTTCGGACCCGGAGTCGCCGCGGAGTCGGCGCCGCCGCTTGTCGTACGCCGCCTCCAGCTTCGCGTTCGTCGCCCGCGAGACGAGGTAGCAGTCGACCTCGTCGCCGTCGCGGGGGTGCGCGCTCGCGACCCAGACGTGGCCGTCGCCCGTCGAGAGGTCGGCCGCCCACCGCTCCGCGGCCGCGCGGCTCTCGAACGCGTGACGGGGGCCGTCCTCGAAGACGAGCCGCCCCACCTTCGCGTTGCGCTTGCGCGCCGAGGGCTTCACCGCGACGACGACGCTCACGGGCGACGTTCGGGCGTCGTCGCTTAAAAACCTCGTCAGACGCCGCCGGCCGCGGCGCGGTCGCCGCTCGGCCGGCGAGACCGCCGCGGACCGGGACGAGAGCGAACCGCAAGAATCCAGACCCCCGCCTCCCTAGCCGGACGCATGAGCGAGCCGGCCTGGTACGAGGACGCGACGATCTACTCGTTGGACGTCAAGACGTTCAACGACAGCGACGGCGACGGGTGGGGGGACTTCCGGGGGGCGACCGAGCGGCTCGGCTACCTCGACGAGCTCGGGGTCGACGCCCTCTGGGTGCGGCCGTTCTATCCGAGCCCGCTCCGCGACAACGGGTACGACGTCGCCGACTACTACGGCGTCGACGACCGGCTCGGGAGCCTCGACGACTTCCGCGAGTTCGCCGACCGGGCGCACGAGCGCGGGATCCGGGTGATCACCGACCTCGTCTTCAATCACACCTCGAACGAACACGAGTGGTTCCAGCGGGCGCGCGAAGACCCCGAGTCCGAGTACCACGACTACTACCTGTGGACGAGCCACCTCGACGACGCCCACCAGCGCGGCAACATCTTCCCCGAGTACGAGGACGGGGTCTGGACGTACGACGAAGTCGCCGAGAAGCACTACTTCCACCAGTTCTACGGCCACCAGCCCGACCTCAACGTCGCGAACCCCGCCGTCCGCGAGGAGCTGTACGACGTGCTCCGGTTCTGGCTCGACCAGGGCGCCGACGGCTTCCGGATCGACGCCGCCCACCCGATGCTGATGCCGAAGGGGCACGACGCGACCACCCTCGATCAGACCGACCTCGGCGAGTCCATCGAGCTGTTCAAGGAGATGCGGCGGGTCGTCGAGGCGGAGCAGTCCGACGCGGTGCTTCTGGCCGAGGCGGACGACGAGCCGGAGCACCTCGACTACTACTTCGGCGACGGCGAGGCGTTCCACCTCCAGTTCAACTTCGTGATGAACGCGCACCTCACCTACGCCGTCGGCGTGAATGACACCTGGCCGCTCCAGCGCGCCGAGGAGGTCCTTCCGGACGTCTCCGACGTGGGCGGGTGGGTGAACTTCCTGCGGAACCACGACGAGTGGAACCTGCTGAAGCTCCCCCCGGAGGCGTTCGAGCACGCCCGCGAGCACTTCGGCGACGACGACGGCGACTCCTGGATCTTCGAGCGCGGCCACCGGCTCCGGCTCGCGGACCTGTACGGCGGCGACCGCGACCGGATCGCCCTCGCCCACAGCCTCCTCTTCTCGCTGCCGGGCTCCGTCGCGCTCCAGTCCGGCGACGAGATCGGGATGGGCGCGGACCTCTCCTTACCCGAGCGCGAGGCCGTCCGCACCCCGATGCAGTGGGACGACTCGCGGAACGCCGGCTTCTCGACGGCCGATCCGGAGGACTGCTACAACCCCGTGGTCGACGAGGGCGCGTCCGCCTACGACCGCGTGAACGTCGCCGCCCAGCGCGACGACCCCGACTCGCTGCTCTCGCGGGTCGAGGCGCTCGTGGCGGCCCGCGACGCCTGCCCGGAGATCGCTCGCGGCGGCTACCGCGCGCTCGACACCGACCACAAGGAGACGCGGGTCCATCGGTTCGACGGCGGCGGGGAGGGAGCCGACGGGAACGATACCGTCCTGCTCTGCGCGCACAACCTCGCAGACGGGTACCGCGAGGAGATCGTCGGCTTCGACGTCGACCCGGCCACCGTCGAGCACGTCGTCGGCGACGGCGAGCACTACGTGGCGAAGGGGGGCGTCACGTTCAAGCTCGACGCCTGCGACTACGCGTGGCTACGCGGCGAGAAGCGCTGAAAGCGGAGCACTCTGAGCGAGGGGCTCCTCGATCAGTCGTCCGCGAGCGATGCGGCGTCCGCGACCGACCCGTCCTCGGCGGCGGCCGAGAGCAGGCGGTCGAGCCCGTCGACCATCGCGACGACGCTGGCGCGGGTGATGTCCGCGTCGGTCGAGGAGACGGAGACCGACCGGTCGCCCCGCGAGAGGTCGACCTCGACGGTGACGACCGCGTCGGTGCCGCCCGTGATCGCGTCGACGTGGTAGGAGTCCAGGTCGAAGGAGACGCCGCCGGTGCCGTCGCTCTCGGCGCCGTCGCCGTCGCCCGCCAGCGCCGCCCGCACGGCCTCGAGCCCGGCGTCGACCGGGCCGGCGCCCGTGCCGGAGGCGACCCGCTCCTCGTCGCCGACGCGGAGTCGCACCGACGCGGTCGGGAGGTTCCCGCCGGAGGTGGCCGACAGGTCGACGAGCTCGACGCGGCGGTCGCGCTCGCGCCCCTGCACGTCCTCCGTGATCGCGAGCAGGTCGGCGTCGGTGACGCGCTTCCCCCGGTCGCCGAGCTCCTTCACGCGGCTCACGACCTCGCTCAGCTCGTCGGCGTCGACCGCGACGTCGTGCTCGGCGAGCGCGGCCTTGACGCCCGCGCGGCCGGCGTGTTTCCCGAGGACGAGCCGGCGCTCGCGGCCCACCGTCTCCGGCGGGTACGGCTCGTACATCGTCCCGTCCTTGAGCGTGCCGTCGGTGTGGATGCCGGACTCGTGGGCGAAGGCGTTGGCGCCGCAGACCGCCTTGTTCGGCGGGAGCGCGACGCCGGTCGCCTCCGAGACGGCCCGACAGAGCCGGTAGAGCCGCTCTAACTCGACGGTGTCGACGTCGTACGAGCGGGCGAGCGCGACGGCGACCTCCTCCAAGGCGACGTTGCCGGCGCGCTCGCCGACCCCCATCACGGTGCCGTGGACGGTGTCGGCGCCGGCCTTCAGCCCGGCGTGGACGTTCGCCACGCCGAGGCCGAGGTCGTCGTGGGTGTGGAGGCTCGTCGGGCCGAGCTCGGCGAGCCGGGAGACGACCTCGGCGGTGCGCTCCGGGTCGGCCGCGCCGACGGTGTCGCAGTAGCAGATCCGGTCGGCGCCCGCGTCGAGGCCCGCGCCGAGCAGGCGTTCGAGGTAGTCGAGGTCGGCGCGCGAGCCGTCCTCGCCGAGCACCTCGACCCAGAGGCCGTGGTCCGTGGCGTACTCGACGAGCTCGACGGTCGTCTCGACCACCTCCTCGCGGGTCGAGCCGACCTTCGTCTCGACGTGCTTGTCCGAGGCGGGGACGACGAGGTTGATCCCGTCGACGCCGCAGTCGAGCGCGTGGTCGACGTCGCGTTTCACGCCGCGGGCGAAGCTCGTCACGGTCGCGGAGAGCCCCTCTCCCGCGACCCGGCGGATGGCCTCGCGCTCGCCCTCGGAGGTGCACGCCGAGCCGGCCTCGATCAGGTGCATCCCCGCGGCGTCGAGCTCGCGGGCGACGTCGACCTTCTCGGCCGGCGTCAGCGAGACGCCGGGCATCTGCTCGCCGTCGCGCAGGGTGGTGTCTAACAGCTGTACCTCGTCGAGTTCGGTGAGTGGTGTTCGGGTCAAAAGGGGGTCCGTCGGCTCTGCGGTGGGTTCGGGGTCGGTGCCGCCGCGGGGCGGTCGTGCCCCGGAGTCGTTATCGCCGGAGAATTTCGCGGCCAGCCGCCGCGAGGCGACTTCCTCTATCCTCCGAACGACCACGATCGTCTCGTGTCATTCGTGTCCGTGCCGACGCGTCACACACGTATAAACGGACGGGTCGCGACAGGAATGACCGACGGATCGTCGGCGAGGGCGGCGGTTCGTCGAGGATCCGTCGATAGCGTGGTCACGCGTGCCAAAGACTCGGCGTGGTCACGCGTGCCAAGGGCGACAGGATTACACGCGCGGGCCGAGAGCGGCCCGCATGAAGCGAGTCGCGATCGACGACGTCGACGTCGTCACGAACCCGATGGAGGTCCACGACGTGCGCCGACCGGTCTCTCGGGCCCTCGGCACCGAACACGTCGCGATGAACTACTTCGAGCTCGCGCCCGGCGACGCCTTCTCCGGCGGGCTTCACACGCACGGCGACCAAGAGGAGGTGTTCTACGTGATGTCGGGGACCGCGACCTTCGAGGTCGGCCGGGAGCGCGAGCGCGTCGACGTCGGGGCGGGCGAGCTGATCCGGTTCGCGCCCGGCGAGTTCCAGTCCGGGTTCGTCCGCGAGGACGCCGACGAGGGGGTCGTCGCGTGGGCGTTCGGCGCGCCCGGCGCGCGCCACGACTGGGAGGCGATCGAGTCGCTGATCGAGTGCCGGACCTGCGGCGAGGAGCTCCCGCACGCGACGGAGCTGACCGACGAGGGCCGGTTCCGGTTCACCTGCACCGAGTGCGGAACGTCGTTCTCGCCGTAGCTCCCCGCCAGCGACCGAGTCCTCATCCCAGCAGCGACCGGAACGACCGGCGGCCGACGCCGCACTCCGCGCGGTAGTCGCAGGCGGAACACCGGTCGTCGTCGACGCGCGACGGCGGCCCGTCGATCGCGCGGGCGGCCCGCAGCGCCCGGCGGTAGGCGGCCTTCCTGCGGGTCGTGAGCCGGACCTCGCGCACGGCGCCGACGCTCGGGTACTCGACCAGCGCGCGCGGCACCTCGCGCTCGCGCTCCCACGCGACCGCCTTCGCGACGGCGACGGCCCTGACCGACTGCGGCGCCCACACACCGTTTTCGGGAGGCTCGCCCGGCGAGACGACAGTGGGGAGGGGCGGGTCGTCGTCGGTGGGGGCGGCGGTCTCGGCAGCGCCGGCGGTGTCGCGCGCGCCGGCCAGCACCTTGTGAACCGTTCCGTGACAGTCCTTCCCGGAGACGAAGGCGCTCTCGCGGGCGGGATCGGCGAGCCGATCGTAGTCGTCGCGGTCGCGGAGGCGATCGAGGTTCCGGCGGTACGCGGCGGGCGAGCGCCGGATCGGGAGCCGCCGGAGCGTCGCGTCCGGCGCGTCGACGAGCGTGGGGTAGCGATAGGCGAGGTCGATCCGGGCGCGGGCGTCCGGCGGGACCGCCCGGTCGTCCTCGCGGCGGGCGTAGTAGAGCTGTCGCGGGCAGTAGGCCGCGCGGGCCACGTCGCTGAAAGGGGTCACGAGGTGGATGGGCGCGGTTTCGCTGATAAGGGCACGGGCGGGACGCGAGCGGGGCGGCAGGCCGGCGTCGACGCGGGCGGCGCCTACAGCGAGACGTCCGTCTCGATGTCCTCGGTCGCCTCCCGCAGCCCGTCCTCGCGGGCGGTCTCGGCGTGGTTGCCCTCGATCTCGGCGTCGGTGAGGAGGTCGCGGAGCTCGTCGCGGAAGCGGTCGTTCGCCCGGGTGGAGGTGAGGTCGACGCGAGCGACGCGCGCGTACTTCGCGACGGCGTCGGGCTCGGCGCCGAGCGCCTCCGCGCAGTCGACGATGGACCGGCCCTCGGCGGTGAGCGACTTCAGGTCGGCGTAGTCGAACGGGGCGTCGTCGACCTCGCGGTCGGCGTCGCGCACGAGGTGGAGGTCGAAGCGGGCGTCGCGCACGGTGTCGGGGTCGACGTCGACCGGTTCGGGGGCGTCGCCGCCGTCTTCGTCCTCCTCGTCGCCGCCGAGGCCCGCGTCGCCCCTGGCGAGCGCGGCGGCGATCGCCGCGTCGTCCTCCAGCTCGAAGCGCCCGCGGGCGATCCGAGCGTAGGTCGCGTCGTCGAGGGCCCTCGAGAAGTCGTACCGCTCCCGCATCGCGGCGACCAGCTCGCGGACGCGCTCGGCGACGGCGGCCTCGTCGCGGTCGGTGAGGGTGCCGGGGGACTCCGCCTGCCGCTCGGTGACCGTGTCGGACCCGGTGGTCTCGACGAAGATGTCGCGGAGCTCGGCGGTCTTCTCGTCCATGGGCCCGCACGTACGCGCTCACGGTAGAAAAGCCTCGCGTCCGGTTTCGGACGTTTCGGGCGCGGTGTCACCGAATCGGCGGCGGGAGGCCGTCGGGCGCGACCCGCCACCGACGGCCGCGGGCTCGTCGTCAACCAGTATATTCAAGTCGGTTTACGAGCCTGTCGTTGACATGGCAACCAGCACGGAGTCGGTGGATCTCGTCGGCGACGAGACCGCGACGAACCTCGCCCGCGCGGCGCTGTTCGCGGCGCTCGTCGGCGCCTTCGCGTACGTCTCCTTCCCGTTCCCGGTGTCGCCCGCACCGGTCACGCTGCAGGTCCTCGGCGTCTTCCTCGCCGGGATCTTCCTCGGCCCGGTCTGGGGGGGCGCGGCGCTCGTCCTCTACCTCGCCGCGGGCGCGCTCGGCGCGCCGGTGTTCTCGGGCGGCTCCGCGGGCTTCGGAGAGCTCGTGGGGGGGACCGCCGGCTACCTCTGGTCGTACCCGATCGCGGCCGCGCTCGTCGGCGCGCTCGTCCACCGCGGCGGCGACCTCCGCGACCTCGACGCCGTCCCCGTTCCCGTCCTCGTGGCCGCGATGGCCGCCGGGACGACGGTCATCTACGCGATGGGCGTCGTCGGCCTCTACCTGGTCTTAGAGCTCACCCTCGCCGAGGCGTTCGTCCAGGGCGCGGCCGTGTTCCTCCCCGCGGAGGCCGCGAAGATCGCCGCCGCGGTCGGGATCGTGCGCTCGGACGCGATCGCGGCCGCGTGAGGTGACGGCGTGAGGAACCCGGAGGCGACGCCGTGATCGACGTCGACGGCGTCACCCGTCGGTACGGCGGGGCGCGATCCGGCGAGAGCGGTGGCGGCGACGGGGTGATCGCCGTCGACGACGTCTCCCTCTCGGTCCCCGACGGCGAGTTCCTGATCGTCGCGGGCGCGAACGGCTCCGGGAAGACGACGCTGGTCCGGACGTTCAACGGACTCGTGACGCCGGACTCCGGGACGGTGTCGGTCAACGGAACCCCGGTCGCCGACGACTTCGTCGCCGCCCGGACCGCGGTCGGCATGGTGTTCCAGGACCCCCGCGACCAGCTGGTCGCGGCGACCGTCGGTAGTGACGTCGCCTTCGGGCCGGAGAACCTCGGCCTGTCGCACGCCGAGATCGACCGCCGGGTCGCGGCCGCGCTGGACGCCGTCAACATGAGCGGGCGCGAGGAGGACCGGATCGCGTCGCTGTCGGGCGGCGAGCGCGAGCGCGTCGCGATCGCCGGTGCGCTGGCGATGGAGCCGGACCACCTCGTCCTCGACGAGCCGTTCACCGGGCTCGACGAGCCGGCACGGCGCTCGGTCGTTGACCGCCTCAGGGTCCTCCATCGCGAGGGGACGAGCGTGATCGTCGTCACCCACGACCTCCGCGACGTGCTCGGGCTCGCCGACCGCGTGATCGGGCTGGCGGACGGTCGGATCGCGGTCGACGCCGCCCCGGAGACGGCGATCGATGACCTGCCGGGACTGGACGTCCGGGTCCCCGAGAGCGCGCGCACCGACCCTCCGGCCGACGCCGCCGATCCGTGACCCTCTCGTACGTCCCCGACGACGCGCTCGCCCATCGCCTCGACCCGCGGTCGAAGCTCCTCGTGCAGGTCGGGTTCGCGGCCGCGGCGTACGCGTACACGACCCCGCGGGGGCTCGCGGCGCTGACGGTACTCGCCGTCGGCTGCCTGCGGCTGGCGGGCGGCGGCCCGCGCGACCTGTGGGCGTACCGGGTCGCGCTCCCGTTCCTCCTCGTCGCCCCGTTCGTGGCGGGCGCGACCCTCGGCGATCCCTGGTTCCGCGTCGACCGCGCGGCCGACACGGGGCTGGCGAGCTACCGGGTCCTCCTGGTGCTCGTCGTCGCCGCCGCCTACGTGCGGTCGACGCCCGTCCGCGACTCGCGGGCGGCGATCCAGCACGCGGTGCCCGGCAAGCCCGGCCAGTTCCTCGCGGCCGGCGTCGCGCTCGTGTTCCGGTTCCTCCCGCTGTTGAAACGCGACCTGCTGACCGCGCGCGGCGCGATGCGGGCGCGCCTGGGCGACGAGCTACCCGTGCGCGACCGGATGCGGATCGTCGCCGTCGCGGGGATCGACCGCGCGCTCGGCCGCGCCGACCGACTGGGGACCGCCCTCGCGGCCCGGTGTTTCGCGTGGAACCCGACGCTCCCGCGGCTCGCGTTCGGACGCGCGGACGCGGTCGCGCTGGCGGTCGGATGCGGCCTGCTCGCGGCCGCGCTGGCCGGAGCGGTCTGAGGCCGGGAGCGGCCTCGGACCGACCGCGGATCGACTCCGCGTGGCAAGTTTTAACCGGACCGTATCCGGCTGATCTACCATGACACCGCTGCAGGCGGCCACCCGGGAGACGTTCTGGACGATCGGCCCGGTGGGGAAGGCCGCGTTCTACTGGCTCGCCGCGGTCGCGATCCTCGTGTTCCTGTACGGCGTGTACGCCCGGTTCGCGGCGTACGCCCGCGGAAGCGCGGACCCCCGCGACCGGCTGTCGGACCTGCCGTCCCGAACCGTCTCCGCGACCCGGACCGTGCTCTCGAACGAGAACCAGTTCGACGGCGACGCGTACACCGGCGTGATGCACGCGTTCGTGCTGTGGGGGTTCCTCACCCTGCTCGTCGCGACGACGATCCTCGGGTTCGACATCGACGTCTACCGCCCGATCGCGGGCGAGTCGTTCTGGGTGGGCGACTTCTACCTGGCCTACCAGTTCACCGTCGACGCGTTCGGCCTGCTGTTCGTCGTCGGCGTCGGGATGGCCATGTACCGGCGGTACAGCGAGCGCGACGGGCGGCTGTGGGGGAAACACACCTCCCTCGAAGACGACGCGTTCGTCTGGACTCTCTTCCTGCTCGGCGTCGGCGGCTTCGTCGTGCAGGCGCTCGGCATCGTCGGCCAGCCGGCGCGCGCCGACGAGACGGTGAGCTTCATCGGGATGGCGATGGCCGCCGGGTTCCGGTGGGCCGGGCTGACGCCCGCGGGCGCCGAGGCGATATACGGCGTCGTCTGGTGGAGCCACTCGCTGCTCGCCTTCGCGTTCATCGCGTGGATCCCGTACGCGAAGCCGTTCCACATGATCTCCTCGTTCGCCAACGTCGTCGCTCGCGACGAGCAGGCCGGCGCGCGCCTCCCGAACGTCCCGGCCGACCTCGACCACACCAACGCCGAGTCGCTCGAGGACTTCACCTGGAAGGAGCTGATGGACGGCGACGCCTGTACGAAGTGCGGCCGCTGCACCGACGCCTGTCCGGCCGACACGGTCGGTCGGAACCTCGACCCCCGTGACGTGATCCTCGACCTGAAGGCGTACCGCGAGTCGGTGACGGACGACCCGGTTGCGGGGTCGGGCGGCAGCGGCGCGGTGGCGACCGACGGCGGAGTTGCGAGCGCGGACGGCGGCGTGGCGAACTCCGCCGCCGCCAGCGACGGAGGAACCGTCCCCATCGTCGCCGACGAGGGCGGCGTGATCGACAGCGAGTCGATGGAGTCCTGTATGTCCTGTATGGCCTGCATGGACGCCTGCCCGGTCGACATCGAGCACCTCACCTCGTTCACCAAGATGAACCGCCAGCTCGTCGACGAGGGCGCCGTGGACTCGAACCTCCAGGACGTGTTCCAGGACGTGATGCAGAAGGGGAACACCTTCGGCGAGTCGCAGTCGGCCCGCGGCGACTGGGCGGACGACCTCGAGGACGTCGAGGTCCCGGACGCCCGCGAGCGCGAGGTGGAGTACCTCTGGTACGTCGGCGACTACCCGAGCTTCGACGACCGGAACAAAGAGGTCGCTCGCGCGCTCGCACGCCTGTTCGACGAGGCGGGCGTCGAGTTCGGCATCCTGTTCGACGACGAGAAGAACGACGGCAACGACGTCCGCCGGATCGGCGAGGAGTTCCTCTACCTCGAGCTGGCGGGCCACCACGTCGAGACGTTCGCCGACTGCGAGTTCGAGAAGATCGTCTGCACGGACCCGCACTCGTACAACACCATCAAAAACGAGTACCCCGAGGTCGACTTCGCGGAGTTCGCCGACGACCCGATGATGCCGTTCGACCGCGAGGAGCCGTGGAACCCGGAGGGAGAGATCGACGTGTTCCACTGGACGCAGGTGGTCGAGGAGCTGGTCGAAGCGGGTCGGCTCGGACTCTCCGGAGACGAGCTCGACTACACCGTCACCTACCACGACCCCTGCCACCTCGGCCGGTACAACGACGAGTACGAGGCGCCACGCGAGCTAATCTCAGCGACCGGCGCCGACCTCCACGAGATGCCGCGCTCGCGCGACGACTCGTTCTGCTGCGGCGGCGGCGGCGGCGGCCTCTGGACCGAGCACGATGAGGAGGTCAAGCCGAGCGAGGAGCGCCTCCGAGAGGCGGTGGAAGACACCGACGCGGGCGGCGCGATAGAGAAGTTCGTCGTCGCCTGCCCGATGTGCACGACGATGTTCGAGGACGGGCGGAAGACGGGCGACTTCGAGGACGACGTGGAGATCGTCGACGTGGCGGAGCTGCTGATCGAGGCGGTAGAGGCGGAGTGACCGAGGCGGCGAAGCCGGAGTGACCGAGGCCGAGTCCCCCTCGCCGAGCGGGACCGCGCGGGCGACCCGCGGCTCCTCGCGGGAGAGCGGTCTCCTCCCGAATCTATATAGAGTACATATCTCACCCGAGCGGTACGACCCGAGCCGTACTACTCATAGCATACTACTTAACCGAAAGTCGATCATCTCCTGGTGATGGCACCAAGCCACGACGCGGAGACCGAGGGGATCACTCGTCGGCAATCGCTCGCGACTATCGCCGGGGCGGGGACGTTGGCGGTCGCCGGCTGTACCCAGAGCGCGGGCGGCGACGGGTCCGACGGCTCGGACGGGTCCGACGGCGGCGACGCCCTCTCCGGATCGATCAACATCGCCGGGTCGTCGACCGTCTTCCCGCTGATGAGCGCGATCGCGGAGGACTTCGCGGCCGAACACGACCAGGTCTCGGTCGACATCAGCTCGACCGGCTCCGGCGGCGGGTTCTCCAACTACTTCTGCGTCGGCGACACCGACTTCAACAACGCGAGCCGCGAGATCCAGCCCGCGGAGGAGGAGCTCTGCGAGGAGAACGGCGTCGAGTACGTCGAGCTCATCGCGGCGACGGACGCGCTCACGGTCGTCGTCAATCCCGAGGCCGACTGGATCGACCACCTCACCGTCGAGGAGCTCGCGCAGATCTGGGAGGAGGACCCCGCCCAGACGTGGGACGAGGTCCGCGACGAGTTCCCGAACGAGGAGATCGAGCGGTTCGGCGCCGCCGACACCTCCGGGACGTACGACTACTTCATCGAGACGATCTTAGAGGAGCGGGGCCACACCAGCGACTACCAGGCGACCGAGCAGGACAACTCGATCGCCCAGGGGGTCTCGGGGAGCGAGTACGCGATCGGCTACTTCGGCTTCGCGTACTACTTCCAGAACCCCGACCAGCTCAAGGCCCTCGGGATCGACTCCGGCGAGGGACCGGTCGAACCGAGCCTCGAGACGGCCGCCTCCGGCGAGTACAGCCCCCTCTCGCGGTCGCTGTACACGTACCCCTCGATCGAGTCGCTCGGCAAGGAGCACGTCGCCGAGTTCGCCCGGTACTTCGTCGGGCAGACGACGAACGAGGACCTCGTCGCCGGCGACGTCGGATACGTGCCCGCGACCGAGGAGACCCAGGAGGAGCAGATGGAGATCCTCGAAGACGCCATCGAGCAGGCGCAGGGCTGAGTCGGCGCCATGAACCGGTGTATTGATTTACGACAGCGTTCGATACCCGACCGGTTGTGACAGATAGTACCGAGAGCCCCGATCTCCAGCGTCGGAGCGGGCTCAGACGACTGAAGGAGGGAACCTACGGCGGCCTCTTCGCCGCGTGCGCGGCGGTCACCCTGCTCACGACGGTCGCGATCTTCGTGACGCTGCTGTCGGACGCAGTGGTGTTCTTCCAAGAGGTAGCGATCGCCGAGTTCCTGACCGGCACCAACTGGAGCCCGAACCCGGCCGGCGGCGGGCAGGCGTTCGGCATCATCCCCCTGCTGATCGGGACGATCGTCGTGACGGTCACGGCGGCGTTCATCGCGCTGCCCGTGGGGACGCTGACGGCGATCTACCTCAGCGAGTACGCGACGCCGAACGCGCGCTCGATACTGAAGCCGCTCCTCGAGATCCTCGCCGGCATCCCGACGGTCGTGTACGGCTACTTCGCGCTGGTGTACGTCACGCCGGCGCTGAAAGCGACGCTGTTCCCGGAGATAAGCACGTTCAACGCCCTCTCGGCGTCGATCATGGTCGGCATCATGACGATCCCGATGGTGTCGTCGATCTCGGAGGACGCGATGAGCGCGGTCCCCGACGACCTCCGGCAGGCCGGCTACGGTCTCGGCGCGACGAAGTTCGAGGTGTCGACCGGGATCGTGGTCCCCGCCTCCATCTCGGGGATCGCCTCCTCGTACATCCTCGCGGTGTCCCGCGCCATCGGCGAGACGATGATCGTCGTCGTCGCGATGGGCGCGCAGGCGCGGATGCCGGCGGTCCGGGAGGCCGCCTTCGGAATCCCGTTCATCAACCCCGCCGACGTCCTCCTGGACTCCGGGATGACGATCACCGTCGCGATGGTGCAGATCGCCGGCGGCGACCTGACGGGCGGATCGATCCCGTACGACTCGATGTTCGCGCTCGGACTCACGCTGTTCGTGGTGACGCTCGCAATGAACGTGATCAGTGACATCATCGCGCAACGCTACCGGGAGGAGTACTGATGGCGACGGACAACGCGACCTCGGGCGGGTTCGGCGAGGTGAGTCGGGTCCGAGGGGTCCTCTTCGAGTACCTCTCGCTCGGCGCGAGCGTGATCGGACTCGTCGCGCTCGGCGTGCTGCTCGTGTACGTCACGATCGACGCCTTCAACCTGGCGAACGCCAGCCCGGAGTGGCTGCTGACGTACTTCCTCACCCTCGTCGCTCCGTTCCTCGCGTTCTGCCTGTACAGCGCGAACGACTCGACGGTGACCCGGCGGTCCCTCGCCGCCCTCGGCGGGGGGCTCGTCGCCGTCGCGGTGCTTTTCACCGCGGTCGAAGCGCTCATTACACCGATCCCGCGACTCAGCTGGCAGCTCGCGTACCTCTTCGTCGTCGCCGTGCCGGTCACGGCGTACCTCGCGTACGTCGGGAGCCGCGGACGGGTCGGCGCGGTCGGCTTCGGGCTCCTCGGTCGGCTCGTCGGCGGGGTCGCGATCGGGCTCGCCGTGGGAACGCTGTTCTTAGTGTTCGACCCGCTGTTGTGGTTCCTCGCGTACACCCTCGGCGTCCTACCGGGCGTCGCGCTGTACGCGTACGGCCGGTGGCGGTCCGCGGACCGGGCGGCGGGCGCGGCGGTTCCGGTCGGGGCCCTCGGGCTCTTCGCCGCGGTGTTCCTCCGCGACGTGATCACCGTGTTCCCGTCGGACCTCATCATCTACCTCTGGACGATCGCGGTCCCGGTCGCGGCCGCCGGCGCGTACCTCGTCGCCGACCGGAGCGGCCGGACCGTCGGGGCCGTCGCCGCCGGCCTCCCGCTCGCCGTCGCCGCCGCCGGGGGCTTCCTGGCCGCCGGCGCCGGGCTTCCGGCGTCGATCGTCCTCCTCGTGCTCGCCCTGACCGGCGTGCCGACGGCGGTGTACGTCTCCCGCGTGGTCGAGGTCGGCGACGGGGTCGTCGGACTGGCCCTGCCGCTCCTCCTCGCCGCGGGCGTGGTCGCCGGGGCGCTGATCGTCGAGGCGTGGGGCGTTCCGGCCCCGGACCCGTGGCTCGACGCCAGCTACGTCACGGAGGCGCCCTCCCGAACGCCGGAGGACGCCGGGCTCTACCCGGCGATCGTCGGCTCCGTCATCATCATCGCGCTGGTCGCGGTGCTGTCGTTCGTGCTCGGCGTGGGGACCTCCGTCTTCCTGGAGGAGTACACGGCCGGGAGCGGCCTCGTCGGGTCGCTGACGCGGCTGCTTCAGGTGAACATCGCGAACCTCGCCGCCATCCCGTCGGTCGTGTACGGCCTGCTGGGGCTGGGGCTGTTCGCGAACCTGCTCGGGTTCGGGCTCGGGACCGCGGTGACCGCGTCGCTGACGCTGTCGCTGCTCATCCTCCCGATCACGATCATCTCGGCGCAGGAGGCGATCCGCTCGGTGCCGGACGACCTGCGCCGGGGGTCGGACGCGATGGGCGCGACCCGGTGGCAGACGACCAAGAACGTCGTGCTGCCGGAGGCCCTGCCCGGTATCCTGACCGGGACGATCCTCGCGCTCGGGCGGGCGATCGGCGAGACCGCGCCGCTCATCATGATCGGCGCGGCGACGACGGTGTTCAGCGCGCCGAGCAGCCTCTTCAGCCGGTTCAGCGCGATGCCGATGCAGATCTACGCGTGGGCGAACTTCCCGCAGGCGGAGTTCCGCTACGGCGTCGTCGCGGCCGGCGTGATCACCCTGCTGATCATCCTCATCGGCATGAACGGAACGGCGATACTGCTGCGGAACCGCGCGGAGCGGGGGACCTAACATGAGTAACACACGATCGAGCGACTCGCTCATCACGACGGACGTAGAGACCGAATCGAACGACCGGACGGCGGGCGCGGAGCGGACCGCGGTGGCCGCGCGCGACCTGAACGTCTTCTACGGGGACGAGCAGGCGATCGACGACGTGTCGATCGAGATCCCCGAGAAGCGCGTGACGGCGCTCATCGGCCCCTCGGGCTGCGGCAAGTCGACGTTCCTCCGGTGTATCAACCGGATGAACGACATGATCGAGGTCTGTCGCGTCGAGGGCAACGTGGAGTTCGGCGGGAAGAACGTGTACGACGACGACGTCGACCCCGTCGCGCTGCGTCGGAAGATCGGGATGGTGTTCCAGAAGCCGAACCCGTTCCCGAAGTCGATCCGCGACAACGTCGCGTACGGCCTGAAGATCCAGGGGTACGAGGGCGACGTCGACGAGCGCGTCGAGGAGTCGCTGAAGGCCGCCGCGCTGTGGGACGAGGTGAAAGACCAGCTCGACTCCTCGGGGCTCGACCTCTCCGGCGGGCAACAGCAGCGGCTCTGTATCGCCCGCGCCATCGCGCCCGACCCGGAGGTCGTCCTGATGGACGAGCCGACGTCGGCGCTCGACCCCGTCGCGGCGTCGAAGATCGAGGACCTCATCGACGACCTCGCGGAGGAGTACACCGTCATCATCGTCACCCACAACATGCAGCAGGCGGCGCGCATCTCCGACCGGACCGCCGTCTTCCTCACCGGCGGCCGCCTCGTCGAGTACGACGACACGACCAAGATCTTCGAGGACCCCGAAGAACAGCGCGTCGAGGACTACATCACGGGGAAGTTCGGGTAGATGCCCCGCGAGAACTACCAGGAGCGGCTCGAGGGGCTCCGGGCCGACGTGGTCGCGATGGGCGAGCTCGTCGGCGAGCGGTACGACGCCGCGATCGAGGCCGCCGCGACCGGCGACGACGCCCTCGCGCGGGAGGTGATCGAGGGCGACCACGAGGTGAACGAGACGTACCTCGGCTTGGAGGACGACTGCACGGAGCTGCTCGCGCTCCAGCAGCCCGTCGCCGGCGACCTCCGGCTCGTCGCGGCCTCGTTCAAGGTGATCACCGACCTCGAACGCGTGGCCGACCTCGCGACCAACCTCGCCGGCTACGGCGGCCCGGACGGGGGCGTCCACCCGGCCGTCGAGTTCCGCGAGCTCGGCTCGCGGGCGGGCGAGATGGTCGCCGACGCGGTCGCCGCCTACGAGGCGGGCGACGCCGAGGCGTGCCGGGAGATCGCGGCCCGGGACGACGAGTTCGACGAGCGGTGTCGCGAGGCGAGCGAGGCGGTCGTCCGAGAGCTGCTGGAGGCCGACCGCGCCCGCGCCGAGGCGGCCGCTGAGGACGGGAGCGACGGGACCAGCGACGCCGCCGACGCCGAGGCGCTGGAGGCCTCCCTCGACGAGGTGTCGCGCGCGCTGCTCGCGGTGCGCGACCTCGAGCGCGTCGCCGACCACGCGGTCAACGTGGCGGCGCGCACCCTGTACATGGTCGAGAACGACGACGAGCTGATCTACTGACGAGAGCGCGACCGTCGCGGCCTCGGCGGCGCGGTCGAACTCGCGCGCGAAGGCCGCCGGGCTCGACGTCGACGGTGGTTCACCCGTGAACCGGCGGGCGTTCGCCCCGCCGCCGCGGTGTCGCCGCACCGATCCTGCATTATCGATATCGAGGGTTAGAGGGGCTGAAAGCCAACATTTAACGGAGCAGAGCCCCTACCAGATCCCAGATGAACGAGACGTTAGAGCGTCGCATTCGACGCCACAACACGAGCTTCGATCGCGACACCGGACATATCATTCTGCCTAGTGAACGACTCGCCGCCCGCTGGTTCCACGGCGTCGCGGACGCCGCGGAACGGAACGACGACCTGAAACCGCTCGCCGAGCTCCGCATCGGGATCGATCCCGACAGGGACCGAGCCACCGTCATCAACGAGCGGGCGACCGACGGGGTCCGGGCCGCGCTCCCGCCGAGCGGCGAGGCGCTGCGAGCCGGAGAGGCCGAAACGCTCGAACGGTACGGGTTCGACGACGACGAGGCGACGCTGCGGGCGGACGTCGAGGCGCTGACCGACGTGCGGCTCGGGAGCGACCCGGAGCCGGCCCTCGCGTAACGGCGTCCCCTTCCGCGGGGTGCCGATCTTCGACGAAGTGACGACTCCGTTCGCGGGAGTCCGACCGCCGATCTTCTCCGCTCCGTTCGGACGCGGCCTCCAGAAGTCATAATCGCCTCCGAACCTACGGGGTACGCGTGACGATACTGCAGGAGCTCATCGGGGATCAGTCGCTCGCCGTCTGGGTCGCGCTCGGCGCGATCGGGTTCCTCCTGACCTGGAAGGGGGCCAACGTCATCGAGTCGACGACCTCGAAGATCAGCGACCACTTCGGGGTCTCGCAGGCGATCCAAGGCGGGCTCATCGTCGCGGCCGCGACGTCGTTCCCCGAGCTCGCGATCATCGTCATCTCCGTGCTCGTGCTCGGCGAGTTCGGCGTCGGCGCGGGGGCGCTCATCGGGACGGCCGTGTTCAACATCCTGGTCATTCCGAGCGCCGTCGCCATTACGAGCGGCGACACGTCGACGACGCAGGGGATCGTCTACCGCGACGCCATCTTCTACATGGTGGCCGTTCTCGCCCTCTTCGGCGTGATCGCGATCGGCGTCCTCGGGACGGACGGCCGGGAGCTCGCGCGGATCACCCCGCAGATGGGCGTCGGGCTTCTGGTGCTGTACGGCGTGTACGTCATCTTGCTCGTCGGCGAGAAGAGCGGCGCGTCGGATTTGAAGCGGACGGAGTCGACGAACGTCCCGAAGCAGGCCGGGCTGTTCGCGGCCGGGCTGGGCGTCGTGCTCGTCGGCGTCGAGTCGATGGTCGGCATGACGATGGAGCTCTCGGCCGCGCTCGGCGCGCCGCCGTTCCTCGTCTCCGTGACGGTGCTGTCGGCGATGAGCTCGTTCCCCGACCTGCTCGTCGGCGTGAAGATGGGCAAGGCGGGCGACAAGCGGGCGGCGGTCGCGAACGTCTTCGGGACGAACACGTTCAACCTCGTCGCGGCGCTGCCGATCGGCGTCGTCCTCGCCGGCGGCGTCTCGATCGGCTTCCTCACCTCCGTGCCGCTGATGATATTCCTGTTCTACACCACCCTCGTCGTCGTGGTGCTCGCCGCGACGGACTTCGAGATCACCACAGAAGAGGGATACGTCTTCCTCGCGATGTACGTCGCCTTCATCGGGTGGATGACGAGCGAGGCGCTCGGGGTCACCGCGCTGCTTACCGAGGAGACGCTCCGGACGATCGTCGGGTGACCGAACCCGACCGACGCGCCGGCGGACTCCGCGGCCGTCGGCGTCCGGCTACGGCGTCCGGACCCGAACCTCGATGCCGTCGGCGTCGGTGACGGCGATCCCGCGGTCGCGCTCGTCGACCGCGATCTCGGCGTCACTGGCGGCCGCGACCGCGTCGAGTCGGGTCCGCACCGCGTCCAGCGCGTCGGCGTCGGGAACGACCACCTCGAACCACGCGAGGCCGAGCCCCGACGCGGGCGTCGTCCGCCCGCGCCACGTGTTCGCGGCGAGGTGGTGGTGGTAGCCGCCCGCCGCGACGAACCTGACGTTCGGCCCCGTCATGCCGACCTCGAAGCCGATCCCGTCGACGTAGGTCGACTCGAACGCCGACAGCGACGTCGCCTCGAGGTGGACGTGGCCGACGTCGGTGCCGGGCGGGGCGCGGTCGACGGGCGAGGAGCCCGCGGAAGCGTCCGACTCGCCCGCCGCGGCGGCGACGCCTTCGACGTCGAGCGGGTCGGTCGCCATCCGCACCGTCCCGTCGCCGTCGGTGGGCCACTCCTCGCGGGGGCGGTCGCGGTAGATCTCCACCCCGTTCCCCTCCGGGTCGTCGAGGTACAGCGCCTCGCTGACGAGGTGGTCGGAAGCGCCGTCGAGCCGCCAGCGCTCGCGCACCCGGCCCAGCGCCTCGCCGAGCGCCGCCCGGGAGGGGACCCGGAACGCGGTGTGAAAGAGACCGGCCTCGGTGCGCCCGCGTTCGGGGCGGTCCGGGTCGCGCCGCAGGACGAGCAGGGGCTCGGCGTCGACGCCGAGGACGGCCTCGTCGCCGTCGCGGTCGAGGACCGCGAGGCCGACGACGTCGCGGTAGAAGGCGGTCGTCTCGTCGAGGTCGGCGACGCGGAGCGCGGCGCGGCCGATCCGCGTTCCGGCCGGGAGGCGGTCGTCGGAGTGAGCGTCGGTCATGTCGAGCGGTAGGGACGGCCGCGCGTTCAACGCGTCGATCGCGGACGTCGCGTCTGGAGCGGAGCGGGCGAAAGCCGCGACGAGAGCGGCACGACCGACCGCGACGGCCTCGGCGACACGGACTCTCCCGATCGTCCGTTAGAGTCAAGCGGGGGGCCGACGCAGTACCCGACATGAGCGTCGAACAGGAAGAGCGGGCCATCCGGTGTCTGGTCGCGAAGGTCGGCCTCGACGGCCACGACCGGGGCGCACACGTGATCGCGCGGGCGTTCCGCGACGCCGGCTTCGAGGTCGTCTACTCCGGGCTCCACCGCGCGCCGGAGGACATCGTGCAGGCGGCGGTCCAGGAGGACGTCGACGTGCTCGGGATCTCGATCCTCTCGGGCGCCCACAACACCCTCGTCCCGAAGGTGATCGAGGGGCTGAAGGAGTACGACGCGTTCGAGGACACCCTGATCCTCGTGGGCGGGATCATCCCCGACGACGACGAGGCGGAGCTCAAGGAGCTCGGCGTCGCCGAGGTGTTCGGTCCCGGCACGCCGATGGAGGAGACGATCGAGTTCATCCGGAACAACGTGCCGGAGCGGGCGTAGATGGACGGGCCGCAACGCGACGGGTCGGCGGCGGAGCGGACCCCGGAGCTGAGCGACCGTGACGCCGAGCTCGTCGAGGAGCTGCTCGCCGGGAGCCACCGGGCGCTCGCCCGCGTCATCACGCGGATCGAAGACCGGGCGGCGGGCCACCGGGCGATCGTCTCCGCGCTCCACGGGCACACCGGCGGCGCGGACGTGATCGGGATCACGGGCTCGCCGGGGGCCGGGAAGTCGACGCTCGTCGACAAGCTGGCGGCCGCCTACCGCGAGCGCGGGGACACCGTCGGCGTCGTCGCCGTCGACCCCTCCTCGCCGTACACCGGGGGCGCCGTGCTCGGCGACCGGATCCGGATGGGGTCGAACGTCGGCGACATGGACGTGTTCTTCCGGTCGATGAGCGCGCGGGGCCAGCTCGGCGGGCTCTCGATGGCGACCGCGGACGCCGTGAAGGCGCTCGACGCCTTCGGGAAGGACGTCGTGATCATCGAGACGGTCGGCGCGGGGCAGAACGAGGTCGACGTGGTGCGCACCGCCGACACGGTGGCGGTGCTCGTCCAGCCCGGCTCCGGCGACGACGTGCAGACCCTGAAGGCCGGTATCTTAGAGATCGGCGACGTATTCGTCGTCAACAAGGCCGACATGGACGGCGCGGAGCGCACCCTCGCCGAGTTAGAGGAGATGGTCCACCTGCGCGAGGGGCCGACGAAGGGGCTCGACACGGGCCACCACGGGTTCGACGCGCCCGAACACCCGGACGATCCGGAGCACCCGGACGACCCGGGGGGCTCCGAGGACGACGGCGACGACGCTCCCGAGTGGACCCCCGAGGTGCTCCGCACCGTCGCGAACACGGGCGAGGGCGTCGACGAGCTGATCGCGGCGTTCGACGCGCACGCCGCGCACCTCCGCGAGTCGGGCGAGATCGAGGCGACGAAGCGCCGACGCTACGCCGAGGAGATCCGGACGCTCGTGCGCTCGGACGTGGGCGCGCTCGCGGCCGACGAGATCGATCGCCGCGGCGGGATCGACCGGCTCGCCGAGGCGGTCCGGCGGCGCGAGACCGACCCCTACAGCGTCGCCGCCGAGGTCGTCGCCCCCATCGTCGACTGCGTGGAGACGGACCGGGAGTGACCGACCGCGGGGCGACGGACGGGCCGGCGGCGTGACCGCCTTGCCGGGCCACGAGGTATAAGTCGCCAGCGGACCAACAGGTTTCCATGAAGCTCAGGCACCTCGCAGGGACCGCCCTCCTCGGCGTCGGCGCGCTCGCCGCGGTCAACACCGGACTCCGGTACGAGGGCGAGCTGGAGGCCCCGCTCGACGGCGACGACGGCGTCTTCCGCTGGCGCGGGATGGACGTCGCGTTCACCGAGGCGGGCGACCCCGACGACCCGGACCTCGCGCTGCTCCACGGGATCAACGCCGCCGCCTCCTCCGGCGAGTGGCGCGCGGTGTTCGACGACCTGGCCGCCGACTACCACGTGATCGCGCCGGACTTCCCGGGGTACGGCCGCTCCGACCGGCCGCCGCTCCGGTACTCCGCCGCGCTGTACGAGGACTTCGTCCGCGACTTCCTCGCCGACCTCCACGAGCCGGCCGTCGTCGCCTCGTCGCTGTCGGCCGCGTACGCCGCCGGGGCGGCGACCGGGGACGGGTCGGGGAACGACGCGGTCGACGTGAGCGGCTTCGTCGGCGTCTGTCCGACGAGCACCGCGGGGCCGAGCCAGCCGAAGTCGTGGCTCCGCGAGCTGATCCGGTCGCCGCTGATCGGGGACGCGTTGTTCAACGTGATCGCCTCGAAGCCGTCGATCCGCTACTTCAACGCCGACCACGGCTACGACGACCCGACGAACCCGGGCGAGGAGTGGACCGACTACGAGTGGCGGACGACCCACGTCGAGAACGCTCGGTTCGCGCCGGCCTCCTTCGTCTCCGGCTACCTCAACAGCGACGTCGACCTGGCGGCCGCGCTCGCCGACCTCGACGTGCCGCCGACGGTCGTCTGGGGGCGCGAGGCCGAGGTGAGCCCCCTCTCCGACGGCCGCGAGCTCGCCGACGAGGCCGACGCGCGCCTCGTCGTCTTCGACCGCGCGCGACTGCTCCCGCACGTCGAACACCCGGAGCGGTTCGTCGAGACGGTCCGGGAGAGCCTCGTCGCGGGTGCGACCGCCTGAGACGGGAGCGACGCCGCCCCGGTTCGCCTCGGCGAATCCGAGTATCACGCCTGAACATCGGAGAGCAACCGGTTTAGGTGGGGGTCGCCGAGGCGGGGACATGAGCGACCCATCCCTTCGAGTGCTCTGCGTCGACGACGAGCCGGGGCTCGCGGCCCTCGTCGCGGCGTACCTCGAACGCGACGACGGGATCGACTGCGAGGCCGTCGCCGAGACGGACCCGGACGCGGCGCTGGAGCGCATCGAGCGTGAGGCGTTCGACTGCGTCGTGAGCGACTACGACATGCCCGGCCGCACCGGGGTCGAGCTCCTCTCGGCCGCGCGGGAGACCGAGCCGGACCTCCCGTTCCTCCTCTTCTCCGCGACGGAGCCGGACGCCATCGCGGCCGAGATGGTCCGCGCGGGCGTCAGCGACTACGTCGGGAAGCGCGGGGGCGCCGACGGCTACACCGCGCTCCTGCGCCGCGTCGAGCACGCGGTCGACGGCGGGGCCGGGAGCTTCGAGGCGGGCGGCGAGAGCGAGTCGGCCCCGGCCGTCGACCCCGCGGCCGACGTCGCGCTCGACGGAGTCTGCACGGTCGCGCCCGACGGGACCTTCGAGTTCGTCGGCGAGGAGTACGGGCGGCTGTACGGCTACGAGCCAGAGGAGCTCGTCGGCGAGCGCTGGCAGCGCCTCCACCCGGACGAGGAGGTCGAGCACATCCGGACCAACGTCATCCCGGCGGTGACGGCCGGCGAGCGGTGGACGGGGACGAGCGAGGGGCTCCGCGCCGACGGGACGACGTTCGCGGAGTCGAAGATGGTGAGCACGGCCAGCGACGACCGGCTCGTCATCTCGGTGTCGCCGGTCGAGGCGGTCGGCGGCGGGGCGGCCGCGAGCGACTGAGGCGGTCGCTCGCTCGGCGCTTTCCCCGGCTGCGAGGCGAGCGTCACCGGCGGACTACCGCTCGTCTCGCCGGACGTACAGCGTCTTCTCGCAGACCGCGTGGACGACTCCCTCGTCGTCGACGAGCGAGACGAGGTAGTCGCGGTCGGTCGACTCGCCGGTCGCGAGCGCGTCGCGGATCGCCGTTGTCTCGGCGGCGGGGAGCTCGCACTCGGCGTACAGCGTGTCGCGGCCGGGCTCGAGGAACTCGACCGCGGCCGACTTGTCCCAGACGGTGAAGCCGTCGCCGAGGATCCGGCGGAGCATCGTCATGTACACCGGGTCGATCGCGCCGTAGAGGCTCCCGCCGAAGATCGTTCCGACCGCGTTCCGGGTGCGCCAGTTGAACGGGACGCGAACCCGCACGTAGCGCCAGTCGGCACCGATGTGGTCGACGCGGGCGCCGGTCCCGCGGTAGGCCGGAAGGAGGTTGAAGCCGTGCCGCCAGAGGCGGGTCCGGAGGCTCTCCGCCGGCGGGTCCTCACGGAGGGGGCGGGGATCGGGGTCGCGGTCGACGCCGGTCGGCGAGTCGGTCACGTCCGAGAGGGACGCCGCCGGCGACAAACCCGTGTCGGAACCGGCGACAACGCGCGGGCGGTTGTCGGCGGCGGACGCTCATTTATATACACGGCGGCGGCACGCGCGAGGGAGTCAGGCGCCGGAGCGAAGCGGAGGCGACTGACGAGGCTGGGGAGGTGTGAGGTGCGGTGCTGTGCGTGGCGGGACTCAAAGGGGCAGTCGCCGGCGGCTTCGCCGCCGGCTGCCAGAGGCGCGAAGCGCCTCGCTGTCGCGAGGACTCGCGCTGCTCGCTGCGGTGCTTCCGTCGCCGTGCTTCGCCCTCGCGACTGGGGCTTTGGAGGTGTTCACCGTCGAGCCGCGCTCGACTGTTTATAAGTGATCGACTGGGACTTCGGAAGCGCCTCCGTTGGCTTCGCTTCCACCCGATCTCGCTTCCGCTCTCACGTAGGCGGCCCGAAACGGGTATCCGCGCGCGTCGGTAACCCGACACCGATGGAGTGCGACAAGTGCGGGGCCGACGCCGTCCACCACGCCGCCTACTCCGGGGCGCACCTCTGCGGCCAGCACCTCCGCCGGTCGGTCGAGAAGCGCGTGAAACGCCGGATCCGCGAGGATAATCTCCTCGACCCGGAGGCGACGCCCGAGGACCCCGACCGCTGGGTGATCGGCCTCTCCGGCGGGAAAGACAGCGTCGCGCTGACCCGAATTCTGGACGACGTGTTCGGCGAGGACCCTCGCGTCGAGATGCTCGCCTTAACGATCCACGAGGGGATCGAGGGGTACCGCGACGAGAGCCTCGACGCCTGCGTCGAGCTGGCCGAGGAGCTCTCGCTCCGCCACGAGGTCGTCTCCTACGAGGAGGAGTTCGACGTGCGGATGGACGACGTCGTCGAGAGCGACCCGGAGAACATGGCCGCCTGCGCGTACTGCGGCGTGTTCCGGCGCGACCTCCTCGAGGAGTACGCCGCCGAGTTCGACGCCGACAAGCTGCTCACCGGTCACAACCTCGACGACGAGGCGCAGACGGCGATGATGAACTTCCTCGAGGGCGACGTGCGACAGGTGGCGAAACACTTCGACGCCTCGCTCGGCCCCTTCGACGAGCGCGAGGAGACCGACGCGTTCGTCCCGCGCGCGAAGCCCCTCCGCGACGTGCCCGAGAAGGAGATCGCGCTCTACTGCCACGTGCGCGACCTCCCGACCCACATGGCCGAGTGCCCCCACTCCGCGGAGGCGTACCGCGGCGAGATCCAGTCGACGATCCACGAGTTAGAGGAGAACCACCCCGGCGCCCGCCACTCGATCATGGCCGGCTACGAGGAGCTCTCCGCGCTCGCGGCCGAGGCGTACCGCGAGGGGGGCGACGCCGCCGACGGCTCCCCCGACCTCGGCGAGTGCGAGCGCTGCGGCTCGAAGACGAGCCGCGACGTCTGCCGGAAGTGCCGGCTGCTCGACTCGATCGAGGCGGCGAGCTGATCGGTCTGTCGACGGCGCCGACCTGACCGCGCCGCCAGCCGAGGCGGCGAGCCGAGTCTTCCGTCGATCAGGCGTCGCCGTCGACCCCGCCGAGCAGGTCGAGCTGGTGGGTGAGGTAGACGAGGTCGCCGGCGTCCAGCTGTCGCCGCCGCTCGGCGAGCCACGCGTCGAGGTCGGCGGACGAGAGCGATCCGTCTCCCCCGTCGGCGGCGATCACCTCCCCGACCGCCTCCTCCACGGTGTAGAGGATGTGCCGGAGGAAGAACGCCTCGTCGTCCGGATAGCCGGCCCCGTCGCCCGAAGGGTCGCCCTCGCCGTCGACCGGGCGCACGATCCAGTCCGAGCCGGCGGCCCCGAGGAGCGACGCGCCATCGGTCCCTCGGAGCCGCGCGAGCGCGTCGCCGCCGGCGCGGCTGTTCCCGCCTGGCTTCTCGTCCATGTGTCGGTGGTAGAGCCGCTCGACCGCCCGATCGTCGGGGTACGCCGGGCGGAACCGGGTGCCGCCGTCGAAGGTGATCGGGAAGTAGTACGTTCCGCCGGACGCGAGCGCGCCGAGCAGGGTCTCAAGCCCGTCGAGGTCGAGCACGTCGAGCAGCGCCATCCCGATCAGGGCGTCCGACGCGCCGGCGTGCTCGCCCGCGTACGCGACCGCGTCGGCGGCGACGGGCTCGACCCTGACCGTGCGCGCGTCGGTTTCGACGACGAGCGCGTTCGCCTCGTCGCCCCCGGCGCGCTCGCCGGCGTCGGAGACGTAGACCGACCCCTCCCGCTCCGCCGCCCACTCGCGGAGGAACGGACCGAGCCCGGCGAGCGCCTCCGCGTCGCGGTCGACGGCGACGTACCGGGCCTCGCCGGGCGGGAGCACCTCCCAGTCGATCAGGCGCGCGACCATCGTCCCGATCCCGGCCCCGACCTCCAGCACGCGGAGCGGCCCCTCCCGCTCGGCGGCGCGGTCGGCGAGCCGTTCGCGGAGGAGTCCGACGAGCCGCCGGTCGAGCGCCCGGTCGTCGACGGACCGCTTCGCCCGGAGGTAGCGCCGGAACGCGGCGGTGTCCGCGGCGAGGGCGTCGGCGGCGTCGTCCCCCGTCGAGGGGCCGTCGCGATCGCCCGTCACGTCGCCACCTCCGGATCGGTGGCGTCGGGCGCGTCCGCGACGTCGGCCACGTCGGCGAGGAGCCGCCGGACGCGCGCCGTCGACTCCGCCCAACTCGGGTGGCGCTCGTACCGTCGCCTGGCGGCGCGGCCCATCTCGGCGAGCCGGTCGGGGTCTCCCGCGAACTCCGTTAGCGCGCGGGCGACGGCGGCCGGGTCGTCCGGGTCCACGAGGACGCCCGTCTCGCCGTCCGTGACCGTCTCGTTCGCGCCGCCCGCGAGAGAGGCGATCGCCGGCAGGCCGAAGCTCATCCCCTCCAGGTAGACGATCCCGAACCCCTCGTACCGGGAGGGGACCGCGAGGACGTGGCTCTCGCGGAGGACGTCGGCCAGTTCGGCGTCCGACAGCCGGCCGGCGAAGCTGACGCGGTCGCCGAGTCCGCGCTCGCCGACCAGTCGCCGGACGTCGGCGACGTGTCCCTCGTCGACAGCCCGGCCGACGACGGTGAGATCGACCGCGGCGTCGGCCCGCGCTATCCCCTCGACGAGCGTGTCCAGCCCCTTCCGCGGCTCGATGTTCCCGACGAAGGCGACCCGGAGAGGGACGGGGCCGGGGTCGTCGCCGGACCCGTCGGCAGCGCCGCCGAGGGAGGCGGCCCGCGACGCGATGTCGACGTCGTCGATCGCGGGGTCGAACCGGTCGCCGGCGGGCGGGGCGACGACGGTCGCCTCGGGGTCGACGCCGAGGGCGGCGACGGCGTCGCGGGTCGCCGCACTGTTGCAGACGACGCCGTCGACGGTCGCGAGGTAGCGGCGCTCGACGGCGCGGTACAGCGGTGAGAGCCGCCGGGGTTCGCTCGCGCGCAGGTGGTGGACGACGCTCACGACCGGGTACGGGAGGCCGCGGTTGGCGAGGACCAGCGAGGGGTGCGCGAGCTCGTCTTGGAGCATCACGTCGACGTCGACGCGGAGGCGATCGCGGAGTGACGGGCTGGCGTTGTCCAGCAGCCCGCGGGGGTACGCCCGCCACGGGAGCTCGACGACCTCGACGGCGTCGCCGGCGGCCCGGAGCCCCTCGACCAGCTTCCGGTCGTAGCGGAACCCCCCCGACCGCTCGTCGAGGCTCCCGTACAGCGTGAGCCCGACTCTCATACCTGAGCGTCGTACGTCGCGGCGGCCGCGTCGTCCTCCCAGACGGTCACGGCCAGTTCGGTCACGGTCTCGTCGGTCAACGCGTCGGTCACGCGCTCGAAGATCGCTCGGGCGAAGCGCTCGACGCTCGGATTGCGACCCTCGAACTCGGGGAGGTCGTTGAGCAGCTCGTCGCGGTAGCGGTCGGCGAGGTCGGCGAGCGCCGCCTCGGCGTCGTCGATGTCGACGAGGTAGTCGTGCTCGTTCAGCTCCGGCCCGCGGAACGTCAGCTCCACCTCGAAGCGGTGGGAGTGCGGGACCCCCTCGGGCCCGGGGTCGGGGACCGTGAGGTAGTGCTGAGCCACGAACTCCGTCAGCACCGTCGTCGCGTACATGGACCGATCCACGGACGCGACGCACCTAAATCCGGAGGGCGGCGGTAGGGAGGCGGGGGAATCGCCTCGCGGTTCGCGTCTCCCTCACAGGTAGCCGAGCGCCTCGAGCCGGGCGCGCTCGCCCGTCTCGCCGTGGACCCGGCTCACCGGCAGCGGCTCGGGCGGTTCGAGCGCGGGGTCGAGGGTCCCGCGGTCGACGCCCGTCGCCTCGGCCCACGGGACGGCGAGGAGCGCCGGAACGGGGGTGTGCATGGGGTGGCCGTACAATCCCCACTCGCCGAAGAGGTTGCCGTGGTCGGCGGTGACCGCGACCCGGCCGTCGACGTTGTCGACGAGCGTCGCCACCTCGGCGAGGACGTGCCGGAGGTTCGCCTCGTAGGCGTCCCACACGCGCTCGACCGAGACCTCGCCGCGCCGGAGGAGCACCCACGGGTTCCCCTCGTTGCTGTGGTTCCCGGTCCGAGCCAGCCCGTCGTCGCCGTCGAGGGGATCCGGGACGAACGGGTGGTGCGGCTGCATGTAGTGGACGACGAGCCGATCCGGGTCGCGCTCGCGGGCCAGCGCGACCGCCCGGTCGGTCACGGCCGCCGCCGGCACGGTGCCGAGGGCGTCGTCCCACGCGTACTTCCACACCTCGTCGAGCGCGGCGAACGCGTCGACGTCGAGGTAGCGGTCGGTCCACGTGTTGCCCGTGACCATGACCGTCCGCGCCGTTTCGGGACGGCCGACGAACGTGTTCTCCAACCACTCCGAGGAGGAGCTCCCGACCGACCGGACCGTCTCGACCTCGCCGAGGAAGCCGAAGTCGGGCGCGACCGAGCGGAACAGGTCGGCCCGGCAGGCGTCGAGGACGACGAGGACGTCCCACTCGCGGTCGAAGGCGTTCGTCCCGTAGTCGAGCCGCCGACCGATCGCCTGCAGCCCGCGCAGGTAGGCGGTCCCGAGGCGGCTCATGCCCGGCTCCGTCACGACCGCCAGTTGGCGCGAGGCGACTAAACCGCTCCGGCGGGACACCTATACGTCTCCCCGCCTCGGTACGACCGTGAACTGTCTGTTCGTGGGGGCCGGGTCGATCTCGCCGGAGTACGCCGCCGGGCTGTCCGGGAGTTCTCTGTCGCTCGCCGGCGTCGTCGACCTCGACGGGGACCGCGCCGCCGCCCTCGCCGAGGACCACGGCTGCCCGTCGTTCGCCGATTTAGAGACGGCGCTTTCGGCGGTCGACGCGCCGCTCGTCGTGAACCTGACGAGCCACGCCGCCCACGCGCCGGTGACGCGGACCGCGCTGAAGGCCGACCGCCACGTCTACTCGCAGAAGCCGCTCGCGCTCGACGCCGACGAGGCGCGTGAGCTGGTGGCGCTCGCCCGCGACCGCGGGCTCGCGCTCGGCTGCGCGCCCGGGACGCCGCGGGCGCCCTCGCAGCGACGCGCGGGCCGGCTCCTCGCCGACGGCAGGCTCGGCCCGGTGGGACTCGGATACGCCCACGCCCACGTCGGTCGCGTGACCGACTGGCACGACCGCCCCGAGTCGTTCCTGGAGATCGGCCCGCTGTACGACGGGGCCGTGTATCCCCTCGAGCTGCTGGTGTTGTGGTTCGGCCCGGTCGAGCGCGTCCGAGTCGCCGACGCCCTCGACGTGTGGCCCGACCGGGAGGCCCGCCGCCCCTCGACGCCGAGCCACGTGGAGGCGACGCTGGCGTTCGCGGCGGGCCCGACCGTCAGGCTCACGGCCAGCTTCTACGCGCCCCACCGGAGCCGGGAGTTCTACGGGTTAGAACTCCACGGCGACGACGGCTCGCTGTACCTGAAGGGGACCGGCGCGATGGACGACGACCGCGACGCCGTCCGGTTCGGCCGGGTCGGGCGGGAGTACGTGAGCGCGCCGCCGGCGGCTCCCGAGGAGCCATACGAGTACGTCGACGCGGTGGAGCGCTTCGCCGCGTCGGTCGAGACCGGGTCCCCCTCGCGGGCCGGAGGGCGCCGGGGCGCCCACGTCGTCGCCGTCTGCAACGCGATCGAGGCGGCCGCCGAGGGCGACGGCCCGGTCGCGGTCGACGACTGCGGCGCGACGGCCGACCCCCCGCCGGCGCCGATGGTGCGGCCGGCGGCGTCGGAGGGATGTAATACGAACGAGGAGGGCGAGGAGACGTCGGGGCCCGCAGCGGTCCGCCTCCCCGCGGTCGGCTTCGGCTGCTCGCGCTACCGCGACGGGGAGTACGTCGAGCGCACCGACTCGATCGCGACCGCGCTCGATTCCGGCTACCGCCTCCTCGACTCCGCGGAGCTGTACGGCAACGAACATCGGATCGGGGAGCTGCTCGCCGCGCCGGGCGCGCCGGACCGCGAGCGCGTGTTCCTCCTCGGGAAGGCGTGGCGCACCAACCACCGCCGCGAGCACCTGCTCGCCGCCTGCGCGGGCAGCCGCGAGGAGCTCGGGATCGACGCGTTCGACTGCTACGCGCTCCACTGGCCGTCGGCGCTCGAACACCGGGGAGAACTGCGACGGCTCGCAGAGAAGCCGGTCGAGCGACAGGAAACGCTCACCTTCCCCGAGGACGCGGACGGCGGGCTCGCGACCGCCGACGTGTCGCTCGCGACCGCGTGGGAGAACCTGGAGGCCGTGTACGACAGAGGTTGGGCACGGACGCTCGGGGTCTGCAACGTCTCGCGGACGCAGCTGGAGACGGTGCTGGAGGCGGGCGAGGTCGACCCGGCCTTGGTGCAGGTGGAGCGACACCCCTACCGTCCCCGTGACGAACTCGTCGCGTTCTGCCACGAACGCGGGATCCGGGTCGTCGCGCACTCGCCGCTGTCGGCGCCCGGGCTCCTCGACGAGCCCATACTCGGCGAGATCGCCGACGACCGAGGGCTCTCGCCCGCCGAGGTCGTCGTCGCGTGGAACGCCTCCCGGGGAGTCGTCCCCATCCCGTCCAGCACCGCCGAGTCGCACGTCGTCTCGAACCTGGCCGCCGGGGGCGAGCGACTGACCGACGGCGAGGTCGCTCGGATCGACGCCCTGCGCGACCCCGACTTCGAGCGGTAAGGGGATCGCCTCCGACCCGACTCCGCCGGTCGGGGCGGTATTCCTATGTGACAGAAGTCCGTGTGTGTGGTATGGCAACGACCGAATCACGACAGTCCGCGATCGACGTCGGCTCGCTCACCGGCCTCCACTGGGTAGGGATCGTCGCGGCGTTAGTCACCGCCGCCGTCCACCTCCGTCTCGGCGTCGGGGGGCTCGCGTTGCCGCTGCGGATCGGCTTCCTCCTCGCCGGACTCGGCTTCGTCGGCGCGGTCGTGCTGGTGCTGCTCGACTATCGCCGTCGCACGGTGTACGCCGTCGGGATCCCCTTCACGCTCGTCCAGATCGTCTTGTGGTACGGCATCAACTTCGCGGGCGGGACGAAGTCGTTCCCGGCCGACGTCGGGACGCTCGGCGCCGTCGACAAGGTCGCGCAGGTCGTGTTGATCGCCGTCCTCGTCGCCCTCCTGCGCCGGTAGCCGTGCCGGACCGGGAGCGCCGACGGCGACGCTGGCGCACCGCCCCGGCGGCCGGAGCGAGCGTAAACGCGCCTCGAACCGCCGTAAACGCCGCCGTTTCGGACGGGGCAGGAGGCCGCGGGTAGATGGCCGAGGCCCGCCGACGACGGCCCCTCCGCGTCGGGATCGGCGTCGGGCTCCCGCTCGTCGCCGCGGTCGCGCTCGCCGCGCTCCTGTTGCGGCTGTTCCCCGCGGACGCGACGGGGCGGTGGGGGCTCTCCCCCGCCGTCGTCGCCGGCGTCTGCTGGGCCGGACAGCTCTGGTATGTCGGCTACGGCCTCGATCCGGAGGGGATAACCGACGGGTTCTGGCGGCGGCTGCTCGGGCTGGCGAACGCGGTCACGCTCGTGCGGGGCGCGCTGTACGCCGTCGTCGCCGGATTCGTCGTCGCGCCGCCGGAGACGACGCTCGCGTGGGTCCCGGCGCTGTGTTACGGGACCGGCGTCGCCCTCGACAACCTCGACGGGACCGTCGCCCGGACGGTCGGTCGGGAGACGGAGATCGGCCGCCGGCTCGACATGGCGTTCGACACGTTCGGGTTCGTCGCCGCGCCGCTCGTCGCCGTGGCGTGGGGGCTGCTCCCGGTCTGGTACCTCTCGGTCTCCGCCGCGCGCTACGTCTTCCGCGGGGCCGTGTGGCTGCGGCGCGCCCGCGGGCTCCCCGTCGGCGACCTCCCCGACAGCGACCTCGGAAAGTAC
The DNA here is from genome assembly GCF_059752555.1 of Halorubrum sp. B52. NCBI lineage: Archaea > Methanobacteriati > Methanobacteriota > Halobacteria > Halobacteriales > Haloferacaceae > Halorubrum > Halorubrum sp. B52. Next base: position 246,718 of record NZ_MWTG01000008.1, on the reverse strand, counting down.
CTCGCGGGCGTTCAGATGGTCTTCGTGACGGTCGCGCTCGTCCCGCCGGCGCCGACGGATCTCGTGTGGGCCCTCGCGCCCGTCGTCCTCGCCCCGTCGCTCGCGGTGTTTACGCGGGATTACCTCGCCGTCAGCGGGCGGCTTCCGGGCCGCGAGTGACCGCGGCGGGCGCTCACGAGTACTCCAGGACCACCTGGACCGTCGCGTCGGGCTCCGAGTCGAGCAGCTCGTACGCCTCCGGCGCGCGCTCGAAGGGGATCCGGTGAGTGATCAGCTCGTCGGCGGGGATCCGATCGAGCCGGTCGAGGGCCGCGTCCATGCGTCGGTCGCGGTCCCAGCGCCCTCGGAGTTCGGGGCTGATCGTCGACACCTGACTGGAGACGATGTCGATGCGGTCCCGGTGGAACCGCCCGCCGAGGTCGATCGGTTCGCGCTTGGTCCCGTACCACGAGCCGACGACGATCCGCGCGTCGTAGCCGACGACCCCGATCGCGTCGTCGAGCGCGCTCGGCTGGCCGGACAGCTCGATCGCGAGGTCGGCGCCGTCGACGGCGGAGCCCTCGTCGGCGAGGCCCGAACCGGCGGCGGCGCCGAGCTCGGCCGGCGTCGTCGTTCGGTCGGCGCCGAACTCCGCGGCGAGCGCCCGGCGGCGCTCGATCGGGTCGACCACGACGAGCGACTCCAGCGGGAACGCGGCCAGCAGTCGGGTGACGCAGAGCCCGATCACGCCGGCGCCGAACACCACGACCCGCTCTCCGAGTCTGGGCGCGGCGTCGAGGACGATGTTCGTCGCGGTCTCGACGGAGGGAAGGAGCGAGCCGGCCGCCAGCGTCGTTCCCGGCGGAAGCGCGACCACCGAGTCGGGGGTCGCGCGGAAGCGCGTCCGGTGGGGCACGAACGCGAACACCGACCGGCCGACCCAGTCCGGGTCGACGTCGGCGCCGACCTCTCGGACGACGCCGCTCGCGGCGTAGCCGTACTGAAGCGGGTACGAGAGGTCGCCGTCGAGCGCGTCGAGCGTCTCGTCGGCCGGGAAGTCGGCCGGCGTCTGGTCCCGGTACACGAGAAGCTCCGTGCCGGCGCTTATCGCCGACGTTCGGGTCTCGACGAGCAGTTCGCCGGCGGCCGGCGGGCCGACGGCCGTCTCCCGCACCTCGACGGTCTCCGGGCCCGTGAAGTAGAGCGCGGCGTCGGTCATCGGGTCGGGAACCCGGTCCGGTCGCGGGCGTCGCCCGAGCGAGGCACCGGGCTTCGGCTCGGCTGGTGGCGTGACACGTGGATCCCCACGGACCGTGCGATGTTAAGTCCTCGCGCCGTCCGGCGGGCCGGAGCGGTGTCGGAAAAAACGGAAGCGACGGCGGGCGTCGTCGGTCGGCCGCGCGGCGCCTAGCGGATGACGTCGAGGCCGTTGTTCTTCTCGGTCGGCTCGGTGCCGCCGTCGGACTCCCAGCCGCGGTCGGCGCCGCCCGAGGCCGTCGCGCCGGCGGTGCCGTTCGCCTCGGCGGCGCGCGAGCGCGAGTCGCCGAGGTCCTCGCCGTCGACCGCGGCGCGGGACTTGTCGGCCTGCTTCTGCGTCGAGGGGCCGAGCACCTGCGCGCTCTGGACGCCCGTCATGATCGCCATGACGCGGACCTTCCCCTTGTACTCGTCCTGGATGCGGGCGCCCCAGATCACGTTGGCGCTCGCTTCCAGCCGCTCGGTGATGTTGTTCGCGATCCCCTCGGCCTCCTTCAGCGTGAGGTCCGGGCCGCCCGTGATGTGGACGAGCCCGCCGGAGGCGCCGCGGTAGTCGACGTCCAAGAGCGGGTGGTTCATCGCGTCGTTGACCACCTCCTGAGTCTTGTTCTTGTCCTGGGTCTCGCCGACCAGCATGACTGCCACGCCGCCCTGGTTCATGATCGTGGACATGTCGGCGTAGTCCAGGTTGATGAGGCTCGGCTGGGTGATCGTCTCGGAGATCCCCTTCACCGTCTCCGCGATGATCTGGTCCATCACGGAGAACGCCTTCCCGATCGGCAGATTCGGCACGTAGTCGAGCAGCCGGTTGTTGTCGAGGACGATGATCGAGTCGGCCTCGTTGCGGAGGTCCTCTAACCCCTCCTCGGCTTTCACGGTACGGGCGCGCTCGACGTTGAACGGCGTCGAGACCATCCCGACGACGATGGCGCCCTGATCTTTGGCGATCTTCGAGACGACCGGCGCCGCACCGGTGCCGGTGCCGCCGCCCATCCCGGCGGTGACGAAGACGAGGTCGGCGTCGCCGAGCACCTCCTTGATCGTCCCCTGGGCCATCTCGGTTGCGCGCTCGCCCATCTTGGGGTCGCCGCCGGCGCCGAGCCCCTGCGTGAGCGACTTGCCCACGAGGATCTTGGTGTCGGCCTCGACCATCTTGAGGTGCTGTTTGTCCGTGTTGATCGCGACGGTGTCGGCGCCGTCGACGCCGATGTTGTACAGCCGGTTGATCGTGTTGTTCCCGGCGCCGCCGGCACCGACGATGACGATCCGGGGGTCCCCGAACTCGTCGTCGTCCATGTCGACGGAGTCCATGTCGCGCTTCTCCGCTTCCGCGTTGTCGAGGGCGTCCTGAACGAGATCTTGCATCAGTTTACACCTTCGCCCAGTTGCGGTTGCGGCCGCGCTCGTCGCGCTCGCCGTCCTGTTCGTTCAACATGTCGCGGACGGCCGACCGGATCGCCTCGCTCCGGTTCGGGAACTCGCCCGTCTCGACCATCTGTTCGACCTCGTCGATCTGCTGTTTCGGGATTCGTAGTGTCACACGCTCCATTGGTATTCCCCCGGTAAGACGGCGAACACGCGACGCGTGTGTCTTACAGCGACGGATCGCCCGCCTGCGGGGTCATCCCCGCCGCGGACGGCCGCTGTAAGACGACCGTCTTACGCAACTCAAAACACCGAGGCTACCATTATAAAACTATCGGCGGTTGTAAGACAACCACCGGAGGCGCCGTATTCCTGTCCCTACGGGACCGAGACCGGATTATCTGTCGTTTAATACGTCTGCGGCGGGCGTCCGCCGGCCGCAGCCGGGGCAGAACGCCCAGTCGGTCCGAAGCTCGTCACCGCACTCGCAGAACGCCCGGTGAGACTGCTTTTCACCGCAGTTCGGGCAGTACACGTGGTCTTCCGGGACGTTCTCTCCGCAGCCGCCGCAGGCGTTTTCGCCCGCACTCACCTTCGGCGGCGTCTTACGCGACTCCGTCTCGGCGTCCGCCGACGTCTCACGCGTCACACGGGCGTCGGCGGCGTCGGCGTCAGGAGCGTCGAGAGAGACGTTCACGTTGATCTCGGCCGGGCCTCCGGACGCATACGCCGCGTCGGACGGGACGGACCGCCCCCCGAGGCGGTCGGCTAACGCGGCGTCGAGCCGATCCGCGATGAGGTCGTCGACGCGGTCGGCTAACGCGGCGTCGACCGTCTCGTCGGCGGTCGACCCCGCGTCGGGGGCTGTCGCCTCCTCGGCGTCGTCGAGGTGGGTGCGGAGGGCCTCCCGCATCACCTCGCTCTTGGAGGCGTCACACGCTTCCAGCCGCTCGACCAGATCGTCGTCGGCCCGGAAGGTGATCTTACTCATACGAACGCCATATCGACCGCACTACAAGTATCTTCCCCCCGATATCGGACGATCGCTCCGAGACGTTTCAGCCCCCGGAAACGAGCGCACCGAGCCGCCGCGGTCGGCGAAAATCATGCGACACGGTCACACGTGTGTCTGACGCAGATTTATACGGCCCGCGTGGGCATACGTTTGTATAATGAGTAACCGCGTCGAGGACCTCGAACGACAGGTCGCGGAGCTGCAGGCGGCGGTCAACGGGCTCACGGAGGAGCTGGTCGAAATGAAGGAGCGCGTCCGACAGGTCGAGGACGCCCAGGAGGTGTCCGTGCGGGCGGACGCCGCGGACGAGGAAGCGCGAGAGGCCGCCGACGCCGCGGCGGAGTCGACCGCGGACGAGCCGGCCGAGTCGTCCGACGGCGAGCGGCGGACGCACTCCGACGACCACGTCGAGGTCGTCGAGCGGACCGGCAGCGAGGACGCGGAGACGAACGCGAACGCTGACGCCGAAGCCGAGAGCGGCGACGACATGGTCGTCCCCGAGCAGGAGGCGACGACGCCGGACGCGGAGGCCGGCGGGTCGGAGGCGGAGAGCGACGACGAGGAGTCGGACAGCGACATCATCGTCGCGTAATTCGCCTCCACATCCCCGCGTCACATGCACATCACTGAAGTCGTTCTGGACGGGTTCAAGAGCTTCGGGCGGACGACGAGGATCCCCTTTTACGACGACTTCACGGTCGTCACGGGACCGAACGGCTCCGGCAAGTCGAACATCATCGACGGGGTCCTCTTCGCGCTCGGGCTGGCTCGCACCCGCGGGATCAGAGCGAAGAAGCTCACCGACCTGATCTACAACCCCGGCCACGACGACGGCGAGGGCTCCGGCGGCCCGAACGAAGCCTCGGTGACGGTGGTGCTCTCGAACGAGGACGGGACGCTCGACCGGTCGCAGGTCGTCTCCGCGGCCGGCACGGAGAACGTCGGCGACGTCTCCGAGATCACGATCAAGCGCCGCGTGAAGGAGACCGAGGACAACTACTACTCGTACTACTACCTCAACGGGCGCTCGGTGAACCTCTCGGACGTGCAGGACCTGCTCGCGGCCGCCGGCGTGACGCCGGAGGGGTACAACGTCGTGATGCAGGGCGACGTCACCGAGATCATCAACATGACCCCGTACCAGCGGCGGGGGATCATCGACGAGATCGCCGGCGTCGCCGAGTTCGACGAGAAGAAGGAGGCCGCCTACGAGGAGCTCGACACGGTCGAAGACCGGATCGGCGAGGCCGACCTCCGGATCGGCGAGAAGCGGGACCGGCTCGACCGGCTGTCCGACGAGCGGGAGACCGCCCTGCAGTACCAGGAGTACCGCGAGGAGTTAGAGGAGTACCGCGGCTTCCTCAAGGCCTCCGAGTTAGAGGAGAAGCGCGAGGCGCTCGACGGCGTCGAGGACGACATCGACGAGGCGGAGGCCGAGCTCGCGGAGCTCCGCGAGGAGCTCGACGCGAGACAGGGGAAGCTCACCCGCTTAGAGGAGGATCTGGCCGACCTCAACCACGAGATCGAGACGAAAGGCGAGGACGAGCAGATCCGGATCCGGTCGGAGATCGAGGAGGTGAAAGGCGAGATCTCGCGGCTGGAGGACAAGATCGAGGCGGCCGAGGAGCGCGCCGCGGAGGCGGAGACGGAGCGGCGCGACGCCTTCGTCCAGATCGACCGGAAGGAGGAGACGATCGAGGAGCTCGAATCGGAGATCCGCGAGGTGAAAGTCGAGAAGGCGTCCGTCAAGTCCGAGATCGCGACGAAGCGGTCGGAGCTGGCTGACGTCGAGGCCGAGATCGAGGGCGCCGACACCGAGTTCGACGAGCTGAAAGCCGAGCTCGCCGAGAAGAAGGAGGCGATCGAGTCGCTGCGCGAGACGAGAAACGAGAAGCAGCGCGAGAAGGACCGCCTGCTCGACGAGGCGCGCCGGCGCTCGAACGCGGTGAGCGAGGCCCGGACCGAGCTGGAGGAGGCCCGCGAGTCGCTGCCGGAGCACAAGGCGCGGATCTCGGAGCTCCACAGCGAGCTCGACAAGGCCGAGAAGAACGAGGAGACGATCGAGGAGGCGGTCGCGGACCTCTTCGCGGAGAAGGCGGAGAAGAGCGAGGACCTGGAGGCGGTCGAGGAGGAGCTCCGCGAGAAGCAGAACGAGTACGCCAAGCTGGAGGCGGCCGCCGACCAGCGCGGCGACACCTCCTGGCCGCGCGCGGTGACGGAGGTGAAGAACGGCGGCATCGACGGGGTCCACGGCGCGGTCGGCGAGCTGGGCTCGGTCGAGGCCGAGTACGCGGAGGCGTGTGAGACGGCCGCCGGCGGCCGGCTCGCGAACGTCGTCGTCGACGACGACGGCGTCGGCTCGACGTGTATCGACTACCTCAAGCGGCGGAACGCGGGGCGGGCCACGTTCCTCCCGATCACGGAGATGGACGACCGGAGCCTCCCGCGGAAGCCCTCGCTGCCGGGCGTCGTCGACTTCGCGCGGAACCTCGTCGACTACGACGCCGCGTACGCCTCGGTGTTCTCGTACGTGCTCGGCTCGACGCTCGTCGTCGAGGACATGGACACCGCCCGCGAGCTGATGGGGGACTACCGGATGGTCACCCTCGACGGCGACCTCGTCGAGAAGTCCGGCGCGATGACGGGGGGCTCCGGCGGCGGTTCGCGGTACGCGTTCACGAAGTCCGGCGGCGGGAAGCTCGAACGGCTCGCGACGGAGATATCGGGGCTGGAAGACGAGCGCCAGTCGCTGCAGGCGGAGATCGACGACCTCGCGGACGACATCGACGACGCGCGCGACCGGAAGGCCGACGCCGCCGAGCGCGTCCGGTCGCTGGAGGCCGACGTCGAGCGCGCCGAGGACGACCTGTCCGACGCCGAAGACCGCATCGACGAGCTGGAGACCGAGCTCGAAGAGCTGGAGGCCGAACGCGAGTCCGTCGACGAGGAGATGAGCGATCTGGACGGGGAGCTCGACGAGCTCGATTCGGAGATCGCGGAGTTAGAGGGCGAGATCGAGGAGATCGAGGCGGAGCTCGCCGACTCGAAGATCCCGGAGCTCTCCGAGCGCGCCGACGAGATCCGCGCCGAGATCGCGGACCTGGAAGACCGGATGAGCTCGCTCGACGGGCGACGGAACGAGCTGGAGTTGGAGAAGGGGTACGCCGAGGACGCCGTCGACGAGCTCCACGACGCCGTCGAGGAGGCGCAGAACCGGAAGGCCGAGGCGGAGGAGGCGGTCGCCGAGCACGAGGCCGCGATCGAGGAGCGGGAGGCCGACCTCGCGGAGAAGAAGGAGGCGATCGCCGACTTAGAGGAGGAGCTCACGGAGCTGAAGGCCGACCGCGAGGACCTCCGCGAGGAGATCAAGGCGGCGACCCGCGAGCGCGACGAGCAGCGCTCGCTCGTCGCCGAGGCGGAGTCCGACCTCGAGGACCTGACCGACCGCCGCGACCGACTGGACTGGGAGATCGACGAGCTGGAGTCGCAGGTCGGCGAGTACGACGCCGACGAGATCCCGGACCTCGACGAGGTCGAGTCCCGGATCGAGGAGCTGGAGGCCGAGATGGAGGCGTTAGAGCCCGTCAACATGCTCGCGATCGACGAGTACGACGAGGTGCAGGAGGCGCTCGATCAGCTCCAGGAGCGCCGGGACGTGCTCGTCGAGGAGCGCGACGCCATCGAGGAGCGCATCGAGGGGTACGAGGCGGCGAAGAAGGAGACGTTCATGGCGACGTTCGAGTCGATCAACGACCACTTCGAGGAGATCTTCGCGCGCCTCTCGGCCGGCAGCGGCGAGCTCCTCTTAGAGAACCCCGCGGACCCGTTCGAGGAGGGGTTGACGATGAAGGCGCAGCCCGCGGACAAGCCGGTCCAGCGGCTCGACGCGATGAGCGGCGGCGAGAAGTCGCTGACCGCCCTCTCCTTCATCTTCGCCATCCAGCGGCACAACCCGGCGCCGTTCTACGCGCTCGACGAGATCGACGCGTTCCTCGACGCGGTCAACGCCGAGCGCGTCGGCGAAATGATCGAGGAGCTGGCCGCGGACGCGCAGTTCGTCGTCGTCGGCCACCGCTCCGCGCTGTTGGAGCGCTCCGACCGCGCCATCGGCGTCACGATGCAGGGCGACAACCTCTCCGCGGTCACCGGGATGCAGTTCGGCGACGACGGCGACGAGGAGGTGACCGCGGATGACTGAGCCGCCGGAGTCGGCGGGAGGCGTCCCCGACCTCGACCTGACGAGCGAGCGCGACGGGGGGTCGCGGGGCGGAGCGATGCCGGAATCGCCCGGGAGCGGTGAGACGGCCGCGAGCGACTCGGAACGGGACGTTGGAGACGGTACCGATAGGACCGAGTCAGAGGGAGGGGAGTCCGAAGCGCCCGGCGAGGACGGCGAGGTCGAGCCCGTCGAGCTCCTCGTCCAGCTCGCCGAGGAGGGCGAGATCGAGCCGTGGGACATCGACATCGTGCAGGTGACGGACGCCTTCTTGGAGCGGCTCGACGAGACGGACCTCCGGACGACGGGGCGCGCGCTGTTCTACGCCAGCGTCCTGTTGCGGATGAAGAGCGACGGAATGTTAGCCGACGACGACGATGACGACGAGGAGCCCGAGCCGGAGCCGTGGGAGGTCGCCATGGAGGGCGGCGCGCCGGATCCCGCCGACGGCGACTTCGACCCGGTAAACGAATTGGAGGCGGAGATGGACCGACGGCTCGACCGGAAGAGCACCCGGGGGTCGCCGGAGACGCTCGACGAGCTGGTCCGGGAGCTCCGCGAGGCCGAGCGCGGATCGTGGTGGAAGGACTCGCGCGAGTACGACACCTCCGAGTCGCCGCACGGGTACGACCGCGGCACGCAGACGCTCGACTACCACACGGGCGACGAGTTCCGGCGCGACGGGGAGCCGACCGCGGGCGAGGCGACCGACCGCACCCACGACGAGGACATCGAGGAGGTGATAGTGGAGATCGACAACGCCCTCCGGACCCACTTCGACCGCGGGCGCACGGAGGTGCTGTTCGGGGAGATCGAGAGCGCGGGCGGGCGCCCCTTCATGACGTACCTCGCGCTGCTGTTCATGGCCCACCGCGGCTCGGTGCGGCTCCAGCAGGACGACCTGTTCGGCGATCTGTGGGTGAAAGACCCCGCGGCGATGACCGGAGAGTCGGAAGCGATAGCGGACTAGTACGTTTTCGAGGTCGTACCCTGTCGTTTAGAGATGAATACTGACAGACCGGCGGAGAACGCCTCCAAAGCCCCAGCCGCGCTCGGCTCCCACAGCTCGCTGCGGTCCTCAGTCGGTCGCTAACGCTCCCTCCTTGCGGTCCTTACGTCGCTGGGGTTCGCCGAGCGCGGCTGCCCCTTTGAATCCCACCCGACCGCGCCGCAACCGCAGCCTCACACCTCCCCAGCCTCGTCGCCGGACTACGTCCGGCTGCCAGAGGCGCGAAGCGCCTCGCTGCGGCTCCCTTCGGTCGCCGCGTCCCGCGCACGCGCTGTTCGCGCCCGATGGGCGCTCACAGGCGCGCGCCACCGCACCAGCGGAGTTGTTTATAAGTAGTCGCCCAGCAGCGGCTCGACGCGCTCGCGGGTGTCCTCCGGGATCGCCTCGGTCGGGGTGTTGACGGTGCCCGCCAGCGACGTGTGCGCGTCGCACTCCAGGTCGTCCGGGAGCGTTCGGACCGCCTCCTCGACGGCGGCCTTGATCGCCTTTTGATTCTTCTCGGCGTTCTCCAGCACCTCTTCGAGCGTCACCTCGCTGTCCTCCTTCCAGACGTCGTAGTCGGTGACGCCGGCGATCGTCGCGTAGGCGATCTCGGCCTCGCGGGCGAGCTTCGCCTCCGGGATCGCGGTCATGCCGACGAGGTCCCACCCCTGCGACTTGTAGAACTCCGACTCCGCGCGCGTCGAGTACTGCGGGCCCTCGATGCAGACGTACGTGCCGCCCTCCACGACGTCGGTGTCGGCGGGCGCGGCCGACTCGGCGGCCTCGGTGAGGTGGTCGACGAGTTCGGGGCTGTACGGGTCCGCGAACGGCTGGTGGACGACGACGCCGTCGCCGTAGAAGGAGAGGTCGCGGCGCTTGGTCCGGTCGTAGATCTGGTCGGGGACGACGAGCGTGCCGGGCGCTAACTCCTCTTTCAGGCTCCCCACCGCGTTCGACGCGAAGACGTGGGTGACGCCGGCCTTCTTCAGCGCGTACATGTTCGCGCGGTACGGGAGGTCGGTGGGCGAGACGCCGTGCTCGGAGCCGTGTCGCGGGAGGAAGGCGACCTCCTTGCCGGTGTCGGCGAACTCCCCGATCGTGATCGCGTCGCTCGGTTCGCCGTAAGGGGTGTCGTACGCCACCTCGCGCACGTCGTTCAGCGGGAGCGCCTCGTAGATGCCGCTGCCGCCGATGAAGCCGATGGTGCTCATACCCGGACTCCGACCGCTCGCTACTTATAAGAAGTGAACGCGGGCGGAGAAGGAGTGAACGCGGGCGGGGACCGTCGCGAAGAAGGAACCGAATCAGGCCGGGCTCGCCGTCTCCGCTTCGATCTCGGCCTCGATGAGGTCCCTCGTGTTCTCCAGATGGGTCCTGAGCTGGCGCTCGTTGTACCGCCTCGCGACCGGTTCGAGGAGGCGGTCGCGCAGCGAGTCGCCCATCTCGTACTCGGTCCGATGGAGGATCCGGGTCCCGTCGCCGCTCGCGACGTAGCGGTTGCGCGTTTCGCCGCGCATCCCGTCGCTGTCGATCGCGACCGCGATCTCCGCGTTCGGTTCGACGACGGTCAGCTCCATCTCCATCTCGGTCGCGATCCCGAGCAGCTTGTACGTCGCGCGCATCTCGGCCCCGGTCTCGGTCTCGCTCAGCACCTCGAAGTCGCGCAGACCGGCCATCGTTCGCGGCCAGTTCTCGGGGGTACTGTCGAACGCGAAGACGCGTTCGACGGGCGCTGCGATCTCGATCTCGTACTCGAATGTTGTCATATTACTCAACTCGGTCGTCGAACCGAACGGTGCGGTCGCTGCCGTCTCGAAGCGGTCGCCTCGGTCGACTCGCATATGTAGGATCTCTGAGGTATTAAACGGGCGCTCACCGCGTAGAGACGGTCTGCTCGCGGAGAACGTTCGAGACGGCGGTCACAGCAGCCACCGCACCGCCGCCAGCGCGAGCGCGCTCACGACGAGCAGGTGGACGAGGACCGCGCCGACGGCGGCCCCGCCGACCTCGCGCATCTCGCGGACCCGTATCGAGAGCCCGAGGCCGACGAACGCCAGCGTGAACAGCGCGTCCGACACGCGTCCGATCGACTCCAACACGGCCGGCGAGAGGAGCCCGCTGTTCGCGATCGCGGCGACCGCGAGGAAGCCGAGGAGGAACTTCGGGAACTCCGCCCACAGCCGGCGCACGCCCGGTTCGGTCGCCGACCGCGCCGTGTACGCCAGCGAGTAGGCGACGGCGACGCCGCCCAACAGGGAGTTGCGCGCGAGCTTCGTCACGGTCGCCCACTGGCCCGCTTCCGGCGAGTGGGCGAACCCCGCGGCCGCGACGGGACCGGTCGAGAACATGCTCACGCCGGCCCAGACGCCGAACTGGCGGCCGGTGAGTCCGAGCCACTCGCCGGCGATCGGGAACGCGACGAGCGTGACGGCGTCGAAGAGGAGCACGGTCGCCGCCGCGAACGTGATCGCCGACCCGCGCGCGTCGAGCACGCGCCCGATCGCGACGACCGCGGAGACCCCGCAGATGCTCGCGCCCGCCGCCAGCAGCGAGGGCGTGGTCCCGTCGAGCCGGAAGAGCGCGCGCGCGATCAGTTCGGCCAGCAGGAGCCCGCCGCCGACCGCGACGACGACCATGCCGAGCACGGTCGGTCCCGCGACGAGGAACTCCTCGACGACGACGGCGGCGCCGAGCAGGACGATCCCGGTCTCTAAGAACAGCTTGTCGACGCCGACGCCCGGTTTCGCGAGATCGGGCGTCCCGACCGCGTTGCCGACGAGCGCGCCGAGCGCGACCGCGACGACGAGCGGCTGGAGCCCGTCGACCGCGCCGGCGACGACGTGGGCGAGAAGCGCCCCGACGGCCAGCAGCGCGAGCCCGGGGACGTACGGTCGAGCGGCGGCGACGACGCGCATCAGAAGAGGCCCGCGGCCTGTCCCGCGAGGTGAGCGGCGACGATCCCCAGCCCGAGCGCGAGCGCCTGCCACCCTCGGTCGAGCGCGGTCCATCGGTCGACGATCGGCGATCCGGTGCCGCGAGCGTCGTCCGTGTCGGTGGTCCCACTCCCGGCGTCGCCCGCGCCCTCGCCGGCGGCGCGCGGTCCGTCGGCGGCGTCCCCTGTCATGCCAGCGGGTCGGCGCGCTCGGTATTTATAAGAACGGACTCGGGCAGCGCGGGCGCCCGGCCCGGGACCGAAAGAGGCAGGTTCCGGGCGGTCGTCTCACGGACGCGCGGATGCCGACCACACAGATCAAGGACCCGGTGCACGGCTACGTGGAGCTGCCGGACGCGCTCGTCGACGGGGTCGTCGACACCCGCCCGTTCCAGCGGCTGCGGTACGTCCGCCAGCTCTCGGCGACGCACCTCGTCTACCCCGGGGCGAACCACACGCGGTTCGAGCACTCGCTCGGCGTCTACCACCTCGGCCGCACCGTCTTCGAGAACCTCCGCCGGCAGTCGTACTTCGCGCGGGGCGCGACGACCGACGAGCTAGAGGAGATCCAGCGCACGCTGGAGTGCGCCTGCCTGCTCCACGACGTCGGCCACCCGCCCTTCTCGCACCTCTCCGAGGGGTTCCTCGACGAGGGAATCTTGCGGGAGCGGATCGTCGACACCGGGCTCGTGGACGCCTTCGACCGGGCGGGCGTCGGCGGCGCGCCGCTCCGGTCGGCGAGCCCGCACGAGCTGCTCGGCTGCGTCCTCATCGTCGAGGAGTACGGCGACGCGCTGCGCTCGTTCGACGTCGACCCGTTCGAGGTGTGCGCGTACGTCCTCGGCTACAGCCTCGCGTACGAGCGCGGCGCGCCCTGGCAGTACGGGGTCGGCGCGCAGCTGCTCCACTCCCCCATCGACGTCGACCGGCTCGACTACATCACCCGCGACAACCGCATGACCGGCGCGGGCGTGTTGAGCTTCGACGTCGACCGCATGGTCGACGCCTACACCGCCCACCCCGAGGCGGGGCTGGCGCTCACCGAGAAGGCGCTCTCGACCATCGGCAACTACCTCGAGGGCCGGATCGCGCTGTACATGTGGGTCACCCAACACCACAAGGCCGTCTACGCCAACCGCCTCCTCCAGGAGCTGCTCGGCGAGTACGAAGCCGTGGTCGGCGAGAGCCCGGTGACCGTCGACGGCGTGCTCTCCCGGGAACTGGACGACAACGCGGTGCTCGAACGGCTCCGGACCGCCGCCCGCGACCACCCCGACTCGACGCTCGCGTCGATGTACGACCGGTTCCGCGGGCGGCGATTCCCGGCCACCTGCTGGAAGCACCGGATCGCGCTCGCCGACCGGATCGGCGGCGACCTCGGCGGCGGTCGGGGCGCCGGGGGCGACGGCGGGGGACGCGCCCCCGACCTCGACGAGTTCACGGCGTGGCTCACCGAGGGCGACGACCGGCTGGAGCGGCTCCTCGCCGACGCGCTCGACGTGCCGGTCCACGAGGTGTGGATCGATCGCTCGTACGTGCCCGCGTACGACCCCGACGAGCTGGAGGACATCCCCATCGCCTACGGCGGAACGACGCGCTCGGTGGGCGACTGGGGGTTGTACGGCGACCGCGCGTTCGACGTGCCGATCCCCTTCGTGTTCGTCCCCGACGGGACGAAGCGACGGGCGATCCGCGTCCTCCGGGAGGCGTTCGAGCGGGAGGTCGGCGAAGCGACGCGAGCGTGACCCGGTCCGGAGCCGTCGATCTCCCGGGTTAAATAATCGCTCGAACGACGGGGAGGGAACGTCGCGACCGGCGCGAGGGCGAGTCGGTAAACGGTGTCAACGGGGGGAAGGCCGAACGAGGTCAACGGGGGGAAGGCCGAACGGTGTCAACGGGGGGAAGGCCGAACGAGGTCAACGGGGGGAGCGGTGTCAGTGAGGAGGAACCCGAACGGTCAGGAAAGCGGCCGTTATCGACCGGGGGCGTTCCCCGCGGCAGCGCCGGCGGCCTCGCCCGCGCCCTCGGCCGCGTCGCTTCCGCCGGGGGTCAGGCCGCTGATCGTCTCGCCGATGCCGCCGGCCGCGTCGCCGGCGGCGGAGCCGACCTCGGCGAGGATCTCCTGCACGAACGCGGGGGCCTGCGAGGCGGCGTCCGCCGGCGGACCGGCCTGCAGGGCCACCTGCGCCGCGTCGGTTGCGAGCGTTGCCGTCGTGAGCGGGTCTGTTTCGAACATCGCGACTCGTCGTAGCGGGTGATTGGATAAAAGGGAGGCAGGCCCTGCAGCCGATTTTAGCCCGATTTCGACCCATTTTAGCCGGTCACATCCGGCTCAATTCGGATAGCGACCTCGCGTCTCGTCGGAGGCCGGTGTCGGACCGAGATCCGACCGGTTTCGCGCGGCGCGCGCTCTCGTCCGGAGTCAGTCGTCGGCTTCGGCGGGGACGCGGTCGGCGTCGGCCACCCCGGAGTCGTCGGTCGCGGCGCCCTCGTCGCCGACGCGCGGGAAGTTCTCGATCGTCGCCTCGCGGAACGCCGCCTCGTCGAACTCGTGGTCGGCGTCGAAGAAGTCGAGGACGGTCCGCACGTCGGTCATCGCGTTCTTCAGCGCGGTCGAGGCGCCGGGCGAGGGTGTGATGTTGAACAGGACCCCGTCGCCGGTGATCTTCGCCTCGCCCATGTCGAGCTCCTTGCGCTCCGTGTCGACGATCTGGGGGCGCACGCCGCCGTACCCCTTCGCGCGCTCGATGTCGCCGGCGTCGACGCTCGGCACGACCTTCTGGACGTCGGGCAGGAAGGCGCGCTTGCCGATCTCGGGGATGTCGTACACGAGGTTGCGCACGACGTAGGGGAACAGGATGCGGTCCGAGAGGATGTTGACGTAGCTCAAGACCGACGCGGGGGAGAAGCCGAACACGTCGGCGAAGTCGCTCACGGTGGAGAGCTCGCCGCGTTCGAGCGCCGGGACGAGCTTCGCCGTGGGGCCGAACCGGGTGACCCCCTGGTCGTGGACGTCGGCGTCGCCGTGGACCGCCGCGAACGGGAGCTTCTTCATCTGGAGGGTGTACACCTTCCCGTTCAGCAGGTCGTCGGCGAGGAAGAAGCTCCCCGCGACCGGCAGCAGCGACAGGTCCTCGCCGTACCCCATCTCCTTGGCGAACTGGAGGCTGTGGGAGCCGGCGGCGACGACGACCGCGTCGGCCGCGAAGTCGCCGTCGTCGGTCTCGACGGTGAACTCGTCAGGGCCCTCGTCGACGTTCTCGACCGCGGTGCCGAGGTGGACGGAGACGCCGTCCTCGGCGCGGGCGTCCTCGACGAACGACTTCGCGACCGCGCCGTAGTCGACGACGTAGCCGTCGGGCGTCTGGAGCGCCTTGAGCCCGACGTCCGGGTCGCGGCCCTCGACGACCTTCGGCTCCAGCTCCGCGATCTCCTCGCGGCCGATCTCCCGGAGCTTCGGGAAGAGGTCGCCGAACCCGTTCTCGTGGTAGCGCTCCTCCAGCTTCTCGGCCTCCTCCTCGCCGACGCCGAGCACCATCTTGCTCCGCTTGCTGTGCATCTCGCGGTCGGGGTCGGTCCCCTCGAGGTAGCCCGCGAGCAGCTCCGCGCCCTCCTTGACCTCCTCGGCCTTCTCCAAGGTGTAGTTCGTCTCGATGTCCCCGAAGTGGAGCGTCTGGGAGTTGTTCGTGCGGTGAGAGTTCACCGCCGCGATCTCCCGCTCCTTCTCGATCAGCGTGACGTCGTCGACGTCGGTGAACTTCGCGACCGCGTATAAAAGCGACGCCCCGCTGATACCCCCGCCGACGATGACAAGATCAGTGTGTTCGGACATGCGTGATGATAGCTCACTCCTCGAAACGATTTCACCCGTTAACGGTCTTGCTATCTCAGTCGGCTAATCGGCCGATAGCAGGCCTACGGTCGTCGTTTTAGAGGTTCGACGAACGTCGAATTTTCCGTCGGTCGGAGAGAGACCGCCGCCGAGCTAGTCCTGCGCGGTCGGTCCGGCCGGCGGCTCCGAGGCGGGGGCGGGCGGCTCGTGGGTCCCGAACTCGGGGTGGGTCTCCTCCATCCAGGCGTACACGACCGCGCCGGAGAGGAACATCAGGACGGCGGTGAGATAGAACGCGGCCTCGGCGCTGACGAACTCCATCGAGAGCCCGATCAGGACCGCGCCGACGGCGTAACCCGAGTCGCGCCACATCCGGTAGACCCCCATCCCGGCCGACCGCCAGGTCGGGTGGGCCGCGTCGCTCGGGACGGTCATCAGGTTCGGATACAGCAGCGCCATTCCCAAGCCGGAGACGGCGGCCAGAGCGGCCCACGGGAGGAACCCCTCGACGAGGACCATCCCGAGCACGCCCGCGCCGGCGAGGAACATCCCGGCGATAACCGGCGGCCGGCGGCCGATCCGGTCCGCGAGCCCGCCGGTGCCGATCTGCAGGAAGTACATCGCGCTGTGGACGCCGACCACCGCCCCGACCGCCGCGATACCGAGCCCCTGATTCAGCAGGTACAGCGGGACGGCGATCCAGAACAGCGTGTCGACGAAGTTCTCGATGTGACCGGCCTGCGCCGCCGCGAACAGCGTCCGGTCGCCGTAGGTCGCCCGCTTTACCACCTCCTTGAACGGGAGGTTCGCGTCGCGAGCGTCGTCGTCGCCCTCGGCCTCCGCGTACTGGACGGTCTCCTTGATCAGGAAGACCGAGATGAGGAACGCCAGTACCACGACGACCGCGAGGAAGTAGAACGGCTCCGGCCGGAGGCTCCACCGGCTGGCGATGACGCCCGTGATCCAGGCGCCGACGGCCACGCCGGTGTAGCCGAACGACTCGTCGATACCGACCGCGAGGCCGCGCTGGTCGGGGCCCGCGAGGTCGATCTTGGCGTTGATCGCCATGCTCCACGTCAGCGCTTGGTTGACGCCCAGCAGGACGTTCCCGACGGTGATCCAGCCCCAGCTCGGGGCGAAGATGAGGATGACCGGTAGGGGGAGCGCCGTGACCCATCCGGCGACGAGCACGGGCTTGCGGCCGTACTCCTCGCCCCACTTCCCGGCGTAGAGGTTGAGGATCGACTTCACGATCCCGAAGGAGACGACGAACGAGCCGATCACGAGGAACGACTCGACGCCGAGGACGTCCTCACCAAGCGCGGGGACGACGGTGCGTTCGGACCCGATAGTCAGCCCGGTCGCGAAGACGAGCAGGACGTGGAGGGAGAACTGACCGAGGTGTTCGCGGATTCCATGTTTGATATCGGTTGCCGTGCTCATGGGTCACTCGGCCGCGCAGTTGTTCGGCCCCAGCTCCAGCTCGGCCAGTTCGTCTACCGGAACCGACTCCTGGCCCACGTTCGCGCGCTTGACGCGCTCGAAGTTCGGCGGGTGGTCCGGGACGTCCGACGCGAGCTCCGCGACGAACGCCTCGCGGTCGCGACCGAGGTCCGCGTTCCGGCTCTTGACCTCGCCGAGCGTCGCGGCTACCGGCGGCTCCGGCGAACCGGGGTCGTGCGCCGGGAGCACGACCGCGTCGTCCGGTCGGTCCAGCAGCCGCCGGAGGCTCTCGTACAGCGTCGCGGCGTTCCCCTCGACGTCGGAGTCCTCGATGCCGGCCTCGACGCCGAGCTCGACGCGGCCGACACTGTCGTGGAACAGGGTGTCTCCCGTGAGCAGCGCCGCGCCGCCGACGTCGAACGAGACGCTTCCCTCGCTGTGTCCGGGCGTGTGGATGACCTCGACGGCGAGCCCGCCGACGGTCACGACCTGGCCGTCCTCGATCGGCGTCGCGTCGAGAGCGAGCGCGTCCTTCGGGTGGAGGGAGTAGGGGACGCCGTGGCGGTCGGCGAGCGCCGCGGCGCCCGAGACGTGGTCGGCGTGGGCGTGCGTGTCGAAGACGCCGACGAGCTCCGCGTCGTACTCGTCGAGGACCGCGTCGTACTCGTCGAGGTAGTGCGACGGGTCGAAGACGGCGGCCTCGCCGTCCGAGACGAGGACCTGCGAGAGACAGCCCTTTCCCGGGCGCGCGATCTGAACGAGCGCGCCGTCGAGGTCGACCGGCACCTCGGCGTGCCGGTGGACGCGGCTCCACCCGCTCATCCCGTCGGCGAGCGTCACCGCGTCGTAGCCCAGTTCGCGGAGGACGTCCGTCGCGGTCTGCGAGACGACGCCCTCGGCGCAGACGGTGACGATCTCCGAGCCCTCGGGGAGCTCCGAGAGCGCCGGCTTGGCGCGGTCGGGGTCGCCGGTCAGCTCGTCGTACACGTCGACGTTGACGCTGCCCGGGACGTGCCACTCCTCGAACTCCGCCTCGTGGCGGATGTCGAGGACGAGCGGGCCCTCCTCGTCGTTTCGCAGCTGTTCACCGAGCGCATCCGGCGATAGCTCCTGCATCGTACTCTTGAATAGCGCGGACGGGGGGATACGGCCGCTGCCGGACATGACCGGCACTATTAATTCGGGGCGGGCCCAAATCCGCTCGATGAGTCTGTACGAGGCCTCCGTCCGGGTCAAACACGAGTGTCCGTACCGGGAGATATCGGAGCGGCACCCGGATCTCACGATACGCGAGTGGCCGCTGAGCGACTGCCAGGTGCTCGAGATCACGACGGAGACGACCCCGACGGACGCGCTGCTCGACGACATCGACCGGCTCGGGACCGTCCTCCACGAGTCCGAGGACGGCGACGGGTACCACGTCGTCACGCAGTCCTGCCTCTGTTCGCTCGAGGAGTCCGTCATCGACCGCTTCGAGGCGCACAACTGCCTGTATCAGTCGCCGACGATCTACCGGCAGGGCTGGGAGCACTACACGGTGGTCGCGTTCGACGACGCGGACGTCCGGGAGCTGCTCGACGACCTGCGGGCCGACAGGGAGATCGAACTGCTCTCGAAGACCTCGATCTCGGAACAGCAGGTCCCGCACAGCATGCTGGCGCCGGCCAACCAGCTGTTCGAGGGTATCACCGACCGACAGTTGGCGGCGCTCCAGTTGGCGCTGGAGCGCGGCTACTACACCCAGCCGCGGAAGACCTCGCTGCGGGAGCTCGCCGACCAGACGGCCGTCGCTCGCTCGACGTACGAGGAACACCTCCGGAAGGCGGAGAACAAGCTGCTCACGAGCGCGGGACAGTACCTGCGACTGGTCACCGCGACGTCGACGGGCGACCCGCTGGAGGTAGAGGAGACCCGTCGGGCCGATCGCGCCGCCGATTAGTCCGCCGTTAGCACACCGAGACCTCCGAGACACGGAGCCTCAAGACACGATGACTACGAGAACCACACCGGAGCGCGGTCTCGCGACCGCTCGGCGCATCGAAGGTCGACGAACGCGCGTCTCCGAGGGGGCCGCGCCGTGAGCGACGTCGAGAGCTTCGTCCGGTTCTGCGACAGCGAGTTCGGGAGCGCCGTCATGGACCGCGAGGCGGCGTACGTGCGCCGACACGTCGCCGCGGGCGACCGGGCGCTGGACGTCGGGTGCGGCATCGGGTCGCTCGAGGAGCGAGTCCCCGACCGCGATATGATCGGACTCGACCGGTCGGCGGCGATGGTCCGGACGGCGCGGGACCGGGTCGACGCGCCGTTCGTCCTCGGTGACGCGACCGCGCTGCCGATCGCGACCGGATCGGTCGACGCCGTGGTCTTCGTCTCGACGCTCGAGTTCCTCCCCGACGCCGAGGCGGCGCTGAGCGAGGCGACCCGCGTCCTCGCGTCGGACGGGACCCTCGTCGCGCTCGTGTTGAACACGCGCTCCGAGTACGTCCGGTCGAACCTGCGGCGAGAGGGCTCGTACTTCCGGCGGATGGTCCACCGCGACTCGGCGGCCCTGACGGAGCGGATACTGGAACGCGTCGACGGCGAGCGGGAGTACTTCCTGGGGGTCTCCGGCGAAGAGGTGTTCGAGAGCAGCGACCCGGAGACCGCGGCGATCGCGGCGGTCGTCGGCGAGCCGGTCGACTGACCGCAACACCCTTTCGTCGGTTCCGCGAACGCCGGTACATGACCGACCCGTCCGACTCGGACGCGTCCCCGCTCTTCGAGGCGAAGGCGTTCGACGAGCCGTCCGTCTTCGCACCGGAGGCCCTCATGGAGAACGCCCGACGGCAGAAGGACCTCCCTGAACGACCGGTCCCGGAGATCTGCGTGCTCGACCCGGACGGGGACGTCGTCCGCCAGTTGGCGGCCACGGGCGCGGCGCGGGAGGACGAGACGTGGCCCGGCTACCACACCGATCTCTATCGGTTCGAACGGGGCGGCGAGGAGTTCGGGATCGTGGGGCGCGCCGTTGGGGCCTCGTTCGCCGTCCTCGTCGCGGAGCAGCTGTTCGCCGCCGGCTGCGAGCTCCTCGTGAGCGTCACCTCCTCGGGGCGGATCGTCCCGAGGGAGGACCCGCCCTACTTCGTGCTCATCGAGCGCGCGCTCCGGGACGAGGGGACGAGCCATCACTACCGGTCGTCGGGTCGGTACGCGCGCCTCGGTCCCGACCTCCGAGACTCGGTCGAGCGGGCGTGCGAATCGGTGTCGCGGCCGGTGTACGCGGGCGCGACGTGGACGACGGACGCCCCCTTCCGGGAGACGGAGACCGCGATCGAACGCGCCCGATCCGAGGGGGTCCTCGCGGTGGAGATGGAGGCGGCGGCGCTATACGCGTTCGCGGAGGCTCGGGACCGGCCGGTCGTCTGCTTCGCGCACGTGACCAACCAGATGGGGCAGACCGAGGAGGACTTCGAGAAGGGGGAGGCGGACGGCAGCCGAGACGCCCTGGAGGTGATCGACGCGGCCGCGGCCGCCTGGCGCGCCTCGGACTGAGCGCTCCGGTTCAGCCGCGAGCGGCCCGGTACCGTTCGCGGAGCCGGGCGAACAGCGTCCGCCCGGTGTCGGTCCGCAGCCGGGGTTCGGTCGTCGCGAAGAACTCGTCGAGGTCGTCGTACTCGCGGAAGGCGTCCGGCTCGCCGGCAGCGGGGTCGTACCGGGCGTCGCACTCGTAGATCACCGCCTGCAGGCAGACGTCGAGGAGGTCGCACTCCTTGACGAGCACGGCCTCCGGCGAGTCGCGGGCCTCGTACGCCTCCCACGCGTCGCGGACGCGGTCGGGGAGCGGTCCGGCGAGGTCGGCCATCGCTTCGCGCTCCGCGGCCTCCTTCGCGACCCGGTCCACCGGGTCCGCGGTCGAGTCGGCGCGCGTCGCGACGTCGCCCGTCTCCGCCTCGGCGACGTCGTGGACCACGGCGAGCCGGAGCGCGCGGTCGAGGTCGAGCCCGGGGAGGTCCTCGCGGAACCGGTCGCCGAGCGCTAAGACGAGGTAGGCGACCCCCCACGCGTGCGCGGCGACCGACTCGGGGTCGTCGACGCCGCGGAGCTGCCAGCCCGTGCGCCGCTCGTCTTTGAGCGCGTAGGCGTCGAGGAGGGCGTCGATCGCGGGGTCGGGATCGGATTTCGGGTCGTCTCCCGGCATCGCTGGCGGCTACTCGGCGAGTCGCCAGGCGTCGTCCCCGGCGGCGACGGCCACGTCGCGGCGGACCATCTCGTCGAGCACCTCGTCGAGGCGGCCGGGCTGGGCGACCTCCATCTCGATGCGGCCGATGCTGTGGTACTCCTCGAGGTAGTGGCGGACATCCTCGCGGTCGAAGGCGTCTTGATCGGCGCGCTCCATCGCCCCCTCGGTGAGGTCGATCATGTCCTCGAGGAAGTTCCACGGGTAGACGACCCACGTCCACTGCTCGAGCCGCTCGCCGACGAAGTCCGGCTGGAACTCGGAGGTGCCGAGCAGCTGGAGCGTCGCGGTGCGGATCTCGGCGGCGTCGCGGTCCCGAACGTACTCCTCGGCGCGGCGGATCGAGCCGCCGGTGTCCGCGATGTCGTCGATGATCAGGACGTTCTTCCCCTCGACGCTCCCCTCCGGCATCGGGTAGCGGATCTGGGGCTCGCCGCTCTTCTCGGCGGTCCCGACGTAGTGTTCCATCTTGAGGCTCGTCAGGTCGTTGAGCCCGAGGAAGTCGCAGACGCACCGCCCCGCGAACCAGCCCCCGCGGGCCAGCGCGACGACCATGTCCGGCTCGAAGTCGGCCCGTTTCACCGCGTTCGAGACGTTGCGGCAGAGCCCGTAGATGTACTCCCAGTTGGTGAGGGTGCAGTCGAAGTCGTCCGGGAGGTTGCTCATACGCCCGTTCTTCCCACCCGCGCGCTCATAAGGGTTTAGCAACGCTGCCGACGGGGAGAGCGAGGCGAGCACCGCGGCGGGGTTCACTCGGAAAACGCTGCGGTGGCGCGTGCCGCCGAGTGGCCGCCCTCGGCGGCCGCGAGGAGCACGCGCGAGGGAGTCGCGAGGGAGCGGGCGACCGGCGGGAGCCCCGACCGAGCGACAGCGAGGCGCTTCGCGCCTCTGGCAGCCGGCGCATAGCCCGGCGACGAGGCTGGGGAGGCGTGAGGTGCGGTGCCGTGCGGAGCGGTGCGGGTGGGACTCAAAGGGGCAGCAGGGAGGCGGGCGCACGCTCGCTGTCGTTCGAAAGGCGCGAAGCGCCTTTCGTGATGACGAGACGCCTTCGGCGTCTCGAACCACGCGCTTCAGTCGCTCGCGGTGCTCGCTCCTTCCAGTGCTTACGTCGCCTGCGCCCGCCTCCCGGCTGGGGCTTTGAAACCGGTCACCGCCTCAGCGGCAGTTACGACACACAGTCGAGAACCACACGAACGAGCCTCCGAATCGACGTCGTATCGGTCCCGACACGATTTAGGTGACCCGCCCGCAACGGGACGGTAATGAGCACTCAGGCCGCGACGGAGGAGCGGACGGTCGTGATCGGGCTGGAGGTCCACGTCCAGCTCGAGACCGACACGAAGATCTTCTGCGGCTGTTCGACGGAGCCCGAGGAGGACGAGGAGCCGAACACGCGCACGTGTCCGACCTGCCTCGGCCTTCCGGGCGCGCTGCCGGTCCTCAACGAGGGCGCCGTCGAGGCCGCCGTGAAGGTAGGGAAGGCGATCGACGCCGACATCCCCGAGACGACGACGTTCCACCGGAAGAACTACTACTACCCCGACCTGCCGAAGAACTTCCAGCTCACCCAGTACGACGCCCCGATCTGCCAGTCGGGGGAGCTCGAGGTGCGCGTCGACAGCGAGCCCCGGACCATCGGGATCACTCGGGCGCACTTAGAGGAGGACCCCGGAAGCCTCCAGCACGCCGGCGGCTCCATCGAGAGCGCCACGCACACCCTCGTGAACTACAACCGCGCCGGGACGCCCCTGATGGAGATCGTCACCGAGCCGGACTTCCGGTCGCCCGCGGAGACCCGAGCGTTCCTCGCGAAGCTGGAGGAGGTCCTCGAGTACCTCGGCGTCTTCGATCCGACCCGCGACGGGAGCCTGCGCGTCGACGCCAACGTCTCCCTCGTCCCGGAGGGACAGGTCGCCGACGACGGGGCGATCACCGACGACGCCCTCGCGGAGGTGAACCGCGCGGAGGTGAAGAACATCTCCAGCCACAAGGGCGCCGAGCAGGCGCTCGCGTACGAGGTCACCCGCCAGGAGAACGTGCTCCGGCGCGGCCGCGAGATCGAACAGGAGACCCGCCACTGGGACGAGGCGCGCGGGGTCACCGTCTCGATGCGCTCGAAGGAGGCCGAGAAGGACTACCGCTACTTCCGAGAGGCGGACCTCCCCGCGCTGGAGGTGTCGGACTGGAAGGCGCGGATTCCGATCCCGGAGCTGCCGGACGCCCGCCGCGAGCGCTTCCGCGAGGAGTACGGGCTCGACCGCGAGTCCGCCTCGAAGCTCACCTCGACGAAGGCGGTCGCCGACTTCTTCGAGGACGTCGCCGAGTCGTTCGACCCCGACCTCGCCGCGACGTGGGTCGCCGACAACCTGCTCGGCGAGCTCAACTACCGCGAGATGCAGATCACGGACGTCGAGGACCGCCTCGACGAGTTCAAGCGCCTGATCGAGCTGGTCGACGCCGAGGAGCTCACCGTGAAGAACGCCGAGGAGGTCGTCCTGCGCGAGATGCTCGACGCGGGCGAGGACCCCGAGACGGTCATCGAACGCGAGGGGCTCGGCGTCGCCGAATCGGGAGAGGTCGAGACCGCCGTCGACGCCGCGATCGACGACAACCCGGACGCGGTCGCCGACTACCACGACGGTGACGAGGGCGCGATCAACTTCCTCGTCGGTCAGGTGATGCAGGAGACGGGCGGCAGCGCCGACCCCGGCGAGGTGAACGGGCTGCTCCGCGAGCGGCTGGACGGGTGAGACGCGTGACCGGTACCGCCGAGGCGCTCCGTCGATGAACGCCCCTCTCGAGCGTCCTCGTCGATGAACGTCGCCGTCGAGGTCGTCGGCGAGGGGACCCGCGAGGTCGTCCTCGCCGACGACGCGACCTACGACGACCTCATCCGCGAGGCGGGCTACCACCCGCAGGAGGCGTCGGTCCTCGTCGACGGCTCGCCGGTCCCGGGCGACCGCGTCGTCGACGCCGACGAGGTCCGACTGCTCCGACTCATAAAGGGCGGCGCGACGGACGGCGGCGCGTGAGCGGGGAGCGCGACCCGTGCGGTGCGGACGACCCGGGCGACGCCGCGTCGACGGCCCCCGACGGGTTCGCGATCGAGCCCGCCGACCCCGACGACCGGCTCGACGTCCTCCGCGTGCTCGACGCCGCGATGCTGGAGACGGAGGCCGAGACGGTCGACGCCGCGATCGACGCCGACGACGCGCTGGTCGCCAGATTCGAACGGACGGGCGCGGTCGTCGGCGCGCTGGTCGCGACGCGTCCCGAGCCGGGGCGGCTCCACGTCGACGCCGTGGCCGTCCGGCGGGCGCGTCGCGGTCGGGGGGTCGGCTCCGCACTCGTCGCCGCGGCGGTTCGGCGCGCCGAGCGCGACGCCGAGGCGTCGGCCGTCACGGCGGCGTTCGAGGCCGGTCTCCGGGATTTCTACGAGGGGCTCGGATTCGCGGTCCGGCCCGTCGACGCCGCGGGCGACGCCGCGGACCGGGGATCGGACCGCCTCGCGGGGCGGGTGTCGGTGAACGGGATCGAACCGACGTGAACCGCCCGCAAGCGGTGCGTCCGACTCCCGGCTGACTGACCTTTTTCTACGTGGTATGTGTACACATCTCTTGCTCAAATGCCCTCTACATCCGGCGCATCCGAGACGTCCGGTGGGACCGACGTCGAGGGGTTCGACCCCGAAGACGGTCGTCAGCCCCGCGCGAGCGCGTCCGCGGGCGCTCGCTCGGAGAGCGACCCCAGGCCCGGCTATCACCACCGCGTCCGCATCGCCGCGCTCGCGGCCGAGCGCGAAGCGCTCGACGAGCAGGTGGAGGCGCTCACGGCCGAGATGGAGGCGCTCGAGGCGGAGGTGGAAGCGCTCGAACGCGCCGTCGAGTCGGAGGAACGGCAGCGGCAGCAGGTCATCGACAGCTACGAGACGATCGTCGCGGACCGATCGGAGCCCGGTCGCTCGCCCGACACGGAGTCTGCCGCGTCGGCGGAGCCCGCCGGACGGCGACCGCTGGCCGCGGTCGCGTCCCGCGTTCGACGGGCGGTGTCGTGGCTGCGACGCTCGAACGAGTGACCGGACCCCTCGTCCGTCGGCGGGAGACCCGGCATCCGATGTCCATTTCCGAGTCGGTCCCCTCGGTCCGGGTATGAGCGCCGATTCGTCCGCGAGTTCGACGGCGGTTCAGCAGCGAGCCGCGGTGAGTGACAGATGAGCGGAAAAGACGAGTACTACAACCGGTCGAAACAGCAGGGGTATCGCGCCCGGTCTGCCTACAAGCTGAAACAGCTCGACGAGGAGGCGGACCTGTTCGAGCGCGGCGACACCGTCGTCGACCTCGGGGCCGCCCCGGGCGGGTGGCTCCAGGTCGCCGCCGAGGAGGTTGGCGAGTCGGGAACCGTCGTCGGCGTCGACCTCCAGCGCATCGACGACCTCGACGAGCACGACGTGCAGACGATCCGCGGCGACATGACCGAGGAGCGCACCCGGCACTACCTCCGCGAGGCGGTCGGCGAGCGCGGCGCCGACGTCGTCCTCTCCGACATGGCGCCGAACATGACCGGGGAGTACTCCCTCGATCAGGCCCGGTCGATCCACCTCGCGCGGCAGGCGTTCGACGTGGCCGAGGAGCTGCTCGCCCCCGGCGGCGACTTCGTCGTGAAGGTCTTCCAGGGCGAGGACCTCGACGCCTTCCGCGAGGACGTCCGCGCGGAGTTCGAGTACCTCCGAACCGTCGTGCCGCCCGCCTCCCGGGACTCCTCCTCTGAGGTGTACCTCGTCGCCAAGGGGCTCAACACGGCCCCCGTCGAGGCGGGCGACCGGCTGGAGGTGACGATCGAGGAGCTCGGCGACGAGGGCGACGGGATCGCCTACGTCGAGGGGTACTCGCTGTTCGTCCCCGACGCCGCGGTCGGCGAGACGCTGACCGTCGCGATCGACGAGGCCAAGCCGCGGTTCGGCTTCGCGGAGCGCGTCGACGGCGACGACGAGTAGCGGTCCCGTTCGCAGACGGCCGGCGACGTATCGGCCTCAGGACGCGTCGGCCTCAGGCCGCCTCCGCGCGTCTGACCCACTCGCGGAGGGTGAACCCCTCGTACTCCGTCTCGTCGACCACGCGCCACTCCGTCTCGTCCCACGCCGGGAACCGGGTGTCGCCCTCGTAGGCCCCGTCGACGTGACTGAGGACCATCCGGTCGACGCGCGGCTGGAACAGCTCGTAGATCTCCCCGCCGCCGAGGACGTAGACTGGGGCGTCCGGGTCGGCGTACGGAGCGTCGTCGGCCGGCCCCGTTCCGGCGGGCGCCGTCTCGCCGGCGACGCCGTCGACTGCACCGGAAACGGGCGGTTCGCCGACGAGCACGCGGGCGAGATCGATCGCCGCGTCCGCGCCGTCGGCGACGACCGCGGTGGGCGCGTCGATCGCGTCGAGGCTGCGGCTCACGACGATCTGCCGGCGTCCGGGGAGGTCGCCGCGCATGGATTCGAAGGTTCGGCGGCCCAAGATGACGGGCGAGCCGGCGACGCGTTCGCGGTACTGGCGGACGTCCTCGGGGAGGGCCGGCCACGGGACGCCGCCGTCGTTCCCGATCACCCGGTTCTCCGCGAGCGCCGCGACGCTGACGAGTTGCACGGGAGTGGTAGGGGCGGGGACGGTAAAAAGCGGTCGGCGGGGCTACTCCGCGAGCCCGAGCAGATCGAATGGATACCCGTTGTCGACCTCGTCGGCCTGCTCGTAGACGACGCGAGCGGCCGCGACGTCCTGGATCGCGAGGCCGGTGGAGTCGAAGACGGTGACGCCCGCGACGCCCTCCGCGCCCGTGCCGGGAGCGTTCCCGCCGGCGTCGATCCCCGCACGACCGGGGCGGGTGCCGACGACGATCTCGCCGATCTCGCCGTAGATGTCGTCGTCCGTGAGCGTCCCCGCCGCGTAGGGGACGTTGATCTCGCCGGAGTGGGTGCACTGCTCGCGGTCGTCGATGACGACCGTGGCGTCGAGCAGGAGCTCGTCCGCCAGCTCGTGTTTGCCCGCGGCGTCGGCGCCCATCGCGTTGACGTGGGTGTGCTCGCCCACGTCGTCCGGGCCGACGATCGGGTCCTCGACGGGCGTCACCGTCGAGAGCACGTCGCAGTGACCGGCCTCGCTGATCGAGCCACCCCGGACGTCGAACCGGTCGTCGAAGGCGTCGACGAAGCGCGCGACGCGCTCCTCGTCGAGGTCGCTGATCACGACCTCCTCGATGTCGCGCACCTCCGAGATGGCCTCCAGTTGGGTGTACGACTGGACGCCCGCGCCGACGATACCGAGCGAGGTCGCGTCGGGGACCGCGAGGTGGTCGGTGGCGACCGCGGCGGCCGCGCCCGTGCGCTTCATCGTGAGCGTCGTGCCGTCGAGGATCGCCAGCGGGAACGCCGTCTCGGGGTCGGAGTAGACCATCGTCCCCATCACGGTCGGGAGGTCGTGGTCGGCGGGGTTGTCGGTGTGGACGTTCACCCACTTGATCCCGGCGGCGTCCCACCCGGTCTCCTCGGCGGTGTCCTCGGTCCTGACGTCGAGGTAGGCGGGCATCGACCGGAAGTCGCCGTTGTACTCCGGGAGGTCGATGTACGACTTCGCGGGCATCTTCGCGTTCCCGCGCTCGTAGGCCGTGAACGCGCCGCGCACCGCGTCGATGACGCGGTCCATGCGGGCGTTCTCGTCGACGTCGTCGGCGTTGAGGAGCAGCGTCTGCATGTCGCAAGCTTTGCCGGACGGGTACTTAGCCTTTCGAACACGCCGCGGGAGGCGCGCCCCTCGCCGGACGATCGTCGCGGGACGCTACACGCGACCAGACGGCGGTCTAAGTGAGAATTAATCACTATTTCGAGCGCATTACAATCCGCTCCCGTCCGCTCCTGTGCGTATGTCCGGTCGCGAGGTCGCCGTCGCGTGGATCTGCGTGGCACTCCTCGTGTCGACGTTCTCGCTCGCCGGAGGCGTCGTCGGAGGCGTCTCTACCGGAGACGACGCTGATATTCACGTGACGAACGTCGAGCTCGAAGACACGGACGTTTACCAGGGCGAAGATTCTGACGATTCTGACGATTCTGACGATTCTGACGATTCTGACGAGGACGAGGAAGAGGACGAGGAAGAGGAAGAGGAAGAGGACGAGGAAGAGGAAGAGGACGAGGAAGAGGAAGAGGACGAGGAAGAGGAAGAGGACGAGGAAGAGGAAGAGGACGAGGACGAGGAAGAGGACGAGGACGAGGAAGAGGACGAGGAAGAGGAAGAGGACGAGGACGAGGAAGAGGACGAGGACGAGGAAGAGGACGAGGAAGAGGACGAGGACGAGGAAGAGGACGAGGACGAGGACGAGGAAGAGGAAGAGGACGAGGAAGAGGACGAGGACGAGGAAGAGGACGAGGACGAGGACGAGGAAGAGGAAGAGGAAGAGGACGAGGAAGAGGACGAGGACGAGGAAGAGGACGAGGACGAGGAAGAGGACGAGGACGAGAAAGAAGGCGATTCCGGAGGGAACGAGTCAGACGAGCGTGACGATGACAATCCTGCCGAGGACAACAATCCCGGCGAAGACAATCCTGCCGAGGACAACAATCCCGGCGAAGACAATCCTGCCGAGGACAACAATCCTGCCGACAACGATGGTGGTGAGCACGACGAGCCCACAGAGGACGATCCCGACGACAATCCCGGCGAAGACAATCCTGCCGACAACGATGGTGGTGAGCACGACGAGCCCACAGAGGACGATCCCGACGACAATCCCGGCGAAGACGATGGTGGCGATCCCGGCGAGGACGACGAGGGCGACGGTCCCGGCGAACGCGACGATTCCGGTAGAAGCGAGCCAGACGATGACAGCGAGACCGACAATTCCAACGAGGGAGGGGACAATTCAGAAGGTCCCGGAAACGGCGATGATGGAGGCGATTCAGAAGGTCCCGGAAACGGCGATGATGGAGGCGATTCAGAAGGGCCCGGAAACGGCGATGATGGAGACGCGTCTGAAAGCCCCGACGAGGGCGAGCAAGACGACCCCGACGAGTCCGACAGTCCCGGGGGCTCCGACGAAGGCGAACCGGACGAGTCCGAATCATCCGGATCACCCGGATCGTCCGGGTCGTCCGCGACGAGTCCCGACGATCCGGCCGTGGTCCGGTCAGAGTCGGCCGACGCCGTCACGGTCGACGGCGTGGTCGACGAACGCTACACGGTCGAGGTCGCGCTCGCCGGACCCTCGGAGACGCGGCCTGCGGTGTCGCTGTCCACGCTCACGATCGACACGGTCGAAGACCGGGAGTCGTTCGAGTTGACCGTCCAGCGGCCGACGGCCGAGCCGCGAGAGCGCGGCGCCGTCCCGAACGGGAACGCGCTGGGGTACGTGGATATCGACTCGACGCTCAACGGGGCCAACACGAGCGCGGTGACGCTCCGATTCGACGTCGAACGCGACGCACTCCCCGACGGTCTGGGACCGGAAGACGTGGTGGTGATGCGGTACGGCGACGAGTGGACACGGGAGAACGTCACGCACACCGTCGAAGGGGACTCTCACATCGCAACGATGCCGAACGCTGCACCCGTTGCCGTCGTCGCGCTGGAACCCGGGAGCGTCGACGTCGTCGAGCGCGAGGTTCCGGCGGACTGGGTTCGCGCGGGCTACGAGACGACGCTCCGAGCGACGGTCGAAAACCCCGGCGACCGGACGGCGAATCGGACGCTCACCGTCACCATGCACGGCGAGCAGGTCGCCGAGCGCGACGTGTCACTCGGTCCCGGCGAGAACGCCACCGTTCGGATCGAGTTCGAGCCGATCGACGACGGAACGGTGTCACTCAACGGGGCCGAGGCCGGATCGATCAGCCTCTTCGACGACCCCGAGGGAACGGCCGACACAGAGACGAATACGGAGACAGAGACGTATGCACCCGGCTTCGGCCTGACCGCCGCGGCGCTCGCGTTGCTTGCAGCCGCGCTGGCTGTCCGCGTCGGTCGTCGGTGAGCGGCGAGCTCGGGCCAATCGGCCTGAGAGCCAACAGCGCCGCCGGGAGGAGGGAACGTCGTAACTGGGAGGAACAGCCGCCGATCGCGTCCGGCCGGCGCGGTTGAAGACGTGGGAGTGTGCATGAACAGACAACACCGATCCCACGGTCGCGACGATCGATCTCGCGTACCGTCGGGAACACGATTATACGCTCTCACCGTCCATATCGACCCATGAGTCTCTCGCTCGACGCCGACCAGCTCGACCGGTACTCCAGGCACGTCATCATGGACGAGGTCGGTCCGGAGGGACAGCGACGCCTCCTCGACGGCAGCGCCCTCGTCATCGGGGCGGGCGGGCTCGGCGCCCCCGTCATCCAGTACCTCGCGGCCGCGGGGGTCGGGACGCTCGGGATCGTCGACGACGACGTCGTCGAGCGCTCGAACCTCCAGCGGCAGGTGGTCCACGGCGACGCCGACGTGGGCGAGCCGAAGGTCGAGTCCGCGGCGCGGTACGTCGACCGGCTCAACCCCGACGTCGACGTGGCGACGCACGAGACCCGCCTCGACGAGGGGAACGTGCACGACCTGCTCGCCGGCCACGACGTCGTCGTCGACTGCGCGGACAACTTCCGGACGCGGTACGTCGTCAACGACGCGGCCCGGATCGAGGGGTTGCCCGTCGTCCACGGCGCGATCTACAAGTTCGAGGGGCAGGCGACGACGCTCGTCCCCGACGGCCCCTGCTACCGGTGTCTGTTCCCGGAGGCGCCAGAGCCCGGAACGGTGCCCGACTGCGCGGCGACGGGCGTGCTCGGCGTGCTCCCCGGCACGGTCGGGTGCATCCAGGCGACCGAGGCGATCAAGCTCCTCCTCGACGCCGGGGAGACGCTCGACGGCCGGCTCCTCTTCTACGACGCGATGGACCTGACCTTCGAGACGGTCCCCTACCGCCGGAATCCGGACTGTCCGGTGTGCGGCGACGACGGCATCGAGACGATCGACGGGATAGACTACTCGGGCGGCTGTCGCGTGGACGCGGACTAGCGTCTCCGGCGAGGCTCCCGCGTCGGTCCGACCGCCGCTCACAGGGAGCGCTCGGTCATCGCCGGGCCGCCGCCCGCGCCCGAGCCGTCGGCGGCGAACCCCGACCGGACGCACCACCGACAGTAGCGGAAGTCGGGGCGGTTCTCGGCCCCGCAGTGCCGGCAGACGACGGTCTCGCCGTCGGCGTCGAGCGGCGGCGGGTCCCCGTTCGGGTCGGTCCCGGTCGCCGCCGAGCCGGCGTCGGCGCCCACGGCGAACTCCGGGCCGGCGGCGACGGCGCCGTCCGCGTTGCCCTCGGCGTCGGCCTCGGCGTCGGCGTCCCCGTCCGAGGGCGGCGAGTCGCCGAGCGACCCGAGCGTCCCGGGCGGCTCCCAGTCTCGCCTCGCGAGGAGCCACGCGAGCGCGACGTTGGCGGCGATCACCGCGACGAGCACCGCGGCGACCGGAAGGGGGTCACCTCCCGTCATGTGTCGTGTGTTAGCAGGCGAAGAATATATGACCAGCGGTGATCGCGGGGGATCCGCCTCGGTCCCCGGTACTCTTAGGGCGGCCCGCCGAACGGGAAGGCGTATGAAGGAGATCGTCCACACCGACGCGGCGCCCGAGGCGGTCGGGGCGTACAGCCAGGCGACGACGAACGGCGAGCTCGTGTTCACGGCCGGGCAGATCCCGCTGACGCCCGACGGCGACCTGCTCGACGACGCGCCGATCGCCGAGCAGACGGAGCGGGCACTCGACAACCTCGTCGCCGTGCTCGACGAGGCGGGCGCGGCGCCGACGGACGTGCTGAAGACGACGGTCTTCCTCGCCGACATCGACGACTTCGACGCGATGAACGAGGCGTACGCGGGCTACTTCGACGAGTCGCCGCCGGCCCGGTCGGCGGTGCAGGCGGGCGCCCTCCCGAAGGGCGTCGGCGTCGAGATCGAGGCGGTGGCCGTCGTCGAGTAGATGGGCGTCGAGGGCGACGAGGTCGGCGAGGACGGCGATGAGGGAGAGCTCCGAGAACGCCCCGAGCCCGCGGCGCGGCCGACGAGACGCGAGAGAGCTACGTCGGCGGCGCTGTGGGGACTCGTCGGCGGCTTCGCGTTCCTCGTGCTCGCGCAGGGGTTCCGGATCGTCGCGGGCGACCTCCCCGTCCGATTCGGCGGGCTGGTCGGGGTCGCCGGCGCGGTCGCCGTCGCGTCCGGCGGGATCGCCTACGCCACGGAGCACCGGTTGCGGGCGAACGCGTGAAGAGAAGGACTTAACAGTCGCAGCGGATTATCTCGGGCTGAGCCAGGATGGCCGAGTGGTAAGGCGCACGCCTGGAAAGCGTGTTCCCTTCCGGGATCGGGGGTTCAAATCCCTCTCCTGGCGTCTTTCACCGTCGCACAGCGGCCGAGGAGCGGCGCGACGAGGGAGTCTCGCGACGGCGAGATCCGACCGGATTTGAACCAGGGAGTGAAGCGAGCGAAGCGAGCGGAACGACTGGGGTTCAAATCCCTCTCCTGGCGTTTTGCGACGAACGCGACCCGCAGAGCCGCGGGGCCGTCCCCGCTCCGCCTCTCGACGTACTCGCACGCCGACACAAGACTCATATGTGTGGGTAGAGTTGACACGGGTGACGATGCCAGACACGAAATCGGGTCGCGAGCGGAAGGGAAGGAACAAGCGCCGACAGCTGGAGAGCCGCCTCAACGAACGCGAACTCGACGCCGCCGAGGAACCGCCGGAGCCGTCCCTCGACGAGGTCGACTCGGAGTACCTCGACGAGGACGAGCTCGATCGGTGAGCGCTCGCGACCGAACGCCGCCTCCGCTTTTCAGTTCGTAATCGGATCCCGCGAGAGCGACGCGTCTACGCCCTACACTCCGAGAGCGACGCGTCATCCCCTCGCCTCTGAGGTCGACGCGTCGGCGGAAGCCGCGGTTCGTCCGTCGCGGACCACTGCGTTGCGGCGGGCGGCGACGTATATAAACGAGCGAGCGCGAGCGTCCGAACCCCGGTGAGGATCCATGCTAACTATCCGCACAAATATCAGATGAGCACGCCTGAGTCGGGCGCTTTTGGCGGATCCAGAGCGGTCGATCTCGGTCCCGGCCGATCGCTTGCCAACGACGGGTTTATATAGAATCACAATCAATCAAACGCTGTATGAGCCAGCGAATGCAGCAGGGGCAGCCGATGATCATCATGGGCGAGGACGCCCAGCGCGTCAAGGATCGTGACGCACAGGAGTACAACATCTCCGCGGCGCGCGGCGTCGCCGAGTCCGTACGCTCGACGCTCGGACCGAAAGGGATGGACAAGATGCTCGTCGACTCGATGGGCGACGTCACCATCACGAACGACGGCGTCACCATCCTGCAGACGATGGACATCGACAACCCGACCGCCGAGATGATCGTCGAGGTCGCCGAGACCCAGGAGGACGAGGCCGGCGACGGCACGACGAGCGCGGTCGCCATCGCGGGCGAGCTCCTCAAGAACGCCGAGGACCTCCTCGAGCAGGACATCCACCCGACGGCCGTGATTAAGGGCTTCAACCTCGCGAGCGAGTACGCCCGCGAGCAGGTCGACGACATCGCCACGCGGGTCGACGCCGACGACACGGAGACGCTGAAGAACGTCGCCGAGACGTCGATGACCGGCAAGGGCGCCGAGCTCGACAAGGAGACGCTCGCGGACCTCGTCGTCCGCGCGATCCAGGGCGTCACCGTCGAGGCCGACGACGGCTCCCACGTCGTCGACCTCGCGAACCTCAACATCGAGACCCGCACCGGCCGCGCGGCCGGCGAGTCCGAGCTCCTCTCGGGCGCGGTGATCGACAAGGACCCCGTCCACGACGACATGCCGACCGACTTCGAGTCGGCCGACGTCCTCCTCCTCAACGACGCGATCGAAGTCGAGGAGGCCGACGTCGACACCTCCGTCAACGTCGACTCCCCCGACCAGCTCCAGAAGTTCCTCGACCAGGAGGAGAAGCAGCTGCGGGATAAGGTCGATCAGATCGTCGACAGCGGGGCCGACGTCGTCTTCTGTCAGAAGGGGATCGACGACCTCGCCCAGCACTACCTCGCGAAGGAGGGCATCCTCGCCGTCCGCCGGACGAAGAAGTCCGACCTGAGCTTCCTCAAGAACGTGCTCGGCGCGCCGATCGTCACCGACCTCGACTCGCTCACGGCCGACGACCTCGCGGTCGGCTCGGTCGAGCGCGACGAGGAGGAGGGCCTGTTCTACGTCGAGGGCGAGGACGCCCACGGCGTCACCCTCCTGCTGTACGGCACGACCGACCACGTGGTCGACGAGATCGAGCGCGGCATCGAGGACGCGATCGACGTGGTCGCGACGACCGTCTCCGACGGGCGCACTCTCCCCGGCGGCGGCGCCATCGAGGTCGAGCTCGCCCGCCGGCTCCGCGACTACGCCGACTCCGTCTCCGGCCGCGAGCAGCTCGCCGTCGAGGCGTTCGCCGACTCGCTGGAGCTGATCCCCCGCGTGCTCGCCGAGAACGCCGGGCTCGACGCCATCGACCTGCTCGTCGACCTGCGCGCGGCCCACGAGGCCGGCGACGCGCACGCCGGGCTGAACGTCTTCTCCGGCGAGGTCGAGGACACCGCCGAGGCCGGCGTCGTGGAAACGGCCCAGGCGAAAGAGCAGGCGCTCGCCTCCGCCGCCGAGGCCGCGAACCTCGTGCTGAAAATCGACGACATCATCTCCGCGGGCGACCTGTCGACCGGCGGCGACGACGACGAGGGCGGCGCCCCGGCCGGCGGCATGGGCGGCATGGGCGGCATGGGCGGTGCGATGTGACGATTCGGTAGGTCACAGTACACCCCCGACAACACCCGTTCCGACCGCGTATCGCCGTTCGAACGCGCACGCTCGCGTTCCCCCGATTCGATTTTTTAAGACTCGACCCGAAGAGCCGCGGCCCTTGTCGGTCGACCGTCACCGTCGGAGAACCGAGCAAATCGCGGCGGCGTCGTCACTACCCGACTGATAAACGAGAGAATCCGAGCGAGACCGCGGTCGGCTTACTTGCCCTGACGGTCGTTACTGGTGACGCTCGGGCGGGTCTTCTCGGTGCCCTTGCCGCGCGTGCGCTGACCGCGGCCCTTCGTGCCGGCGGAGGTGAGCCCGCGGAAGGCGCGCCCGCGGTGGTCGTCGGAGGTGATCCACCCGAGGTCGTCGTCGTTCTCGATCGCGGGGTGGGCGGGGTCCACGAGGATGACCTCGTGCCACTTCTGCGAGCCGTCCTCACCGACCCAGTAGGAGTTGAGCACGCGGAGGTTGCGGTACTTCCGCGAGGCGCGCTCCTCGGCGATGCGCTGGATCGACTTGCGGCGCGAGAGGCGGTTGACGCCCTGGCGCTTCGAGCGGCGGCCGGCCTTGTGGCGCTGCTTGCGCGAGCCGCCCTTGCGGACGCTCACGCGAGCGACGACGACGCCCTGCTTGGCCTTGTAGCCGAGTTCGCGGGCCTTGTCGAGGCGCGTGGGGCGCTCGATGCGCTCGATGGCGCCCTCGTCGCGCCACTGCTGTTTGCGCTGCCACTGCAGCTCCGCCAGTTTCCCCTCCTTGGGGGACCGCCACGCCTCCTTGATGTGCGAGTAGAAGCTTCGTGTCATATGTTGTCCGCGGACGGTTGCGATTCAGCCGCGAAGCGGCCACATGTCGTCTCGTCCCGGGGCGTCGACGACGTTGACGAGCGCCCGGCGGCGAGTGCCCGCTGTGTCCGCACCAGCGAGTTGCTCGTACTTCCCGCGGTTCGCCCTTAACCGCTTCGCTACGGCGTTCGCGTGGGTGGGCGTGGCACGCGCGAACGCGGCCGGGTCACGCGCCGACGAACAGGCCGTCGACGACCGTCTCGATCAGCGCGTCCTCGACGCGCTCGTGGGCGTCGTCGCCGTCGGCGCCGATCGGCGCGTTCCGCGAGCGCGCGGTGAACACGAGCGAGACGAACAGCTCGTCGACCAGCTCCGGATCGTCGTACCGGAACGCGTCGAGCTCGGCCCACCGGGCGGCGAACGGCATGTTCGAGTCGTACGCCGCCCGCTCGATCCCCTCGTCGCCCTCGGAGTCCGCGATCCGCTCCTGTAACGCCCGGAGCTCCCCGTCGACGATGAGCGAGGAGATGAGGGGGTTCGACCGCACCTCCGCGAGCGTGGTCTTCAGGAGGACCCGCACCTCCTCGCGCGGCGTGTCGGCCGACGCGACCGCCTCGGCGATCGACGCCTCCAGCGCCTCGCGCTCCGCGCGGAGCACCTCGACGTACAGCGCCTCCTTCGAGTCGTAGAAGCGGTAGAACGTGCTCGTCCCGATGTCGACCGCCTCGGTCACGTCCTTGACCCGCGTGCGCTCGAAGCCGAACCGCTCGAACAGCTCCCGACCCGCCGCGACCAGCTCCGCGCGGATCCGCTCGCGCTCCTCCTCGGAGAACCCGCTCATCGCCCGCCTCCGCTCCCGTCGACGCCGCCCGATCGGTGTGCGCTCATTGACCGCTCTAGGAATCCAAAAACAAAGACGTTATTGATTCGTGGATTCATGATCGGACGTGAAACGCGCGGCGACGACGCCCGGACCGGCTCGACGCGATCGGCCGACGCGGAGCCGCGACACCGGTCCGGCGCCGGTTCCGGTCGGCGCGGGTCCCGACGCGGGCCCGCGGGGCGCCGCCGCGAGGTTCGATTCAGCATGAGACGCAACACAGTTCTCGTCGCGGTCGTGGTACTGGCGCTTGTAACGAGCGGAACGGCCGGCCTCGCCGTGGGAGCGGCGCCGACCGGCGGAACGCCGACCGACGGGGCGAGCGTGACGAGCCTCGACGCGGGCGCGTCGACCGCGGCGTCGAGCGCCACCACAGCGACCGGCGGGACGGCGCCCCTCCAGACGGGAGGCGGGCTCGTCCGGGGCTCGCCAGAACTGAGCGTGACGACCCCGAGCGCGACCCTCACCCCCGGGAGAACGAACGAGCTCACCCTCCAGATCTCGAACGACGGCGACATGGACCTCGGCACCGCCCAGACCCGCGAGATCGTCACCACCGCGCGGAACGTGCGCGTGACCGCCGACGCCGGCGGGACCCCCCTGGACGTCGAGACCGGCACCCTCGCGATCGGCTCGGTCACCGAGAACCGGCCGGGCGAGGCGACCGTCGCGGTGAACGTCCCCGAGGACGTCGAGCAGGGGACCTACGAGCTCGACGTCGAGCTGGAGTACTCGTACACCTACCAGCAGTCCGGCGGCGTCACCATCGACCGCGAGGAGACCGTCGACGCCGAGGTCGACGTGCGGATCTCCGACGACGCGCGCTTCGAGGTCGTGAACGTCACGACCGACGCCCACGTCGGCGGCGAGGGGGCCCTCGAGGCCGAGATCGAGAACGTCGGCGCCGACGTCGCCCGCGACGCGACCGTCGCGTTCGAGTCCGCGAGCGGCGGCCTCGCGTTCGGCGACCGCGCCAGCGACGCCGCCCGGATCGACGAGCTGGCGCCGGGCGAGACGACGACCGTGCGGTACGACGTCGCGTTCGCGCCGGGCGCGCCCGTCCGCGAGTACGCCCTGGACGGGACCGTCAGGTTCGAGACGAGCGAAGGGCTCCAGCGCGTCGACCAGAGCGTCTCCGCCGGCGTGGTCCCCGGACCCGAACAGCGGTTCTCGGTCACCGGCGTCGACTCCGACCTGCGCGTCGGCGAGGAGGGAGAGGTCACCGGCACCGTGACGAACGAGGGCCCGAACGAGGCCCGCAACGTGGTGATCCGGTTCGCCGAGCAGTCCCAGAACGTGATCCCGATCGAGCGCAGCGTCGCGGTCGGCACGCTGGCGCCGGGCGAGTCCGGCGAGTTCCGGCTTCCGATCGAGATCGGCGAGGAGTCGAAGGCGATCGACCGGACCGCCGACATCGCGGTGCAGTACCGCAACGCCGAGTTCGAGACGCGCGCGTACCAGGACGTCGAACTGCTCTACGAGGTGCAGCCGGAACGCGATCAGTTCCTCGTGGAGGTCGAGGACCGCGAGATCGAGGCGGGCGGACAGCGCGCGCTCGAGGTGACGCTGACGAACAACCTCGACGAGCCCGTCCGAGACGTCGAGGCGCGGCTGTTCGCCGACGCGCCCCTCGACAGCGGCAACGACGAGGGGTTCGTCTCCGAGCTCGAGCCCGGCGAGTCGACGACGCTCACGTTCGACCTGTCGGCGGCCGGCTCGAGCACGGCGAAGACGTACCCGATATCGTTCGACTTCCGCTACGACGACGCGGCCGGGAACAGCCAGCTGTCGGACACGACGCGGGTGCCGATCACCGTCGTGGAGAGCGAGGGGGGACTCCCGGTGGGGCTCGGTCTCGTCGCGCTCGTCGCGGTGGTCGTGATCGGAGCCGGCGCGTACGTCCTCACGAGGGAATAGATGGGTCGAGCGGGTCAGTGGGTCGAAGCGAACGTCGAGCTGCTCAACGAGCT
Source organism: Halorubrum sp. B52 (assembly GCF_059752555.1). Lineage (NCBI taxonomy): Archaea > Methanobacteriati > Methanobacteriota > Halobacteria > Halobacteriales > Haloferacaceae > Halorubrum > Halorubrum sp. B52. The sequence goes on along the minus strand of NZ_MWTG01000008.1, from coordinate 208,002 downwards.
GATCGTCACGCGACCGCGGACCGTCGTCGCGCTGTTCCTCGTGGCGACGGCCGTCTTCGCCGGCGGGATGACCGCCGTCGAGACGCAGACCGACGCCACCGAGGGGTTCTCCGAGAACCTCCCGGAGCAGGAGGCGCTGGACGCGATTGAGACCGAGTTCGAGGAGCCGTTCGCGACCGACGGGGAGACCACCCAGCTGATCCACGACGGGACGAACGTCTTGGACCGCGAGGAGCTGCTCACGATGCTCCGGCTGTTGGAGCGCCTCGACGAGCGGGAGGACCTGCGCGTGGCGTCCGCGAACGGCCCCGCGACGATCGTCGCGCAGACGCTCGACCCGACGGCGCGGACGCCGGCCGCCCAGCGGCGCGCGGTGGAGTCGGCGACCGACGCGGAGGTCCGTCGAGCGATCCGGCGGGCGAGCGAGCGCGAGGGGTTCTCGGCCGTCGTCTCCGACGACTTCAACCCGAACGCGGCGTCCGCGTCGACGACGGTGACGGTGGTCTCCCACGACGTCCCTCGCGGGTTCGACGACTTACAGGGGCTCCAGACGGACGTCCGCGCGCTCGCGGACGACAGCCCCGCCGACGTGCGCGTGTTCGGGGCCGGGATCATCAACGCCGAGACGGGGCAGATCATCGGCGACTCGCTGCTCATCGTGATGCCCATCGTCGTGGTCCTGCTGTTGGGCTTCCTCGTCGTCGCCTACCGGGACCCGATAGACCTCGCGCTCGGGCTGTTCGCGCTGTTGATGACGCTGATCTGGACCTTCGGATTCTTAGGCTTCTCCGGGATCCCGTTCGACCAACAGCAGATCGCGGTCCCGGTGTTGCTGCTCGCGGTCGGCGTCGACTTCGGGATCCACTTCGTCAACCGCTACCGCGAGGAGACGGTGCAGGGGTACGACGCCGTCCCCGCGATGCGCATCGCGGCGAACCAGCTGGCGATCGCCTTCGTCATCGTCACCGTCACCGCGGTGTTCGGATTCGGGGCGAACGTCGCCTCCGACCTCGACCCGATCCGGAACCTCGGGATCGTCTCGGCGGTCGGGATCGTGTTCACGTTCCTGATCTTCGGGCTGTTCCTCCCGGCGGCGAAGCTGGAGGTCGACCGGCTCCGCGAGCGGTACGGCGTCCCCGAGTTCGGGTCGACGCCGATCGCCTCCGAGGAGTCCGCGCTCGGCCGGCTGCTGTCCGTCTCCGTGACGATCGGCGAGCGCGCGCCCGCGGTGTTCATCGCGGTCCTCCTCGTCGCCTCCGCGGGGCTCGGCGCGTACGGCGCGGGCATCGACACGACGTTCGAACAGGAGGACTTCCTCCCGCCGGAGGAGGAGGCGGGGTACGTGGAGTACATCCCGGAGCCGTTCGCGCCGGGCGAGTACACCGTGACGGAGACGCTGAACCTGCTAGAGGACAACTTCGCGGCGAGCCAGGATGCGTCGATAACGATATTCGTCGAGGGACCGCTACGCGAGGACCACGCCTTGGAGGCGCTCGCCGAGCCCAACAGCGATCCGCCGGGGACGCTCGCCGTCGGGCCGAACGGCGGGGCCGAGACGACGAGCATCGTGACGGTGATCCGGTCGCACGCGCGGTCCGACGAGGAGTTCGCGGCGCTGGTCGCGCGCAACGACCGGAACGGGAACGGGATCCCCGACCGCAACCTCGACCGGATCTACGAGGAGCTGTTCGACTCGCCCGCCGGGGAGCGGGCGTCGCGGTATCTCACCGACGACCGCCGCGGCGCGCAGATAGAGTACACCGTCGAGAGCGGGGCGACGCAGGGGGATATCGCCGCGGACGCGAGAGCGCAGGCGGACCGGTTCCGCTACACCGCGACCGCGACCGGCCAGATCGTCGTCTTCGACGCGATCACGGGGATCATCTTCGAGTCGGCGATCCAGGGGCTCGTCCTCGCCGTGGTGTTGACCGGCGTCTTCCTCGTGATCACGTACGGGATCTTGGAGGGGATGCCCCTGCTCGGGATCGTGAACGTGTTCCCGATCGTGATCGCCGTCGCGTCGCTGGTGGGCACGATGCGGCTGCTCGGGCTGCCGCTCAACGCCCTGACAGCGACGATCCTCTCTATCGCGATCGGGATCGGGATCGCCTACTCCGTCCACATCACCGCCCGGTTCATCGACGAGTTCAAAGAGAACGACGACGTCGCGGCCTCGCTCCGCACGACGCTGACCGGAACCGGCGGCGCGCTCACGGGCAGCATGCTCACGACGGCGCTCGGAACGGGTGCGCTCGCGCTCGCCATCACGCCCGTGCTCGGCGACTTCGGACTGCTGATCGCGTTGAGCGTCGTCTACTCGTTCGTGCTCTCGGTGGTCGCGCTGCCGCCGGCGCTGTTCCTCTGGGACGGCTATCAGAACGGCGGCTCGCTCGGCGGGCGCGCCCGCGACGTCTAACGACCGATCGCAGAGAGCGAGTCGCCCTCGCCCCGCCCGTCGCCGTCGACCGCGCCGTTCGTGCGTCGGCGACGCCCACCTCCGGGAGCGTCAACACTGTGAAACGCGTACGGTTCGGTCGGCGCGGCCGGGCGCGATCCCGACGATCTCGGGTGGGGAGTCCCGCTCGGCCGCGTCGCATTCCCCCGACGCTCCGGGAACTCGCCTCGGGCGAACGCCCGAGCGTCGATTCGCCGCGGACCGGCCCGCAGAGGCACACGCCGCGCTCGCGCGGCCCGCAGTCCGGTCGGCCGACGGCGATCGCCGCGAACCGGCCGAACCGCGGCGTCGCCCCGTGTGATATTCCCGAGAGAATCCCCGAATAAGAACTCTCTTATAAATTCGGGGAGGACGGAGCGGTATGCCCAAGATAAGCGTCGAGATTCCGGGCGAGCTGCTCGAAGACCTCGACGAGCACGTCGGCGACGACGGGAAGTTCGTGAACCGCAGCGACGCCGTCAGAGCGTCGATCCGGAAGACGCTCGACGTGCTCGACGAGATCGACGCGCGCCACGACCGGCTCGACTCCGCGAGCGACGCGGGCGACGAGGCGAGCGATGAGTAGCGGAACGCAAACGGAGACCACCGAGACCGACGGTCCCTTCGCGGCCGACCCGCTCGATCGCTCCGCGGTGGCCGCGGTCGGACTGATCACCCTCTTCGTCGTCGCGCTCGCGACCGCACAGCTCACCGCCGCGAAGGTGATCGCGCTCCCCGTACCGTTCGCGCTCCCCGTCGTCGGCGCCGAGATCGTCCTGCCGGGCGCCGCGCTCGCGTACGCGCTCACCTTCCTCGCGTCCGACTGCTACGCCGAGCTGTACGGCCGCCGCGCGACGCAGGTGGTCGTCAACGTCGCGTTCCTCGCGAACTTCCTCGTGCTCGCCCTCGTCTGGTCGACGCTCGCCGCGCCGGGCGTGAACCCCGAGGTCTCGGCCGCCTTCGAGACCGCGCTCGGGCCGGCGACGAACGTCGTCGCCGGCAGCCTGCTGGCGTACGTCGTGAGCCAGAACTGGGACGTGTTCGTCTTCCACGCGATCCGCGAGCGCACCGGCGAGCGCCTGCTGTGGCTGCGCAACGTCGCCTCGACCGCGAGCAGCCAGGCGCTCGACACCGCGATCTTCGTCGGCGTCGCCTTCTACGCCGCCCCGGTCCTGCTCGGCGTCGGTAACCCCCTCCCGGGGGGCGTCCTCCTCGCGCTCGGGCTCGGACAGTACCTCCTCAAGCTCGCCATCGCCGTCCTCGACACCCCGATCGTCTACCTCGTCGTCGGCGCGGTCCGCGAGTAGGCGACCCGACTCTCCGCCGCCGGTTATATCGCCCAGCCCCCGCCGACCGCCAGCGCCCGCGCGGGTCGCTCGGGGAGGTCCGCGGGGACGCGCTCGAAGGCGTCGCCGCCGTCGCCCGTCCGGTACAGCCCCGCGTCGTTGAGCGCCCACACCTCGCCGGGCTCCCGCCCGCTCGCGAGGACCGCCCGGAAGGTCCCCGCGCCCGTGGACATTCCCCGACCGTCGAGCCGCTCGAAGCGCGGCTCCGGAGGTGAACCGCCGCCCACCCGAGATCCGTCGGTGCGGTCCGTCGTCCGCCGGTAGAGGTACGCCTCGCCGCGGCGGTGGGCCGCGTTCGCGCCCGACGCCGCGCTCACGAGAACCGTCTCGGGGTCGCCCGGGTCGACCGCGATCCCCCAGACGTAGCCGTGGTCGAGCCCCCGAGCGACGACGCGCCACGTCTGCCCTCGGTCGCGGCTCTCCGCGAACCCGTCGCCCGCGGCCGAGTAGACCCGATCGGGCGCGTTCGGGTGCGTCGCGAGCGCGTGGTTGTCGCGCCGGGAGCCCTCGGGGCGGTCGGTCCACGTCTCGCCGCCGTCCGGCGTGACGAGGAGCGCCCCTGCCTCGACCCCCGCGAACCACCGCTCCGGGTCGGCCGGACAGGGCTCGAGACACCGGACGTGGTGGGTGTCCGGGCGCGGCGGGAACGACCACTCCGCGGCGGAGGGAGCGTCGGTCAGGCCCGCGACCGGCTCGACCGTCTCGCCGCCGTCGGTCGACCGGTATATCCGCGAGGGCTCCGTTCCGACCCAGACGACCGCGGGGTCGTGCGGGCTCGTCGCGACCGCGGTGACCGCGTCCGGCCCCGAACCGCCGGGCCCGAGCGCCTCGGCGGCGACCCGCTCGAACGTCTCGCCGCCGTCGACGGAGCGGAACAGCCCGGCGTCGAAGGTCCCGGCGAGCACGCGGGCGTCGGCGTCGGGCGAATCGCCGCCGGAGTCCCCGTCGACTGAAGTGACCGAGAGACACTCGACCGTACGACCCGCCAGCCGCTCGTCGACCTCGCCCGTCTCGGGGTCGACGACCCGAAGTCCGTCGTCGTAGGCGGCGTAGAGGCGCGCGCACATGAAGGAGAGTTCGACGCCTCGCGACAAAAGCCTTCGACGGGCGCAAGAGACTTATCGGCCGCCGCCGTGTGAACGGTAAGCATGGACCTCCGCGTGCAGGGTGACGTTCCCCCCGATCCGTTCCTCGGCGCCGCCGACCTGTTCGAGACCGAGTGCTCGCTCGCCGACCCCGTCCACGTGAAGGTGCGCGAGGACCCCGACGAGCGGACGTGGGCCGGCCACTACGACGGCTACCACGTCCTCAACGTCTCGAAGCGCGCCGCCACCAGCGCGATGGCCCGCGAGCTGGCCGTCCACGAGCTCTCGCACATGGCCCGGTACGAGGAGGGCCACGCGTCCCACGTCCAGTCGACCGAGGAGGCGCTGTACCTGGGGCTCTCCGGCGAGACGGTGGAGCGCCGCAAGCTCGCGCACTGTTACCAGATCGCGAACCACATGAAAGACATCTACGCCGACGACATCACCCTCTCCGTCGCGCCCGCGGACAAGCTCCTCGGCTTCCTCGAGTCCACCCTCGCGGCCGCGGTCGCCGACCGCCCCGCCGTCTCGCGGGACGGCTCGCCGCCCGTGACGGCCGGCGCCGACCCGGAGATCACCGCCGTCAACGCCGCGTTCGCGCTCGCCTTGGTCGAGCGCCACGACATCGCCGGGGCGGATCACCGGATCTACGACCTCGCGCGCGCCGCCGGCAGCGACACCGACGCGGTCGACGTCGACGCGTTCAAGGAACGCTTCCTCGCGCTCGGGCCCGATCCCTCCGAGAGCGACTACCGGAAGGCGCTCGTCGGCGCCGCGCGGGCGTACGCGGTATAAAAACGACTCGCGGCGGCGCGTGCCTCCGAGCGGGCCATCGGCCCGCGAGGAGCACGCGCGAGGGAGTCAGGCGCCCGAAGCAACGCGGAGGGGCGCCTGACGAGGCTGGGGAGGGGTGAGGTGCCGTGCGGTTGCAGTCGGGTGGGACTCAAAGGGCCCGCCTCGTGGCTGGGGCTTTGCGGGCGTTCACCGCTGGTCCACCGTCGACCATTATAAATAGACAAACAAGCGATCAGATCTCGTCACTGCGTCACCGACGAAACCACGCTTATAACCGTCCTATGCCGCGTCGTCGGCCGTCGTCTCCGCCTCACCGACTCCCCCGTTCTCGCCGTCGTCGACGTCGAGCACCGTCACGCGCGCCGACATGATCCGGGTGTTGTCTACACGCTCGATGCGGATCCGGACCCCGTCGAACTCGATCTCCTCGCCCTCCTCGACGAGCCGGCCGGCGCGGTTGAAGACGAAGCCGGCGAGCGTCTCGAACTCCTCGCCCTCGGGGAGGTCGATGTCGAGGATCTCGTTGACCTCGTCGATGTTCACCTCGCCTTGGACGACGGCGACGTTCTCCTCTAAGAACTCGACGGGCGCCTCCTCGTCGCCCTCCAGGATCTCGCCGACGATCTCCTCGACCATGTCTTCGAGGGTGATGATCCCCTCCGTGGTACCGAACTCGTCGATGACGGTGACCATCTGGAGGCGGTTGTCCTGCATCTCCGCGAGCAGCTCGTCGGCGTTCTTCGACTCGGGGACGTGCAGCGTCGGCTTGACGACCCGCGCCAGCGAGGGCTCGCCCTCGGAGTAGCGGAGCTCGCGGACCAGGTCCCGGACGGTCACCACGCCGATGATGTTGTCGAGGTTCCCCTCGTAGACGGGGACGCGCTCGTGGTCCGCCTGGATGCACGTCTCGATCGCCTCCTCGACGGACTGCTCTTTCGCGACCGCGGTGACGTCGAGGCGAGGCGTCATCACCTCCTTGGCGATGGTGTTGTTGAACCGGAAGATGCGGTCGAGCATCTCCCGCTCCTCCTCCTCGATGACGCCCTCGCGCTCGCCCGTCTCGATGATGTCCTGTATCTCGTCGCGGGTGACGTACGTCGACTCGATCGCCGCCGACCCCCCGATGACGCTGTTGACGCCTTTCACGATGTAGTCGAACAGCACCACGAGCGGGTAGAGCGCGTACTCCGAGGCCTTCAGCGGGCGCGCGATCTTGAGCGCCCACGACTCGGTGTTCTCGACGGCGTACGACTTGGGCGCGCTCTCGCCGAAGATCAGCACCAGCGTCGTGATCCCGAACGTCGTCGCCAGGACGGACTGCCCGCTGGAGAGGTAGAATCCGAACAGCGCGGTCGCGATGGAGGTCATCGCGACGTTGACGATGTTGTTGCCGACGAGGATCGTCACCAGCAGCCGGTGCGGGTTCTCCTTCATGTCGCGGATCGTCTTCGCGCCCGTGACCCCCTCGTCGACGAGGCTGTCCACGCGGTGTTGCGGCAGCGAGAACATCGCGATCTCCGACGAGGAGAAGAACGCGGACAGGCCGATCAGCGTCAGGATGGCGAGGATGCCGAGGATCGTCACCGCGTTCTCCCCCGGCATCGGCAGCTGTAGCAGATCGGCCGTCAGCGTGCTCGGCGGCAAGCCCATGTTCATTCGTCTTCCGGCGGCGGATGGTTAAAGGATTACCTTCGACACCCCGGGTGGCCGAACGATCCGACGGATCGACGGCGAAATCGGACGAGTCACGGAGCGTGCCGCGGCCGACACGATTACACGTCCCGCGGCCGAACCGATCGCCATGACGGAGCCACAGATCACCCTGTACAGGCTGCAGGCGTGCCCCTACTGCGAGCGCGTCGTCCGGACCCTGAACCGGTTCGGGCTGGAGTACGAGTCCCGGTACGTCGAGCCGATGCACTCGGAGCGGAACGTCGTGAAGCGCGTCTCCGGCGCCCGGAGCGTCCCGGCGATCGTCGACCGCGAGACCGGCGTGACGATGTCCGAGAGCGCGAACATCGTGGAGTACCTGGAAGGGACGTACGGCGACGCGGCGACCGATGGGGGCCGCGCAGCCGACGACGCGGCGACCGACGGGGGCCGCGCGGTCGACGCCGAGGGAGGTGCCTGAGATGCCCGACTTCGACGTCGTCTCGCTGCCCGAGACGGACCACGTCGCCGAGGGCGACGCCGCCCCCGACTTCACCCGACCTCTCGTGAACGAGGAGTACTGGGAGGACCGCTCGCTCGACGGCGTCGTCGGCGGGCCGACGCTCCTCGTCTTCCACCCGATGGACGGCGCCTTCCAGGCGACGTACCTCTACAACACGATCGACGACCACGGGTGGGCGGACGACCTCGACGTCCTCGGCCTCTCGATCTCGTCGCCGTACGCCCACAAGCGCCTGCTCGCCGAGCGCGGCGAGGGCGTCCGGATCTTCTCGGACCCCGGCGCGGGCGTGATCGAGGAGTACGGCGTCGCCCACGACATCGACGCCATGACCGGGATCACCGAGACGCGCCCCGCCGTGTTCCTCCTCGACGCCGACCGCACCGTCGAGTACGCGTGGGTCGCGAGCGAACACCCCGAGTTCCCCGACGCCGAGGAGATCGACGACGCGATCGAGCGGCTCGTCGACTGAGGCCCCGTCGACGCCGACTCGACTGAAACCGCCGTCGACGCCGACGCGTCTCGCGTGCGGCCGCGTCGTCCACACACGTCATCCTTTTTTAAACTGCAGTCGAACGTTCGCGTATGACGGACGACGCCGAGGACCGGGAGCCTCGCACCGGGTCCGATCCGGACCCCGGACGCGACGCGGCGAATCGCCGGGAAGACGTGCGGCGCGCGGTCGCGGCGGTCGCCGACGGCGAGCTCGTCGTCTATCCCACGGAGACGGTGTACGGGCTCGGCGGCGACGCGCTCGACCCGGACGCCGTCGAGCGCGTGTTCGACCTGAAGGGCCGCGACCGGTCGAACCCGCTCTCACTGGGCGTCGCGAGCGTCGACGACGCGCTCCGCTACGCCCGCCCGACGGAGTTCGCGGTCGCGTTCGCCCGGGCGTTCCTCCCCGGTCCCGTGACGGTCGTCGTCGAGCGCGGCGACGCGGTCCCCGACGCGCTCACCGCCGGGAGCGACCGAGTCGGGATCCGCGTCCCCGACCAGCCGGTCGCGCGGGCGCTCCTCCGGGAGACCGGCCCGCTCACCGCGACGAGCGCGAACGTCTCCGGGACCGGCAGCGTCACCCGCCTCGAGGACCTCGACGACCGGATCCGGGAGGGCGTCGGGGCGGTGATCGACGACGGCGAGACGCCCGGGACTGAGAGCACCGTCGTCGACCCGGAGGCGGGAACGATTCACCGCCGGGGCTCGATGGCCGGTGCTATCGAGGCGTGGCTGGCGGACCCGCCGGTGTAACGCGGGAGTAGGAGTAGAACAGACCGCGAGCCTCAGACCGCGAGCTCGCCCTTCTCGCTCAGCACCTCGACCTCCTCGGCGTCGACCGCGTCGACGTCGAGCCAGTGAGGAACGTACTCGCGTTTGTCGTACGCCTCGCGCTCGTCCTCGGTGCCGACGGTACACCAGAGCTGGGGCTCGTCCGGGCCGTGCCAGCCGCCCTGCACGTTGATGCCGAAACAGACCAGCTCCTCGCCCTCGTACTCTATCACCGCGTCCCGCCGGATCCCGGGGTCGCCGCGAATGATGAGGTGTTGCATGTCCCGTCGTTCGCGGGTTCCGTGCTTAATCGCTTCGATACGGGAGGTCGTCGGCCTCGAAGACCGATGAGGCCGCGTCGCTGAATCCGATGACGGCGGTGTCCACAGGCGCGGCGAGGAGACGACGCGTCGGACTGACTGCCGTTAATTGCTAACACATGACACAGCACGCCGCCTCGCGGTTTCCGGTTCGGGGGCGCGCGGGACCACACCCTCGCGAAGCAGCGGGTTACGCCGACCAAACCCGCGTTTATCAGGAGTATAACCAACGGGTCGACACCCGTCCGGCCGGTATGAATCCGGCGACTGTACAGCGACGAAGCGACGAAATCCTCGACGGGATCGCCGCGGCCGTGGTCACCGAGCGGGCGACGCTGAAGACCGTTCTCGTTGGGGTGCTCTCCGACGGCCACGTCCTGCTCGAGGACGTCCCGGGAACCGGAAAGACGCTCACGGCTCGGTCGTTCGCGAACGCGGTCGACGTCTCCTTTTCGCGCATTCAGTTCACCCCCGACCTGCTGCCGTCCGACGTCATCGGCTCGAACATCTTCGACGAGAAGGCCCGGAGCTTCGAGTTCCAGCCGGGGCCGGTGTTCGCGAACGTCGTGCTTGCGGACGAGATCAACCGAGCCCCGCCGAAGACGCAGGCTGCGCTCTTGGAGGCGATGGAGGAGGGGCAGGTCACCGTCGACGGCGAGACCCACCCGCTCCCTGACCCGTTCGTCGTCGTCGCCACGCAGAACCCCGTCGAGATGGACGGGACCTTCGAGCTCCCGGCCGCCCAGAAGGACCGATTCATCGTCAAGACCAGCCTCGGCTACCCCGACCGAGCCGGCGAGCTCGAACTGATCGACCGCCGCGCGGGTCGAGAGGCCTCCTCGCCATCAGTCCGAACGGTCTGTTCGCTTGACACGCTCACTCAGCTCCGACGCGTTCCGGAGTCGGTTCGCGTGGAGAGCGGCGTTCGGGAATACCTCGTCGACGTCGCCCGCGCGACGCGAACGGACGAGCGCGTGAACACGGGCGTGTCGCCGCGGGGGATTCAGCGGTTCTTCGAGGTCGTGAGAACCCACGCCGCGCTCATGGGTCGGACCTACGCGACGCCGGACGACGTGAAGGCGATGGCGCCGTCCGCGTTGTCCCACCGGATAGTGGTGACCCCCGACGCGCGCGTTTCGGGCGTCTCGACGACCGAGATCGTCGACGATATCCTCTCGGATATGCCGGTGCCGCAGCTTCGCGCCTGAGCGGTACGACTGCACGCTCGAGATCGACTCGCTCGTCCCGGTCGACCCCGTCGACTCGGCCGGCGCTGCCAATTCGGAGAGACGCCGACGGGTCCCGTACCGGACGCTCGTCCCGGCGTGACACCGACCGACGAGCGCGGGCTACCGGTCGGAGCCGAGGACCAGGATCACGCTGCCCGCGACGAGCGCGACGAGCGCGCCGAACGGGAGGCCGTCGATGTCGAGACCGGCCACCCCGAGCACGACCGCGACGGCACCCGCGCCGACGCCCGCGGCGACCCCCACGTGAGCGAGTTCGGTCCGAACGGTCCTCGCGCCGCGCTGAACGCCGATCTGCCCGCCCACGGATACCGCGTTCTCGGCCGCGTCCCACGCGAGGATCGTCGCGAGCGTCGCGAGCAGGAGCGCGGTGGTTCCCACCCCCTGCGTCACTCCCGTCACGAGGACGCCGAGGAACACGAAGCCGGTGCCGACGTCTATCAGGGCCCGACTCCATCCGAACCGAACCGGCGCGAGAGCCGCTGAAAGCGTCCACAAACCCACGATTCCGGGGAGCAACTCGATCCGGTGGGTGACCTGCGGGGGCTGCGTGACCGCCCGTCCCATCGCGACGAGAACGACGAGCCCCCCACCCAGCGCGACCAGCGCACCCAGGACCCCGAGGGCCGTCCCGCCGTGACGAGCCGATCGTCCGCCGATCCCGAAGGCGAGGACGCCGACGAGGGCGAGCCGAAGGATCTCCCGTTGGAGGGTCGTGTCGGCGACGAGCGCCGCGGCGACGCTGCCGGCAGCGATGGCGATGACGCTGCTCCCGACCGCCGGTCGGCGAACGAACCGAGCGGTTACCCCGTCGGACACCGCCGTCGCTTCCGTCGCATCTGACGCCGTCACCGGCCCCTCCCCTCGATGGTCGACATCGCAGCACCCAGCGACTGGTCGGGCGTCCAGTCCACGACGGGGATTCCCGCGTTCCGTAGTACGCTCAGCCGCTGCGTCCGCTCCAGTCGGGCGAGCCGCCCGCCCGTGGTCTCCCCCGTGGTGACGTCCGGACTGACGACCGTGACGGCGGTCCCACCGCTCTCGAACCGCTGGGCGATGCGGGAGGCCTCGTCGTCACACAGCGGCGTGATCAACACGACCTGCGTGTTCGGCCCGAACTCGGCCCGAATTCTGGACAGCTGGGTGTCGATCGGTACGGTCTCGTCGGCACCCGCGCCAGTGCCGTTCGGGCCGTCTCCAGTACCGAGCCGAGACGGGGCTTCCCCGCCCTCACGCTCGGCCGTGCGCGCCGCGTTCGGCGGGTCCAGCTTGAAGGCCGGAGCCGTCGCCAGCCGACGGCGGAACCGGTTGGCGTGCTCGCGACCGCTCCGGGCCGGAAGCACGCAAACGTGCCGTCCGAACCCGGCCAGTCCGACCCGGTGATTCGCGTCGAACAGCGCGTCGCCGATGCGGTCGGCCGCGTCGACGGCCAGCGCGACTGCGTGGGGTTCGGTCGCGTCCGCGGCCCGATACGACGCGGGTCGCGCGTCCACGCACACCACCACTTCCGCGAGCCGTTCGGTGCGGAACGTCAATGAGGTGAGTTCGCCCGTCCGCGCGTATCGGCGCCAGTCGATCCGGTTCGCGGGGTCCCCGCGCCGGTACTTCTCGACGGAGTGAAACTCGATCCCCTCGCCCCCGTCGTCGGTGACTAACGGACCCGGATAGTGACCGCTCTGTGCGCGCAGCGGGACCGTCGGGACCGCTGCCGCACACTCGAAGGAACTCGCCTCGGTGAGCGAGCTTTCGACCTCTACCGACCCGCTCGCGTCGCGACAGAGCACAGTCGTCGGCTGGAACACGTGACGACCCGGGCGCGCCCGGAGGTCGTAGCGTACCGTCACCTCTCCGCCCGGGAGCAGCGCCGCCGCACGCCGCGGCGATCCGTCCGAAACCGAGAGCATCGGCGGGGTCCCGTCGACGATCCGGACGTCGGCGAGCGGCACGTCCCCCTCGTTCGTGATCGTCGTCCGCACTGACACCCTCTCACCGTCCTCCGGCGATATCGGATCTATCTCTCGTCGAATGGACAGATCGGGGTCGGGAACCGCGGTAACTCGCGGGTAGGCGGCGTACGCGCCGGCGAGAGCGCCGACCAGCAACAGCGGAGGTCGTTCCGCGAGGACGCCGACCGCCACCGCGAGGAGCGCGACGGCGGCGATCCCCCGCCAGCGACCGGTCCGCCGAACCGACGACGGTCGGCCCGCCTCGGACGCGGGTTCGGCCGTGTCTCCGCCGTCGGTTCTAGCCGCAGGGCCCCGTCGGGGACCTCCGTCACCCGCGGTCCGTTCTGGACGCGCCGAACCATCGATCCAGCGGCCGAGGACGGCGATACCGGGCGTCACTGGACCTCCTCCTGCGTCGTTGACCGACCCTCCGAGTGGCGGTCCGAAGCCCGATCGGCGTCCCGATCCGCGTCCCAGCCGGCGTTCGGGTCCTCGCGCTCGGCCCGATCGCCGTCTCGGGCCGTTGACCTCTCGCCGGTCGTCTTCGCGAGGATGGCGTCGACGGTTCGGTCGACCGGGTCGCCGTCGCGGGTGAGCCCCCGAGCGGAGCGGATACCGCCCAGGACGCCGCGTTCCGACGCGGAGAGGAAGGCCGCGGCGACGGGGTCGCTCGTCCAGGTGCCCTCGTCGACGCGACGTTCGGCGTCGGTCCGCGAACACCCCTCCGCGCGCATCGTCGCCCGGATCGCCGCCTCCCGGAGCCGATGGCGACGATCGTTCGCCGACCGAGCGGAGAGGAACCCACTCAGTCGCCCGCCGCCGGCGCGGTCGAACGACGCACCGGGATGCGTCGCCGTCAGGACGCCCTCGACGGCCGGCGGCGTCGCCTCGCTGACGCCGCGGACGCGCCGTGCTGCCACGAGGAGCAACGCGAGACCGACCGCGAGGAGGCCGAGCGCCGCCAGCACCACGTAGTCGCTCCCGAGGGCTTCGATCGCCGCGTCGATCCGGAGCACGCCCTCCGTCTCCGGATCGAAGGCGACGAGCAGTCCGACGCCGAGCGTCGCGACCCCCACCAGGAGAAGCAGGACGCGGATCGCCCGACCGAGGCGGGCGAGCAGCCCCCTGGCGTCGGTTCGACGTGTCTCCGCGTCGCTCGAGTCGGTCGCGTCGGTCCGGACCGTTGCGGGGTCGCGGGCGGCGGTTCCGTCGGTCATTCCACGCCACGCTCCAGCCCGCGGAGCCCCTCGCGGGCCCGGTCGAGCTCCGCGTCGACCGGGCGCCCCCCATAGTGTACGCGCTCGAACGCGGAAACGATCGACTCGACGGCGTCGCGATCGACGTCTCGAACGCGAGCGAGCGCCCGGCACTCGTCCGGAGTCGTCGTCTCGGGCCGCTCCGGATTCAGCCGACGTATCACCTCCACCCAGGCCCGGTCCACGTCGTGTTCGGGGGCCGTCCCGGGCCAGCGTCCGGCCGCCGGTCGCGGCTCGGCGGCAGGTGTCGTTCGGGGGTCGCGATCGAGGAAACCGACCAGAACGCCCCGGTACCGATACGTCAGTGCGGCCGCCGCCAGAATCGCCGCAACCGGGAGGAGGAGACGGAGGAGACGACTCAACAGCGCGATCAGGCGGTCGAAGAGCGAGGGTTCGTCGGCCGCGGAGCCCGGGCCGTCGGCGGAACCGCCACCGGCCCCGTCGGCGCCCGCCTCCCCTCCGCTCTCGATGGACTCCCGAATCGCGGCCGCGTCGCTCTGGCCGATCGGCAGGCTGTCCCAGTCCGGGTTTATCTCGTCGGCCGGATCGGTCGTCAGGCTCGTTTCCAGCGTCGTCGACGCGACGCTCAACGACGTGACCGCCAACAGCGCTATCAGCGCCGACAGGAGGCGTGACCGATTCATAAAGCGAAGGGCGGTGTGACCGACTGACAGCGGCTACCCGGCGACGACTCGGTGAGGGCCGACTGCATTTTCAGGACGGACACCTCAAAGAGGGTTTATTATACACACCGTAACGACCGTGAGGCGCTCACCGGAACCGCGCCGGAGAGCGCCGGTAACGGCGCGATCTGCCAGGTGCAGATTCCCGACTGCTAGACTGCCGGTGCCGCCGTCAGCGAGGCGCGCTCGATGAGACGGCGAACTGCGAGTGAACAGCCTCCGGCGACCGAGGGCTCGATCCGGGCGACTACCCCGAGTAGTAGTACTCGCCCTCGCGCTTCTGCTTGCTGTCGAGCTGCGAGCCCGGCTTGTTGATCCGGGGGCGCCCCGTGCGCTCGTCGCGGCGGAAGGTGATGTCGAGGTCGGCGAGGAACTCGTTCATGCCGTCGCGCATGTCCTGCGGCGGCGCGGCGTGACCGCGCTGGGCCGGCTCGCCGTCGAACACCATCAGGCGGTCGGCCAGGAGGTCGATCATGTAGATGTCGTGGTCGATCACCATCACGGTCGCGTCGTGGTTCTCGGCGTACCGGCGGATCGCCGTCGTCGCGCGGACGCGCTGCTCGACGTCGAGGTGCGCGGAGGGCTCGTCGAGCAGGTAGAGGTCGGCGTCCTCGGAGAGGCACGCCGCGATGGCGACGCGCTGGCGCTCTCCGCCGGACAGGTCGGCGAGGTTCTGTTCCATGATCCGCTCTAGCTGGAGCGGCTGGGCGACCTCCGTGTTCCAGTAGGAGCTGCCGAACTCGTCGGTGATAGAGGAGAGGAAGGCGTCGACGCGCATCGGCTGGTCGATCTCGATGTACTGCGGCTTGTACGCGATGTCGAGCGCGAAGTCGAGCTCGCCCTCGTCCGGTTCCAGCGACCCCGCGAACAGCTTCGCGAGCGTCGACTTCCCGATCCCGTTCGGGCCGACGACCCCGAGCACCTCCGAGTGGTTGATCGCGCCGCCCTCGACGTGGAGCTCGAACTCGCCGTCGCCGTACGACTTCGAGAGGTCGGGGTACTCGACCAGCGTCTCGCTGCGCGAGGCGACGCGGGGGGCGTGCTCCTCGAACGTGATCGCGGAGGGCCGGATCCGCATGTTCTCGTTGTCGAGGTACCCCTTCAGGTACTCGTTGATCCCGTTGCGGACCGACTTGGGGTCGGTGATGACCCCGTACGCGCCCGGCTCCCCGTAGGCGACGTGGAGGGTGTCGGCGAGGAGGTCGAGGATCGCGAGGTCGTGCTCCACCACGAGCATCGAGCGGTCGGCGGCGTCGTCGTCCGCCAGCTCGCGGATGAGCCGGGCGACGATCATCCGCTGCCCGATGTCGAGGTACGGCGTGATCTCGTCGAGGAAGTAGAAGTCGGCGTCGCGGGCGAGACACGCCGCGATGGCGACGCGCTGAAGCTCTCCGCCGGAGATGGAGTCGATGTCCTGGTCCATCACCGGGGCGATGTTGAGCCGGTCGATCAGCTCGTCGAGCGCGCCGCGCTCGTCGGTGCGCTCCAACAGCTCGCGGGTGTTGCCGTCGAACTGCTTGGGGATCTGGTCGACGTACTGCGGCTTGCGGGAAACGCTCACGTCGCCGTCCTTCAGCGACTTGAGGTAGTTCTGGAGCCCCGTGCCGCGGAACCGGTCGAGCACGCGGTCCCAGTCGGCCTCCGCCTCGTGGTCGCCGAGGTTCGGGACCATCTCGCCGGCGAGCCCGTGAACCGCGGTCGACTTCCCGATCCCGTTCGGGCCCAAGATCCCGGTGACGTTCCCCGGCTCGGGGGTCGGAAGTCCGTACAGCGAGAAGGCGTTCTCGCCGTAGCGGTGGACCGGCTCCTCGTCGAGCTCGGACGGGAGGTTGATGATCTCGATCGCGTCGAACGGGCACTTCTCGACGCAGATCCCGCAGGTCTCGCCCAGACAGATCTCCTCTGAGATGTGGATCTGGTCCGGGTCGCCCTCGACCGCGTCCTCGCCGCGCTCGGTGATGCACTCCTTGCCCGTCCGGTTCGGCGGGCAGTAGTTCGCGCACTCGTAGTTACACCGGTCGGGTTGGCACCGATCGAGGTCGACCACGGCGATGCTGTCGTCGGCCATCTCACGCCACCAGTTGGACGCCGGACGTCGCCAGCACGGTGTAGCTGATGAACCACAGCGTGAACGTCAGGAACGCCACGTAGAGGTTGTCCTTGACACCGAAATCGCCGACGCCGATGACCTTGTACAGGGGGTACTGGGCGAGCACGAACGCGCCGAGGACCAACACGACCGTGGTGCTCTGGGCGGCGGCCACGGTCGTGCCCACGTAGGCGGCCGAGACGACGCCGGCGGCGATCCCCGCCAGACAGCAGATCGTCGTGACGACCACGCCCCGCGCGTGGCCGGAGATGCCCGAGTCGTCGCTCATATCAACGGATCCGCGAGCGCACGTGAAAAGCCGTTCGTTCCGCCCGTCGGACGCCGGGGACCGCGAAGGCGAGGGGCGGCCGTCGCGACGGGCGCGAACCGGTCCGACGGGGGAGAGCGCGCGCGAGCCGCACCGCTGACTGACTGGTCAGTCGATCGGGGAGATAGCAGCGTTTCTTGCCGGTTGTCAGCAGGATAACCAGCAAAATAAGCCGGTTTTGGCGGCAAAATCGCCGAATTCGGGGCGTGAGCCATCAACATTTATGCCGATGTGCGGTTTCGAATCGTAACGATGGAAGGAACCCAAACGGAGGGCCTCGACGACCTCCCGCCGAGCGCCAAGCTCGTCTTCAAGGTGCTCGAGTACAACGGCCCGCTGACGCAGAAAGGCATCGTGCAGGAGTCGATGCTGTCGGCCCGGACCGTCCGGTACGCCCTCGAGCGGTTAGAGGGGATCGACGTCGTCGACGAGGACGTCTACTTCGCGGACGCCAGACAGAACCTCTACAAGCTCACCGAGCCCGCACAGGAGTTCACCGGCGAGGAGAGCGACGCCTCCTGTACCGCCGACTGAGACCGCACCGACCGATCCGTCCCCGACCGGCCCGCCTCCGTCCCCACCGAGCCTACCTCCGCCCCGTCCGGTCTACCTCCGCCCCCACCGGGCCCGCCTCCGTCCCCGCTCGACCCGCCTCCGTCCCCGACCGAACCGATCGATCTTCCGGTCGTTCGCGTCGCTGATCGACTCGTTCGTCACTGCTCGCTCCCCCCTCACTCGGGTCGCTCCGTCGACGCCTCGCCGGCCCCCCGCGCCGCCTCGGCGATCGTGAGCGCGACGGCGACCAACAGCGCGAACGTCGCCGCCAGCACGAACGCTAAGAACAGGAACCAGACCTCCGGACCGAACAGCGGGTACTCCCGCGTGTCAATCACGGGGCCGAGCAGCTCCAGCGTCCGGACGAGGTACAGCAGGAGCGCGAGGCCCGCGCCCGCGACGAGCCCGATCCGGACGTTCCGGTAGAACGCCAGCGACTCGAGGAGGACGAGCATCGGGGGCTTGGTCGAACTGTCGTCGGTCACGAGGAGACGTAGCCGCCCGGCGCGCAAAGAGCCTCCGGAACGGCGCGGCGGACGACTCCCCGAACCGGGAACATCACGATCGAAAATCGACGTCTGAGCCCCTAACCACGTCAATACCAGCCATCAAGTGGGGTCGGGGCGAAGCGGGGCCATGGCCAAGGTCGTCCTGTCGTCGTTCCCGATGATCGACCCGGAGACGTACCGCGAGGTGCTCGACGAGCGCGTCGACGGCCCAGTCGAGATCGAGGTCGCCGACCTGGGGTCGGCCGAGCGGGTTATCGAGGCGGCCGGGGGCGCCGACGCGGTCGTCACCGACATCAACACGCCGGTGACCGCCGAGGCGCTCGCGGCGCTCGACCTGTCGGTCGTCGTCCGATCGGCCGTCGGCGTCGACAACGTCGACGTCGTCGCCGCGGCCGACGAGGGCGTCACCGTCACCCGCGTCCCCGACTACTGCACCGACGAGGTGGCGACCCACTCCGTCTCGCTGCTGCTCGCCTGTCTCCGCTCGCTGAAGGCGTACGACGACGCCGTCGCCGCCGGCGGCTGGAGCTGGGAGACCGGCCGCCCGGTCCGCCGCGTGAGCGCGTCGACGGTCGGGCTGCTCTCGTTCGGCCCCATCGCCCGGCGCGCCGCGGAACAGCTCGCCGGCTTCGACGCCGAGCTGCTCGCCCACGACCCGTTCGTCGACGCCGACGAGATGGCCGAGTACGGCGTCGAGAAGGTCGGGTTCGAGGCGCTGTTCGATCGCGCGGACCACGTCGGCGTCTACGCGCCGCTGACCGACGCGACCCGCGGGATCGTCGACGCCGACGCGCTCGCGCGGCTCGGCGAGGACTCGGTCGTTGTCAACGTGAGCCGCGGGCCGGTCGTCGACGCCGACGCCCTGCTCGACGCGTTAGAGCGCGGGGCGATCAAGGGCGCCGGCCTCGACGTGCTCGCAGAGGAGCCGCCCGCGGACGACCCGCTCGTCGGTCGCGAGGACACCGTCGTCACGCCGCACGCGGCGTGGTACAGCGAGGAGGCCAGAGACGACCTGAACCGGAGCGGCGCGGCCGACGTCGCCGCCGTCCTCAACGGCGAGGCGCCGGACGGACGGGTCGACCCCGACGCAGGCTGGCTGTAGCGTGGCGGTGCGCGGCGACGGTGACCGGGGCGAGCACCGGCTACAGCCGATCGAGCGCGTCGAAGTCGTCGTCGCCCTCGCCGTCGCCGTCCCCCTCTCCGCCGCCGTCGACCGTTCCGCCGTCGTCCGTCTTCGCCGCCTCGAACTCGCCCGCCTCCAGCCCCGCCGCCAGTCCGGGGCCGAGGTCGTACGTGTCTCGCACGGTCTGCGCGAGCACGCCGTCGCGGTCGAAGACGACGTAGACGGCGACGAAGTCGTGGGCGGCGGGTCGCAGCACGAACACCTCTCGCGGGTCGTCGTCCTCGCGGGACTCGTTGACGCGGTCGACGAGCGGCTCGATCGGGAGCCGCCCCGCGCGGAGGTCCGCGAAGGCGTCGCCGCCGGGCGCGTCGGCGAACAGGTACAGCGCGCCGTTCGGCTCGCCGTCGTTCGACCGGGTCGTGATCGAGCCGACCGCCTCCCCCTCGGCGCGGATCTGCTCCCACGTCTCGACCGCCGCCTCGAACATCCCCTCGACGCCGTCGGCGAATCGGAACCGGCTCTCGCGGACGACCTCGACGTCGACGAACCGCGCCGAGGCGTCCGTCCACGCCAGCGTTGCGTCGACGACGTGGCCGGGCTCCAGCGACGCCACGCGCTCGGCGAGCCCGTCCTCGTACCCCTCGGCGGTCGCGTACAGGGGATCGAACTGGTCCTCGGCGTCCGGCGCCGTCGGATCGATCGGCCCGTCCGGCAGCTCGACGAGCACGAACTCCTCGGGGGCGTCGGCGGTCTCGGCGGGCGCCCCGCCGTCGTCCGCGGCCGCCTCGTTGCCGGCGGCACCGTCGACGTCGGGTTCGTCCTCGATGTCCGGGCGCGGCCGTCGGTCGTGCACGCGGAACCGGCCGCTCGTCGTCGGGTTCATACGCGGGGATCGGCCGGCGGGCGGATAAGCGGGTCGGACCGGGCCGGAAACCGGTCGATATCGGGTCGCGGCCGGGTCCGTATCGGGTCGCGTTCCCGGCGTCGCGTCCGCGGCGCACCGAGACCGTCACACCGGCGGATCCGTGTCGTTATGGGGCGGGCGACCCAACGGAACGGTAAATGGGGATCCTCGAGGACAAGTCGAACGCCCGCCTGTTCTACAAGTACCTCTCGAAGGTGTACGATCAGGTCAACCGGTTCAACTGGAACGAGGAGATGCGCGCGGAGGCGCTCTCCTGGCTGGAGTTCGGCGACGACCCGAAGGTGCTCGACGTCGGGTGCGGCACCGGATTCGGCACCGAGGGACTGCTCGAACACGCCGACGACGTCCACGGGCTCGACCAGAGCGTCCACCAGATGGAGAAGGCGTTCGAGAAGTTCGGCAAACGCGACCGCGTGAACTTCTACCGCGGCGACGCCGAGCGGCTCCCCTTCCGCGACGACGCGTTCGACGTCGTCTGGTCGTCGGGCTCGATCGAGTACTGGCCGAACCCCGTCGAGGGGCTCCGCGAACTGCGCCGCGTCGCGAAGCCGGGCGGGCAGGTGCTCGTCGTCGGCCCCGACTACCCGCACAACCGCGTCCTCCAGCGCGTCGCCGACGCGATCATGCTGTTCTACGACGAGGAGGAGGCCGACCGGATGTTCGAGGCGGCGGGCTACGAGCAGTTCGAACACCACATCCAGCGGGCGACGCCGCGGAGCCCCCGGGCGATCACGACGGTCGCTCGGGTCCCCGAGGAGTAGCGCGGGCGGACGGGAGGGGTCCGTCGCTCTTCTAGCTCGGCTCGACGACCGCCTCCAGCGTCGCGACCGGCTGTCCGTCGGCCGAGATTTCGACGACGACCGTCCGGCCCGGTTCGAGGGCCGGGTCGTTCGTCCCCGCGACCCGGAACGAGGCCGACCCACCGACGCGCCAGTCGCCGTCGCTGGCGGCGTTGAACGCGCCGGTCGGACCGGGGTGGAACCCCGCCGCCGAGAAGAACGGCACCGGCGGTTGGCGGGCGAGCGGCTCGCCGTCGACGCTGACGCGCACGTCCAGCTCGCTCGCGTCGAGGGCGTCGCCGCCGCGGTGCGTCACCGTGATCCGGTCGTCGGTCGCCGACAGCGACAGCGACGTCGTCGGCGCGGGCTCGACGGGCTCGGCGGGGGCGCCGAGCGCGACGGTGACGACGCCGCCCGCGAGCACGACGGTGATCGCGAGCAGCAGGACCCCGGCGACGGGGGCGAGCGCCCGGGCGGAGCGGTGAGCGTCGCCGACGGGGTTCCGACGCGACGGCGAGCGTGACGGCGGCGGTGAGCGGTCGAGAGGCACGGGGCGGCTGGGCGCGGGATGACCTAAAAGGGTCGGGGAGGGAGAGACGGACGAGCCGGTGGAGACGAGCGGGTCGGACCGCGGCTCCGCTACTCGTCGTCGACGAGCCGCGGCGTCGCGATCGGTCGGAGGCCGTCGACGACGACGACCCGCGGCTCGTCGACGACGGTGATGCGGTACGGCTCCGCCGGCGAGAGCGTCCGGACGACGCCGTCGGCGTCCGTGGTCCCGATCGCCCTGCTGTCGCCGTCGCCGACGCTCTTCGTGACGGTGACGTCGGGGGCGGGCTCGCCCGTCTCCTCGTCGAGGACGGTCACGGTCACCGGGCCGCCGACGTAGCTCCGCTCGACGGTGACGTTGAACCCGTCTCCGGTCTCGGAGGCCCGCTCGGTGTCGGGGAAGGCGTCGAGGTCGATCCGCTGGTGTTCGACGAACACCTGTTCGGTCCCGCCGCTGACGAACGCGCGGAGGACGCCGTACTCGTGCGGGATGGTGATCCGCTGGACCGAGCCGGCCCCGAACGCGTCCGGCTCGCGGAGCGCCGCCGTCTCGGGGTACGCGGCCGTGGTCACGTTGATCGCCTCGTCGTTGCTGATCTCGCCGCCGCCGCGGTCCCAGCGGTCGTTCCGGAACGTCTCTCGGACGTACTCGCCGTCGATGATCGTCGCCAGCGTCACCGAGTCGTCGGTCGACTCGACGTGGATCTCGGCGGCGGAGACCTCGCCGCGAGCGGTCGCGAGCGCGCGGTCGCGAACGGGGCCGCTGTACACCTGAAGCGCGACCTGAAGCTCGTCGAGCCGGGTCGGAGAGCTGAAGCCGTCGGTCTCCTCCGCGAGCGCGTCGACCTCCTCGAGCCGCCGGTCGTACTCCCGGGCGGTGGCGGAGATCCGGACGAGCTCGTCGAGCAGCTCCCGGTCGGAGATGTTACCGGACGCGTGCGCTTGGAACGCCGCCGCCTGCCGGCTGTGGAGGCTCACCTCGTCGCGCTCGACGCGGCTGAGCGCCGCGAGGATCAGCCGCTGTCGCTCGGTGCTCGTCTCGGCGTTCTCGATCCGGTCCACGACCGCCGCGGTCTCCACGGCGGCGTCGACGTCGTCGACGGAGAACGAGAGCGCCGGGCCGAGGTTCGCGCCGCGGGGGGCGCTGGCGACTCGGGCGTCGGCGTCGACCGGTGCGGAGAGCGTGCGGAACGTGAGGTTCGACTCGTCGATCTGCGAGGGGCCGGTCTGGGGTCGTGACGGGTCGACCGCAGCCGAACCGACGGAGTCGGCCGCGACGGGGTCGGTCGCCCCGACGACCGCCGGTTGCTCGGACCCGCCGACCGGGGACGTCGTCCCCGCGACCGGGACGACCAGAAGCAGGACCGCGACGACGACCGGGAGGGCTCTCATCACGCGTAGATTCGCCTCCCGATATAAAAAATCCACCTCAACGCGGCCGCGCGGCGGGGGCACGCCCGGCGGCGGCCGACCACGCGGTCCGGCGAAACAGGCTATGGAAAGCGTTTTGCCCGGTCCACGTGAGAACCGACGTGCATGCGGAACCCTCCGTCTCGCGTCCTCCTCGTCTCGCTGTTCGCCCTCCTCCTCGTCGGCGGCGCCGTGGCGCCGGTCGCCGGAGACGCGGTCGCGGCCGCCCCGGCGCCCGCGTCCGACTCCGCGCCGGCACACGGACAGCCGGCGATCGAGCGCGGCGCGGCGTCGCTCGGGACGACCGCGACCCCCGTCGGCCAGATCGACTCCGATTTCGACCCGGAGACGGCGACGCGGATCCGGATCGAACCGGCGCCGGACCGCGACGCGCGGTGGGAGGTGTCCGTCAGGTTCGCGCTCGCAGACGAGACGGAAGTCGAGGCGTTCGAGACCGCCGGGGAACGGTTCCTCGACGGCGAGGTCGGCCCCGGTCCGTCGCTGTTCGAGGGGTTCGCGCGGGAGGCCAGCCGGAACGTGGACCGGACGATGCGGATCGTGGACGTCGACCGCGAGGTGAGAGTCCACGAGGACCCGTCCGAGTTCGACGTCGCCGGAGACGAGACCGCCGCGGTCGGCGAACTCCGGTTGACGTTCGTCTGGACGGAGTTCCTCGGGACCGACGGTGAGAACCTCGTGTTGGGCGACGCGCTGACGACCCCCGACGGGACGTGGCTCCGGTCGCTCGGCGAGGGGCAGACGCTGGAGGTGGCGACGCCGGAGGGATACACCGTCACCGGAACCCCCGGAGCCACCGTCCCGCTCCGCGACAACGCCGTGATAATCGAGGGACCGCGGACGTTCGGCGAGGACGAGCGGGTCGCGGTGGTGTACGCACCGACCGGGACCGTGGGGCCGCCGTGGGAGATGCTCACCGCGGCGATCGTCGTCGCCGCGCTGCTCATCGCCGGGAGCGTCGTCGGGTACCGGCGGATGGAGGGCGGCGAGCCCGGCGGAACGCGCGCGAACGGGGCGAACGGCGACGGCGGCTCCCGATCGGCGGGCGCCGGCGCGAGCGCGGGTGCGGCCGCTGCCTCCGGTCCCGCCGACGACGAGAACGGCGACGCGGCGGCGGGGGAAGAGCCCGAGGAGGACCTCTCGCTGCTCTCGGACGAGGAACGCGTCGAGCGGCTCCTGACCGACAACGGCGGGCGGATGCGACAGGCCGACATCGTCGCGGAGACCGGCTGGTCCGACGCGAAGGTCTCGCAGCTGCTGTCGGCGATGGCCGACGAGGGGCGCGTCGAGAAGCTCCGGCTGGGCCGCGAGAACCTGATCTCGCTTCCCGACGACGCCGGCGACGGCGACGCGGGCGACTCCGCCGGCACCGCGAGCGACGACGGCGGCGACGTCGGCCGCGACGAACGGTAGCGAGGGCGTCGCTCGGCGTCCGGTCTGGATCCGGGCGAAGGCAACTCTTCTCGGCGAGTGAGGCGTTCCGAAAACCCTTACAGGGCGAGCGACCGAGTGAGTATCATGAAAGTTCTGGTGACCGTCAAGGAGGTCGCGGAGGCGGACGACGACTTCGCGATCGAGGGGACCGACATCGCGGCGTCCGACCTCGAGTACGACCTCAACGAGTGGGACGACTACGCGGTCGAGGCCGCGGTCCAACTGGCCGAGGCCGGTATCGCAGACGAGGTCGTCACCGTCACGATCGGCCCGGAGCGCGCCGAGGAGACGATCCGGATGGCGCTCGCGAAGGGCGCCGACCGCGCGGTCCGCGTCTGGGACGACGCCTTCGAGGCGGGGTTCGCCGACGTGGCCGCGAAGGTCTCGACGTTCGAGGCCGTCGTCGAGGCGGAGGAGCCCGACCTCGTGCTCGGCGGCGTCCAGGCCGCCGACACCGGGTTCGGTGCGACCGGCGTCGCGCTCGCCGAGCGGATCGGCTTCGAGCACGCCGCGGTCGTCAACGACCTCGAGGTGGACGCGGACGCGGGGGTCGCCCACGTCCGCCGCGAGCTGGAGGGCGGCGTCGAGGAGCTCACCGACGTCGACCTCCCCGCCGTGTTGACCGTCCAGACCGGGCTCAACGAGCCGCGGTACGCGAGCCTGCGCGGTATCCGGCAGGCCCAGCGCAAGGAGATCGACGCGAAGGAGCTGGCCGACCTCGGGCTGACTCCGGAAGACGTCGAGAGCGCGCTCGATATCACGTCGATGTACGAGCCGGAGAGCGAGTCCGACGCCGAGATCATCGAGGGCGACGCGGGCGAGGCGGCGGGACGCCTCGCCGAGGTCCTGCGTGACAAGGGGGTGGGCGCGTGATGTCCGACGTGCTCGTCGTCTCCGAACACCGCCGCGGGGAGCTCCGCGACGTCTCCTACGAGGCGATCACGGCCGGGCGAGAGCTCGCCGACGCGCGCGGCGGCGACCTCCGCGTCGCCGTCATCGGCGGCGACGTCGACGGCTTCGCGGAGGACCTGAACCGCGAGGGCGTGGACGCGATCCACGCGGTCGAGAACGGCGAAGAGTTCGACCACAACGTCTACCAGACGGCGATCGCGGCCCTGCTCGACCGGACTGACGCCGGCACCGTCGTGGCGCCGAACTCCGTCAACGGGCTCGACTACGCCCCCGCCGTGGCCGAGGACCGCGGTCTCCCGCTGGTGACGGACGCGATCGGTTTCGAGTACGACGACGGCCTGACGGTCACCCGCGAGATGTACGGCTCGAAGGTGGAGACGACCGTCGACGTCGACGGCGACCGCCACGTGCTCACGGTCCGCGGCGGCGAGTGGGCGCCCGCGGAGGGCGTCGGCGACGCCCCGGTCGAGTCGGTCGACGTCGACCTCCCCGAGTCCGGCGCGCGCGTCACCGGCTTCGAGGAGGTCGGCGGCGGCGACGTCGACATCGCCGACGCCGACGTGCTCGTCTCGGTCGGCCGCGGCATCGAGGAGGAGGAGAACTTGGAGCTCGTCGAGGAGCTCGCCGACGCGCTCGGCGCGACGCTCTCCTCCTCCCGGCCGATCGTCGACAACGGCTGGCTCCCGAAGAACCGGCAGGTCGGGCAGAGCGGGAAGGTCGTCACCCCCGACGTGTACATCGCCGTCGGCATCTCCGGCGCGGTCCAGCACGTCGCCGGCATGAAGGGTTCGGACACGATCGTCGCGATCAACACCGACCCGAACGCGCCGATCTTCGACATCGCCGACTACGGCATCGTCGGCGACCTTTTCGAGGTCGTCCCCGAGCTGATCGACGAGTTCGCGTAGGGACGGGACGCGTCGCCGTCCCGGCAGCAACGCTCTTTGACTCCCCCGGAGTACCGGACGGTCCGACGGCTCCCCGTCGACTCCCGATGATCCCGATCCGCGCCGCCGTCCCGACAGTCGAGGAAGCGAGAGCGCTGCTCGCCGGAGCCCGGCGGACGGACGACGTCGAGGCCGCCGCCGCCACCGCCGCGTCGCTGGCCGACGACGAGCCGGACGCGGCGCTCCTCGATCTCGTCGCGACCCCGTTCGCGTCCGTCGCCGACGTCGACGAGCGGCTGGCGCGGACCGAGTCGTACCTCCGCGAGCGCGGGGACCGGCGCGCGGTGTTCCTCACCGTGTACAGCCGGATGACGGCGACCGTTCGGGACGCGATCGACGACGGCGCGTTCCTCGACCCCGAGTGGGCCGCGTCGTACCTCGTCGCCTTCGCGGAGCGCTACCGCCGGGCGCTGGTCGCGTTCGAGCGGCGGGCGTTCGGGACGCTCCCGCAGCCGTGGCTGATCGCCTTCGCCGCCGCGGCCCGGGGCGAAACGCTCGTCGCGCAGGACGCCCTGCTCGGGATCAACGCGCACATCACCTACGACCTCACGTACACGCTCGGCGACGTCGGGATCGACCCCGACCGCGACGCGAAGCGCGAGGACCACGACCGGATAAACGCGATCCTCGCTCGGCTCGTCCAGACCGCGCAGGACGCGCTCGTCGAGACGTACGCCGCGGTCGAGATCGACGGGATCGACCGGCTGCTCGACCCCCTCGACGACCGGCTGGCCCTGCTCGGGCTGAAAGGGACCCGGGAGTTCGCCTGGCGGAACGCCGTACTGCGCGCCGACCTCCCGGCGTGGGTCGGCGAGCCGTACGTCGACTGGCGGACGGAGACCGTCGCGACGGGCGCCGCGGCGGTCGTGCTCGCTCCCGACTTCGAGGTCGGCGGCGACGAGACCGACGCGAGCGCGCGCCTGCGGAACGCGGAGACCGACGTCGACGCGGCGGCCGCGTTCAACGAAGCGATCCGGCGGCGGACGTAGGGGACGCGAGGGAGCAAACCGTTCCGACCGCCGGCCCGTTCTCGGTTCGTTTATCACCCCGCCGACCCTCCGATCCGGCATGAGCGAGGCCGACGAGCAGACGGCTGCGACCGCGACCGGCCGGGAGATCTGGATCGAGAAGTACCGGCCGCAGTCGCTCGACGACATCCACGGGCAGGAGGCGATCGTCGAGCGGCTCCAGAGCTACATCGAGCAGGACGACATCCCCCACCTCCTCTTCAGCGGCCCGGCCGGCGTCGGGAAGACCACCGCGGCCACCGCCATCGCCCGCCAGGTGTACGGCGAGGACAACTGGCGCGGCAACTTCCTCGAACTCAACGCCTCCGACCAGCGCGGCATCGACGTGGTGCGCGACCGGATCAAGGGGTTCGCGCGGTCGTCGTTCGGCGGCGACTTCCGGATCGTGTTTCTCGATGAGGCAGACTCCCTCACGTCTGACGCCCAGTCAGCGCTCCGCCGCACGATGGAGCAGTTCTCCGACAACACCCGCTTCATCCTCTCGTGTAACTACTCGTCGAAGATCATCGACCCGATCCAGTCGCGCTGCGCCGTCTTCCGCTTCTCGCCGCTCTCGGACGCGGCCGTCGCCGCGCAGACCCGCGAGATCGCCGCGGCGGAGGGGATCGAGGTGACCGATGAAGGGGTCGACGCGCTCGTGTACGCGGCCGACGGCGACATGCGCCGCGCGATCAACTCGCTGCAGGCGGCGGCGACGACCGGCGACGTCGTCGACGAGGAGGCGGTGTACGCGATCACGGCCACCGCCCGCCCCGAGGAGATCGAGTCGATGGTGACGAACGCCCTGGAGGGCGACTTCTCGCGGGCGCGGGCGACCCTCGACACCCTCCTCACGGAGACGGGGATGGCCGGCGGCGACGTGATCGACCAGCTTCACCGCTCCGTCTGGGAATTCGACCTGAGCGAGCGCGAGGCGGTCGCGCTGATGGAGCGCATCGGCGAGGCCGACTACCGGATCGCGGAGGGGGCCAACGAGCAGGTGCAGCTCGAGTCGCTGCTCGCGTCGCTTTCGCTGGACGAGTAGCTCGGGCACGGTCGGGGTCTCGTGTCGATCGCGGCGTATGGACGCTGTTATTTATAACTGACCGACGGGGGCGGTTGCGCGCAGATCTCCGCCGAGGCCCGGTCGCTCGGCGATATGATGGCGATTGAGAAGCGACTGTGAACTCCCCGAAGCCCCAGCCGCCGGCGGCCTCGCGCGTGCTCCTCGCGCCCGCTGGGCGCTCGGCGGCACGCGCCACCGCAGCGCCCTTCGTTTATTGAAAAGTCGCCGTCGTCGCTACGACAGAATTTCGACCTCGTACCCGTCGGCCTCGAGCGCGTCGACGATGTCGGCGGCGTGTTCGGCGTCGTCGGTCTCTAACTCCAGTTCGAGCTCGGCGGCGTTGACGGCGACGTCCCGCGAGGTGCGGTCGTGGTGGACCGCGTACACGTTCGCGCCGGTGCGCGCGACGATGCTGGAGACGCGCTCCAGCTCGCCGGGGCGGTCCTTCAGGTCGACCGTGATCTTGAGGTACCGACCCATCTGCACCAGCCCGCGTCGGATCACGGTGCCGAGTCGGTTGAGGTCGATGTTGCCGCCGCAGAGCGCGGCGACGACCGTCTCGCCGTCGTCGTACTCGAACGCCTCCGAGAGGATCGCGGCGAGCGACACCGCGCCGGCGCCCTCCACGAGCGTCTTCGAGCGTTCGAGGAGGAGCGTGAGCGCGAGAGCGATCTCGCGGTCGTCCACCGCGACGACCTCGTCGACGTACTCCGCCATGACCTCGAGCGTCTCCTCGCCGACCGCCCGCGTGGCGATCCCGTCGGCGATCGTGTCGACGCTGTCGATCTCCACCACTTCGCCCGCCTCTAGGGATTTTGCCGCCGAGGCCGCGCCCTCGGCCTGCACCCCGACGACCCGCACATCGGGGAGCTGTTCTTTGACCGCGACGGCGACGCCCGAGATCAGCCCGCCGCCGCCGATCGGGACGACGACCGTGTCGAGTTCGGGGCAGTCGTCGACGATCTCCAAGCCGAGCGTCCCCTGCCCCGCCATCACGACCGGGTCGTCGAACGCGTGGACGTAGGTGCGTCCCTCCTCGCGCTCCAGCTCGTGGGCGTACGCCTGCGCCTCGTCGTAGTCGACGCCCTCGAGGCGCACGCTCGCGCCGTACCCGCGGGTGGCCTTCACCTTCGAGACGGGCGCGAACTTCGGCATCACGACGGTGGCGTCGACGCCGGCGCGCTGCGCCGCGAGGGCGACGCCCTGCGCGTGGTTCCCCGCGCTCGCGGTGACGACGCCGGCCTCGCGCTCCGCCTCGGAGAGGGTCGCGATCCGGTTCATCGCGCCCCGGATCTTGAACGCGCCGGTGCGCTGGAAGTTCTCCAGTTTGAGCCGAACGTCCGCGCCGCTCATCTCCGAGAAGGTCCGCGAGCGTTCTAAGGGGGTGTGACGCGCCACGCCGTCGACGCGCTCGCGAGCCGCGTGAACGTCTGAGAGGGACAGCATGCGTCCCCGTCGCCGCGCCGACCGCTAATCGGTTCCGGTCCGGGGCGTCTCCCGCGGCGTTTCCCCGGGCGACGGACCGCACGCTCCGGGACGAGCGGGAATCGAACGGGCGAGCGACCGGCTCGCCGTCTGTGAAAGGGGGGAATGCACGCGTGTGACGTGCAACTGGATTCAAGCGGGCGGCATACAAAAAGGTGGGGCTAGCGGAGCGGAAGTGAAACCGCACGACTGCGGCGCCGTCATCCGCTCGTCAGACGGATTTTCGGGGGGTCAGCCGCACCCGCACGTCGGCCCGTTCGAGGTACGCCTCGACCCGCGCCGCGAACTCCCGATCGGCGTTCGGAGACTCGTCCGGCCACGTCGCGTCCGCGTCGAGCCTGTCGGGATCCCCCACGTAGACGGCGGCCCGGTCCGGATGCCCCTCGGACGCGTCGAGCGGGACGCTCGCTCGGAGGTACAGTCCCTCTCCGACGCCCTCGTACTCGTCGAGCGCGGCCGTCTCTTCCGTCCGGAGGAGCCGGCCCGCCGTCTCCCCGCCCGGAGCGAGCGTCGGATACCGCCCCTCGACGAGGCGGAGTCCGGTCAGGGTCGCCGGACCGACGAAGACGAACGAGTCGAGGACCTCGGCGACCCGGTCGGGCTCGGTCAGCGTCCCGTACACGAAGACGTCCATGGGTCGTGTGGGTCGTTCGCACGCTTGAAGCTTCGGTCGCGCGGGCGGCGAATCGCCGATCCGCGACACGCGGACCCATTAAGTGGCGGACGGCCGAATCGGCCCGCATGGACCTGTCCTCCGCCGTCGCCGCCACGGCCTCCACCCTCCGTCGGCGCCCCGCCGACCTGATCCCGTTCTACCTCCTCGGAACGGCGGTCCCCGTCATCGCCCGGATCGGGATGTTCGCCGCGCTCGCCGGCGTCTACCTCCACTTCGAACTCACCGGTCGGCTCGCGGCCGCCCGCGACGCGCTCGCGGGACTCGACCTGACGCCGCCCGACACGCAGGACCCCGAGGCGGTACAGGCGTGGAGCGAGTCGCTCGCCCCGGCGCTCGAACCGCTCGCGTCGCCGACGGCGATCGCCCTCCTCCTGGCGGGGACGGCGGCGACCGTCGCGCTCGCCGTCCTGACGTACGCCGCGGTCTCGGCCGGCCAGCTCTCCGCCGTCGTCGCTCGGCTCCGGAGCGATCGCGGGCTCACCGCGGGCATCGCCGGCGCCCGCGATCGCTGGCTCACGTTCCTCGGGATCTACGTCGCCGAGCTCTGCTGCTGGCTCGGCATCCTGCTCCTCGGGGGGATCGCTGTCGGCGCCGCGTTCGCCGTCAACCCGTTCCTCGGGGCCGCGGCCGCGCTGGTCGTCCTGCTCGTCGGGCTCGTCGCGCTCCTGCTCGTCCGGGTCGTCTTCGCGTTCGCCCCGGCCGCCGTCGTCGTCGACGACGCGGGTACGATCGGCGCCGTTGAGGGGGCGGGCGGGTTCGTCCGGTCGAACCCGGCCGACGCCGCCGCGTACCTCGTCGTCGCCGTCGGCGTCCTCGTCGCGATCTCGTCGGCCGCCTCGGCGCTCGCGTTCCTCGGGGGCGGGGCGCTCGTTGCGCTCGTCAGCGCGGTCGTGGCCGCGCCCGCGCTGGACCTGCTCAAGACCGTCCTCTACGGCGACTACCGCGGCGCCGTCGACCCGCTCGACCCGCCCGAGGCGACCCTCCGCGCGCAGCTCTCCGGCGGCGTTCGCCGCGGCTGGCGCGAGATGGCGGCGTTCGTGCGCCGAACCCCGGGACTACACGCGCTCGTCGTCGTCGTCGGGATCGGGTTCGGCGCGCTCGGCTGGCTCGCCGTCGACCCGTTCGTCGGCGCCGTCACGACCTCCATCGAGGGGCGACTCGTCGGCCACGTCCCGCCCGTCGCGGCCCTCAACTTCTTCGGGAACAACTGGTCGGTCGCGATCGCGACGTCGCTTTCGGGCGTCGCGCTCGTGGTCCCGGCGCTCTCGTCGATCGCGTTCAACGGGTTCGCGCTCGGCGCCACGGCGGCGCTAGAGGAGAACCTCGCCGCGCTCGCGGCGTTCGTCGTCCCCCACGGTCTCTTGGAGATCCCGGCGCTGTTCGTCTCCGGCGCGCTCGGGGTCCACCTCGGGATCGTCTCGTGGCGAACGCTCCGCGGACGGCGCTCGCGCGAGGAGTTCGCCGACGCCCTGGAGACCGCGTTCTGGGTGCTCGTCGGTCTCGGACTGCTGATCGCCGTCGCCGCGTTCATCGAGGGGTTCGTGAGCCCGTACTACTGGCAGCCGTTCCTCTGAGGCTCGGTGGTTCTCCCCGCCGATCCGTCTCCGAACGTCCGCGCCCGTACGTTCAAGTCGCTCCGTCACGAATCCTGACCCGTATGACGCGACGCGATCCCTTCGGCGAGATCGAAGAACTGCTCGAGCGGATGGGGCGAGAGTTCGAGGAGCTCGGCGGCACGCTCGACACGCCGGGCGGTCCCCAGTTCACCGGCGCTCGCGACGTCGCCGTCGACGTGATCGAGGACGACGAGTCCGTCACGGTCCTCGCCGACCTCCCCGGCTTCGACGACGAGGACATCGAGGTCGAACTGCGGGAGGACGCGCTGTCGATCGCAGCGACACGCGAGGAGGAGCGCGACGTGGAGGTCGCGGACGGCGACGACGACGCGCACGACTCCGATGTTCGGTATCACCGCCGCGAGCGCCGGTCGCGGTCCGTCTCGCGGCGGATCCCGCTCGCCGAGCCCGTCGAGCGCGACGGCGCGACCGCCTCCTACGAGAACGGGGTCCTCACCGTCACGCTGCCGAAGCGGTCGGGCGACGGCGGGGGCCACAGCATCGACGTGAGCTGAGCCCGATCCCTCTCCGTAATCGCCCCGATATCCAGCCCTCGTGCTGCGAGATAGCAGCGCTCTGGCCGTGTTTAATACCTCGCGACGCCTCTGTAGGGACGATAGTCATGAACAGATACAACCCCTTCGACGAGATCGAACAGTTCTTCGGCCGCACCCCGTTCGACGTCGATCGGGCGTGGGGGCGCGACCTCCGGACGGCCGACGTCGACGTCGCGGAGTACGACGACGAGTTCGTCGTCGTGGCCGACCTGCCCGGCTACGACCGCGAGCAGATCGACGTCCGCGCGACGGACGGTCGGCTCACGATCACCGCAGAGCGCGCGGAGACGACCCGTGACGGGGAGGCCGACCGTGACGGGGAGGCCGACGACGACGCGGCCGCGGGCGAGACCGCTCGATACCTCCGACGCGAGCGACGCCGCGAGTCGATCACGCGGGCGGTCGACCTCCCCTCGTCCGTCGTCGAGGACGAGGCGAGCGCGACGTACCGGCACGGCGTGCTCACCGTGACGCTCCCCAAGGAGACCGACGACGACGCCGACGGCCACCGGATCGACGTGGAGTAACGAACCGCCCGAGACCGATCGGCCTTTTTACGGGACCGCCGACACTTTCTCCACTACTGCCGTGCTACCGCCCCGCATGGACAACGCGAACGGACCGGGCGACGGAGACGGTCCGGGAGGCGAGGAGCACCCGGACTTCGCGGCCGCTCGCCGGGAACTCGTCGACGCGCTCCGCGGTCGCCTCGACGTGAGCGAGCGGACGCTGTCGGCGATCGAGGCAGTCCCGCGGCACGAGTTCGTCCCCGAGAGCCACCGCTCGCGCGCCTACGCCGACCGGCCGCTCCCGATCGGCCACGACCAGACGATCAGCGCGCCGCACATGGTCGCGGTGATGACGGACCTCCTCGAGTTAGACCGGGGCGACCGCGTCCTCGAGGTCGGGACCGGCTGCGGCTACCACGCCGCCGTCCTCGCCGAGGTCGTCGGGCCGGGGAACGTCTTCAGCGCCGAGTACGTCCCGGAACTCGCCGCCGACGCGCGCGAGCGGCTCGACCGGCTCGGGTACGACGTGACCGTCCGAGCCGGTGACGGCCGCGAGGCGTTCCGCGACGAGGCGCCGTTCGACGCGGCGTCCCTGACGTGTGCGGCGAGCGGCGGCGTCCCCGATCCGATCGTCGAGCAGGTCCGGACCGGCGGCCGGATCGTCGCGCCGGTCGGCGACGGGGGCTTCTTCGGCCGGGGAGGACAGCGGCTCGTTCGCCTCACGGTCCGCGAGGACGGCGTCGAGCGGGAGGACCACGGCGGCGTCCGGTTCGTGCCGATGCGGTGATTCCCTTTCCGGCGGGTCGAGAACCGCCCCGCCGCCGCGGCGAACGAGCGGTTTTAGGCGACCGAGCACCGAGTCCGACCATGGACGAGGCGTCGCTGCGGGCCGACATGATCGAGGGGCTCGAACACGAGATCGGCGAGCCGCTCGGCGCCGCCGTGCTGACCGCCCTCCAGCGGGTCCCCCGCGAGACGTTCGTGGACGACTCCCCGTACGCGAACGCCGCGAGCGACGAGGCCGGGACGCGCGTCCTCGCGCCGGCGACCGCGGTCCGGCTGATCGGCGCGCTGGACGCCGCCGAGGGCGACGACGTCCTCGTGGTCGGCGCCGGCGTGGGCTACTCGGTCGCGATGCTCGCCGAGATCGCGGGGGCGAGACACGTCCACGCGGTCGACATCGACCGCGAGGCGGTGTCGCTCGCGCGGTCGAACCTCTCCGCGGCCGGCTACGACGCCGTCCTCGTCGACCGGCGAGACGGCGCGAACGGCCTGCCGGAGTACGCGCCGTACGACCGGATCCTCCTCGAGGCGGCGGTGCTCGAACCCCCGCGCGCGCTCAGGGAGCAGCTCGCCGACGGCGGGCGGCTCGTCTACCCGCGCGGGAACGCGGTCCAGACCGTCGCCGCGATCGAGGCCGCCCCCGACGGGACGGACGAACCGGACGACGACGCCCCGCCGGGCTTCCGCACCGTCGAGACCGCCGGGCCGGCCCGTCTCCGGCCGATGCTCGTCGACGGCGAGCAGCGCGGCGTGGAGCGGAACCGCACGCGCCGCGAGGACGCCGAACGGGCCCAACAGGGTCACTTCGCGCCGCACGGGTGGGAGCAGGAATGGATCGACTGGGACGACCGGCTCTGAGGGCGCGACCGCCACCGGACGCCGTCCTCCCCGTCACTCCTCGACGACGAGCACCGCCGTGTTCTCCCGCTCGTCGACGTAGTCGCCCTCGGCCGGCGGCTTGACCTCCACCGTGAGCGTCCCGTCCGGCTGGTTCGGTCCCAGCTCGGGCGCGACGTCGACGGTCGCGACGCCCTCTTCGTTCGTCTTCGCCGTCGCCACCCCGTCGATCTGCGCGGACCCGCTGCGGACGATCACCGTCGCGTCGGCGACCCGCGCGCCGTCGGGGTCGATGACGGAGACGTCGACGGACTGCTCGCCCGGCGTCGTCACCTCCGGCTGCGGCCGCGCGTCCACCTCGGTCGCGGAGAGCCCCTCGATGTCCCCGATCATCCCCATCATCACGCTGAGGCTGGCGACGCCGACGACGAGAGCGATCACCAGCCTGACCGGTAACCCCTCGATGGCGCGGCTGTCCGTGCGGAACGATCGGCGGTTCGCGGTGCGTCCGTCGCGTGTCGAGTCGGACATACGCCCCGCTGGCCGCGGCATCACTGATAAACGGTCGGACCGGGTAGCGGTCCGCTCGGTGTGCTCGCCCGCCCTGCCTCCCCGGCCCTTTTTGTGCGATACCGCGGCCACCGCCGATATGCATGTGCTCGGACGCGAGGGCGACAGGGCATACGCCGCCGCCGACGGCGACGCGGATCGCGCGTCGGACACCACCGCGTCGCTCCCGACGGTCCGCCTCGGCTCGTTCCTCGCCCGCGACGGCAGCGCCGGGGCCCCCGTCGGCGTCGACGCGGACCGGCCGCACGCCGGGGTCGTCTTCGGGAAGCGCGGCACCGGGAAGTCGTACACGCTCGGGGTCCTCGCCGAGGGGCTCGCGGACGCGCCGGGCGTCTCTCCGGTCGTCGTCGACCCGATGGGCGTCTTCGGCGGACTCAGGGACGCGGGGGGCCGCGCGGTCGACCCCGCGATTCGTCCGACCGCGATCCCGGCGGCCGCGTGGCCGGACCTCCTCGGACTCGATCCGACGAGCGGTCCGGGCGGGGTGGTGTGGCGGGCCGTCGCCGAGGAGACGGAGGACGCGGGCGTCGCGGGAGGCGCGGACGCGGTCTCGGTCGCCGACCTGCGCGGCCGCGTCGCCGAGGCCGACGCGCCGGCGGACGTCCGCCGCGCGGCCGCGAACCACCTCCGGCTCGCGGCGTCGTGGGGCGTGTTCGACGCCGACGCGTCGTCGGTCGCCTCCCTCGCGGCCGACGGCGCACCGACGGTGCTCGACCTCGCCGGCGTCCCCGAGGCCGCCGCGGCCGCCGTCGTCAGGGCGGTCGCGCGCGGACTGTACGACGCTCGGATCGACGGCGACTGCGACCGGCTCCCGTGGCTGCTCGTCGACGAGGCACACGCCTTCTTCGGCGGCGTCGCCGACCCCGCGCTCAGGACGCTCCTGACCCGCGGCCGCGCCCCGGGCGTCTCGCTCGTCTGCGCGACGCAGCGTCCCGGTGCCCTCCCGAGCGTCGCCGTCTCCCAGTCGGACCTGCTGGTCTGTCACCGACTCACCGCCGAACGCGACGTGGCCCGGCTCGCGGAGGCCGACGCGACGTACCTCGCCGGGGACCTCGCCACGCGGCTCCCGACCGACACCGGCGAGGCGCTCGTCGTCGACGACGAGACCGAGACCGCCCACACGGTCCGGGTCCGCGAGCGGCGGACGCCGCACGGGGGCGCGAGCCCGCGGGCGAGCGACGTGTGTACTGCCGACGCCGCCCGTGCCGACGAGTCCGCCGGCGAACCCGGCGCTTCTCGTCCGGACGCGACCGAGTCCGAAGGTCCAAGGTGACTCCCGGCGACGCGTTCGCATGGAACGGGCGCCGCTCGGGTTCCTGCTCGTGGCCGCCGGCGGCTTC
Organism: Halorubrum sp. B52; assembly: GCF_059752555.1. Taxonomy (NCBI): domain Archaea; kingdom Methanobacteriati; phylum Methanobacteriota; class Halobacteria; order Halobacteriales; family Haloferacaceae; genus Halorubrum; species Halorubrum sp. B52. Next base: position 171,430 of record NZ_MWTG01000008.1, on the reverse strand, counting down.
CTCGGCGCGGTCGCCAGACACGGCGTCGCCGTCGCGGTCGGAACCCCCACCGGCGCCGGCACACTCCTCGTCAACGTCGTCGGGTCGTTCGCGCTCGGCCTCTTGGTCTCTCGGGCGACGACGACGCGCGCGCAGCTGTTCGTCGGCACCGGGGCGCTCTCGTCGTTCACGACCTACAGCACGTTCGTCGGCGACGCCGTCGCGCTCGGGGCGCTCGCCGGGACCGGGTACGTCGCCGCGAGCTACGCCGTCGGGTTCGCGGCCGCGCTCGCCGGGCTCCTGGCCGGGGGACGGCTGTGACCGACCCCCTCCTCGCGACCGCGCTCGTCGGCGTCGGCGGGTCGCTCGGCGCGGTCGCCAGACACGCCGTGGGGCTCCGGATCGAAGGGCGCCGCTCCGTGGTGGTCGTCAACGCCCTCGGCAGCCTCGCGCTCGGCGCCGCCCTCGCCGCGCCGATCGGCTCGCCGGCGACCCTCCTCCTCGCGGTCGGCGCTTGCGGCGCGTTCACGACGTTCTCGTCGTTCGCCGTCGAGACGGTGTCGACCGCGCGCGTCGGGGAAGCGGACGTCGCCGTCGGCTTCGCCGCCGCGAACCTGCTCGCCGCGTCGGCCGCGTTTCTCGCCGGCTCGGCGCTCGTCGGCCTGATCGCGTAGTGTGCCTTTCGTCGGTCCCCCGGACGCGACGCCCGAGAGCGACAGGTACAGGCCCCTTCGGGACGTATCGCCTCGCGTGACTGACGACGCCGAGAGCCGCCCGAACGAGCGCGCCGGCACCGAGCGCGCGGCCGGCGACCCGGGCCCCGCCGACCCGGACCGGGGCGCCGCGACCGCGGAGACCGCGACCTCGGAGGACGCGACCGGGGCGTTCGGCGACGACGCGCCGGCGTTCGGCGACCTCTCGCTGCCGCAGCGGGTGTTCGTCGCCGCCGTGCAGAACCCCACCCGCGGCGTCGTGATCGCCGGGCTCCTCGCGTTCGGCTTCTCCTTCTACGTCGCCTTCTGGCTCGTGTTCCCGCGCGTCGCGGCGTTCATGTCCGCGATCGGGGCGGTCCTCGTCGCGATCGTCGCCCTCGTCTACCTGGTCTCCGACCGCGTCTCTGGGTGAGGTCGCGGGACCGGCGACGGCGGCGACGGAGGCGCCGGGTAGCGATCACGGGTGCGGCTCGTAGAACTCGCGGAGCGCCCTCCCGAACGTCGGCGCCAGCGTCGCGACGGCGTCGCCGACCAGCACGTCGCGCTCGGCGAACGCCCGGTCCACCTGCGCCCCGAGCGCGACGTCGCCGGCGGCGTCGCTCTCGAGGTACGCCCGCGCCGTCGTGAACTCCCGCTCCCGCTCGACGACGTACCGCTCGCCGTCGATGAACGGGCCGTACGTCTCCGGGTCGACGTCGTCGGCGTACGACTCGTAGAAGCTCGCGGCGTGTTTCCGCACCGCGACCGGCGGCCCCTCGTGGCGCTCGACCGCCGGCCGCTCGGCGACCTCCAGCTCGGCGTACAGCGCGGCGCGGACCGGCCCGGTCGGGCCGCGTTCGGCCCGCTCGTCGTCGACCATCGCCTGCGCGCGAAGCACGTCGAATCCGCGCGCGTTCAGCCCGCGGACGACCCCGTCGAGGGAGCGCCGGAGCTGGGGCCACAGCTGGTCGTCGACCAGGTCGGGGGCGTCGAACACGACGGCGATCGGGGTCGTCTCCCGCCGGTCGAGGTGGTCGCGAACCCCGGCGACGTCGAGCGGATCGGGGTCTTCCGGCTCGAACAGCGACTCGCGCGGCGCCGCGAGCAGCTCGCGGGCGTAGTGCTGGAACCGCGCCGCGTTCGCGGCGGAGAGGACCGCCGCGACGTTCCGGGTCGGGTCCGTGGGGTCGACGACGACGAGCGGGTCGTCGAACGTCGCCTCGGCGTGGCCCTCCGGGTCGAACTCCACCGGCGGGTGCCAGCTCCGCGCGGACTCGACGAGCGGGACGAACCCGCCGAGCTCCAGCACGAGCAGCTCCGTCAGGTAGCCGGAGAACCCCTCCGTGCGGAGGTCGCTCCCGTACGCGCCGATCCCCTTCAGAAACGCCTTCGCGAGCACGACGTCGCCGGCGAGCTCGTCGTCGAGCCGCGCGGAGAGGTACGCGTCGTGGAACGGAGTCCGGTCGACCGCGGAGACGAGCTCCGCCGCGGCCTCCACGTCGTGACACGGGACGAGGTCGACGTCGAACCCCTCGTAGGTCCCCTTCACGTACGGGTGTTCGGCGTACTCCTCGTGGCCGTCGGGGAGGACGGCGTGGCCGACGGCGAGCCCGTACTCCTCCAGTTCGGCGCGGTCGAGATCCGGTTCGAACCGAACGAACAGGTCGACGTCGCGGTCGCCGGAGACCCACGTCCCGCGGGCCGTCGACCCCACCTGCACCACGTCGGCCTCGACGGGGAGATCTGCGATCGCCTCGCGGGCGCGCTCGACGAGCTCGGCCGCGACCGCCCGCAGGTGCTCGCGTTCCTCGGATTCCGGGATCACCCGGTCGCGGACGCGCGCGAGGACCGCTTCGAGGTCGTCGGACCCGGGATCGTCCGACTCGGGATCGTCCATACCCGTTTCTCTCGCGGTCCGGCCGAAAACGTGTCGGTCGGCGGGGGCGACGAGTCGGTCCGCGGATCGATGGCGGCCGCGTTCCCCGTCGCCTTGTCAACCCGTCTCCCCCGAGTCGGGCGGAAACGAAAGCCATATCAAAACAACGCGAGTACCGAAAGATGAGCCGAAGTAGCTCAGTTGGTAGAGCGCCTCGCTGTTACGACGCTCGGCGGACTTCCCCCGAACGTCACAGTCACGAGGCGGTCCCAGGTTCGAGTCCTGGCTTCGGCGCCTCCTTCCGTTCAATTCCCAGCTATACTTTCACCAGATGGCAGGCATATTTTGTATCTCTCACTCTCTATCGAATATGCCAAACCGGAGCGAACAATTTGCTTCACTTGAAGAGCCGCAGAAACGCGGCCAAGCTGCCGAAGCAATCGTGAAATCCGAACTTGTGAGTTACGGAGTCTCTGTCTTAGTTCCCGCCTACGATAATGAGCCGTATGATATTGCGATTGAGGTGGAGGGTGATTTTCACCGTATTCAGATAAAAACCGCTTTTGAAGCGACAACTAACGGGGCAGTACGGTTCCGGACACGGAGTACTCGAACGAAGAGTTCGGGATACGAACGGGAGGGATACGAAGGATCTGTCGACTTCTTTGCAGTCTATGCTCCTGTGTGCGATGAAACGTATCTGATACCTATCGAGGAGGCTGGTGATACGCAAATGACTATCCGGTATGAACAGTCAAAAAATAACAATATCACGAACATAAACTGGCACGAAGACTACCTTTTTGATAAAGTACTATCCTCACTCTACTCCAACCCGATAACATAAAGAGGAACCGAGAGAGACGAATCGATAGAAGTGGGCCCTTAGCTTAGTCTGGCTCAAAGCGTTCCGCTCATAACGGAATGATCGCTGGTTCAAATCCTGCAGGGCCCATATTTCAGCGACAACCCTTCTCGCTACCGCCGGGGACCTCGTCTCGGCTATTCCAACAGCTCGACCAGCTGGTTCACGTCGTCGACGACCGCGTCCGCTCCGTTCTCGGCGAGCTTCCGGCGCCCCTCCTCGCCGGTCAGTCCTCCGGTCAGCACGCCGATTCCGTAGTAGACGCGGCCCGCGTCCTCGTCGTCGGCGTTGCGCGCGGTCCGCACGTCGTCGAGGGTGTCGCCGGCGAAGGCGACGCGCTCGGCGCCGAACCGCTCCGCGAGCTCGACGAGCGCCCGCGGATGGGGTTTTCCTTCCTCCCAGTCGTCCATCGTGAACCGCCGGTCCTCGGGGACGTCGAGACCGACGCGCTCCAAGGCGATCTCCGCCTCGGCCGCGGGCCGCCCCGTCAACACGCCCACGTCGAACCGCTCGGTGAGGTCCGCGATCGTCTCCGGGTCGACGAGCGTCGGCTCGTCGTGGATGTACCCCGGCGCCGACAGCGGCGGCTCGCCGCCCTCGAGCTCGCGGTACAGCTCCTCGCCGAGGTACAGCGCTTGGAACGTCTCGCGGAGGAGTTCGGTGTCCCACTGGTCGCGGACCCGCGCCTGCGCGACCCGGGGGAGGTCGCCGACGACCGCCTTCGCCGCGGCGAGGCCGCCCCCGGCCTCGGCGACCCGGTCGGTGAACGCGTCGGGGTCCATCCCGAGCCCCTCTCGGCGCGCCAGCACGTACAGCGCGGCCGCGTCCGTCAGCTCCCAGTCGTTGTTGAAGCCGCCGGCGTCCTTGAACGCCTGGACCGTGTCGCGGTCGATCGTCTTGCCGCACACCCTGTCGACGGACTCGATTATCGCCCGCCGGTACGAGTCGCCAACGTCGACGAGGACGCCGTCGATGTCGAGAACGACTGCGTCGACCTGCATACCCGTACGCCGGCAGGTGAGGGAAAGAACGTTCGGGTTCGCGGCCGATTCGGCCGGAAGCGCGTCACCGTCCGCGATCGACGTCCGGGGATTCGGGTCCCGCCGAGCCGCCGCGAGCGACGTAGACGGTGGTTCCGGCGAGCGACCGGCGACGGACCGGCACCGTCGGCTCCTCGAAGCCGAGGGTGGTGAACAGGCACGCGGCGTCGAGGCGCTCGGCGAGCGCGACCGTCGGGCGCTGGAGCTCCGCGGGGAGGTTGCAGGCGTACACCGCGTCGAGGTCGCCGACCGTCTCGCGGAGATCGGGATCGACCCCGCCGCCCGCGGCCTCCGCGAGACCCAGCACGTCGGCCTCGACGGCGCGGAGCGACCCCGCGGCCGTCGACTCCTCGGTCTCGCCGGCGGCCGCCAGCGTGCGCTCGCCGACGGCGACGTCGACGGCGACGACGTCGCGGCCGCGCTCGGCGAGCGATCGCGCGACGCCGGGGCGGTCGCCGACGCCGACCTCCAGCAGCCGGTCGTGGCGGGCGAGCTCCTCGACGAGCGCCCGACGGGGCGGTGAGACCACGGCGCGGGCTTTATGATTGGGGCGGTCATAAGCGGTTCCATGCTCGTGGACATCGTCCCCGTCGGGGAGGTCACCCCCCGCGTGAAACGGGAGGCCTCCGGCGCGCTCCGATCGGTATACGACTGTGACGTCACGGTCCACGACGATCAGCCGATCCCCGAGACCGCCTACGACGAGGGTCGCGACCAGTACCGCGCCGAGGACCTGATCGAGACCGTCAGCCGGGTCGGGGGCGGCGAGAAGAACATCGGGATCACCCCGCAGGACCTCTACTACCGCCGCCGGAACTACGTGTTCGGGCTCGCGTACCTCAACGGCAACGGCTCCGTGATCTCCACCCACCGGCTCCGGACCTCCTCCGACGGCGGCGTCTCCACGAAGCCCGCGGTCGACGTGTTCTCGGACCGCGTCCGGAAGGAAGTGGTCCACGAGATCGGCCACACGCTCGGGCTGGAACACTGCGACAACAGCAAGTGCGTCATGTCTTTCTCCCCGACCGTCCGCGAGGTCGACGTGAAAGAGGAGAACCTCTGCGGCTCCTGTTCTCGGCTGATCCGGTGACCCCGCCGGTAGAAGTAAACCCCGTCCTGTTCAACTAACGCCCATGGCCGCAAAGCCGGAATACCGCGACCGCCCCGACGTCGAGGTCGCGCTGCTGGACGCGCTCGTCGACCGCGGCGACGAGGGGATGACGGTGCTGGAGCTCCGCGCGGCCGTCGACGCCGACATCGACGCCGTCGAGGAGGCGCTCTCCGCGCTGAAGGAGGACTCGCTCATCACCGTCGAGAGCGAGGAGAGCGTCCGCGTCTACGCTCACGACCGCGTGGTTCCCGACCCCGACGCGCCGAGCGAGGAGCCCCGCGACGGGCTCGTCGACACGATCCGCGACCGGCTCGGGCTGTAGTCTCGTCCGCGAGCCAGCGACCTTTTGCCGCTCCCCGGCCTCGTTCGAGGTATGACTCTCGTCTCCGGCACGCACGGCGCCCACGGCGCGACGTACCGCGACCGCGGCGGCCGCCGGGTGGTCGATCACTACGGGAAGCCAGAGCGCGTCGGAAAGGCGGTCCGCAACGTCGTCGGCGTCATCGAGATGGGGTACGGCGTGCTCGCGATCACCGGCGAGGACCGCGTCGAGTTCGTCGACAACGCCGTCACCAACCGCGTTCCGGCCGAGGACGGACAGGGAGTGTACGCGCTCCTGCTCGACCCGCAGGGCGGCATCGAGACGGACATGTACGTGTACAACGCCGACGAGCGGCTCCTCGTCTTCCTCCCGCCCGAGCGCACCGAAGACGTCGCCGAGGACTGGTCGAGCAAGGTGTTCATCCAGGACGTGACGGTCGAGGACGCCTCCGACGAGTTCGGCGTGTTCGGCGTCCACGGCCCGAAGTCGACCGAGAAGATCGCCTCGGTGCTCGGCGGGCCGGGCGCCCCGGAGAAACCGCTCTCGTTCGTCCGCGGCTCGATGGTCGACGCCGGCGTCACCGTGATCGCGACCGACGCGCCCCTCGGAGAGGAGGGGTACGAGGTCGTCTGCGCGGCCGACCACGCCGAGGAGGTGTTCGACACGCTGATCAACCGCGGGCTCAACGCGGCCCCGTTCGGCTACCGGACGTGGGACGCCCTCTCCGCCGAGGCCGGCACGCCGCTCTTCGAGTACGAGCTGGAGGGGACGGTGCCGAACGTCCTCGGGCTCCGGAACGCCCTGGACTTCGAGAAGGGGTGTTACGTCGGGCAGGAGGTCGTCTCCCGCGTCGAGAACCAGGGACGCCCGAGCCGCCGGCTCGTCGGACTCAGGCTCGACGGGGTCGCCGACGCGACCGCCGAGATCGACGGCGACGCCGACCCGGAGGGGTACGACGAGGTCCTGCCGACTCCGGGCGCGGCCGTCTTCGCCGGCGACGAGGCGGTCGGCGAGGTGACTCGCGCGGCGGTCGGTCCCGCCTCGGGCGAGCCGATCGCGCTGGCGCTGGTCCGGTACGACGCCGACCTCGATCCGGTGACCGTGCGCGTCGACGGCGACGAGGTCGCGGCGGCCCGCGCCGATCTCCCGTTCGTCGACGGGAGCGCTCGGTCCGGACGGATTCCGACGTACCCGAGCGACGAGTAGCCACACCGGGGTTGCGGTCGGCGCGTGCCGCCGAGCGCCTGTAAGGCGCGAGGTGCACGCGCGAGGGAGCCGGTGAGCGCTCGGAGAGCGCGAACCGCGAGGCTGGGGAGGCGTGAGGCTGCGGTGCGGAGCGGTTGGGCGGGACTCAAAGGGGCAGTCGCGAGGACGGCGCAGGCGACGCAAGCACCGCAACGAGGGCGCGAACGAAGTGAGCGACCGAGTGAGGCGTGCAGCGAGCGTGCGCCGTCCTCGCGACTGGGGCTTTGGAGGTGTTCTCTGAGGATCCGGATTCGACCGCATATAGCCGAGCGGCTGGGGCTTTGGAGGTGTTCGATATGGATCCCCAATCGACTATTTATAAACGATCAGCTGGATGTTCGGCGGTGTTCGCCGACGTTCCGCCGATACCATCGGTGTATAGCGAATCACTCAGTCAGACGATCCGGTCGCTCGTCAGAGCACGAACCGCACCGCCGAGTAGATCCCGTAGCCGAGCGCGAGCGACCCGACGAGCGATCCGATCCACGCGAGCACCGTGTACCCCATCTTCGCCCGGCTGACGCCCGCGTCGCCGGCCGCGTAGCCGGCGCCGACGATCGCGGAAACGATGATCTCGTTGAACGAGACGGGGATCCCGAACGCGACCGCGGTCTGCGCGATCGCGAACGACGGGATGAGCGCCGAGATCGACCGCCGCGGACCCATCGAGGCGTAGTCCTGCGCGATCGCCTTGATCATCCGCGGCGCCCCGGTCCACGAGCCGGCCAGCAGGCCGACGCCGCCCCCGACGAGCAGCGCCCACAGCGGGATGCCGGCGTCGCCGACGAACAGGGGCACGAGCGGCCCGATCGCCAGCCCGACCTGCGACCCGCCGGCGGAGAAGGCGACGAGCCCGCCCATCGCGAGCAGGAACCGCCGCTGGGCGCCCTCGCGGTCGCGGCCGAGGTCGAGGTACACCGCGGCGGTGACGACCGCCGCGACCGCGACCGTGACGAGCGGGGTGCCGATCGCGCCGACGCCGAGCCCGGGGCCGACCGCCTCCGAGAGCGACGCCTGCTCGCCCGGCGGGCCGAGCAGCGCGAACCCGACGTTCGCGACGATCGCACCGACGAGTCCCGCGAGCCCCGCGGTGAGCGGTCGCTCGGGGAGGCGCTCGCCGATCAGCGAGCGCGCCACGACGTACGCGATGCCGCCGCCGACGAACGGGGTCAACACCCACAGCGAGAGGATCTCCCTGTACTTCGGCCACGCGGGGTCGCCGCCCATCGCGAGGCCGACGCCGACCACCGCGCCGGTGACGGTGAACGCGGTCGCGATCGGGTACCCCGCGAAGACGCCGACGGCGACGAGCCCGGCGGCGGTGACCAGCGCGACGATGGCCGCGCCGGCGGTGAGCGTGACGCCGCCGATCAGCTCGGTGCCGACCGCCTCGGTCACGTTCGCACCCTGCAGCACCGCGCCGAGCAGCCCGAGGACGCCGACGACCAGGCCGGCGCGCATCACGGAGATCGCGTTTGCGCCGACCGCCGGCGCGAACGGGGTCGACCCCGACGAGCCGGCGCCGATCGACCACGCCATGAAGAGGCTCGCCGCGCCGGCGACGCCGAGGGTGAGGACGGTGGCGACGACCATTACCGCTGGCCGTCCTCGTATCCCTCGCGGAGTCCGGTCAGGGTGCGCCGGACGAGCAGAAACCCGAAGAAGAAGAGCCCGAGAAGGCCGACGAGAATGATGACGAACAGCGGTTCGACCGAGAGCATACCGTTGAATCCGTCGGAACGGTGTTATGCGTTTCGGCAGCCGCCTCCGTCGCCGGCGATCGCCGGTGACTAAAGCGCACTTTTGTCCCTAAGCTAGGTATAAGCTATCTCCGGCGGAAGGTCGAAACGCGACCCCCCGCTTCGGCCCTCCCCCCGCGATCGCTCCGCGTCGAGCGGACCGGTCCGACGTTCGTGCCGCTCTCCCCTGCCCGCTCCGCCGATCGCTCCGGGCTGCCGACGCGGTCCGGCCCGCGGGGCGTCGCGTCCCGCCCGCTTTCCCCCTCCGCGGGCGGTGCCTTCTCACGCCCGAATCCGGAACGTCTCGAAGACCTCGCCGGTCGGCGTGACGAGCCGCCCCTCGAGCGTTCCGTCGCCGTCCTCCCCCTCGCCCGCCGGCTCCAGCTCGGCGTGCGCCGGCCGGTTCCCCCGCGGCTGCGCGTGGCTCCCCGGGTTCAGGAGCGGGAGCCCCCCGGTGTCGTCGAATCGCGGGCGGTGGCTGTGGCCGCAGATCACGGCGTCCGCGTCGCGCCCGCGCCCGAGCATGACCAACCCCGTGTCCCCGCTGCGGTGGCGGTGGGTGACCGCGAACCGCACGCCCGCGTACTCGACCGTGCGGACCTCCGGGAGTCGATCGCGGATCGCGGCGTCGTCGTTGTTACCGTACACCCCCCGGAGGGTCCGCGCCGCCGACTCGAAGGCGTCGAGCACCGGCTCGCGGTAGAAGTCGCCGACGTGGACGACGAGGTCGGCCGCGCGGACCGCCTCCGCGGTGCGCCCCTGCAGCTTCGACTCCTCGTGCGAGTGGGTGTCGGAGACGACGACGAGCATACCTCCCGTCCGTGCGCGTCCGGTTTAAAAAGCGCGCCCGCCGATTTCGATATATGAGTGCTTGCGCTGCGGTGGCGTCGCCGGCGCTACGCGCCGGCTGCAAGCGAGAGCTTCGCTCTCGCCCTGCGCGCCTCCGAGCGCCCAGCGGGTGCGAGCAACCCGCGCCGGGCCGTCCGCCGAGGCCGGGGCTTTGGAGTGGTTCTCCGTGGGTCTCGCACCGATCACGTAGATCCGACCGGCCGGAGGGTCGGAAGCCGTCACCGGACCCGAGACGGTCGATCCCCGCTCACCGTGAAAATCGGGATCGGTGGAACCAATCGAACCGACCAGCGCGGCCGAGGCGGTCGGTCCTAGTCGTCCGCGGCCGCGGCGTCGGCCTCGCCCTCGTACAGCTCGCCGGCGCGCTCGCGCTCGGAGAGGTAGTCGTCGGCGTCGAGCGCGGCCTTCACGCCCATCCCGCTCGCGGTGGCCGCCTGCTGGTAGTGGAAGTCGACCACGTCGCCCGCGCCGAAGAGGCCCTCGACGCCGGTGCGCGTCTGGCCGCCGCCGCGGCCGCCCTCGGTGATCAGGTAGCCGTCGTCGTCGGTCTCGATCCCCGTCCCCTCGAGGAAGTCCGTGTTCGGGGTGTGGCCGATGGCGAAGAAGACGGCGCCGACGTCGAACTCGTACTCGTCGACCTCGTCGGCGGTCGCCGGGTCTGCCAGCTTCTCCGTCGGGTGGCCGTCCGGGTGTTCGACGAGCGTCACGTGGTCGACGCCGTCCTCGGGCGTGCCGTGGATCTCCGTGAGCTCGGTGTTGAGGAGGAGCTCGATCTCGCCGTCCTCGACCTTGTCCATCACGCGCTCGATCCAGACGTCCTCCGCGCGGAACTCCTCGCGGCGGTGCGCGATGTACACCGTGTCCGCGAACTTCGTCAGGAAGTTCGCCTCCTCCATGGCCGCGTCGCCGCCGCCGACGACGAGCATGTCCTCGCCGCGGAAGAAGGCGCCGTCGCAGGTCGCGCACGTCGAGAGGCCGTACCCCATCAGCTCGTCCTCGCCGGGGACGCCGAGGGTCCGGGCGCTGGCGCCCGACGCGGCGATCACGGCGTCGGCGGTGTAGACGTCGCCGTTCGTGAGCGCGACGCGGAAGTGACCCGCCGGCTCCTTCGAGACGTCCTCGATGACCCCGTTGCGGGCCTCGGCGCCGAACTTCTCCGCCTGCGCCTTCATGTCGTTGATCAGCTGCGGCCCGGAGATCCCCTCGGGGAAGCCGGGGTAGTTCTCCACGTCGGTGGTGAGCGTGAGCTGGCCGCCCGGCTCGTCCCCCTCGATGAGCAGGGGGTCGTTGTTCGACCGCGCGGCGTAGATGGCCGCGGAGAGCCCCGCGATACCGGTGCCGGCGATGATCAGTCGGCGGTGGTCGACAATATCGTCAGTCATGCAATACTGTTCGCCACCGCGAAGTATGTAGGTTGCGCCATCGGGCGCGACGGGCGGCCGACCGCGGGAACCCCCTCGGTTCCGTCGTGAGACGGTCGCTCACTCGGTCGGGAACTCCGGCGGCGCGCCGGTCGGCTGCGTCGGCGCGTCGGCGAGCGCCTCGAAGAAGCGGCCGGAGACGAACGCCTCGACGACCTCCGGCAGCGACTCTGACTCCGAGACCTCCTTCAGAATGCCGAGGGGAACCTGCGCGCCGGCCATGGTGGCGTGGCCGCCCGCGGAGCCCACCGGGTCGAGCGCGTCGCGGAGCAGCTCGCCCACGTCGAGCTCCGCGCCGCGCGACCGCGCGGAGCCGTAGATCACCCCGTCCATGTAGCCGTAGACGAACGTGACCGTGATCCCCTCGAGGTCCAAGAGGCGCTCGGCCGCCTGCGCGAGGGTGTCGCGGTCGCTGATCTCGCCGACGCAGGAGGCGACCGTCGACTCCCGGACGTCCCGCCCCTCGATGGCGTTCGCGAGCACTCGGAGCGTCTCCTGGCTCACGCTCGGGCTCTCGACGCGTTCGAGCGTCGACTCGTCGGCGAGCGGCGACAGCGACGCCGCCGCCTCGAAGTCCGGGATCGACGTCGACCGAGTGAAGTCCTTCGTGTCGATCCGGATCCCGTACAGCAGGGCCGTGGCGAGCTCCCGCTCCGGCTCGACGCCGAGCCGCGAGAGGTACTCCTCGATCAGCGTGCTCGTCGCGCCGGCGTCCGGCCGGATGTCGACGAACGACCCCGCGACCGGCCCGCGGGGCGGGTGGTGGTCGACGACCACGTCGACGGGATACTCCTCGGGGAGGCTGTCGTTGATCCCCGCCCGGGAGTGGTCGACGAGGGCCACCCCGTCGTAGTCGTCGAGGTCGATGTCGTCGAACGTCGACAGCGAGAGGTCGAGTAAGTTCACCATCGCGCGGTTCTCCTGGTGGGCGATCTCGCCGCCGTAACAGGGGTCGGCGGGGACGCCGACGACGTCGGCGACCCGCGCCAGCCCGATCGCGCTCGCGATGGCGTCCGGGTCGGGGTTGTCGTGCGCGACGACGAGGAGGGGACCGGAGAGCTCGCGGAGCGTCGAGAGCAGCCGGACCGGCAGCTCGTCGCCGTCGGCGCCGGTCGCCCGCCGGACGCGCGCGGCCAACGCCTCGACCGGGTCGACGACGCGGTCGGCGACCGCCTCTAACGCCGACTGCTGGGCCGCGGTCGGGTTCGTCCCGACGTGCGCGACGATCATCGCGTCCGGGTAGCGCTCTCTGGCGGCCTCCGCGGCGGCGACGTTGCGCGCGGGGTCGTCGCTCGCGACCAGCACGACCGCGGCGCGGTCGGGGTACGCCGACGGGTCGGTGGGATCGGCCTCGACGGTGGCGACGTTGCGGTCGCGGAGCGTCGACACCCATCCGGTGTCGTCGGTGATCGCGACGAGCTCGACGCCCTCCTCGCGGCTGCGGTCGACGAGCGTGTTCCCGACCGCGCTACAGCCGAGCAGCAGACGCCGGGCCATACGGGCGCGACGGGGTGCGAAAGGAAAACGCTGCCGTCATTCGCCGGGGACGTCGGTGCCGTCCTCCCGCAGCGCCCCGTTCACCGCGGCGGCGACGTCGACCGCGGCGCGGTTCTCCGTCACGTCGTGGACGCGCACGAGGTCGGCCCCCCGATCCGCGGCGAGCGCGGTGGCGGCGACGGTGGCGTGCTCGCGGTCGTCCGGGTCGCGGCCGACCGCCCCGAACATCGACTTGTGCGAGTGGCCGATCAGCACCGGGCAGTCGAGCGCCGCGAACTCCCCGACGCGGTCGAGCAGCTCGAACGCCTCGGCCGCCGACTTCCCGAAGCCGAGCCCGGGATCGACGATCACTCTGTCGCGGTCGATCCCGGCCGTGTCGGCGAGCGCCAGCCGCTCGCGGAGCGACGCGATCACGTCTCCCACCACGTCGTCGTACTCGGGGTCGTTCGACGGGTCGACCGGCGCGTCGAGGCTGTGCATCACGACGACCGGGCAGTCCGCCTCGGCGACGACCTCGCGCATCGCGGGGTCCTCCAGCCCGGTCACGTCGTTGATGATATCGGCTCCGGCCTCAAGCGCGGCCTCCGCGACGTCCGCCTTCCGCGTGTCGACCGAGATCAGCACGTCGCCGTCGGCGACCGCCGGCACCGACTGGACCGCCTCGATCGTCGGGACGACGCGGTCGATCTCCTCGTCGACGGGAACCGGATCCGCGCCCGGCCGGGTCGACTCGCCGCCGACGTCGAGGACGTCGACCCCGGCCTCGACCATGCGCTCCGCGCCCGCGACCGCGTCCGCCAGCGCCTCGTGGCGCCCGCCGTCGTGGAAGGAGTCCGGCGTGACGTTGAGCACGCCCATCACCGCGGTGCCGTCGGTCCACGGGTAGTCGTGGCCCGAACCGGCCTCGGAGCCGGACCCTCCCTCGGTGTGTGAGTCGTCCTCGTCGATCCCGAGCCGGTCGGCGAGGTCGACCGCGACGCCCGCGAGTCCCTCGCCCTCCCGGGCGCGCAGGCGGTCGAGCAGTTCGCGGTACGCCGCGACCGTCGCGCCGAGCGTGATCGGCACCTGCTCGCCGCCGGGGACGCGACCCTCGCCCGCGCCGAGCCCGCCGATCGCGGCGTCACCGCCGACCGCCCGGACCGCGGCCGCGAGGCGCTCGGCGCGGTCGCCGCGGAGTCGGAGCGTGAGCACGCGGTGGTCGATCCCATCGGTGTGGGCCGCGGCCGCGTCGGGCGGGACCCCGGCCGCCTCGAGCGTGCGGCGCGCGTCGGCGCCTCGGTCGGCCCCGTCGCGCTCGCCCGCTCCGCCGACCGACCGCGGCGTCACGGTCCGGAGCCGGGCCGCGCGCGCCTCGGCGACCGCGAACAGCGAGCCGACGAGCAGCACGCAGTCGTCCGGGTCGGCGCGGGCGACCGCCGCGTCGAGTGCGGCGGCCACGTCGTCGCCGACGGTCACCTCGTCGACGCCGGCGTCGCGGAGCGCGACCGCGAGCACCTCGGGGTCCTCCGCGCGGTCGAGCGCCGGCCGGCAGGTGACCGCCGAGGCGGCGTCGGGGAGCGCGCTCGCGGCGCCCGCGTGGTCCTTGTCGTGCATCGCGGCGTACGCGAGGTGGAGGTCGTCGTAGTCGTACTCGGCGAGCGTCCCCGCGAGCGTCCGGCAGGCGGCCGGGTTGTGCGCGCCGTCGAGCACGGTCAGCGGCGCCGTGTCGACCACCTCGAACCGACCGGGCCACGTCGCCCGCGCGAGCCCGTCGCGGACCGCCGACTCCGGGAGGGGGTCCGCTTCCGTCTCCTCGCTCTTTCCGTCGTCGGCCACCGCGGCCGCGGTCCGCCGGGCCAGTGCGACGGCGACGCCCGCGTTCGTCGCCTGGTGGTCGCCGACGAGCGGGATCCGGTAGGTTCCCGCGACCTCGCCGGCGAGCGTCACCTCGGCGTCGGTGGGGCTCACGCGCCCGTCGTAGGCGACGGAGAGGGCGGGGGCGTCGTCTCCCTCGCTGTCGGCGTCCGCGTCTCCTTCGCCGTCGGCGTCCGCGTCCGCATCCGAGGCGGCCCCCGCCACCGTCGCGACCGGCGCGCCCGCCTCGCCGGCGACCTCGCGGACGACGTCGAGCGCCTCGCCCTCGCAGGCCGTCACGAAGGGGGCGCCCGGCTCGGCGATCCGCGACTTGGTGCGGGCGATCTCGCCGATCGTGTCGCCGAGGACCGCGGTGTGTTCGAGCGAGACGTTCGTCACGGCGGTCGCGACCGGGGCGACCGCGCTCGTCGCGTCGTACTCGCCGCCGAGCCCGACCTCCAGCACCGCGACGTCGACGTCGCGGCGCGCGAACTCGCGGACCGCCATCGCCGTGACGACCTCGAAGAAGGTGAGCGGCTCGCCGGCGGCCGCGCGCTCGACGAGCCACGGCTTCGCCTCCGCGACGAAGGCGGCGATCGCGTCCCCGGTCATCGGGAGCCCGTCGACGCGGACCCGCTCGGCGAGCGCGGAGAGGTGCGGCGAGGTGTAGAGCCCGACCGAGAGCCCGGCCTCGCGCAGGATCGACTCGGTCATGCGCGCCGTGCTCCCCTTCCCGTTCGAGCCGGCCACCTGCACGAACGGCACGTCGTCCTCGGGGTTGCCGAGCCGGTCGAGCAGCGCCGCGACGCGCTCGGTCCCGGGCTTGACCGAGAAGCGGCGGAGGTCGAAGAGGAACGCCGCCGCCTCGTGGTAGTCCATGTCCCGTGGGTCGGCGGCGCGTCGCTTAGGCGTAACGGACCGGGGCGAACGGCGGGGTCGTCACCGGCCGCGAGGGCCGGCGGTCGCACCGCCCTCGACGCGAAGAGCAACCCTTACGCGCGCGGCGACCCGACCCGGTCGCATGAACGAGACCGCGGCCGCGTCGGCCGCCGGGGAGGGGACGGAGGGGCGCGACGCCGCCGGCGACCCGGCGCTCGTCGCCGAGGGCGTCCGGCGGTCGTACGGCGACGTCGTCGCGCTCGACGGGGTCGACCTCCGCGTCGAGGCCGGCGAGGTGTTCGGGCTTATCGGCCCCAACGGCGCCGGCAAGACCACGCTCGTCCGCGCGCTGACGGGGACGACCGACGCCGAGGGCGACCTGCGCGTGTTCGGTGTCTCGCCCCGCGAGGTCGACCCGCAGCGGGTCGGCCTCCTTCCGCAGTCGTTCGACCCGCCCGAGCGCCTCACCGCGAGCGAGCTGGTCGACTACTACGGCGGGCTCTACGACGCCGCCCGCGATGTCGGCTCGGTCCTCCGAGACGTCGGGATGGCCGACGACGCCGACGCGTGGTACGAGACGCTCTCCGGGGGACAACAGCGCCGGACCTGCGTCGCGACCGCCATCGTCAACGACCCCGACCTGCTGTTCCTCGACGAGCCGACGACCGGGATCGACCCGGCCGGCCGGCGGTCGATCCACCGCCTGATCGAGCGGCTCGCCGACGGCGGCACGACCGTCTTCCTCACCAGCCACGCGATGGACGAGGTCGAGCTCCTCGCCGACCGCGTCGCCCTCCTCCGAGACGGCGCGGTCGTCGCCGTCGGCCGACCCGACGAGCTGATCGCCGAGCACGGCGGCGCGCCGCGGCTGGACGTGACCCTCGACGGACCCGCGGGCGAGGCGGTCGTCGACCGCGTCGGCGAGCGCGCCGCGGAGACGCTCGCGGGCGGCGCCGAGGGGGTCGACGTCGAGTCGACCCGAGGGGGGCTGCGGGTCCGCGGCGTTCGACCCGAAGCGATCGGCGAGGCGGTCGACGCCCTCGACGCGGCCGGCGTCGCCTTCGAGTCGCTCGCGTGGTCCGAGCCCTCGCTGGAGGACGTCTACCTGCGGCTCACCGGCGAGGAGTACTCGCCGCGCGAGGGAGCGGGCGGCGCCGCGGAGCGCGCCGGCGACGAGGCGGCGCCCGACGGGGGCGCCGTCGATGACGCCGCCAACGGAGGCGACCGATGACCCGCGTCGGTCGGGTCCGCACCGAGGCGACCGCGGCGGCGCGGTCGTTCCTCCGCCGACGGACGGCGGTGTTCTTCACGTTCTTCTTCCCGGTGATCCTCGTGATGATCTTCGGCGCCTTGGTCCGCACCCAACCCACCGGCGGCGGGCTGTTCGCGGAGCCGGCGGGGTACTACATCCCCGGCTACCTCGCGGTCGTCGTCCTCTTTACCCCCCTCTCGCGGGTCGGCTCGGAGATCGCCCGCCACCGCGACGGAGGGCGGTTCGAGAAGCTGGCGACGACCCCGCTCTCGCGGGCGGAGTGGCTGCTCGCGCACACCCTCGTCAACGTCGCGATCATCGGCGCGGCGAGCCTGCTGATCTTCGGGCTCGTGCTCGCGGTGACCGACGCCGAGCCGGTCGTCTCGCCCGCGCTCGCGGTCCTCCCCGTCTTCGTCGCCGTCGGCGTCGCGCTGTTCTGCGGGCTCGGCGCGGTGCTCGGCGCGCTCACCGACTCGCAGGACGGCGTGATCGCCGCGAGCAACACGGTCGCGCTCCCCCTCCTCTTCCTCTCGGAGACGTTCGTCTCCCCCGACCTGTTGCCGGCGTGGTTCCGCCCGGCCGTCGCCGCCTCGCCGCTGACGTACTTCGCGCGCGGGACGCGGGCGGTCGTCCACGAGCCCGGCGCGTGGGCCGGCGACCTCGCCGTCCTCTCGGTCCTCGCGGTCGCGTTCCTCGCGGTCGGCGCGTACGCGGTCCCGCGGACGGACTGAGGCGGAGAGGGTATCGGACGAACGAGCCGCCGTCGTCGAAGCCGGTCATTTATATCGCCCGGCGCCGTCTCGGCGAGACGAGAGAGGTCCAGTTTGACGACCGTTCAATTCACCTGTTCGGACTGCGCGCAGACCATCGAGGTCAACGAGGAGATGCGGGAGACGATCCTCGCCACGGGCTGTCCGGTCTGTACGACCGGCGCCAGCGAGGACGACTTCTCGGACGATCCCGACGACGGGTAGGGGCCCGCCCGGACGCAGTGCTCGCGGGGTCTGAGATCGAAAACGCGAGCGACCGCTACTCCTCGTCGCGCTCGACGACGATCGTCCGTCCGGTGAGCCGGTCGGGGACGAACCGGTAGAGGTCGATGTCGAGGTCGGACTTCCCGTCGGCCCAGATCTCGAACAGCGGCCGGCGGGTCTCCCCGTACTGCGCGATCGTCTCGGGCGTGAGCTCGTCGAGGTCGACGCGGCGGAGCGTGCCGACGCCGACGACGCTCCCGTACTCGTCGCCGTCCTCCTCGTACACCACGATCCGCGCCTGCGGCTCCGAGGCGAGGAACGCGCGCTTCTCGCTGTCGGGCGTCGACACCAGCCGGAGGAAGGCGTCGCGGGACTCCTCGTCGAACCCGTAGGAGATCGGGATCGCGTACGGCGTCTCGTCGCGCGCGAGCGAGAGCACGCCGGTCTCGTGGCGCGAGAGGAACGCGTCGACCTCCGCGTCGGTCATCTCGACCTCGCTGTTCGTCGCCATACCCAAGCAGTCGGCGTACGCCGGGATAAAGGACACGAGACGGATCGGGCGCGGGGGGAGAGCGGGAACGACGGGATCGGCGGGGGGTCCTACGCGGTCTGAGGGTCGCTGATGTCGCTCTCGGTGACGGGCTCGCCGCAGACGACGCAGCCCACGTCGAGCAGCGTCGCCCGCATGGCGTCGTCCACCTCGATCGACCGACGGCACTCCGGGCAGACGAACGTGTGAGTCCCTGGACTCGTCATGGATACGGGTACGACACGGACACTCATGAAGGATGGTTTGGATTCCTGAAGTTTCGGAATCCGGTCAACGGCGGCTTTCGGCCGCACGCGGCCGCTCAGTCCAGTAGCGCCGAGAGCAGCTTCCGCTGTGCGGCCGCGATGTGCTCGGTGAACGTCGAGCGGTCGATGCCGAGTTCCTCGGCGACCTCCCCCGCGTTCGCCCCCTTGGGGTGATCGAAGTAGCCGGCGTCGTAGGCGACCGTGAGCACCTCGCGCTGGCGCTCGGTGAGGTCGCTCCGGTCGACGGTGACCAGGTCCGACTCCTCGGGCGTCGACGACGACTGGAGGAGCCGCAACACCTCCATGTCCGGCGACGACTCCCGGAACGCGTCGAGCACCGACCGGAGCGTCGGGAGGTCGGTCGCGTGGAACGTGACGAGGAGTCGCCCGTCCCGGACGGTCGTCTCCGACGCCGGGAGCCCGTGGCGGTCGAGCACCGCGAACGGCGACTCCTCGTCGGGGTCGGTCTCGAACCGATAGGCGGCCTTGGCGCCGTAGTCGAAGACGACGTCGACCTCCTCGGGGACGGACAGGTCGGCGTCGGCGATGAACTCGAAGACGGCCGTCCCCGCGGCGCCGTCCGGCGCGCTTCGCGCGACGCTGTAGATCGGCGTCGACCCGTCGGCGACGCCCTCGAACGGCGACGGCGTCCCCGCCGGGAGCGAGACCTCCGCTCTGATGCCGGATCCCATCTGCATCCGTCCGTGACCGCCCCCGGGCAAAACGTTGACGCCGTGGAGCCGTCGGCGGTCCCGTCGGCCGGCGCTCACGCTTCGCGCCGCGCGCGGCCGAGCGTCGGATCTCGCGCGGTCGAAACCGGCCGCGTCCCGCTCTCGCTTATAAAACACCCCTCATATGCAGGGGCGGTGTTGGGGTGGGTGGAGCCGGTATCTACATCCATGAAGCGACAGGCCTCGTACGCGACCGGACCGACGACGGTGACCGAGGGCGACGAGACGCTGGACGCCACCTTCGACGTCCTGGCGGACCCCGACTGCCGGGCGATCCTCGGGGCGGCCGACGCGCCGATGACGACGAGCGAGCTGGCCGACGCGTGCGACATCGCGCTCTCGACGGCCTACCGGAAGGTCGAGCGACTGAGCGAGACGCCGCTGTTGGTCGAGGGCGTCCGCTTCGACCCCGAGGGCGACCACGCCGCCGAGTACTCCCGCGGCGCCACCGACGCGACGATCGAACTCGGCGACGACGGGGTCACGCTGACCGTGGAGGACGGGGGCCCCGACTCGCTCACTGCGGTCGCCGAAACGACCGGAATCTCGGCCGACTGACCCCGAGTCTTCGACTTTTTCTCCCCTGATAATCGGGCGGTCAGCCTTATGTACCGCATGGCGATCCCTTACCGTATGAACGCCGGACCGGATCCCGAGACCCTCCTCGACCTCGCGCAGGACAAGGTCGTGGTCCTCGACGAGGACGGGATCTACCGGCACGTGAACGCGGCCGCCGTCGACCTGATCGGATTCGACCCGGAGGGGCTCGTCGGGACGGACGCGTTCGAGTTCGTTCACCCCGAAGACGAGGCGCGGCTCCGGGAGACGTTCGCGGGGATCGTCGCCGGCGAGGTCACCCCGGACGAGCCGATCGAATACCGCTACGCCACCGCGGACGGCGGCTGGGTGTGGCTCCGGACCCGGGTTCACACCCCCGCGGAGACGGGCGTCGACGGCTACGTGTTGACCTCCCGCGACGCGACCCGCGAGGTGGAGTCGCGGCGGCGGCTCGAGACCATCGCGTCGGTGTCGCCCGACGTGTTCTGGATGTTCTCCGCGGACTGGTCGGAGCTCCTCTTCGTCAACGACGCCGTCGAGCGGGTGTTCGACATCGCCCCGGAGCGGCTCCGTCGGAACCCCCAGAGCTTCCTCGACGCGGTCCATCCCGACCACCGGCCGTACGTCGAGCGGGCGATGGAGCGGCTCTCCGCCGGCGAGTCGACGCTGATCGACTATCGGCTCGGAACGGAGGACGGGCCCACGCGGTGGGTTCGGGTGCCGGGCGAGCCGGTCGTGGAGGACGACGAGGTCGTCGCAGTCATCGGATTCGCGCGCGACGTCACCGACGAGTACCGCCGAGAGCGACAGCTCGCCGTGATGGACAACCTGCTCCGGCACACGATCCGAAACGACATGAACATCGTCGACGGCACGGCGGAACGGATCGCCGACCGCGTGGCGGGCGCGGACGCGTTCGACCCCGAATCGCCGCCGAGCGACCCGGCCGAGCTGGCCGACCTCGGAGCGGAGCTCGCGGAGCACGCGGAGACGATCCGGCGGATCGCCTCGGACCTGTTGACGACCGCCGAGAAGCAGCGCGGCGTCATCGACCTGCTGCGCCGGCGCGGCTCGCCGCGGTCGATGGAGGTCGCCCCCGTCGTCGAGGAGGCGCTCGGGATGATCGCCGACGACTGCGACGACCGCGGCGAGATCGACGTCAGCTACCGCGACCCGACCGCCGGTGGAGTGCGCGACGACGATCCGACCGACGATGCCCCGGCCGCCGACGACCCGGCCGACGATGCCCCGACCGCCGACGGGGAGTCCGCCGCGAGCGTGACCGTCTCGTACCCGCGCGACGTGCGGGCGTTCACCCATCCGGAGCTCGACTACGCGATCGCCGAGCTCGTCGAGAACGCCATCGAGCACGCGGAGTCGACGCCGCGCGTCCGGATCGACGTGACCGAGACGGCCGAGACCGTCGAATTCGCGATCCGGGACAACTGCCCGCCGATCCCGTCGGAGGAGCGGTGCGTCATCGCCGACCGGTGGGAGATGGACGACCTGCGCCACACCGGCGGGATGGGGCTGTGGCTCGTCTACTGGGTCGCGAACCGGTCGGGCGGCGACCTCTCGTTCGACACCCATCCGAACGGGAACGTCGTCACCCTCAGCGTCCCGAACGCCGCCCGAGAGGCGGGGGAAGACCCGTTCGCGACGGCGACGACGCCCGAGCGCCCGCAGGCGGCGGACCGGGCGCGCGGCGGGAGCGACGCCGACGGACGCGGCGACGCCGCCCCGGAACCGGGGGGCGAAGCGGGAACGAACTGAGAGCGGGGGAGACGGAGTCAGCGGATCTGTCGGATCGGAGCGGCTACGCACCAGTCGGCGGAGATCCATCGACCGAACCGGACGACTCCCGATCGATCGTTAGTTATTGACTCGACTACCGAAAACGCTCCCACCGATCTTAAGCCGGAGGTTCGCGTATATCGGGGTTGATGGGTACGCTCAACGAGCTGTTCGACCCGGATCGGGTCGCTGTCGTCGGCGCGACGTCGCGCGAGGGGGCCGTCGGCCGCGCCGTCACGTCGAACCTCCTCGACGACTTCGACGGCGACACCGTTCCCGTCAACCCGAACTACGACGAGGTGCTCGGGACGCCGTGCGTCGACGAGGTGGCCGACGCCGACGCCGACGTCGCCGTGATCGTCGTGCCGCCCTCGATCGTGCTGGACGCGATCGAGGCGTGCGGCGCGGCCGGCGTCCGGAACGTCGTCGTCATCACCGCCGGGTTCGGCGAGACGGGGGAGGACGGGGCGGCGAGGGAGCGGCGCCTCGCGGAGATAGCCGACGAGTACGACCTCGACCTCGTCGGCCCCAACAGCCTGGGGATCATGTCGACGCCCTCGGGCATGAACGCGACGTTCGGCCCGGAGAACGCGCTCCCCGGCGGGCTCTCCTTCATGAGCCAGTCGGGGGCGTTCGTCACCGCGGTCCTCGACTGGGCCAACGACAACGGGATCGGATTCAAAGACGTGGTCTCGCTCGGCAACAAGGCCGTCCTCGACGAGACGGACTTCGTCGACCACTGGGGCGACGACGCGGAGACCGACGTGATCATCGGCTACCTCGAGGGGATCGAGGACGGCCGCGAGTTCATCGACACGGCCCGCGAGACGACGCAGGACACCCCGATCGTCGCCGTGAAGTCGGGGCGGACGAGCGCCGGCGCGCAGGCCGCCTCCTCGCACACCGGCACCCTCGCCGGCTCCGACAAGGCGTACGAGGCCGGCCTCGACCAGGCGGGCGTCATCCGCGCCGAGTCGGTCGACGAGCTGTTCGACTCCGCCGGAATCTTAGGGAGCCAGCCGCTCCCCGACACCGACAGCGTCGCCATCGTCACCAACGCCGGCGGCCCCGGCGTGATGGCGACCGACGCCGTCGGGGACGCCGACCTCGACATGGCGTCGTTCACGCGAGAGACGACCGATCGGCTCGCCGAGTCGATGCCCGACGAGGCGAACATCCACAACCCGGTCGACGTGATCGGCGACGCCGACGTGGAGCGGTTTCGCGAGGCGCTGGAGATCACCGTCACCGACGACAACGTCGGGGCGGCCCTCGTGCTGGCCGCGCCGACGGCGACGATCGACTTCGCCGACCTCGCGGACGCGATCGAGGCGGTCAGCGAGGAGATGGACGCCCCCGTCGCCGCCTGCCTGATGGGCGGCGACCGGACCCGCGAGCCGAAACAGCAGCTCCAAGCGCGGGGGATCCCCTGCTACTTCGACCCCGCCCGCGGGATCGAGAGCCTCGCGACGCTGGCGCGGTACCGCGACATCAGGGAGCGCGAGTACGCGGACCCGATGTCGTTCGACGTCGACCGCGAGCGCGCACGCGAGATCCTCGGGACGGTTCGCGACCGCGACGACAACCGCCTCGGCGTCGAGGCGATGGAGCTGCTCGACGCGTACGGGATCCCCACGCCGGCCGGCGAGATCGTCGACACCCCCGAGCGCGCCGCCGAGGTCGCAGCCGACGTCGACGGCGACGTCGTGATGAAGATCGTCTCGCCCGACATCCTCCACAAGTCCGACATCGGCGGCGTCGCCGTCGGCGTCGGCGACGAGGACGTGGCGGACACCTACGAGGACCTGATAACCCGGGCGCGCAACTACCAGCCGGACGCGACCGTGCTCGGCGTGCAGGTGCAGGAGATGGTCGACTTGGAGAACGGGGTCGAGACGATCGTCGGCATGAACCGCGACCCGCAGTTCGGCCCGCTGCTGATGTTCGGGCTCGGCGGCATCTTCGTGGAGGTGATGGAGGACACCACCTTCCGCGTCGCGCCCGTCTCGGAGCCGGAGGCCCGCGAGATGACCGAGGAGATCCAGTCGGCGCCCTTACTGCGGGGCGCCCGCGGCCGCGACCCGGTCGACGTCGACGCCGTGATCGAGACGATCGGCCGGCTCTCCCAGCTGGTCACGGACTTCCCGGCCATTCTCGAACTCGACATCAACCCGCTCGTCGCACTGCCCGACGCCGACGGGGGCACGAACGCCGCCGCCGTCGACGTGAGACTCACCGTTGACCCGGAGGAACTCGACCAATGACAGACACCACCACGACACTCGTCACCGCGACCGGAGAAGGCGCCGGAAAGACAGCGATCACCGTCGCGCTCGCGCGGCTCGCCGCCGACCGCGACCGCAGCGTCGGTTACATGAAGCCGAAGGGGACCCGCCTCCAGTCGAACGTCGGGAAGACGCTCGACCAGGACCCCATGCTCGCCCGCGAGGTGCTCGGCCTCGACTCCGAGATGCACCAGATGGAGCCCGTCGTCTACTCGCCGACGTTCGTCGAGGGCGCGGTCCGCGGCACCGAGGACCCCGGCGCGCTCCGCGACCGGGTCCGCGAGGAGTACGAGGAGCTCGCCGCCGACCGCGACCACATGTTCGTCGAGGGCGCCGCCAGCTGGACCACCGGCGGCGTCGTCGACCTCACCGACGTCGACGTCGCTGAGCTGCTCGACGCGCGGGTGGTGCTCGTCGCCGGGTACGGCTCCCCGAACGACCTCGACGACGTGCTCGCGGCCGCCGACGCCTTCGGCGACCGCCTCGCCGGCGTCGTCTTCAACAAGGTCTCCGACGACGCGTTCGACTCGCTCGACCAGGACGGGATCCCGTTCCTCGAGTCGAAGGGGATCACCGTGTTCGGCGCGATCCCCCACGAGAAGGAGCTCGCGGGCGTCACGGTCGGCGAGCTCGCCGACGAGCTCGGCGCGGAGCTGCTCACCGACGCCCCCACCGACGGCTTCGTCGAGCGCTTCCTCGTCGGCGCGATGGGCGGCGACGAGGCGCTTCGGTACTTCCGGCGCGCCCGCGACGCCGCCGTCATCACGGGCGGCGACCGCGCCGACGTCCAGACCGCGGCGCTCGACGCCTCGGGGGTCGCCTGTCTCGTCCTGACCGGCGGCCACCGCCCCTCCGGCGCGGTGCTCGGGAAGGCCGCCGACGCGGGCAAGCCCGTCCTCGCCGTGAACACCGACACCGTCACCGCGATCGACCGGGCCGAGGGGATCGTCCGCAGCGGGCGGACCCGGGACGCGCGCACCGTCGACCGGATGGCGGAGCTGCTCGACGCGCACGTCGACGTCGACGCGCTGGTCTGAGCGGCGGCCCCAGCTCCGATCGCGGCGGCGACGCTCGCGTCGCCGCGCTCCCGTCGGCCCCGCCACACCCGCTCCGTCCCCCGCCGCGGGCGAACGTCTGACATACTGTTTTCAGGGAGGACGACGTAGGCCGCGTATGACCAGTCTCTCGGAGGCGTACGGCGGACGGGGACGCTCCGAGGTCGACCCGCGTCGGCTCTACCTCGGCGTGGGCTCGTTCGTCGCCGGAACGCTGCTGCTCGTCGCCGGGATCCTCGTCGCCGCGGAGGTCGTCCTCCCGAGCGGCTACAGTTCGGGCGCGGCGCGGCGGCTCGGCGGCGTCCTCGGCGGCGTGGGCGTCCCGTTGGTGTTGCTCGGCGTGATGACCGTGCTCCCGGCGGACCGCAACACGCGGGTCGCCGCGGTCGTCGGGGCGAGCGTGATGTGTCTCGGCGTGGCGCTGTTCGCGTACGCCTACCCCTACCACTGGGTCGGCGGGCCGCGGCCGGAGCTGACCGACCTGACCCTACCGACCGCGGGGCTGTACTTCGTCGGCGCCGCGACGACGCTGTGGAGCGTGTTCGTCGGCGTCGCCAACTTCAAGACGCGCAACGACCCCGGCGGCACCGTCACGATGGAGGTGACCCACAAAGGCGAGACGAAGATCATCGAGGTCGGCCGCGACCAGCTCGACGGGATGGGCGGCGTCGGGCTCCTCGGCGGGACCCCCGACGGCGACGTGGAGACGCAGACGAACCGGCCGGACCGCGCGGGACGGACGGACGCGACGACGAGGAACGGAGCGTCGACCGGACGCGGGTCGCCGTCCGACGCGGGGTCGACGACCGGGTCCGGAACCGGCCTCGGCGCGGGCTCGTCCGGGGGCGCCTCGGGCCAGCGGGGGAGCGGCTCCGCCGGCGTGAGCGACGGCGGCGAGGCAGACACGGACATCCGGTCGCCCCTCGACGACGCGGGACCGACCGGCGGGCCGAACGGACTCTCAGGACCGGGGTCCGATGGGCAAGCCGGCGCCGACGTCTCGCCCGGCGTCGACGCCGCCGCGCGCGACGGCCCCGGTGACACCTACTGCGGGAACTGCGCGCACTTCGACTACGTCCGGACCGATCAGGGAATGCAGCCGTACTGCGGCCACCACGACGAACTGATGGACGACATGGACGCCTGCGAGCAGTGGACGCCGCGGTAGCTCTCTCGGACCGGCTTTCCCCTTCCCGTCGCCCACTCGTTCTTTTCGCCCGCCGCCTACCCGCTCTTTCGCTCCCCGACGCTCGCCGCCGACGGCAGCTGCGACTCCGCGACGGCGAACGCGAGCGTGCTCAACACGGCCGTGAGCGTGCCGGCCGCGAGCGCCATCGCGAGGTCCGGGAGCCCGAGCGACGTGACGCCCCGCGCGGCCGGCAGGAAGAATCCGGAGACGGCGTACAGCACGACCGCGATGGAGAGCACGTAGAAGGGGGCGTTGAGGTACCGCCACCGGAACCGGCCGCCGAGGTACTCGTCGGTGATCTGGCCGAGGCTGGAGGTGATCCCGGCGACAGCGAGCCACTGGACGAAGCCGTGGACGAACGCGGCGAGGGTCACGCCGGCCGTGATCGAACCGCCGCGGACCGCGCTGACCGTCTCGACCGTCTCGACCCCCTGCACGCCGCCGACGACGATCAGCGCGAGCGCGACGACGTAGGTGACGAGGGTCACGCGCCCCGTGTAGAGGACGTTCCGCACCGTCGAGGCCGCCCCGTCGACGGTCTCCTCCAGCCCGAGCCCGCGGAACAGCGAGTAGAGTCCGACGAGCCCGGAGAGGATCCCGAGGACCGCCGCCCCGGCGACGTCGAAGAGGTTCGCGACGACGACGAGCGGGTAGATGAGGAGGAGGACGCCGAGCGGGACTAAGATCGTGCCGCGGGTCTCCGGGTCGGCCAGCACCTGCTTGATCGTGTAGTAGAGCGACTCCAAGTCCTGCGCCTGCCGGACGACGACGCGGCGCATCCCGTCGATCGGCATCCGCGAGCGGATCACCGGGAGGACGGACTCGTCCTGCGCGCCGTCGGTGATCACGACCGCGGAGACCTCCTCGCCGGTCGACAGCTCGGCGAGGACGCGGTCGACCTCCTTGCCGACCGCGCGGTTCGCCTTCACGTCTGAACCCTCCACGCCGGTGACGGCGGCGACCTCGACTTCCTCGCCGCCCGCCGCCAGCTCGTCGTGGACGTTCACGCCCTGGAAGAGGACGTTCACGTCCGAGTCCTCCGGGTCGGCCGTCGCGAGCGCGACGGCGGCCTCCGTGACGTCGTCGGCGCCGATCACCGGGGTCGGGATCCCGGTCTTCCGGCCGAGGTCGTCGTCGAGGTCGACACAGAGGACCAACAGCATTACGCGAGGCTAAGCGAGGGCCCGGCATATGTTTTCGGCTCGGAGGCCGGCTCGAATCGGCCGCTCGCGGGACGCGGCCTTCCGGCCCCGTGCGCCCGGTCGCGTCCCCTCAGCCGGCGCCGATCAGTCGCCGCCGATCAGTCGCCGATCAGTCGCCGATCAGTCTCCGTCCGACGCCGGCTCGTGTTCAATCCCGTTCATCATCTGACGGACGTTCTCGCCGTCGCTGAACGCGGCCGGGTACGCCGCGAGCGGGAGAACGAAGTCGTCACCGGCCGCGATCGGCTCGCCGATGTGGAGCTCCAGCTCCGTGCTCGTCCCCGTGCCCGCGATCTCGCCCTCGGCCGCGTACACGACCACGTCGGCGTCGGCGCCGAGGACCGTCGTCGTGTACTCCGAGCCGCGGTCTAAGTCGCCGACGTTCTCGTAGCGGCTCAGGATGAGCTCGGCGCGCTCGCGGGTGCTCATCTCGGCGATCGGGTTGAGCGCCTGCCCGAGCACCTGCACCTGCGGCGTCGTCACCGCGGCGAAGACGGCGGCCTGATAGCGCTCGCCGAACAGCTCGACGGCCTTGTCGTACTCGGCGACGGTGTTCGTCACGCGGACCTCGCGCGTCTGTCCGGCCACGTCGAACTCGCGCGAGACGGTCCGATCGGTCACCTCGTTGAGCTCGTACCCGCTCTCCGAAAGCGTCGCGTCCGCGACCGTCGCGGTGCCCGCGGTGAACTCGGCGGGCTCGCCGGTGGCGACGTCGAGCGCGGTGCAGCCGGCGAGGCCGGCGAGCGCGACTGCACCGCCGGCGGCGAGCGCGCGACGGCGAGTGAACGTCTCGGCGTCGGCTGACTCGGCTCTCTCGTCCGCGGTCGGCTCTCGGGTCATAGTCTCCGGTCGCGTCGGGGGCGGTACATACTTTGTGTTCGCCCGACCAGAGCTGTTGAGTCACAGATATTTTCCGCCCGTGGCGGCCGCGACGACCGCGTGACAACGCCTCTCCCGGGAACGCGGAGTTCGCACGCTTTTTGAGGCCGCGGGCGGTAGAGGGGGGTAGATGATCTCCAAGGGCTGTGAACAGTGCGCCAAGGGCGGCAAGATGGTGCTGTTCGTCTACGGCTACTGCGACCAGCGGGACTGTTTCTACTGCCCTCTCGGAGAGAACCGGAAGAACGTCACGGACGTGTACGCCAACGAGCGGAAGGTCGAGTCCGACGAGGACGTGATCGCGGAGGCAAAGCGCATGAGCGCGCTCGGCACCTCGATCACCGGCGGGGAACCGCAGGAGGCGATGGCGAAGACGACCCGGTACCTCGAACTGCTGAAAGACGAGTTCGGCGAGGACCACCACACCCATCTGTACACCGGGATCACGGGCGGTCGCGAGAACATGCGCCGCCTCTCGGAGGCGGGGCTCGACGAGATCCGCTTCCACCCGCCGGTGGAGCTGTGGGGCGACATGCACGGGACCGAGTGGGAGGAGATCCTGTACATCGCCCGCGAGGAGGGGCTCACGCCCGCCTTCGAGATCCCCGGCATCCGCGCGGAGACGGAGTTCCTCGAGTTCTTAGACGAGGGCGCCGCGGAGTTCTGTAACATCAACGAGTTCGAGATGTCCGACGGGAACTACCGCCGGATGCAGGAGGAGGGGTTCGAGCTGCAGGACGGCCACATGTCCGCCGTCGAGGGGTCGAAGGACGACGCGATCGTCTCCGAGATGGCGAGCCACGAGAAGGTGTACTTCTGTACGTCGGTGTTCAAGGACGCCGCCCAACACCGGAACCGGCTCAAGCGGATGGCGAAGAACATCCGCCGGGAGTTCGACGAGGTGACCGACGACGGCACCCTCGTCTACGGGAAGGCGTTCGCCGACCCCGATCGCTTCGAGGCGCTCGGCGTTCCCGAGGAGTTCTACACCGTCAAATCGAGCCACGTCGAGGTCGCGTGGTGGCTCTTAGAGGAGATGGTCGAGGACGGCGACCTCGACGAGGGGGAGATCGTCGAGCAGTACCCGACCGTCGACGGCACCGTCGTCGAGCGGACCCCGGTCGCCTGAGCGGCTTCTCGGTCGTCGCTTCCGCGTCGCTTCGGAGCGGTTTCGACCGATCGTGCGACGGCTTCACATACCACACTTATGAGGGGTCGGTCCGTACCCCCGCGCATGGCCTCCGAAGAACCCGTATTCGCCGACGTGAGCATCGGACAACCGGTGTACGACGAGGACGGCGACCAGCTCGGGACGGTCCGCGGGGTGGACGACGACGGCTTCTACGTCTCGTCGCCGTCCGGGTCGGCGTCGCTGAGCCTCACGGACGCCCGCGACGTGTTCGGGACCGCCTACGTGATGTGGCGCTGCTGGGAGTGCGGCGAGATGGGCGAGATCGGGACGGAGCTCCCCGAGAACTGCCCGAACTGCGACGCGCCGCGCGAGGAGCTGTACTACTGGGCGGAGGACTGAACCCGGCGCGGACACCGCGCCATCGGCTCGGCCACTTATAAGTGACCGACCGCAGACCGACGGTGAACAGTGTCGAAGCCCCAGCCGCTCGGCTATACGTGACCGATCTCTCTGCGGTGACCGCCTCCAAAGCCCCAGCCGCTCGGTGATATGCACTCGGCTACTTCACGGTGACCGCCTCCAAAGCCCCAGCCGCTCGGTGATATGCACTCGGCTACTTCACGGTGACCACCTCCAAAGCCCCAGCCGCGAGGACGGCGCACGCTCGCTGCGCTCCTCGATCGCTCACTTCGTTCGCTCCCTGCGGTGCTTGCGTCGCCTGTGCCGTCCTCGCGACTGCCCCTTTGAGTCCCGCTCCGCACAGCAACCGCAGCCTCACACCTCCCCAGCCTCGCGGTTCGCGCTCTCCGAGCGCTCACCGGCTCCCTCGCGCGTGCTCCTCGCGCCCGCTGGGCGCTCGGAGGCACGCGCCGACCGTTCATTTATAAGTGATCGTCGTCTTCGCTGTCGCGCTCGGCCTTCTCGTCCGATTCGTCGTCCACCTTCTCGCGGAGCCGTTCGACCTCCGCCTCGAGCTCCGCGATCCGGTCGGCGTCCGTCTCCTCGTCGTCGGAGCGCAGTTTGAGGAACAGCACCGCTCCCGCGATGAGAACGATGGGAACGCCGAAGAGGAGCACGAGGATCATCAAAATGATCACGAGTTCGGGACCGGCAGGGATGCCGCCGAACGCGGGGATCGTGGGGACCATGGGCTACCCACTCGGCGACGCGACTAAAACGATCGGGGCGAGGGCGTTCCCGCGGCGGTCGGCGCTCACCCGCCGTCGACGAAGTCGCCGAGGTTCGCCTGCAGGCCGGCCGCGAGCGTCGACTTCCGCCGGAGGCGACCGAGCGACACCGGGAGGTGCTCGGCGACGCCGTGGACCGCCTCGCCGAACGTTTCGGCGGTCCCGCGCTCCCCCTCGAAGGCGTTCCGGACGGCCTCGCGCACCTGCCAGACGCCGACGGGGCCCCAGTAATCGTCGGAGACGTGGCGTAAGACGAGCGCCTTCGCCTGTCGCCCGCGGTCGTCGAGGTGTTCGAGGACGCCCAGCCGAGCCGCGTAGTAGGCGCCGGCCGTCTCCTCGACGTAGCCGGTCCGGCCCTCGCGGCCCTCGTTGGCGGCCGAGAGGGAGACGCCCGCCGCGGGGTCGGGGTTCCAGATCGATCCGGGCGACTTCATCTCGACGAGTTCGTACTCCCACCGGCCGGGGACCAGGATCACCCAGAAGGCGTTTCCGAGGTACTCGTTCCGGTGGACCTCGATCCGGTCGACGGTCGGATTATCACGGATCGAGCCGCGGAGGAACTGTCCGACGGTGTCGTCGACCGCGGTGATCGACCAGCGCGTCGGGACGAGCCGCCGGTCCGCGCCGCGGCCGAGCGCGCCCGCGGAGAGGATCGTGTTGATCTCGTACACGTCGAACCCGCGGCGATAGAGGTACGTCATCGCCCCCTCCGCGCGCCAGTCGTCGTCCTCGAGGGTCTTCTGCACCGGCCGGGGGACGTGCGGGTTCTCCCCGAGTTCGGCGGTTCGGGCGGCCGCGCGCGGCCCGGTCGGCGTCTTGATGTCCCGCGTGCCGACGTCGAAGTCGAGGTCCGGTCGCCCGTCGAGCCCGATCTCCACGTCGACCGGGCGGTCGGCGATGGCGACCTCGCGCTGGACGCCGAGCCAGCCGTCCCACGCGTCGTGGACGCTCTCCGCCGGACCGGCGCCGCCACTGACGGATCTGACCCCGCCGGTCGCGCCGACGTCCCTGACGTCGACCCCCTGCGCCGAGTTGAGCAGGCTCGTCCGGCGGTCGAACACGTCCGAGATGGAGACGCCCTCGTCGTACCACGACGCGGAGGTCTCGAACGCGTCCGCGCGCTCCTCGCGGCCGACCGGCGAGAGCAGGCCGGTCGAGACGTTCGGGTAGTTCGACCGGCCGACGAAGATGGAGGGGGAGACGCTACCGACCACGGCGTCGTCGGAGACGTGCTCGTCGAAGCGCCGCTCGAAGGAGTCGAGGTGATCGAGGATGCCGTAGTCCTTCTCCGCGGCGAGGCGCCGCCGCTCGGCGCGCTCGTTCGCCTCGAACTCGATGAACTCGTCGAGCCGCATTCACCGACAGTAGGCCCGAGTGCGACTTGACGGTGTCGCCCCGGCCGACGGGTTCCGTCGGCGGGTCGCGCCACGGCGGGCAGCGGTTCCCGCTCGGTCCCTTTCGTTTCACGGCATTTACCATGCTGATAATGAAATGGAACTGCCCCGATCACCTCCTCGGGTCCCCGTTAACGCGCCGCCGGAGCGACGGTGCGCGCCAGCCGGTGACCCGACTCAGACAATGACAGGATCTACACGACGACGCACGCTCGGACTACTCGCTGCATCAGTCGGCGGTCTCGGTTTGACGTCGACCGTCACCGCCGCGACGGACGGCGACGTGACGGCCGACAGCACGGCGCCCGGCGCGACGACGACTCACACCGCGACCGTCACGGTCGACGGCGACGCGGTGGGGAGCTCGTGGAACTCTCTCGTACTCGACTACGAGGCGGCCGACGTGAGCGACGTCGGCGCCGAGGACGTTCAGACGGTCGGAATCGACCGCGGCGACGACGCCGACGGTGCGACCGTCGACGTCTCCGCGGCCGACGACGTGAGCAGCGTGAGCGCCAGCGACGACGGCACCACGCTCACCGTCGGGTTCGGTGGCAACTACTCCCTCCAGCAGGGCGACGAACTCGTCGTCCGGTTCGCGGACGTCGTCAACCCCGGCACGGCGGGGACCACCAGCGTCACCCTCGTCGTCAACCAGCAGAGCGCCGCGGAGACGGCGACCGCCGAGCTGACGGTCTCCGACTCCGACGACGAGGACGGTTCGACCGACTCCGACGACGAGGACGGTTCGACCGACTCCGACGACGAGGACGGTTCGACCGACTCCGACGAGGGGGACGATTCGACCGACTCCGACGACGACGACGACGACGAAACCTGTGCCACCGTTTCCTTCTCCTCGCAGACGACGACCGGCGACGCGGTCGTCGTCGACTCTGTGACGGTTCCGGACGGTGGCTACGTGGCCGTCCACGGGCCGGACCACGCGACGCTCGGCGTCAGCGACTACCTCCCGGCCGGAAGCCACACCGACGTCACCGTCCCGCTCGACGAACCGCTCGCGGCGGACCAGACGCTGCAGGCGATGGCCCATCGCGAGACGAACGGGAACGAGACCTACGACCACGGTCGCTGTGGCTCCGAGGCCGACGGACACTACAGCTGCGACGGCGAGGTCGTCGCCGAGTCCGCGGAAGTCGGCCTCTCCGACGGCTGTTAGAACGGCGCCCCGACTCCGCACCCTCCGGTGCGGTTCGGCGTGAGCTACCCGTGGATTCCCATCGCTTCGATCTGTTCCTGATACCGGTTGCGGATGGTGACTTCCGTCACCTGCGCGACGTCGGCGACCTCGCGCTGGGTCTTCTTCTCGTTACAGAGCAGCGAAGCGGCGTAGATGGCGGCGGCGGCGTACCCGGTCGGGGACTTCCCGGAGAGGAGCCCCTTCTCGGCGGTCGTCTCGATGATCTCGTTGGCCTTCGACTGGACCTCCTCGCTCAGCTCGAGCTCGGAGGAGAAGCGAGGCACGTACTTCTTGGGGTCGACCGGACGCATCTCTAAGCCGAGCTCCTGGGAGATGTAGCGGTACGTCCGGCCGATCTCCTTGCGATCGACCCGGGAGACGTCGGAGATCTCCTCTAGCGACCGGGGGATTCCCTCCTTGCGACAGGCGGCGTAGAGGGCGGCGGTGGAGACGCCCTCGATCGACCGCCCGCGGATGAGGTCCTCGTTGAGCGCGCGGCGGTAGATGACCGAGGCGACCTCCCTGACGGAGCGGGGGACGCCGAGCGCGCTGGCCATGCGGTCGATCTCCGAGAGCGCGAACTGGAGGTTCCGCTCGCCCGCGTCCTTCGTCCGAATGCGCTCCTGCCACTTCCGTAACCGATGCATCTGCGACCGCTTCTTCGAGGAGATGGAGCGCCCGTACGCGTCCTTGTCCTTCCAGTCGATCGTCGTCGTCAGCCCTTTGTCGTGCATCGTCTTCGTCGTCGGGGCGCCGACGCGCGACTTCGACTGCCGCTCCGAGTGGTTGAACGCGCGCCACTCCGGGCCGGGATCGATCTGCTCCTCCTCGACGATGAGCCCGCTCTCCTCGTGTATCAGTTCGCCGTCCGCGGTCCTCGTGAGCTCCTCCGGTTCGAAGTCCTCGGGGTCCAGTTCGCCCGCGTCGACCCCCTCGGCGTCGGTTTCGGTCTCGTCGGCGTCCTCGTCCCGCACACGCTGCCGGTCGTGATCCCGTTGCCGGGTTGGCCGTGTCATCGCATTTATATAATATCCGAACGGATTAACTTAAAAGTTCGTGAGGGAGAGGGATTGTCATGCGGAGCCGCCGGCCGACGATCGCGTCGAGCGCCGTCGGCAGATTCCGCGTCGGTCCCGGCGCTTCGGCCTCGCGGGTCACCGTCCGGTCCGCCTCCGTTCGGTCGGTTCGGCGGTGCGTCTGCCCGCCTCGAACGACGGTCCGGTCACCACGGCGGGAGGAAGAGACGCGTTCCCCCCGTATTCGGTCCCCATACATTCGGTCGTTTAAATAGGGAGGGCCGGAGCCGGCGGCTCCCCCGCCGGACGGACAGCCCTTTGTCCGGCGAGCACGGACTCGGATCGAATGCCGACGATCGACTGCGATCCGGCGACCGCGCGGGCCCGCCTGGAGGACGCCGGCGTCCGGATCGAAACGGGAAACACCGCCCACGAGCGGTGGCGCGCCGAGCGCGAGGGCGCCGTCGCCGTCGCGTACGACGACAAGGTCGTGGTCCAGGGGAGCGACCCGACACGGCTGACGAACCTCCTCCGGGAGGGGGGCGGCCGCGCGCACGTCTACTTCGACGGCGCCTCCCGCGGGAACCCCGGCCCGGGCGCGGTCGGCTGGTGTCTCGTGACGTCCGACGGCGTCGTCGCCGAGGGCGGCGAGCGGATCGGGACGGTCACCAACAACCAGGCCGAGTACACCGCGCTGATCCGGGCACTGGAGGCGGCCGACGAGTACGGCTTCGAGGCGATCGACGTCCGCGGCGACTCGGAGCTGATCGTGAAACAGGTGCGCGGCGAGTGGGACGCCAACGACCCCGAACTCCGCGAGAAGCGGGTGCGCGCCAGAGAGCTGTTAGCGCGGTTCGACCGCTGGTCGATCGGCCACGTTCCGCGAGAGATAAACGCGCGCGCCGACGATCTGGCGAACGAGGCACTCGATGACGCGAACTAATGACGACCCCCCGGAGTGGGCGAAGGAGCGAGCCCGAGAGGTGATGGCGGCCGAGGAGGACGCCGCGAGCGACGGCGACGGCGGCCCGGCCGAAGAGGCCGCGAGCGACGACGACGACCGCGTCCCGGACGTGCCGGTCGAGGTCGTCGACGAGGCGGAGCGGCTCACGCGGCTCGCCGGGCGGACCGAGGACGACGCGGCCGCGGCGTTCTACCGCGAGCGCCGCGACGAGCTCGTCGCGGGCCACGACTACGTCCCGCGGCTCCGCGAGGACGACGACACCCTCGTGTTGTACCCCGACGAGTGGATGGCCGACGGGACGGTGCAGCTCGACCGGATCGAGACCACCGACCGGGCCGTCGAGGTGTCGCTGTCCGGGCCGGGCGACGCCGACCGATACGACGAGATCGCCGCCTACAACGAGGCGGTCGCCGACGCGATCGCGGACGCGCACGCGGAGACGCACGCCGACACCGCCCGCAGCTTCGCGGCGTTCATGAGCAACCACTACGTGCGCGCGGTCGACGACGCGACCCCCGAGGTACGCGAGGAGTTCCGCGAGGAGTACCTGCCGCGGAACGGCTGGCCGACCGACGAGCAGCTCGCCGTCGTCGAGGAGTCGCTGGCGGTGATCGAGGCGGCCGCCGCCGAGGTCGACGGGCCGGAGGAGTCGTAGTCGAACCCGTATCGCCGATCGCGGCGTCGACGATGGCTGCGGCGTCAACCGCGTCAACGACGACAGCGGCGTCAACAACGAGGGCGACATCGACGACGACAACGCCGTCGCTCAGGAGGTCGGAAGCGCGCGGTTTTCACCGCGCGTCGTGTGCCAGAATGGTGTCGGTTTCGCGCCGGTGCGTCTCGCGGGGTTCTCGGGCGTTACTCGCCGAGGAGCGCGCGGATCTCGTCGCCGCGCGCCTCGTCGGTAACGAACCGGTCGAGGACCCACTCCAGCTGGCCGAGGACCGCGTCGTGGCCGGCCTCGGTCAGCTCGTACTGGTTCGTCCGCTTGTCGAGCTCGCTCTTCTCGACGAGCCCGTCCGCGACGAGGTCGTCGAGGTTCGGGTAGAGCCGTCCGTGGTTGACCTCGGAGCCGTAGTACGATTCCAGCTCGCGCTTGATGGCGAGCCCGTACATGGGCTCCTCCGACAGGATCGCGAGGATGTTCTGTTGGAACGCCGTTAGGTCCGACGCCGGCCGCGGTGCCTCCGTGTCAGTAACTGCTTGTGCCTCTGACATGGTTAACTGAAGGGAAGCCGAACTTATAACCTTTCTCAAGGTTCGTCAGTATTTAAATATCTAACCGCGGAAAACACCTCGATTCCCGCCGGTATCGGTGTCATCGGATGCGACGCCACCGATTCGGACCGAGCGCCGTATCCGAACGATCACCGGTCGAAGCGGCGTATCCGTGACGATCTGTTAGAGAAATCAAAAAATTCGAACGAAATGTGACAACCGATCAATCAGATCATATCGCCGGTTTCGGGAAGCGAGTCCGGAGCGGAGCGACCGATACCGCATCGTCGGGAGGACGGCGCGGAGAACCCGAAAGGACTTTGCTACCGATGGACCGAATACGGGGCACATGGTCAACCTCTGGGAAGATCTCGAGACGGGCCCGGACGCGCCCGACGAGATCTACGCGGTCGTGGAGTGTCTCAAGGGCGAGCGGAACAAGTACGAGTACGACAAGGACATCCCCGGCGTCGTCCTCGACCGCGTGCTCCACTCGAACGTCCACTACCCGTACGACTACGGCTTCATCCCGCAGTCGTACTACGACGACGAGGACCCCTTCGACGTGATGGTGCTCGTCGAAGACCAGACGTTCCCCGGCTGTATCGTCGAGGCCCGCCCCGTCGCGCTGATGAAGATGGACGACGACGGCGAGCAGGACGACAAGGTGATCGCGGTGCCCACCGAGGACCCCCGCTTCGACCACATCGAGGACCTCGCGGACATCCCCCAGCAGATCCGCGACGAGATAGACGAGTTCTTCTCGACGTACAAGAACCTCGAGGCCGGCAAGGAGGTCGAGACCCTCGGGTGGGAGGACAAGGCGGCCGCGAAAGCGGCAATCGAACACGCGCAGGACCTGTACGCCGAGGAGTTCGGCGAATAGTCTCGAAACCGGGAGCGAAGCGAATAACCACCGGATATACCCACCCGCGGGCGACATGCGTTATGCCCATGGGTAATTTTTAGTCGCCGCGTCGCCTACGCACTGACAGAGCCATGAGCGCGAGCACCCCGTCCGTCGGCATCGACCACCCGACGGTCGTCCCCGCCAACTTCGACCCCGAGCGCCGCGACGGCGAGCGCGAGTCCACGGATGACTCCGACGGCGACGCCGAGGCGTAATCGCTCTCCACGTCAGGCGTTCTCGAGGACCGCGGAGAGCCGCTGAGCGTCGGCGACGAACGACTCGAACCGGTCGTCGACCCACTCGACCACCGTCGGCTCCGTGGACTCCAGCACGCACCGGGGGTTGTTCCGGCGGTCGTACGCCGTCACGCAGGCGACGTCGTCGCGCCTGAACACGCCGTACTCGATCGGCTCGGGCGAGACGTAGACGGTCGCGTCGTCGTCGTCGAGCGCGCGGTCGGTCGCCGGTTCGAAGTCGGAGACCGACGCCTCGACCACGTCCCGGTCGATGACGAGCTCGACCTCCGCGCCGGCGTCGAGCGCGGCGGCGGCCGCCCGGTTGAACTGCTGGATGACGACGGGCGAGACCGCGCGGATCTCCGTGTCACGACCCTCGCGGAGGAGCTCGGTGATCCGATCGACCGCGGCGAGCGGGTTCCGGTCCGTCGCGACCGTCAGCTCTCCGGCGTCGATCGCCTCCGCGGGGAACCCGGCGTCCACGCGTTCGAGGTCGGCGGCGAACCCCCCGTAGCGATCGGCCAGCTCCACCTCGTCCAGCAGGGACTCGTACGCGTCGTGAACGCGCTCTCCCGTCGGCGTCACGCGGTAGGTCGCGTCGCGCTTGACGACCCAGTCGCGCTCGCGGAACCCGCCGAGGATCCGCTGGACCGTCGTCCGAGTCGCGTCGACCGCGTCCGTCAGGTCCGCCGGACGGCGCGGCTCCCGACGGAGCGTCCGGAGGATCGCGACCCGGACCGGCGACCCGGCGAGGTACTGTGCGCCGTCGTGTCCGTCGTCGGACGTCATCGTATGGCCAGTAGATACGAGCACCGCACGCTTAATCGTACCGCGTCAGGGGCGGTGACGGAACGAGACGACGGTGCCGATGGTGTCCTCGCCGTCGATCGTCTCCGTGCTCACGGTGAGGGCGGCGACCGCGTCCGCGCCGAGCGCCTCCTCGATCACCGCGCGGAGCGCGGCGGGGTCGGCCCCCTCTTGGAGCACCGGGACGCGCACCTGTCGTCGGTTGACCGCGACGTCGCCGAGGTCGTAGTCGGTGTGTTCGAACGCGTCCCGTATCGCGGCGGCGATGTCGGTCATACCCGCCCTCGGTCGCGGGAGGTGAAAAAACGGCGGGGCGGTCGGGGCGGGCGAGACGACCGGTGCGATCGCGACCCCGTGGCGCCTCTCCGCCGGCGGTCAGGCGTACGCGTCGTACTCCTCGCCGAACAGCGCGAAGTAGGCGACGCCGACGAGCCCGACCGCGCTCGCGAGTCCGAACGCGACGACGGGGTCTCCCGCGACGGAGATCCCGGTCCCCGGCACCGCGAACCCGCCGTAGATCAGGCCGCCGAGCGCCGCGCTCGGGATGACGACCGCGTTGCGGAGGAGGTAGTACGAGCCCGAGACGCGACCGCCCGTGTCGCGCTCGGCGGGACCGACGATCAGCGCCTTGTGAGCGGGAAGCCCGGCGAACCGGAGCCCGGAGAACGCGAACAGCGAGACGACGAGCGGCGCGGTCAGGGGAGTGTCGGCGGGGACGTTGATGAGGAGCGCCGGGAAGACCGCGTACACGAGGAAGCCGAGCGCGACGACCGGCTTGAGCCCCACGCGCTCGGCGGCCCGCGCCGCGGGCGGCATGGAGACGAGCGCGACCGCCATCTCGATCGCCAACAGCACGCCGAAGAAGGCCGCCGGCGACAGGGAGAGGGGGCCGACGTCGAGCCCGACCTCGAGGAACTGCGTGATCACGATGACGAAGAAGACGTACACCATTCCGTTCGCGAACCGCACGAGCGTGTCGGCGACGAGCAGCGGGCGGAGCTCGGGCGGGAGGCTCCGGAGGTCCGCGACCACCTCGCTCACGCCCTCGAACTCCTTCCCGAGCGTGTCCTCGCTGGCGTCGTAGAGCGCGTGCTGGAGCGCGGTGGCGACGACGCCGAAGAGGAGGGCCACCGCGAGCACGTACTGGAAGCTCACGGTGAAGTCGGCGGCGTACTGGATGATCCCCGCCGCGATCAGCGGCCCGATCAGGAACGCGGTCCGTCGGAACACCTCCGTGCTCGCGAACCCGCGCGCCAGCCGCTCCGGCGGGACCGACTGCTTGACGATCGCGAACGTCGCGCCGAGGCCGAACGACTTCCACGCCTGCGCGAGGAAGAGCCCGACGAAGATCCAGATCCACGGCTCGAAGACGACGCCGACGACCGTCACGGTCCCGAGGGTCGGCGCGACGAGCCACACGCCGAATCCGAGGCTCGATAACAGCCCGAACAGCGTGAGCGCGACCCGCGACCCGATCCGGTCCGAGAGCCGCCCGCCCGGGTACGGGTAGGCCGCGCCGATGACGTTGCCGACGGTCCCGAACAGCCCGATGACGAACGCGCTCGCGCCCAGCGCCGACATGTACTCCGGGACGTACCGGTTCGTCATCTGGAATCCCAGACTGAACGCGAACATCGCGAGCGACAGGACGAGCACGTCCCGCCGCAGCGAGAAGAACTGACGGAACGGGTCGAGGAGGTCGACGTCGTCCGCGTTGCCCATGCCGATACCTCCGCCGAAACGGTCTTTAATACACCGGCGATACGGCCGAGCGAGGCGATGCGGCGCGGAGCGGTTCGATCGTAACCGGTTTTGTTTATAGTATCTGAGTATTCAAATATCCGAAAACGGTTGCCGCACAATAGTGTGTGATTTAATTACATGCGATATCTTGTGTAATATGCACGAAAGTGTTGCAGACTACGTGGCAGAGCACCCGAAGATGGCCGGCGTCCTGTTCACCGCGCTCCTCCTGCTGACGCAGGCGGCGCCCGCGGCGGCGAATGCTGGAGTTGCGAATCCTGGACCCTAACCGATAGAGAATTCATCGGTCCACTGTAGCTCATCATCAACAAAAATCGGCAACATTTCCAAATCAAAAAACCGAGCCAGATCAGCATCAGTCACTTCTCTGCAGACAATAGTGGACGGGATATAATGATCATCATTAGTGTTTTTGAGATTAAGTGTTGCAAGCGAACCGACCCCATGGTTTCGGTTGGGGAAAACTTCTGCAGACAGATCCCAATCACCGCCATTGGATCTTGACATACTGGCTACGATCGCCATACCGCTCCGATTTTGACAAATCGTCGCTGCTCCATCCCCCACGACGATGTACTGGTGTCCGGTGATCAGCTCGCGTTTCGCCACGTGGAGCGCGGTGCGGAGGTTGAAGCCGCTGTTCATCAGGCGCGCGATGATCCGACCGAGCTGGGTCGCCGGCGAGTTCGCCACGTCCGAGAGGGTGACGATACCGCCGCGGGAGCCGCGGTGGACGAGGGCCTCGCCCTGGCGGTAGGACTGGCAGGCGTTGAGCAGGAAGGCGCTGATGCCGACGTCGAGGTCCTCGTCGGTCAGGTCGAGGTAGTCGTCGGTACACTGCATCCCGCGGTGGTCGACGTGGCCGACGTAGTGGAGGAAGTCGACGTCGGACTCGAGGACCTCGCGCATCTCCGCGCGGGTGAGGTCGTGGCGCACCTCGATGTCGAACTGGACCATGTCGCGGAGGCCGTACAGGTCCGCGACCTCGCCCTCCTCGCGCATCTGCTCGTCGTTGCAGACGACGAGCACGGAGATCCGCGACTGCTCGACCGCGCCGGCCTCCAGCCGGCGGTGGTACGCGTCGAGGGTGGCCTTGTTGGCGTCGAGCGGGACGCCGTCGCCGACCCACGCGTGCTCGACGGTGTCGACCGGCTCGGGCTGCACGAAGTCGGCGTCGGCGGGAACTGCGCCGCGGTCGGCAGCGGCGTCGGCGCCGCGAGAGACGCCGGCGTCGGCGGGCACCTCGCCGCGGACGGGCTCGCTCCCGGCGCTCCCGCGGACGAACTCGTCCGGACCGAGGGACGCCGGGCGCGGAGTCGAGTCCGTTCCCGGACCGCGGAGGAATCCGACGCCGCCGCCCTCGCCGGCGGTCACCGGCGTGGCCGTCTCGGGCGACCGGACGATCGACAGCTCCCCGGCGACGAACGGGAGCATCTCGACGTTGCCGGGGTCGGGCCGCACGTCGGTCGTCAGCGTCCACTGCGGGAGCTCGGGCTCGATCCGTTCGAAGGGGACCGCGAGGTACTCGCCCAGCCGCTCCGCGAGCGGCAGGTCGTACAGGCGGCCCCAGTCGAGGTCGAGGTCGGTCGTCTCGCGCTCGTGGAGGTCGACCGGGTAGAACCCCTCGGTGCGGACGAGACAGTCGAGGTGGAACGACTGTCGCAGGATCTCGGCGGTCCGGCGCTCGAAGTCCGGCTCCAGCGAGTGGCTCCAGCCGTCGCCCTCGATCCGGGGCTCGTTCCCGGGGACGACGTCGGCCGCGAAGTAGTACGCGAGCGAGACGACCGGGTAGAGATACTCGTACGCCGGCGGCACGACGATCCGGACCCCGGAGTCGAGCGGTTCGATCCGGTCGGGGACGCGGAGCTCGTCGCCCGGCTCGATCAGCGGCGGGTGTCCCCGGAGGGTGGGGAACGACCGCTCCGGGCTCGTCGTCTGAAGCGCGGATCCGAGCAGCGAGACGGCCTCCATCAGCGACTCGGGGTCGGTGGGCGTCTCGATGGTCCCGGCGGGCACCTGGTGGAGCGACCGGAACCCGAGCGTGACCTCGCTCGGCGCGTCGAGGCCGATCCGCGTGGTCCGCTCCGTCGTCGACACCGAGAAGCCGGCGTCGAAGGCGAGGTAGAGCTTGGTCGGCGCGGGATCGATCCCGACGTGATACGTCCCGTCGGGCATGCAGTAGGAGTCCCCTCGGGTGAGCAGCGTCCCGTCGCCGGCGCGTGTCTCGACGACCGCGACGCGCGGGATCTCGACCGACGCGGTCTCGACGGTGACGCTGGCGTCGACCGGGAAGTAGTGGGCGTCCTCGGGGGTCGCCACCGGATCCACTGCCCGATCGGTGTACACCTCGAACTGGGTGTTCTCGATGTGGTCCGTGACCGTGAGTCCGGCGTCGTCCGGTAGCGGGTCGATCTCGATGCTCATGTGAGGGAGCCGTGCCCGACGGCGGGTCGGGCGGGCCGGATCGCCGGGATCCGCTCCGACCGGGCGAAACGTCTGCCGGTCCGGCGCGCTCGGCGAACGCGACCTTCGGTACCGACTTCTCGACCGAGACGGCGATAAAGCTTGTGTCGGGTGATCGCCGCGGACCGAACGGATAAAGGGGCGCCCGGCCCACGTTCGCGTAATGATCACGCTTGGAACGGCCCGCGCCCCGCCGGGTGAGACGGACACGGGCCGTCTCGAAGTGGGGGAGACGCGGGACGGGAGCCCCGTGCGGCTGCCGGTCGCCGTCATCAACGGCGCGACGGACGGGGAGACGCTGTACGTGCAGGCGGTCAGCGACGGCGACGAGCTCAACGGGCTGGGAGTCGTCAACCGCGTCGTCCCGCGGATCGACCCGACGGAGCTGTCCGGCG
This sequence comes from Halorubrum sp. B52, assembly GCF_059752555.1. NCBI lineage: Archaea > Methanobacteriati > Methanobacteriota > Halobacteria > Halobacteriales > Haloferacaceae > Halorubrum > Halorubrum sp. B52. Next base: position 128,681 of record NZ_MWTG01000008.1, on the reverse strand, counting down.
CGGTCCTCGTCGTCGGCATCGTCAACTACTTCGGCTTTCAGGTGGCGGAGCACCGGAATCCGATCGACGACCGGAAGATGAATCGGGGGTACCCCGGCGACGAGGACGGGACGACGAGCGAGCGGATCGCGCACGCGACGTTCCGGGCGGCGAAGCGCGCGGACCGCATCCTGGACCTCCACCAGGGATCGACCAGCCGGATGATAAACGAGACGCGGGTGCGGTGCGGGATCCGCCACCGCCTCCACGGCGACTGCCTGGAGCTCGCGAAGGTGTTCGGCTGCGGGCACGTCCTCGATATCAAGGGCCCGGACGGCCAGCTCGCGCGGGCCGGGCCGGAGCACGGGATCCCGACGATCGACCCCGAGCTCGGCGGCGCCGTCGGCTGGGACGAGGAGTCGATCCGGTACGGCGTCGAGGGCGTGTTCAACGTGCTCAGACACTACGGCTACCTCGACGGCGACGTCGACCTCGAACGGCAGGTCCGGGCGCGCGGGTTCGACCAGTACGGGTCGCCCGCGGGCGGGCTCGTCAGGTTCGAGCGCGACCTCGGCGAGCGCGTCGAGGCCGGCGACGCCCTCTTCGAGGTGACCGACACCTTCGGCGAGCTGAAAGGGCGGGTGACCGCCGACGACGACGGGATCTTCTGGCGCACCCGGCGGCTCCCGCAGGTCGCCGCCGGCGAGTACGTCTGCTCGGTCGGCACCAACGTCGACCGCTACTGATGTCGGCCGACGACGACCCGGAAGAGAGGGGCCCCACTCCGAGGCGTCTCGCCTGCTCCGACTGCGGTCGCACCGTCGCCGACCGGTGGCGCTGCGAGTGCGGCGCTCCGCTGAACTTCGCCGACCCGCCGATTCCGAACTTCTCGGCCACGGACCCGGACCGCCCGGCACCGGGTCCGGAGGGGAACGAATCTCTCGACGCCCGAGACGGGCTCTGGGCGTTCGCGGCGTTCCTCGCGGTCGGCGACGACCCCGCCGACCGGGTGACGCTCGGCGAGGGGATGACCCCGCTCGTCGACGCCGACGGACCGGGAGCCGCCGCGGTCGACGGGGACGAGCGTGGCGCCGACGCGTCCCCGTGGAACGCCGAGTTCAAGCTGGAGTACGTCTTCCCGACCGGCTCGTTCAAGGACCGCGGCGCGACGACGACGCTCACGCGGGCCCGCGAACTCGGCGTCGGCCGGGTCGTCGAGGACTCCTCCGGCAACGCCGGCGCGGCGATCGCGACGTACGCGGCCCGAGCGGGGATCGACGCCGCGGTGTACGTCCCGGCCGACGTGAAGGAGTCGAAGCTCCGCGCGATCCGCCGCGCGGGCGCGGAGCCGGTCCGGATCGAGGGGAGCCGCGCTGACGTGACCGACGCCTGCGTCGCCGCGCTCGGCGCGGACGGGGGCGAAGGGAGCGGCGGGGGCGAGGGGGGCGGGAGATCCGAGGCGGCCGCGTGGTACGCCAGCCACGCCTGGAATCCGGCCTTCTTCGAGGGGACGGCCACGGTCGCCTACGAGATCGCCTTCCAGCGCGGCTGGGAGGCCCCGGATGCGGTCGTCGCCCCGCTCGGCCACGGAACCATGTTCCTCGGCGCGTACCGGGGGTTCCGGCGGCTCGAACGCGCCGGCCGGATCGATTCGGTCCCGCGGCTGTTCGGCGCGCAGGCGGCCGGCGTCGCCCCGATCGTCCGGGAACTGCACGGACCGGAGGCGGCCGACCCCGACGGGCGCGTCAACGACGCCGCCGACGGGATCCAGATCGCGGAGCCGGTTCGTCTGGCGGAGATCCTCGACGCCCTCGCCGAGACCGACGGCGACGCGCTCGCGGTGACGGAGTCGGCGGCGGAGCGCGAGCTCGACCGGCTCCACCGGGCGGGCTTCTACACCGAGCCGACCTGCGCCGTCGCGCCGGCCGCGCTCCGCGCGCTCCGCGAGCGCGGGACCCTCGCACCCGACGACGACGTGGTCGTCCCGCTGACCGGCAGCGGGCTGAAGGGCTGATTCCGCCGGTCAGCCGTCGCCGTCGGCGGCGCGACTCCGTCGCGGTCCGCCGCCCCTCGCACCGTCACCCCTTTTCAGTCGCGCCCCGTGGGAGCGCACATGGAGGTCCTCGTCTACGGCGCCGGCGCGCTCGGCGGCCTGATCGGCGGGCTGTTGGCCCGTAGCCACGACGTCACCCTCGTCGGGCGCGACCCGCACATGCGGCGGATCCGGGAGGACGGGCTCCGGATCGACGGGGAGATCGACGCCCACGTGCACCCCCGGGCGCTCACCGACGGGACGCACCGCAGCGCCGACCTCGCCCTCGTCACGACGAAGGCGTACGACACGGACGCGGCGGCGCGGGCGCTCGCGACCGGCGAGTACGACGCGGTCTGCTCGCTCCAGAACGGGCTCACGGAGGAGCGGCTCGTCGCCGCGCTCGACCCGACCGTGCTCGCCGGCACCGCGAGCTACGGCGCCGTCCTGGCCGAGCCGGGCCGGGTGACGTGTACGGGGGTCGGCGAGGTCGTCGTCGGCTCGCTCGCCGGCGGTCGGGACCCGCTCGCGGAGCGCGTCGGCGGCGCGTTCGACGAGGCCGGGATCGAGACGACGGTCGCCGCGGACATGCCCCGGCGCCGGTACGAGAAGCTCGCGGTCAACGCGGGGATCAACGGCCCCTCGGCGCTCGCGCGCCTCACCAACGGCGCGACGCTCGACGGGCCGGGCGGCGAGGTCGCGCGCGAGGCGGCCCGCGAGGTGGCCCGCGTCGCGCGCGCCGACGGCGTCGCCCTCGGCGAGGACGAGGCGGTCGCCGCCGTCGAGCGGGTCGCCGCCGACACCGCCGCCAACCGCTCGTCGATGCACGAGGACGTCGCCGCGGGGCGTCGGACCGAGGTCGACGCGATCTACGGCGCCGTCGCCGACCGCGCCGACCGCTTCGGGACCGCGGCGCCGACGTGTCGGACCCTCGCGTCGCTGATACGGGCGTGGGAACTCGGAGAAGGGGTCCGCGAGTCGGCGTGACTGCGGCGGGGATCGGCGGGCCGAGCGGTCGTCGACCGCCGGCGAGCGGCTACCGCTTCAACACCACTCCTCGAGGACGGTCGCGTCGGTCTCGTCCACCGAGACCCACGCGTTCTCCCGCGAGACGTCCGCGATCACGAGCTCCGGTCGCGACGCCGACGAGTCGATCGACGCCATGATGTCCGGGGAATCGTCGGCGTCGAGCGTCGGATCCGCGGGCAGCGCCGTCGGACGGTGATCGGGGTCCGGGTCGTCCCAAGGAGTGGAACTCCGTGACATGATTGTCAATTGTTCACAGTAGGTATAAGCGTTCCGAACCGCAGCCGTCCGCAGTCGGGGAATTCCGGTTCGAGTGAGCGGATCGACGGCGAATCCGGTCTGAAACCGTCGATCCGATGGGTTCCGATGCGGGTTGGACGTCGATCCGACGGACCGGTCGGATCCCTGTCGGATGCGTACGTCTGTCCGAGGACCGGACCGCGGCCGCGGACACGTCACCGCTCGGGGAGGTCGAAACCCGCCGGCGGTGGTCGAACCGTCCCCCGCGCCGCCGCCGGCCACCTTCGCAGTATACAAGAGGTGCCACGCTGAAAGACGGTGCATGAACGTGTCAGACGCCATGACGCCGCGGTCGGATCTCGTCGTCGTCGAGATTCCCGGGAGCCGGAACGACGTGCTGGAGTACATCCAGGAGTACGGCTTCTCCTCGGTCCCCGTCGTGAAGGACGTCGACGGCGACGAGGTGTACCGCGGGCTCGTCACGCGCGACGACCTCATCGAGCAGCCCGACGAAGACCAGCTCGCGCTGCTGATGCGGGAGGTGCCGACCGTCGGCGCTGACGGCGACATCGTCGACGCCGCGGCCACGATGGTCGCCGAGAGCTCCCGCCGGCTCCCGGTCGTCGACGGCGAGTCGCTCGTCGGCATCCTCACCGTCACCGACGTGATTCGGGCGATCGCTCGCGGCGAGATCGACGGGGATCGCGAGGTCGGCGGGCTCGCGACCCACGCGGTCAACGCGACCCACACGGAGACGCCGCTGCCGGTCGCCGAGCGGGAGATCGGGCTCGCGAACGTCCCCTACGCGGTCGTGCTCGACGACGACGCGGGGATCGCCGGCATCCTCACCGAGGTCGACATCCTCGAGGTCGCCCGCGTCGTCGAGGGGGAGGCGAGCACGGGCGACTCCATCGCCGAGCAGGACTCCGAGTGGTCCTGGGAGGGGGTCAAGGCGACCGGCGCGCGCTACCTCCCGACCCGCAACGTGGAGATCCCCGGAGAGGCGACCCGCCACTTCATGACCGAGGACCTCGTCACCGTCAGCGGCACCCGGACGGCCAAGGAGGTCGCCCAGGAGCTCATCAGCAACGACATCGAGCAGGTCCCCCTGGTCAACGGAACCGACCTCGACGGCATCGTGCGCGACGTCGACCTGCTGGAGGGCCTCTAGATGGCCGCGGACGACCTCGTCGAGCTGGCGAAGCGGCGGGGGTTCTTCTTCGGCTCGAACGGCGCGTACGGCGGGACCGCCGGCTTCTACACCTTCGGCCCGCAGGGCGCGGCGCTGAAGCGCAACCTCGAGGACGCGTGGCGCGACCGGTTCACCATCCGCGAGGGGAACCGCGAGATCGAGGCGCCGACGGTGATGCCGGAGGCCGTCTTCGAGGCCTCCGGCCACCTGGAGGGGTTCGACGACATGCTCGTCGAGTGCGGCGAGTGCGGCGAGTCCCACCGCGCCGACCACCTCGTCGAGGCCGTCACCGACATCGAGGACGCCGAGGCGCTCCCCGGCGAGGAGGTCGAGGCCCTCATCGCCGACAACGAGATCGCCTGTCCCGCCTGCGGCACCCCCCTCGCCGGCGAGCCGGTCGAGGCCTTCAACCTCATGTTCGCGACCGACATCGGGCCGGGCGACGGCCAGCCCGGCTACCTCCGCCCGGAGACGGCCCAGGGGATCTTCGTCGAGTTCCCGCGCCTGAAGGAGTACGCCCGCGGCAACCTCCCGTTCGGGATCACCCAGATCGGCCCCGCCTACCGCAACGAGATCTCGCCGCGCGGCGGGCTCCTCCGGCTCCGCGAGTTCACGCAGGCCGAGTTAGAGCAGTTCATCGACCCCGAGGAGGACGAGCCGCCGCTGGACCGCGTCCGCGACGTCGACGTCCGGCTGTACCCGGCGACCGAACAGGAGGCCGCCGACGGCGACTACGTCGAGACGACGGTCGGCGAGGCGGTCGACGAGGGGATCATCGGCTCCCCGTGGGTCGGCTACTACCTCGGCGTCGCCAAGGAGTGGTACGAGCGCGTCGGCGTCGACACCGACCGGTTCCGGTTCCGCCAGCACCTCGCGGGCGAGCGCGCCCACTACGCGGCCGACTGCTGGGACGCGGAGAGCGAGGTCGACGGCGACTGGATCGAGATCGCGGGCTTCTCGTACCGCTCCGACTACGACCTCTCGAAGCACGGCGAGTACGGCGACGACTCGTTCACCGTCTTCAAGCGCTACGACGAGCCGAAGACGGTCGAGCGCGCGACGGTCGACCCCGACATGTCGGTCCTCGGCCCCGAGTTCGGCGGCGACGCCGGCGCGGTCGCCGACGCGCTGGAGACGCTCGCGGAGCGCGACCCCGACGCCTTCGACGGCGAGACGGTCTCGGTCGACGCGAACGGGGAAACCCGTGACGTCGACGCCGACGTCGCGAACTTCGCCGTCGAGGAGACGACCGAGAGCGGCGAGCACATCACGCCGCACGTCGTCGAGCCCTCCTTCGGCGTGGGGCGCACCGTCCAGACGCTGCTCGCACACGGCTACCGCGAGGACGAGGTCGACGGCGAGGCGCGGACGTACCTCTCCCTGGAGCCCGAGATCGCGCCGCAGGACGCCGCGGTGTTCCCGCTGGTGACGAACGACGACCGGCTCGTCGACCTCGCGGACCGGGTCGCGAGCGACCTGCGCGCGGCCGGCCTCGCGGTGGCGTACGACGACTCCGGCTCGATCGGGCGGCGCTACCGCCGGCAGGACGAGGTCGGCACGCCGTTCTGCGTCACGGTCGACCGCGACGGGATCGAGGGCGACGGCCCCGACACCGTCACCGTCCGCGAGCGCGACTCGGCCGTGCAGGTCCGGGTCCCCGCCGACGACCTGGCCGGCGAGCTGGCCGCGCTCCGCGCGGGCGACTCGTTCGACGCGCTGCTGGACCGGTACGAGACAGTCGAGACCGACGTCGAGACCAACTGACCCGTGCCCCTTCCGGCGGCGGAGTGGCGGGCCGAGGTGGAGTTCGAGCGGCGGCTGGTCCACGCCGGGGGGACCCTCTACCCGGTCCCGTACCTGCTCGGCTGGTTCACGTGGACGGAGACGCGTTACTTCCTCGTGGCCGCGCTCGCCGTCGTGCTCACCCTCGAATTCCTCCGGCTCGTCGTCGGACTCGACCACGCCCTCTACCGGAAGCTCACCCGGGAGTACGAGTCGGACGCGCTCGCGGGGTACGCGCTGTACCAGGTGAGCATGACCGGCGCGGTCCTCCTCTTGGAGCCGACGCTCGCGATCCCCGCGATGTGGATGCTGTCGGTCGGTGACCCCGTCAGCGGCGCGCTCGCGGACAACGAGGCCACGGAGGCGAAGCGGCCCGCCGCGTGGATCGCGATGTTCCTCGTCTGCTTCGGACTCGCCGCCCCCTTCACCATCCCCGCGTTCGGCCCCGACGTGGGGGTCGTCGTCGCGATGGCGGGCGCCGGTCCCGCCGCCGTCGCCGACGGCCTCCCGCCGATCGTCCGCGGCGTCGCCGTCGACGACAACCTCACCATCCCGCCCGCCGCCGCCAGCGGGATGCTCCTCGCGATCGCGGTGTTAGGGTAGGGCGCGGTGCGGACCGCAGATCGTTGGCGAGTGTGAGGTCGCGATGGCTATTTATTGACAAACGATTGCGGTGGCGCGTGCCTGCGAGCGCCCAGCGGGCGCGAGGAGCACGCGCGAGGGAGTCGGTGGTCCGGAGCGACGCGGAGGACCACCGACGAGGCTGGGGAGGTGTGAGGCTGCGGTGCGGAGCAGTTGGGTGGGACTCAAAGGGGCAGTCGCGAAGACGGCGCAGGCGACGCAAGCACCGCAACGAGGGAGCGATAGCGACCGAGTGAGGCGCGCAGCGAGCGTGCGCCGTCTTCGCGACTGGGGCTTTGGTGGTGTTCTCCGCAGAGCTATCGATCACGTATCGCCGCCCGACTGGGGCTTTGGAGGTCTCCTTTAGGTCGTCGGTAGCAACGACTCAAAAACAGCCGACTGCGCGACGACTGAACTGATTGCACCGCTCGCTAACCGACCGGGACGAGCCGACGAGAACCGCGGACAAGAGACCGCTTACGTCGCGCGGCGTTCCTTCGCCTTCGGGCGGAGGTTCGTGTAGCCGCACTTGCGGCAGCGCTTCGCGTCGGGGGCGTTGCGGGCGTTACAGCGCATGCAGATCTGCCGGTCGAGGTTGCGGCGTTCCGCGGCGTCGAAACTGGCCATACGGCTACTGTCGCGGCGACGCTGTAAAAGGTTGCGAGACGCGGCGGCGTCCGGCGTCACCGCCGTGCGCCCGGATCAGACGGGTCGTTCGAGCCTCAGGCGCCGGCTTCGGAGAGCGCGGCCTCGATGTCCTCGCGCTGGGTGACGCCGACGAACCGGTCCACGACGCCGTCGTCGTTCTCGATGATCAGCGTCGGGAGCGAGCGTACCTGGTACTGGTTGGCGACGTCCTGCTCCTCGTCGACGTTCACCTTCTGGAGCTCGAAGGCGTCGCCGAGGTCCTCCTGGATCTCCTCCAGGATCGGGTCCTGCGTCTTACACGGGCCGCACCAGTCAGCGTGAAAATCCAGCAGTCGAACAGTCATTATCCGGCCTGTTCTACCGTCGGACCGCGCATAAGGGTTTCCCACTCGTGCACGCGCCCGACAGGCTGCGGCCCGTCGGTCGCCGAGGCGACTGCGACCCGTCGGGCGCCGAGAGGCCCCCGAACCCGCCGACCGCGTCTGCGACCGCGAGCGAAACGTTTAGAACGCCGCGCGGACCACCATCGGGTATGAGCAGTGGTTCCAACTCCGGCGGGCTGATGTCCAGTGCGGGACTGGTCCGCTACTTCGACACCCAGGACCGGGACGCGATCGCGATGAGCCCGAAAACCGTCCTCGCGTTCTGCGTCCTCTTCGGCACCTTCGTGCAGATCCTCTCGCTGACGGTCGCGTAACGCGTCGATTCTCCCGGCCGAACGCCTCCCGACCGACTGGCCGAACGCTCCCCACCGACCGCCCCGTAGCGCGCCCTTTTTGCCCGTCCCCGACCGAGTCGGTTCCATGAAAGCAGGCGTCATCGCCGTGCAGGGCGACGTGGCCGAGCACGCCGCCGCCGTCCGGAACGCCGCGGCCGCCCACGACGAGCCCGCCGAGGTCGTCGAGGTCCGCGACGCCGGGATCGTGCCCGACTGCGACGTCCTCCTCATGCCGGGCGGGGAGTCGACGACCATCTCGCGGCTGATCCGCCGAGAGGGGATCGACGCGGAGATCCGCGAGCACGTCGCGAGCGGGAAGCCCGTGCTCGCCACCTGCGCCGGCCTCATCGTCTGCTCGCGGGACGCGAAGGACGACCGCGTCGACGCGCTCGGGCTCGTCGACGTCTCCGTCGACCGCAACGCGTTCGGCCGCCAGAAGGACTCCTTCGAGGCGAAGGTGCCGATAACCGGGCTCGACGACCCGTTCCACGCCGTGTTCATCCGCGCGCCGCTCATCGACGAGGTGGGCGATGACGTCGAAGTGCTCGCGACCGTCGACGACCGGCCGGTGGCGGTGCGCGACGGCCCCGTCGTCGCCACCGCGTTCCACCCGGAGCTCACCGACGACTCGCGGGTCCACGACCTCGCCTTCTTCCCCGAGCGAGAGGTGATCGCGTGAGCGATCCCCGGGCGGGTGACGAGCACACGGATACGAGCGACGAGGCCGTCCTCGACGAGCTGTTCGCCACCATCGAGTCCCGGAAGGCGGAGCTCCCCGAGGGGTCGTACACCGCCTCGCTGTTCACCCACGAGAAGGGCGAGAACGCCGTCTTAGAGAAGATCGGCGAGGAGTCGACCGAGGCCATCCTCGCGGCGAAGGACGACGACCTCGACGAGCTCACCGCCGAGAGCGCCGACCTCGTCTACCACCTGCTGGTGCTGCTCGCGATGAAGGACCTCGACCTCGACGACCTCCGCGGCGAGCTCCGCGAGCGGTTCTGACCGCCTCGCGTTCGACGCCTACCGCTTCCGCTCGTCACCTACCGCTCCCGCTCGAGTTCGCGGTCGAGCTCGTCGAACTCCTCCGTTTCCAGCTCGCTGGCGATACGGCGCTCGAACTCCTCCTCGCCGATCTGTCCCTCGACGTACTGCCGGCGGAGCCGGTCCTGTCGGCTCTCCGGCGCGTCGTCGGTCGTCGACGAGGACGACCACGACTCGCCGAGAGAGTCCGTGTCGACCGAGGCGTCGTCGCCCCCGAGGAACCACGATCCGGCCCGATAAGCGACGTAGACGACCCCGGCGAGAACGGCGAGCGTGACGATCCCGGAGACCACCGCCCACGCGAGGCTCAGGATCGCCGAGACGACGGAGACGAGGAGGCTGACCCCGATCAGGACCGCGAGCGCGATCGCACCGTAGTAGAGGACCTTCTTCCCGTCCATACCGGGGAGTGACGCGTCCGAGCGCAAATACCTTCGGCCGGGGTCGGTCCGAGACCGTCTCGCCGTCAGAAGACTTATTCTCGGGGGTATTCGTTACATTCGGAAATGGTACCGGAATCGCGAACCCGACCGAGACGCGTTCCCGTGAGGTCCGACGGGGGCCCGCCGTGACCGAGGACCCCGACCGCCGAACCGTCGACCGCCGGACCGTCCTCGGCGCGCTCGCGGGCGCCGGGAGCGCCGCGGTCGCCGGCTGCTCCGGCTCCGAGCCCGACGACGCGTCGACCGCCACACTGGACTCCGACCGGCTCGACGAGCTCGCGGCCCGGTTCGCGCCGACGCTGTACTTCGACGCCGCGGAGCCGTGGTTCCCCACCGACCCGCGGCCGTACGCGACCGAGGAGGACGGCGAGACGGTCGTCGACGGCTTCGCGGCGTTCGACGGCTACCACGAGCGGTTCGACGAGGCGGGCGAGCCGCCGGACCCGACGGTGTTCTACAACGGCGTCCGGTACGAGGACTCGCCGCTCGCGGTCGTCCAGTTCTGGTTCTACTCCGCGTTCGACCAGTTCACCGCGAACTTCCACTGGCACGACTGGGAGGTGCTCCACGTGTTCGTCGACCTCGACACGGGCGAGCCGCAGCTGTACGTCGCCAGCTCGCACTCCCGGAGCGTCCCGAACAACGAGTTCCTCGACCCGGACCCGGACGTCGTCCCGCGGATCCTCCCCGAGCTCGGCTCCCACTCCAGCACCCTCTCGGTCAACGAGATCCCCGACCGCTTCCAGCGCGTCGGCGAGGAGGGGATCCTCGCGGACATCACGAACACGACGATCGACACCGTCGAGGACCTCCTCGGGATCCCCATCGCGTACGGGCTCCCCCGCGACGAGGGGGCTCGGCTCCCGTTCGTCGTCCCCGAGTACGAGGGCGCGCCGATCTACGAACACCCCGACCTCCCGTCGGTCACGGAGGAGTCGCTGGTCGACGGGGCGCTCACCGTCCGGTCGCTCGCCGCGCTGCGGTCGCCCCCGACCGACCTCCCGCTCCGGGAGACGGGGATCGCCTTCCGCCACGCCGACCGGGAGGACGCGCTCGCGGACGAGACCGTCGACGAGGTCGTCGGCTACGAGCTCGTCGAGAGCGCCGAGCTGGAGGACATCGCGGCGTTCACCGGGCCGCAGCTCAGCTTCGAGTTCGCCGTCCCCGAGGCGGTCGAGGACGCCGTCGCGAGCCACATCACGACCACGGGCGTCCCGTGGGAGCAGCCCCGCTACGAGAGCCCCGCGCTCGACGTCACCGCCGGGAATCACCGCGCCGAGCTCGCCGCCCGATACGACGCCATCGCCGACGACGAGTCGTTCGGCGCCGAGGCGGCCGGCGCGCTCGACGCGGTCGTCGCCCGCGTGACGCGGGCGACCGAGACCGACGAGGCCCCCGACGGCGAGGGGCTGACGACGACCGACGCGGGCGTCGAGTCGTTCGTCCTGATCGAGAGCGACCCCGAGGCCGTCCCGACGTTCGCCGGCGGGATCGCGGTCGCGAACGGGATCCCCGAGGGGGACCACCGGCTGACCGTCAACGGCGCCGGGCGGGCGCCGCACAGCGAGGAGCTGACGGTCTCGGCCGACGAGCCCGTGACGGCCGCCGGCGTCGACGGCGAGATCCCGCTCGTCGCCCGCGAGGACGCGCGGAAGGTGGAGCTGTCGGACGCCGAGAGCGACGTCGACCTGACGCGGACGGCGATAGAGGACGACTTCGCCGGCCGGATCTACGACTCCGCGATCGACGGGAGCGACGCGGCCTACGTCCACGCCGGCGGCGCGTACACGACCGAGGTCCGCGACGACGACGACGAGATCGGGGCGTACCGCGTGAACCCGGACCCGACGGTGGCCGGCGGCGACGGGGGAGGCGACGACGGGGACGGTTCTGACGACGGCGACGCCGACGGGACCGACCCGATCCGGATCGAGCGCCCGGAGACCGGGGCGGCCCCGCTCGCCGGCTACGTCGCCGACGTGGCCGAGGAGACGCGCGCCGCGGTCGCGGCCGCGGCGGCGGAGAGCGATGGCGGCGACGATGACGACGACGGAAGCGACGACTCGGGCGGCGGCTCCGGCGGTAACGGTGGTAGCTCCGACGGCAGCCCGTCGAACGCAGTCAACGGGCTCGAACGCGCCCTCGCCGCTGCGGTCGAGGCCGCGGAGCGGGCCGAGGAGCGCGCCCGCGAGGGCGACGGCGAGGGGACGGAGCGCCAGCTGGCGAACGTGCTCGACCGGATCGCGCGGATCGAAGAGCGGCTCGCGGCGGCGCGCGAGGGGCTCCCGCCGGGGCTCGCGAACGCGACCGGAAAGCGGGTCGAGCAGGCGACGAAGCGTGTCGAGCAGGCGCAGAACGCCGGGAAGCTGTAAGCGGCCGGGCGGATCCCCCGCGTCGCCGACGCGCCGCCGTCCCGACCCTCGCCCACGAGGCGGTGTGCCACGCCGCACCAGTGGATGGAAAGCTATACGACGCCGACCCGACCACGAGTATATAAGCAGATGTCTCAGGAGGGTTACGACCACACCGCGGTCGAAAATCGGTGGCAGGAGGCGTGGGAGGACGCCTCCGTGTATCACACGCCGGACGAGGCCGACGACCCGACGTACGTGCTGGGGATGTACCCGTACCCGTCCGGGAAGCTCCACATGGGTCACGTCCGCAACTACACCATCACGGACGCGTACGCCCGGTACCGCCGGATGCGCGGCGACGAGGTGCTCCACCCGATGGGGTGGGACGCGTTCGGCCTCCCCGCCGAGAACGCCGCCAAGGAGCGCGACACCAACCCCCGCGACTGGACGTTCGACTGCATCGACACGATGCGCGGGCAGATGAAGTCGATGGGGTTCGGCTACGACTGGGACCGGGAGATCACCACCTGTACCCCGGAGTACTACCGGTGGAACCAGTGGCTGTTCACGCGCTTCGCCGACGCCGACCTCGTCGAGCGGCGCGACGCCGAGGTGAACTGGTGTCCCTCCTGCGAGACCGTCCTCGCCGACGAGCAGGTCGAGGGCGACGCCGAGCTGTGCTGGCGCTGCGACACCCCCGTCGAGACCCGCGACCTCGATCAGTGGTTCCTGAAGATAACCGAGTACGCCGACGAGCTGTTGGAGGCCATCGACGACCTGGAGGGGTGGCCCAACTCGGTGCGCCAGATGCAGCGCAACTGGATCGGACGCCAGTACGGCACCACTCTCGATTTCGAAGTGGAGGGTCACGGCCCCGTCGAGGCGTTCACCACCCGCGTCGACACCGTCCACGGTGCGACGTTCTTCGCGCTCGCGCCGGACCACCCGATCAGCGAGGAGCTGGCCGCCGAGGACGACGCGGTCCACGAGTTCGTCCGCCACGAGGCCGACCCGGACGGCGACGAGCCGAACGGCGTCGAGACGGGCCTCACCGCCACGAACCCGGCCACGGGCGAAGAGATCCCCGTCTTCGTCGCCGACTTCGTCCTCTCGGACGTGGGGACCGGCGCGCTGATGGCGGTGCCCGGCCACGACGAGCGCGACCACGCGTTCGCGGAGAAGATGGGCGTCGAGATCCGCCCCGTCGTCGCGCCGGAGCCGGACGACTGGGACGGCGAGACGGTCCCCGAGGCGCCGGACGTGAGCGAGGCGGCGTTCACCGACGACGGCGTGCTGATCGACTCCGGCGAGTACAGCGGCCTCGACAGCGAGACCGCGCGCGAGCGACTCACCGAGGACATCGAGAGCGCCGAAGAGAGCACCCAGTACCAGCTGCGCGACTGGGGGATCTCCCGCCAGCGCTACTGGGGCACCCCGATCCCGGTCGTCCACTGCGACGACTGCGGCCCGGTGACGGTCCCGGACGAGGACCTGCCCGTCGAGCTGCCCGAGTTCATCAACACCACCGGGAACCCGCTGGACGCCGCCGAGGAGTGGAAGGCGACGACCTGTCCGGAGTGCGGCGAGCCGGCGACCCGCGAGACCGACACGATGGACACGTTCGTCGACTCCTCGTGGTACTTCCTGCGCTACGTCTCGCCGGGCCTCGACGACGCCCCGTTCGACTTAGAGCGCGCGAACGACTGGATGCCGGTCGACCAGTACGTCGGCGGCATCGAGCACGCCGTGATGCACCTGCTGTACTCCCGCTTCTTCACCAAGGTGCTCGCCGACGAGGAGGGGCTCGACCACCGCGAGCCGTTCACGAACCTGCTGGCGCAGGGGATGGTCCAGCTGGAGGGCGAGAAGATGTCCAAATCGAAGGGGAACGTCGTCTCTCCCCAGCGGATCGTCGACGAGTACGGCGCCGACACGGCCCGGCTGTTCATGATGCAGGCGGCCCAGCCCGAGCGCGACTTCGACTGGTCCGAGGAGGGCGTGCGGTCGACTCACCGCTTCCTGGCGCGGCTCACCGACCTCGTCGAGGGGTACGCCGCGAGCGGCGTCGAAACGGACGACGGCGACGCCGAGGCCCCGGACGCCGACAGCGATGAAATCGACGACTACGTCGCCGACGAGGTCGACGCCGCCGTCGCCATCGCGGGCGACGAGTACGACGACCTCACGTTCAACGTCGCGCTCCGCGAGGCGCAGGACCTCGTGGGGACGCTGCGGAGCTACCGCGGGCACTCCGACCCGGACCCCGACACGTTCGAGCGCGGGCTCGGTGTCGCCGTCCGCCTGCTCGCGCCGGTCGTCCCGCACCTCGCCGAGGAGCTGTGGGAGAGCCTCGGTCGCGACGGGTTCGTCGTCGAGGCCGACTGGCCGACCGCGACGGTCGACCGCGAGACGGTCGAGCGACGCCGCCGACTGGTGACCAACACCCGCGAGGACGTGCGCGACATCGTCGAGGTCGCCGGCATCGAGGACCCCGAGCGGATCGACGTCGTCGTCGCGCCCGACTGGAAGTACGACGCGCTGGAGATCGCGATCGACAGCGACGCCGACAACCTCATCTCCGAGCTGATGGGGGAGAGCCACATCCGCGAGCGGGGCGACGACGCCGCCTCGTACGGCCAAGACCTGCAGGCGAACCGCGAGGCCCTACAGGAAACCCTGTCGGGCGACGACGAGTACGAGGCGCTGCGAGCGGCCTCGTGGCTGATCGAGCGCGAGTTCGACGCCCCGGTCCGCGTCGAGCGCGCCGCGGACGCCGACGACGCGGTGGTCCGGAAGGCCGAGCCCGGCCGGCCCGCGATCGACATCGTCGAGTAGCGACCTGCGGCATTTTTAAACGACTCCGGCGCCCCGGAAGCGATTAGTCGGCGGCGACACCCGAACCCGTATGGACGACCCCTACGCCCCCGCCCGCGACGCCCTCGTCGGCGACGGGCTCGGTGGCGGCGCGGCCGACGGTGACGCGCGCGAGTTCGACGACGCCGACCCCGCCGTCCTCGCCGCCCGCCTCGACGACGACGATCCGCTCTCCGCGTTCGCGGACCGGTACCACGTGCCCGGCGACCGCTTGTATATGGACGGCAACTCGCTCGGCCCCGCGAGCGACGACGCCCTCGCGAGCCTCGACCGCGTCGTCGACGAGTGGCGCGAGCTGCTCATCGGCGGGTGGACCGACGCCGACCCGCCGTGGTTCTCGGTGGGCGAGCGGCTCGGCGACGCGCTCGCGCCGCTGGTGGGCGCGGACCCCGACGAGGTCGTCGTCGCCAACTCGATCACCGTCAACGTTCACACCCTCGTCGGCACCTTCCTCGACGAGCTGCTGGCTGGGAACGCCCCCGAACGAGAGGGGATCGAGGCGGCCGACGGGAGTTGGGACCCCGACGTCGAGCCCGCCGTCCTCGTCAACGAGCTCGACTTCCCCTCCGACCACTACGCGATCCGCGCGCAGCTCCGGGGGCGCGGGATCGACCCCGACGAGAAGCTCCGCGTCGTCGAGAGCCGGGACGGGCGGACGATCGACCCCCGCGACGTTGAGGGTGCACTCGACGCGCACGGCGACGTCGGGATCGTCTTCATGCCGACCGCGCTGTACCGCTCCGGCCAGCTGTTCGACGTCGAGCGAATCGCCGACGCGGCCCACGCGGCCGGCGCGTACGCCGGCTTCGACGCGGCCCACTCCGCGGGCGCCGTGCCCCACGAGTTCGACGCGGCCGGCGTCGACTTCGCGGTGTGGTGCACGTACAAGTACCTCAACGCGGGGCCCGGCGCCGTCGGCGCGCTGTTCGTCGCCGAGCGCCACCACGGGCTCACGCCCGCGCTGGCGGGCTGGTGGGGCCACGAGAAGGCGACCCAGTTCGAGATGAACATGGAGTACACCCCGGCCGACTCGGCGGGCGCGTGGCAGATCGGGACGCCGCCGCTGCTCGCGGCCGCGCCGCTGGAGGGATCGGTCGAACTCCTGCGGGAGGCCGGAATGGACCGTCTCCGGGCGAAGTCGCTCGCGCTCACCGACTTCCTGATCGCTCTCGTCGACGACCGACTCCCTGAGGTCTCGGTCGGCACACCGCGCGAGCACGCGGCCCGCGGCGGCCACGTCGCCCTCGAGCACCCCGACGCCGAGCGACTGAGCGCGGCCCTCAAAGCGCGCGGCGTGATCGTCGACTTCCGTCCGCCGAACGTGGTTCGGGTGTGTCCGGCCGCGCCGTACACCTCGTTCGCCGACGTGCTGGCGGTGGTCGACGAGATCGAAGCGATCCTCGACTCGGGGGCCCACGAGGAGTACGCGACGAACGAGGGCGGCGTGACGTAGGCGGCGGCGAGGAGCGCGGCCAACGCGAGTCCGACACCCGCCGTTGCGTCTCACACAGCCACGCGGCACGGGTCGGTGTCGACCGTCGCTCAGATCGCGTCAAGAAGGTCGTCGCGTCGGACGTAGAGGACGGCGAGTCCGGCGATGAGCAGGCCGATCCCCCACCAGAGGGAGTCGCCGGGCAACAGAACGAGCAGTAGCGTCACGATCCCGGACGTGAGAAGCGACCAGCCGACCGTTGTCTGATACGTCATACGAGCGATAGACGTTCATCACAAAAAATAATGATTGATTGCTGGCGCGGGCGCGAGTCGCGATCTCCCTCGACCGGAGTCCACACAGCGACGGGCTTAATCGCCCGAGCGCCCAACGTCCGACGATCAGCTAATGGCGGAACCGTCGGGTATGGACGCGTTCGCGCACCTCGGGAGCGAGGTGCGCGAGGCGCTCTCCGAGCAGGGCTTTTCCACCCCCACCGAACCCCAGCGCGAGGCGATCCCGCCGCTCGCCGAGGGGAAGAACGCCCTCGTCCTCGCCCCGACGGGCACCGGGAAGACGGAGACCGCGATGCTCCCCGTCTTCGACGCGATCGTCGAGGCCCGCGATTCGCCCGGCGACCAGCCCCGCGAGGGGATCTCGGCGCTCTACATCACCCCGCTCCGCGCGCTCAACCGCGACATGATGGACCGGCTGGAGTGGTGGGGCGACCGGCTCGGCGTCGAGGTCGCGGTGCGTCACGGCGACACCACGCAGTACGAGCGGTCGAAGCAGGCCGACGATCCGCCGGACGTGCTTATCACGACGCCGGAGAGCCTCCAGGCGATCCTGACGGGCTCGAAGATGCGGGTCGCCCTGGAGGACGTCACGCACGTCGTGATCGACGAGGTCCACGAGCTCGCCTCCGCGAAGCGCGGCGCCCAGCTGACGGTCGGGCTCGAACGCCTCCGGCGCGTGGCGGGGCCCTTCCAGCGCGTCGGGCTCTCCGCCACCGTGGGGACCCCGGAGGAAGTCGGGAGGTTCCTCGTCGGAAGCGGGAAACGCGACCCCGACCGCCCCGGCGATCGCGAGTTCGAGATCGTCGAGGTCGCGGCCGGGACGCGCACCGACGTGCGGGTGCTCGACCCGGAGATCACGGACCGCGACTCCACGCTCGCCGGCGAGCTGGCGGTCGACGAGACGACCGCGAGCCACGTCCGGACGATCCGCGAGATCGTCACCGACCACGAGTCGACCCTGATATTCGTCAACACGCGCCAGACCGCGGAGGCGCTCGGCTCGCGATTCAAAACGCTCGCGGAGCGGGAGCGGGAGACGGGCGGAGGCGGCGGGGCGGACGACGGGGACGCCCCCGACCCCACCGAGATCGAGGTCCACCACGGCTCGCTCTCGAAGGACGTCCGGATCGACGTGGAGGACCGGTTCAAGGCGGGAGAGATCGACGGGCTCGTCTGCACCTCCTCGATGGAGCTCGGCATCGACGTGGGGCGCGTCGACCACGTGGTCCAGTACGGGAGCCCGCGCGAGGTCGCCCGCCTGCTCCAGCGCGTCGGGCGCGCGGGCCACCGCCGCGATCTGGTCTCGGAGGGGACCGTCGTGACGCAGGGGGGCGACGACACGCTCGAGGCGCTCGCGATCGCCCGGCGCGCCGACGTCGAGCTCGTGGAGCCGGCCGCCATCCACCACGGGAGCCTCGACACCGTTGCGAATCAGATCGTGGGAGTCGTGATGGACGAGGGCGACGTGCACGCCCGGGTGGCGTACGACGTGATCACGAGCGCCTACCCGTTCCGGGACCTCTCGGAGCCGCAGTTCCAGGAGGTCGTCCGCGAGCTCGACGGCAACCGCCTGCTGTGGCTCGACGAGGAGTCGGACACCCTCGAGAAGTCGGGCGGGACGTGGCAGTACTTCTACGCGAACCTCTCGATGATCCCCGACGAGTCCACCTACGACGTGTACGACATGTCCTCGCGGCGGCAGATTGGGACCTTAGACGAGCGGTTCGTCGTCAACTTCGCCGGCCCGGGCGAGACGTTCATCCAGCGCGGTGAGATGTGGCGGATCACCGAGGTCGACGAGGAGGAGGAGCGCGTGAACGTCACGCCGATCGCCGACCCCGCGGGCGAGGTGCCCTCGTGGATCGGTCAGGAGATCCCGGTCCCGAAGCCCGTCGCCGAGGAGGTCGGGCGGATCCGCGGCGAGGCCGCCGAGGCGCTGGCGGCGGGGTCGACCCCCGAGGCGGTCGCGGCCGACCTCGCCGAGCGCTACCCCGCGGACGAGGGGACGATCGCGAGCGCCCTGAAGCCGGTCGTCGACCACGTCGACGCCGGCCACCCCGTCCCCACCGACCGCCGGATCGTGATCGAGGGGAGCGCCCGCACGGTCGCGGTCAACGCCGCCTTCGGCCACGAGGTCAACGAGACGCTCGCGCGGCTGCTCGCGGCGCTCGTCGGCCAGCGCGCCGGCTCGTCGGTCGGGATGGACGTCGACCCGTACCGGATCGAGTTCGAGGTGCCGCACGGCGTCGACCCGGGCACCTTCCGCGAGGTGTTGGAGACGACCGATCCCGACCGGCTGGAGGCGTACCTCGAACTCGCCTTGAAGAAGTCGGACGCGCTCAAGTTCACGCTCGCGCAGGTCGCCGCGAAGTTCGGCTCGGTCAAGCGCTACCGCGAGGGGCGAGGCCGGTTCGGCGGCGACCGCCTGCTCGCGGCGTTAGAGGGGACGCCCGTCTACGACGAGGCGCTCCGCGAGGTGTTCCACGCCGACCTCGCGGTCGCGGAGACGGCCGAGCTGCTGGCGGACCTCCAGGACGGCTCGCTTGAGACCGACATCGCCCGCGAGCGCACGCCGCTGGGGACCGCCGGGCGCTCCGCGGGGACCGAGTTCCTCGTCCCCGAGAACGCCGACGCCGACGTGATCGAGACGGTCCGCGAGCGCATCCGAAACGACCGCGTCATCCTCTTCTGCCTCCACTGCACCGACTGGCGGCGCACGACGAAGGTGCGGCGCGTCCCCGACCGGCCGGAGTGTCCGGAGTGCGGCTCGACCCGCGTCGCCGCGCTGAACCCGTGGGACGACGAGACGGTCGCGGCGGTCCGGGCGGGCGAGAAGGACGAGGAGCAGGAGCGTCGCACCGAGCGCGCTCACCGCGCCGCGAGCCTCGTCCAGACGCACGGGAAGCGGGCCGTGATCGCGCTGGCGGCGCGCGGCGTGGGGCCGCACAACGCCGCGCGGATCATCAACAAGCTGCGCGAGGACGAAGACGAGTTCTATCGCGACGTGCTCCGGCAGGAGCGCGAATACGCGCGGACGCAGTCGTTCTGGGACTAGATCGATACCCGAATCGAGACGGCGATTCGGTCGGTTGTTTATAACTGATCGACGAAAGAGCGGGCGCGTCGGGAGCCTCGGACAGCCGCTTATAAATGGCCGATGGCGAATCGGTGGTGAACGCCTCCAAAGCCCCAGTCGCGAGGACTCGCGTGACTCGCTGCGGTCCTCGGTCGCTCACGTTGCTCGCTCCCTGCGGTCCTTGCGTCGTTCAGGCTTCGCCCTCGCGACTGCCCCTTCGAGTCCCACCCCGCCCCGCACAGCACCGCAGCCTCGCGCCTCCCCAGCCTCGTCAGTCGCCCTCCGCGTTGCTCCGGGCGACTGACTCCAGCGAGGGACCTTCAGTCCCTCTGGCAGCCGGCGGCGAAGCCGCCGACGACCTCGCACGCGCTCCTCGCGGCCGCCGGTGGCGGCCACTCGGGGGCGCGCGCCGCCGCAATTCTGTATATAAATAGTCGTCGTCGAATCCGCAACCCACCCGCTACTCGTCCGGGTACTTCGGCTCGCGTCGCTCGGCGCGCTCCGTCGCGCGCTCGATGACCTCGCGGACCGTGTCGGGACCGTCGCTCGCGCGGTAGACGTCGCCGTGGCCGGGGTACATCGCCTCGACGGTGTCCGGGAGCACGTTGAGAATCGTGTGGAGGCTCTCGATCAGCTCCTCGCGCGACTGGCCCGCCATGTCGGTCCGGCCGAAGGAGCCGTCGTCGAACGCGCCGTCGTTGTAGACGACCACGTCGCCGGAGTAGAGCCGCTCCTCGCCCACGAACGCGACGTGGTCGTCGGCGTGACCCGGACTCTCGACGACCTCGCATGGCTCGTCGCCGATCAGGATCTCGTCGCCGTCGACGATTCCCACGTCGCGCCGCGGGTGCGCGGCCTTCGCGTAGAGGGTGGCGTCGAAGCGGTCGAGCACCGCGTCGAGCTCGCCGACGTGATCGTGGTGCTGGTGGGTCAACACGACCCGGTCTAACCCGTCGACCCCGGCGTCGTCGAGCGCGTCGGCGATGACGTCGTCGACGCCCGGCATCGTCCCGGCGTCAACCAGCGTCGTCGCCTCGCCGGGCACGAGGTACGCGTTGCAGGTGAACTCCTCCGCGTCGGCGGTGACGGTGATCGGCTCCATACTCACACGAGGGCCTTCGCGGCGTAAAAACGTGTACGCCCCGGCGACGCGGTGTCGGTGCCGCGCCGGAGTCCACGGATCCGATCCCGGCAGGGGATTTATCACTCGTGCCCTGCTAGTGTCACACACATATGGGCTTCGGAAGCTACGACGAATCCGAACAGGAGAACCAGGACCTGGACGCGGATTTCGACGACGAGGACGGAGTCCGAGCGGCGGAAGAGGTACACGAGGGCTCCGTCGACTACGAGCCCGGCGCCTCCAACGACGAGCTCCTCGACCGACTCCAGGAGATCAAGTCCGAGGAGAACTGATCGGGTGACCGCGCCGAGCCGGACGCTCGGGATCGCCTTCTCCGACGACGACCGAACCAGCCGCCTAGCCGGCGCCGTCGTCAGACGCGACGGGACCCTCGACGGCCTCGCCTTCGGGCGCTGCACCGTCGGCGGCACGGACGCGACCGACGCCGCGATCGCCCTCTTCGACGCCCTCGACCGCGAGGACGTCCGTCACGTCGCCTGCGCCGGGGTCGCCCCCGCGTGGTTCAATCTCCTCGACCTCCGCCGGCTCCGCGACGCCCTCGACCGACCCGTCTACGCGGTGAGCTACGAGCCGAGCCCCGGGCTCGAACCCGCGCTCCGCGAGGCGTTCGACGGCGACGCCCTCGACCGCCGGCTCGACGTCTACCGCTCGCTCCCGCCCCGCGTACCGGTCGAGCGCGACTCGCCGAACGACCGCCCCGCTCCCCTCTTCGTCCGCGCGGTCGGGATCGACGACGGCCGCGCGGCCGCGGCCGTCCGCGACCTAGTCCGAGACGGGTTCCGCCGGCCCGAACCGCTCCGTATCGCCGCGATCGCGGCGAGCGCGCACCGCGAGGCGACCGCGGAGGGATAGCGGGACGGCGGCGACGCAGCGACCCCCGCCAGCGCGACCGCGGAGGGGGAGCGGGACGGCGAGCGGACCCCCGTGGATATATATCGCCCGCGGCCGACCGCCTCCGCATGAGCGACGACTCTCCGCCGGACGGCGGCGCCTCGGACGACTCCGCCCCCGGCGTGACCTTCCGCGACCGCGACCGACTCGTCCGGACGCCGGCCCACGGCGTCGCACTCGACTGTCTCGCGGCCGGGATCGCGGCCGCGCGCCCGGACCGACTGATCCCGAGCGCCGTCTCGGTTCGCGACGGCGTCCTCCGGATCGAAGGGTCCGAGACCGGTGCGGACGCCGACCGCGTCGGCGAGTACGACCTCGCCGACTACGACCGCGTGGTCCTGATCGGGGCGGGCAAGGCGTCCGCGGAGGTGGCGGCCGCGCTCGCCGGCGTGCTCGAGGGCACCGGCCACGAGATCGCCGAGGGCGTCGTCGTCACCGAGGACCCGGCGGAGCGACCGTCGACGACGGGCGTGGAGATCCTGCCCGGCGACCACCCGGTCCCGAGCGACGAGGGCGTGGAGAGCGCGCGGCGCGTGCTGGACGTCGCCGAGCGCGCCGGCCCGGACGACCTCGTGCTCGCCGCGATCACCGGGGGCGGGAGCGCGCTGCTCGCGGCGCCGGCCGACCCGATCTCCCCGGACGACCTGCGCGAGCTGACCGAGGCGCTGCTCGCCTGCGGCGCGTCGATCGACGAGATCAACGCGGTCCGCAAGCACTGCTCGGCGGTGAAGGGCGGGCAGCTCGCGCGGGCGGCGGGGGCCGCGACCGTCGCCACGCTCGCGATCAGCGACGTGATCGGCGACCCGCTCGACATAATCGCGAGCGGTCCGACCGTCCCCGACCCCTCCACCTACGCGGACGCGCTGGCGGTGCTGGACCGCTACGACCTCGACGCGCCGGAGTCCGTGCGCGAGCGGCTCCGGGCGGGCGCGGCGGGCGAACTCGCGGAGACGCCGACCGCGGGCGATTCGGCGTTCGACCGCGCGCGGGCGTTCGTCGTCGGCAACGGGCGGACCGCGCTCGACGCCGCCGCGGACGCCGCCGCCGACCGCGGGTACGAGCCGCTGGTGCTCGCCGCCGGAGTCAGGGGGGAAGCCCGAGACGCCGGCGTCACCCACGCCGCCATCGCGGAGGAGTGCGCGGTGCGGGGGTCGCCCGCCGAGCCGCCGGCCGTGCTGCTCTCGGGCGGGGAGACGACCGTGACGCTCGGCGACGCCGACGGGACGGGCGGGCCGAACGCGGAGTTCGCGGCGAGCGCCGGCCTCGCGCTGGCGGAGGGGCCGCTTGGTGGAGACAGAGATTCCCCTCACATCGTCGTCGCCTCCGCCGACACCGACGGGATCGACGGCCCCACCGACGCCGCGGGCGGGATCGCTGACGCGACGACGCTGGACCCGGACGCCGCCCGCGACGCCCTCGACCGCCACGACGCCTACCCCCTGCTCGACGAGGCCGGCGCGCTGCTCCGCACCGGGCCGACCGGAACGAACGTCAACGACCTCCGCGCGATCGTGATCGAGGCCGCCGACGGGGAGTAACCGGACGCGTCGGTTTCGGTGTAGTCGATTTCGGCGTGCGGAGCGTTCACGCGTCGCATCCGGTTGCTGTGGGTTTTTGCGGCGACCGCGACAACGATCGGAGAGATGACGCCCGAAATCGACGAGATCGACCTCGGCACCGTCCCGCTCGGTCGGACCGGGCTCCGAACGAGCGAGCTCCAGCTCGGCACGTGGCGCTTCGGCCGCGTGACCGAGGCGGGGAACGTGGAGATCGACGAGGCGCGCGCCCACGAGCTGCTCGACGCCTACGAGGCCGCCGGCGGCCGGTACGTCGACACCGCCGACGTGTACGGCGGCGGGGACTGCGAGCGCTGGATCGGCGACTGGCTCGCCGAGCGCGACCGCGAGCGCTACACGGTCGCCTCGAAGGTGTACTGGCAGATCCGCGACGGCGACCCGAACAGCCGCGGGACGAACCGCAAGAACGTCCGCCACCGCGTCGACGCCCTCCTCGATCGGCTCGACACCGATTATATCGACGTCCTCTACATCCATCGCTGGGACGACGAGACGCCGGCCCGTGAGCTGATGAAGACCCTGAACGGGCTCGTGGAGTCCGGCAAGGTCCACTACCTCGGCGCGTCGACGCTCCGGCCGAACGCCTGGAAGGTCGCCCGCGCCAACGCGATCGCCCGCAGCGAGGGGTGGGAGCCGTTCACCGTGCTCCAGCCGCGGTACAACCTCGTCGACCGCGAGGTCGAGGGAGACTACCTGGAGTTCGCCCGCCGGCGGAACCTCGGCGTCTCCCCGTGGAGCCCGCTCGGGCAGGGCTTCCTGACCGGGAAGTACGACCGCGACGAGGACCTCCCGGAGGAGTCGAAGGCCGCCGAGTCGAGCCGCTTCCAGGAGGCGTACCTCACCGAGGAGAACTTCGACGTCCACGACGAGCTCGACCGGGTCGCCGACGAGGTCGACGCCTCGCCCGCCCAGGTCGCGCTCGCGTGGCTCGCCCACCGCGACGGCGTCACCGCGCCGATCGTCGGCGCCCGCACCGTCGACCAGCTCGCGGAGAACCTCGCGGCCGCGTCGATCGACCTCTCGGACGACCAGGTCGAGCGCCTCACCGCCGCGAAGCCTGGGCCGTACGACGAGCTGTAGGGCGCGCCGTCAGTCGGACTCGTCGGAGCGCTCGGTCGCTTCGGTCTCCTTCCCGTCCGCGCGGTCGCGCTCCCGCGCCGCCGGGTCGCGCTCGCTCGGGTCGCCGTAGCCGCCGCCGCCCGGGGTCCGGACCGTGACCGTCGTGCCCGGCTCCACGTCGACGGTCGCCTTCGCCGGCACCGGGTCGCCGTCGATCAGGTTCTCGCCTGTGGCCCCCGGCTCCCCGCCCTCGATGCCGGCGGGAGCGCGGCGCCGACGCTCGGTCAGCAGCGAGACGGTCGCGGCGGTCTCGACGCGCACGCGCCGTTCGAGGCCGAGTCCGCCACGGTGGCGCCCGTCGCCGCCGCTGTCCGGGCGGAAGGCGTACCGCTCCACGCGCAGCGGGTACGCCGCCTCCAGCGCCTCGACCGGCGTGTTGAGGGTGTTCGTCATCCCGACCTGCACGCCGTCCATCCCGTCGGCGTCCGGGCGCGCGCCGAAGCCGCCGCCGATCGTCTCGTAGTAGGTGAACGACTCGGCGCCGTCGCCCGCGCTCTCGCGGCCGTCGCTCCCGTCGCGACCGCCGCCCCCGTCGCGACCGCCGCGGCTCCCGATCGTGAGGTTGTTCATCGTCCCCTGGCTCCCCGCGGTCACCCGCTCCGGGGCCGCCTCGCCGAGCGCCGCGAGCACGACGTCGGTGACGCGCTGGCTCGTCTCGACGTTCCCGCCGACGACCGCCGCCGGGGGGTTCGGGTTCAGGATCGACCCCTCGGGCGCCGACACCGACACCGGCTCGTAGCAGCCGTGGTTCGGCGGAATCTCCGGGTCGGTGACGCAGCGCACGACGAAGTACACCGCGCTCTTCGCGACCGCCAGCGGCGCGTTGCAGTTCCCGTCGACCTGCGGGGCGCTCCCCGCGAAGTCGACCCCGAGGCGGTCGCCGTCGACCGTCACCGCGGCCCGGATCGGGACGTCGGCGTCGGTGACGCCGTCGCCCTCCATCGCGTCCTCGGCCTCGTAAGTTCCGTCCGGGAGCTCCGCGACGGCCGCGGTCATCCGCTCGCGGGAGTAGTCGATCACGGCGTCGAAGGCGCGTTCGAGCCGATCGCGGCCGTGCTCGTCGGCCAGCTCACGGAGCCGGTCGTCGGCCCGCTCGTTGGCCGCGAGCTGCGCCTCGAGGTCGGCGCGGCGCTCCGCCGGAGTCCGGACGTTCGCGAGGATCAGGTCGAGGACGTCGCCGACGCGCTCACCGCCGTCGACGAGCCTGAGCGGCGGGATACGGAGCCCCTCCTGCTGGATCTCGCGGGCCCCGGCCGGCATGCTCCCGGGAGCCATCCCGCCGACGTCGGCGTGGTGCGCGCGGGAGACCGCGAAGCCGACCACGTCCCCGTCGAGCGACAGCGACGAGACGAGCGTCACGTCCGGGAGGTGCGTCCCGCCCGTGAACGGGTCGTTGAGGACGAACACGTCGCCGGGGGCGGGGTCGCGCTCCCGCACGGCCGCGACCGCCTCGGGCATCGCGCCGAGGTGGACCGGGATGTGCTCCGCCTGCGCGACCATCCGGCCGGCGGCGTCGAACAGGGCGGTCGAGCAGTCCCGCCGCTCCGTGATGTTCGGCGAGTAGGCGCCGCGGATCAGCACCTGCCCCATCTCCTCGGCGACGCCCTCCAGCTGGTTGCGCAGGACCTCCAGGGTGACCGGGTCGAGGGCGGCGGCGTCGGGGTCGGTCTCGGTGTCGCTGGCGTCGGTGGAGTCGGCGTCGCGCCCGTTCATCGCCGCTCACCTCCGGCCTCAACCGCGTCCCGCTCCAGCACCACCGTTCCGTCCCGGCGGACGCGCCCGCCCCACGCCGGCGGGACCACGGTCGTGCTCTCGGTCCCCGCGAGCACCGCCGGGCCGTCGAGCGTCGCGCCGGCCCCCAGCGCGTCGCGGTCGTACACGGTCGCCGAGACGCGTCCCTCGTCGGGGAAGACGACCGGTCGAGATCCGCGTTCCGCGTCGGCCGCGCCCGCTCTGCCGACGGTCGGTGCTTCGACGTCGACCGTGGCCGTGACCCGGAGCGTGACGGCCTCGACGCCGGCGTCGAACCGGTAGCCGTAGGCGCGCTCGTGGGCCGCGGCGAAGCGCTCGGCGAGGGCGTCGGGGTCGACGGCGGGATCGGCGGCGCCGACGGTACCGTCCTCGCCCTCGCTCCCCGCGTCGACGGTCAGCTCGAAGCTCTGCCCGGCGTACCGACAGTCGGCCGCGCGCTCGACGCGGGCGGCCGCGGGGTCGGAGACGTCGTCGAGGACCCGGTCGGTCAGGGCCGCGAAGGCGTCGTCGAGGTCGGCGGCGGTCGCGTCGGAAAGCGGGAGCCGGACCGTGCGGGCCGCGTCGTGGGTCTCGTCGGCCGCGAGCAGCCCGTACGCCGACAGCACGCCCGCCGGACCGGGGACGAGCACGCGGTCCATCTCGAGTCGATCGGCGAGCGCGGCGGCGTGCATCGGCCCCGCGCCGCCGAAGGCGACGAGGTCGAACGCGCGGGGGTCGCGGCCCCGTTCGACCGTAACCGACCGGATCGCCCGCGCCATCGTCGCGTTGGCGACGCGGTAGACGCCGCGGGCGGCGGCGGTGGCGGCGTCGAGGGCGTCCGCCGTCTCGCCGCCGCTCCCGGAGCCGGCGTCCCCCTCGATGTCGGCCGCCTCGGCGAGCTCGGCGAGCGCCTCTCGGGCGGCGTCGACGTCGAGCGAGAGGTCGCCGCCCAGCGCCGCGTCCGGGCCGATGTAGCCGAGGAGGACGTCGGCGTCGGTGACCGTCGGCTCCGTGCCGCCCTTTCCGTAGCAGGCCGGGCCGGGGTCGGCGCCGGCGGACTCCGGGCCGACGCGGAGCGCGCCGCCGGCGTCGGTCCACGCGATCGACCCCCCGCCCGCGCCGACCGTCTCGACGTCGACCGTCGGCGTGCGGATCGGGACGTCGGCGATCGTCGTCTCCGCGGTGCGCTCGACGCGCCCGTCGCGCACGAGGCTCACGTCGCTCGACGTGCCGCCCATGTCGAAGGTGACGGCGGATCCGCCGGGGGAGCCGGACCCCGCCTCCGTCCCGCCGAGCGTCTCGCCGCCCGCGACCGCGGCCGCGCCGACGACGCCGGCGGCCGGGCCGGAGAGGACCGTGGTGACCGCGCTGTCGCGGACCGTCGCCGCGTCGGCGACGCCGCCGTTCGAGCGCATCACCCGCGGTTCCGGGAGGCCGAGGTCGCGCGCGCCGGCGACGACGCGCCCGAGGTAGTCGTCGAGCTCCGGGGTGAGGTAGGCGTCCGCGACGGTCGTCGCCGTGCGCTCGAACTCGCGGAACTCGGGGAGCACGTCGTGAGAGGCGGAGACGGGGACCGAGAGCTCCCCGCGGAGGACGTCGGCGACCGCGGCCTCGTTCTCCGGGTGCGCGTACGCGTGCAGCAGCGAGACGGCGACGCTCTCGGCGTCGCTCGCGGCTATCTCGTCGGCGAGGTCGCGGACCGACTCGGGGTCGACCGCCCGTTCGGTCCCGTCGGTCGTCGCGCGCTCGTCGACCTCGAACCGCCGCCGGCGGGGGACGAGCGGGGGCGCCTTCTCGGCGCGCAGGTCGTAGAGGGAGGGGCGCGTCTGGCGGCCGATCTCTAAGACGTCGCGGAAGCCCGCGGTCGTCACGAGCGCGGTGCGGGCGCCGTCGCGCTCCAGGAGGGCGTTGACGGAGGCCGTCGTCGCGTGCGCGAAGGCGTCGACGTCCGTCGGGTCGATCCCGGCCGCGTCGCAGGCCTCGC
Organism: Halorubrum sp. B52; assembly: GCF_059752555.1. NCBI lineage: Archaea > Methanobacteriati > Methanobacteriota > Halobacteria > Halobacteriales > Haloferacaceae > Halorubrum > Halorubrum sp. B52. The sequence continues at coordinate 100,481 of NZ_MWTG01000008.1, read as the reverse complement.
GGATCCCGTCGAGGACGCCGGCGTGCTGGGGCGTCGTCGTCGGCACCTTCGCGGTCGTGAGGTCGTCGCCGACGAGGAGCGCGGCGTCGGTGAACGTGCCGCCGACGTCGACGCCGATCCGGACGGGGCGGCTGTCGTCGGCCATACCGGACGTTACCGCTCCGCGCAGTACTCGACGAAGTTCCGGAGGATCCGGAGCCCCGTCTCCCCGCTCTTCTCGGGGTGGAACTGCGTGCCGAACACGTTGCCCGCCTCGTTGGCGACGACCGCGGGGAAGTCGACCCCGTAGTCGGCGGTGGCGACGACCGCGTCCGGGTCGTCGGGCTCGGCGTAGTACGAGTGGACGAAGTAGGCGTGCTCCCCGTCGACCCCGTCGACGATCGGGTGCTCGCGCTCGACGTCGAGCTCGTTCCACCCCATGTGCGGGACCTTGCGGTCGACGTCGAACCGGACGTTGGTGCCGGGGACGAGATCGAGCCCCGTCACCTCGCCTTCCCCCTCGTGGTCGGCCTCCTCGCTGGAGGTGAGCAGCATCTGCATCCCCAGACAGATGCCGAACAGGGGGCGGCCCGCCTCGGCGTGGTCCGTCAGCGCCTCGCGCAGCGGGCCGGCGTTCTCCATCCCCTCGCGGAACGCGCCGACGCCCGGGAGGACGACGCCGTCGGCGGCCGCGAACGCCTCGGGGTCGTCGGTGATCTCGACCGACGCGCCCGCGCGCTCTAACCCGCGGGTCGCCGACCGGAGGTTCCCGAGCCCGTAGTCGACGAGCACGACGGACGCCGTCGGGTCGGTTGACGATGTATTCATGTTTGCAGATGAGCAGCGGCGTGCAAGTGCGTTTCCATCTCGCGATCGTTACATACCGGTACGTATCGGTCATTATAGTTGAACAGCAAAATTTTTGAGAGGTCGGTAGTATCTACTAACGAACTCCTCATGGCGAGACGACGCAAATTCCTCAAAGTCGCGGGCGCGGCAAGCATCGCTGGACTCGCGGGCTGTAGCGGAGGCGGCGACGGCGGCGACGGTTCCGACGGTTCCGACGGCTCCGACGGAAACACCAGCGGCGACGGCATGGACTCCGAGGACGGCGGCGACTCGGAGAGCGAACCCGAGATGACGTTCGGCGGGGACGGGACGGTCGACTTCGGGATCTCCCCGTCGGTCCCGCAGGAGGACCTCGAGGTGCAGTACTCTCCGCTGTTAGACCACATCGGGAGCTACCTCCGCGAGAACCACGACGTCCCCGAAGAGCTGAACGTCGAGGGGACGGTCGGGAGCAACTACAGCGCGATCATCCAGTCGCTCGGACAGGGCACGACGGACGTCGCCGAGACCGGTCCGTTCGCGGCCGGGCTCGGCGTGATGACCGACAACGCGGAGATCATCCTCCAGCGCTACGGCTACGGCAGCTGGGAGTATAAGAGCATCATCGCGACGCCGAACGACAGCGACATCACGGAGCTGTCGGACCTGTCGGGCAAGACCGTCGCGTTCTCCGACCGCCTGTCGACGAGCGGGTGCCTCTACCCGCTGTACAGCATGTCCAGCGAGGGCGGCCTCGACGTCGGGGAGCTCCCCGAGGGCAACGGGTCGCAGGCCGAGTTCGACGCCCGCTTCGCCGGCGGCCACGTCGGCTCGTACACCCTGCTCGAACAGGGACAGGTCGACGCCGCCGCGATGGGCGGGTTCGTCCGCGACACCGGCACCGGCCCCGCGCCGGAGGAGTGGCAGGAGGTCGCCACCACGCTCCACGAGGACGAGGGGCTGCCGCGCGCGCCGATCGTGGTCTCGCCCGAGCTGAGCGACGACGTGAAGAGCGCGATTCAGCAGTCGCTCCTCGACGCGCCCGACAGCGTCTACTACGGCGCCGACGGCGAGGACGGCACCGACGACGACCTCTGGTTCGGTCGCGTCCGCGAGGCCTCCCAAGAGGAGTACCAGTCCGTCATCGACGTCGCCGACGAGCTCGGCGTCGGAACCGACATCTTCGAGCAGTAGACCCCCGGCCCACCCCCCGTTTCGGATCGCTTTTCACACGATCGGTCCGTTCTCGCACAAAGTCACACCCCATGCCAACGATCGAATTCGAAAACGTCAGCAAAATATACGACGAGAACACCGTCGCCCTCGACGACGTGTCCTTCACCATCTCCGAGGGGGAGTTCGTCATCCTGCTCGGGCCCTCCGGCGCCGGCAAGTCGACGATGCTCCGGGTGCTGAACGGACTCACGCAGCCGACGGAGGGCTCCGTTCGCATCGGCGGCAAGGAGATCCAGGGCAACCGCAGCGAGGTCGGCATGGTGTTCCAAGAGCACTACCTCATCGAGAGCAAGACCGCGTTCGGCAACGCGCTGTCGGGGGCGCTCTCGCGGAACGGGCTCCTCCGGAGCGCTCTCGGGATGCACGCCGATTCGGACAAGATGACCGCGCTCGAAGCGCTCCAGACGGTCGGGCTCCTCGACGAGGCCGGGCAGCGCGCCGAGTCGATGAGCGGCGGACAGAAACAGCGGGTCGGGATCGCTCGCGCGCTGGTCCAGGAGCCGGAGATCGTCCTCGCCGACGAACCGGTCGCCAGCCTCGACCCGAGGGCCGCCCGCGAGGTGATGCGGTACCTCAAGAAGGCGGCGACGGACCAGGACCTCACGACGGTGACGAGCCTCCACCAGGTGAACATCGCCCGCGAGTTCGGAGACCGGTTCATCGGGATCCGCGACGGCGACGTGATCTTCGACGGCGACGCCGACGACCTCACCATGGACGAGATGGACCGGATCTACTACGGCGAGCCGCAGGGCGGCAAGTCGGTGCCGACGGAGTCGCCGGACGGTGACCTCGCGGGGAGCGACGCCGCCGCCGACGGGGGTGGTCGAGCGTGAGCTCTCCCGACTCCGCCATCACCGACCAGTTCCGCGCGCTCGAGCGGCTCCGTCGGCTCAAGTACGTCCTGTGGGGCCTGCTGCTCGCGGCGGTCCTCGGCGTCACCTACTGGGGGCTCGGCTTCATCGGCTTCCAGCCGAACGTCGTCGCCGGGCGGCTGCCGGCGATGTACGAGTTCATCTCGACCGGCTTCTTCCCGCCCGACTTCCAGAACTTCACCATCTACACGAAAGACCAGGGGATCGGCGGACTGCGGGCGATCCCCGCGAGCTTCGGCGAGGGGGGCGCCCACATCGTCGAGAGCTTCCGGTCGCCGCGGCAGTCGCTGGTGAAAGCGAGCCTCGTGACGCTACTCTTAGGCTTCATGGGCACCGTGTTCGCCTTCCCGTTCGCGCTCGTCCTCGGCGTGCTCGGGAGCGAGCGCGTCACCCCGTTCCCCTTTAATTTCGTCTTCCGGGGCACGCTCAGCGGCATCCGCGCGATCCCCGCGATCGTCTGGATCTTCCTGTACATCCCCATCGGTCCGCCGGGACAGGTCACCGCGGTGCTCGCGATCGCGACCGACAGCATCGGGAACCTCGGCCGCCTGTTCACCGACGACTTAGAGGAGATCGAGGAGGGGCCGATCGAGGCGATCCGGTCGACGGGCGCGTCGGGCACCCAGACCGTGAGCTTCGGCATGCTGAGTCAGGTGTCGCGCTCCTTTATCGCGTGGACGCTGTACATCCTCGAGATCAACACCCGGATCGCCATCTCGCTCGGCGTCGTCGGCGCCGGCGGTCTCGGGCTGATGATCCGGAACAGCCAGGACCTCTTCCAGTTCCGGCAGACCGCCGCCGGGCTCATCATGGTGTTCATCGTCGTGCTCGGCATCGAGCTGATCTCCTCGCGCATCCGCGCCCGGCTCCGGCCGGGCGAACACGAGGGGAAGGGGCTCCTCGAAGCCGTCCGCGGCCTGTTCGACCCGAAGAAGTGGCTCGGCGTCGGGCGCAGTCGGGACTGATCGGCCGGCGATCAGAACTCGCCGAGCCGGGACTGCCCGTCGCCGCCGCCTTCTCCTCGCTCGCCGACCCCGCTCAGTTCGCCCGCCCTGGCGATCGTCTCGAAGAAGCCGTCCCGCTGGCTCCGGTCGTACAGCGTCGCCGCGGGGTGCACGGAGAGCAGCACGCGGCGCGACGCGCCCGCGATACGGGCGTCGACGACGTCGCCGGACTCCGACGTGATCGCCACCGACCGGTCGAGCAGGTGCTCGCTCGGCACCTTCCCGAGCGTCACGATCAGCGCCGGGTCGAGCCGGTCGATCTCCTCGTCGAGGTGGCCGCGGCAGTTCGCCAGCTCCTCGCTCGTCGGGTCCCGGTTGTCGGGGGGGCGACACCGCACGCAGTTGGTGATGCGTACGTCCGCCCGCGCGAGGCCGGCGTCCCGCAGCGCGTCGTCGAGCACGTCGCCGGACCGCCCGACGAACGGCTCGCCCCGCTCGTCCTCGTTCGCGCCCGGTCCCTCGCCGACGAACAGCAGGTCGGCGTCCGTCGGCCCGACTCCGTCGACGATCCGGCTCCGCGACTCGACCAGCGCCGGACAGCGCTCGCACGACGGTACCCGGAGGTCGGCGTCGAGCGCGTCCCCGTGCTCTGTCATGCGCACCGATCCGGGCGGGGGCGACATAAGTCCGTTCGCCTCGCCCGACGACGCTCCGCCGACGCCCCGCGGTTTCCGACCCGCCGACGCCCCTTTCACGGACGGGCGTGTGGGTCCGCCATGCCCACCGTCAGCGACACCTACATCGAGAACCGCCAGCGGGTCCAGCCGACGCACACGAACAACTACGAGGCCGCCCACGGGGGCAACGTCGTCAAGTGGATGGACGAGGTGGGAGCGATGTCCGCGATGCGCCACGCCGGCGAGACCTGCGTCACCGCCAAGATCAACGGGCTCGACTTCAAGCGACCGATCCCGCAGGGCGACACCTGCCTCATCGAGTCGTACGCGTACGCGGCCGGTCGGACGAGCGTGCGCGTCCGCCTCCGCGCGTTCCGTGAGTCGCCGCGGACCGGCGAGCGCGAGGTGACGACGGAGTCGTACTTCGTGTTCGTCGCCGTCGACGCGGACGGGACGCCGACGCCGGTACCGGAGCTCGGAGTCGCCGGCGACCGCTGTCGGGAGCTCCGCGACGCCGCGCTCGCCGCCGAGCCCGACGAGGACCGCTGAACCGTCCGGGTCGCGTCGGGCGGCGACCCCGCCGACGCGGAAGATACCGGCCGCGGGAAGAATCAGTGATGAAAAAGACCAGTAATAAAGAAACCGATCGAAGGGGGTTTTTGCCACACCGAAGGGGGGTGAACCGGGGGGAGACGCCGGCTCAAAGACTTACATTTTATAACTAATGAACGTGATGTCCCTCGCGTCGTATGTGGATGATAACCTGTGACATGAGTCGTCGACGGAATCGAGTACACGAGAGCAACGGTGGGGGAGAACCATGACGACGGGGATCGACGTCGCGATCGCCGCGATACCGCTGCTTCTCGCGGGTACCCTGCTGATCGGACTGCTCTGGCCGGCGACGCGCGCGATGCCGATCGCGTGGGTCGCCGCGCTCGCGGTCGGGTACTTCGCGTGGAACATGCCGGTGAACTGGTTGGCGGCGGCGTCGGCGGCAGGCTTTATGACCGCCTTCGAGATCCTCTGGATCGTCTTCGGCGCGCTCGTCCTGCTGTACACGCTGATGGAAGCGGGCGCCTTCGACCGGATCAATCGAGGGTTCGCGACGGTCAGCGACGACCGCCGCGTCCAGATCGTCCTGATCGCCTTCTTCATGGCGACGTTCATCGAGGGCGCCGCCGGGTTCGGGACGCCGGCCGCGGTCGTCGCGCCGCTGCTCTTAGGGCTCGGCTTCCCGGCCCTCGCGGCCGTCGTCGCGGGCATCATCGGCCACATCATCGCCGTCACGTACGGCGCGGTGGGGACGCCGATCGTGGTCGGGATCCAGAGTCCGATGGAGAGCGTCGAGTTCACCCGCACCGCGATCCAGGACGGCGGGATGACCGTCCAGGAGTTCTCCGTCAACGTGGCGGCGTGGGCGGCGACGTATCACGCCTTGGTCGGGTTCGTGATGCCGCTGTTCGCGGTCGGAATGGTCGTCTACTTCTTCGGTGACCCGGAGGACCGGTCGCTGAAGCCGGCCTGGGAGGTCGCGCCGCTCTGTATCGCGTCGGGGATCGCCTTCGCGGTCCCGTACTGGCTCTCGGCGTGGTTCCTCACGGCCGAGTTCCCGTCGCTCATCGGCTCGATGGTCGGCGGAACCGTCATCCTGAGCATCCTGCGTGCGGGGTACCTCCTTCCGGACGACGAGTGGGAGTTCCCCGAGCGTGAGCGGTGGGCCGATCACTGGGTCGGAACGATCGAGCCGGGCCAGTCGAACGGCAACAACGCCGATTCGCCCGAGGCCGAGGCGGCCGACCTGAGCGGCGGCGAGGACATGTCGCTGTTCAAGGCGTGGTCGCCGTACGTCCTGCTCGTGATCCTGCTGGTCGTGACGCGGGCGATCGACCCGATCTCGAACTTCATCAACCAGGACATCTTCGTCCTCAGTTGGGGCGGGATCCTCGGCACCGACCTCAGCGGAGCCGTCGCGTGGATGAACGTACCGGGCTTCTGGCTGCTCGTGAGCGCCGTGCTCGCGATCCCGATCTTCAGCATGTCCGGCGAGGAGGTCGGTGACGCCTGGAAGGAGGCCGCCCGGAAGATCGTCTCGCCGTTCATCGCGCTGGTGTTCGTCATCGCGATGGTGCAGGTGATGCTCCAGTCCGGCGCGCATCCCGGCGCGCCCGAGGTCGGCAGCATGATCGTCCTGCTGGCGCAGACGACCGCGGACATCCTCGGCCCCGCCTACCCCGCCTTCGCGTCGCTCATCGGCGCGCTGGGCGCGGCGATGGCCGGGTCGAACACCGTTTCGAACATCACGTTCGGCGCGTTCCAGTTCGAGGCCGCGACGCAGCTCGGGCTCCCGCGGACGATCATCGTCGGCGCGCAGGCCGTCGGCGGCGCCATCGGGAACCTGGTCGCGATCCACAACCTCGTCGCCGCGCTGGCGACGGTCGGCCTCCTCGGACAGGAGGGGCGGGTGATGCGGCTGAACATGATCCCGCTGCTGTACTACGCGACCGGCGTCGGTCTGCTGTGTCTGCTGTTCAGTTACGTGCTGTTCCCCGGCGTGTTCTGAACGCGGGAACAGGACGGCGATGCGGCTCTTTTTATAACCGATCGACGATCTGAGAGGGTCGCTTCCGAGGCCTCGGTCGTTCACTTACAAACGGTCGATTTCGGATCGACGAGGAACACCTCCAAAGCCCCAGCCGCGAGGCTCGCGCGCCTTGCTGCGCTCCTCGCTCGCTATCGCTCGCTGCGGTGCTTGCTGCGGCGTGCTTCGCCCTTCGGGGAGACTCCGTCTCCCGTCTTTCCGCTCACTTCGCTCGCGGAAATCGCGGCTGCCCCTTTGAGTCCCGCCCCGCAACGCACAGCACCGCAGCCTCACACCTCCCCAGCCTCGGCGACGGGCCGGCGCGGGCGGGGCCGCGCCGGCCAGCCGCCTCCAGCGAGAATCGGAGATTCTCTGGCAGCCGGCGCACAGCGCCGGCGACCTCGCGCGCGCACCTCGCGCCCCGCGGGCGCTCGGCGGCGCGCGCCGGCCGCAACCGTCGCTTATAATTGATCGTCGCCGTCGCTCACGTCGTTTTGAGTACCGCATCGTCGACGCCGATCCGGTCCTCCCGCTTCCGGTGCCGCTCGTCACCCGCTCTGAACTCCCTGCGCGGGCGGCAACGAAAGGCTGTACCCGAGAGCGGCGTCGCGGGACCCGTCGCCTGCGACGCCGGTTCAGTCGTCGGCGGGCGACGGGCTCGTCGCGTCGGCGGCGCCCGCGTCGGCGACGGCGTCGGGCGCGGGCCCGGTCACGGCGTCAGCGACCTTCTCGATCGGGTGCGGCGGGTTCTCGGCGTCGGCGTCGCGGTCGCCCAGCTGCGAGCGGCAGGAGGCGCCCGGCGCGGTCACCGTCTCGCCGTCGCTCTCGTCGACCTGATCGAAGAGGATCCGCCCGATCGCCTTCGAGATGTCGTAGTGCTCCGACTCGTAGCCGAACGAGCCAGCCATCCCGCAACAGGAGGAGTCGAGCGGGTCCACGTCGTAGCCGGCGCGACGCAGCACGCCGACCGCGTGGTGGTCCTTGTTCGTCGCCTTCTGGTTGCAGTGGCCGTGATAGGTGAGCGACTCGGCGGGCGCGTCGAACGCCAACCGCTCGTCGACGCGACCGGCGTCGAGGTACTCCAGGACGCCGTACGCCGCCGCGGAGACGGCCTCGACGTCGTCGCCGTCGAGCAGGTCGAGGTACTCGTCCTGGAACATCACCGCGTCCGACGGCTCGACGAAGACGACCGACTGCCCGTCGCGGACGCGGGGCGCGAGCCGCTCGACGTTGGTCTCCGCGCGTTCGCGGGCGTCGTCGAGGAACCCGGTCGAGAACGCCGCGCGGCCCGACGGCGCCAGATCGCCCGGGACCTCCACGCGCACGCCGGCCGCCTCCAGCACCGAGACGGCGGCCTTGCCGGCGGCCGGATAGCTGTAGTTGGTGTAGGTGTCGGGGAACAGCACGACCGTGTCGACCGCCTCCTCGGGAGCGACCGTCGACCCGCCGCGCGACTCGAACCACTCCTCGAAGCTCCTCGACCGGAACGTCGGCAGCTCCCGGTCCGGGGCGATTCCCGCGACCGCGTCCATCACCTTGCGAGCGCCGGGGATCTTCGACGCCGCGTTCGAGACCGGCGCGAGCGTACTTCCGAGCGCCGAGAAGCGGTCGATGTCGCGGAAGATCCGCTCGCGGAGGCCCGCCCCCTCCTCCTCGTGGTGCTCGTGTTTCACCTCGGCCTTGAGCTTCGCGAGGTCGACCCCCGTGGGACAGTCGCTCTTACAGCCCTTACAGCCGACGCAGAGTCCGAGCACCTCCTCCTGGAACCGGTCGGAGTGGATCTCGTCCTCGTCGAGCTCGCCGCTGATGGCGGCCCGGAGCATGTTCGCGCGGCCGCGGGTCGCCTGTATCTCCTCCTCGGAGGCGCGGTAGGTCGGACACATCACGCCGGAGTCGGTCTCCCGGCAGGTGCCGCAGCCGTTACACAGCTCGACGAGGTGCGAGAAGCCGCCCTCGTCGGAGAAGTCCAGCTCGGTCTGCGGCTCGATCGACTGGTACTCCGGGCCGTACCGGAGGTTCTCGCGCATGTCCGTGTCGGCGGCGGTGTCGGGGTAGCCGCGCTCGGCGGCGGTGTCGCCGTCGACGTAGACGACCTTCCCGGGGTTCATCCGCCACTCGGGGTCGAACGTCGACTTGAGCTCCTGGAACGCCGCCCAGAGGTCTTCGCCGTACATCTTCGGGTTGAACTCGGTGCGCGCGAGCCCGTCCCCGTGCTCGCCCGAGAAGGCGCCGTGGTGCTCCAACACGAGGTCGGTGACGTCCTCGGAGATGGAGTGCATCTTCTCGACGCCCTCCTCCTCCTTCAGCGAGAGGATTGGCCGGATGTGAAGCGTGCCGGACCCGGCGTGCGCGAAGTACGCCGCCGAGGTGTCGTGGTCGGTGAGGACGTCCTCGAACTGCCCGACGTACTCCGCGAGCTCCTCGGGCGGCACCGTCGCGTCCTCGATGAACGGGTACGGCTTCGGGTCGCCCTTCATGCCCATCAACAGCGGGATTGCCGCCTTGCGGAGCTTCCAGATGTCGGCCTGGTCCTCGGGCGTGTACGCCTCTAACACGTCGAAGGCGTCGCCCTCGTCGACGAAGTACGCGTTCGTGTCGGCGATGGCGTCCTCGAAGTCGCCAACGAGCTCGGAGTCCCACTCCAGCATGAGCGCCGCGGCCGCGCGGTCCGGGATCGGCTCGGCGTACTGCGCGAACTCCTGGGAGCCGGCCGCGAGCGAGAACACCTCGTCGTCCATCAGCTCGACCGCGCTCACCGGGAACTCCAGCGCCTCGGGCACCGCCTTCATCGCGTCGTTCAGCGAGTCGAACATGTACAGCGCGAGCGCCGTCTCCTCGGGACGGGTGACGAGCGACACCTCGGCCTCGACGATCGTGCCGAGCGTCCCCTCGGCGCCGACGAACAGCTTCGAGAGGTTGATCACCTCCTCGCCGTCGTCGTTCTCGTAGATCACCTTGTGGAGGTTGTACCCCGAGACGGAGCGCTTGAGGTTCGGGTACTTCTCGTCGATCTCGGCCTCGTTCTCCGCGACGAGTTCGCGGGTCGTCTCGTACAGCGCGGCCTCCTGATCGTCTTTTCCGACGATCTCCTCGTACTCCGGGGAGTCGAGGACGACTTCGCGGGTCTCGATGAGCGACCCGTCCGCGAGCACGACTTTCAGCCGCTCCGTGTACGCGTCGGTGATCCCGTAGCGCACCGAGTGCGCGCCGGTGGAGTTGTTGCCGATGCCGCCGACGACGGTCGCGCGCGCCGAGGAGGCCGGATCGGGCGCGAACTTCAGCCCGTCCTCGGCCAGCCGGTCGTCGAGGTGGTCCTGCACGACGCCGGGCTGGACCACCGCCCGGCGGTCGTCGGGCCGGATGTCCACGATCTCGTCCATGTACTTCGAGAAGTCGAGCACGACGCAGCCCGGACCGACGGTCTGGCCGCCCAGCGACGAGCCGGCGCCCCGCGGGATGACGGGGACCTCGTGGTCGGCCGCGACCCGCATCGTCGCCTGCACGTCGTCGATCGAGCGCGGCGTCACGACGCCGGCCGGGCGCGCCTGATAGATGCTGCCGTCGGTCGCGTACAGCACCTGCGCGTACTCGTCGAACTGAACCTCGCCGGCGACGCGCTCGCGGAGGTCCTCCGCGAGCGCCCGATAGGCGGGTACGTCCGGACGGTCGTGGCCGAGCGCGGCCGACGACGTGTCCAGGTCGGGTGTGTCAGCTCCCCACGCGGGCTCACTTGCCATAGTACTACTCCAAGTCGAAAGGAGAATAAATCCTTTGTTAAAGATAAATATGATCGGGAGTCGACGGCGGCGGCCGATAGCCGCGCTGTTCCGCTTTTTTCACTCATACGGTAAGATAGAATTTTCCGAGAATGACGCCCGTCTCGGCGGCGTCCCGCCGGGATTTATTGCCCCGCCGAGCGAGGCCGACCCATGGAGATACTCCACACGTGTCTGAACGTGGCCGACGCCGACCGCACCGCCGATTGGTACGTCGAACAGCTCGGGTTCGAGCGCTCTTGGGAGTTCACGACCGCCGACGGCGACACGCGCAACGTGTACGTCTCGGACGACGCCGGCGTCGAGTTCCAGCTGTCCGACACCGACGGCGAGGAGCCGAGCGACGACGGCGACCGGTACGACCACGTCGCCGTCGGCGTCGACGACGTCGACGCGACGTTCGAGGCGATCGACCACCACGGCGTCGTGAAGGAGCCGGGCGACCAGCCCGAGGCCGGCGCGCGCACCGCGTTCGTGAAGGACCCCGACGGGCACGCGGTCGAGCTGATCGAGCCGTTATAAACAACGCCAGTGATCGGAGAGTGGTTTTATAAATAAACCAGGAGTGCTGCCGTGGGGCTGGATCCACGCGATCGGCCACTCTGGGATAAACGCCGCCAAAGCCCCAGCCGGTCGCTTATAAATCGGTGACGTCGCGATGAATGCCGCCAAAGCCCCAGTCGCGAGTCCTCCCCGCACCGCACGGCACCGTGCCTCACACCTCCCCAGCCTCGTCGGTCGCCTTCGGCGACCGACTCCCTCGCGCGCGCACCTCGTGGCCGCCACGGGCGGCCACTCGGAGGCGCGCGCCACCGCATCGTTTGTGTATAGGCGATCGTCGTCCTCGCTCACGACTATTTAACCACTCTATCGCGGCCACCGATCTGCAGCACTCACTTCAGCTATCGAGCAGAGCAGTATCGCTCCGAGACGCGAGCGACGCGAAAAAGGGTGAATCGAAAGGGGGCGGTACGCAGTGGACCGATTACAGGATGCCGGCGGCCTCGGCGGTCTCGACGATGTCCTGGGCCATCTTGTTGGTCGCCTCGTCGACCATCTGGCCGTCGACGCTCACGGCGCCTTTGCCCTCCTCCATCGCCTCGGCGTAGGCGTCGACGATGCGCTTGGCGCGCTCGGCGGTCTCCGGGTCCGGCGCGAACACTTCGTTGCCGATCTCGATCTGCGAGGGGTGGATCGCCCACTTGCCGTCGCAACCGATCATGTTGGCGTTCTCGGCGGACTCGCGGAAGCCCTCGGCGTCCTCGATGTCGGCGTACGGGCCGTCGAGACACGGCAGGCCGGCCGACTTCGCCGCGGCGTTACACTCGGAGAGCGCGTGGTGCCAGTAGTGGCCCGGGTACTCCGGGAACTGACCGATGTCGAGTCCCGGCGTCCCCATCGCCGCGGAGTAGTCGCCCGGCCCGAAGATGATCGACGAGAGCCGGTCGGAGGCGTGCGCGATCTCGTGGACGTTGTGCATCCCCTCGCCGTCCTCGATCTGCGGTTCGAGGCCGATGCCGCCGACCTCCAGGTCGTTGTTCTCCTCGACCTGCGCGAGCAGGTTCTCGACGGTGTGGATGTCGCTGGCGGACTTCACCTTCGGAACGATGATGTCGTCGATGTGCTCGCCCGCCTCGCCGACGACCGTGATCAGGTCGTCGTACCACCACTTGGTGTCGATACCGTTCATGCGGAAGCTGAGGACCTTGTCGCTCCAGTCCTCCTCTTTGGCCGCCTTGATCAGCGGCGCGCGCGCATCCGGCTTGGCGTTCGGCGCCACGGAGTCCTCCAGATCGAGGAACACCTCGTCGGCGTCGCTGTCGGCCGCTGAGTGCATCATTTTCTCGTCGCTCGCGGGCGTTGCAAGCTGCGTCCGGCGAAGAGTGACGTCCGTCATATAGCGGGTCAATCACGCTCGGCCACGGAAATAAAGGTATCTCACGCGGGGGTATTTTCTCTGAGTCGGAAACGAGTGAACATCGACGATTGCGGTCGCGATCGGACGGCGCTCGCGGCCGCGACTTCCCGCCGCCTCAGCGGTCCGCGCGCCGGACCGCGGCGACGACGAGCAGCGCGAGCACGAGCGCCCCGACCACCGCGCCGAGCGTCCGCGGCGAGAAGAGGCCGGGCTCCTCGACCGGGGACGCTCCGGCCGGCCCGGACGCTCCGGCCGACTCGACCGTTACGGTCGCCGTCGTCGAGTCGGTCTCGCCGGCGTCGTTGGTGACCGTGAGTTCGACGTCGTACTCGCCGGACTCCGAGAACGTCGTCTCCGTGACGCTCCCGGCGGCCGTCTCGCCGTCGACGTCCCAGTCGTAGGCGACGATCTCGCCGTACTCGTCGGCGGAGCGCGCGCCGGAGAGCGTGACTGTCTCGCCGGGCGCGGCCTCGCCGGAGCCGCCGGAGTCGACCGTGATCGCCGCCTCCGGCTGGCTCACGGCCGACACCGCGAACACGGAGAACCCGGGCGTCTCGGCCGCCAACACCACGTCGTCGCCGTCGCGCTCGACGACCGACGTCTCCAACGCCTGCCACTCGCCCTCCGAGTGGCGCGAGAGCCGGAGATCCTCGGCGTCGGCGCCGGTCTCGGCGAGCCGGTCGGCGCCGATCCGCGTCCGGATCGTGGCCGGCGAGTTCCGAGCCGCTTCTGGGACCGAGATCTCGACCGTCGAGACCCCGGCGCCGGGCGGTTGCCCGGTCGATTCGGGGGCCGCGTCGAGTTCGGTGACGCTCACGTCGCCCTCGACGGCGCCGTCGAACTCGATGCCCTCGACCCCGGTCTCGCCGGCGAACGCGACGCTCGACGTTCCGTCGGAGCCCGCCTCGACGGTCGCGGTTTCGCCCACGACCGCGGTGGCGCCTTCCGGCACCTCGACCGACGGCTCGTCGGTCGGTTCGTCGTCGGGTGCGTCGGGCGTATCGGCGCCGCCGTTCCCGTCGGAGCCGAAGCCACCGGAGTCGCCGGCCGGACCGTCGCCGCCGTCACCGTCCACCGGATCGGCGTCGTCCGCACCGTCACCCGGATCGGTGCCGTCGGTGTTATCGTCACTGTCTCCGTCGTCGGTGTCCGAATCGGGCACCTCGTCGAGTTCGAGAGCGACCTCCTCGTTGGCGCCGGACTCCCACGCGGCGGTGCCGGCGTCGGCGTCGGCGACCCGGAACGTCACGTCGCCGTCGACCGGCCCCTCGACGGTGAGCTTCTCGTCGAACGCGCCCGAGCCGCCGAACGAACCGTCGGCGTCGGTCTCGATGCTGTCGCGGACCTCGCCGTCGACGACCGCCTCGACGGTGACGCCGTCGATCGGGTCACCGCCGTCGGTCAGCGTCACCTGCCCGTAGTAGGCGGCGGGCGTTGACGGCGGTCCGTCTTGCCCGGCGACGCCGCCCACGGCCGCACCGCTGGCGACGAGCGCCACGACGGCGATCGCCACCGCGGCCAGACCGAGCGCGTGTTTGACGTTCATCGGCTCAGTTCCCCGTCAGGGCGCCCTCCTCGGTCTCTTGGGTCGGGTCGACCGGCACGGTCGCGCCGAGCTCGCCGTCGTCGGTGACGAACACCCAGTAGCCCTTGAACGGGCTGATCTCCTCGGGGTTCGTCACTTCGCCGGATGCGTCGAGCCCGTACGGCGTCGTCCGGGATTCGGGACCGGCGATGGCGTCGATCACGGTCGTGATGTCGGCGGTCGATCCGGCGAACGCCTCGTCAGAGGAAGCCTTGCCGGACGGCGCGCCGACGAAGTTCCAGCCGGCCTCGAGTTCGGCGGTCGTCATCGACGGGACCGGCGAGTCGGTCTCCGCGTACTCGAAGTCGATCCGGAGATCCTCTTCGCCCTCGTCGACGGTGACCGCGAACGCGTCGAGCGCGTCGACGTCCTCGTCGGCGATCGCCTCGCCGCTCTGCCACTCGTCGCCGTCGTACGCGTAGACGGTCCCGTTGAACTCGCCGAAGACCTCGCTGACGTTGCCCTCGACGGGCGCCGGGAAGGCGACCGAGTGGGGTTCGCCGTCCGCGGGCACGACGAGGTCGTGCCCGAAGTCGGTGCGTTCACCCGGCCGGGTGAAGTCGTCTGGGGTCGGCGGCGCGGACGTCAGGAACGGGTCGTAGACGATCTCGCCGCCGTTCTGGTACGCATTAGCGTATCCGTCGGTGATGAACGAGACGTTCCCGAGGTCCTCCCATTCGTTCATCGTGACGTCGAGGGTCCCGCCGTCGGCCTTGTGCTGGATCGAGTCGACGTCGCCGAACGTGTTATCCTTGACCACTTGCGCGTCGGCGTCGACCTGCGCTTCGTCGGTGCTTTCGATCCCGTAACCGACGCCGGGGTAGGCGTCAGCCGTCGCGTCGATGTCGTTGTACATGACGACCGTTTCGGGCGTCTCCTCGACGTTCGATCCGCCGCTTGCGCGAGTTACGACGGCGAAGGAGTACCCATCGCTGTCGACGCTGATCGAGTTGTCGAAGACGAGCGTCCCTTCGGTCTCCGCTTGGTCGCTCACGCCGACAATGCCCGCAACCTCGTCGTTTCTGGCGGTGCCGGTGATATCGTTGTCGACGATCTGAACGTCGGTTATCGGGTCGCCACCGAACACCTGAATCGCGTTCACTTCCTCGAAGCCGCCGTTAGCGTCGAGCGAGACGGTGACCGAGCTGTTGTACACGCCCGCGTCCGATGCGGAAATCAGGATCGCCTGGCGTTCGCTCGGCGGAATTCGTCCGTCGTCCGGGCGGACGAACTCGTCGGGTTCGACGGCGAGGTTCACGAGTGCGGAGCCTTCGCCGCCGATGGAGACGAGCCCGTCGATCACGGTACCGTCGCCCGCGCCGACGACGCTGACGTTCTCGCTGTCGATCGATACGTTCTCGTCATACGTCCCATCAGAAACGACGACGGTCTGAGACGGCGAAGCGGCATCGACGCCGTTCTGGATGCTACCGAAAATCGACCGGTTCCGGATTCCGTCGCCGCCCCGGACAGTCACGGCGCGGTCGAACGCGTTTTCGCCGAGCACGCGAACGAGATCGAGGTTTTCGGGTTGATCGCTGACCGCCACTTCCTGTCCGTCAATCTCGTTGTCGGCGACGGTCACGTCCGCTACGTCCACGCCGTCGTAGTTCTCGGAGAGGATCGCCGTGTCGGTGCTGGAGATGTCGTTATCGGTGATAGTGATGTTCGAACCGGAGAAGTCAATTCCGCGTTCGGTCTCGAACGCCGCGTCTTCTCCCTCAATCGCGTCTGCGTCGACAGTGATCCTGTTGTTATCGACCACCGCGTTGTTCGCCTTGTATATCCCAACGCCCTGCGTGTTCACCGTAATGTCGCTGTCGCGGATCACAGCGCTACCGGTTTCGGACTGATGCCCGAACCCGGAGACGCTGTTTTTCACCGTCACGTTCTCTGCGGTAACCGAATAAGGCCCGCCGGAACCGGTCTGGATCCCCAAGTACACGTCCTCGAACGTCGTGTCGGTCACTTTGACCGATGCGCCGTCGGGAGTGGTGCGAACGTCCATCCCGAGGTTACCGGAACTGAACGTCGAATCGCCGGTGATATCGAACCCGGAGACGGTCACGTTCGCGGCGCGAATCTGAACGACCGTTCCGTCGCTGGAGAGTTGCGGTATCCCGTCTTGAGCGCGGAGCGTAAGATCATCCGTGTTGATCGTGATCTGTTCGTTGTACGTTCCGTCGGCTACCGCGATCGTCTCACCCTCCTCAGCGGCGTCGATGGCACTCTGAATCGAGTCACCGTCCTGAACGACGATATTCCCGTCCTCGTTGTACACCTGGCCGTCCCAGAGTTGGACGGTATCGGCGTTACTATCACTCAAGAAGGTTTCCGCAACCGTACTCGGGTCGGTCAGTTCCTCATTTCCGTTCAGAGAACCCGGAATGTTCCGTTCGACCTTAATGTCAGCCAGCTTAACGTCGCTGATGTCGTTGTTTCGGATTGTGATGTCCGCCTCGGAGATAGACGAACCATCGGTGTAGTCTGAGAGCCAAATCCCCTCGGAGCTAGCACCGCTGATCTCGTTATCTCGAATGTCGATATCCGTCGATTGGCTGTCGACGACGAGACCGATCGAGCCGTTGTCGATCGTGTTGTCGCGAATGGACACATCGCCGACGACCGGGCCGGGGCCACCCCACGTCGAGATGCCCCCTGCATCGGACCCACCGGTGACGGTGTTGTTCGAAATCGTGGCGCCTCCGGCCTGAACGTCAAGCGGCGCAGCGGTCCGTGACTCGCCGTCGATAGTGAGTCCATCGACGGTGACGCCCGAGGCAGCGACCGTGACGACCCCGTTGATTTCGGGTCGAGCGTCGTCACCCGCACGTACGGTTACGCCCGAGACATCGATCGTCACGCTCTCGTCGTACGTTCCGGGGTCAACGACGACCGTGTAGTCCTCATTCGCTTCGTTTACCGCCGCTTGGATGCTGTCGAACGAGTTACCGGTCTCGTTACCGGTGGCATCGACGAGAGTTACTTGTCCCGTGTTCTCTTGTGCCGCCGCACTCCCGGCAAAACCGGCCCCCATCGCGACCACGGACAGCACCATGATCGCGGCGAGGAAGACCGCGCGGAACCGCGCGCGTGTCATCTATTGACCACCGTTCGTTGCGTCGTCCAGCGTGAGTCGTCGGTAAGCATGTGCATAATCGCAGTACTCCACCGTGGAGATGTCCCGACGGAGGGCCGGCATAGGGGTAGTATTTCGCCGCCAGAACCGTCGTTTCCGGACGCTGAAATGTCTTCAGGGAGTGCCTGAAATGGGGTTTGAGACGTTGTACTTCGGGATGGGAACTCAGGACGCTGCGTGGGGTCTATCAGGAAAAATCGTCGGGGTTTCGAGGCGAAGTCGGCCCCGACCGCGTCAGTCGTCGGCCGGGGTCCGCGGCTCGGCCGGCGGCTCCTCGCTGTCCGCCGGGTCATCCACGGTCTCGACGTCGGGTGCATCGTCGAATCGTTCGTCCGCCTCCTCGGACCGGTGGCGCGCTCGGATCTCCTCGATCGAGCGTGCCTCGACATTGTGGTGACACATGACAACAGACACCACGGTGCGTTTGCCGATAAGGATTACGCCGATACCGCGGCGAAGGCGTCCGAAACCGGTGTTGCTACGGCTTTACGAGCACTTTGATCGCCTCGCGCTCGTCCATCATCCGGTACCCCTCGGCGACCTCGTCGAGCCCGATCGTCTCGGTGAACACCGGTGCGGGGTCGAGGGTGCCCTGCAGCACGTCGGCCATCAGCTCCTCGGCGTACGCGCGGACGGGAGCGACGCCGCCGGCGAGCGTGACGTTGTCGCCGAACATGCCGAACACGTCGAGCCCCTCGTCGTCGACGCCGTAGGGGACGCCGACGTAGCCGACCGTGCCGCCGGGGCGGACCGCGTCGATCGCGGTGTTCATCGCGCTCGCGGCGCCGACGCACTCCATCACGTGGTTCGGCCCGCCGTGGGTGAGCTCGCGGATCCGCTCGACGGCGGCCTCGCCACGCTCCGACACCGTCTCGGTGGCGCCGAACTCCGCCGCGAGTTCGAGCCGGTCCTCGTGGTGCCCCACCGCGATGATCCGCTCGGCACCGAGCCGGCGGGCCGCGAGCACGCCGCAGAGGCCGACCGCGCCGTCGCCGATCACGGCCACCGTCGATCCGGCCTCGACGCCCGCGCTGACGGCCGCGTGGTGCCCGGTTCCCATCACGTCGGTCAGCGGGAGCAGCGACCGGAGCGTCTCCTCGTCGTCGGCGTGTCGGTCGGGGACGCGAACGAGGGTGCCGTCGGCGTGAGTCGACCGGACGTACTCCCCCTGTCCGCCGCCGTTGTCGCCGCCCCACGAGTCGCCGTTGACGCAGGAGGTGTGGAGCCCCTTCCGGCAGAACTCGCACTCGCCGCAGGAGATCGCGAACGGCGCGAGCACG
This sequence comes from Halorubrum sp. B52, assembly GCF_059752555.1. Lineage (NCBI taxonomy): Archaea > Methanobacteriati > Methanobacteriota > Halobacteria > Halobacteriales > Haloferacaceae > Halorubrum > Halorubrum sp. B52. Next base: position 81,663 of record NZ_MWTG01000008.1, on the reverse strand, counting down.
CGGTCGCCCGGCGCGACCGAGGTGACGTCCTCGCCCGTCTCTTCGACGATCCCCATCGGCTCGTGACCGACCGGCGAGCCGGGGTCGCGGTCGCTGTCGCCGCGGTAGAACCAGAGATCGGAGCCGCAGACCGCGGTGTGGGTCACGCGGACGATCGCGTCCGTCGGGGCCTCGATCTCGGGGCGGGGTCGCTCCTCGACGTCGATCTCGCCGGGGCCGTTGAAAATGGCGGCGCGCATGGGATCCGCTACCGGCGCGCGTAATAAAAGCGCGCGGGCCAGCGGCGTCGGTCGTCGCCGGCTCGCGTATTTATATCCCTGTATTATGCACGGAGACCGTTATCCTCCGAGCCCCGAATGCTCACGTATGGGAGGATTCAACCGAGAGCCGCCGCCGAACCGCCGAACTGGCACCGCCGACCCGGCCGGCACACCTCGCGGTAGCGCCGCGGCCGCCGCGGAGGTGCGTCGGTCATGAGCGGGACCGCGACCGACCGCGGCCCGGCCGCCGCAGACGCCGAAGACGGCTGGACCGTCGTCGTCGGCGTCAAGCAGGTCCCCGACAGCGACGAGGTCGGGATCGACCCCGACACGGGGCGGCTCGACCGGGCGAACGCCCCCGCCGTGCTCAACGCGCCCGACAGGGACGCGTTAGAGGCCGCGCTGTCGATCCGCGACGCGGTCGGCGGGACGGTCACCGCGGTCACGATGGGGCCGCCGACGGCGACGGACGTGTTGGAAGAGGCGGTCGCGATTGGCTGTGACGACGCCGCGCTCGTCACCGACCGCGCGTTCGCCGGCAGTGACACGTGGCCGACGAGCTACGCGCTCGCCGAGACCGTCGACCACCTCGGCGCCGACGTGGTCGTCTGCGGCGAGGAGACGACGGACTCCTCGACCGGACAAGTCCCGCCGGGGATCGCCGCCCACAACGGCTGGGCACAGCTCACCTACGTCGAGGCGGTCGACCCGCTCCCCGAGGAGAATCGGCTCGCCGCGCGCCGCGACGTCGAGGGAGGCCACGAGCGGGTCGCCGCCGACCTCCCCGTCGTCGTCGCGGTCGCGTACGGGGAGTACGACGCGAGGCCCGCGGGACTCCACCGGAAGCTCTACGCCGAGAACGACTTCGAGCCGCTGGAGCTCACGGCCGCGGACCTCGGGATCGACGCCGACGACGTGGGGATGGACGCCTCCCCGACGCAGGTCGGGGGGATGGAGACGGTCGAGCCGGTCGACCGCGAGAAGGAGACGGTCGAGACGCCCGCGGCGCTCCTCGACGCCCTCGCCGACGAGGGGGTGATCGCCCGATGAGCGACGCCGAGACCGGCGGCGACGTCGACCCGGACGCCGAGACCGTGGACGCGGAATCGACGCCGAGCGAGGTCGACCGCGCCAGCGACGTCTGGGTGTTCATCGAGGAGCACGCGGGCGACGTGATGCCCGTCTCGTGGGAGCTGCTCACCGAGGGGCGACGGCTCGCGGACGACCTCGGCGACGACCTCGTCGCGCTCGTCATCGGCGAGGACGTCGGCGGCGTGGCCGAGGAGGCGATCGCCCGCGGCGCCGACCGCGTCCTCGTCGCCGACGACCCCGTGTTCGAGCCGTACCGCGCGGACCCGTACGGCACGCAGTTCCGCGCGCTGGTCGAAGAGCGGATCCCCTCGGTCGTCCTGATCGGCGGGACGCACACCGGTCGCGACTTCGCCGGGCGCGTCGCCGTGCCGACCCACGCCGGCCTCACCGCCGACGTGACCGAGCTCGACGTCGACGAGGACGGGCAGCTGCTGGCGCGTCGCCCCGCCTTCGGCGGCGACGTGCTGGCGACCATCGTCTGCCCGGAGCACCGCCCGCAGATGGCGACCGTCCGGGCCGGCGTGTTCGAGACGGCCGATCCCGAGCCCGAACGCGAGGGCGACGTCGAGGACGTGGACGTCGTCGTGGCCGAGCGCGACGCGCTCACGTGGGTGCGAGAGCGCGAGGTGACGGATACCGCCGACATCACCGACGCGGACCGCATCGTCGCGGTCGGCGGCGGCACGGAGGGCGAGCTCGGCCCCGCGACGGCCCTCGCCGAGGCGCTCGACGCGGAGCTCGCCGCCAGCCGCAAGGCGGTCGACGAGGGGTGGGTCGACGGCGCCCGCCAGGTCGGACAGACCGGGAAGACCGTCCGCCCCGAGCTGTACGTCGCGCTCGGCGTCTCCGGCGCCGTCCAGCACGTCGAGGGGATGAACGACAGCGAAGTCGTCGTCGCGGTCAACGACGACCCCAACGCACCGATCTTCGAGCACGCCGACTACGGGATCGTCGGCGACCTCTTCGAGGTGGCGCCGCGGCTGACGGCGGCGCTGGAGGGCGAGGCCGATCCCGAGGAGGTGCTCCAATGACCGACGACGCGAACGGCGACGCGGGCGCGAAGGCCGACACAGGCGCGACCGAACGGTCCGAACCGATCGCGGACCCGAGCTACGACGGCGCCTTCGACGCCGTCGTGGTGGGCGCCGGGCTCGCCGGGAGCGCGGCGGCCGTCACGATGGCCGACGAGGGGCTCGACGTGCTCGTGATCGAGCGGGGGCGGTACCCCGGCGCGAAGAACGTGTTCGGCGGCGTGCTGTACACGCCGACGCTCCGCGAGCTCGTCGACGTCACCTCGGCGCCGGTCGAGCGGTACGTCGCCGAGAAGCGGTTCAGCATGCTGTCCGACGACGACGAGACGGCGGTGTCGCTGCGCCCCGGCGAGTGGCACGACCCGCCGCACAACGACTCGTACACGGTTCTCCGCGGCGAGTTCGACCGCTGGTTCGCCGAGCAGGCGGTCGAGGCCGGCGCGGTCCTGCTCACGGAGACGACGGTGACCGGGCTCGTCCGCGAGGACGACGGGCGGATCGCCGGCGTCGAGACCGACCGGCCGGACGGGACGATCAGGGCCGACTACGTCGTCCTCGCTGAGGGGGGCAACTCGCTGGTGAGCGAGGGGGCCGACCTCAAGAAACCGGAGCGCGCCGAGAACGTCGCCGTCGGGGTGAAGGAGGTGCTGGAGTTCCCCGAGCGCGACGGGGTGATCCGCGACCGGTTCCGGCTGTCGAACGACGCCGGCGCCTCGTATCACTACTTCGGCGAGGGCGCCGTCGGCGATGCGGTCGGCGGCGGGTTCATCTACACGAACGAGGACACGGTGAGCGTCGGGCTCGCGTACCGGCTCTCGGACGCCGCGGGGCGCCAGCCGAAGCCAGAGCAGACGCTGAACGCCTTCAAGTCGCACCCGGCGGTCGCGCCGCTTCTCAGGGGCGCCCGGACGGCGGAGTACGGCGCGAAGACGATCCCGGAGGGCGGCCGCGAGTCGATCCCCGTGCTCGTTCACGACGGCGCCGTCGTCGTGGGGGACGCCGCGGGGCTCGTACTCAACAACGGCGTCCACCTCGAGGGGACGAACATGGCCGTCGAGAGCGGCCACCTCGCCGGCGAGGCGATCGCGGAGGCGGCCGAGCGCGGTCGCACCGACGAGGCCGCGTTCAAGTCGTATCCGGAGCGGCTGGAGGCGTCGTTCGTCGTCCAGAACCTCGAGCGGTACGGCTGGCTCATGGAGCGCGTCGAGACGGACCGCGACCTGATCTTCGAGGAGCTCCCGCACGCGCTCGCGGACGCCGGCGCGGAGTACTTCCGGATGGACCGAGAGCCGAAAGAGAAACACGCCGAAGAGGCGAGAGAGCGGCTCTTCGAGACCGTCGGCGGTCTCCGAGGCGCGGCCAAGCTCGCCTACCGCTACAGAGGAGTTCTCCGATGAGCGCCACACCCAACGTTCCGAACGTCGACGCCGGAGCACCGTCCGTCGAGAACGACACGCTTGAAGACCGACTGTACACGGTCCGGTACGACGACCCGGGGGAGTCGCACCTCGACGTGAAGATCCCCGGCATCTGCGCGGAAGGCTGTACCACCTACGACTGCATCGACGTCTGCCCCGCCGACGTCTGGCGGGAGGGCGACGACGGCGTGCCGAACATCGCCTACGAGAACTGCCTGGAGTGCGGGAGCTGCCGGTGGGCGTGTCCGAAGGGGAACGTCGAGTGGACGTATCCGACGCGCGGCGCGGGGGTGTCGTATAAGAAGGGGTAGAAGAGTCCGAAAAAAGACGGGAAACTGAAAAGCGATACCGAGAGCCGCGAACACCGCCGTCGGGCGGAACGGCGTACCGTCCGCTGATCGGAGGGCGTCCTGCCCGCTGATCGAAGGGCGTCTCGCCCGCCGATCGAAGGTCCGTTCGCGGATGTTTTCAGCACTTGAAACAAACCGGTTTCGAGAGAAAATAACTCTTAAATCGGTCCTCGGTCACCCGCGAATCGAACGATGACGCCGAGACGGGACCGCGACGTCTCGACGAACCGATCGACGCCGGGAGCCGAGCCGTGAGCGACGGCCCGACGCTCCGCATCGTCGACGAGCCGGACGACGATCCGGGCGGCGCGGTGCCCGCGCCGGTCCCGCCGGACGACCCCGAGGCGTGGTACGCGCCCGACGTCCGCGCGCAGTACGAGGCCGCGCCCGGCGTCGTCGCCACGGTCCGCGAGCGCGACGGCGGCCGGTTCGGGTACGACGCCCGCGAGCCGCCGCTGTCGCCCGCCGACGAGGCGGCGTTAGCGCGCGTCCGCGACCACTTCTCCGCGGTCCGGCACCGCCGCCCGCTCACCCGGGTCGGGGTCGTCGAGCGGGCCGAGACGGGGTTCGAGCCGAAGTACGACCGCGCGCTCGACCGCCTGCTCGACGCGAGCGACGCCGCGCGCCGCCGGATCGACTACCACGCGCTGCGGGACCTCCGCCTGCTCGGCGACGTGACGCCGCTCGCCTTGGACGACCGGATCGAGGTGGCCGACGTGGGCGACGAGCGCGAACTGGTCGTCCACACCGAGACCTTTGCTCCCTTGGAAACAGGGATCGACGCCGACGCCGACTACGTCGAGCGGGTCGCCGCCGAGCGGCTCGCGAGGTACGCGGTCGGCTTCGCCGGGCTCTCCGTGGACGTGGTCGTCTACCGCGAGCGCCTGCTCGGCTCCGACGCGTTCGAGACGAAGTACGCCGTCCTGGAACCGGACCTCCTCCCCGGCGACGAGGCCCTGATCGAGGAGTGCAAAGAGCGGATCTGGGAGACGACCGTCGACGGCGCCGTCGACGACCGCGAGGCGTTCGTCGCCGAACACGCCCGGCGGTTCCTCTCGCGGCGGCTCACCGCGCGCAACACCCGAGCGTGGCTCGACGCGGCCGCCCACCGCGCCCGGTCGGCGCTGGCCGAGCGCGGGCTCGCCGTCCCGCCGGTCGACTCCCGATACGCCCGCGACCGCCTCGACGACCTCGCGTACTACGTGCTCCGCGACTTCGTCGGCGAGGGGATACTCACGGTGCCGATCCGGGATCCGAACTTAGAGGACGTCGAGGCCAACCGCGTCGGCGAACGTGTGAAGGTCGTCCCGCGCGCGTCGGTCCTGCGGGGGACGGACGACGAAACCGACCGCGACGGCCCGACCCCGGACGCCGGCTCCCGCGTGCCCACCAACCTCGCGTTCGAGGACGAGGCGACGTTCGTCAACGTCGTCACGGGGCTGGCGGCGCGGGACGGCACCGAGCTCAACGCCTCCACGCCGTCGGCGAAGGTGAACCTCGACGTCGACGGGGTCGACGAGACGGTCCGGTGCGCGGTGGCGCTGCCCGTCATCTCCGCCGACGGTCCCCACGTCTCGATCCGGAAGCAGAGCGCGGACGCGATGACGCCGGTCGACCTGATCGACCGCGGGACGCTCTCGACCGAGCTCGTCACGCTGCTGTGGCTGCTGTACGAGCACCGCGGCGTCGTCCTCTTCGCGGGACCGACCGGCGTGGGGAAGACGACGCTCCTCAACGCCCACACGCCCTTCATCCCCTTCGACGACCGACCGGTGTCGATCGACGAGGGGTCTCGCGAGGTCCGGCTCCCGCACGAGACCGGGGTGTCGCTCACGACCCGCGAGCACGAGGAGGCGTACAAGGCCGTGAGCATGTCGGAGCTGATGACCGAAGCCAACTACCTGAATCCGGACGTCGAGGTGATCGCCGAGATCAACACGCCCGCGAGCTTCGAGACGTTCGCGGAGACGCTCAACACCGGCTAAAGCGTTGGGGTGCTAATAGACTAACTCCGATACCGTTCAAGTGCCGTCTCAAGAAGCTCAAAATATTCCCTGTCCGTTTCTGTTATCTCATCAAATTCATATTCATCACGCCCCTCCTCCTCAAGTTCTAAACTCAAGCGACCCAACTGCTCATGTTCGTCTTCAGTGAGAGTGCTCATCGCGTCTGACAAGATTTCAAAATCGGACGGTTCAATATCAATCTCCGAACTTTCAAAGGCTCTATACAGCCGATTTTTCATAACTTCCGCTTGATGGGCAACGTGGGGATTGTCCAAATTAGGAGAGTCGTCGGCCATTATGTCTGACCCTCTCACGCCAAAATAATCAATTTGGTGCGGGAAACCCGCCGGCGTTGGATTTGTTACAACCCGCGCCGCCGCCCCGGATCGGAACGATAGCGTCCAGTGGATTCGGTCAACTGTCGGCCGTCGATGACCGCGCCACTCCCGCCCGTGGCGTTCCGCCGGAACGCGCGTCCGGACCCACCGCCGCCTCCGCCGCCTCCACCGCCCCCACCGCCGATGCCGCCGAGGCTCGGCACGTCGACGCCGATAGAAGTACCCACGTTTCGGAGGTCGCCGAGGAAGTCACGCACGCGGGTGAGCAACGACTGAACACCGTTGATAAACGAATCAATCACCGACCGGCCCCAGCCAAAGGCCATATCGGAAAGATCCGACGCCCATCCCGTGAGCCAACTGCCGAGGTCGCCAAACGCGGAACGCACGGTTCCGGCTAATGACTTGATACCGCCGAGGGCACGCCCCGAAAGCGAATTGAATCCACCGACTACAGTATCAATCACGTCGCCGATAATCTCATTCGTTGTGTCTCTCACGCCCCTGAAATTCAGGGCGTATGCGGCCGCGAAAGCGGCAATCGCGGCGACGGCGACGCCCAACGCCGCCGTGGTCGCACTGATACCCGCGACCACACCGCCGATTATCGTGGCGGCAGTCTTGAGCGCGCCGGCTAATGCGGATGCCGCGCCGACCACACCCATCGTTTTCACAGCCCACGCGCCGACGGCGGCGGCCGCGGCCCCCACGACGGTCGTGATAGCTGTGATTGCCCCAACCAAATCGGCGGCCGCGCCGTCCAATTCGTAGATCGCCGCTGCCACCCCGAACAGTGCCCCGGATAGCCCGCCGACGCCCATGTCGCGGGCGAGCTGGTCCACCTGCATGAGCAAGGCATCGAGGATCGCGCCGAAGCCAGCCATTAGTTCGCCGGCAACTGGAACGGCGGACGCCAACCCGGCTATTCCCAGCGAAAGGCCTGCGACCGCGGCCGACATGGCTCCCGCAAATTTCTCACTGAACCCTTGCAGTTGCTCGGCGGCGTCGCCGGCACTATCGGCGGTATCTTCCATCGAATCGCCGACGCTCTCCACCTTGTCGCGCGTCTCATCAACGTTCTCACTTTTTATGGCAACGGTCAGCTCTTGAGCGGTTACGATCCTCCTTCACCCCGGTTCCGACCCACGTCGTTCAGCATGACGGTCATACCCACACGTTCACATTCCACGCGCAAAGGGGTTCGGCTACATTCGGGCGCGTCGGCCGCTCTACCCACACGGAACGGGAATCAACCACTCACCGCACTGGCCATGTAGCCGATGTAGACGGGGACAAGATCATACTTCTATATGTGACGTATATGCGCTTTCTCTCCGCTATTCTACTCCTTACCGCGACTTTCCTATCTACCCCGTCTACATCGTCTACATAGTATCTAAAACTGTGAATATGACGGCAAGAAGCCCCAACGGAACGGTTCGGTTGTAGTCGGGGGGTGTGAAAATGTAGTCGGGCGGCAGTCGCGGCGGTCAGTCGCGGCCGTAAATGTCGATCCCGAATCCCGTGGGTTGCTCGCCTTGCGACAGGTCGAGCTTTTGGAGCGCGTACCACGCGGCGTCGAGTAGGTCGGGGCTGTTCCCGTTCCCGAACTCCACCCACTCACGGACGAACGGGCGGAAGCGTGGATCATAACCAAGGTTGTCGTCAACGTCGGTATTCGCTAAGACCACGTCGCCGCGCTCGAATAGGATGCTCATGTCTTGGATCCGGTCTTGCTTACTCCGGGTGCCGGGGGAAACGGGTTGGACGTGGCCGGGGACGGCGTCGCGCGCCTCTTGGATGAACCAAGTTTGGGCACCCACGTCTTCCACCTTGACAGTCGGTGGGCTTGGCATCCCGCCGGCGATCTCCGCGAGCCACTGGACACTTTGCCGGAGAGTCATGCCGCGCTCGCGGTCCATGTCGACCACGTACGCTTGTTTTTCCGCGGGATCGACGGCGAGAATCACGGCCGCGGTGTAGTCCGAATCCGACGCCTCGGCGTGAGTTTTGGAACCGACATACGACAGGTCCACACCGATATGAATCCGGTAGTTCCGCTCGCCGAGTTCCCCCCCGAGCGTGAACTGTAGTTGGTCGCGTGAAAGCAACGTCCCGGAGCCGGCCGCGAAGCCGCCGTATAGCGCCTGCTGTTCCCGCGACGTGTTGCCGTACTGCCGCTCGAAACGTTCCTTTTCGCCGGTATCCAGAAACGGGTTATTGAGCGTCGACGCCCGGACAAGCTCAACGTTCAACCCCAAGGGTTGCCCGTCCGAATCTTGCTTCCGCTCAAGGATGTCGAACGCGGCGTTATGGCCGTTGCCCGTGAGCGTCCACAGTTGCGCCTTCGGCCCGTCGACGCCGCGGAGCCGCGAGCCGATCATTTCCAGTAGGTCGTGGAGGTCTTCGCCGTAGTGTGAGGGTTCGTCTAACCACACGCCGCCGTATTCGTCGCCGGCGTAGCGGTTCCACCGGTCCGCGCTCCCGAGCTTGATTACGGTATCGTTGGTGAGCGTGAGCCGGTGGTTCTGCCGGTTGTAGTCCGCGACGATCGGCGACGTTTCCGGGCCGTTGTAGGAGCTTGTGACAATCCCCGTCCGCTCGCCCGGGAGTTGCTCAAAGAGCACGCGAAACGTCGTATCTCGCGCTTTCGTGAAGTCGATCCCCATTCCCAAGAAGCGGCTCCCGGGGTGGTCGAGCGCCTGCTTAATCAACCACCGCGCACCGAACACAGTCTTTCCGGAGCCGTAGCCCGCGAGAAAGGCCACAATATCGTTGTCGCCACTGTTGACGGCGTCGAGTGTCCGCCGCTGTGCGTCCCACACGTCGAACGTGAGCACGCCGGCGTCCGTGTCCCACGTCACACCCTCCGGCCGGGCTTCGGGGTCGGCGTCGCCCCACTGGACCGTTACGTCGGCCGTCGTCTCTCGCGTGGTTTGGTCTATGACTTCCTCGAAGCGACTCCGGACTTCGCGCTCGGTTGGGGGTGCGCTCATACCTCAATCTCACCGTTCTCTTGGAGGGCTTCGAGCGTCCGCCCCATCTCTTGGAGGTGCCGGTCTTTCACGACTTGCCGCTTGGCGCGGATCGCCTGCTCGGTCCGCTTCATGTACTCGGCGCGCACCTTCTCCTTGTCGGGGTCACGAATCCGGCCGTCGCCCGTGAACTTTCGAAGGCCCTCATCAATCAGCTCATCAAGAACGGCGATCATTTCGTCGTACTCATCGGACGTGTCCGGGGTGCCTTGGATAGCGTCGTTGGCGATACTCATAGTGGGGTCGGGGGTCGCCGGTTGGACCGCCGGAATCCACGCCGAGCGCACCGTTTACCTCGGGTGAATGTGCGGTAGCCGCCGGGTATATCCCGCTTATGTACACCTAAGCGTGGCTGGAAGGGTAAGCGTTCACCAACTAAAAGCAGATTATGAACTGGTCACGAATAGTTCAATCTCATCGCCCGGGGCGTTCGTATCGGCATCAACGAACTGTGTCGGGAATCCGAACCGCCAATCAGCCCCAGACGGTATGCGGGTTTGGGTTGTTCCACCAGTATTAGTCAACCACCCGTTATCATACACTGCCGCGAGCATATTGACGGCGACCTCCGAGGACCTGCCGTTTGAAAGGATCCCCTGAATATCACCAACTTCATTCACGTCTACAGATTGAATAGTTAGACCGTCCGGAATATGTCGCTCCTGTCTGATACCCTCTGCTGTGGCCTCAAAAGAGTCGGCAAGTTGGTCTGTCGATTTTTCTATGTGAAGATACCAAGACTTGCCGGCACCGAGTGCTGGTACGCGTTGAGAGTCCCATCCGAGAAAGTTCCCGTTCTCGTCATACCAGTCAACAATAATTTCTAGTTGTTGAATCGCCACATCGTCTTGATTAGTCGCGATGAGTTCGACAGCTCGCCCCTCACCAATCCATTCCGCGCTATCAAAGGAGATGGAAGGCTGTGTATCAGTATCGTCTGGTTGATCCTCAGCTGTTCCGTTTACCGTAGACGTGTTATTCGTGGAGTTTCCTTCACTGCTATTAGTGGGCGATTCGACGGGGTCAGATACTTCTTCTGTACCTGAACAGCCCGCTAAAACCGTAGCAGTACCCACAGTAGCGAGAAAATTCCGGCGGGAGGTCATACTACTGGCAGGTGGCCCGTACAAAAAAGGTCACTCATTATTCTGATCGTACAGGTCCATCGTAAACATCCCGTCGTTCGACTCACGGTAGTAGTGGGTATCGCACGCCTCACAGTACCAGCTTGGCGTTTCGCCGCCGTACTCCGCGGCCGTGCGTATGTCGTACGTCGTCGTGGCTTCGCACGGGTCGCCACACTTCTGACAGGTGTGGCCTTCCACTTCGATGCCGAGGAAGCTCCGAACCCGCCGAACCGGGCCGGAGTTGCTAACCACGTCGCCGAGTGAAAAGCCGTCGTCACTCATCGGCACCCTCCATGTAGTATGCGTATATCTGAACCGCCGGGGTGCGGCCGTTGATCGCGTCCGTGTCCGCCTCGGCGGCCATGTTACGGATCCGCTGGTGGTCCATCCCCTCAAGCTCGCCGTAGGTGTATGTAGGGTCGCCGTTGTCGGTCGCGTGTTCATCGAGCATATCACGCAAGACCGACGGCGGCGGTCCGTCGTCACACCCGGTGTAAGCCCGAGCCAATTCGCGGACGATCTCGCCTTCGGTTGCGTCGTCGCCAAGCTCGCGTTGAGCCGCTTCTTTCGCGTTCTCGTAAACGTGAACCTGCGCTTTGTAGAGGTTGAGCACCTTGTGATCTGGGGCCGCGCGGGTGAGTTCTCGGCTGCTCATGGGTGGTGTGTGTAGCCAAGGTAGGCACTTGCAGGAACGATACCGAACAGGGGGACGGCACCCCCCAGTGCGTAGAGCACGGCGTACCGCTTCGGACACTGGGGTTCAAGCGTGGCGTTCACACCGACCGATGTGGGCAAGAGCACCCACGCGGCGACGGTCATGGTCGTTATAGCCGGGTGAGTGCCGCCCGTCAGACCGACCACAAAGAACACGGCGACCCATAGACCGATGCCGAGGAGGATCCCCGCGAGCGACGCCGTGGCGAGCGTCCCCGTCGACGGGCCGCCGTCGGTCATGGGCCGTACGACTGCCGTACTCATTGGTTCAGTTCACCCCCGAACCGGAGTTCACCGTTACCGGTCATCCACTCCGCGTCGGGTTCGTCCTCGACAACGAACCGGGCAAACGCTACGATCCGCTTCTTGAGCACGCGCTCCTTGCCGCGTTGCTTGAGTTCCTCCCACCGTTCGTCCGATACACCGTCCCCGCGCTTCCGCATTTCCTCACCGATACGTTGCGGGAGGTCGGGGTCGTTGGTCTTGCCCCACTTCGACGCCGCGTTGACGAATAGCCCCAGTTCCATATTGAGGTAGTCACACGCAGCATCAACCGTCTCGCGTTGCTCCTCCGTGAGTTGGACCTTGTACTCGTCGCCGTCGGGCATCTGGAACCGAACGCGTGTCTCTCGGGCCATGATTAGTACACCTCGAAACGGTCGCCGTCGGCGGCGTTGGCGCGTGGCGGTTCGGTTTGCGTGAAGTGTGATTGATACTCACTCCACTCATCGGCGATCGCGGCACGGAGTTGGTCAGTGTCGACGCCGTCACCACTGTGGAAACACCGCGGGCACGCGGCGAGCGTAGAGCCGTCTTTCAGGTCTAACCCCTCCACGGTCACGGGTTCAAGATCCATCCCGTGGCGTTCACACTGCGGGCGGGCGACCGTTTCGCTGGATAGCAGGTAGTTCGGCGGTGTGTTGGACGTTCGAACCCCGGGGTGAGCACGGGAGGAGAACCATTCAGACATGGCCTTCCTCCGTCTCGTCGGACGTGGTCGATTTGGCCGCCGATTCATCGATAAGTTCCCACGCGAGCGCGTCGTCGGTCGGCCCCTCAACGCCCGGGAATGAGGCAACCAGTTCCATCGCGTATTCAAACGCGCGATCACTCATACGCGGGCCGCGGCTCCGGAGTTCGCGCGGGTGAACCGCCCGATTCACGTCGTTGCGTTCGGTGAGCGTTTCGAGTTCTGAATACGCACACGAGATTTTCGACGGGATGCCTTTCTCGGCGTCGCGCTCCGATAGTTCGAAGCTGCTCGCGTGGTCCTTCCACTCGGCAGATTTGTGGTCGGGTGCGGTTTCGGGATCCATCCGGAAGGCACTACTCCACTGCACGCCGTCGGCCGTGGCGGCGATCGGCCCAACCTCAAGGAGGTAAAACGCCGACGCCGAACTTGCACGGTAGCAGGTGCGTTCGGGTTCGAACCATCCCGTACGCACCTCTGTGAGTTCTCCACGCCGCTGTAGTTCGTCGTAGATACGCGTCGCGCCCTTGCGGACGTATTCCTCAAGCGGGTCGCTGCCTTTGCCGCGAAGTTTGGCCGTCCGGGTGAACGGCGTTGTTTCCCACGGGTTGGGGTCGGTGCTGTCGTTACCGCGTTTCATGTAGTCGGACATTGGCTGTGTTGTTGTCGTTCGGAAGCGATCTATCAGGTCGGATAGCGTCTTACGCATGGGTGTGAAGCGTGCGGGGCGGATGGTTCGGCGTGTGGGTTCCCCCGCTGTGTGCGTGAGTTAGCTGTTCCCAACGCGTACCCTCACGAACCACCCGGGCGGATAGCCTCGCCGTGCGGTCGCCACACCGCCGGGTCATCGGCATCCCGCTCATACGGGCACGAGCACCCCCGTTTTGGCGTCGAGCTTGTGGCCGTAGTCTTCGCCACACGACCGGCACCGAATCACGCCACGGGTCGCCCGGTGAGAGTATCCAGCGTGCCCCTCCGGGCACCGGAAGCGCCACGGGTCACGCATGGTAGCGATACACCCCCTCGGATTCTCGCGTCAATACGTCGCCGTCAAAGTCGTCACACGCCCACGCCAAGCCGAGTTCAACGTATCTCTCACTCTTGTCGACCGTCTCGGCAACGTCCGAAACGGTTAGTTCGTCGCCGTCGGCGTACTGTGCCTGTATGTCGGCGAGCAACGACGGATAGCCGATTGAATCACTGCCGTCGTCGGCACCGTCCGAACCACTTCCGGCGTCGTCGCCGTCGTCGTCATCGGTGGAGTCTCCACCCGAACCGGTGGGGGTTGCGTCGTCGGTGTCGGGTTCCTCGAAGTCGTTCAGGCCGGTCGCGTCCGTGTCCGGATCGTCGTCGCCGTCGTCGTCACTCTCAAGCGCCGCCTCAAGCTCGGGTGCGTCGTCAGTCAGGCCGAACGACTTGTATCCACGCGCGGGCGTTCCCGTACCACGCGGTCGGACGCTCTTGGCGTAGCCGAGATCCACCTCCGCGCTCTTGGCGGCACCCGTGAACGACTGTTGACCGGCCGGGTCTTTCCCCTCTTGCCGGCACCATTCGTTGTACACGGCCCACGCCTCACTGGTCGTAATGTTCGGCGCGTCGGGGTCGTGTTCAACACAGTTCGCAAGGAACTCGTCGGCACTGTCGCCCCACGACTGCCATAGCCGGCGCGTCTCACTCGGCGTTTCGGCGTTCGTGAACCCACCTTGGTCCATCAACCGCGCCCATCCTTCGATCGCCCAGTTGAGCACGGCCGACAGGGTTTCGGGTTCGGTTAGTCGATTCTCAAGGAGCGGGTCGCGCTCGGCGGGCGGGATGTAATGCGGGAATTGAACCACAATCCAGCGTCGCCAAAATGCTTGGTCGTCGTCGGCAACGTAGTTGCCCACGTCCGGCACCTGATTACACGCGTAGAGGTGCTTTACCGACGGCTGGAACGTGAACGCGTCTTCATACAGGTGCCGAGCGGTCACGCGGTCGTCGCCGACCAACCGCTTGAAGTTGGCTATCCCTTGAGTCGACAAGGAGCCTTCCGACAGGTCGGCGTCAATGTTGGCGAGCGACCCATACAGGTCGGCGATATGGTTGTCCTTGTCGAACTTGTGAACGGGCTTCGTCTCCGTGTTCTCCCGCCCGAGCATCGACCGAACGACGTTCAGGAACGTGCTCTTACCGTTCGCACCACTCCCGACAAGGAGCACCGCCCGGTTGAACGGCATTTCTCCACGGTGGAGGGTATAGCCGACGTACTCCTGTAGCGTGTCACGCTTTCCACCCTCCACAACGTCGTTGACGAACGCCCGCCACTCGTCGCCGGCGGCGTCGGGATCGTACTCAACGGGAAGCCGTTGAAGCGCGTAGTCGTCGGGCGTGAGGTCACGCGTCGCGTCGTTGCCACGGGCTGCCGCCCGGAGGTCCAGTAAGCCATTCTTGACGGCGACGTATCCAGCCTCAAGCCCGAGCGTGTCCCTGCCAATCTCCGCGTAAGGGTCGGCCCGAACCTGTGCTTTCAGCTCCTTGAGTAGGTTCGCACCGTAGTTCTCCGGGTTGACTGCCTTGCGGGCCGCGTATTGGAGCGCACGCTCGCCTTCGCGGGTCCACACGCCGTCGTCATACGCCCATAGCGCGCCTGTCTCACGGTGAACACGGATATGGTACTCATCGGACCGCTTGATGAGCCGCCACACAACGGCCGCCTTTTGTTTGTCATTCAGATCACCGATCGATCCGTCTTCGCCTAATCCGGCTTCGGCCGCGAAGTTATCCGGACGGACCACCGCGCCCCGATCGGGTTCCACGGGTGTGCCGTGTTCGTCGGTCGGCCCGGTCGGTTCCGGCGGCGACGTACTGCCGTCGGGGTCGTAGTAGTCGGTCGTCGCGTCGATCGCCGCGCGGATCGTGCGCTCGCCGTAGGTTTCGCTGCCGCGGTCTTCGTCCCACTTGCCACGCATTAGGCCGGACTCTCGAAAGAGCCGGTCCATCCGCTGGCGGTCGCCGCCCGTCCAAAACGCAAGGAGGTTACACAGTGCCATATCGGCTTCACTGTGTGACGGGTAGCCGGCCGTGCTGCCGCTCCACAGAGCGTCGAACGTGTCGCCGTTGTCGGCGTCTCTCGCCTTGTCGAGTAGCTCCCGGTCGGATAGGTCAACGTCCCCGCTCGGCGGCGTCACGTCGCCGTCCGCGTCACTTGTGCCGTCGTCGTCGGCAACGTACTCCGCATGGACTTCGGCGAGCGAATCGTTCCGCTGGTTGACCGTGTGCGGCGTCGGGTCGACGTGGTCGCCCGTGAAGGTGAAGAACCGATCACGGTCGTATAGCTCAACGTCGCCGCGCCGATTTCCGCCGTCGGGCACGAACCCGTGGATATAGATATGGTAGCCGGTGCCGCTCGGCGACACTTCGGTGAACGAACCCAGTGTTTGGATAATATCACGCGCCCACGGTTCCGGCTCGCCCGTCTCGGGGTCGCGGGCGTCGTCAAGGTCAATCCCGCAAATCGTATCCTCCGGAGCGAACACGAACCCGATGCCTGCCGTATCCACACTGCCGCCGGCGTGGCGATCGCGGGCGTCGTCGAGCGTTCCCCACGTATCGGGGTCCGTCGCACTGGCAAAGTCGCCCGTGTGCGGGTCCACCGGCACTTTCGTGAGCTTCCCGTCGCGTTCCAGTTCGGTCCAACATACCCACCGGTCACGCTCGGCTAAGTCGGAGGGCACCGGGCCGGTTTCATCTGAAACGTCGGGCGGCGACGTGGATCGGCTCATTCCTCACCCCCACTGGGGTCGGTCACAATCAGACCGGACTCCGTAACGTCGTACTCCACGGCGTCGACGGTATCGGGGTCAACGCCGAGCGTGTGGAGTTCGGTCGCCGTGAGGAAGATCCCACATCCGGCGTTGCTCACTTTCGCCTCTCGGCTCATAGTCGATCCTCCCGGATGCGCTCACCACACACGCGGCACTTGTAGTCGACAATCTCATCCGGCGTTTCCGTGAGCGTATCCCGCTCACAACTTGGGCAACGGTAATTAGCCCGGAGCGTGTACGTACTCATAGCGACACACTCCCGTTGTCGCGTCCCCTTCCGCCGTGCCCGCGCCCTAACGCGGGTGCTTTCTTTCCACTCATCGGCTTAGGCGTCAGCCTCGTAGTGGTCCGCCATGTCCTGCAGAAGCTCATCGAAGCTCACACTGTCGTATGGCTTGAGCCCCCGCAGCCGGCGGTGCGTCTCGTCTCGCACCGAAATCGTTGTGCGTTCAACCGTGCTCATACAAGACTGAATAAGGGGGCGTAATCCTTAATAGGTATGAGATACCCATATGTAGGTATGAGCACTGGCGACCAAAACGGGTTGTTCACTAAGACGCAACGAGAGTATCTACTAGGCAAAAAAGACGATATCAGTGACGGCTACGAAAATTCGCTTAAGTCGAAAATACGGAACCGTGTCAATTCCCTCTTTCCGGATTTAATGCTACTACGGAACTTAGACAAAAGAGAAAGAGAGTTGATTTTTGAGTCAAATATTGAACGCACCCCGAGGGGAGACGTTGTCGAGTGGCCTACTGTGGAGGAAGCCGCTGGTGAAGGTAAATTCGGAATCTGGTCTGCTTATATGGAATTTACAAAATTCTATCACAAGATGTGGCAAGAAAACGGTGGATCAAGAGAGAATGTCTGCGCAGATATTGCTCGCGCATTAGAAGAAGCTGAGGAAGAACATCTCAATCATGAATACGAGGTGGATGTAACTGTTGAGATAGAGACAGTGAAACAGGTTGATATTGAAAATGCGATGGAGCGGTTTGACGAGGATGGGATCAAGGGTGTATCGGGCGTTGAATTGAAAGCCTTAGCCGAAGCCGGTGAGATTACCCTAAACGGCTACGAATAGTTCTACACACCTAGTTTGAAGATCCGTTCCCGGTACTCCTCCTCAATATCCTCGTAATAGGTGTGTAGGTAGTGACGAATCGCACCCTGATCGCTCAGTTGCGTTCCGCCGACCGTGTCCCCGCGCATATACTTCACTAACTCTTGGTTCAGATCCTCCTTCACACGCCAGTAAGTGGTGAAGTAGTGCCGCCCGAAGTGTGAGGTAATCGCCCGGTCGTCTTCGGTTTCGGCATACTCGGGGTGGAAGTTCGCCTTCCACACGTCCTTGTTGACCGCCTTCTTGCGGAGTTGCTTCCGGCCGTTCTTGGAGAGGAATAGCCACGGCTCGCCGTTATCGTATCGAATGAGTAGGTAGCGGACCAACACCGACCGGAGTTCGTCGTCAAGCGGGAGTAGGCGCGGCCGACGCGACTTGTTCCCGTCGCGGTCGTGTGGGATGTACAAGGCGTTTTGCCGCCCCTGTAGCCCGCTCGCGGTCCCCATGTCGTCGTAGTGGTCTAATACGTCGCTGTTCTGGATATGAAGCTCGGAGAGTTTGATATTACACACTTCGGTTGCTCGAAGCCCGAGCTTGAGCTGTAGCGTCACGATCGCCAAGTCACGGATGTGCGTAATCTCGGAAACCACATCCTGTAATTCCTCAAGCGTCACCCGCGGGGGTTCCTTCGGCCCGCCGCCGTTCAGGTTGACCGTATCCTTCGCCAATTCGATCGGGTTGTAATCTGTCGGATGGGGATGTGCAGCATCATCCTGCCAATACTGATACGCCGCGTTCAGGTACATGAGCCGGTTCTTGACCGTTCCGTCCGCGTTCCCCCGCTCTCCACGCAAATAGTCTATGAAGCCCTTGACGTGGCTCTCATTCGGGCACGCGGGATGCCGGTCCACGGTGCTCATGTGCTTTTTCCACTCCCGAAACGTCCGGTGGTATTCGCCGACCGCGGAATCCGATATGTCCTTAGTCGACAGTCGTTCCTCAACGTACACCTCAAAGGGGTCGATCCCGGTTTCCTCGAAGGTGGTCGCGTACTGTTCAAGCGGATCTAATTCACGGCCGAACGCGTCGGCCAATTCTTGGCGGGCGTTGTTGTTACTCATTTGCTTTCTCCATTTTTCGGTTCCAAATCTCTCGCGCGCTACTCTCGGCGTCGACCGCGGCCATGTGGAACGGGTTGTATGCGTGTTGGTGGTCGGTGTGCCACAGCAACCAGTCGTAGAAACCCTCAATCACGTTCCAGTGCTGATACGCACGGTCGATGCTGAACCGTTCCACCAATTCGGCGGACCACGCTTCCACGTCGTCGGGCCGGGCAAGAGCGTGGTGCCGACCGCGGTCGTCCATGTGCTCTTTCCACCGGCGAGCGAACAAATCCCAGTCGTCGCCCATCCGATCCGATAGCTCAACCGTCGCGCGGTAGTCCGCCCACGTGTCGCGCCCCTCATAGGCCGGTGCAAGGTTGTAGAGCCGCCGCCCGTCCGGCACGTCGGATAGCTCCTTGAACACACCAAGGCGGTCGTGCGGCGGCTGTGAGCGGTTCATGTCTCACCTTCCGCCGGATAGTATTCGCCACCCTCCTTTCGGAGTTCCACGCCTTCGAGCGCGTCAAGGTGGGGGTTCAGCCGCTCGGGCACCGTGTCCGCGAGCCGTTGCCCAATCTCGCCACGCGTCGCGCCGGGGTTTTCCTCCACGAACCGGCGGATCGTCTCGCGCTCGCCACGGTGTAACTGGTTTTCGAGCTTGTCGATCCGGTCGCGTGCGTGTTCCAGTTCGGCTTTCAGGTCGTTGCGTTGCTCGCGTAGTTCACGGACCGTTTCGTCCGGTTCAACACTCGCGTCAAACTTCTTGCGACCGGCTTCGACCATCGCCTGTATCCATTCAGACACAGACATATCCATGTCCGCGGCGTCGGCTTTCCAATCCTCATATTGGTCCGTCGCCGGGTAGGTCATGGCCGGTTGTGTGTCGTCGCCTGTCATACTTTGTGAGAGAGTGGTGCCCCACTCACTAATAGATATTCGCTTTACACCGGCCACGGCGTCATCGGGACCACCCACGCCGAGGACGTCGAGGCGCTCGTGAACCGCGTGGTCGAGCGGGGGCTCCCTCCGTACCTGCTCCGCGAGATCGACCTCGTCGTCTTCCCGCGGCAGGTCGCCGGCGAGCGGTACGTCTCGCGGGCGGTCGAACCCCTCTCCGCCGAGGAATACGACGCGCTCGACCCGGAGGCGAAGCGGAGCCCGACCGGGAACCCGAAAGGCGGCGGCGCCGGCGTCGTCGACAAGGGCGGGGAGGCGGTGCACTACAACACGCTCGCGTGGCGCGACGCCGACGGCGAGTTCCGGTTCCCGGGCGCGCCCGAGGCCGACGCGACGGCCGCACCGGGGAACGGGCCGCGCCTCCGGGCGTTCGACCGGATCGCGGACCACACCGACCGCGAGGTCGACGCCGTGCGGTCGGAGTTCCTCGCCAAGCGCCGGTACGTCGAGTACCTCGTCCGGGAGGGGGTCGACGACGTCGACGCGCTGTTCGAGTTCCTCGCCGACCTCCGGACCGACGAGGCCGCGACCGTCGAGCGCGCGGCGCGGACGATGGACCGGGCCGGCGGCGAGCGCGATAACACGGACGGGCGAGGGCGACCGTGAGTCGAGAGCCGACGAGCGACGGCGGGCACGGCGGGCTCGGGCGAGCCGTCGACGCCGCCGAGACCGACGGGTTCCTCCGGAGCGGTCGAACGGCGGTGATCGACCGGGCCCTCTATGCGCTGTTCGCCCGACATGCGAGCGACCGGCGGCACGACGCCGACCGGAAGCGGTACCGCGGGACGGCGCTCGACACGGGGTTCGAGACGTACCTGTCGCGGGTGTACGGATGCTCGTGGCTCGTCGCGCTCGCCGTCGCCGCGCCGACCCTCCTCGTGGCGACGGGGGCGGCGCCGGAGCTGCTCGCCGCCGTCGAGGCGCGGGTCGGGGGCGCCGCGTCGGTCGCGTCGCCGTCGCCCGAAGCGGTCGCCGTCGCGCTCGCCGCGCTGGCCGGGGTCCTCGCGAAGCGGGCGACGGTGCGGCTCGGCGGGCTCCACCTCCGGTGGCTCACGGTGACGCGCCGGACGGACATCGAGCGGACGCTCCCGGCGGCGGTCCGGTACCTCGAGCTGCTCGCGTCCGGGAGCGACGGCCCCCGCGAGATGGTCGCGAAGACCGCCGCGAGCGACGCGTACGGCGGGACGGCGACCTCGCTGCGGAAGGCGCTCAACGCGGCGCGGCTCGCCGGGAGCCTCGACGAGGGGCTCCGGCGGGTCGCCCGCGACACGCCCTCGCGGGAGCTGCTCGCGCCGTTCCTCCTGAAATTTCGCAAGCACGCGGCGACCGGCGACGCGGCGCTCGCGGAGTACCTCCGCACCGAGAGCCGGATGCTCGCGCACCGACAGGACCGCGCCCGCAAGCGCGCCCGGCGGTTCCTGGAGCTGCTCACGGAGCTGTTCGTCGCCGTGCTGGTGTTGCCGGCGCTGCTCGTCATCGCGGCGACCGCGCTCACCGTCGTCGTCCCCGAGCTGCTCCCGCCGGTCGACACGCCGGTCGGGGTGGTGCCGACACGGGCGGTCGTGCTCTACGGCGCCGTCGTCTTCCTCGTCGCCATCGGCCTCGCCGGCGCGGTCGCCGTCGGGACGCTCCGGCCGCCGAACCAGCGCGCGAGCTACGACCTCCCGGGGTCGCCCCGCGCGATCGCCGCCTCCGTCGGGCGCAACCCGGCGAGCGCCGCGGTCGCCTGCGCGCCGCCGGCCGCCCTGCTCGCGGTCGGTCTCGCGCTCGCGGAGTACACCCTCGTCAACGTGGTGCTGCTCTCGTACGCGGCGTTCGCGGTGCCCGTGGGGAGCGTCGCGGTCAGGCGCACCCGGATCGACGACGCGAAGGACCGCGAGCTGGCGGACTTCGTCCACGCCGTCTCCGGCCACGTCGCGCACGGGCGCCCCCTGCCGGACGCGGTCGCGGCCGTGGCCCGGGACGTCGACCTCGGGGTGCTCGACGACGACGTGGCCGACCTCGCGTTCGCGCTGGGATCGACGACAGCGACCGGCGGGTCGGTGGCGGAGGCCGACGCGAACGGGAGGACCGACGGGGACCGCGAGGCCGCCGACGTGCGCGCGGCCGCCATCGACCGGTTCGTCGACCGCGTGGGAACGCCGCTCGCCGAGGGGACGCTCGGGCTCGTCACCGGCGCTCTGAACGCGGGGAGCGACGCCGACGCCGTCTTCGAGACGCTCCGGATCGAGGTGGGACAGCTGTACAGCGAGCAGCGCGCCCTCCGCTCGTCGATGCACCCGTACGTCGCGGTCGGCTGGGCGGCGGCCGCGCTGGTCGCCGGCGTCGTCGCCGTCGTCAACACGCAGGTGATCGACGCGGCGCGGCTCGCCGACCTCGCCGCCGCCACCGACCTGGTGACGGAGCCGGAGACGGTCCACCCCGAACTGGAGCGCTTCCGGCTGTACGTCGTCACGCAGGCGACGATGCTCGCGTCCGGCTGGTTCGCCGGCACCGCCTCCCGCGGGCGCTACGAGGCGCTGCTCCACTCCGGGCTGCTCGTGGCGATCTGTTACGCCGTCTTCACCGTCGGCGGGCTGCTGTAGGTGAGCGGCGGCGCCGATCAACACTTTTTGGCCGAGCACCCGATCCCCGATCATGGACGCACGCGAACAGATCGAGAGCTACTACGACGCGCTTCGCGCCGGCGAGCCGCTCGACCCGTACTTCGCAGACGAGCGCGCCGGCGACGACGATCCCGTGAAGTTCGGGATCTCCGAGCGACTGGTCGGCGCCGACGAGATCCGGGCCGGGCTCCGGCGACAGACCGAGACGACGACCGACTGGGCGGTGACGAGCCGCGCGCTCCGCGTCGCCGAGCGCGACCGCCACGCGTGGTTCAGCGACGACGTGTCGATGGCCTGGACCGACGCGGCGACCGGCGAGCGCCGCGCGTTCGAGACGCGGTGGAGCGGCGCGCTCGAGCGGCGGGGTGGCGAGTGGCGCTTCGTCGGGATGCACGTGAGCACGGCCGACGAGCTGTGACCGCGACGGCGACGGCTCTCGACCCGATCGATTAAAGTCGACTTGTGCTAACCAACCGCTAGTGGTTATCAGCGACGGGACGGTCGACGGGCTGGTTCGATCGGCGCGACGATCCGGAGGTGTGGCGTGAGCGACGCGATCCTCGCGGTCGTCGCCGGCGCGACCGAGACGGCCGCGATCGACGGGATCAGCGCCGCGGGCGCCGACCCGACGCTCCGGCGGCACACGCCGAGCGCCGACCTGGAGATCGTCGCGGACGGGCGCGCGGCCGCCGAGTCACCGGTGCCCGTCAGCCCGTCCGGCTGCCCGACGCCCGCGGTCGTCACGCGGGCGGTCCGGGAGCTGGTCGGCGTCGGGTTCGTCGGCGTCGACGCGGGCCTCGCCGTGCCGACGTCGCCGACGCGGGCGTCGATCCTCGACGCGGGCGCCGAACCCGGCGACGACGTCCGGGACTCCGAGCCCGTGCCGGACGCGGCGGGGATTTTCGACCGGGCGCGCGGGCTGGCGGGGACGGTCGCGGGGGCTGACGACGGTAGTAGTGGCGACGGCGGTGACGGCGATCCCGGCGACGCGAACGAGCTCCTCGTCGCCGAGACGATCCCCGGCGGGACGACGACCGCGCTCGGCGTCCTGACCGCGCTCGGCGAGCGCCCGGTCGTCTCCTCGTCGCTGGCGGCGAACCCGCTGTCGACCAAGCGCGCGGTCGTCGAGGAGGGGCTGGAAGCGAGCGGCCTCGACCCCGGCGACGCCGCGGGCGACTCCCTCGCGGCGGTCCGGCTGATGGGCGACCCCGTGCTCGCGGCGGCCGCCGGCCTCGTCGTCGGCGCGGTCGAGCGGGGGATCGACGTGACCCTCGCCGGGGGGACCCAGCTGGCGACGGTCGCCGCGCTGGCGCGGCACGCGGGGGTCGAGCGGCGGCTCCCGCTGGCGACGACCGCGTTCGTCGACGACGACCCGACGGCGGACGTGGCCGGGCTCGCGGACGATCTCGACCTGGCGCTGACCGCGACCGACCCCGGATTCGACGCGGGCGAGCACCCGGCGATGCGGGCGTACGCCCGCGGCGAGGCGAAGGAGGGCGTCGGGATGGGCGGCGCGCTGGCGCTGTCCGACCGCGCGGGCGTCGCCGACGCAGCCCTGCGCGAGCGCGTGGCCGCCGTCACCGACCGACTGCTCGCCGAGCGCGAGGGCGAGTCGCCCCCGGGTGGTGCGCCGTGAAGGGGGTCGTCCTCGGCGGCGTCAGCTCCGGCGTCGGGAAGACCGTCGCGACGCTCGCGGCGATCCGGGCGCTCGAAGGCGCGGGCCACGCGGTCCAGCCGGCGAAGGCGGGTCCCGACTTCATCGACCCGAGCCACCACGAGCGCGTCGCGGGACGCCCCTCGCGCACGCTCGACCTGTGGCTGCAGGGCGCGGACGGGCTGCGCCGGAACTACGCCCGCGGCGCGGGCGACGTCTGCGTCGTCGAGGGCGTGATGGGGCTGTACGACGGCGACGGGTCGAGCACGGCCGCGGTCGCCGAGGCGCTCGACCTCCCGGTCGCCCTCGTCGTCGACGCGAGCGCGGGGATGGAGAGCGTCGCCGCGACCGCGCTCGGCTTCCGGGCGTACGCCGAGCGCGCGGGCCGCGACGTCGACGTCGCCGGGGTGATCGCCCAGCGCGCGCACGGCGGGCGCCACGAGGAGGGGATCCGCGAGGCGCTCCCGGACGAGCTGGCGTACCTCGGCCGGATCCCGCCGAACGACGACCTCGAGGTCCCCGAACGCCACCTCGGGCTCCACATGGCCGAGGAGTCCCCGCTCGACGACGACGCGCTCGACGCGGCCGCCGAGGGGCTCCGGACCGACCGACTGCTCGACGTCGCGCGGGAGCCGGCCGGAGTCGTCGAAACGGACAAGAGGCCAGCACCGACCGGCGACCGCCCCCGCGTCGCGGTCGCCCGCGACGACGCCTTCCGGTTCGTCTACCCGGCGACGGTCGAGCGCCTGCGCGAGCGGGCGACGGTCGAGCCGTTCGCGCCGACCGCGGGCGACCCCCTCCCGCCCTGCGACGGAGTGTACCTCCCCGGCGGCTACCCCGAGTTACACGCCGCGGCGCTCGCCGAGAGCCCCGGGCTCGCCGACGTCGCGGACGCGGCCGCCGAAGGGGTCCCGGTGCTCGGCGAGTGCGGCGGGCTGATGGCGCTCGCGGAGTCGCTGACGACCGTCGAGGGCGAGACGCACGCGATGGCGGGCGTCCTCCCGGCCGACGTGGAGATGCGCGACCGGTACCAGGCGCTCGACCACGTCGAACTGCGGGCGAAGCGGGACGCGCCGACCGCGTCGACCGGCGAGACCCTCCGGGGCCACGAGTTCCACTACTCCGACGCCGACGTCGCGGGCGACGCCAGATTCGCCTTCGACGTGGAACGCGGGACCGGGATCGACGGCGACCGCGACGGGCTGACCGAACACCGAACGCTCGGAACGTACTGTCACGTCCACCCCGAGAGCGGGGCGTTCGACGCGTTCCTCGACGGGCTGTGACCGGGATGGCGCCCCCCGCGCCCCTCGGCCTCCCCGTCGTCGCCCCCCTCGCCGCGCTGGCGGTCGCGGTCGCGCTCGACCTCGCGGTCGCGGAGCCGCCCGGACGGGTCCACCCCGTCGCGCTGTTCGGCTCGGTCATCGAGCCGATCGATCGGTCGTGGTCGCGCCCACGGCTCGTCGGCGTCGCGGCCGCGGTCGGGCTCCCGCTCGCCGCCGCGGCGCTCGCCGGGGGCGTCGTTGCGGTCGCGGCCGAGGTCGGAGCGCGGGCGGGCGCGGGTCCGAACCTCCTCGCCGTCCCCGTCGCGGGCGCGCTCCTCTTCTCGCTCGTCAGCCTCCGAATGTTACGCGAGGTCACCGGCGAGGTCGTCGCTCTCACCGAGACCGACCCGGACGCGGCCCGCGAGTCGGTCCGGGCGCTCGTGGGGCGGGACGCCGCCGCCCTCTCTCCGGCGGCCCTCCGGAGCGCGGCCGTCGAGAGCGCGGCCGAAAACCTCGCCGACGGGTTCGTCGCGCCCCTCGGGGGATTCGCGGCCGGCGCGACGGTCGGGCTGGCGGTCGATCCGGCGTCCGCCCTCCCGCTCGCCCTCGGCGTCGCCGGGGGGGCGTGGGTGAAGGCCGTGAACACGCTCGACTCGATGCTCGGCTACCGGTCGAAGCCGGTCGGGTGGGCGAGCGCCCGGCTCGACGACGCCGTCATGTTCCTCCCGGCGCGCGCGACCGCCGCCTGTCTCGCGGTCGCGGCCGGGTCGGTCGGAACCCTCTCGCGGGCGCGAGCGTGGGCGCGAGAGCCCGGGTCGCCGAACTCCGGGTGGCCGATGGCGACCGCGGCGGCCGCGCTCGACGTGCGGCTGGCGAAGCCGGGTCACTACGCGCTCAACCCGGGCGCCCGGACCCCGAGCGTCGCCGACGCGGAGCGGGCGGTCCGGCTCGTCGGCGTCGCCGGCGCCGTCGCCGTCGCGGGGGCGGCGGGGTGGCTGGCGGCGGTCGCGGGGGTGATCGCGTGGTCCTGACGGACGGGATCGCCGCCCTCCGGGGCGCGCTCGGCTTCCTCACCCGGATCCCCGCGGGGCGGAGCGAGGCCGCGTGGAAGGCGTTCGCTGGGGCGCCGTGGACGTTCCCGGTCGTCGGCTACCTCGTCGGCGCGCTCGTCGCGCTCCCGCTCCTCGCGCCCGTCCCCGCGCCGACGGTCGCGCTGGCGTTCCCGCTCGCCGTCTACGCCGTGACCGGGATCACCCACCTCGACGGGGTCGCGGACCTCGGCGACGCGGCGGTCGTCCACGGCGGCCCGGAGGCGCGCCGCGAGGTCCTGAAAGACTCCGCGCTCGGCGTCGGCGGGACTGTCGCGCTCGTCGCCGTCGTCCTCGGGTTGGCGACTGCCGCGCTCGGGCTGGCCGAGGCCGCGGGGACGACGGGCGCGGCCGGCGCGCGGGCCACCGGCGGCGTCGCCGGCGCGGTCGGTATCGTCGTCGCCGCCGAGGTCGGCGCGAAGGCCGCGACCGCGACGCTCGTCTGCGTCGGCGACGCGGCCCACGAGGGGCTCGGGTCTGCGCTCGCGGACGAGGTCGGCCCCGGGGCGGCGCTCCCGGTCCTCGCGCTCGCGGCGCCCGCCGCGCTCCTCGCGTGGCCGCGGGTCCTCCCGGGGGTCGCCGCGCTCCTCGCCGCGCTGGCGACGGCGGCGCTGCTCCGGCGGTGGGCCCGGCGGCGGCTCGGCGGCGTCTCCGGCGACGTGCTCGGCGCGACGAACGAGCTCGCGCGGGTCGCCGCGCTGCACGCGGGGGTGATCGCGTGGACGCGCTTCTGATGTGCGGCGGCCGCGGCACCCGCCTCGGCGGCGAGACGGAGAAACCGCTGACCCGGGTCGCGGAGCGACCGATGGTCGACCGCGTGTGCGACGCGCTCGCCGGGAGCCGCGTCGAAACGGCGCACGCGGTCGTCTCGCCGCACGCGTCGGCGACGCGCGCGCACCTCGTCGAGGAGCGCCCGAACCTCCCCGTGATCGACGCGCCGGGCGGCGGCTACGTCGCCGACCTGCGGTACGCGATGGAGGCGGTCGGAGAGGCCGACGCGGACGAGTCGGCCGACGCGGGCGACTCGACCCCACCGCCCCTCCTCACCGTCGCCGCCGATCTCCCCCTCCTCGACGCCGCGGCCGTCGACGCCGTGATCGACGCGGCACAGGCCGCCGGCGACGGCGACGCGCCGAGGTCGCTCACCGTCTGCGTCCCCGCGGCGCGCAAGCGGGAGCTCGGCGTCAGCGCCGACGCGGCGACCGAGGTGAACGGCCGCGAGGTCGTCCCCGCCGGGATCAACGTCGTGGGGGGAGGAGAAGTCGGAAGCGACGAAGACGGCGACAGCGACCACGGGACCGACGACGACGCCGACGACACCGTCCACGTCACCGAGGACGCGCGGCTCGCCGTCAACGTCAACTACCCGTCGGACGTGCGGATCGCAGAGCGGCTCCTCGGCGACCGGGAGCCCGACGACTGAGACCACACCCATGAACTTCGACACCGCGACCGACCTCGACCGCGCGCCTCACGGGAGCAGCGACGACCCCGACCTGCTGGACTTCTCGGCGAACACCAACCCCGAGGTGCCCGATGGCGTCGAGGCGGTCTACCGGGAGGCGTTCGCGGACGCTCGCTCGTACCCCGCGGAGCCGCCGGGAGCGTTCCGCGAGGCCGCGGGCGAGTACGTCGACTGTGACCCGGAGGCCGTGGTCCCGACGCCCGGCGGGCTCGCAGCCATCCGGGCCGCGGTCGCGCTCGCGGTCGACCCCGGCGACACCGCCCTCGTCCCGGCGCCGAGCTTCGGCGAGTACGCCCGCGAGGTGCGGCTGCAGGGCGGCGAGCCCGCGTTCGTCTCGGCGGCCGACGTCCTCGACACCGACCCGAGCGACCACGCGCTCGCGGTCGTCTGCGACCCGAACAACCCGACCGGGGCGGCGTACGACCGCGCGGCGCTGGAGCGGTTCGCGGCGCGGTGCCGCGAGGCCGACACGCGCCTCCTCGTCGACGAGGCGTTCCTCGGGTTCACCGATCGCCCGTCGATCGCGGGGACCGAGGGGGTCGTGGTCGCCCGGTCGCTCACGAAGCTGTTCGGCCTCCCCGGGATCCGGACGGGGTTCGCGGTCGCGACGGGCGCGGTCGGCGCGGCGCTGGCGAACGCCCGGCGGCCGTGGAACCTGAGCGTCCCGGCGCTCGCGACCGGCGCGCACTGCATGCGGCGGGACGGGTTTATCAGGGAGACCCGCGAGCGCGTCCGCTCGGAGCGGGCGCGGATGCACGAGGCTCTCGTCGAGCGCTACGCCGTCTCCCCCTCGGACGCGCCGTTCCTGCTGCTCGACGTGAGCGGAGACGGTCGGTCGGCCGAGGCCGTCGTCGCGGCGGCCCGCGAACGCGGCGTGGCGATCCGGGACGCGACCACCTTCCGCGGGCTCGACTCGCACGTCAGGGTCGCGGTGCGCCGACCGGCCGAGAACGACCGGCTGCTGGCGGCGCTCGGTGTGGGAGACGAGAACACGGCAGACGCGGAGGCGACCGACGGGACGCCGACCGACCCGGAGGGCGACGATGTTTGAGGCGACCGTGCGCGACGGCGTCCTCCGCCTCCGACGCCCGGGGACGCGCTGGCTCTCGACCGGGTGGAACGGCGGGCGCTCGCGGGCGGCCGCCGCGTACAACGTCACCGTCCCCGAGGGGTTCGAGCGCACCGACCTCGGCGCGTACCGCGACGAGCGGCTGGCGCGGGCGGGGTTTAAAAATGGGGGCGACGCGGGGCGCGACCGCGACGCCGAGGGCGACCCGCCGACCCTGTTCACCGGCGTCTCGATGGAGCACGCGCGGGGCGCGCGCCGCGGGCCCGTCGTCGCGTACGCGACCGCCGGGCTGTCGAACCCGGCGATGCTCCCGATGGCTCCGGAGAGGGCGGCTGGCGACACCCGCAACCCGGAGGGC
Organism: Halorubrum sp. B52; assembly: GCF_059752555.1. NCBI lineage: Archaea > Methanobacteriati > Methanobacteriota > Halobacteria > Halobacteriales > Haloferacaceae > Halorubrum > Halorubrum sp. B52. Next base: position 52,888 of record NZ_MWTG01000008.1, on the reverse strand, counting down.
GAGCCCGAGGCGACGACTGAGGGGCCGCCCCGCCGACCCGGCACGGTCAACCTGATCCTCGGCACGACCCGGCGGCTCGCGGCCGGCGCCGCGGCGAACCTCGTCGCCGTCGCGGCCGAGGCGAAGGCGGCGACGCTACTCGCGACTGCGGGCGTCCCCGGGACCACGAGCGACGCGGTCGCCGTCGCCGACGACCCCGACGGGGAGCCGGCGGCGTTCTCGGGCAGCGCCACCCCGGTGGGCGCGGCGGCCCGCGTCTGCGTCCGGGACGCGGTGCGCGCGAGCCTGCGGTCGCGGTACCCGGACGGCGACCTGCCCGGGCCGGCCGGCGACGCCGAGCACGGCGTCGTCGCCGACGAGCGGGCGGAGGTCTTCGATCCATGACACACGACACCGACGACACCGACGGCGACGCATCGACCGAGACCGATCCGAGCGACGGCGACCCGGCCAGCGGCGACCCGGCCGCTCGAACCCCCGGCGGCGGCGCGGCCCCCGAGCCGGAGCCCATCGAGCCGGCCGCGCCCGAGGAGTTCGGGCTCGTGCAGGCCTGGTGGGGCGACGGGAAGGGGAAGACCACGGCGGCGATGGGGATGGGATTTCGGGCCGCGGGGCACGGCTACCGCGTCCACATGCTCCAGTTCATGAAAGGGGGCGCCGACAGCGTCGAGGGCGTCCGCGGCGAGTACAACGCCATCGCCGCGATCGACGGCTTCACTTACGAGAACGCCGGCCACTACGGCTGGCACGGCCTCCTCGACGGCTCGGCGGACGACGAGCACGACGCGAAGGCCGCGGCCGCCTTCGAGCGCGCCGAGGCGCTCGTCGCGGGCGCCGCCGACGCGGACCTGACCGAACCGCTCCCGCTCGACGGCGACCCCGACGACGGCGTTCACATGCTGATCTTAGACGAGCTGCTGTACGCGGCCGACCGCGGGCTCGTCGACCCCGACGACGTCGTCGCGCTCGCGGAGTCGAAGCCCGACGACCTCGAGCTCGTCCTCACCGGGAGCCACGCGGAGCCGGCGTACCTAGAGGGCGTCGCCGACCTGATCACGAACGTCCGGAAGGTGGCGCACCCCTTCGACGCGGGCCACCGGGCGCGGCGGGGGACGGAGTACTGAGGCAGTGAGCGAGATGGCGGACACCGTCCTGATCGCCGGCACCGCCAGCCACGCCGGCAAGAGCACGCTTGCGGCCGGGCTCTGTCGGCACCTCGCCCGGAACGGGGTCGCGGTCGCCCCGTTCAAGGCCCAGAACATGAGCAACAACGCCCGGGTCGCTCTCGCGCCGGACGGCGAGTGGGGCGAGATCGGCGTCTCCCAGTACGTGCAGGCCCGGGCGGCCGGGGTCCCGGCGACGACGGATATGAACCCGGTCCTGCTCAAGCCGCGCGGCGACGGCGAGAGCCAGCTGATCGTCGACGGGGAGGCGGTCGGGCACTTCGCGGCCGGCGACTACTACGAGTCGCACTGGGAGGCCGCCCGCGAGGCCGCGGTCGCGGCGCACCGTCGCCTCGCGGCCGACCACGACGTGATCGTCGCCGAGGGGGCGGGCAGCATCGCCGAGATCAACCTCCACGACCGGGACCTCGCCAATATCGAGTGCGCGCGGTTCGCCGACGCTCGGATCCTGATCGCGGTCGACATCGAGCGCGGCGGCGCCTTCGCGAGCCTCTACGGCACCCTCGAACTCCTCCCCGACGACGTCCGCGAGCGCGTCGCCGGCGCGGTCGTCACGAAGTTCCGCGGGGACCCTACCCTCCTGGAACCCGGCATCGACGAGATCGAGGCGCGGACGGGCGTGCCGATCGTCGGCGTCGTCCCGCACGACGACCCCGGCCTCCCCGCGGAGGACAGCCTCTCGTTACCCGATCGGACCGACGGTCGGGAGGGTGGTGGCTCCGGCGTCCTCGGCGACGACGACGGCGTCCCGGACGCCGACGCCGTTCGAGTCGCCGTCCCCCGTCTCCCGCGCATCTCGAACTTCACCGACCTGGAGCCGCTGGCGCGCGAGCCGGGGGTCCGGGTCGCGTACGTCCCCCTCGACGCGTCCCGCGGCGAGGGGGCCGACTCCCTCGGCGACGCCGACGCGGTCGTCCTCTCGGGGTCGAAAAACACCGTCGACGACCTGCTCGCGCTCCGCGACGCCGGCTTCGACGACGCGCTCCGCGATTTTTCCGGACCGATCGTCGGCCTCTGCGGCGGTTACCAGATCCTCGGCGAGCGGCTGACGAACGCCGACGTCGAGGGGACCGGGTCGGCGACCGACGTCGAGGGCGTCGGCGTCCTGCCGGTCGAGACGCGGTTCTCGACCGACAAGCGCGTGGAGCGCGTGACGCGCTCGGTCGAGGGCGTCGGCCCGCTCGCCGGGGCGGACGGGACCGCGACGGGCTACGAGATCCACATGGGCCGGTCGTCGCCGACCGAGGCGGTCGCCTCCCCGCTGGGACCGGAGAGCGCGGCGACCGACCGGGCGCTCGGGACCTACCTCCACGGCCTCTTCGAGAACGAGGGCGTCCGGACGGCGTTCGTCGAGCGCGTCTTCGCGGCGGCGGGGAAGTCGCGGCCGGCGGCCGGATCGGGCGACGGCGACGGGGACGCGGTCGGCGTGACCGACGACCGCTCCCCGTACGACCGCGCCGCCGACCTCGTCGCCGACAACGTCGACCTCGCGGCGATCGGGTTCGGCGACCTCGCCTGACCGCGTCCCGCGGCGCGACCCGTTTCACGAACGCGACCGACGGGTCGCGCATGGTCTCCCGCGAGAACGCCGTCATCGGGACGTGTATCGCCCTCACCGTCGCCGCCGCCCTGGCGATCGAATCGCTGAACCTGGCGTATCCGGAGTGGATCCCGCTCGCGCTGTTCATCGGGGGCGGGGTCGTCGTACCACTCGCGATCAACGGGACGCTGGACCGGCGGGAGGCGGCGTAGGCGGGACGGTCCCAGACGCGGCGCCGGCGTGGTCAGACGAAGTAAGCGTCCGGCCCGCGAAGGCCGCGGAGCTCGCGGAGCGGCCGGGCGCCGCACCGACCGCAGGCGTCCGGCTCCGCGGGGTCGTCGGGCAGCGCGAACACCGTCCCGCAGGCGTCGCAGGCGACGTATCGGAGCGCCAGCGACGGTGTGTCGGCCATGCTCCCGATAGGCGGCCGACGCACTTGAACCGGCGCCCGCTCCGAAGTCGCTAGCGGCCGGACCCGGCGTCGCCGGACGCGTCGATCCGCGCCTCGTACTTCGCCAGCGATTCGTCGAGCGCGTCGCCGGCGTCGACGTCGGCGGCCTCGGCGAGCGCGAGCAGCGCGAACAGCGCGTCGCCGAGCTCGTCGGTCGCGATCGCGGCGGCGTCCGGGTCGCTCCCGTAGTCGGTCGAGGTCGCGACCTCCTTCGCCACCTCGCCGACCTCGCTCTCTAAGTCGAGGACGCGGTACGCGAGGTCGGTCTCCAGCCCGTGCTCGGCGACGAACGCGGCGACGCGGTCCTGCTCGTCCATGGGCGTCGCCTCCGCGCGATCGAAAAAGAAGCTCCCGGTCCGGGAGAGGGCTCGCGCCCGGCCCGTGGCGAGGACGGCCGGTCACGCAACCCCTAAGACGCGAGCGACCGCACTGATCGTATGAAGATCGCGATACTCGGCGGCACCGGGGATATCGGCGAGGGGCTCGCGCTCCGGCTGGCGGCCGACACGTCTCACCGCGTCTCGATCGGCTCGCGGGAGGCGGAGAAGGCGGAGAACAAGGCCGAGGAGTACACCACCGAGCTGGCGAGCCGCGGCCTCGACGCGACTGTCGAGGGCGACGAAAACGCCGCCGTCACCGCCGCGGCCAAGGTCGTCGTCCTCGCCGTCCCGCCCTACCACGTCGGCGACACGGTGGAGGCGATCGCCGACGCGCTCGACGAGGGCGACGTGCTCGTCTCGCCGGCGACGGGGATGAAGCGCGACGAGGAGGGGTTCCACTACCACCGGCCCGGCGCGGGGTCGGTGACGCGGATCGCGGCCGACGCCGCGCCGGAGGGCGTCGACGTCGTCGGCGCGTTCCACAACCTCGCGGCCGCCCGGCTCGCGAACCTCGACGCCGACCTCGGGGTCGACACGCTCGTGATCGGCGACGACGAGGACGCGAAGCGGACGGTGGCCGACGTCGCGGAGGGGATCGAGGGGCTCCGCGCGCTCGACGCCGGCGGGATCGCCAACGCGCCCGAGATCGAGGGGCTCACCCCCCTGCTTATCAACGTCGCCGAGAACAACGACGGCCTCCACGACCTCGGCGTTCGATTCACGTAAGCGCCCGCGACCGTCGTTCCGTTAGGCCTTTGCGCGACCGGTCCCTCCGGACGATAGATGGAGTACCTGGAGCGCCGGGTCGCGCTGGTCGAAGACCGGCTGGAGGCCGTCATCGACGAGGTCGAGCCCGACGAGCTGTCCGACGAGGTCGGTCACGTCGTCCTCGCCGGCGGTAAGCGGGTCCGCCCGGCGGTGACGATCCTCGCCTGCGAGGCGTTCGACGGCGACCCCGACGACGCCGTCGACTTCGCGGCCGGGATCGAGTTCGTCCACAACGCGTCGCTCGTGATCGACGACATCATCGACCGCTCGGAGGTCCGGCGCGGCACCCCCTCCGCGTGGGCGGAGTTCGGGTACGGTCCCGCGATCGTCGCCAGCGACGGCCTGCTGGGCGAGGCGTTCGGGCTGTTCTCCGGGGAGCCGCGCGCGATGCGGACCGTCGCCGAGGCGATGGTCGAGCTCGGCGAGGGCGAGGCGACCGAGCTCGCCGACCGCCCGGCGACGGAGGCGGAGTACATGGAGCTCGCGCGCCGGAAGACCGGCGCGCTGTTCCGGGCCGCCGCCGAGCTCGGCGCGGTCGCCGGCGGCGCCGACTCCCACGCGATCGACTCGTTCGGCGAGTACGCCGAGCGCGTCGGCGTCGCGTTCCAGATGCGCGACGACGTGCTCGACGCGACCGCCGACGCCGACGACCTCGGCAAGCCGACGGGCCAGGACGCAGAGATGGACCGGCCCTCCGTCCTGCAGGTCACCTCGCTGTCCCCCGAGGAGATCGACGAGCGGGCGCGCGAGCAGTCGGAGCTCGCCCTCGCCGCGCTCGACGACGCCGATCCGCCGGAGACGGAGGCGATCGAGTACCTCCGCGACCTCGCGGAGTTCGTCGTCGTGCGCGAGCGGTAGCGCCCGCGACGAGTCGCGGCCGTCGCACGCGTTTTTCACGACCCGCTCCGCGGACCGAGTACGCTCGTTCGCTGCGAGAAAAGCGAGAGTTCGTCGGAGAATCGCGCCCCGTTAGCGGGACGAGAGGCGTCAAGCGTTACTAGCTGTCCGTTTCGTCCTCGTCGTCTCCGTCGGCATCGTCGTCCTCATCTTCCTCGTCGTCCTCACTTTCCTCGTCTTCATCCTCGTCCGCTTCCTCCTCGTCGTCAACCTCGGCCTCGTCGTCTCCCTCGCTCTCGTCTTCGTCCGATTCATCCTCATCTGACTCGTCTTCATCTGACTCGTCCTCGTCCGATTCATCTTCGTCCGACTCGTCGTCCTCCTCGTCGTCGACCTCGTACTCGTACTGCTCCTCGACGAGGGTGAGCGAGCCGTCGGAGACGACGTACTCCAGTTCGCCCTCCGCGTGGTCGGACTCGTACTCGACTTCGAGCTCCTCGAGGGACTCGTCGTCCTCGCTGAGGGCCGAGCGGTCGACGGTCGCGGTTCCGTTCGCGTCGGTCGCGACGGTGACCTCCTCGTCGCCTTCGACGGTGATCGAGGCGTTCTCGACCGATTCGCCGCCGTCGACCACGGTCACCGCGACGGTTTCGTTGTCCAGGGTCGCGTCCATCTCGAGGTCGGAGACGGACGCAGACGCGTCGCCCGCGTCCGTCTGTGCGACGCCCGTTACCGCGGCACCGCTTCCGGCGACGAGCAGGACCGCCAGCACCGTCAGCAGGGATTTTGAGACTGACATTGCGACCGGACGAACGACCGGGACCCACATAAGTCGGGGAAGCCGTGGCGCTGAATTTCGGCGGTTTAACGCGAATTAAACGGGGAGGTCGGCGGAGAACCGTTTCGTCGAACTATCGGACGACGGCGCCGACCGCCTCAGTCGTCGGCGCCGTCGGCCGCCGTTCGGGCGTTCTCCTCGATCGGGTCGCTCTCCCAGTAGGGGTGGTCCTCGTCGGCGCGGAAACACGTCGCCGAGCGGCGTTCGCCGACGGAGTACGCCGCCGGCGACGACTCGCGGCAGGCCGCCCGCGCCTCCGGACACCGCGTGTGGAACCGGCAGCCCGCGGGTGGGTTCCGCGGCGACGGCACGTCGCCGCGGAGCGTCTCGAACTCCTCCTCGCGGTCCTCGGTCGTCACCCGCGGGACGCTCGACAGCAACGCCCGCGTGTACGGGTGCGCCGGGTCCGCGAAGATCTCGTCGACCGGTCCCGTCTCGACGATCTCGCCGAGGTACATCACCGCGACTCGGTCGCAGATGTGACGGACGACGCTGAGGTTGTGCGCGATGAAGAGGTAGGTGAGCCCGAACTCCTCCTGCAGGTCGTCGAGCAGGTTCAGTATCTGCGCCTGCACCGAGACGTCCAGCGCCGACACGGGCTCGTCGAGCACGATGAACTCCGGGTCGACGGCGAGCGCCCGCGCGATGCCGATGCGCTGGCGCTGGCCGCCCGAGAACTCGTGCGGGTAGCGGTCGATCTGGTCGGCGGAGAGCCCGACGCGTTCGAGCAGGTCCTTTGCGGTGTCGCGCCGCTCGGCCCGGTCGGCGATGCCGTGAATCCGGAGCCCCTCGGTGACGATGTCCCCGGCGGTCATGCGCGGGTCGAGGCTGGAGAACGGGTCCTGGAAGACGATCTGCGCGCGCTTCCGGAACTCGGTCAGCTCCGCGTCGGTCATCTCCAGTAAGTCCGCCCCGTCGAACGAGACCCGACCGTCGGTGGCCTCGCGCAGGCGGAGCACGGTCTCGCCCGTGGTCGACTTGCCGCAGCCGGACTCGCCGACGAGCCCGAGCGTCTCGCCCTCGGCGACCTCGAAGGAGACGCCGTCGACGGCCTTCACGCTCTCCTCCTCCGCGCCGAGCAGCCGGTCGAGCAGCGACTGCTCGTCCGCGTAGTACTTCCGGAGCCCCTCGACGGAGAGGAGGGGGTCGGCGGCGGCGGAGGCCGTGCCGTCGGCGTCCCCGCGGTCGGCGTCGCTCATTCCGCGTCACCTCCGAAGTGGTCATCGGGAAGCGCCTCGCTCGGGTCGTACGGGCGGTCCGCGAGGACGCACTTCGCCCCGTGTTCGGCGTCGGCGTCCACGACGCGCTCCGCGGGCTTTTCCAGACACGACTCCATCGCCTTCGGACAGCGGTCGGCGAAGTAGCACCGGTCGTCCATCTCGGCGTCGACCAGCCCGGGGACGTTCCCCTCGATCGGCTGGAGCCGCGGTCGCGGGTCCTCCAGGTCGGGGATCGAGCCCAGGAGCCCCTCGGTGTACGGGTGGACCGAGTCGTCGAACACCGCGTCGAGCGTCCCGCGCTCCACGACCTCGCCCGCGTACATCACGCAGACCCGGTCGCACATCTCCGCGATGACGCCGAGGTCGTGAGTGATGAGGACGATGCTCATCCCGCGCTCCGCCTGGATCTCCGTGAGGAGGTTGAGGATCTGCGCCTGGATCGTGACGTCGAGCGCGGTCGTCGGCTCGTCGGCGATGAGCACGTCGGGCTCGCCGGCCAGCGCCTGCGCGATCATCGCGCGCTGGAGCATCCCGCCGGAGAACTCGCCGGGGTACTCGTCGACGCGCTCGGCGGGGTCGGGGATCCCGACCTGTTCGAGCAGCTCGATCGCCCGGTCGACGCTCTCCTCGCTGGTGTAGCCGCGGCCGGGGACGATCCCGTCGAGGAGGTACTGTCCGAGCCCGTACCCCTGCGTCCGCGACCGCGTCGACCGCGGGTTCGCCTTCGCGCGCCGCTGGACCTCGACCGCCTCGGCGATCTGCTCGCCGACCGTGATCGAGGGGTTGAAGCTGCTCATCGGGTCCTGGAAGATGGTGCTGAACGACGGGCCGCGGAGCGACCGCCGGACGCGAGGCGGCACGGTCCGGAGGTCGACGTGGTCGCCGTCGACGCCGACCGCGTCGTTCGCGCGGAACTCGTCGGCGAGGTCGGGGTTCCGGTACCACACCTCCCCCTCGGTGATCCGGCCGGGCGACTCGACGAGGTCGATGAGCGACAGCGCGGTCACGGACTTCCCGGAGCCGGACTCGCCGACGATGCCGAGGATCTCGTTGTCGCGGAGGTCGAACGAGACCGACTCGACCGCGTTGATCTGCCCCTCCTCGGTGAAAAAGCGGGTCGAGAGGTTCTCGACCGAGAGCAGGTCGTCGCTCCGCAGCGCGGATCCGGCCCGCACGCCCTGGCTCATGCGGCACCCCCTTCACCCTCGATGCCCGGGTCCAGCGAGTCGCGGAGCCAGTCCCCGAGGAGGTTGATCCCGATCACGGAGAACATGATCGCGAGGCCGGGGAGCGACGCGATCCACCACTGCCCCGACGAGACGTAGTCGCGCCCCTGCGCGATGTCGAAGCCCCACGAGAGCGTCGTCCCCGAGAAGCCGAGGAAGGAGAGGGAGCTCTCCAAGAGGATGATCGCCGCCACCTGCACCGTCGCGAGGACGATGATCGGCGTGATCGCGTTCGGGAGGACGTGGTTCCAGATGATCGAGGTGTCGTCGGCGCCGAGCGCTCGGGACGCCTTGACGTACTCCTGACTCCGTAGCGAGAGCGCCTCCCCGCGGGCGACGCGGGCGAACCACACCCAGTTGACGAGGCCGACGACGATCACCACGGTTATCGGTAACACGAAGCTCTCCGGCATCTCGGGCGCGAGCCCGGCGACGACGAAGGGGTCGGGGACGTTGATCGCCGCGCGTCCCCAGAGCCCGATGAGCGCGACGGCGAGCACGAGCGACGGGAACGCGAGGCTCACGTCCGCGATGCGCATCAGGAGGTCGTCGACGTTCCCGCGGTGGTAGCCGGCGAACAGCCCGACCGGGACGCCGACGAACGCCGCGAGGAGCGTCCCGAGCACGCCGACGACCAGCGACGTCCGGGCGCCGTAGACGATCCGCGAGAGCATGTCGCGGCCGAGGCTGTCGGTGCCGAGCGGGTGCGCCGCGTCGGGGGTGACCTCGACGGTCTCGGTCACGGTCTGGAGCTCCCCGTCGACCATCTGCGAGGTCGTCCGCTCGGTGGTCTCGCTGAAGCCGAGCGGGGGGAGCTCGCTCTGGTCGAGCTGCTGTTCGGTGGGGTCGTGCGGCGCGATGAACGGCGCGAACGCGGCGGTAAAGAGGATGCCGACCACGAGCAGCAAGCCGATCTTCGCGAGCGCGCTGTTCCTGAACTCCGATTTGAGATTGCGGATGACACGTGCGGAAACCATCAGTCGTTCACCACTTGGGGGTCGAGATACGCGTAGACGGCGTCGACGAGGACGTTCACGAGCACGAAGCTCGTGCCGATGACGATGAGACTCCCCTGTAACACCGGCCAGTCGCGGCGGTTGATGCTGTCGATGACGAGGGTGCCGAGCCCCGGCCACGAGAACACCGCCTCGGTGATCACCGCGCCGCCGATCAGCGTGCCGAGCTGGAGGCCGAGCACCGTGATCACCGGGATGAGCGTGTTCCGGAGCGCGTGCTTGTACCGGACCAGCGTCTGCGGGAGCCCCTTCGCCTGCGCGGCCTGGACGTACCCCTTACTGAGCTCGTCTAACATTCCGGAGCGGGTGAGCCGCGTGATGAGCGCCATGAAGTACGTCCCCAAGGCGATGGCGGGGAGGGTGATGTACGCGAGCCACGCGAGCAGCGTGCCGACGAACGGCTCCGAGCCGATCACCGACAGCGCCACGTCGCCGACGTCGACGCCGCGGCCGCTGGTGTTGAACACGTCGAACTCCACTGCGAAGATCAGGATGAGCATGATCCCCAGCCAGAAGTTCGGCGTGCTGATCCCGCCGAGCGAGAACAGCGTCGCGCCGTAGTCGACCGGCTGGTTGCGCCGGGTCGCGCTGAGCACGCCGAGCGGGATCGACAGGGCGATCGCGACGACGCTCGCGGCGAGCGCGAGCTCGACCGTCGCCGGCAGCCGCGAGAACACGAGCCCGACGACCTCCTGGCCGCGGATGTACGAGAACCCCATGTCACCGCGGAGGAGGTCGAAGATGTACTGCCCGTACTGGATGTACAGCGGCTGGTCTAAGCCGAGCTCTGCGGCGATCGCCTGTCGCGTCTCTTGGCTCGCGTCGAGCGGGGCGACCGCGTTGATCGCGCTCCCGGGCGTGACGAACCGGAGCGCGAACACGACGGTGACGACCCCCCAGACGACGCCGAGTCCCTGGAGGCTTCTTTTGAGTACGAATCTGCCGAATGACATTGATAGCGATGTGCGCGGTCGGCGCGCGTTACTGTTGAGTGGCCGTGTCGGGGTCGATGAACTCGTCGGCCCGCGGCTCCCACGAGATGTCGCCGGAGACGCCGTAGACGCTGAACTGCTGGTGGAGGAACACCCACGGGGCCAGGTCGTGAGCGAGCTGGTTCGCCTCCTGGAGGATCTCGACGCGCTCGTCGGGGTCTTCGGTGTTCTCCGCGTCGACCATGAGCTGGTCGAGCTCCTCGTTCTCCAAGATGGTGAGCGCCCCGTCGGTCGTCATGAGCGGGGTGATGGTCTGGCTTCCGTCGAACTCGCCGTTCCCCCAGCCGAGGAGGTTGAAGTGCGGCTTGTCCTCGATATTCCCCGTCGTGATGTCCTGGACGAGCGAGGAGAACTCCCGCTGTTCGAGCTCGCAGGAGACGTTCGACAGCGAGTCGATCTGGCTCGCCGCGGCCTGCGCGATCTCGACGTCGCCGAGGTAGCGACCGATCGGGGTCTGGAGCGTGATCTCGACGCCCGCGTGGCCGGACTCCTCGACCAGCCGCTCCGCCTCGTCGGGGTCGTACGGGTACGGCTCGATGTCGGGGTTGTGACCGACGTGGCCCTCCAAGGTGGGCTGTCCGGTGATGTTGCCGAAGCCGTTGAGGACGTTCTCGATGATGCTCTCGACGTCGACGGCGTGGTTCATCGCCTGCCGGAACTGCTGGCTGGAGAACGGCTCGACGTCGTACCGCATCTGCAGGAAGATGATCCGGGCGCTCGGCACGGAGTTGATCCCGGCGACGTCGGAGCTCTCGACGCGCGAGACCTCCTGCGGCGGCACGTTCGTCACGATGTCCGTCTCCTCGGCGAGCAGGCGATTCACGCGCGTGCTCGACTCGCTGGAGGCCTCCATCGTGAGCTCGTCGACCGGGACGTCGCCGTCCCAGTAGTCCTCGTTCGGCTCGTAGACGACCTGGTTCCCGGAGTCGTACTCGGTGACCATGAACGGCCCGGTGCCGTTCGTGTTCCGGTTGATGTAGTTGCCGTCGTTCTCCTCGACCCACGACTGCTGCATGATCGGCCCGTTCGTCGCGAACAGCTGGAAGGCGATCGGATTGAACCCCTCGAACGAGACCGTCACCTCGCCGTCACCGGCGACGACCTCGGTGACCGACCCGAGGTCGTTCGACTGCGGGCTGGCGATGCCGACGTCCTCGTCGACGATCCGGCGGATGCTGAATCTGACGTCCTCGGACGTCACCGGGTCGCCGTTGTGGAAGGAGGTCTCGCGGAGGACGAACCGGACGTCGCCCTCCTCGGTGCGCTCCCAATCGGTGGCGAGCCCGGCGATGATGCCGCCCTCCTTGTCGCGGTCGAGCAGGCCCTCGTACACCTGTCCGACGATGATCTCCGTGTTCGTCTCGGCGTGGTCCTGCGGGTCGAGCCCGGAGTCCATCTGGCCCATGGTGACCCCGATCTCGAAGGCGTCGTCGCCGCCGTCCGACCCGTCCGAACCGTCGGACCCGTCCATGCCGTCGTCGCCGTCGGACCCGTCCGAACCGTCACCGCCGTCGCCGCCGTTACCGGAACAGCCGGCGAGGCCGACCGCGGCCGCGGTGCCGGCGTACGTGAGCATCGTCCGCCTGTTGATCTGATCGTCGTTGTCAGAACTCATAGCATACCTCATACGAGGGAACGTTATGAACTTAACGACGCGAACGGCCCCGTCGGCCGTCGCTCCCGCCGGTTTCTGTCACGGTAACTGGACAAGTATCCACAGCGACTGGACAGGTATTTACGATTCCGACGGAACCACGGGTACATGCGACGGACCGATCCAGGCGAGCGGTGGGGAGACGTGGTCGCCGACACCGACGCGACGGCGACGGAGTACCGCGAGCGGGGCTGGACGGCGGTCGCCGCCCATCCCGGCGACGTGAATCCGATCGCCGACGCGGGGCGGATCGACGTGCTGCTCCCCGGCTCGGAGTTCGAGGAGGCGAGCGCGGTCGTCGGCGACGCCGACGTCGACACGGTCCGGGTGTACGCCGCGGCGGCCGAGGGGGTCGAATACCGCCTCGTCGTCGCGGAGGACGGGAACGCCGAGATCGCCGTCTGCGTGCCGACGTACCTCGGCGTCGACGAACTGGACTCGCTCCGGGCGGGCGCCGACGCGGCCGGCGCGCTCACGGTCCGACTCCGTCCCCTCGACGACCGGGACGTCGTCGAGATCGACGTGACCGACCCGACGGTCTTCTTCGACGGGACGACCGACGCCTGAGACGGGCCGTCCGGCGCGGCGACGGACCCCTGCTCGACCGCCGTGCCGCGCCCGTTGATCGACCGCCGCGCCCGTGACACGCATTATCATGTGTATCTGGCTCGGAGAACACTTCGACGTATTCATACTTGTGCGATCACGATCATTCGCATGAACCGAGCAGAGAAGGCGGCCCTCCAGCTGCAGGCGGTCGCCGTGTTGCGGATGTTGAAGGAGACGCGAACGTACGAGGAGCTCTCCGAGGTGACCGGCCTCCCCGCCGGCGACCTGAACCGGTACGTGAACGGCCACGTGCTGCCCGGCGCCGACCGGGCGAGCGAGGTCGTCGAAGCGGTCGGCCGCGACGCGCTCGCCGACGAGCTGATCGCCCGCGTCGAGTTCGACGAGGAGGGGTACGTCGACAACTCCGGCGTCGTCTTCGACCAGTCGTTCCTCGACCTGGTCGCGCCCGTCGCCGCGGAGACGTTCGCGTTCGAGTCGCCCGACGTCGTCCTCACCGCCGCCACCGACGGGATCACGCTCGGCGCGGCGATGGCCTCCTTCTTCGACGCCCGCCTCGCGTACGCCAAGAAGTCGAAGGAGACCGCCGTCGAGGAGTTCATCGAGTCGCGCCAGCGGCTCGCCTCCGGGATCGAGCTCACCTACTACCTCCCCGCGAGCGCGGTCGACGACGGCGACACCGTGCTCGTCGTCGACGACCTGATCCGGTCGGGCGAGACGCAGGAGCTCCTCCTCGACATCGCCCTCCAGGCCGACGCCGACGTCACCGGCGTCTTCGCCCTCATCGCCGTCGGCGACGAGGGGATGGAGCGCGCGCGGGAGATCACGGACGCGCCGGTCGGCGCGCTGACGACGTTCGAGTAACGTCCCGGTCGGCGCGCTGACGACGTTCGAGGAGGCGCGCTCGCGTGGACCGCGGGTGCGCCGCCGCGAAAGTAGGCACGTTCTCGCATTTCTTTTAAATTATTGACGGCTAAAACGAGATAACAATACACGTTTCTGTATACGCTCCGCGTTCGTTCAGCAAGGCTTATCATCCGATACGGAAGTAGACACATCCGTTCAATGGGGCTTTCAGACACGCTGGCTGCGCGGTTCGACGTGGAGGCGCACGACTCCGACGTCCGTACGGAGCTGGTCGCGGGGCTCACGACCTTCCTCGCGATGTCGTACATCATCGTCGTGAACCCGTTCATCCTCGCGGAGGCGATCCAGATCCCCGGCTACGAGTTCTTCGAGGTGGTCCAGATGATCGCCATCGCGACGATCCTCTCGTCCGCGCTCGCGACGCTGGTGATGGCGCTGTACGCCAACCGCCCGTTCGGGCTCGCGCCCGGCCTGGGGCTCAATGCCTTCTTCGCGTTCACCGTCGTGCTCGGGCTCGGGATCCCGTGGCAGACGGCCCTCGCCGCGGTGTTCGTCGAGGGGATCCTCTTCATGCTGCTCACCGCGGTCGGCGCGCGCGAGTACGTCATCCGGCTGTTCCCCGAGCCGGTGAAGCGCTCGGTCGGCGCCGGTATCGGTCTCTTCCTCCTGTTCATCGGCTTCCAGGAGCTCCAGATCGTCGTCCCCGACGACGCGACGCTCGTCACGCTCGGCGGGATCTTCGGGAACCCGTGGGCGATCTTGGGGATCCTCGGGCTCGTGTTCACCTTCGGCCTCTGGGCGCGCGGCGTCACGGGCTCGATCGTGATCGGGATCCTGACGACCTCCGTCGTCGGCTGGGGGCTCACCTTCGCCGGATTCTTCGACCGCGGCACGATCACGCCGGAGACGCTCCCGAGCGCACAGTACGACATCTCGCCGCTCGCGGGGGCGTTCGTCGACGGGCTCACCGGGATCGACCCGCTCACGTTCGCCCTCGTCGTGTTCACGTTCTTCTTCGTCGACTTCTTCGACACCGCCGGGACGCTCATCGGCGTCTCGCAGTTCGGCGACTTCCTCGACGAGGACGGCGATCTCCCGGACATGGACAAGCCGCTGATGGCCGACGCGGTGGGGACGACCGCCGGCGCGGTGCTCGGCACCTCCACGGTGACCACGTACATCGAGTCGTCGACCGGCGTCGAGGAGGGCGGTCGCACCGGCCTGACGGCGCTGGTCGTCGCGCTGCTGTTCGTCGCCTCGCTCGCGGTGATCCCCGTCGTCGCCGCCATCCCGGAGTACGCCTCCTTCATCGCGCTGATCGTCGTCGGCGTGATGATGTTACAGGGGCTCGTCGAGGTCGACTGGTCTGACCCGGCGTGGGCCGTCTCCGCGGGGCTCACGGTCACCGTGATGCCGTTCGCCTACTCGATCGCCGACGGGCTGGCGGCCGGCATCGTCGCCTACCCGCTGATCAAGGTCGCGGTCGGCGAGTACGACGAGGTCGCGCTCGGCCAGTACGTCATCGCGGCGCTGCTCGCCGTCTACTACGTGCTGCAGACGCGCGGCGTCATCCTGTAGGCCGAGACCGCCGGCCGTGCGCGCGGCGCGCACCGTCCACCGCACTTCTTTACGCGTCTACGCCCTACCGAGGGTGATGGCAAATCTGACGCTCTACGAACTGGAGGGCTGCCCGTACTGCGCGAAGGTGAAGACCAAGCTCGCCGAGCTCGACTTAGAGTACGAGTCGGTGACGGTGCCGCGCTCGCACTCCGAGCGCACGGAAGTCGAGGAGGTCAGCGGGCAGACGGGCGTTCCCGTCCTCGTCGACGAGGCGAACGGGATCGAGGGGATGTCCGAGAGCGACGACATCGTCGAGTACCTCGACGAGACGTACGGGAGCGCGAGCTGAGCCGGCGGAGCGGTTTCCAATGACGACCGGCGGCGATCGGGTCCCGCCGACGTCCCGCGGTCGCGATCGCGAGGCTATTTACCCGACGGTCGCCACGTGCGGAGCGTGCGACTCGTCCACCGCAGCGCGCAGGCCGAGAGCGACGCGGCGACCGTCGCCGGCGCGGAACTCGCCGACGGCGACCGCGATCCGACCGTCCTCGCCGACGACGTCGACGTCGCCCGGTCGACGCTCGAACAGGGCCGCGGGCTGATGTTCAGACGCTCGATCCCCGAGGGCTACGCGCTCGTCTTCCCGTTCGAGGAGGCCGACGCGCAGTGGCTCCACATGCTGTTCGTCCCGTTCGCGATCGACGCGCTGTGGCTCGTCGACGGCGAGGTGCGGAAGCGGAAGCGGCTCGCCCCGTTCGTCGGGCTGGCTCGGGGGCGGGCCGACACGGTCGTCGAGCTCCCCGCGGGCGCCGCCGCCGACGTCGCCGTCGGCGACGAGGTCCGGCTCGTCGACTGATCCGAGCCGCGACGGGTCGACCACTACTCCTCGTCTTTCGAACCCTACCCGCCGTCCGCCGTGCGGAGCTCCATCTCGATCCGCGTGCCGCCGGCCTTGCTCTCGCCGATGTCGAAGCCGCCGCCGCCGGCGCTGACGATCCAGTTGACGTACCAGAGCCCCAGCCCGCTGGCGTGCTCCAGCGGCGTCTCCTCGCCGGTGAGCACCGCGCGCTCCGCCGGCGGGATCCCCGGACCGTCGTCGGCGACGACCAGGGAGGTCCACGACTCGCTGGGGAGCTCGGCGGCCGTGACGCTCACCGAGGGACGGGCCGCGTCGCTGTGCCGGATCGCGTTGTCGACGAGCTCCGCGATCGCCTCGGCGAGGTAGCCGACCGCCGACACCGCGATCCCCTCCGGGACGTCGACCTCGACGTCGGCGCGCTCGCGGAGCTCCGGCGGGACCATCGTCAGCGCCTCTGCGACCGCGCCCGCGAGGTCCGTCGGCCGGGGGGTCGGCCGGTCGGCGAGCAGCCGCTCGACCCGCCGCGAGGTCTCGCCGACGCGCAGCAGCCGCTCGGCGGTGTCGACGACGCGCTCCAGCTCGGCGACGAGCTCGGGGTCGTCGACCTCGTCTATCGCCCGCTCCGTGAACCCCGTGACGACGTTGAGGTCGTTCCGGAAGTTGTGGCGGAGCACCCGGGTCAACACGGCGAGCCGCTCCTCCCGGAGGGACGCCTCGGTGACGTCCTCGCCGACCCCGACCGCGCCGACGACATCGTCGCCGTCGGTGACCGGGCCGAGCGAGAGCCGGTACGGAACGCGCTCGCCCGACCGGGTGACGAGCGTCGCCTCGCACTCCGCGCTCCGCCCCTCGCCGTAGACGGACTGGAGCGCGTCGGCGACGGCGTCGCGGCTCTCCTCGTCGAACAGCGACGTCAGCGCGGTCCCGGAGAGCTCCTCGCCCTCGTAGCCGGCGTCCGCGGCGAGGCGGTCGTTCCACCGCGAGAGGGTGCCGCGCGCGGTGCACTGGAACAGCGCGGCCGGGACCGTCGCGGCGATCGCGTCGGTCGTCCGGAGCTGCGACCGAAGCCGCTCCTCGGCGGTGACCCGGTCGGTGACGTCGGTCAGGCCGACGATCAGCCACTCGCGGCCGGCGACCGTCGCGGCGCGGACGGCGAGTTCGAGGCGCCGGGTCGGGGCGGCGGAGACGGTCCACTCGAGGCGAGTGACGCCCTCGGCGTCGCGCGCGGCGTCGACGGCCGCGCCGACCGGGTCGCCGGCGACCGTCGTCTCCGCCTCGCCGAGGGCGTCGAGCCCCGTCAGCGTCAGCGCGCCGCGGTCGCGGTCGAGCAGGTCCGCCGCCGGCGCGTTGGCCGCGCGGATCGCGCGGCTCTCCGGGTCGCACGCGAGCGTCGGCGTCGGGACCGCGTCGACGAACGAGCGGAGGACGGCCGGGACCGCGTCGCCGTCCGGTGCGCTCGGCGACCGCTCCCCGACCGGGCGGTCGCCGTCTCCGGGCGGAGGGGCGCCGTCCGCGTCTCGGCCCGTCTCGCGATCGCGTCCCATACGTAAGCGGGCTGACGGGTCCTTCGTTTATGTGTTTATGGATCGGGCCGCCGAGACGGAACCGGCCGGCTCAGTCCGCCTTCGCCTGCCAGTCCCGGACGGTGTCTGCGCCGACGCCGTCGACGTCGGCGGCGAGGTCGTCCGGGTCCGCGGACTTGAGGTCGTCGACGCCGTCGACGCCGACGTCCTGCAGCTTCTCGGCCGTCTTCTCGCCGATCCCCTCGACGGTCTGGAGCTCCGACCCCTCCTGCCGGGCGGTGAACTCGCGGTAGTTGCAGATCGGACAGCCGAGCTCCCACGGCTCGTCGCCGGAGTGGACCCGGAGGTGCGGGAGGTCGTGCTCCTCGCAGCGCTCCTCGGTGACCTCGATCTCGCCGCGGCGGGGGAGCGGCAGCGAGTAGTCGCAGTCGGGGTAGCGCGTGCAGCCGACGAGCCGAGAGCCGGAGCGGAGGCGCTTGATGGCCAGCTCGCCGCCGTGCTCCTCGCCGCACTCGGGACACGCCCCAATCACCTCGTCTTCCTGGTCGTCCGCCTCGTCGGCCTTGCACTGCGGGCAGCCGTGGACGAACGTCTTCCGGCCCGCGAGCATCTTCACGTGTCGGAGCTCGTGCTCCTCGCAGGTCTCGTCCAAGATGAGCGGCTTGCCCGTGGAGGGGAGCGGGAGGGTGTGCTCGCAGTCGGGGTAGCCGTCGCAGCCGACGAAGTACGAGCCCTGTCGGGACTTCCGGACGAGCAGGTCCGCGCCGCACTCGGGACAGGGGCCGAGCGTCTTGTCCGCCTTCAGCGACTTCTGCAGGTGGTCGCCGACGGCGTCGCGCGACTCGGTGAGGTCGTCGAACACGCGGTCGAGCAGCTCGCGGGACGCCTCCGTCACCTCGTCGTACCCCTTCTCGCCGGCCGCGATCGCCTGCATGTCGCGCTCCAGCTGCGCGGTCATCTCCTCGCTGACGATGTGCTCGGCGAACTCCTCGGCCGCCTCGACGACCGCCTCCGCGAGCCGGGTCGGCCGCGGCGGGTCGCTTTCGATGTAGTTGCGGTCGTACAGCTTCTCTAAGGTGCGGTGGCGGGTCGCCTTCGTGCCGACGCCGCGCTTCTCCATCTCCTCGATGAGCCGGGACTGGCCGTACCGGCGGGGCGGTTGGGTCTCCTTGGCGTCCGTGCGGCGGTCGTCGAGCGCGAGCGTCTCGCCGACCTCGACGTCGGGGACGATCCGCTCGTCGCTGGAGCGGTACGGGTAGACGTCGTGGTAGCCCGCCTCCAGGAGCCGCTTGCCGTTCGCCTTCAGCCGGAGCCCGCCGTCGGCGGCGAGGTCGGCGGGACCGTCGGCGTCTTCGGGATTTCGAAGGGCGGCGAGCCCGTCCGCGCCCTCGGCGATCGCGGTCGCTTCGCCGTTCGCGAGCGCGACGACGCGGAGCCGCTCCCACGTCGCCGGCTCGGCGCAGGTCGCCAAAAAGCGCCGGACGATCAGCTCGTACACCTCCCACTCATCCTCCGAGAGGTCCGACGCCGAGGGGAGCTCGCCGGTCGGGTGGATCGGCGGGTGGTCGGTCGTCTCCTCGTCGCCCTCGGTGGGCTCGATCTCCTCCCGGTCGAGGAGGCTCTTCGCGTCCGTCCCGAACGTCGAGGCGGCCGAGAGCTCCTCGATCAGCTCGCGGGGCTCTAAGTCCTCGGGGTACACCGTGTTGTCCGTCCGGGGGTAGGTGACGTAGCCGGCGGTGTACAGGTCCTCCGCGAGCGACATGGCGCGCTGGGCGGAGTAGCCGAGCGACCCGGCGGCGCGGATGAACGCCGTGGTGTTGAACGGGGTCGGCGGCTCGTCGGTGCGCGTCCGGCGGCGCACGTCGTCGACGACGGCCTCGTCCGCCGCCGCCAACGCCTCCGTGAGCACCTCGGCGACGTCGCCGTCCCAGACGCGCTGGGCCTCGTTGCCCTCGTCGTTCAGGTAGAAGTAGCGCGCCTCGAAGGGGTCGCCGCCGGACTTCGTCAGGTTCCCGTACAGCTCCCAGTACGACTCGGGGTCGAACGCCTGGATCTCGCGCTCGCGGTCGACGATGAGCTTGAGGGTCGGCCCCTGCACCCGGCCGACCGAGATGAAGTCGTCGCCGAGCTGGCGGGCGGATAAGGAGAGGAAGCGGGTGAGCGCCGCGCCCCACGTCAGGTCGATCACCTGGCGGGCCTCGCCGGCGGCCGCCAGGTCGAAGTCGAGCTCGTCGGGATTCGCGAACGCCTCGGTCACCTCGTTGTCCGTGATCGAGGAGAACCGGACCCGGTCGATCGGCGCGTCCTCGTTCACCTCGCGCACCAGCTCGTACGCCTCCTTGCCGATCAGTTCGCCCTCGCGGTCGTAGTCGGTCGCGATGACGATCCGAGAGGCGTTCCGGGCCAGCGTGCGCAGGGCCGCGACGATCCCCTCCTGGGTCGGTTCCTTCGTGACCGGCGCGTCGATGAGCTCGACCGGCTCGACGTCGCGCCAGTCGTTGTACTCGGCCGGGAAGTCGACGCCGACGACGTGGCCCGAGAGGCCGATACAGCGCTTGCCGCCCCACTTGTACACGTTGACGTCGTTCCGCCGCTCCGTCGTCGCGGACTCGCCGCTCAGGATCTCGGCGATGCGGCGCGCCGCGTTGTCCTTCTCCGTGATTATCAGCTCGGGGCCGCGACTCATTGCCCCGGGATAGGCGGGTCCTCCGTCTAAAGGTTTCGTGACACAGCTTAATTAAGATCGCCCGCACGCGCGTGAGAACGTCGGCGTCCGTCTGCGCGCTGCCCCTCGGCCTCGTCGTCCCGCTACTCCTCGCTTTCCTCGTCCTCCTCGGTCGGCACGCCCGCGAGGTTCCCCTCCTCGTCGAACAGCTTGGCGCGGAGGAACCGCGTCCGGTAGCGGTTCGCGCCCTCCTTCGTGTCGGCTTCGCGGATCTCGTCGATCCGCCCGTCCGCGACCGCGTCGACGATGTCCTCGACCTGCTCCTTCTCGCTCGGCGTCAGCTCGAACTCGTACGTCCGCGGCTGCTCGCTCTCCAGCCGCGTCCACTTGCGGGCGGCCGAGACGACGACCGAGCAGGGCTCGCGGCAGGGGAAGACGCCGTCGCCGCCGTCGACGTCGAGGTCGGTCTCGTCGTCGTACTCCCACTCGCGGCGCTTCAGACACTGCGAGTCGTCGCAGCACGCCTCCGCCACCCAGTCGACGTGCTCGTGGCCCTCGCCGCGGTCCCACGTCTTCACGACGCCGTAGATGCCGGACTGGCGCTCCATCGTCTCGCGCCAGTGGTTCACGTCCAGTTCGCCCTCGCGCTCGCGGTGCCAGTTGGCGACCGTCGCGGGGTATACCGTCTCGACCGCCTCGTAGGCGTCGCGCGGGCCGAGCTCCGGGAAGACCCATCCGCCCGCGAGCGACGGCGCGGTCTTGAGGGGGCGGTAGCGCCCCTTCTCGTCGTACGTGACGAGTTCGCGTGCGTCGAGCGGGTCCTCGTACGCGTCGAGCTCGTCGACCGGAACGCCGGCGTCGTCGGCGTGACGCACGTCGTACCGGCGCTCCCCGCGGTCGGTTATCGTGGCCGTGATCTTCAGTTCGCCCCACGCGCGTTCGATCCCCTCCGCGAGCGCGGCGTAGCGGGTCGCCACCGTCGCGCCGTCGGCGTCCTCCAGCCAGCGGAGGAACGCCCGGCGGGGACCGAACTCGCCGACGACGCGCTCGAAGGCGTACCAGTCCGTGACCGCGGGGGCGCGGTCGGCGAGCGCCTCGTGGAGCTCGCCCTCCGTCAGCCCGGTTCGGCGGTCGCCGTCGGCGAGGACGTACCGGTCCTCGTCGACGTCGCCCCGGATGTCGGGGGCGACGCTGAACCCCTCGAACCGGAGCGGGTCGCCGGGCGTCTTGTCGGAGAGCGCGTCGAGGACCGCGTCGAAGGCGTCGCTCGGGAGGTCGACGTCGGGGACCTCGGGATCGCTTCCGGAGTCTGCCGACTCCGCGGCGGATTCGGTCATCGTCAGTCCCCCGTGGCGACGCGAGTGGTCTCGCGCACGTCGTCGAGCGCGCCTCCGAGGTCGGCGCCCGCGTCGGCCGCGCGCTCCATGACGACGTCGGCCATCAGGGGCTCGGTGCCCACGGCGCCGGCGTACCAGATCCGCGTGCCGTCGACCTCAGTGGGCACGTCGTACCCCTCCGTGTGGTCCTCGCAGAGCCCGACGTCCTCCGGGATGTCCTCCTGGGTGTGGTAGCCGTCGGCGATGAAAAGCGGGACGAGGACGACGTCGTCGCTCTCGAAGAAGTCGGGGAGGTCGTCGACCTCGGGGTCCTCGTCCATGTACAGCGCCCGCACCTCGTCGAAGCGGTCGCGCTCGGCGATCCGGTCGGCGTGGTACTCGATCGCCTTCGCGCTGTTCTCGTTGCGCTCGGTGCCGTGGCCGACGACGGCGAGGCCGAACCCCTCGCCCACGTCGGGGTCGCCGGTGACCGACTCCGCGCGCCGGACGATCACGTCGGTCATCGCGCGGTGGGTGCCCACGGGCCCGCAGTAGTGGACCTCGCGGTCGATGTCCTCGGCGACGAGCGTGGCCTGGTCGGCCGAGAGGCCGTCGGAGTCCCACTCGGCGACGTCCCAGCCGTCGAGCCGGAGCTCACGCGGGATCACCTGCTCGGTGAAGTACCCCTCCGAGACGAACAGCGGGACGACGTAGATCTCCGACCCCTCGACGGTGCGGAGCACCTCCCGGAAGTGCGGCTCCTCCTTCCAGAAGCCGGTCTTCACCTCGTCGAACGCGCCGGTCGCGCGGATCGTGTCCGCGTGGTCGTACGTCGGCGCGCTCGACTCCGGATTGAGGTGCGAGCCGTGTGCGACGATGACGAGCGACTGCATACCCACGCTGGGGGCGCGCCGCTCTTAGGGACTTCGGCACGTGCGGCGTGGCGGGAACGCGGGCGGACGCGTGGCAGCGCGGCGACGCGGCGGGAACGCGGCGGCGCGGCGATCCCGCGCTCCGGCGGGATGCCGGTCACCGATCCGGACCGAAATCGCCATGCCGGCCCGCGCCGCACTCCCGACCATGTCGCTGGCAGCCGACACCCGCGAAGCGGCCCGGGCCCGCCCGTTCGTCCTCGACGCGCTGCGCGCCGGCGTGTTGAACCACAGCGCCGCCGCCGCGTGGCTCGCCGACGAGGCCGACCTCGGCGGCGGCGACGCCGACACGGACGCGATCGCGACAGCGCTCCGCCGGTTCCGCGGGGATCTCCCCGCGTACGCGACCGCCGAGCGCGCGGCGAGCGTGTCGATGCGGAGCGGGGTCGGGGTGGTCGAGGGGGAGCGAGACGCCGCCGACGACGGCGATCCCCTCCTCGGCGTCGGCGGCGCGGCGGTCGTTCCCGAGGGGCGCGACACCGCCGTCCTCGCGACCGGCGACGTCGACGCCGGGGCGCTCGCGACCGTTCTCCGCCGCCTCGACGCCGCCGACGTCGACGTCGAGGCCGCGGGGGTCGCCGGGGACGCCCTCGTCGTCGTCGTGGGGCGGCGCGACGGCGCGACGGCGGTCCGGGTCGCCGAGGACGCGCTGGCGGCGGTGCCGACCGACGGCGCCGTCGGCGCGGACGGATGAGACCCCGCACGCTTTTCTAACGCGGTCTGATAGGTAGGGGCGATGAACGCCGTCACGCTCGGTCCCGCCGGCACGTACTCACACCGTGCGGCGCGGGCCGTCGCCGCCGAGGTGTCGTTCCGCGAGTCGGTCACCGCCATCGTCGACGCCGTCGCCTCCGGCGAGTTCGAGCGGGGAGTCGTGCCCATCGAGAACAGCATCGAGGGCTCCGTCACGGAGAGCCTCGACGCGCTGGCGGAGTACGACGTCGCGGTCACCCGCGAGGTGGTCACCCCGATCCGGCACGCCCTCCTCGCGCAGGGGTCCGAGTTCGAGGTCGTCGCCAGCCACTCGCAGGCGCTCGCGCAGTGCCGGAACTGGCTCGAGGAGCACTACCCGGACGCCGGCCTCGAGGCGGTCGCCTCCACCGCCCGCGGAGTCGAGCGCGCCCGCGAGGACGCCCGCATCGCCGGGATCGGCCACCCGGACAACGCCGGCGACGACCTCACCATCCTCGCGGAGGACATCCAGGACCGCACCTCCAACGCGACCCGGTTCCTCGTCGTCGCGCCCGCGTCCGCGCGCTCGGACGCCGGCGGGAAGACCACCCTCATCGTCTATCCGAACGCGAACTACCCCGGGCTCCTGCTGGAGCTGTTGGAGGCGTTCGCCGACCGCAACCTCAACCTCTCGCGGATCGAGTCGCGCCCGAGCGGGGAGCGCCTCGGCGACTACCTGTTCCACTTCGACGTCGACGCCGGGCTCTACGAGGACCACATGGCGAAGGCGGTCGAGGACGTCGAGGCGATCGCCGACAACGGGTGGGTGCGCGTGCTGGGCTCGTACGACACCGAACACGTGCTGGAGTAGCGCTTTCCGTCCGGTTTCGGACCGTTCCGAACCCGTTTCTCTCGTCCCGACGACCGACCGAAACCGGCAATATCGACGGAGATTTGGGCCTCTTTAGTGCGGAAGTATGGTTACTTTCACAAAATAGTTGATTGCATACTGTGGCGTTCATGCGCGTGGGTGTATCCCATGAACGCTAACAGACGGACGGTACTCAAGGGCGTCGGCGCGGGAACGGCAACGCTGCTCGGCGGCGTCGGTGCGGCCGCGGCCAGACCGCCGAGTCGGGGCGACACGATCGTCGACGTGGCCGTCGCGGCCGACGGCTTCGACGTGCTCGTCGCCGCGGTCCAGGAGGCGGGCCTCGTCGACGCGCTGAGCGGAAACCGCCAGCTGACCGTGTTTGCGCCGACCGACGCGGCGTTCAACGACGCCGGCATCACGGCCGACAACGTGGGCGAGCTCGACGACGAGTTCCTGGTCGACGTGCTCACCTACCACGTCGTGCCCGGCCGCCGGAAGGCGAACTCGATCGTCAACGCGGACGAGGTGCCGACCCTGAACGGCGCGACGGTCGACGTCGACGGAACCGACCTCAACGGCGACCAGGCCGGCATCGTCGCCACTGACATCGAGGCGTCGAACGGCTTCGTCCACGTCATCGACGGCGTGCTGCTGCCGTAGCGAGCCCGCGCAGTCCTGATGGTCCCCGCCGACGTGACGCGCTCTCCACCCGCGCGGTACGGCTATCCACGCGTTTATAAGTCGGTCCGCCGATGGATACAGTCGATGGAGGCGGTGCTCTGGCAAGTGTTGGCCGGGACGCGAGGCGGTCCCAACCGGGCCCGCCTGCTCCGCGCGCTCGACGAACGCCCGCGGAACGCCAACCAGCTCGCCGAGGACCTCGACCTCGCGTACAAGACCGTCAGACACCACCTCGGCGTGCTCGAGGAGAACGGCGTGGTCGAGAGCACCGAACAGGATTACGGTGCCGTTTATTTGCCGACCGACCGAACCCGAAATCACTGGGAGACCGTCGAGGACATCATCGACCAAGTGGAGTGAGCATGACCCGAACCTGGAACGCAACGACTGACGGCGGAATCGAAGGGGGCGCGGAATGACCCTCACGCTCGACGTGGCGCGAGTCGCCGCGGCGGTGAACATCCTGCTGCTGCTCGTCCTCGTCGGCATCTGGGGACGGAACTACCTCGAGATCCGCTCGAAGCACACCCTCGGCTCGGCGCTGTTCGCGCTCTTCCTGCTCGCCGAGAACGCGCTGGCGCTGTTCTACTACCTCAACCCGCCCCAGATGTCGACGCCGGCGGTCAGAGCGATGATGTACCTCCAGATCCTGGAGTTCGTCGGGATCGCCTTCCTCGTCTACGTGACGTGGGACTGACGCCGCCGTCTTCTCCTCTGCCTCCGCCCGCGCCGCCCTACTCGAACCGGTACGTCGCCCCGTCGGGCCCGTCCTCGATCTCGACGCCGACCTCGCGGAGCGCGTCCCGGAGCTCGTCGGCGCGCTCGTAGTTGCCGGCCTCCCGCTCGGCCTCGCGCACGTCCAAGACCAGCTCGACGAGCTCGCCGGCCAGCTCCACGTCGCCGTCGCTCTCCGTCTCGAACTGGAGCCCGAGCACGTCGCCGCCGAGCGCCTCGAACGCCTCGACCGCCTCGCGGAGGCCGCGGTAGTCGTAGGCGTCGCCCGGTCCGTCGTCGCCGGTCCCGCTCCCGTCCGTCCCGTCCACGTGCCGATTCACGGCGTCCGTCAGCTCCAGGAGAGCCGCGGTCGCCTCCCGGAGGTTCAGGTCGTCGTTCATCGCCGCGGCGAACTCGTCGCGGGCCGTGTCGACCGCCTCGCGGAGGTCGTCGTCCTCGGCCTTCGCGCGGGCGTCTACCGAGTCGAGCGCGTCGACGGCGCGGTCGTACGTCCGGGAGAGACGCTCCCAGCGCTCCTCGGCCTCCGCGATCGTCTCCTCGGTGAGCGCCTGCTCGGAGCGGTAGGCGGCGCCGGCGTAGAAGGTGCGGATCACGTTGACGCCGAGCTCCTCTAAGGCGTCCGGAACGGTCCAGAAGTTGCCGATCGAGGAGGACATCTTCTCGCCCTCCATCTCGAGGAGGCCGACGTGGAGCCAGTGGCGCGCGAACGTCTCCCCGGTCGCCGCCTCGGACTGCGCGATCTCGTTCTCGTGATGGGGGAAGACGAGGTCTCGGCCGCCCATGTGGATATCGAGGGTGTCACCGAGGTGCGTCGTCGACATCGCCGAGCACTCGACGTGCCACCCCGGCCGCCCCTCGCCCCACGGCGACTCCCACGTCTCGCCCTCGGGGACGGCGTCGCCGTGGTCGTGTTTCGCGTGCTCTCGCGCGGCGGTCTCGCTCACGCCGCCGGCCTTCCACAGCGCGAAGTCCGAGGGGTTGCGCTTCTCCGACCGCTCGTCCGGCTCGCCCTGCGCCTCCAGCTCCGCGACGTCCTGGTTCGAGAGCTTCCCGTACTCCTCGAACGTCGTGACGTCGAAGTAGACGGAGCCGTTCGACTCGTAGGCGTACCCCTTCTCGACGAGCGTCTCGACGAGGTCGCGGATCTCCGGCACGTGCTCGGTGACGCGGGGGTACACCTCCGCGCGGAGGAGGTTCAGCCCGCGCATCGCGTCGAAGGTGGTCGCGGTGAACGCCTCGGCCACGTCGCTCTCGGCGGCCCACTCGTCGCGCTCGCCGACGCGGGCCGTGATCTTCTCGTTGACGTCGGTGACGTTCTCGACGTGACGCACGTCGTAGCCGAGGTGGTCGAGCCACCGGTGGAGGACGTCGGCGTGGAACCACAGCCGCGCGTGTCCGAGGTGGGGGTCGTCCGACACCGTCAGCCCGCAGACGTACAGCGTGACGTCGCCGTCGGCCGTGAACTCGACGCGCTCGTCTGCCAGGGTGTCGGTAACGACGAGACTCATTAGCGGGTCGTTGCTACGGTGAGAGTTTTAAACCGTCGGATCGGGCGAGGGTACGGGGACGAGCGCGGTGACGAGCCCTCCCGATGCTCCGGCCGCTCGGAGGCGCGCGCCGCGCACCGCCGCATGCGATTAATACGCCGTTGTCACCCCTCCTGTGTCGTCCACTCCGCGTCGTAGCCCGCGTCGCGCACCGCGTTCAGGACGCGGTCGACGTGCGCCGGGCCGTTCGTCTCCACCTCGAACACGAGGTCGGCGTCGCCGACCGGCAGGTCCGGCCGGCTGCGCTCGTGGCGCACCGTCCGGATGTTCGCGCGCTCCGCGCCGATCAGGGTGGCGATCTCCCCCATCGTCCCCGGCGTGTCGTCGATCCGGACGGACAGCTCGATCAGCTGGTGGCGGTCGACCAGCGCGTGAGTCACCACCTCCTTCAGCGTCGTGACGTCGATGTTGCCGCCGCAGAGCAGCGGAACGACCGTCTCGCCGGCCATGCCGAGCTCGTCGACGGCGTCGTCGTCGAGGAGGGCGGCCGCCGCGGTCGCGCCCGCGCCCTCGATCATCTGCTTCGCGCGCTCCAAGAGCAGGAGAATGGCGGCCGCCACGTCGTCGTCGCTGACGACGACCGTCTCGTCGAGGTGTTCCCGCAGGAGCCCGAAAGTGAGCTCGCTCAGCCCGCCGGTCGCGATCCCGTCCGCGATGGTGTCCGGCTCCTCCCGCGTCACGAGCTCGCCCGCCCGCAGGCTCTCCGAGAGCGTCGACGCCCCCTCGGTCTGGACGCCGACCACCCGCGTCTCCGGCGAGCGGGCCTTGACCGCGGTGGCGACCCCGCCCGCGAGCCCGCCGCCCCCGACGGGAACGAGGACGGTGTCGACTTCGGGTACCTGTTCGAGCACCTCCAGCCCGAGCGTGCCCTGGCCGGCGACGACGTCCGGGTCGTCGAACGCGTGGACGAACCGGACTCCGGGCTCGTCGGTCAAAGTCCGGGCGTGCGACATCGCCTCCGGGAACGCACTCCCCCGGAGGACCACCGACGCGCCGTACCCGCGGGTCGCCTCGATCTTCGCCGCCGGCGCCGACTCCGGCATCACGATCGTCGCGTCGATCCCCGCGTCGGCCGCCGCGAGGGCGACCCCCTGCGCGTGGTTGCCCGCGCTCGCGGCCACCACGCGGTCGATCCCGGAGCCGTCGTCGGCGTCTCCCTCGTCCGCCCCGGTCCCCGCGACCGCCAGCGAGATCGCGTTGTACGCGCCGCGGGTCTTGAACGAGCCGCTGCGCTGGAGGTGTTCCATCTTCAGCCGAACGTCGGCGCCGCACCGCTCGCTCAGCGACCGGCTCCGCTCGACCGACGTCCGCTGGACGATATCGGTCGCGTCGATCCGGTCCGCGGCGGCCTCGACGTCCGCGAGCGTGACGGAGGACATGACGGCTGTGTTCGCGCGATCGGCTCAAAAGGGCTCGGGTGGGAAGCGGGGTCGCGGCGGGACCGTTCCGTCCGCCGCGGGGAGCCGCCGAATCGGAGGCGGTCGCACCGCGCTCCACCCGAAATTCACCCGTGCGCTTAAGCCGACGAGCCCGAAGCGGGGGTATGGAACCTCTCGTCGTCGCCATCCTCGTCGGGGTGCCGCTCGCGTGGCTCGTCGGCTTCGCGGCGTACGTCTACGTCGACGCGCCGAAACACGGGATGGACCGGCGGAAGTGGGCGCTCATCGCCTTCGTCGTCCCGCTGTTCGGCCTGTTCGCGTATCTCTTCGAGCGCGACGAGCAGTCGTACGACCCGTCAGAGGACCCCTACGCCGGCGGGAGCGACGCGCGGAAGGCCGGCCTCGCGGTTCACAAGAACCGGCGCGGCGAGAAGCCGCTCGGCCCGGCCGGGACCGAGGCCGACGAGGAGTCAGACGAGGAGAACGAGTGGGACGACCCGCCCGGCATCGACCTCGACGAGGACTGACTCCCGACCGCCGACATCGGCGGCGGCCACGCGCCGCCAAGAGGGACTCACAGCACGTCGATCAGCGCCGCCCGCCGCCGGTCGAGGTCGAACGCGGCGTCCGCGGCGTCGAGCCGCTCGAGGAACGCGAAGACGTCGGCGCCCGACCGCTCCGCGTGCTCGACGAGCGCCTCGATCGAGGCGCGGTTGAGCGCGAACGACTCCAACTGGCCGCAGACGAGCGCGAGCGCGACGCCGGCCTCGCCGTCGGGGAACGCGGGATCGACCGCGGAGAGGTCGGCGGGAGAGCCGTCGGTATCGATGTCGCTCTCGTCGATATCGACCCCGTCGTCGCTCCCGTCGGCGGCGAACGTCCGCAGACAGCGGGTGCAGATCGCCGTCCTCGCGGCCGGCGCGTGCTCGCGGATCGCGGACGGGACGGCGAACGCGACGAGGTCGGCGTCACAGCGGGGACAGGGCATGAGAAGCGAGATGGATGAGACGACGGGTTCGATCGGTAGGACGGCGCGAGTCGACGGAAGCGGTCAGTCCGCCGGCTCCGGCTCCTCGGCCGCGGCCGCCTCGGCGGCGGCCTCGGCTTCCGCCTCCGCCTTCTCCTCTTCCTCCTTCTTGGCCTTGATCTTCTTCAGGCGGAAGATCTCCTCGCGCTCCTGCTCTTCGAGCTTCTGCTCGATGTACTCCTGGTTCTCGTAGAGGGTCGGGAGGAGCGTGAACTCCAAGGCGTTCACGCGGCGCTTGGTGGTCTCGATCTCCGTGAGCATCTTCTTCATGGCGGTCTCGACCTCCGCCGCGAGGATGATCTTCTCTAACAGCGCCTCGTAGGCGTCGGCGGCCTCGTCGATGCGGGCGGAGGAGCCGAGCAGCCCGTAGCCGCGCTCGTCGAGGCTCTTTTTCACCTTCGAGGACTCGATCTGCGGGACGACCACGCCCATGATGTTCTTCGACTGGGTGGTGATCTCCGGGTGCTCTTTCAGCGCCGCGGCCGCGCCGCGGACGGCGACGTCGCCCTCCATCGCGCGGGCCATGTCGATCTTGCGCTGGGCCGTGTCGTACGTCTCGGACACGTCCGAGCGGACGTCCTGCGCCTGATCGAGGATGTCCATGAACTCCATGATGAGGCCGTCGCGCTTCTGTTCGAGGGTGTCGTGACCGCGCTCGGAGAGCTCGATGCGGTCCTCGATCGCCATCAGGTTCTTCCGCGTCGGTTTGACGTCCTTGGCCATCTTATTGGGGGAACGTTCCGCTCCGAGGCGGATAATTCTTTTCAGTCGTGACGTGTCGCGCGCGGACGACGCCCGCCGGCGCCGCCGCTAGCCGAGGGCGAAAAACGGAAAGAAAGCCGCGTCAGTCGGCCGCTTCGACGACTTCGCGCTCGGAGTCCTCCTCGCGGTAGTGCTCCTCGATGAACTCCTCGTCGATCCGGTTGAGGGCGTCCGTCGGAAGCATCGAGAGCAGGTCCCAGCCGATCTCCAGCGTCTCCTCGATGTCGCGGTTCGTGTCGAAGCCCTGGTCGACGAACTCCGACTCGAACGCGTCCGCGAAGTCGAGGTACTTGTTGTCGAGCTCCGAGAGCGCCTCGCGCCCGACGATGTTCACGAGGTCGCGCAGGTCCTCTCCCTCCGCGTACGCCGCGAACATCTGGTCTTTCACGTCGGCGTGGTCCTCGCGGGTGAGCCCCTCGCCGATGCCGTCGTCCATCAGCCGCGACAGGCTGGGGAGCACGTTGATCGGCGGCTGCAGGCCCTGGCTGTTGAGGTCGGGGTCGACGTAGATCTGCCCCTCCGTGATGTACCCGGTCAGGTCCGGGATCGGGTGGGTGTCGTCGTCGCCCGGCATCGTGAGGATCGGGATCTGCGTCACCGACCCGTCACGACCCTGGATGCGCCCGGCGCGCTCGTACAGCTGCGCCAGGTCGGTGTACATGTATCCGGGGTAGCCACGCCGCCCCGGGACCTCCTCGCGGGCCGCCCCGATCTCCCGGAGCGCCTCGCAGTAGTTGGTCATGTCCGTCAGGATGACGAGGACGTGGTAGTCCTTCTCGAAGGCGAGGTACTCGGCCGTGGTGAGCACCATCCGCGGGGTGACCGTCCGCTCGACGGCGGGGTCGTCCGCGAGGTTCATGAAGACGACGGAGCGCTCTAAGGCGCCGGTGCGCTCGAAGTCCTCCATGAACTCGTTCGCCTCCTCCTGGGTGATCCCCATCGCGCCGAAGATGACGGCGAACTCGGAGCTCTCCTCGTCGTCGCCCTCCTCCTCTTCCGGCACGCTCGCCTGCCGGGCGATCTGCATCGCCAGCTCGCTGTGCGGCTGCCCGGAGCTGGAGAAGATCGGGAGCTTCTGGCCGCGGACGAGGGTGTTCATCCCGTCGATCGCGGAGACGCCCGTCTCGATGAACTCCTCGGGGTACTCACGGGAGTACGGGTTGATCGCCGCGCCGACGATGTCCTGGCGCTCCTCGGGGACGATCTCCGGGCCGTCGTCGATCGGGCGGCCGGAGCCGTCGAGGACCCGTCCGAGGAGGTCCTCGGTGACGGGCATCTTCATCGTCTCGCCCAGGAAGCGGACGGACGCGTTCTGGTCGATACCGGAGGTGCCCTCGAACACCTGGATGGCGACGACGCCCTCCGAGGATTCGAGCACCTGTCCGCGCAGCGTCTCCCCCTGTGCCGTCTCGATCTCGACGATCTCGTCGTAGCCGATCGCCTCGTCGACCTCGGCGTACACGAGGGGGCCGCTGATCTCGGTGATTGTCTGATACTCTTTCATGGTCAGTAGAGGCTCCGGAGTTCCTCGGTGATCTCCGCTTTGAGCTCCTCGACGTACTCCTCGTACTCCTCCTGGACGCCGATCCGGTTGATCCGGGGAGCGGCCTCCGTGTCGACGATCTCCTCGACGGGGACGCCCGCCTCGAGCGCCTTGAACGCCTCGTCGTTGAACGTCTCGATCGTCGTCAGCATGAGGTACGTCTTCTCCGGCGGACAGTACGTGTCCACCGGGTGGAACGCGTTCTGCTGGAGGTACGCCTCGCGCAGGTAGCGGGCGACCTCCAGGGTGAGCTGCTGGTCGTCGGGCAGGGCGTCCTTCCCGACGAGCTGGACGATCTCCTGCAGCTCGGTCTCCTCGTCGAGCACGTCGACCGCCCACTGGCGCTTCTCGGCCCAGTCGTCGGCGACCTCGCTCTCGAACCACGGGTCGAGCTGGTCTTTGTACAGCGAGTACGACTCGTTCCAGTTGATCGACGGGAAGTGGCGGCGCTCCGCTAAGTCCGCGTCGAGCGCCCAGAACGTCTTCACGATGCGCAGCGTGTTCTGGGTGACCGGCTCGGAGAAGTCGCCGCCGGGCGGCGACACCGCGCCGATCGCCGAGACGGAGCCCTCCGTCCCGTTGACGTTCTCGAAGTAGCCGGCGCGCTCGTAGAACTGCGCGAGCCGGGCGGCGAGGTACGCGGGGTACCCCTCCTCGCCGGGCATCTCCTCCAGCCGAGAGGAGATCTCGCGCATCGCCTCCGCCCACCGCGAGGTGGAGTCAGCCATCAGCGCCACGTCGTACCCCATGTCGCGGTAGTACTCGGCGATCGTGATCCCCGTGTAGATACAGGACTCACGCGCCGCGACGGGCATGTTCGACGTGTTCGCGATGAGCGAGGTGCGGGCCATCAGCGGGTTGCCGTTGGCCGGGTCCTCCAGCTCGGGGAAGTCCTCGATGACCTCGGTCATCTCGTTGCCGCGCTCGCCGCAGCCGACGTAGACGATGATGTCCGCGTCGGCGTACTTCGCGAGCTGGTGCTGGGTGACCGTCTTCCCGGAGCCGAACGGGCCCGGGATCGCGGCCGTCCCGCCCTTCGCGATGGGGAACAGGCCGTCGAGGATGCGCTGTCCGGACACCAGCGGCGTCCGGGGCGTCTTCTTGTTCGCGGAGGGGCGCGCCTCGCGGACGGGCCACTCCTGGTGCATCGAGACGTCGGTCCCGTTGGCGAGCTCGGCGACCGTCTCGGTGACGTCGAACGAGCCCGACTCGACGGCGGTGACCTCGGTGGTCTCGTCCTCCTCTAAGGCGTCCGGCGGCACCATCACCTTGTGGTCGATGGTGACCGTCTCCTCGACGACGCCGACCACGTCGCCGCGGCCGACCTCGTCGCCGACCTCGACGGTCGGCTCGAACGCCCACTCCTCCTCGAGGTCGATGCCGGGCGCGTCGACCCCGCGGTCGAGGTACGGACTGCCCATCTTGCCCTCCAGCACGTCCAGGGGACGCTGGACGCCGTCGTAGATGGCGTCCAGCATTCCCGGACCAAGGTCGACCGACAGCGGCTCGCCCGTGTTCTCGACGGGCTCGCCGGGGGCGACCCCGGAGGTCTCCTCGTACACCTGAATGGTCGTGATGTCGCCTTCGATCTCGATCACTTCCCCCATGAGGCCTTCGTCGCCGACGTAGACGACGTCGTTCATGCGGGCGTCGAGGTCGCGGGCGCTCACGACCGGACCGCTCACGCTTTGGATGACACCGTTTTCGGTTGTGGTGGTCTCCGTGGATTCTGCTTTACTCATGTTAGTCCTCCTCCATCAGGTCGATCCCGATGGCTCGTTTGATCTGGTCGCGCAGCCCGCCGCTGCCGGCGCCGGCGCCGCCGAGCGTGACGAGCACGGGCTCGATGCTCCCCTCCACCGCCTCGCGGGTCCCCCGCGAGAGGTGGTCGAGGTCGTCGTCGTGCATCACGATGATGCCGGTGTCCTCGTCGTCGAGGGTCCGTTCGACGGCGTCGTCGAGCCGCTCGTCCTTCTCGTCGTCCGGGACGTTCTCGAACTTCCGCACGCCGGCGAGCCGGAACCCGGTCGTGAACTCGGGGCTGCCGACGACGGCGATCTCCTGGCTCATGTTATCACCAGCTCCGATTCGATCTCGTCGGCCGACAGCCCGGCCTCCTTCCCGCGGGCGATCGCCCGGATGTTCTCCACCTCGCGCTCCTTCGCGAGGATGTAGGAGATGACCGGGGTGACCGACACCGGGTGGATCGTCCCGAGCCGGTCGCCGTACGCCAGCAGCGCGGCGTCGGTCGCGTGCTCGAACGCGATGAGGCTGTCCGCCTCCTCGAGTTCGCGCAGCGCCGGGCCGAGCTCGTCGGCGTACTGGCTGTCCGCGATGTACTCCACGAGCTCGTCGAGGTTCCGCGCGAGCCGCGCGAGCGACCCGCGGGTGAACAGCTCGCCGCCCTCGATGAAGTACGCGGCGGGGTCGATGTCCGCGCCCGACCGGGCGAGCCGGAGGGCGTTGGTCGCGTTCCGGAAGTCGACCTCCGCCTTGAGGAACGCCTCGTACTGCCGGGTCGGCTCGTCGTTGCCGAGCCCCGAGAGGAGCCGCTCGTAGAACGCGCGGTCGACGGCGTTCTCGAGGGGGACCAGCACGTCCGTCTCCTCGTACTCGGCGTACGCCTCGCGGAGCGGCGGCCCGTAGATCGTGTCCTCTAACACCTCGACGACGGCGTCGATCGAGTCCGCTTCGAGCAGGCGGCGGATCCGCCGGTCGTCGAACTCGCCGGCGCGGATCAGGTCGACCTCGACGTCGGACTGGTCCGCGTCGGTGTAGACGCCGCGGATGACCGTCTTCACGTTCCACGCGTCGAACTTGCGGAGGTAGCGGGCGATCTGGTCGTACAGGGCCCCCTCGCTCCACTCTAAGATCCCCTCGAACTGCTGTGCGAGGTTCCGGTTCAGCGCGTACTCGATGAGGTCCACGCCGCCGTGGCGGCTCCCGAGGGCGTTGATCTCACGGCCGTAGCTGGACTCCTCCATGAACCGGGCGATCTCCGCCGGGCCCATGCGGGTCAGCTTGCGGTACTCCTCGTCCCCGTAGAGGCTGCCGCGGCGGGCGCGAACCCGCGCGACGACGTACTCCGGGTTCGAGCTCCCGACGGCGCTCATTGGTCGAACAGCCGCTCCGAGATGTTCTTCAACTCGTCGTCCCAGACGGACTCCAGGACCGAGTCGAACGTGTTGTTCACGCGAACGCGAGAGGTGTCGCTCTCGGCGACCACGCCGCCGAGACAGTCGACCTCGCCGTCGACCTCGGCGTTGCGGTCCGCGACGAGATCCTCGAGGAGCTCGACGTCCTCGGCGCGGGTGTAGACGGCGACGTCCTCGTCGTCGTCGAACTCCGCGAGGCTCGCGTCGAGCAGCGTCTCGGTCAGCTCGCGCCGGCGGTCGTCGTCGAGCCCCTCGATGGCGGCCTCGACGTCGTCGCGGACGTCTTCGAGGACGTCGCGGCGGGCGCCGAGCTGTTCCTGTTTGGCCTCGAGCTTGGCCGACGAGAGCGTCTGCTCGCGCTCCTGGTCGATCTGTCGGTCGACCTCCGCGAGCCGCTCCTCGCGGATGCGCTCGGCGTCGGTCTCCGCCTCGGCGACGATCTCGTCCGCCTCGGACTCCGCCGCTTCGCGGATCTCCTCTGCACGCGCGCGGGCTTCGTCTCGAACGTCCTCAACGACAGTGTCCAAACTCATTGGTGTAAAGGGGGGTACCGCTTAGACGATGAAGACGACGACGAGTGCGAGGATAACGATCGTCTCGGGAAGGACCGTCAGGATGAGCCCGTTGACGAAGAGGTCGTCGTCCTCGGCCATCGCGCCGACGGCGGCCGAGCCGATCCCACGCTCTGCGTAGCCGGCACCGAGGGCCGCGAGACCGACGGCGAGCGCCGCGGCGGCGCTCGGATCAGTCAGTGT
Organism: Halorubrum sp. B52; assembly: GCF_059752555.1. Lineage (NCBI taxonomy): Archaea > Methanobacteriati > Methanobacteriota > Halobacteria > Halobacteriales > Haloferacaceae > Halorubrum > Halorubrum sp. B52. The sequence goes on along the minus strand of NZ_MWTG01000008.1, from coordinate 17,363 downwards.
TCCTCCGGTGGACAGTACGGCGTTCCCGAGTGCGTTGGTAGCTTCAAGCATTGGTAGTAGTTCCGGTTGCTCGTCTCCGAACAGTAGCTAGTTGCCGCCACAGTAGTCATAAAGCTTCCCAAAACGACCGAACGGAACGCCCGCGACGGCGGGCGAAGAGACGCCTCTCGGCGCGTTCCGCTCCGAGAAAATCCGACCGGACAGAGGGATACCGCGGCTACCGATCGTCGGCGGTGTACTCCCGGTCGTAGCCGAACGGGAGGTACGTCTCTCCGCCGCCCTCGTAGAACTTCCCGAAGAACTCGACGTACTCGAGACGCACGGCCTGAATGCCGGCCGACGTGACGCCGAGCAGGAGGACGACGACGTGGCCGACGAACGCCACCGCGATGCCGGCGAGGAGCGCGACGACGCCGACGAGGCCGGGCTCGAACGCCGTCGTCAGCCCGGCGAAGACGAGCTCGTACTCGCCGCCGTTCGCGACGGAGTGCTCCTGAACGTACGAGAGGTACTCCGGCGTGAAGATGAAGTGGAAGCTCCCGTCACCGCCGCCGTCGATGTACGCGCCGAACGCGAGCAGGTTCACCGCGAGCGCCATCCCGCCCTTCGCGAGCAGCACCGCCATGATCCGGGCGTACGAGATGACGTTGACGATCGGCGAGAGCACCTCGGCGAGCTCCGGCGGCTCGCCGATCGCGAGCAGCACCACGCCGAGTCCGGCGGCGATGACCCCGCCGATCCCGACCGCGACCGGGAAGCCGGCGAACGACACCGCCCCGAAGGTGAGGATCGAGAACGACTCGAAGAGGAAGTCGGGCTTCGGACCCGGCAGGTGCTGGCTGAAGATCCAGATCCACGCGCCGTTGAGCAGCAGCAGCCACGACCCGCCCTCGTACAGCGCGTGTTTGAGATCGTGCTGCTGGTAGTTGCTCACGAACGAGAGGGCGTGACCCACGTTCAGGTGAACGATCCCGAACAGCACGCTCACGACGAGGAACGACAGCGCCCAGTCGAGGTCTGCCGGCGAGAGCCCCTTCCCGGCGACCGGCCAGTGGACGTCACCGGGCAGCAGCTGGTAGGCGTGGTAGCCGAACACGTCGATCCCGAAGTAGATCCCGAACAGGATCGTGAAGCCGCCGGCCCACATCGCGACGGCGCCGAGCTCGCGGAAGGTGCCGTCGTATCGGCTGTACATGAAGTAGCCGATCGCGGCGTAGAGCACGCCGTAGCCGACGTCGCCGATCATGAACCCGAACATGAGCGGGAACGTGAGGAAGACGAGGAGCGTCGGGTCGAACTCCGAGTACTTCGGCCGGCCGAACCCCTGCACGAGCAGCTCGAACGGGCCCGCCGCGCTCCCGTTGTCCTGGACGACCGGCGGGTCGTCGTCGCCGTGCATCGCGTGGCCGCCGTCGGTGGCGGCCGCCTTTTCGGCGGTGGCGTCCGCCGCGTCGTCGTCGGCCGCGCTCGCGGAATCGCCCCCGTCGCCGCCCACCGCCTCGGTGTGGTGGTCGCCGTCGGGCGTGAACGAGGCGCGTTCGAGCTCCTCGACCTCGACGTGGTCGCCGACGGCGTCGGCGATGGCCGCCTCGAAGTCGGGGTAGGCGTCCGTGGGGATCCACCCCTCGGCGACGAACGCGTTCTCCGTGGTCGCGAACGAGAGCGGCGCCTCCTTCTTCTCGGCCTCGATGGTGAGCTGCTCCTCGGCGCGGAGCAGGAAGCCGGCCGCCTCCTCCTTCACCTCGGCGAGGTCGGCCTCGACCGACTCGAGGTCGGCCCGCAGCTCCTCGCGCTCGCGCTCCAGCTCCGCGACGTAGTCGGCGGGGCTGGCGTCGGCCTCGGGGACCTCCAGCAGCGCGATGTCGACGCCGACGAGCGAGTCCTGCAGGACTCCCGCCTCGGCGCCGTCGGCGGGCTTCGCGAAGACCGCCACGACGTCGCTCCCGGCGAACACCTCGTAGGCGTCGATCCCGTCGGCGTCCGCGAGCGTCGCCTCGACCGCGTCGGGCTTGGCCTCGCCGACGACGACCTCCAGCGAGTCGTAGCCGCGCAGCAGGTCGAGCTCGATGCCGAGGTCGGCGAACGGCTCCATCCGGTCGATCTCCTCCTCCCGGTCGCGGATCTCGGTCTGAAGCTCGTCCCGCCGGTCGTTGAGCGCGTTGACGCGCTCGCGGACGTCGGCGAGCTCGCGTTCGAGCTCCGCGTCGTCGAGCGCGCGGACCGCGTCGACCTCGTCGCCCTCGACGTCGAGGACGCTCTCCAGCGACCGGACCGTGACGAGCCGCTCGTTCACCGTCTCGGCGCCCTCGAGCGACTCGCCGGGCGCGAACCCCTCGTAGCGCTCGTCGTAGTCGGTGACGTGCAGCGAGTGGTGCGCGTACGCCGCCTCGATGACGTCGTCGATGACGCGCTTCGAGCCCGTCACCGACACCTTGCTCATCCGCTCAGGCCTGAGCATCCACCGCCTCCTCGGCCTGTTGATTCACCGCTTCCTCGAACCGTTCGACTGCGTAGTCGACGGCCGAGTCCACGCGCTCGCGGGCCTCGCGTTCGAGCTCGTCGCGGTCGGACCGGCCCGACTCGAGGATCTCCTCGCGGCGCTCCTCGATCTCCTCGCGGGCCGCTTCGAGCCGCGCTTCGGCCTCGGACTCCGCCTCCTCCTCGGCCTCCTCGCGGATCGCCTCCGCGCGCTCCCGAGCCTCGGCGAGGCGCTCGTCGGCGTCAGATTCCGCCTCCGCGATGATCTCGTCCGCCTCCCGTTCAGCCTCCTTGATCCGGTCGAGCACCTCTGGTCTGGCCATGCTACTAATCGCCTGAAACTCTACAAGCGACGTATAAGGTGTTTGCGAAAGTTGGCGGGCGTCGCCCCCGGTATCGGCGGGGGTCGACGAGGGATCGGCGGCGGCCGACCCCCTCGGTCCGGTGTCCGGCGGCGTCCGCCGCCTACATTTAAGTACCAGTCGCCGGACCGTCACCGTATGGCAACGGTGTATGCGGTCGCGTCGGCGAAAGGTGGGGTCGGGAAGACCACCACGACCGCGGCGATGGCGACGATCCTGGCGGGCTCAGGCGCCGACGTCGTCGCGATCGACGCCGACATCGGCATGGCGAACCTCGCGGGCGCGCTGGGCGTGACGCCCGGCGAGACGACGCTCCACGACGTGCTCGCGGGGCGGGCCGACCCGCTCGACGCGGTCCACGAGGGGCCGGAGGGGCTCCGCGTCGTCCCCGGTTCGGACGACCTCGACGCCTACGCGGCGGCGGACCCCGCCGGACTCGGCGACACCGTCGACGCCTTCGCGGGCGCCGACTACGTCCTCGTCGACGCCGGCGCGGGGCTCTCGCACGACTCCAGCCTCCCGCTCGCGATCGCCGACGAGACGCTGCTCGTCTCGACCGCCGAGCGGAGCGCCCTCGGCGACACCGAGAAGACCCGACAGCTCGCGGAGCGGCTCGGCGGCGAAGTCGCCGGCGCCGCGATCACCCGCGTCGACCCTGACGCCGACCCCGACGAGGTCGGCGCCGACGGGCTCGGCGACGTCGGAGGCGTACTCGACGCGCCGGTCCTCGGCCGGATCCCGGAGGACGACGCGGTGGTGCGGGCGGCGACCGCGAACCGACCGCTCCCGACGTTCGCGCCGGACGCGCCCGCCACCCGGGCCTACCGGGACCTCACTCGGGCCCTGACGGGCGCGACCGTCGAGGGCGCCGGGGTCGGCGAGTCCGGTGGGACCGACGAGGCCGGCGGGGCCGACGAAGGAGAGGAAGCGGATGACTCCGCGGGAACCGACGACGGCGACGAGACGGAAGGCGCCGAGGCGGTCGCCGAGTCCGAAAGCGGGCCGGCGGACGACGCCGGAGACGCGCCGATCGACGGCGCCGACGACGCCGACGAGGACATCATCGTCGCCGATGCCGAGTCGGGCGGGCTGAGCGATCCGGGCGACGAGGAGGAGATCATCGTCGCCGACGAGGACCCCGTCCCGGAGGAGGGCGACGCGGAAACGGACGCGACCGGCGAGACGGAGACCGTCGGCGAGGAGCGCGTCGACGGCGACGACCTCGAGGCGATGATCGAGGAGGACGCGGACGAGGCCGAGGCGTTCGACGACGAGTCCGCGGCGGACGACGCTGACCTCGGCGACGATCCCGCGGCGGACGGCGTCGAAGAAGCGACGCCGGAAGACACCGAAGAAGCGACCGCGGACGACGAGGAAGCGACCGACGATACGGAGGTTGACGAGGCGGAGGCCGACGAGGTCGCGGAGGCCGACGAGGCAGAGACCGACGAGGCGGAAGCGGCCGATCCGGACAACGAGCTCGCGGGGAGCGTCCCGTTCCGCGACGACGACACCGGCGGCATGAACACCGTGCTCTCCGAGGGCAACGGAGACGCGGAGGAGACGGAGGATGCGGGGAGCGAGACGGCGGACGACGGCGAGAAGGACGACGGCGAGAAGGACGACGACAGCGGCGGCGGCTTCTTCAGTCGGCTGTTCGGGCGGTAAGCGGGTCGGGACGCGCCCGCGGTCTCAGGCCTCGGAGGGGGCCTCCGCCCGGTCGCGGATGAGCTCGCGGATCTCCTCGGGGTCGGTGATGCCCGCGAGCTCCTCGCAGGAGACCAGCGCGGTGCCGTCGACCGACTCGCGCTTCTCGTCTTCCTCGGTGAAGTAGACGGACCGCGTCCGAGCGACCTCGCCGATCGAGGACATGATCCGAGCGCGCTTCTCCGCCGCGGGGGTGAACGCCGAGTGGCCGGTGAGCACGCGGGTCTCGGCGCGCTGCTCGTCCTCCGAGACCGCCTTGAACGGCGCCCGCGCGGTCGGGTGGACCGTGAAGCCGGCGTTGGTGAGCACGTGGAGGACGTGCTCGTCGTCGGGGTGGGTCTCGGGCGCCGAGGGGGTCGGGTCGGCGTCGCGCACCTCGTCCGCCCCCTCCAGCACGTCGACCGGGCTGGAGAACGGCTCGTCGAACAGCTCCTCCAGCTGGATCGCGACCTCGATGGAGGCGTTCATCCCGTCCTCGTACTTCGAGACGGTGCGCCGGGAGACGCCGAGCTCGGTCGCGAGCCGGCCGAGCGACCAGCCGCGCTCCTCGCGCTCGTCGGCGAGGAGGTCGCCGTCGAGGCTCACGTAGAGCCCGCCGGGCGCCGCGTAGATGAGCGGCGGCATCCCCTCGACGAACAGGTCGTACCCCGTGTCGGGGTTGATCACCGGGACGCCGTGCCGGAAGTAGACGACGCCGGGCTTCAGCTCCTCGTCGCGGGTCCGGATCCCGATCACCATCGGCGTCGCCCGCAGGTACTCGCCGAGCCGGCGCATCTCCGCGCCGGTCTCCGCGTCCAGGGCGTCGACGTTGCCGAGGATCTTCAAGAGGAGGAGGTCCTCGTCGCGCCGGGCCGCCACGTCGAAGCTCTTGGGCCGGACCGCACACCGGTCGCTGACGAGGAAGCCCGCGTCCTCAAGCATCGCGGTGACGTTCTCGATCAGCGCAGTCCGGGACATACCCGAAATAAGCGGTTCGGCGTATATATGCGTTGTGTCACTTGCGTTTGCGCGAAACCGTCGCCCGCTTGCGATTTCCCCGTCCGACCCGGCGGAGCGGTTAAATACCGATGCGGGGATAGAGCGCCGGACCGCGGCGGACGACCGTCGCGAACGCGCCCCCGAGCGCCCGGCCGAAACGGGTTTGTCCGGGAGCGGGCAAGGGCGCGTATGCCCATCGTCGCCGTCGACGACACCGACTCCCGCGAGCGCGGGATGTGCACGACGTACGTCGGCGCGCGGCTCGCGGAGCGCCTCGAAGCGGCCGGGGGGCGGGTCCGCCGCCGGCTCCTCGTCCGGCTGAACCCCGCCGTGAAACACAAAACGCGGGGGAACGCCGCCGTCGCGGTCCACGTCTCCGGAGTCGATCCGGCGGCGGCGTTCGACCTCGCCGCGGAGGCGGTCCGGGAGTTCGCCGCGGCCGACGACCCGCGGACCTCGCCGGGCGTCGTCGTCGCCGACGTCGACGTCGACGGAGACCCGTTCGCGCCGATCGCCCCCGCCGGCTCCTCGGAGGACGCCGGCGACGCGTCGTCGACGTCGCGGATCCCCGACGACGTCGCCGACTTCGCCCGGCGCGCGCTCCGGCACCGGATCGGGCTCGACGAGGCCCTCGACCTCGCCGAGGCGCACGGCTACCGGCACGCCGCGTTCGGGACCGGCGGGGAGACAGAGGCGGCGGCCGTCGCCGGTCGCGGGCGGATCGGCGCGCTCGCGGCGGTCGGCGCCCCGGCCGCATTCGGCGACTGGACGGCGGAGCGCATCTCCTACCGCGAGCTGGACCGCTGCGGGACCCCACGCGACGTCGACGTCGAGAGCGTCTTCGCCGCGGCCGACGCGGGGTACCCGACCGTCTGGGACACCGTCGATCGCGAGACTGGAGCGGCCGTCTGCGTCCCCAACGCCCCCGGCCCGATCCTCCACGGGATCCGCGGCGACGACCCGGCGGCGTGCCGGGAGGTCGCCGAGGCCATCGAGAGCGAACCGATCGAGCGCGCCGTCACCTTCCTCACGAACCAGGGCACCGACGCTCACCTCGCGCCCGGGCGGATCGGCGCCCTCCGCGACGGCGCGGGCTACCGGGTCGCCGGCGCGGTCGCGGGCGAGCCGGAGACGAAACGGGGGGGTCACGTCCACGTCGACGTCGCGGCGCCCGGGGCGGAGGAGACGGGCGGGAGTGACGAGGGGGACGACGCGGCCCGCCTCCGGTGCGTCGCCTTCGCGCCGACCGGCCGCTTCCGCGACCGCGTGCGCGCTCTCCGGCCCGGCGACCGGGTGACGCTGTGCGGCGAGCACGAGCGACGCGACGCCGAAGGAGGAACCGCGGAGGGCCCGACCGCGACGCTCAAGCTGGAGAAGTTCGCGGTCCGCGACCTCGTGCGGACCGAACCGGCGGTGCCGACCTGCCCGGACTGCGGGCGGTCGATGTCGTCGGCGGGCCGGGGACAGGGGTACCGCTGTCGCGACTGCGACACCGCCGCGCCCGGGAAGGTCGCCCGCGAGGTCGACCGCGACTTGGAGCCCGGTTGGTACGAGGTTCCCCCGAGCGCCCGACGCCACGTCGCGAAGCCGCTCGTGCGGGGCGGGTTCGACGCGCCGGTCCACCCGGAGCGGTGACCGGGGTCAGTCGTCGAGCGACCGCTCCTCGCGCCACTCGGCGGCGCGGTCGAGCGCGGCCTCGCGGTCGTCGAAGCGCTCGCGCTCGTAGGCCGACGCGTCGGCGGCCTGTTCCATCACGTCGAGGCGGACGACGAACCCGCCGTCGGCGCGCTCGCGGACGCGGACCGTCGCGTAGCCGTCGGAGCGCTCCCACTCGGTGATCGTGTCGTCCTCGCGTCCCAGAGACCAGCTCATACCTCTGGGGGCGGGCGCGGCGGCTAAAACGGCCCGGTTCGGGCGCGCGGCGGGTGGGGGACCGGTCCGACGGTCTACGCCTCGTCGGCCGGACCCGTCGTGTGCGAACAGACTGGGCAGACCGCGTAGCCGAGGGTGTCGTACGGGACGGACGCCGAGGGGGCGGTCACGTCGCACTCCGGGCAGTCGAACGTCGACGCGTTCTCGATGCTCATGTCTCCCCGTAGCACGGCCACCCGTATGGTTACGCGCCGCCTGCCGCGCCGTCAACGAGGCCCTACTTATAAGCGACCGCCGGGCCGAGGACGGCCATGGCCGACGACATCCACGCGGACCGGCGGGCGCGCGCCGCGGCCCGGCTCCGAGCGGTCGACGCCGACGGGCTCGTCTGCTTCCCGAGCCGGAACCTCCAGTACCTCACCGGGTTCGACGCGGAGCCGAGCGAGCGCCACTTCCTGCTCGCGGTGCCGGCGGCGGAGAGCGGGAACGGGGGCGACGGCAGGGGCGACGCGACGGGCGACGGGAACGCGCCCGCCCTCCTCGTCCCGTCGCTGTACGAATCGCAGGTGCGCGAGGAGACGAGCGTCGCCGACGTGCGGACGTGGGCCGACGGCGACGACCCGGTGGCGGCCGCGCGCGACCTGCTCGCCGACCGCGGCCTCCGCGAGGGGCGCCTGCTCGTCGACGACGCGATGTGGGCGACGTTCACCCAGGACCTCCGGGCGGCGGCGCCGGACGCGACGTGGGGACTCGCGAGCGAGGCCCTCGCCGACCTCCGGATCCGCAAGGACGACGCCGAGCTGGCGGCGCTGCGCGAGGCCGCCGCCGCCGCGGACGCGACCGTCCGCGACCTCCGCGGGCTGGGCGCCGACGCGGTGGGGATGACGGAGCGCGAGCTCGCCGAGTGGATCGCCGACCGGCTGGCGGCTCACGGCGGGACGGGCGTCTCCTTCGAGACGATCGTGGCCGCGGGCCCGAACGGCTCGAAGCCGCACCACGGCCACGGCGACCGCGAGATCCGGACGGGCGAGCCCGTCGTGCTCGACTTCGGGACGCGCGTCGACGGCTACCCCTCCGACCAGACGCGCACGCTGGTGTTCGACGGCGACCCACCCGCGGAGTACGAGCGCGTCCACGAGGCGGTCCGGGAGGCGCAGGCCGCCGCGGTCGACGCCGTCGAGCCGGGCGTCACGGCCGGGGCGGTCGACCGGGCCGCGCGCGAGGTGATCGAAGCGGCGGGGTACGGCGACGCGTTCGTCCACCGGACCGGACACGGGGTTGGGCTCGACGTCCACGAGGAGCCGTACCTCGTCGCGGGCAACGACCGCGAGCTCGAGCCGGGGATGGCCTTCTCCGTCGAGCCGGGGGTCTACCTCGACGGACGGTTCGGCTGTCGGATCGAGGACCTCGTCGTCGTCACCGCGGACGGCCGGGAGCGCCTGAACGACACCGACCGCGGCTGGCGGTGACCGGTCCGTCCGGTCGCGGCGTTGAGGGAGCCGTATCCGTAAAGTGAGAACCGCGCGAAGAGCGACGCGAAAGGGGAGCGCGGTGGGGAGGCGCGCCGAAAACCGGCGCGCCGGGGGCCCGACGCGAGATGCGGGAGCCGTGTGCCTGCTCCGCAATCGGTGGTTATTGCCGAATCCTATAGTTGTGATACCGAATTATTTCGGTTTCCGGAGTCGGTCGTCAGTCGCGGGGAGACGAACGTATCGGTAACTATTCCGGACAGAAGAGAACGAAAGCCGATCTTTCGGGCGATCGAGCGGCGCTCCGCGGCGGGGGATCGGCGGCCACTCGGCATCGAAACCATTAGTGTCGCCGGAGCGGAACCGCGGGGTATGAGCGACAACGACGAGGCCGAAGAGAGCGAACCGGCCGTCGAGCTCGGCGAGGGACCGGACGTGGCGGGCGAGCCGATCGCCCGCGTCGCGTCCCGGCTCACGTGGCCCGCGAAGCGCAGCGACGTCGTCGCACAGGAGGGCGACGCGACGGTCCGGAGCCCGGACGGCGCTCGCGATCTCGACGACGTGCTCGCGGACTCCGACGTGCCGCTGTTCGAGAGCCGCAGCGAGTTCGTCGCGGAGGTCGAGGAGCTCGTCGGGCGCGGTCCGGTCGCGACCGAGTAGCATCGTCGGTCCGTCCTGCCCGGTTCGTCCCGCCCGGTCCGTCCCGCCCGATCCTGCCCCGCTTCGTTCCGACCCGCTCCTCCGCCGCGGCCTTTTTGTTCCGATGACGCGGAGTCGACGTATGGCGATCCCCTTCGATCCGCACGAGCTGGACCCCGAGGAGTACGGCGAGACGCGCGCGACGCTGTCGATGGACCACGAGTCCGCGATCGAGCGCGTCCGCGAGGTGTGTCTCGACGCCGGCTTCGGCATCCCGGTCGAGTTCTCCCCGTCCGAGATGCTGAACGAGAAGGTCGACGCCGACCGCGACCCGTACTACGTCCTCGGCGCCTGCAACCCGGCGATGGCGGACCGCGCGCTCGACGCGACCGACAAGCGCATCGGCGGGCTGTTCCCCTGCAACATGATCGTCTGGGAGGAGTCGCCCGGCGAGCAGGTCGTCTACCACGTCTCGATCATGAAGATCGCCCGCCTCCTCGGCATGCCCGTCGACGACGAGGAGATGGACGCGATAATCGAGGACACCGGCGAGATGGTCGACGCGGTGTTCGCGGAGCTGGCGGAGTAGTCGACGGAGACGGCGTCTCCGCGACGATATTTTTAAAGAGATCCGAGAGCGACGAGGCCGGTATATAAACGACCGGTGCGGTGGCGCGCCGGTGAGCGCCCGTGAGGGCGCGAACCGAGCGCGAGGGAGGCGGCGGTCCGGCGCGGCTCCGCCCGCGCCGGAGCGTCCGCCGAGGCTGGGGAGGCGTGAGGTGCGGTGGCGTGCGGTGCGGGGCGGGACTCAAAGGGGCAGCCGTGAGCGGGGCGCAGGCGACGTAAGCACTGCAGGGAGTGAGCGAAGCGAACGACCGAAGCGCGCAGCGAGCGTGCGCCCCGCTCACGGCTGGGGCTTTGGAGGTCGTCGTCGCGGAGGAACGGATCACGTACAGCCGAACGACTGGTGTTTCGGAGGTCGTTGCCGTCGATGTGTGATCGGTTATTTATAAACGAGCGACCGGACCGTCAGATGTCCCCGCCGACGGTCTGGAGTCGATCGATCACAGCCGATCCGTCCCGCCGCCATCCACGCCGCGGTCCAGCCACGACACCGCGACCGACTCGAACGGCCCGGAGTACTGCATCAGCGTCGTCCCGAGGATCGCCATCACGAGCACGTAGCCGACCGCGAACGCGTTGATCGTCTGCGCGAGCGCCGGGTCGAGCGTCCCCGCGTCGGCCCCGCTCACGGCGACCGTCGCGATGATCAGCGAGAACTCCCCGCGGGTCGTCATCCCGAGCGCGACGCGAGTCGACCGCCGGGTGTCGAGGTCGAAGGCTCGCCCGGCGAAGAAGCCGGTGACGAGTTTCGTCGGCGTCGTCACGAGCACCGCGAGCGCGATCAGCGCCGCCACGCCGCCGAACAGCAGCGGGTCGGTGACGAGCCCGATCCAGAAGAAGAACACCGCCGCGAACGTGTCGCGGACGGGTTCGAGCAGCGTCTCGATCTCGTGGGCGTACTCCGTCGAGGCGAACGCCATCCCGACGAAGAAGGCGGCGACCGCCTCGCTGACGCCGAGCGCGAGCGCCGCGCCGGCGACGAGCACCACGGTCGCGATCGACCGGAGCGCGACGAACTCCGGGTTGTCGGTCTCCACCAGCCGGTCGAACGCGGGCGTGCCGTACTGGACCGCGGCCAGCAGCGCGAGGATGAATCCGATCGCGATCCCGACGTCGACCGCGGCCGCGGCCACGTCGCCGCCGCCGAGCACGAGCGCCGAGGCGACCGCGAGGTAGACGGCGATGAACAGGTCCTCGTAGACGAGGGTGCCGAGCAGCGGCTCCGCCTCGTCGTTGGCGATCCAGCCGAGGTCGATGAGCGACTTCGTGATCACCGCCGACGAGGAGATGTACACGATCCCGGCGAGCAGGAAGGCGGGCAGGAGCGCCCCGAAGACGAGCCAGCCGAGGACGAGCCCGGCCCCGAAGTTCGCGAGGTCGATCGTCCCCGCCGTCCCGATCTGGCGCCGCCGCGCGAGCAGGCGGTCGAGGTTGAACTCCAGCCCGAGGAAAAAGAGGAGGAAGACGATCCCGAGCTCCGCGCCGAGCGCGATGAACTCCGTCTCGGGGACGTAGACGGTCCCGACCGTCGGCAACGCGAGCCGCCCGAGGACGAACTCCCCGAGCAGCATCCCGGCGACGATGTAGAAGGGGATCACGGACTGGCCGACGCGGTTCGCGAGCCCGCCGGCGACCGCGACCGCGGCGAACATGACGCCGACGTCGAGCAGCGCCACTACCGGCCACCTCCGGGGCGGGCGAGTCGAGGGTTCGCCCCGACCGCGTCGGCGCGGCCGCTCATTCGGTGAGGAGCTCCTCGAACGCCGCGCAGTTCTCCGGCGTCCCCACCCCGATGACCGTGTCGCCCTCGCGGAGCGTCGTGTCGGCGCTCGGACTCTCGACGACCTCGTCGCCGCGCTGAAGCGCGACGACGGCGAGTCCGGTCCGGTTGCCGATGTCCGCGCTCTCCAGCGTCTCGCCGATGAGCGGCGATCCCGGCTGGAGCTCGTACCACTCCAGGAGGATGCCGCCGGGCAGGGTCGTCTCCTGCGTGTCGGGCTCGACCGGCTGGAAGTACGCGCCCTCGACGATCGAGCCGATCGTCCGGGCGAGGTCGTCGCCGAACTCGAACACCTTCTCCGAGTCGGCGTCCGGGTCGGGCCGGCGGAACAGCTCGCGTTTGCCCGTGTTGTGGATGACGACGACCATCTCGCCGTCGTCGAGCTCGATCTCGAACTTCTTCCCGACGCCGGGGAGATCGGATTCGCGGATCGTCATACCGAGGGGAGCGGTGCCAGCGTAATAGGTGTACACGTCGCGGGCGCCGGGCTCGGGCGACGCGCGTACGACGCGCGTGCGACCGCCCCGCACCAAACGCTAAGTGGGGTGAGACCGAGAGGTCGACCATGTGGGGATCCCGGAGGAACCGGGACCGGCGGACGGTGACCTGTATCGCGTGCGGCGACTCGCTGCTGCGCGAGGACGCGCGCGAGTACGACAAGGAGGGGGACCGCTGGAACCGGCGCGACAAGGAGTTCGAGTACCTCTGTACCGACTGCGACGACGAGCTCTGTCACCAGCCCCGCGACGGGCTCGAGTCGCTCGTCTGTTCCATCGAGGGCGACGGGCTCTCGCGCGAGGAGTTCCTCGGCCGCTACGCCGACGCGGTGGCGCTCGACGGGAGCGACGACGACGCGACCGAGTCCCGCGGCCGATCCGACCGCGACCGGGAGCCGTCGGACCGCGACCGCTAGCGCGCTCCGCCGGCGCACCGCGTCCAATGGCCCCTCCCGCCCCCCGACGGGGCTTTCCGACCCCGACAGGCCTTTCTAACGGACCCGCGTTGGTCCCGGTATGTCAGACGACGAGCCGAAACCGGGGTCCGCCGAGGACCAAGGTCCCGTGACGATCACGCCGGAGCTGGCGGACCGCCTCGCCGACAAGCGGGCGGACCTGTTCGAGGAGTTCGAGATCCCCGACGAGTTCCCGAACGAGGTCCTGCGCGAGGCCGAGACTCGGACCGAGGGCGTGTACGAGGAGATCGAAGCCGAGATCGACGAGCGCGAGGACCTCCGCGACCTGACGACGTGGACCACCGACCCGGTCGACGCGCAGGACTTCGACGACGCGATCTCCATCGAGCGCGAGGAGGGCGCCTACCGGCTGTGGGTCCACATCGCCGACGTCACCCACTACGTCACGCCCGACACGGCGATGTGGGAGGAGGCGGTGAAGCGGGCGAACACCGTCTACCTGCCCGACTACACGATCCACATGCTCCCGCCGGTGCTCGCGGAGACGGTCTGCTCGCTCGTCCCCAACGAGGACCGACTCGCGCACACCGTCGAGATGGAGATCGACGACGAGACGCTCTCGTTCGAGGACATCGACATCTACAAGTCCGTCATTAACTCCGACGAGCGGCTCACCTACAAGCAGTGCGAGGAGCGGTTAGAGGACCCCTCGCTCCCGCTGGGCGAGGAGAACGCGCTCGCCTTCGAGCTCGCCGACCGGATGCACGAGCAGCGCAAGGAGGACGGCTCGCTCGTCTTGAACCCGCGCCGCGACCGCGCGCACACCATCATCGAGGAGTCGATGCTGAAGGCGAACAAGGCGGTGACGCACACCCTGATGTGGGACCGCGGCGTCGAGGCGATGTACCGCGTCCACCCGCAGCCGACCCCGGACCAGTGGAGCGAGGCGCTGAAGGAGATCCAGGAGCTCGACGGCGTCTCCATCCCCGGCGACGCGTGGGGCGACGACCCGCGCAAGGCGGTCAACGCCGCCCTCGAAGAGTCTCCGAGCCGCCAGCTGAACAAGATCCAGCGCGCCGTGCTGAAGGTGATGCCCCGTGCGAAGTACATGAACGACCCGTTCGGCGGGCACCACGCGCTCAACTTCGACATCTACGGCCACTTCACCTCGCCCATCCGCCGGCTCTCGGACACGATCAACCACTGGATCGTCCACGAGAACGACGTGCCGGAGACCCTCGTGGAGCTGTGCGACCACGCCAGCGACCGGCAGAAAGACGGCGAGACGGTCGAACGCATATACAAACAGTTCCTCCAGGAGCAGGGGCTCGATCCCCACGCGGTGAACAACCGCGGGATCGAGGTCGTCGACGACGCGGAAGAGGCGAAACACACGGTCTAACGCCTCGGCTCGCCCGCCTCCCGTCGCGACTCCTCTCTCCTCGCCTCAACTCCTCCCGCCTCGCCCCAACTCCTCCCGCCTCGCCTCAAGTCCTCCCGCCTCGCCCTAACTACCCTCGCCGAAGCGTATAGACCGTCGGAGTTCCTATCGTTGGACATGACCCATCACGACCACGACGAGCGCCGCGCCGCCGATCGGATCGCCGACCGGGAGCGCACGCGGGCCGAGCGGGACGCGGAGCGAGCCGCCACGGTCGGCGGGTTCACGGGGGCGGTCCTCGGCGCCCGCGGCGGTCCGATCGGCGCCGGGATCGGCGCGTTCCTCGGCGGGTCGACCGGCTACGCCGTTGGCTACGCGCTGAGCGAACTGGAGGGGAAGCGCGACGACCCTCACGAGACGACGCTCGACGACTACGCGACCGGCGAGGGGCCGGATCGCGTGGCGGAGGACGACGCCGGCGACGATCACGGAGACGACGGACCGGTGCGGATCGAAGTCGGCGAAGAGGGCGACGAGGGTAACGAAGGCGGCGAGGACAACGAGGGCGGCGAGGACGACCACCGGTCCGAGGAGTGACCGGCGCGCGCGACGCTCGTCGTCAGTCCCGCCGAGTCGCGAACCGAGCGATCGCGGCGGCCGAGAGCGCGCCCGCGACCGCGATGCCGGCGAGGACGAGGAACAGCTCGCGGGGGCCGGCGCGGGTGAGGACCCACCCCGCGAGCGCGGCGCCGAGCGAGCCGACGCCGAAGATGCCGAGGTACGTGTAGCCGAACGAGATGCCGCGCGCCTCGCTCGGCGAGTAGGCCGCGACCGTCGCCTGCGAGAGCGGCTGCACGGTGAACAGCGCGACCCCGAGCGCGAGCGAGACCGCGAGGAACGACGCGGTGGTCGCGCCGGCGGGAACGAACAACAGCGCGAGGACCGCCAGGACGGACATGAGCGCGATCAGCCCCCGCTCCGGGCGGATCCGATCGGCGATCCGCCCGCCGAGGTACTGGCCGAGGACGCCGACCGTGAGGACGGCGACGTACACGTACCGCGCGAGGTCGAACTCCTCGGCGTACGGGCTCTCGGGGTCGATGAGTTGGACATCGATCAGCCCGCCGAGGGCGTCCCCGAGGAGGTCCGGCAGGAACGTGAGGAACGTCCGGTAGTAGAGCCCGCTGAACGTGACGAACGCGAACACGATCAGGAACCCCCCGGCGAGCAGGACCCGCGTGTCGTCGACGATCGTCGACGGCGACACCTCGCCTTTGGCGCCGCCGCTTCCGGCGGCGCTCCCTCCCTCACCCCCGCCGTCGGCGGCCGCGGACGCCGGGAGCGCCGCGTCGACGTCGACGGTGACGCCGTACGCGGCGACGGCGACGGCGGGAACGGTGAGCGCGGCCGCGACGATCCGCCAATCGAACGCCAGGAGGAGCAGCGCGGTCGCCAGCGGGCCGAGGGCGATGCCGAGGTTGCCGCCGATCCCGTGGTAGCCGAGCGCGGTCCCGCGCTGCTCCACGGACTTGGAGAGCAGCGACAGCCCCGCGGGGTGGTAGACGCTCGCGGTGACGCCCCACACGCCGATGGCGAGCGCGAGCGCGAGCAGGTTCGGGGCGACGCTCACGAGGAGGAACGACGCCGCCATCCCGCCGAGGCAGGCGAGGATGAGCGGCTTGGAGCCGAACCGGTCGACGAGGATACCGCCGGGGAGCGCGCCGACCCCGAACAGCCCGTAGCCGACGGTGGAGACGAGCCCGAGCGTGGCCGCGGTCGTCGAGAACTCCGCGATCCACACCGTCAGCAGGATCGGGATCGAGAGCTCGTAGGTGTGGACGAGCCCGTGCGAGCCGGCGGTGAAGGCGACGATCCGTCGCTCGGCGCGGTCCATCGGCCGACCGTTCCCCGCGGCCGGGGATAGCTCCGGTGGTTGCTGCCGGGGTTGCCGGGAGCGCCGGACCGCGGCGGACGACCCCCGGATGACCGCGTCACTCCAAGTCCGCCGGCTGGGTGCCGACCCCCTCCGGCCAGCCCGTCGGCTGCGCCGCGCTCGGCTGTGCGTGCGACCGCTTCAGTACCATCGGCGTGCGCTCCAGGGAGAGCACGAGCTCGTCGTCCTGGTTGTACGCGCGCAGCTCCGTGGTGACGATACCGACGTGATCGCGAGAGTCGGACTCGCGCTTGTCGAGCACCTCGGACTCCGCGAACAGCGTGTCGCCGTGGAAGACGGGCGCGTGGTGGCGGACCTCGTCGTAGCCGAGGTTCGCGGTGGCGTTGGCGCTCACGTCGACGACGCTCATTCCGACCGCCAGCGCGATGACGAAGGTGCCGTCG
This sequence comes from Halorubrum sp. B52, assembly GCF_059752555.1. NCBI lineage: Archaea > Methanobacteriati > Methanobacteriota > Halobacteria > Halobacteriales > Haloferacaceae > Halorubrum > Halorubrum sp. B52. The sequence continues at coordinate 823 of NZ_MWTG01000008.1, read as the reverse complement.
ACGAGGCGCTCGCCGAACTCCGTCTCGGCGGCGTACGCCTCGTTGAAGTGCATCGGATTGACGTTCATCGTGAGGTTGGTGAACCAGACGTTGTCCGTCTCGGTCACCGTCCGCCCGTACGGGTGTTTGTACACGTCGCCGACCGAGAAATCCTCGTAGTAGCGGCCCTCCCAGCCGGCGACGAGCCGGCGGTCGGCGCCGCCGTCGGTCGCGGCGGTCGAGTTCCCCTCGTCGGTCTCATCCGATGTCCCGCGGTCGTGCGCGTCGGTGTCGCGAACCATACCGCGTACCGAGGGGAACGACCGACAAAAAGAGGACCGGGTTCGCGGGACCCGCCCGCGCGCGCTACACGAAGTTGAACGACGTGTACAGCAGCAGCCCGACGGAGACGACGATGACGAGCACCAGCCAGCCGATCATGATCGCGCCCATCTGGCGATGCGAGAGGTTCGTTCCCTCGAGGATCTCTGAGACGCCCATATCCCGACCGATTCGCCGAGAGTATTTAATCGCTTCCAACGGAACGGGCCCGACCGTCTCGTCGTCGGAGTCCGGAGACACGCGATCGCCGTAGGTCCGGCCGAGGACTCGGACTGTGGGTTTCGTACGCATCGCGTACAGGTCAACGAATTTGACCGTGTGCGCCTAATTTTCGGCGTTGATATTTATGCCAGTAAGTACATAAGGAGGCTCCGTTAATCAGGGAGTAACCAGCTAACCGATCGGAACGGACGGCCGTTTCATCGGTGGACCGCTGGGTTCAAACTATGAAACCAAGCAACCTGTTCAACTCGGACGACCGTGCCGTGAGTCCCGTTATCGG
>NZ_MWTG01000007.1:0-858602 GCF_059752555.1 Halorubrum sp. B52 | reverse complement strand
GAGTCCACTCGACTCTCTTCGTTCGTCTCGTTCCCTCGCTTGCCCCCACTCGCTTCGCTCGTGGGGACCCCGCGAGTCCATGTTTTTGCGCCGCGAGCAATTCCGCGAGCGGCGCATCACTGCAACGAGCTGGGATTTGAACCCTGCCAGTCGCGCGCAGCGAACGGAGTGAGCGAGCACGTCTGGCTCTGGTTCAAAATCCCCGCGAGTCCACTCGACTCACTTCGTTCGTCTCGTTCCCTCGCGTGCCCCCACTCGCTTCGCTCGTGGGGACCCCGCGAGTCCGTGTTTTTGTGTCGCGAGCAACGTCGCAAGCGGCGCGATACCTCAATCGCGGTTCGCATTCCGTTACGCGTCGCCGACCCAGCGCAGCACCTCGCGCCGCCGGTCGAGCAGGGTTCCGAGGTGGTCGGTCTCCGAGGTCGCGAGCCCCGCGTCACTCCCGTTCGCGAAGGCACGCACGGCCGACAGCGGCGCGTTCCCGTCGCGGGTCCCGTGCCAGGCACGGACGGGAACCGACGGTCGGTCGAGGCCGACCCACTCGTCACCGAACGACCGGTTCTCCCGGGCGACCGGCTTCGCCCCCTGCCGCAGGGCCTCGTGGAAGTCGTCCGCGACCGCCCGCGAAACGGGCTCCGACACCGATCGGTCGGTGTACTGACCGACGACCGCGCTCGGTCCGGCGACCGACGCGTACGCGCCCGACAGCCGGAAGAGGGCGCGCACGGCGAACGGGACCCGCGACAGCGTCACGAGGCCGACGTCGGCCGGCGGGATGACGCTGCTGACCAGTCCGACGCGACCTACCCGTTCGTCCGCCGCGGCCGCGAGCGCGAACGGCCCGCCGCCGGAGAACCCCACGGCCCCGCACCGATCGACCGACTCCGCGTCGAGGAGCGCCGCGAGGTCCTCCGGCCAGTCGCGCCACTCCCAGCCGGCCGGCGGCGGCGACGAACGACCGTACCCCGGTCGGTCCGGAACGATGAGCCGGACTCCGGTCTCGGCGGCGGCATCGGTGAGGAGCGACGCGAACAGCCGCGACCCCGGCGTTCCGTGGTGGGCGACGACCGGCGTCCCGTCTTCGGCCCCGCCGACGGCGTAGGCGAGCGTCCGACCGTCCGAGAGCGTGCACGTCTCCGTGGCGAGCCCGCGGGGCCGGCCCGCTTGCCGCGTGTTCCGTTGCACGCGTCGCCCTTCCGCTTCGGTCGGGATAACGGGTCGGGAGTCTCAAATCGCTCTTTTAGCCTCCGTCGGCTCGGTCCGCCGCGCGTTCCCCGACTGACATCGGTGTTACCGCGATCTCATGAGGGACGCTCCCGTGGATCACCGTATGTCGACGCGCGAGGTCACGGCGGAGCGCCCGGACAGCCTGCTGCACGCGACCGGCTGGGACCACGTCACGCTGATCGGGAGCAACGCGGACGACACCGTCGCCTTCTACCGCGACGTGCTCGGTCTCCCCCTGGTCGTCAGGCAGCCCAACCTCGACCGCGAGGCGGTCGAACACCTCTTTTTCGAGGCGGGCGACGGCCGGCTGGTCACTTTCTTCGTCGACGAGTCGCGCGACTCCGTCGAGACGCAAGAGCCCGGGATCGGCGCGGTCCATCACCTCGCGTTCAGCGTCGAACCGGAGGAGCTCCCGGCGATCCGCGACCGCCTGCTCGACGCCGGCCACGAGGTGAGCGAGTTCGACCGCGGCGCCTTCCACTCGCTGTACACCCACGACCACAACGGGCTCGTCATCGAGCTCGCCGCCGACAAGTTCGACGTTCCTGACGACCGGAAGGGTGAGGTCCTCGCCCACGCCCAGGCGGCCCGCGTCGCCGCCGGCGACGAGTACGTCGCGACCGAACATCTGGAGACCGCACTCGAGGAGCTCGGTCTCCCCGTCGAGCGGTACGACCTTCCCGACGCCGCGACCGGTCGGGACTTCTGAGGCGCCCCGCGCGACGCGACCGATCGGGCGTCCCGGAACGGGCCTACCGCAGCGTCGACGTCGGCACCACGGACGGCAACATCCCGCCCCCGGCCGCGTCCTCGACCACGGCCTCGGCGACGTGCTCGCCGCTGAGCAGACACATCGGCATCCCGATCCCGGGATTCGTGTACGCGCCGACGTAGTAGAGCCCCTCGACGCCCGGTGCCCGGTGCGCCGGCCGGAGCGGCCCGGTCTGGCCGAGCGTGTGCGAGAGCGCGAGCGCGGTGCCGCGCGGCGCGTTGAAGCGCTCGCGGAAGTCGGAGACGCAGGCGGTCTCCTCGAAGACGACCCGATCGCGGAAGTCGACGCCGGCGTGCTCGGCCAGATCGTCGAGCACCAGCTCGCGGAAGCGCTCGCGGGCCTCCGGGCCGTCGTCGAGCCCGGGCGCCAGCGGGACGAGGACGAACACCGCCTCGTGCCCTTCGGGGGCCGCTTCCGGGTCCGTCTTCGAGGGGACGTGGACGTAGTACGCCGGATCGTCGGGCCACCCGGGGTCGTCGAAGATCGCCTCGAAGTGGGGCCGCCAGTCGGTCGGCAACACGAGCGCGTGGTGGTCGAGGTCGACGTCGCCCTCGACGCCGAAGTACGTGAGGAACGCCGACGGGGCGTACGTCCGCGACTCCCAGTACGCCTCGCGACGCGCGTGCTCGTCGGGGAGGAGGTCGCGCTCGACGTGCGGCGGCGGGGCGTTCGCGACCACGCGGTCGAACCGCGCGCTCGACCCCCCGGCGCCCACCTCGAACCTCGGGCCGGCCGCCGCGACCGAGGGCTCGATCGCGGTCACCGGCGTCCCCGTGCGGATCTCGGCGCCGAGGTCGCCCGCGAGCGCCGCCATCCCGTCGACGACGCTCGCGATACCCCCGGTCGGGTGGGAGACGCCGAGGTTCATGTCGACGTGGCTCATCAGCGTGTAGATCGCCGGCGTGTTGTACGGCGACCCGCCGAGGAAGACGAGCTTGTACTCCGCGATCTGACGGAGCTTCTCGTGCTCGAAGTAGCCGCCGACGTAGTCGTCCATGGTGCGGAGCTTCGGGAGCGCACGGCCCGAGCACAGCACATCCGCGTCGACCATGTCACGGAGCCGGGAGCGGCTCGGGTAGACGAACCGGTCCATCCCGAGCTCGTACGCCTCCGCGGCGTCGTCGAGGTACGCGTCGAGCCGGTCGCCGGCGCCCGCCTCGTACGACTCGAACAGCGCCTTCTGGCCCACCCGGTCCGCGGGCATCGCCGCGCGGTCGCCGTCCTTCCAGACGACTTCGTAGAGGGGGTCCAGCTCCGTCAGCTCGTAGAACTCCTCGGTCGACCGCCCGAAGTGGCCGAAGAACCGGTCGAACACCTCCGGCATGAGATACCACGAGGGGCCGGTGTCGATCCGGAAGCCGTCCCGCTCGATCCGCCCGGCGTACCCTCCCGGATGGTCGTTGCGCTCGAACACCGTCACGTCCGCGCCGGCGTCGGCGAGGTAGGCGGCCGCGGAGAGGCCGCCGAACCCGGCGCCGACCACCGCGACCTCCTCGCCGGCGAGGCGCTCGTCGTCACGTGAACGAGGGCTCATCGCGAGGCGGTACGGCCTACAGCGGATTCACTCCCCAGCCATACAATGTCGGCCCGTCACCCCTCCCGCGACCGACCGTCCTCACGCGCCCTCCTCCCGCGGCGCCCTGTCTTGCAATCGCCGGGCGGCCAGCGCGAAGAGCCCGGTCCCGATCAGGTAGAGCCGCCAGCCGGCGTTCGCGACCGGGAAGATCCGCTCGACTGGTTCCTCGATCGCCTCGTCGGGGTCGCGCGGCTGGACCGGGTTGTTGACGTGGACGGTCTCCGTGGTCCCTGTGGCGCCGGCGTCGACCGTGCGCGTCCCGGTCTCCGGGTCGACCCGCAGGTCGACGAACGTCTGGACGAACCCGTCCGCCGTCGAGAGCAGGATCTCCCCGTCGAGCCGGAGGAACTGGTCGCGAATCGGCCAGAGGTAGTTCACCCCGTCGAGGTGGACCCAGTCGAGCGCCACGTGCGCGAAGACGTGCGCGAACAGCGCGGCCCACGCGACGGCGACCCACCGCGCCGAGAGGCGCGCGCGCACCGCTGACGTCTCCCGGATCCGCGTGTCGTAGTACAACAGGACCGCGGCGACCGCGGGGATCACGAGCGTGTGGCCGACCGTCCGGTGGGCGCCCGGCATGATCGGGCCGAGGAAGCTGTCGGCCTCGGGCGCGACGACGACGAGGAGCAGGACCGCGAGCACCCGGCGGTCGAACCGGTCGTCGAGCAGTCCGGCCGCGAGCAGGACCGCGAAGCCGGCGTGGACCACCGTCGAGACCATCTACCGGGTCACCTCCGGGTCGTCGTCGGTCTCGGCCGTGTCGACGCCGGCCGACTCGGCGTCGACCCTCCGCGTCCCGCTCCGCCTCTCCCACCGGAACCGAACCGCCAGCAACGCGACCGCGGCGGCGACGACGACCAGCTGCCAGCCGGTCCGGACGAGGTGGAGCTCGCGCTCGGCGCCCGGCGAGAGCCCCGGTCGGCCGTCGGGGTTGACGAACGTCGAAATCGCGTACGACTCGGACGTCCCGAGCGTCTCCAGCGGGAGGATCCCCGGGCCCCCCGCGCCGACCGAGACGACCGTCTGGACGACGCCGTCCCGCGTCGAGAAGAGGAGCCCCCCGTCGACGAGGTAGTAGGCGTCTGCGAGCGGGAACAGCAGGTTCACCCCCTCGCTACCGAACAGGTCCGGGCCGACGCCGGCGACGAGGAACGCCGCGAGCGCGACCCACGCGATTCGGACCCCTCGCCGGCCCGCCCGCTCGCGGAGCCGGGAGGCGTCGCGGACTCGCGTGTCCCAGTAGAGGGCGACCCCGGCCGCGAGCGGGAGCCAGACCGCGTGGAGGAGGGCGTTCGTCGCGCCCGGGACCGCGAGGCTCGCGACCGCGTCGAGGTCGGGGAGCATCGCGGCGGCGACGACGACCGCGACGGACCGCCGGTCGAACGCGGCGCCGAGCAGGGCGGCCGCGAGCAGCGCGCCGAACGCGGCGTTGACCAGCGTCGGTGCCATACCCGTCCTGACGACCGCACGCGAATAAGTCGCTCGGGGCCGTCCCGTTCGCCGAGCGGTCTCCGGGTCAGCGGGCGTCGTCGTCGCGGTCGACGGGGGCGGAGTCGTTGTCGGCAGGGGTGGAGCCGCGGTCGGCCGGAGCGGGCTCGTCGACGAAGTCGAAGTCGCCGGCATCGGCGTCGGGCGTGTCCTCGCCGCCATCTGCGTCGCCGTCGACGGGGACGTCTCCGTCGCTATCCCCCTCCCCGCCCCCCACCGATACCGCCGGAGGCGACTCGGCGGGCTCCCGGCGGCCGAGCAGCGCGAGGGCCATCCGCCGGGAGACGTACGCCGCGAGGTTCGCGAGGTGAAGCGCGAGAAGGACGCCGGCGACGCCGAGCGGGAGCGCGACCAGCGCCTCCGGGAGGGTGTCGATCGCCCACGTCACCGGCTCGCCGTTCACCTCGCCGAAGTCCGCCTCGTAGGGGTACCGCAGAGGGGCGGCGACCAGCGGCAGCGCGCTCGCCAGCAGGAAGAGGGGGACGAGCGCGAGGAGGCTCACCCAGAACTTCAGCGAGAGGAAGACGAGCCCCGCCCACGTCGACGGGGCGTCGACGTACTTCCTGACGCCCGCGAGCGCGCCCTCCGCGTCGGCGAGGTCGTCGGGACGCTGCAGGTGGGTCCCGAGCAGCGCGTTCGCGAGCCACCGCTCCAGCCCCGCGGCGAGCCGGGCGCCGATCAGCGTCGCGAACAGGACCACCAGTCCGACGAGCGCGACCGACAGGGCCAGCCCGAACGCGACGCCGAAGGTGAAGGCCGCCGAGTAGACGAACCCGAGCGGGACGGCGAGCAGGAGGTACAACAGGTGCCTGTACGTGCGGCCGTCGGCGACGACGCCGACGACGGGGAGCTCGGAGGGGTGACGGAGGGAGACCATACGCGGTCGAAACCGGTTCCGCTGTCGACATAAATCGGTCGCTCCCGGCGTCGTGCGGCGGTCTCAGGGGTCGCTACGGAGCGCCCCCGGACGTCGCCGCGTCGCTCTCAGCCGACGAAGAAGTCGATGGCGTTCCCCGTCGACTGTCCCTTGTACAGCTCCGAGTAGCCGCAGTTCGCGCAGGAGACGACGACGAAACTGCGGTTCTGCACGTCGAACATCTTGGTGAGGCCGGTGCCGCTCGTCGCGATCTCGTCCGTCTCGGTCTCCTCGCTCCCGCACTTCGGACAGCCGTCGTCGCGGCCGCCGAGGTCGACGGCTTCCGGATCGGTCCGTGTCTCATCGTCGGGCGTTCCCGACGCGTCGGCCGAGTCGTTGCCGAAGACGGAGTACTCCACGTCGTCGTCGTTTTCGGAGGGCATCGGCCCTACCTGCACGCGCGACCGACAAACCTCTTGTGGGGGTGTGCGACGCCGGCGACGTCTCTCTCGGCCGCGACGTCCCTGTCGACCCCGCCGCCTACTCGTCGATCTCGTCGACGAGGTCGTCGGCGACGCCGACGTACCCCGCGGGCGTCAGCGCCTGCAGCTCCCGGCGCACGTCCTCGTCGACGTCGAGGTCGGCGAACAGCTCGCGGAAGTCGTCGAGCGTGACCGACCGCCCCCGCGTCAGGTCCTTCACGCGCTCGTAGGCGTCGGTGTCGCCCTCGCGCCGGAGGATCGTCTGGACGGCCTCGCCGATCACCTCGGGCGTCGCCGCCAGCTCCTCGCGCATCACCGCCTCGTTGGGAACCACCTTCGCGAGCCCGTTCTCGGCCTTCGAGTAGCCGATGAGGCAGTGCGCGAGCGCGGCGCCGACGTTGCGCTTGACGGTGGAGTCCGAGAGGTCGCGCTGGAGCCGCGAGCTCGTCACGTAGTCGGCGAGGAACGTGAGATCGCTGTTCGCCTTCGAGAGGTTCCCCTCGCTGTTCTCGAAGTCGATCGGGTTCACCTTGTGGGGCATCGTCGACGAGCCGGTCTCCCCCTCGACCGTTCGCTGGCCGAGGTAGCGGTCGGAGACGTAGAGCCACGCGTCGAGGTCCAAGTCGAGCAGGACGTTGTTGACGCCCCGGAGCGCGTCGAACAGCGCCGCGAGGTCGTCGCAGGGGTTCACCTGCGTCGCGAGCGGCGTGTGCTCCAACTCGAGCCCGCGCACGAACGAACGGGAGAACGCTCGCCAGTCGACGTCCGGGTAGGCGGCGTCGTGGGCGGCGTAGGTGCCGGAGGCGCCCGCCAGCTTCCCGGAGAGGTCGCCGCTCGCGACGACGACGCGGCCGAGCGCGCGGCCGAGCCGCGAGGCGTACACCGCCATCTCCTTGCCGAACGTCGTCGGCGTCGCGGGCTGGCCGTGGGTGCGAGCCAGCATCGGCGTCCCGCGGTGCTCCTGCGCGAGGTCGACCAGGGCGTCCCTGACCTCGCGGACCGCGGGCACCAGCACCTCGCTCACCGCGGGCTTCAGCAGGAGTCGGTGCGCGAGGTTGTTGACGTCCTCGCTGGTGAGCCCGAAGTGGATCCACGGGTACAGCGCCTCGGCGTCGTCGACCGTCCCGGACGCCTCCAGCCCGTCCAGTCGGACCCGGAGGAAGTACTCGACCGCCTTCACGTCGTGGTTGGTCGCGGCGTACCCCTCGGCGCCCTCGACTTCGAGCGTCTTGATCAGGCGCGCGTCCTCGGCCGAGAACGACTCGTACACGTCGCGGAGCGCCGCCTCGACCTCGTCGTCGAGCGCGATCGGGGTCGCGTCGAGCGCGGCCAGCTCGATCAGGTACTCGACCTCGACGCGGGTCCGGGCGCGCATGAGCCCGGCCTCGCTCGCGTACGGCGACAGCGGCGCGGTCCGCGAGGCGTAGCGCCCGTCGAGCGGGGAGACGGCCGCGAGGGGGTCCGATCGCGACAGGCCGTCGATGGCGTGGTCCGTCATGTCCGCGACTGCCCCCGGAGCCAGCAAAAGCGTGTCGATGGCGTGACGCACGGACGTGGATAGCTCCCTCCCGTTTCCCACCCCGGATCGCCCATTGTATCCGCGAACGTGGATATTCTGGCGCCCCGGACCGCAATCGATATACGCGATCGGTCGGTCCACTCGCGTATGAAGATCGCCGGACTCGCGAGCAACCGGGGGCGGAACCTCAGACACATCGCCGACGTCGCGCCGGGCGGCGCGGAGCTGTCGGTCGTCCTGACGAACCGGGAGCAGGCGCCCGTGCTGGAGGCCGGAACCGAGCGCCGGATCCCGACCGAAGTCGTCGAGCGCGAGGAGGGGGAGTCGCGGGCGTCCCACGAGCGACGGATCTTAGACCGGCTCGCCGACTACGACTTCGACCTGGTCTGTCTCGACGGGTACATGCGCGTGCTCACCGACGAGTTCCTCGACGCGGCGCCGACGACGCTGAACGTTCACCCCTCGCTGCTCCCCGCGTTCCCCGGCGTGGACGCCCACGAGCAGGTGCTCGACGCCGGCGTCCGGACGACGGGCTGTACCGTCCACGTCGTCACCGAGGAGATCGACGGCGGCCCGATCGTCACCCAGGAGCCGGTCCCCGTCTACGGCGACGACGACGCCGACGCGCTGAAAGAGCGAGTGCTCCACGACGCGGAGTTCACGGCGTACCCGCGGGCGGTCCGGTGGTTCGCCGAGGGCCGCGTGACGGTCGAGCGCGAGGGAGGAGAGGCCGTCGACGTGACCGTCGAGGGCGACGCGGGCGGGGACTTCCCCGAGCGACGGTTCGTCTCCGAGGAGCGCGCCGAGACGCTCCGCTACGGCGAGAACCCGCATCAGGACGCCGCGCTCTACGCGGACGACGGCTGCGAGGAGGCGAGCGTCGTCGGCGCCGACCGGCTGAACCCCGGCGCGAAGGGGATGGGGTACAACAACTACAACGACGCCGACGCCGCGTTGAACCTCGTGAAGGAGTTCGACGACCCCGCGGCCGCCGTGATCAAGCACACGAACCCCGCCGGCTGCGCGACGAGCGACGCGCTCGCGGACGCGTACGACCGCGCGCTCAGCACCGACGCGAAGTCGGCGTTCGGCGGCATCGTCGCCCTGAACCGCGAGTGCGACGCCGACACCGCGACCGCGATCGTCGACTCGTTCAAGGAGGTCGTCGTCGCGCCCGGCTACACCGACAGCGCGCTCGACGTGCTCCGCGAGAAGGGGAACCTCCGCGTGCTCGACGTCGGCCCGCTCGGCGAGGGCGACGACCGCTTTGCGGAGCGGTTCACGGAGAAGCCGATCGTCGGCGGCCGCCTCGTGCAGGAGCGCGACCTCCAGTCGCCGACCGCCGCGGACCTGGAGGTCGTCACCGAGCGCGAGCCCACCGACGAGCAGCTGGAGACGATGATCTTCGCGTGGAAGACGCTCAAACACGTCAAGTCGAACGGCATCCTGTTCGCGACCGGCACCGAGACGGTCGGCGTCGGGATGGGGCAGGTGTCGCGCGTCGACGCCGTGACGCTGGCGGCGATGAAGGCCGAGAAGGACGCCGAGGGGAAGTCCGCCGAGGGCGCCGTGATGGCCTCGGACGCCTTCTTCCCGTTCCCGGACGCGATCGAGGAGGCCGCCGAGGCCGGGATCGAGGCCGTGATCCAGCCGGGCGGCTCCGTCAACGACGAGGACGTGATCGCCGCCGCAGACGAGCACGACATGGCCATGGCGTTCACCGGGTCGCGCTGCTTCCGGCACGACTGACGCGGCGCCTTTTCGAGCCGTCTCCCCGCCTACTCGGCGAACTCCATCCCGGTGATCTCGAACCGCGCCCCGCCCGTCGCGCTCGGCCTCCGGGACGCCCTCGCCGTCGTCCTCGACGCAGATCCCCGTCCCGTCCGCGAGGTCGTCGACCCGGATCGCCACGTCGTCGCCGCCGTGCTCGACGCTGTTCCGGAACAGGTTCTCGAACACCTGCTGGAGGCGGCTCCGGTCGCCGAGGGCGACGCGGTCGGTGTCGACCGCCAGCGTCGCCGACGCTCACGAACGACCACGACTCGCGAATCACCCTCCGAAGACGCTGATGATAGATCAATATAATCTACTTTCAGCGAGTATACGTTGACAATTCGAGTATTTTATTGCCGTACGGCCACAAATGATTGTTGTTATGGCAGCTCGTAAGTCGAATTCCGAACGCGGCACCGTACGACTGAAAGACACCCCGCGACCCGAGGACCTCGAGTCGACGCCCAGCCCCGCCGCCCGCCTCCTGGCGTGGCTGCGCTCCTGAGCGTTCGGTCCTCTCTTTTAATGGCGGACGCGAATGGCCGGTGAATCGAGGCGCCTCGGCGCGACGCGGACGCGCTGTCGCTTGACCGAACCCGCGGCGTTTTCCGACGCTCTCGACGGATAGCGAGCGGCTCCGGCGATCGGTCGGAACGCGAGCCGCCGCAGCGATCGATCGGACCCCGAAAGCGTCGCGGTAACCGATCCGAGTCGTCCGAACTGCAAAAAATATCAGCGAACCACCGAGGCAGGCGCGCCCGCGTCAGTCGTCGCTCGACGCCTGTCCGGTCGGCTCGCTCGCGGCGCCCGGGACGGCCTCGGCCGCGGCCGGCGGCTCGTCGCGCACGTCGGCGCCCTTGCCCTCGGCGATGACGTCGGCGTACGCGTCGGGGAAGACCCGGACGAAGTCGTCCAGCGTCGCCGCCCAGTCGTCGAGCAGCTCGGCCGCGCGGTCGCTGCCGGTGTACGCGCGGTGGTTCTCCACGAGCCGGCGGAGCATGCGCTCGTCCGACTCGTCGAGCGTCTTCGAGACCGACACCATTCCGGGGTTGACGCGGTCGCCGAGCCGGTCGTCCGGGTCGTACACGTAGGCGACGCCGCCGGACATCCCGGCCGCGAAGTTCCGACCCGCGTCGCCGAGCACGGCGACGACGCCGCCGGTCATGTACTCGCAGCCGTGGTCGCCGACGCCCTCGACGACCGCCCGCACGCCGGAGTTGCGGACGCCGAACCGCTCGCCGACGACGCCGTTGACGTACACCTCGCCGGCGGTGGCGCCGTACAGCCCGACGTTGCCGGCGACGACGTTCTCCGCGGGGTCGTAGCCGGCCTCCTCCGGCGTGTTGACCACGATCCGACCGCCGGAGAGCCCCTTCCCGAGGTAGTCGTTGGCGGCGCCGGTCAGCTCGAGGGTGACGCCGGGCGCGAGGAACGCGCCGAAGCTCTGGCCGGCGTAGCCGTCGAACCGGCAGGTGACCGTGTCGTCCGGGAGGCCCTCGCCGCCGTGCTCGGAGACGACGCGGTTCGAGAGCGTCGCGCCGACCGCGCGGTCGACGTTCTCCACGTCCCGGGTGAGCGCGACGGGCGCGCCGTCCTCGATGGCCGGAGCCGCCTCGTCGATGAGGTCCCAGTCGAGCAGTTCCCGGATGTCGGCGTCGTCCTGCTCGCGGGTCTTGGTCCGGGCGTCGCCCGCGGGCTCGGCGATCACCGCCGACAGGTCGAGGTGCTTCGCCTTCTCGTGGTCCGTCTCGCGCTGCGAGAGGAGTTCGGGCCGCCCGATGAACTCCTCGACCTCGCGGAACCCGAGCTCGGCCATGATCTCGCGGAGCTCCTGGGCGATGAACGTCATGTAGTTGATGACGTGGTCCGGCTGGCCGGGGAAGCGCTGTCGGAGGTCCTCCCGCTGGGTCGCGACGCCGACCGGACAGGTGTTCTCGTGGCACTGGCGGGCCATCACGCAGCCGGCGGTGACGAGCGACGCGGTGCCGAACACGTACTCCTCGGCGCCGAGCGCGGCGGCGACCGCGACGTCGCGGCCGGTCTTGAGCCCGCCGTCCGCGGTGACGCGGATGCGGTCGCGCAGGCCGGTCGCGCGGAGCATCTGGTTCGCCTCGGCGAGCCCGAGCTCCCACGGGAGCCCCGCGTTCTTGATCGACGTCTTCGGGGACGCCCCCGTCCCGCCGTCGTGGCCGGAGACGTGGACGACGTCCGCGTTCGCCTTCGCGACGCCGGCCGCGATGGTACCGATGCCGGCCTCCGACACCAGCTTCACGTTGACGTCGGCGTCGGGGTTCGCGGCCTTCAGGTCGAAGATGAGCTGCTTGAGGTCCTCGATCGAGTAGATGTCGTGCTGCGGCGGCGGTGAGATGAGCCCGACGCCCGGCGTGGAACACCGGACGTGCGCGATCATCTCGTTGACCTTCTCGCCGGGGAGGTGACCGCCCTCGCCGGGCTTCGAGCCCTGCGCCATCTTGATCTGCAGCTCGTCAGCGCTCGCGAGGTAGGCGGCGGTGACGCCGAACCGACCGGAGGCGACCTGCTTGACGTTACACTCTTTCTCGGTGCCGAACCGCTCCGGGGGCTCGCCGCCCTCGCCGGTGTTCGACTTCGCGCCGATCCGGTTCATCGCGATCGCGTTGTTCTCGTGGGCCTCCGGCGAGATGCTCCCGAGACTCATCGCCGCCGTCGAGAAGCGCTCCACGATCGACTCGACCGGCTCGACCTCCTCGACCGGCACGGGGTCGCGGTCGGACTCGAACTCTAAGAGTCCGCGGAGCGTCTGGAGCTCCTCGGACTGGTCGTTCACCAGCTCGGCGAACTCCCCGTACTGCTCGTAGTCGCCGCCGCGGACCGCCTGCTGGAGCGTCCCGACCGTCTGCGGGTTCCAGCCGTGTTTGATCCCCGACGAGCGGTGCTCGTACTCGCCGGTCGTCTCCAGCTCGGGATCGGCGCCGAACGCCATCGCGTGGCGCGTCCGGAGGTCGTCTTCGATCTCCTCGGTCCCGATCCCCTCGGTACGGATCTCGGTCCCCTCGAAGTACTCGCCGACGAACTCGGAGCCGAGTCCGACCGCCTCGAAGATCTGGGCGCCCTGGTACGACTCCATCGTCGAGATACCCATCTTCGCCATCGTCTTGAGGAGGCCGTCCTCCAGGGCGCCGCGGTACGCCGCGAGCGCCTCGTCCTCGTCGGCGCCGTCCGGCCCAGCCACGACGTCCGCGATGGACTCGTACGCGAGGTACGGGTCGATCGCGTCCGCGCCGTAGCCGACGAGCGTCGCGATGTGATGCACCTCGTGCGGCTCGCCCGACTCGACGACGATCCCGGCGCGGTTCCGCAGCCCGTTCCGGACGAGGTGGTGGTGGACCGCCCCGGTCGCGAGCAGGCTCGGGACCGCGAGCCGGTCCGGGCCGACCGCGCGGTCCGAGAGGACGACCACGTCGGCGCCGTCTCGGATCGCGGCCGCGGACTCGTTGCGGATCCGGGTGACGGCGTCGACGAGCGACCCCTCGCAGCCGTACGTCACGTCGACCGTCACCGAGGAGAACGCCGGGCCGTCGCCGTCGACCGGCTCGCCGTCGAGCCCCTTCAGCGCGGCCGTCTCGGCGTCGGTGAGGATCGGCGAGTCCGCGACGATCTGCTCGGCGTGTTCGGGGGTCTCGTCGAGCAGGTTCCGCTGGTTCCCCATCCGGGTCTCCAGCGAGGTGACGAGCTCCTCGCGGATGTAGTCGATCGGCGGGTTCGACACCTGCGCGAACAGCTGCTTGAAGTAGGTGAACAGCGGGCGGTCGACGTCGGCGAGCACCGACAGCGGCGTGTCGTCGCCCATCGAGCCCACGGGGTCTTTCCCGTCTTTCGCCATGGGCTCGACGAGGTGGTTCAGCGAGTCCGTCGTGTAGCCGAACGCGGCCTGGTGGATCCGGACGGTCGACTCGTCGCTCTCGGCGTCTTCGCCGCCCTCGTCCACGCCGGGGGCGTCGACCGCCTCCGTCTCGGGGTCGACTTCGCTCGCGACCTCGTCGAGGTCGACCTGGCGCTCGTCGACCCACTCGCCGTACTTCTCGTCGGTGAGCTCGGCGAACACCTCGTCGTCGGGGACGATCCGCCCCTCCTCGGGGTCGGCGACGAAGATCTCGCCCGGCTGGAGTCGCCCGCGGCGCTGCACCTCGGCGGGGTCGGTCGGCAGCGCGCCGACCTCGCTGCCGACGACCAGGCGGTTCTCCTCGGTCACCTCGTACCGGCAGGGGCGGAGCCCGTTGCGGTCGAGGACGCCGGCGACACGGTCGCCGTCGAAGCCGATGACCAGGGCGGGACCGTCCCACGGCTCGACGAGCGAGGCGTGGTAGTCGTAGAAATCGGTGCGCGCTGCGTCCATCAGGTCGTCGTCGCGGAACGCCTCCGGGATCAGCATCCGGAGGGTATGCGGGAGGTCGCGGCCGGCCTGGAGGAGGAGCTCGACCGCGTTGTCGACGCTCGCGGTGTCCGACTGGTTCGGGTCGTCGATCACCGGCTTGATCGTGTCGAGCTCGGCGCCGAACGCGGGGTGTTCGAGGTCGTTCTCGCGGGCGCGCATCCAGTTGACGTTCCCCCGGATCGTGTTGAACTCGCCGTTGTGGACGATGTTGCGGTACGGGTGCGCGAGGTGCCACGCGCCGAGCGTGTTCGTCGAGAACCGCGCGTGGACCAAGGCGACGTGGCTGGCGAAGCGCTCGTCGGTCAGGTCGGGGTAGTAGTCGGCGAGCTGAGAGCCCTTCAGCAGGCCCTTGTACACGACGCGCTGGCGGTCGAGCGAGCAGACGTAGAACCGGCCGGCGCCGTCGACGTCGGCGACCGCGTTCTCGATCTCGCGGCGGGCGGCGTACAGCGCGCGGTCGAAGCCGAGGAGCTCCGGGTCGACGTCGTCCGGGCGGGCCTCCTCGCTGGTGAACCGCTCGGCGAGGCCGGCGCCCTCGACGGGCGCGGCGAACAGTTGGGCGATCTCCGGCTCGGAGTCGAGCGCGGTCTCGCCGAGATCGGCGTTGTCCGTCGGGACGGAGCGCCACGCGAGCACCTCCAGCCCGTAGACGGAGAACACCTCGGCGATGACGTCGTGGATCTCCGCCTGGACGCTCCCCTCGGTCGGCATGAAGACGGAGCCGACCGCGTACTCGTCGGGCAGGTCGGCGTCGACGACGTCCCGGAAGAAGTCGTCCGGGCGCGCGACCATGATCCCGGCCCCGTCGCCGGTGTTCTCCTCGGCGCCCGTGGTCCCGCGGTGTTCGAGGTTCTCCAGCAATCGGACCGCGTCGGTCACCGTCTCGTGGCTCGGGTCCCCGTCGAGGTCGACGATCCCGCCGATCCCGCAGTTCGACCGCTCGTCTGATACGTCCGCAAGCCCCCCACCGTGGCCCGAGGATTCCGAACCCCCCCGGGTGTCACTACGTGGCTCGGTCATGCTCCCCACTCACAGATGATCACTTAAAGGTATAACCCTGATACGGGTAGGATCCCTCGTACACACATTAGGGAATATAAGGTAATTATTCATCAGGGGTGAATAACACACAATGGGTTTCCTGTTCGATCAGCTATAGCCCGAAGATAGTCTAGTTATCATTTGTAATTGGCAATAAGACCACCGAGACAGGGTACGATATGGAAAATAGGTGCGTTATCGTCAACAGAAGAAAAACGCACACGATAGTCGGCCAAAATCGAATTCACCGTTGAGCGAAACCGAACTCGTCGTCGATCGGTATCCGCCCGGTCACTCGCGAAGCGGGGTGAACGTTCCGTTGATGTCCCACTCGTGGATGCAGTAGACCTCGCCCGGTTCGTCGGCGATCTGCCAGCCGGTGTTCTCCTCGTCCCACCGCTCGCGGCGACCGCACAGCTCGCACTCTCGCTTCTGCGGCGGGGTGATGGTCACGCTCATACCCGACGGAACGGAGCGGTCCAGCAAAAGGATACCGCCACCGGGGCGTCGGAGCGTCGCCTCACGCCTCCCGACCCCGCCGGCGCGCGGCGAGCTTCCCGGCGAGCAGGAGCGCGACCAGGGTGCCGAGCGGACCGAACCCGGGCACGTCCTCGGCGGTCGTCCGGATCGGCGCGTCGTCGTAGCTCGGCGTCGCCGGCTCCGCGTCGGTCGTGTCGGGGTTCGGTCCCGCCTTATCCGATTTCGATCCCGGACCGTCGCTCACGGGCGACCCGGCGTCCGCTCCGTTCGCTCTCGCCGCCTCGTCGCTCCCGGCACCCGTGTCGGCCGACCCGGCGTCGCCGCGGCCCGCACCCGCCTCGGACCGGACGCCGCCGTCTCCCGGCGAGGCGATGCCTACCCCGGAGGACGCCGCCGTCCGAGAGACGGACGCAGGTGATCCGGTGGAATCGTCGCGCGCGACCGTCCGGACGTCGGCGACCGGTCGGATCCCGAAGCGACCCCCGCTCCGCCCGAGACCGGACCGCGGCCCGTCACCGTTCTCGCCTCCCGCTTCTTCCGGCTTCGCTCCGCCCGGCGGAGAGCCCGTCTCCGGTGGGGACCCGGTCGCTCCGCCGGCGGTTCCGCCGCTCCCCGTCGCAGCGCTTCCGCCGGACGTCCCGCCGCCGGTCGCGTCACCTCCCGACGCTCCGCCGTCGGACCCACCCTCGCCTCCACCGCCTTCGAGGCTGCCGTCGCTCTTCGAATCGCCGTCCTCCCCGTCTGGAGGCGGTGCCTCGAAGGTCACCGTCGTCGACGCGGTGTGATCGGCGGTCGGATCCGCCGCCGCCTCGCGGAGCCGTTCGTCCGCCACGCGGAACTCGGCGGTGAACGCCTCCCCGTCGGCGGGCGTCTCGTCGGTCGCGAGGGCGTCGTCGGCATCGGCGACGATGTACAGGCCTCGGTCGTCGACGTGAACGGACGAGTTCCTCGGGACCGACCCGTTCGCGTCGGTTCGGTCGTCCTCCGCCGTCGAAAGCGTCGACGCGTTCGAGCGCACGCCGAAGGCGAGCCCGTCGAGCCGAGCCAGGTCGGCGCCCGTCTCCGGGACCGCGTTCCGCGCGGCCGGCAGCCCGGTCAGTCCCGTGGCGTTCGCGGCGTACACCACGGTTTCGCCGGCGGTGACGGTCGATGTCGGCGAGAGCGTCCCGTTCGCGATCGCCCGCTGTACCGCATCGGCCGTCCCGAGGTCGCTCCGATCGAGGTCGGTCGTCGCGTAGGCGGCCAGCCCGTTCGTCGACCGGTTCGCGACCGTGACAGTCGTCTCGTCCGCCGTCGCGGCGAGTCCCTGCTCGGAGCGGATCGCGATCCGGTACTCTCCCGGCGGTAGCGTCTCGTTCGACATCGACGTGTTGATCGATTCGACGGTCGCGCCCGGCCCCGCGGTGACGAGACCGTCTGTCAGCGATTCGTTACCGAGTGCGTAGGTGTTGAGCCCAACCGAGGTGCGACCGGAAGATGGTGTAGAGAGGTTGGCAGTTGCGAGTGTGCTGTTTGTATTTAAGTTAAAAATTCTCACACTAACTTCCGGGGTGTGATGATATATCTCATAGTCAGTCTGGACTCCGATTTCCATTTCTTCCCTGATGTCGTCGATTTCTACTTCTTGGGTATCCCTCCCGATTAATTTGAATCGATTTCCCTTCTCAAATCCACCACCAGTGAGTGAATAAGACCCTGTGGGTAAGCCAGTCGTATTAAAAACCACTCCCTCTGTGCCATTCAGATGAGTTCCTAATCCGGCTATTATTGAACGATTATCTGATATTCTTCTATGCAATTTAATAGAGTTTGTTGTGGATGTGTTATTTTCGAACAAGACTACTTCTCCAGAATATATCTGTCTACCAGTGTAGTTCGTATGATTGAAATTACGATCCAGTCTACTACTGTTGTTTATCTCCAAGGGAACATTGGTAATGCGTATGTCTGCACTATCGGACACATCTCCCTCTACAAATTGATGGTGTATATCTGAATTCGGCAACCGCTTCGTTGATTCCAAATTCACAGGGTCTCCCGGTTTTTGTCCCTGTGCAAGGCGAATAGTTGCCACATATCGGTTACTGTGCCAAATTCTGCTTTTGCTTCCGTTAGCATCTCTAACAGGTATTTTTATCTCATCATTCACGCCAACAAGAACATCTGAATATCCAATATACTCATCATACACAACCTTATTGTTGGTGGTAATTGGATGAATAGAAATAATATATGGCGTGTTCATCCCGATCGTGTCTCGTACTTCAGAAGTTACCACAGAGATGTTGGCTGCTCCTGCTTTTTTGAATTCTTGATTTTCAAACTCTACAGTACCCAGGTACACGTGCGCTGTGTCTTTATCAATTGCTGAACTTTTCTCTTGATCAGATAGTTTTGTATCGATACGATCTTGATTTATACTAATGTTCTCACTCGGTATGAGATATGCCCCAACTTTTCCACCCAAATTTGATGTATTGAGCGAAGTATTGTCTTTGTTATTCGTCTGTTCTACTGAAAGCGATTTATAGCCAACTATGTCGCTAGTATCCTTGTCAGTAAGGACGATCGTCGAATTTACATTTGATTCAATTTCACTAATAGTCACTCCCGATGTAGTCCTGCTGTTTCTGACAAAATTCGTAGAAACTGTTGCCTGATCTTGAACTGTAATAGAACCGTTTACAGAATTAAATTCTCCTGAAGTTGTTATATTGTGAGATCGGCTCCCATCCGCTTCCCCAGAAGCCAGAGTTACACCTACTGCGACAACTGAAATCACAACAACACAGATAACGAGAATAACCACCGGCCCACGCTGAGTTGAGTTTCTTCGATCCATCGTGACGAACCACAATCGACAGAGCCGGGGCTAGGCAGCGCCCGCGCCGCGGGAGTCGACGAGCTCGCTACGCTGCCGCCGTCTGGCGTTCGTGGAACACGCTCATTCGGTTGATTGTTTATTATAGGATTTACGGAGACAGAAGCTTCCTTTCGCGGAAACGTCGCTGGCGGATCGATTCACGTCCGGCGATCTGAGCCGTCGCTCTCTGGCCGTTGGCGACGTCGGAAGGAGTGGACTGCCGGGTCCGCCGACGATTAGTGTTCGACCTGCTCCATCAGCGAGAGGACGGAGTCGCCGGCGTCGATAGCGGTGGGATGGACGCCGACGAGAGCGATCACGTCCTCGTCGTGCCGGACGGTCGCGACGTAGAGGAACACCGGAACGTCTTCGACGCTACCGCTCTGGTTGTTTCCGGCGTCGACCTGCGCGTCGATCCTCGTCTCGAGGATCGAGACCTCGACCTCCTGCCCGAGGATAGTTCGCGTCTCCGACCCGCGGTTCTCGATGTCCTCGGCCTCCACGTCGGTGCCTTCGCCGCCGATCCCGCGCTGGTCGGTCTGTTCCAACAGCCGGCGGATCAGCTCCGCGTCGTCCGCGCGGACGAGGGGATTGACCGACTGGCCGCCGACCGACGCGTCCGGGGTGCTCGCCACGAACAGCGCCGACCCGTTGTCCGGGTTCTCGTACCCGGCGACCCAGGTCGTCGCCGACACCTGGGCGTTCACGCCCGCCACGTCGAACTCCTGCTCGATGGTGAACGACTCCGGCTCCTCGCCCTCGTACCCGGCGTCCGAGGCCGCTTCCGACGGGATCCGGGCGGGATCCGCGTCGTACTCGTAGCTCCCGTCCCCGCCGCCGGCGCACCCGGCGACGGCGACGGACGTCGATGCGGCGATCGCCGCGAGCAGTCCACGTCTGTGCATGAGCACTGTTAGGCCCGTTGTAACGGTTAAGCGTATCGACGCGGGGATCCCGGTCTGATAATCGGCGGCGCGCGCTCGGTCGGCGTGGGATCGGTGTCAGCCGCGCGAACGAAGGCACAAAGTTCACGGTGTGGCGCGCGCGAGGTGAGCCAAATGGAACGCCGAGGACAGACGGGACTGGTGGAAGCGCTCCTCCTTGACGTGGTCCGTCTCCACGAGACGTGGATGGAAGTCGTCTTCCCGAGACAGCTCGATCCGAGCGCGGTGCTGGGGAAGTGGAAACCGGAGACCGCCGTCCAGACGGTCGGGTACTACCTCTGGGCGATCCTCGGCGGCCCGCTCGTCGCGGTCGCGTACCCGCTCCTGCTCGTCGGGTTCGCCACGCGGTACTACGCCGCGAAGCTCGACTCGGCGGTGGCCCGCTTCGGCGTGCTCGGCGCGGTCCTCGTCGCGACGCTCGTCTGGGGGTCGCTCACCTTGCTCGCGCACTTCCAGCTCCCGACCGAGGTGATGCTCGGAATCGGCGGCGCCAGCGTCGTGGCGGTCGTCTCCGCGGGCGCGGCCGCCGGGTTCTCGAAGACCGGCGGGCGGTTCGTCAGCGTCCTCCTCGCGTACCCGTTCGCGATGACGGCCATCTTCCTCCCGCCGGTGGTCGCCGCGCTGCTCACGCCCTCCATCTCGAATCTGGTGCTCGACCCGAGCTACGATCTCGCGGTTTGGATCCTCGACACGTTCCTCTCCGTCGGCGGGATCAACGAGACGCTCCGCGGGGCCTTCGACCTGGAGACGTTCGGCGAGCAGTGGGGCGTCGCCGGTCTCGGCTACGTCCTGATGTGGCTCGGCATCTCCGTCCCGCTCGGCTGGTTCCTCGGCGTCCTCGTCGCGCTCGCGAACCTGATCCGGCCGAAGCCCGACGCCTGAGATCCCGCTCAGGCTTCGGCGCCGAGGGCGCCTCGGACAGGGTTACTCTCCCGCGTCGAACCGCTCGTTCGCCGTCTCGAAGGCGGATTCGGACTGCTCTCTGCTCCGCCGACTCTCGCGTGCCGCGATCGCCTCGGGGTCCGGGCTCGCGTCGTCGTCGATCCGCGCGAACGACTTGTGGACCTTCGTGTGACACCAGCGGCACAGCGCGACCGTGATCTCGTGGGGCCCGGCGTCGTCGCTGCCTTCGGTGGTCCCGTCGGCGTCGCCACCGCCGTGGCCGACGGTCTCCTCGCCGTTCGCGCTCCCGTACGAGAGGTGGTGTTCCTCCACCAGCGGTCGGGCGTCGTCGTGGGCGATCCGGACCTCCTCGAGCCCGCAGCGGTGACACTCGCGGCCGTCGGTCGTCGAGCGGTAGTGGGGACACTTCCGCCACGCGCCGCCGGGACCGACGTGGCAGGCGTAGCCGTCGGCGCGGCGGGCCGCGACGAACCCCGGATCGTCGCCGGCGCGCGTCAGCGCGAACCGACAACGGCCGTCGTCGGTCAGGTGGTCGCAGACGCCGGCGACCGCGTACGGGTCGTCGACACCGACCGGGGTCCCGTCCGGCGTCCGTTCCATCTCAGATCAGGCTCGCGCCGTCGAGGTCGGTCCGCCCGTAGTCGACGTCGAGCAGTCGCAGGAGGGTCGGCGCGACGTCGAGGAGGTCGGCGTCCTCGATGTTCGCGTCCGGGTGGTCGACGAACAGGGCGGCGTCCTCGAAGGTGTGCATCCCCGTCCGCGGGCCGTCCGGGTCGAACACCTCGTCGTGGGAGCGGAAGCCGGACTTGAGGTCGAACCCCTCGTTCGGGATGACGACGAGGTCCGGCGCGATCTCGTCGTGGTCGCCGCGGAAGACGGTCTCGCGCTCGACGACGCGCTTCGCGACCGGCTTCCCGTCGGGGCCCGCCCACGATTCGAGGGCCGACTGCAGCTCGGCGCGCACGGACTCGTACTCCGACTCGGGGACGACCCCGTCGGGTTCGCGGCCCTCCAAGTTGAGGTAGAACCGACCGGGGACGAGCGAGTACGCGCGGGTGTCGCCGTCGATGTCCGTCAGCGCGCCGTGGTCGTCGTCGTCGTCGTACGAGAGCCAGCCCTCGCGCTCCAGCCACTCGTTGCAGTAGACGTCGTAGCGGAGCCGCGCGAACCCGTGGGTCGATCCCACGACGAGGCGGACGTCGTCGGGGAGCGCCTTCCGGACCGCGCCGATGTGCTCGTCGAGCGCGGCGTAGAAGTCGAGGAACGCCTCGCGGTACTCCCCGCTCTCCGCGTAATCGCCCCACAGGAAGTGGTTGATCCGGTCGGGCGCCGTGAACACGCCGACGAACAGGTCCCAGTCGTCGCGCTCGACGTACCGGGAGAACGCGGCGGCGCGGGCGTCGAGCGTCTCCCGGGCGTGATCGATGAACTCCGATTTGTCCGCCTTGTGCCCGAGCTTCGCGTTCACCGACAGCCGATAGTCGCTGCCCGTGAGGTACTCGCGGAGCTCGTCGGGGTGGGCGGCCTTGTCCAAGTCGGGCGAGAGGTACCCCGACACCATCCGCTGGACCGTCCGCTGAGGCGGGAACGTGACCGGGACGTTCATCACCGTCGCGTCGAGCCCGGCGTCGGTGGCGCGGTCCCACACGCGGGTCGTCTGGACGTCTCGCCCCATCGGAACGTAGGTGTCGTAGGATCCGATCTCCCGGTCTTGAAAGCCGTAGACGCCGGTCTCTCCGGGATTCCGGCCGCTGGTGAGGACGGGCCAGCACGCGCTCGACTCCGGCGGCACGGTGCTGTCGATCGGCCCGCCGTCGCCGTCGGCGGCGATCGCCGAGAGCGTCGGGAACGTGTCCGGGTTGT
Organism: Halorubrum sp. B52; assembly: GCF_059752555.1. NCBI lineage: Archaea > Methanobacteriati > Methanobacteriota > Halobacteria > Halobacteriales > Haloferacaceae > Halorubrum > Halorubrum sp. B52. The sequence goes on along the minus strand of NZ_MWTG01000007.1, from coordinate 836,401 downwards.
CGGCGACGAGACCGTGCGGGAGACCGTCGATCCCGATGAACGCCACGCGCGGGGTGTCGTTCCCGCGCAACCGGTCGAAGAGGCCCATAGGGGTACATCCGGCGTGGAGGGCAAAAGGGTTGACATCGTCCCGGACCGGCTCGGGACCCTTTTGGGGCCGCCCCACGAGGGTGACGCATGGAGACGCGACGCGCGCTGCTCGTCGACGCGTTCACGGACGAACCGCTGGCCGGGAACGTCGCCGGCGTCGTGCCGGACGCCGCGGGACTGAGCGACGACCGGATGGGGCGGATCGCCGCCGAGCTCGGCGCCTCCGAGACCGCGTTCCTCTTCGACGCGGGCGACGGCGCCGACGAGCGGGTCCGCTACTTCACCCCGTCCACGGAGATCGACCTCTGCGGCCACGCCACGATCGCGAGCTACGCCGCACTGTACGACGCCGGGGAGATCGACGCCGGCGAGCGGACCCTCCGGACGAACGTCGGCGACCTCTCGATCCGGGTCGACGACGACGGCACCGTCTGGATGCGCCAGAACTCTCCGACCGTCGAGCCCGTGGACGAGGCCGAGATCGACGCCGACCGCCTCGGCGACGCGCTCGGGATCGACCCAGCGGCCCTCCGGGACGTGGGCGCCGACCTCCCCGTCGCGGTCGCCTCGACCGGGCTCCCGTGGCTCGTCGTCCCCGTCAACTTCCTGGAGCGCCTCGGCGAGGCGGAGCCCGACGCGGACGCCGTCGAGGCGATCTCGAACGAGCACGACGTCGCCGGGATCTACGCGTACACCTTCGACGCGCTCGACGCGGCGTCGACGCTCCACGGACGGGCGTTCGCGCCCGCGGTCGGCGTCCCCGAGGACCCCGTGACGGGCACGGCGAGCGGCGCGGTCGGGGCGTACCTCCGGGCGGTCGACGCGTTCGACGGCGAACTCCCCGACGAGCTCCGCTTCGAACAGGGCCACTTCGTCGACCGCCCCGGACACGTCAGGGTGCGAGTCGACGGCGACGAGGTCCGGGTCGGCGGCCGCGCGGTCGTCTCGACGGAGGGCGACCTGACGCTGCCGGCGGAGCGGGACGACGACATCATCGAGGCGTGAGCCGGAGGCGTCGACGCGTGCCGGCCGGGAGCCGAACCCTTAGGTTCGCGCGAACCGTATCGCGGACATGCAGTTCGACCTGCCCCGCGCGGCCGGTATCGTCGCGTTGATCGTCGCTCTCGGCACCGCCGGCGTCGCCGTCGGGACGCCGATGGCGCTCCAGACGACGCTGATGATGGTGCTCCCGTCGATGCTCGTCTTCGGCGCCGTCGCGTTCGTCGTCGGAATGAAACACGGGGAGTTCCGCGCGGCGCGGGCCTGATCCGGCGGACTCGATCAATCCGGCGGACTCGATCATCCGGCGGACTCGATCAATCCGGCGGACTCGATCAATCCGGCGGACTCGATCCGGCCGGCCGGAGGCGGCCGCGACCCGACCGCTCTGAACCGCGGCGCTTTTTAAATATGACCGACAACCGGGAGCCGTGTTGCTCGGGTCGCCGCTCACGGAACTCCTGCTCCTCTTCGGGGGCGCCGCCCTCCTGTACGCGGGCGCCGAACTGCTCGTCAAGGGCGCCAGCGACCTGGCGCTCGCGATCGGGCTGAAGGCGTCGACGGTCGGCGTCACCGTCATCGCGTTCGCGACGACGGCCCCCGAGCTGTTCGTCTCCCTGCTCGGCGCCGTGACGGTCTCGACCGACGTGGGGCTCGGGACGATCCTCGGGTCGAACATCGCCAACATCGGGCTCGTGCTGGGCGTCTCCGCGCTGATCCGCCCGCTCAACGTCTCCCAGACGGTGTTCGAGCGCCACGTCCCGTTCATGGTGCTCGCCGCGCTGCTGCTCGTCGGCCTCGGCTGGAACGGTCGGATCGGTCGGCTGGGGGGGCTCCTCATGCTCGGGACGCTCGTCGCGTTCACGGTCGTGGTCATGCGCCGGATCCGGCAGACGCAGTCCGGGATCTCCACCGCGGAGCGCGCGGAGATGCCGAACGCGAGCCTCCGCGACGTCGCCGCCGTGGTCGGCGGCATCGCCGCGCTGGTTCTCGGCTCGCGGTGGCTGATCGACGGCGGGGAGTCGCTGCTCTCGGCGGCCGGCTTCTCCGACATCTTCATCGGACTCACGGTGCTCGCGCTGGGCACCTCGCTCCCCGAGCTGGCGGCGAGCGTCGTCGCCGCCGTGCGCGGCGAGGCGGAGTTCAGCGTCGGCAACATCGTCGGGTCGAACATCTACAACGTCCTCGCGGTGATCGGGATCATCGCGGTCATTCGGCCGATCGGCGTGAGCCCCGCCGTACGCGGCTTCGAGTTCCCGGCGCTGCTCGCGTTCACCGGCGGGCTCGTCGGAATCATGTATCGCGGCGATCGGATCTCCCGGGTCGACGGCGCGGTCCTCGTCGCCGGCTACGTCGCCTTCGCGTACCTGCTGCTCCCGTGAGCGCGCTCCGGGTCCCGCCGGTTCGGCGCCCGGAATCGACGCCTATTCGGCCGCCCGACTTCGACCGTAATCCGTGATAGCGATCGTCGTCAGCCGGGCCGACAGCGCCTCCGAACACATCGGCGAGCGCCTGCTCGCGGTCGGCGACTGGGAAGAGCGCGCGGACGAGACCCGCCCCGACGCCGCGGGCGGCGGGGCCTACTACCGGACCGACGGATTCGAGCTCCGGGAGTTCGACGGCCTCCACATCGAACTGGGCGACCCGGCCGCCGCGTTCGGCGGTGCCGGCGACGCGGGCGACGCAGATCCATCGGGCGACGACGGCCCCGACTTCCTCGTCTTCGTCTCCCGGCACTCCGGGGAGACGGGGGCGCTCCTGACCGCCCACGTCACCGGTAACTTCGGCCCGGCGCCGTACGGCGGCGAGCCGGAGACGCTCGCGGACGCCGCCCCCGGCGCCGAGAAGCGCGTCGTCGAGGCGCTGGCGGCACACGCTCCGGAGGGATACGACGTCGGCATCGAGTGCACTCACCACGGGCCGACGAGCGTCTCCGTCCCCTCGCTGTTCGTCGAGCTCGGGTCCGACGAGCCCCAGTGGGAGGACCCGGAAGCGGCGGAGGCGGTCGCGCGGGCGGTCCTCGACCTGCGTGGGAGCGGCCCGGATCTGATCGGGAACCGAGCCGGGGACGCGACCGACGGGTCCCCCCGCCACGTCGTCGGCTTCGGCGGGGGCCACTACGCGCCGCGGTTCACCCGCATCGTCCGCGAGACGGCGTGGGCCGTGGGGCACGTCGGCGCCGACTGGGCGCTCGGCGAGATGGGCGCGCCCGAGGCGAACCGCGAGACGATCGAGCAGGCGTTCGCGCGCAGCCGCGCCGATCGCGCCGTGATCGAGGGGGACAGGCCCGAGCTCGCGGCCGTCGTCGAGGAGCTCGGGCACCGGGTCGTGAGCGAGACGTGGGTCCGCGAGGTCGGCGACCGGCCGCTCCCGCTCGTCGAGCGGCTGGAGCGCGACCTCGCGACCGTCGACGAGGGGCTCCGGTTCGGCGACGTCGCCCCCGGGGAGTCCCGCCCCGACGCGGTCTCGGTCCGCGGGCTTCCCGGGGAGCTCCTGTCGCGGGCGCAGGGGATCGACCCGGAGGCGACCCGAGAGGCCGTGGCGGCGAACGCCGTCGCCTTCGACACGGAACAGGCCGGCACCCGCGCGGCGGGGGCGGCCGCCTTCGCCGACGACGCCGCGGCCCCAGAGTACGCGGATCTCGTCGCCGACCTCGCGGCGGTGCTCGGAGAGGGGTACGACGCCGTCGAGGTGGCCCGCGACGCCGTCGTCGCCCGCGAGACAGCCTTCGACCCCGAGCTGGCGCGGAACCGCGGCGTTCCCGAGGGGCCGGCGTTCGGTCGGCTCGCCGACGGCGAGTCCGTGCGGGTCGACGGCGAGACGGTGACCCCGGAGGAGGTGTCCCGATCGCGGACGGAGCGGTTCCCGATCGACGTCGCGGGCGCAGCGGAGTGAAGCCGACGGCTCCCGCGCGCTGGCGGCGGTCTCTCGGCGTCTGACTCGCGTCAGACATTGGGCAAAAATAAATACGTCCGGGTCGCAACCACACCACATAATGGATTCTATCGTGGAGGACGCCATCGACGAAGCCGAGGAGCCCCCGGCAGACGACGCCGGGGAGGCCGGCGCCGGTGCGACCGACGCGGCGGCCGGCGCCCCGCCGCAGTCCGGGACGATGACCGACGACGAGCTACAGGACGTCTTACAGGACCTCCAGACGAACATCACGGTCGTCGGCTGCGGCGGCGCCGGCGGCAACACGGTCAACCGGATGACCGAGGAGGGGATCCACGGCGCGAAGCTGGTCGCGGCCAACACCGACGTCCAGCACCTCGTCAACATCGAGGCCGACACGAAGATCCTCATGGGCCAGCAGAAGACCCAGGGGCGCGGCGCCGGCTCCCTCCCGCAGGTCGGCGAGGAGGCCGCCATCGAGTCCCAAGAGGAGATCCAGGACGCCATCGACGGCTCCGACATGGTGTTCGTCACCGCCGGGCTCGGCGGGGGCACCGGCACGGGTTCCGCCCCCGTCGTCGCGAAGGCCGCCCGCGAGTCGGGCGCGCTCACCATCGCCATCGTCACGACGCCGTTCACCGCCGAGGGCGAAGTCCGCCGGACGAACGCCGAGGCCGGCCTCGAACGCCTCCGCGACGTGAGCGACACGGTCATCGTCGTCCCCAACGACCGCCTGCTCGACGCGGTCGGGAAGCTCCCGGTCCGGCAGGCGTTCAAGGTCTCCGACGAGGTGCTGATGCGCTCGGTGAAGGGGATCACGGAGCTCATCACGATGCCCGGGCTGGTCAACCTCGACTTCGCCGACGTCCGGACCGTCATGGAGAAGGGCGGCGTCGCGATGATCGGCCTCGGCGAGTCCGACTCCGACTCGAAGGCGCAGGACTCGGTGAAGTCGGCGCTCCGCTCGCCGCTGCTCGACGTCGACATCTCCGGCGCGAACTCCGCGCTCGTGAACGTCACCGGCGGCACGGACATGTCCATCGAGGAGGCCGAGGGCGTCGTCGAAGAGATCTACGACCGGATCGACCCCGACGCCCGGATCATCTGGGGCACCTCGGTCGACGACGAGCTCGAGGGCGAGATGCGCACCATGATCGTCGTGACCGGCGTCGAGTCGCCGCAGATCTACGGCCGAAACGGCGAGCCCCCGGAGGGGGCGGCGGCGGAGATGGAAGACATCGACTACGTGGAGTGACGCGCCGGCGACGCGGCCAGTCTCATTAGCGTTCCTTCTCGCGGTCCCCGTTCTCGGAGCCGGGATCGCCCCGCATCAAAAGGTAAAAACCGCCTCGCCTCGAAGCGCGTCGTAACATGGACGTTCCGTACGACCTCAACAGCTACGTTCGGGTGCTGAAACTGGCGAGCACGCCGAGCACCGACGAGTTCCTCCAGGTGTCGAAGATCGCCGGCGCCGGCATCCTCCTCGTCGGCTTCATCGGCTTCCTGATGTTCGCGATCATGAGCCTCCTGCCGGGGGTCGGCGCCTGATGCCGATCTTCTCGGTCAAGACCACCGCGAGCCAGGAGCGCACCGTCGCCGACATGCTCGCGGAGAAGGAGATGCCGGAGATCCAGGCGGTCATCGCCCCCGACCAGCTCACGAGCTACGTGATGGTCGAGGCGACGGACGGCAGCGTCTTCGCCCGGATCCTCGACGAGATCCCCCACGCCCGCGGCGTCATCCAGGGCTCCGAGGGACCGGCCGAGAGCCCCTTCTCCGAGGTGGAACACTTCCTCTCGCCGACCCCCGACGTCGAGGGGATCGCCGAGGGCGACATCGTGGAGCTGATCGCCGGGCCGTTCAAGGGCGAGAAGGCCCGCGTCCAGCGCATCGACGAGGGGAAAGACCAGGTGACCGTCGAGCTGTACGAGGCGACCGTCCCCATCCCGGTCACCGTCCGCGGCGACCAGATCCGGGTGCTCGACTCCGACGAGCGCTGACCGCGCCGAACCGCGTTTCCCCTCTTCTCCGTCTCTCTCCGGCGCCCCGTACCGCCGTCTGTCTCCGTTCGCCGCGCTCCGGAACTACCCCACGGATCGTCGGCAACGACAAGGGCTTTATCCGACGACGACCGACGGTTCGGACATGTTCGGTCCCGGCGTGTCGGCGATCCTGAGCCTGGTCCCCGACACGTTCACCTTCGCCTGGCTCGTCGCGATCCTCTTCGCCGTCTCGTGGCTGCTCGACAGCCGCGGACTGGCCGCTGGCCGGTCGCTCGCGGCGGGGACGTGGGCGCTGTTCGGACTGTTCTGGCTGACGACGGTCCCGTACTTCGCGTTCGAACACCAGAGCTACGTCGAGTCGATCCTGGCGCTCGTCGGCGTCCCGGCCTGTATCTACGCCGGCTACCTGCTGTACAACGGCCGCGCCTCGCTGTTCACGCTCACGCGGGCCATCTCGCTCATGCTGTTCATCTACCTCCCGTTCGAGACGATCCCGGCGTTCACGCTCGCGGGCGTCGCGTTCCCCGAGCCCCGCCGGATCCTCATCGAGGCGGTCGCCACCCAGACCGGGTTCCTCATCGATCTCCTCGGCTACGCGCCGGAGCGCGTGAGGAGCTACGAGGGGTACGACGCGGCGTACGCGTGGACGCTCCCCGACGGCCACACGGTCACGATCCACGTCGTGTTGGCGTGTACGGGGCTCGGCAGCATGGCGATCTTCGGCGGGCTCGTCGCCGCCGTGCGGGCGCCGCTCTCGCGCAAGCTCCGCGCGCTCGCGGTGTCGATCCCGCTCATCTACGTGCTCAACATCCTCCGGACGACGTTCATCTCCGTCGTGGCGGGCAACCAGTACATGCAGTGGCACACGGACCTCGTGCTCGCGATGTTCGGCGCGAGCGACCCGTATCGGGTCTCGTTCCTCATCTCCGACCGGATCATGAGCCAGCTGCTCGCGGTCGTCGCGCTGATCGGGATCACGTTCCTCGCGGTGCGGGAGCTCCCGGAGCTCGCCGTCATCCTCGAGGACGTCCTCTACTTACTCACGGGCGAGGAACACGACCTGACGGAGTCGCTGGACCTCCCGCGGGAGCCGACGAACCGCTGAGGGGCGGACGGCGCGACGGCATGCCAAACTTAAGGGGCGGTTGCGAGAGACACCGGACTATGCGCGAGACGACTCGGTCGACGCGGCGGTGCTTCCGCCGGGGTGATCGGCCGTGACGAGCGCGGTCGACCCCCTCGTCTACCTCCAGACCAACGTCGCGAAGCTGGTCTTGGCGACCGCGCTCGGGATGTTCCTCGGACTCGAGCGGGAGTGGTCCCAGAAGTCGGCGGGGATCCGGACGTTCGCGCTGATCGGCCTCGCGTCGGCGGTGTTCTCGCTGCTCGACCACGACGGGCTCCTGATCGTCGGCGGCGTCCTGATCGTCGCCATCGCGGTGCTGTTGGCCGTCCGGAGCTTCGTCGAGCCGGACGTCGACGGCCTCTCGCTCACCACTTCGGTGTCGATGCTCGTCACGTACGGGGTCGGGGCGCTGGTCGCCGAGGAATTCTTCATCGAGGCGGTGACGGTGGCGATGCTCTCCTCGCTGCTGCTCGTGTTGAAGCGGGAGCTCCACCAGTTCGCGTGGGGGCTCTCCCGCGAGGAGGTCCGCAGCGCGGTGGAGTTCACCATCCTCGCGTTCGTCGTCTTCCCGCTGCTCCCGACCGAGACGATCGACCCGTGGGGGGCGGTCCAGCCGCGGCTCATCTGGTCGCTCGTCGTCGCCGTCAGCGCCATCGGGTTCGTCAACTACGTGCTCGTGAAGCGGTACCAGGGGCGCGGCTACGCGGTGACCGGCTTCTTCGGCGGGCTCGTGAACTCGACGGCGGTCGTCGCGGAGATGGCGAAACGGGCGAAGGGACAGGCGGACCTGCTCGACATCGCGGTTGGATCGATCCTGTTGGCGAACGCCGCGATGGCCCTCCGGAACGCCGCCGTCGTCGCCGTCTTCGTTCCGGAGGCCGCCCTCGTGGTCGGCGCGCCGCTCGGCGCGGTCACGCTCGCCGGCGTCTCCATCGCGATCTGGCGGAGCGACTGGCGGACGACGATGGAGGCGGAGCTCACCTCCCCGTTCAGCCTCCGGAACGCCCTGACGTTCGGCGCGCTGTTCCTCGCGGTGCTGCTCGTCTCCGCCGGCGCCGAGCGGATGTTCGGCGCCGGCGGGTTCATCGCCACGTCGTTCCTCGCGGGGCTCGTCTCCTCCGGGACCGCGACGACGACCGCCGTCTCGCTGCTCGGGACCGGGCAGATATCGGTCGAAACGGCGGTCACGGGGGTCATCGCCGGGACCGCCGCGAGCATCCTGGTCAAGACCGCGTTCGCGGCGAGCATCGCCCGCGAGCTCGTCCGCCCGGTGCTGGTCTGGAACCTCGTGCTGATCGCGGTCGGGGTCGCGGTCGGCGTTCCGCTACTCCTGTTGTAGTCGGGCGGTCGACGCCGCCCGAGCGCGGCCCCGACTCACGAGAGGTGCGCCGCGACATCGGTCGACGAGACCATGCCGACGTAGTCGTCGTCGACGACGGGGAGGTGTTTGACGCCGTACATGGTCATCATCGCCGCGACCTCCTCCATCATGAGGTCCGGCGTCACCGTCTCCACGTTCTCGGTCATCACGTCGCGAACGACGGCCTCGTCGAGGTCGCGGCCGTCCGCGACGGCGCCGACGACGTCGCTCTGCGTGATGATACAGCCGCCGCCCGTCGTCACGACGAGCGCGCTGATGTCGCCGTCGTTCATCCGACGCGCGGCCTCTCGAAGCGGCTCGTCCGCTCCGATCGTCTCCAGCGGCGTCGACATGACCTCGCTGACGCGTGTCCGGTCGTTCAGGTCCATGCCTTGTCATGTGCTACCAGATCTGATTACTCTTCCGGAACACGCAACGGAGCGGCGGTCGAGGTCGCGGGACGCTCGCTTCCGGCCCGTTCCGTCGCAGGCTGGGCGTCGACGGCCGGTAGAGGCGGGGTCAGCGGCGGTGCTTCGAGAGGTACGCCGTCAGGTCGGTCGTCGACAGCATCCCGACCAGTTTCCCGTCCGCGCCGACCACCGGCAGGTGGGTGTATCCCCGGTCGGTCGGCTCCGCGAGTTCCTCGACGGAGTCGTCGGGGGAGACGGTGACGACCTCCGTCGTCATGAACGCCTCGACGGAGGTCTCGTCTTCCGGGTCGTTCCGGCGGACGAGAGAGACGAAATCCGTCGCGGTGATCAGCCCCGCGAGGCGCCCGTCGTCGACGACGAGTATGGAACTCACTCCCGTTTCCAACATGCGCTTCGCCGCCTCCGCGGCGGCCGCTCCCCGGGGAATCGTGACGAGCTCGGTCGACATCAGCCGTTCGACGGGAACGTCTGTCATGGTCTGTGATAACGCGGGACGGGAATATCAAACGACCGGTCGATCGGAGGCGACTCTCGGCGCGCTCGCTCGGCCGGGCTCACTCCTCCACGAGCTCCGCCGGGGCCCCGGCGAGCCCGGCCAGCGCGTCGGCCTCGACGTGATGGAGGTCGCCGGGGATCACGAGGAGGTGGAGCGGGCCGCCGAACTCCCGATCGGCCAGCGCGCTCAGCCGGTCGGCGGCGACCACCGCGTCGGGCGAGCCCGCGCGGGCGACGACGACGGCCAGCTCGTCGCGCCAGCCGTCGGCGAGCAGGCCGGCCGCGACGTTGGCGGTCATGTACTCCTCGTGGTCCGGGTCGGGGCCGGTCGGCCCGGTGCCCACCTTGATGTCGAGGTAGACGACGGTGTGGAGGCCGCGCTCGCGGTTCGCTTCTATCGTCTCGACCACGCTCTCCGGCACCTCGTCGCCGCCGTGGGCGTACGGGAAGGGGAGGGTCGTCGCCTTGCCGAACCGGTAGTTCTGGAGTCCCGTGAGGCTCGACGCGGCCGACTGGGCGGTCACGCCGTGGATCACGCGGGTGTCGATCCCGCGCTCCGCGGCGCGCAGCCGGAGGTCCGTATGCGTCGTCGAGATCATCGTGTCGCCGGCGGTACAGAAGGCGACGTCGCCCTCGGCGGCGGCCGAGAGGATCGCCTCCGGGTCCCGTTCGACGCCCTCCCGAGGCCGGACCTCGATCTCGACGCCGTGGTGAGCCTCCAGCTCGTCGACGTCGGCGCCGACCAGCCGGCTGGTGTAGAACTCGGCGAAGACGCGGTCGGCGGCGCGGAGCGCCTCGCGCCCCTCGACGGTGACCGACCGCTCGTCGTAGAGCCCGAGCCCGATGAACGTGAGCATACCCGCCGTCAGGCGGGCGGCGAGTAAAAGGGCGCGGAACCGCGGTGCGGTGGGCCTTCTGACCTCCGGCCTAAAGGTCTTTCATGATTGTTCCTTGTGATTCCATAGCAAGCCCTAAGAGGTAACCACTACAACCACAGAGCACGAGGCCCTCACGGGCTACCATACCACTATGACTGACGACGAACTCATCTGGCGGATATCGGGGGGATCCGGCGACGGGATCGCTTCGACGAGCCAGAACTTCGCAAAGGCCTTGATGCGATCGGGGCTCGACGTGTTCACGCATCGCCACTACCCGTCCCGCATCCGCGGCGGTCACACCTACACCGAAGTCCGCGCCTCGGCGGACCCGGTGAACTCCCGCGGCGACGGCTACAACTTCCTGCTGGCGCTCGGCGACTCGTTCGCCCGGAACCCGCAGGAGGAGGCCGTCTACGGGAACGAGGAGATCAAACCGCTCTCGGAGAACTTAGACGAGCTCCGCGAGGGCGGCGTCATCGTCTACGACGAGGGGCTCCTCGACGCCTCCGAGATCCCGAACTTCGAGGAGCGCGCCGAGGAGAACGACTGGCACGTATACCCCCTCGACCTCCGCGGGCTCGCCCGCGACATGGGTCGCGAGGTCATGCGCAACACCGCCGGCGTCGGCGCCACCTGCGCGATCACCGGCATGGACCTCGACCACGTCCAGGACCTCATGCGGGACGCGATGCCGGAGAAGATCCTCGATCCGAACCTGGAGATCCTTCAGACCGCCTACGATCAGGTACGGGAGGAGTACGACGTCGACGCGCCCGACGTGGGCGTCCCGACCGGCGACCACGACGAGACGCAGCTGCTCATGTCCGGCTCGGACGCCATCTCCTACGGCGCCATCGACGAGGGCTGTCGGTTCATCGCCGGCTACCCGATGACGCCGTGGACCGAGGTGTTCACCATCATGACGAAGAACCTGCCGAAGCTCGGCGGGATCTCCGAGCAGGTCGAAGACGAGATCGCGGCGGCCGCGCTCGCGGTCGGCGCCTCGCACGCCGGCGTGAAGGCCATGTCCGGCTCCTCCGGCGGCGGCTTCGCGCTGATGTCGGAGCCGCTCGGTCTCGCGGAGATGACGGAGACGCCCGTCGTCCTCGTCGAGGCCATGCGCGCCGGCCCCTCGACCGGGATGCCGACGAAGCCGGAGCAGTCCGACCTCGAACACGTCCTCTACACCTCGCAGGGCGACTCCCAGCGCGTCGTCCTCGCGCCCGGGACCGTCGAGGAGGCGTACGAGCAGTCGCGGATCGCCTTCCGGCTGGCCTACGAGTACCAGATCCCGTCGATCCTCCTGTACGACCAGAAGCTCGGCGGCGAGATGACGAACGTCCCCAAGAGCCACTTCGACCGCGAGCCGAACCCGACGCTCGGGAAGACCCTGAGCGAGGACGCGCTCGCCGACGAGCCGCACTCGGCCGACGGGAAGTTCCACCGGTTCCAGCACGACGTCGAGGACGGGGTCTCCCCGCGTTCGATCCCCGGCCAGAAGGGCGGTCGCTTCCTCGCGACCGGCAACGAGCACGACCCGACCGGCCACATCGCCGAGTCGCCGGACAACCGCGTCGCGCAGATCGACCGGCGGACCCAGAAGCTGGAGGCGATCCGCGCCGACCTCGACACGGTCGACACGGGCTCGTACGCCGGCCCCGACGACGCCCAGTACGGCATCCTCACCTTCGGGAGCCAGCAGGGCACCGTCGAGGAGGCCGTCGGGCGCCTCAACGACGCCGGGATCTCGGTGAAGTCGTACGGCGTCTCCGACATGCTCCCGTTCCCGACCGAGCAGGTCGAGGCGTTCGTCGAGAGCGTCGACGAGGTGCTCGTCGTCGAGATGACCGCCTCGGGGCAGTTCCGCGGGCTCGTCCAGAAGAACCTCGGCCGCTACGGCGAGAAGCTGTCGAGCCTGCTGAAGTACAACGGGAACCCGTTCGAGCCGGCGGAGATCGTCGACGGGTTCGAGGCCGCTATCGTCGAGGGCGACGGCGACGCGTCCGGCCATCAGACCACCTTCGTCCCAGCCGCAGGTGACTAACAATGAGCACGTTTTCAGCAATCGGAGAGGAGCGAGAGATCGACCGCGACGAGTACACCCCCGGCGTCGAGCCGCAGCCGACCTGGTGTCCGGGATGCGGTGACTTCAGCGTCCTGAAGGCGCTCAAGCAGGCGCTCCCGGAGGTCGGGCGCACGCCCGAGGAGACCCTGCTGTGCACCGGGATCGGCTGTTCGGGCAAGCTGAACAGCTACCTCGACACGTACGGGTTCCACACGATCCACGGACGCTCGCTGCCCGTGGCCCGCGCCGCGAAGCTCGCGAACCCCGACCTCGAAGTGATCGCCGCCGGCGGCGACGGCGACGGCTACGGGATCGGCGGGAACCACTTCATCCACACGGCCCGGGAGAACCACGACATGACGTACATCGTCTTCAACAACGAGATCTTCGGGCTCACGAAGGGCCAGACCTCGCCCACCAGCCCGAAGGGCCACAAGTCGAAGACGCAGCCGTCCGGCAGCGCCAAGGAACCGATCAAGCCGCTCTCGATGTCGCTGAACGCCGGCGCCTCCTACGTCGCCCGCACGGCCGCGGTCAACCCCAACCAGGCGAAGGAGATCATCATCGAGGCGATCGAGCACGACGGCTTCGCGCACGTCGACTTCCTCACCCAGTGCCCGACCTGGAACAAGGACGCGCGCCAGTACGTCCCGTACATCGACGTCAACGAGTCCGACGACTACGACTTCGACCCGACGGACCGCGTCGAGGCCGCGGAGATGATGCGCGAGACCGAGGAGTCGCTGTACGAGGGGAAGGTCCTCACCGGCCGCTACTACGTCGACGAGGACCGCCCGTCCTACGGCGAGGAGAAGCAGGCGATCGGCGAGATGCCCGAGGAGCCGCTGGCAGAGCGCTACTGGGACGACGACTACGAGTGGGAGCGCTCGCACGACCAGTTCCTCGACAAGCACGCCTGACGCGGCCGTAGGCCGGGATCGCCGGCCCGCCCCGCCGCGGTTCGCCGTCCGTTCGTCTCGTTTTTCGGTTCGCAAGGTATTTTTTCCGTGGCGACAAAGAGTCGGACATGAGCACGGTATCGACGGAGGAACGGATCCTGTCGGTGTTAGAGGAGGACGCGCAGGCCTCCTGTGCGGAGATCGCCGAGCGCGCCGACGTCTCGAAGCCGACGGTGCGGAAGTACATCGACCGGCTGGAAGAGCGGGGCGTGATCGTCGGCTACTCGGCGGAGATCGATCCGAAGAAGCTCTCGTCGCAGTCGATCGCCATGGTGGGGATGGACGTCGACTCCGGGAAGTACGTGGGCGCGACCCGCCAGCTGAAGGAGCTCGACGAGGTGCAGGCGCTGTACACCTCCTCCGGCGACCACATGCTGATGGCCGAGGTCCGCGCCGGCGACGGCGACGAGCTCGGCGACGTCATCTCCGAGAAGCTGCTGGCGATCGACGGCGTCACCGCGGCGCATCCCTCCTTCCTGCAGGAACGGCTGAAGTAAGCGCGGGGCGGTCGACCGGTCCGATGTCGCCGAATCCCAGTTACCGATAGGCGAGCGCGACGAGGTGGCCGGACGCGTTACTGCAGGTCGCTCGCTTCGGCGACGACGACGGACTCGTCACCGGCGGGCCCGCGGCGGGTGCCGCGGGGGCTGAACCCGTGCGCGGCGAAGAACTCCTGTGCGCCGGGGCTGTCGGCGGGGACGCTCGCCCGGAGCGTGTCGACGCCGCGGCCGGTCACCGAAGACGCGACGCGCGCGAGCAGTTCGTCGGCGACGCCCTCGCCCGCGTGGCTGGGGTGGACCCACAGCGCGAGCAGCTCCGCCTCCGACCCCTCCGCGTCGGGGTGCGCGATGGCGACGCCGACGGGACCGTCGTCGTCCTCCATCAGGAACGACCACTCCGCCTCGGCGGCGGCCTCGCGGACGCCGGCGGCGGACACGTCCAGGAGGGGGGATCCGATGTCGTCGAAGACGGTCGCCTCGCGCGCCCGCGAGACCGCCGTTCGCAGAGCCTCCGCGTCGTCGGGCCGAGCCGCCCGGACATGCATGGATAAGCATGAGTAAAGAACTCACCTATAGGTTTCGGGACGGGAACCGCTGGCACGCGAACGGCGGGACGAACCGAAAGCGCGATCAGTTTCTCGTCGCTCCGTCAGCCGCGCGATCGACGAACGTGAGACCGACGGACGCGAGACCGACGGACGCCCTACGCGACCGGCTCGATCCCGATCGTCACGACGACGTCCTCGACGTCCCACTCCTCGACGAGGCCGTCCTCGTCGGCGGCGTCGCTCGGGTCGTCGAGCCACTCGTCGGCGCGCACCTCGCCGGCGATCAGGTCGGCGTGGTCGTCGACGAAGCCGGCGATCCGGTCGTCGTCGACGGCGACGCCCACGCGGATCCGGGCCTCGACGTCCAAGTCGAGCTCCTTGCGCATCTCCTGGACCCGGCGGATCACGTCGCGGGCGTACCCCTCCGACTCGATCTCGGGGGTGAGAGACGTGTCGACGTAGACGGTGCCGCCGTCGAAGTCGACGCCGGAGACGTTCTCCGGGGGTTCGGCGACGTACTCGACCATCGCGTCGTCGAGCGCGACGGGCTCGCCGTCGACGGTCACCGCGCCGCCCTCGACCGCCGCGCGCGTCGCGCCCTGCACCGCGTCCATCACCTTCTGGGCGTCGGCGCCGAAGGCGGGACCGATCTCGGCCATCTGCGGCTCGGCGGTCTCGACGAGCTCGTCGAAGGCGTCGGTGACGGTCACCTCGCGGGCGTTAACGCGCTCGCCGATCAGGTCGGCGAGGCGCTCGACGGCGGCGGTCACCTCGTCGTCGTCGCTCTCGACGACGACGCGCGGCACGGGCCACCGGAGCTTGCGCCCGGCCTGCTGGCGGGCGTTCGCCGCGGCCTCCTCGACGTCGCGGAGGACCGCCACGTCGCGCTCGAGGTCGGGATCGCGGAGCCCGTCGTCGGGCTCGGGGTAGCCGAGCTGGTGGACGGTCGCGGCCTCGCCGTCGAGCGTCTGGTACATCCGCTCGGTCATGTACGGCGCGATCGGCGCGAGCATCCTGACCACCTCGTCGAGGACGGTCGCGAGCGTCGCGTAGGCGCCGCGCTTCGAGGCGGAGTCGGCCTCCTCCCACATCCGGTCGCGGACGGCCTTCACGTAGAACCGCGAGACGTCCTGCGTGACGAACTCGATCACCGCGTTGACCGCGTCGCTGACGCGGTAGTCGGCCCACGCCTCCGTCACCTCGGTCTCGACGGACTGGAGCCGGGAGAGCACCCACTCGTCGACGAGCTCCAGTTCGCCGTCCGAGAGGTCGGCCTCGGCGGGGTCGTAGCCGTCGAGCTCCATGTACTCCAGCGGGAAGCGGAACACGTTCCAGAGGATGTTGAGCTTCCCCTGCAGCTCGCCGAGCCCATCCCACTCGAACGCGAGGTCGACGCCCTGCTGGTCGTGGGAGAGGAGGTAGGTGCGGAGCGGGTCGCGGCCGGCGCGCTCGATCGCCTCCTCGGGCGTGACGATGTTACCGACGGACTTCGACATCTTGCGGCCGTCCTCGTCGTTAGCGAAGCCGTGCATCAGCACCTCCTCGTAGGGGATCTCGCCGACGGCGGCGGTCCCCATGCCGAGCTGCGACCAGAACCAGCCGCGGGTCTGGTCGTGCGCCTCGACGATGAGGTCGGCGGGCCACAGCTCGTCGTGGGCGTCCGTCTCCGACGGGTAGCCGAGCGTGCCCCAGCTGGCGACCGAGGAGTCGAGCCACACGTCGAACACGTCCTCGACGCGGCGGTAGGTCGTGCCGTCCTCGACGATCGTCAGGTCGTCGACGGCGGGGCGGTGGAGGTCGATGGACTCGGGGTCGACGTCCTCCTCGACGCGCTCGGCCAGCTCCTCGCGGGTGCCGATCACGATCATGTCGTCGTCGAGGTTCCCCGCCTCGGCGTCCTCCGGCACCCAGATCGGGATCGGAACGCCCCAGTAGCGCTGTCGGGAGACGTTCCAGTCGGGCGCGTCCTCGATGAAGTCGCGGAAGCGGTTGTCGCGGGCCCACTGCGGGTGCCACTCGGACTCCTCCATGTTGTCGAGGAGGTCCTCCTTGACGTCCGTGATCGAGATGAACCACTGGTCGGTGACCAGCTGGATGATGCCGGTGTCACAGCGCCAGCAGTGGCCGTAGCTGTGGTCGACGGTGCCGTGCGCGAGCATGTGGCCGTCCGCGACGAGGTCCTCGACGATGTCGTCGTTGGCGTCGCGCACGAACTGTCCGGCGTACTCGCCGGCCGCCTCGGTGAACTCGCCGTTGGGGCCGACGGGGCAGAAGATCTCGAGGCCCAGCTCGCTGCCGCGGTGGAAGTCCTCCTCCCCGTGGCCCGGCGCGGAGTGGACGAGCCCCGTGCGGTCGGCCTCCACGTAGTCGGCGGCGTACACCCGACCGGCGCCCTCGAAGTCGGGATAATCGGCGACGCGGTCGGCGAGCGGGTGGTCGTACGCCCAGCCGACGAGCTCCTCACCGGTCAGCTCGGCCTCGATCTCGTAGCTCTCGTATCGGCCCTCCTGCAGGACGTCCTCGACGCAGTCGGCGGCGACGTAGATGAGTTCGCTCTCGCCGTCTCTCTCGGCGCGGACGGCGTTGTACGCGAGCTCCTCGTCGACGGCGACGAAGGTGTTTGCGGGGATCGTCCACGGCGTCGTCGTCCAGATGACGAGGCTCCCCTCGCGGTCGGCGAGCGGGAACTTCACGTAGATCGAGGGGTCCTCGACGTCCTCGTACTCGACCTCGTTGTTGGCGAGCCCGGTCTCGCAGCGCGGGCACTGCGAGATGGAGCGTTTCCCCTGCTCGACGAGCCCGTTGTCGGCGACCTCGGAGAACGCCCACCACGCGGCCTCCATGTACTCCGGCGAGATGGTCTCGTACGGGTCGTCCCAGTCCATCCAGACGCCGATGGACTCGAAGTCCTCGTCCATCGCCGCGCGGTTCTGTAAGGCGAACCGCTTGCACTTCTCGATGAACGCCTCCATCCCGTACTCCTCGATGTCCCGCTTGTTCTCGAAGCCGAGCTCCTCCTCGACTTTCACCTCGATCGGGAGCCCGTGCATGTCGTAGCCCGGGCGGTCGGTGACGCGGTGGCCGGTCATCCGCTTGTGGCGGATGATCGCGTCCTTCAGCGTCTTGTTCCACGCCGTGCCGAGGTGCATCTGCCCGGAGGTGTACGGCGGCCCGTCCACGAAGAAGAAGGGCGGGTCGTCGGCGTGCGCCTCCTTTGCCGACTCGTAGGCGTCCACGTCGTCCCAGTACTCGTCGACCGCCGACTCGACGTCGGCTGGCGCGTACTGGTCGTCGATCTGCTCCATATCCGTTGGTCTTCGCGCGCGTATTTGAATACGGCGGAGTCGGGGTCGCCGTCGCGGGAGAGCCGGAGTCGTCGTCGCGGGAGAGCCGGAGTCGCCGTCGCGGGAGAGCCGGGATCCGCTCTGCGAGAGAGCCGTGACGGGCGCCGAGTGAAACCGGAGAAATGTCACTGAAGACCACGGTAATCGCCCCATACCAATACTACCGGGAGCCCTGAGTCCGCGTATGAACGCCTCACGTTCGGCCCTCGTCGCCGCGGCAGTACTGTTCATCGCGGTCGTCGCGACGGGCGGCGCGGTCGGTCAGGGCGCCGATCCGGTGACGCTCACCGTCTCGGTCGTCGATCAGGACGGCGACGCCGTCGGCGGCGCGACCGTCGAGGCGTCGTGGGAGACCGACTCGGGCGAGACGGGGACCGCGTCCGGCTCGACGGCGAGCAACGGACAAGTGCTCCTCGACGTTCCGGAGGGATCGAGCGTCGAGTTGGACGTCGACGACGACACGTACGTCCGGAACCGGCCGCTCGAGATCGAGAACGCGACCGCGAGAGGCGTCGAGCTCGGCGTCACTCGGAGCGGGACCGCGACGGTGTCGGTCGTCGACGACCGGAACCGGTCGCAGGCCGACGCGAGAGTGGTCGTCCGCGAGGACGGGCGGTCCGTCGACCGCGGGGAGACCGGCTCCGACGGGGTCTACGAGACGGCCCGTCTCGAGCGGGGCACGTACAACGTCACGGTCGTGAAGCCCGGCTACTACGAGACGGAGCGCGAGGTGACGGTGTCGCTGAACACGGAGACGACGGTCGCGATCGAGCGGGGGACCGTGACGCTCGACGTCCGCGCCCTCGACGACCACTTCGACCCGCCGGAACCGATCGAGACGGGATCCGTCCGGGTCTCGTCGTCGGTGTTCGACGGCGAGGTGAGCGTGACCGAGGGGACGGCCTCGCTCAACGTCCCCGTGAACGCCCTGTACACGGTCGAAGTCGTCAAGGACGAGTACGACGCCTCGCCCGAACGGATCCGGGTGCGGGAGTCCGCGGTGAGCGCGAACGTCACGGCCCAGCGGACCCCCGAGCTGTCGGTCACGCCGGCGAACGACCGAGTTCTCGTCGGCGAGACCACGCGCGTGACCGTGCGGAACGCGTACGACGAGCCGGTCGCCGGCGTCACGGTCGAGGTCGACGGCGACGAGGTCGGCGAGACCGACGAGCGCGGTGAAATCGACGTGCCGATCTCGTCCGCCGGAGACCGGACGATCGTCGCGCGCGACGGGGACGTCGAGTCCGAACCGGCGACGGTCGAGGGCGTCGAGACCGCGGACGAGGCGGACGGGAACGACACCGACGGAAACGGTACGGACGGCGCCGACGGCGACGACGCGGGGGGCACCGACGGCGGCGCGCCCGGCTTCGGCGTCGTCGCCGCGGTCCTCGCCCTGCTCGCCGCGGCCGGCGCCGCGGGTCGGCTTCGGGACCGGTGAGGAGCGCGCCCGAGCCGTCGCTGCGGTAGCCCGTCGGGGCGTCGCTACCAGGCCGCGCGCAACACGCCCTCGATCGCCTCCGGCGTCGCGTCGAGGCCGTCGGGCGCGCGGTCCATACACCAGTCGTCGGCGACGTACTCGGCGATCGCGGGGAGGTCGCTCTCGTCGGTCGCCGGCAGGTCGCGCAGGCGCTCGGGCACCGGGAGGGCGTCGCGGACCGCGGCGACGGCCGAGACGATGTCCTCGGCGACCGCGTCGTCACCGCGGCCGTCTGTGTCGACGCCGAGGCCGGCGGCGAGCGCTCGTCGGCTCGCGTCGACCTCGTCGAAGAGGTACGCGAGGACGTGCGGGGCGACGGCCGCGTGGACGTCGCCCTGCTGGACGTCGTAGCGGCGCGCGAACCCGTGGCCGAACGCGTGGATCACCGATATCCGCCGGTCGAGTTGGACCAGCAGCGCGCCGACCACGGCGCGGTCCGCGGCGGCCTCGCTCTCCGGGCGATCTCCGGCGACCCGCGGGAGCGCGTCGGAGAGGAGCCGAAGCCCGTGGACCGCGGCCGCGTCGCTCACGGGGGTCGCGTCGCTCGCGTACGGCGTCTCGATCCCCTTGTCGAAGCCGTTCATCGCCGACCCCGCGAGCGCCGACGTCGGGGTCGTCTCGAACAGCGCCGGGTCGGCGAGGTCGACGGCCGGCATCGGCCCGTCGCCGCTGACGGTCAGCGGCTGGCCCGTGGGTGACTCGTCCGCCGGAAGCACCTCCAGCGAGCCGCCCGTCGAGAGGTCCGCGCCGGCGAACGTCGTCGGGATCACGACGACCGGGAGCGAGGGGTCGCTTCCGGGCGCGAGCGATCCGAGCGCGTCGGGTCCCGCCGCGGCGTCGGCGCGGAGCTCCGCGAGGTCGCGGCCGTCGACGTCGAGCATCGCCGCCTGTCGGGCGGTATCGAGGCTGCTCCCGCCGCCGACCGCGACGAGGGCGTCCGCGCCGACCTCGGCGCGCTTATCGAGGAGGTCGTACGCCGTCTCGACCCGCTTGTCCGGGGTCGTGCCGTCGAAGACGCCGGCGAGCCGGTCGTCGAGCCCCTCGCGGATCGGGTCCATCAGGTCGTCGTTGGCGCCGACGTTGGAGCCGCAGACGACGAGCGCGTCGCCGAGTCCCCGGTCGCCGAGGACCGCGCTCAGTTCGCTCGCGCGACCGCGTCCGTACAGGATCTCACAGCCCCGGTAGTCGTGTTCGAATGCGTCCGCGATCGGTAACATCGCGAGTCGGTACGGCGGGCGGCCGCTTGTAACTGTGGGAACGGGAGCCACACAACCGGCGACGCGGCGGGACGAGCGACGACGCTCGGGGTCTCCCAAAGAGCCAACCCGCTGCGGGTCGGAGGCTCAGGCCGGTCGCCCGACCGCCCCATCATGCGCCGATTCCCGCCGCTCCCCGACCTCGACGACCCGGAAGCGCCAGACGACCTCCTCGAGGGACACCTCTGGCTCCTCGAACTGATCGACGGAACGGGCCTCCGGCTCCGCATGGACGACTCCGGGCTCCTCCGGTTCGGCGGTCCGGACGCGACGTACCCCGACCTCGACGCCGTCCCGCTCGCGCTCCGCCCCGCGGTCCGACACGTTCGCGACCGGTTCGACCGGGACGCGCTCCGAGAGGCCGTCGCCGACCCCGCCGGCGTGACGTTCCTCGGCGTCGCCACCCACCGTCGCGGCATCGACTACGACTGGGATCGGATCCCGCCGTTCCTCGGCACCGACGTCTGGGTGGGTGCGGACGGAGGCGGGGCGACGGGCGCGGACGGGAGGTTGGAGACCGGGGCACCGGACGGAGCGTTCCGGCCGCCCGACGCCGCCGCGGCGATCTTCGAGGGGGTCGGGCTCGACCCGGTGAACGCGCTGGCGCGCGAGGTGAACGCCCGCGACTTCGACCCCGACGGATACGCGGTCCCGGCGTCGGCGTGGCGCGACGGCCCGGTTGCGGGCGTCGTCGTCCGGAACAAGCGCGGCGGACGCGGGACGATCGCGAGGGGGACGGGCGTCGGTGGCGACGATGCGGGAGACGGCCACGCGAGAGGCGCCCGGGAGCCGGACCCGCCCGACCCCGACGAACTCGCCGCGGTCCACGCCGGGCGAGGGCGGTTCGAAGGCGTCCTCGCGACCCTCGAACGGCGCGGCGAGCCGGCGACGGTCGACGCCCTCGCGGACCGGACCGTCGAGGCGATCGCCAGGGAGACGCCACTCCGGTTCGGGGAGGGGCAGACTGACCCGGCCGGAGTCGACACTGCCCGGTTCCGCGCGTCCGTCGTTGAGCGCGCGCGAGCGTTCCTCGACGACCGCCGAGACGGGGGCCACGGCGGGCCGGACGGCGCGAAGTAACTCGGGCCCGCGGACGGGGTGGGCCGGGACTACGCCGGCGCCGTCTGGGGGTGGTGGGTCTTCACGCCCGCGTGCGCGTGCGCCGGCTTTATAACCCGGCACTGACTAAATCAGTCAAGTTCTATGTCAGAGCAGAGTGAATACGGAGCCGGCCAGATACAGGTCTTAGAGGGCCTACAGGCCGTCCGTAAACGTCCGGCGATGTATATCGGGTCCACGGACGGTCGAGGGTTACACCACCTCGTCTACGAGGTCGTCGACAACTCCATCGACGAGGCCCTCGCGGGCCACTGCGACGAGATCACCGTCACGATCCACGACGACGGCTCGGTCAGCGTCACCGACGACGGGCGCGGCATCCCGGTCGACACGCACGAGAAGTACGACCGGCCGGCGCTCGAAGTGATCATGACCGTCCTCCACGCCGGCGGGAAGTTCGACTCGAAGTCCTACCAGGTCTCCGGCGGTCTCCACGGCGTCGGCGTCAGCGTCGTCAACGCGCTCTCCGAGCGGCTGGAAGTCGAGGTGAAACGCGACGGCGGCGTCTACCGCCACGAGTTCGCCCGCGGCGAGCCCGTCGAGGGCGGGTTCGAGCGCGTCCGCGACATGGAGCGGGGCGAGGACACCGGGACGTACATCCGCTTCTGGCCCGACGGCGACATCTTCGAGACCGACGAGTTCGAGTTCTCGACGCTCGCCAGCCGTCTGCGCGAGCTCGCCTTCCTCAACTCCGGCGTCGCCATCACGCTCGCCGACGAGCGCGACGCGGACGGCGACGCCCCGGACGCGGGCGACGAGCGGACGTTCCGCTACGACGGCGGCATCCGCGAGTTCGTCGCCTACCTCAACGAGACGCGGACCCCGATCCACGACGACGTCATCTACTTCGCCGACGAGGACGAGGACATCCACGTCGAGGTCGCGATGCAGGCGACCGAGGAGCTGCAGGGCTCCGTCCACGCGTTCGCGAACAACATCAACACCCGCGAGGGCGGCACCCACCTCACCGGCTTCAAGACCGCCCTCACCCGGACCGTCAACGACTACGCCAACGAGCACGGGCTCGTCGACGACCTCGACGCGAACCTGAAGGGCGAGGACGTCCGCGAGGGGCTCACGGCCGTCATCTCGGTGAAACACCCCGACCCGCAGTTCGAGGGGCAGACGAAGACGAAGCTCGGCAACAGCGAGGTCCGCGGCATCGTCGAGTCCGCGACCCACGAGAAGCTCGGCACCTTCTTCGAGGAGAACCCCGACACCGCCCGGAAGGTCGTCCACAAGGCCGCCGAGGCCGCGCGGGCGCGCAAGGCGGCGAAGAAGGCCGAGGAGCTCACCCGCCGGAAGTCCGCGCTGGAGTCGACGGCGCTGCCCGGCAAGCTCGCCGACTGCCAGACCCGCGACCCCACCGAGGCGGAGCTGTTCGTCGTCGAGGGCGACTCCGCGGGCGGCTCGGCCAAGCAGGGCCGGAACCGCGAGAACCAGGCGATCCTCCCGCTCAAGGGGAAGATCCTCAACGTCGAGAAACACCGGCTCGACCGAATCCTCGAGAACGACGAGATCCGCGCGCTGATCACCGCCATCGGCGCGGGGATCGGCGAGGAGTTCGACATCGACGACGCGCGGTACAACAAGATCATCCTGATGACGGACGCCGACGTCGACGGCGCGCACATCCGGACCCTGCTGTTGACCCTCCTCTACCGCCACATGAAGCCCCTGCTCGAGGCGGGCTACGTGTACGCGGCCCAGCCGCCCCTCTACCGCGTCCGCTACCGCGGCGAGACGTACGACGCGATGACGGAGGCGGAGCGCGACCGGATCGTCGAGGAGGAGTGCGACGGGAACCCGGACCAGGTCCAGCGGTTCAAGGGCCTCGGCGAGATGAACCCCGACCAGCTGTGGGACACGACGATGGACCCCGAAAACCGGATCCTCAAGCAGATAAACATCGACGACGCGGCCGCGGCCGACCGCATGTTCAACGTGCTGATGGGCGACGCGGTCGAGCCGCGCAAGCAGTTCATCAAGGAGCACGCCACCGAGGCGGAGTGGGTGGACATATGAGCTCTGACGTCCCCGACGTCGACCCGAACGACGTCCGCGCCGCGCAGGTGACGAACGCCCGCATCGAAGACGAGATGGAGCAGTCGTACATCGACTACGCGATGTCGGTCATCGCGGGCCGCGCGCTCCCCGACGTCCGCGACGGGCTCAAGCCCGTCCACCGGCGCATCCTCTTCGCGATGCACGAGGCGGGCGTCACGAGCAACTCCTCGCACCGGAAGTCTTCCTCCATCGTCGGCGAGACGATGGGCGACTACCACCCGCACGGCGACAGCGCCATCTACGACACGCTCGCGCGGATGGCCCAGGACTTCTCGATGCGGTACCCCCTCGTCGACGGGCAGGGGAACTTCGGCTCCGTCGACGGCGACCCGCCGGCGGCGATGCGGTACACGGAGGCCCGGATGGCCCCCATCGCCGAGGAGCTGCTGGCGGACATCGAGCGCGACACGGTCGACTTCACCTCCAACTACGACGACCGCCTCGAAGAGCCGGAGGTGTTGCCCTCGGCGGTGCCGCACCTGCTCATCAACGGCTCCTCCGGGATCGCGGTCGGGATGTCGACGAACGTCCCGCCGCACAACCTCGGCGAGGTCGTCGACGCGACGGTCGAGCTGATCGAGAACCCGGAGTCGACCGTCGAGGACCTGATGGAACACGTCAAGGGACCGGACTTCCCGACCGGCGCGAACATCGTCGGCCGGAACGCGGTCCACAAGGCGTACAAGACGGGTCGCGGGCGCGTCCGCGTTCGGGCCGAGTTCGAGGTCATGGAGGAGGAGGGCCGGATCGTCATCTCGGAGCTCCCCTTCCAGCAGAACAAGTCGCGGCTCGTCGAGCGCATCGCCGAGGACGTCAACGAGGGCGCGATCGAGGGGATCCGCGACCTCCGCGACGAGTCCGACCGCGACGGGATGCGCATCGTCGTCGAGCTCAAGCGCGACGCGATGGCGGAGGTCGTCAAGAACCAGCTGTTAGAGAGCCACCTCGAACGCACCTTCGGCGTCATCAACCTCGCCTTAGTCGACGGCTCGCCGCAGGTGTTGGACCTGAAGGAGACGCTCGAACACTACGTCGAGCACCGCCGCGAGGTGGTCCGCCGGCGCTCCGAGCACGAGCTCGCCGAGTGCGAGGACCGCGCGCACATCCTCGAGGGGCGGCTGAAGGCGCTCGAACAGGTCGACGACGTGGTCGAAACGATCCAGGATTCCGAAGACCGCGACGCCGCGAAGGCGGCGCTGGAGGCCCAGTACGAGTTCAGCGAGGCGCAGGCGGCCCACATCGTCCGCATGCAGCTCGGCTCGCTCACCTCGATGGAGACCCAGGAGATCGAGTCCGAGTACGAGGACGTCGTCGCGCGGATCGAGCGGTTGGAGACGATCCTCGCTGACCCCGACGAGCTCGACGCCGTGATCGTCGACGAGCTGAACGAGATGAAAGACGAGTACGGCGACGAGCGCCGCACGAGCTTCATCGAGGACGTCGGCGACGTCACCCACGAGGACCTCATTCCGGAGGAGGAGTGCGTCGTCGCCATGACCGAGGACGACTACATCAAGCGGATGCCGCTCGACACCTTCCGGGCGCAGAACCGCGGCGGCAAGGGGATCATCGGCACCGGCCTGAAGGAGGGCGACCGCGTCTCCTCCGTCTTCGCCGCCAACTCCCACGACTACCTCCTCGTGTTCACCAACCGCGGGCAGATCTACGAGCTGAAGACGTACGAGATCCCGGAGATGTCCCGGACCGCCCGGGGGAAGTCGGCGGTGAACCTCCTCGACCTCGACGACGGCGAGGAGATCGAGGCGGTCGTGAACACGGAGGACTTAGACGACGACGAGTTCCTCACGATGGTCACCCGCGACGGGTACATCAAGCGGACCGCCGTCGACGAGTTCGGCAACATCAGGTCGACCGGGATCCGCGCGATCCGGCTGGAGGACGGCGACGAGCTCGTCGACGTCGAGGTGACCGACGGCGAGACGGACATCGTCATCGGGAGCCGGAACGGGATGGCGATCCGCTTCGACGAGTCGGAGGCCCGCGCGATGGGCCGGACCGCCCGCGGCGTGATCGGGATCGACCTGCGCGAGGGCGACGCGGTCGCCGGCGTCGCCGCCATCGACGACGACTACCACAACTGGGTGCTCACCGTCACGGAGAACGGCTACGGGAAGCGCTCCGACCTCGACGAGTACCGGCCGCAGTCTCGCAACGGAATGGGGCTCGTCGACATCAAGACCGGCGACCGCAACGGCGAGGTCGTCGCCATCGAGGCGGTCACCTACGGCGACCACCTGCTCGCGATGAGCGGCGCCGGGCAGATCATGCGGACCCGCGTCGAGGAGATCTCCACGGTGAGCCGCAACACGAAGGGCGTCATCGTGATGAACCTCGAGGCGGACGACGAGGTCGCCTCCGTGGACATCGTCCCCGAGGCCGCGTACGCCGGCGACGAGGGGGCCGACAAGGCGGCCGACGAGGCGGACATCGTCCCGGACGAGGCCGACCCGGCGGACGACGGGACGACCGAGACCGAGTAGGCGCGCCGTCCGACCCGACCGGAACCGACATCCCGACGCGGTCGGACGTTTTTATAAGATCCCGCGCGATCCCCCGACGCTCGCGTGTTCGGGGTTCAAGTTCCGCACCGACGAGGCGTTCCCATGCACAGACGCGAACTCCTCGCGGCGACGACGGCGACCGTGACGACGGCGGCGGGCGCCGGCTGTCTCGGCCTCGGCGAGACCGACGCCGGCCGGCTCGACCTGACCGTCCGGAACGACGGAGACGCCCCCGTCGACGTGAGTGTGGTCGTCGAGGGCGACGACGGGACGACGTACGAGGAGACGTCCGACCGCGTCGACGCCGGCGTCGCCCGCGCGTTCGAGGTGACCGTCGGCGAGACCGGCCGGCACGAGGTCGTCGTGACGGGCGCCGACTGGGAGGGACGGCTCGCGTGGGACGCCGGCGTCTGCGCCCGCTACGACGGGACGGTCGCCGTCGACGCGGGCAACGTCGCGGTCGCCGGCGAGTGCGCCGACCCGCGGTAGCCCGAATTTCAGGAAAATTACTTACGATCACCGCGAAAACGGCCGGACGAGATGGACGAGTACGAGGGGATAGACGAGGTCGTACACGAGCCCACCGAGGCGTTCGCCGAGTCGACGAACGTCGCCGCGTTCATGCGCGAGTACGGGATCGACGACTACGAGGCGCTGATCGAGCGCACCACCTCGGAAGTCCCGGGCGAGCCGGCGTCCGGCGTCGACTGGTTCTGGGACGAGATCGTCGACTACCTCGACATCGAGTTTTACAGCGAGTACGACGAAGTCCGCGATGACACCGACGGTCCGCAGTTCACCGACTGGTACCCCGGCGGCGAGATCAACGTCGCGCACAACGTCGTCGACCGCCACGCCGCCGTCGACTCGCCGAACCGGAACCGGGTCGCGCTGATCTGGGAGGGCGAGCCCGGCGACGTCCGCGAGGTCACCTTCCACGAGCTGGCCCGGCAGACGAACCGCGTCGCCAACTACTTGGAGTCCGTCGGCGTCGAGACCGGGGATACCGTGGGGCTGTACATGCCGATGGTGCCCGAGGTCGTCTCGATCCTCTACGGCTGCCTGAAAGTCGGCGCGATCGCGGTCCCGATCTTCTCCGGCTTCGGCACCGACGCGGTGGCGACCCGGATCGCCGACGCCGAGCCGTCCGTCCTCTTCACCGGCGACGGCTTCTACCGCCGAGGGAGCGAGGTCCGGCTGAAGGCGACCGCCGACGAGGCGATCGCGGACGCGGGCCACGTCGAGCACGCGGTGGTGTACGACCGGCTTGGGGCGACTCCCGACGGCGACTCGGACGACCCCGTTCCGTGGAACCCCGGCCGAGACGCCACGTGGGACGAGGCGATCGCGTCGCGGTCGACCGACTACGAGACGAAGCGGCTCCCGAGCGACCGGGAGTCCATGCTGCTGTACTCCTCGGGGACGACGGGCGAGCCGAAGGGGATCGTCCACACCCACGCGGGCGTCCTCACGCAGTGCGCGAAGGAGATCCACTTCGGCTTCGACCAGAAGCCCGCCGACCGGTTCTTCTGGGTGAGCGACATCGGCTGGATGATGGGGCCGTGGACGCTGATCGGGAACCACGCCTTCGGCGGGACCGTGGTGATGTACGAGGGCGCGCCCGACCACCCCGAGCCCGACCGGTTCTGGGAGCTGATCGACCGACACGGGATCACCCAGTTCGGCATCTCGCCGACCGCGATCCGCGCGCTCCGCAAGCACGGCAGCCGTCAGACTGCGTCTGACGAGCCGTCCGACTCCGATGGAGTCGGAGACGACGAGTGGGTCGAGGGACACGACCTCTCATCGCTCCGAATCTTAGGCTCCACCGGCGAGCCGTGGGACCCGGAGTCGTGGCGCTGGTTCTACGACGCGGTCGGCGGCGGCGACTGCCCGATAATCAACATCTCCGGCGGCACGGAGATCTGCGGCTGCTTCCTGATGCCGATGCCGAACCAACCCCTCAAACCCTGCACGCTCGGCGGCCCGGGGCTCGGAATGGACGTCGACATCGTCGACGAGAGCGGCGAGTCGGTGAGAGACGAGGGGGAGCGCGGCTACCTCGTCGCCCGCGACTCCTGCCCGTCGATGACGAAGTCGCTGTGGTCCGGCGACGAGCGCTACCTCGAGGAGTACTGGTCGACGTGGGAGGACCTCTGGGACCACGGCGACTTCGCGCAGAAGGACGCGGACGGCTTCTGGTTCCTCCACGGGCGCGCCGACGACGCGCTCAACGTCGCCGGCCGCAAGGTCGGCCCGGCCGAGATCGAGGGCGTGCTCATCGATCACAACGCCGTCAACCAGGCGGCCGCGGTGGGCGTCCCGGACGACACCACCGGCACCGCGGTGGTCGCGTACGTCGTCCTCGAACCGGGTGTCAAGCCCAGCGACGGGCTCCGCGAGGAGCTGCGCGAGCTGGTCGGCGAGGAACACGGCAAACCGTTCCGGCCGCGCGAGCTGCTGTTCGTCGACGCCTTCCCGAAGACGCAGTCCGGGAAGATCATCCGGCGCGCGATCGAGTCGGTGTACAGGGACGAAGACCCCGGCGACCTCTCCTCGATGGAGAATCCGGAGTCGCTGGAGGACCTCCGCGACGCGACCTGAGGCGACCTACGCCGCCGCCTCGGCGACCGCCTCGTCGAGCGCGTCGTAGTCCGGCTCCTGTCCCGAGTGCTCCGCGAGCCAGCGGTACGTCACGACGCCGTCGCCGTCGATCACGAAGACGGCCCGCTGCGCGACCGTCTCGACGCCGTAGTGTTCGAAGTCCTCGATGACGTCGTACGCCTCGATCGCGCGGTGGTCGGGGTCGCCCACGAGCCCGAACGGGAGCTCGTACTGCGTCCGGTAGGCCGCGAGCGCGTGCGGGAGGTCGGTGCTCACGCCGAACAGGGTGCAGTCGTCGCGGTCGAACCCGTCGCGGAGCGCCTCCATCTCGTCGGTGCAGGTGTTCGAGAAGGCGGCCGGGAAGAAGGCGAGCACCACGGGCTCGTCGCCGAGGCGGTCGTCCAGCCGGAACGGTTCGATGTCACCGTCAACGAGCGAGGCGGTGAAGTCGGGGGCGTCGTCGCCGACTGTCGTCATATCCCCCGATTACGCCCCGGCCGTATCACGGTTTCGACGTTCATCGACCGACTCTCCGGAAAGGCGGAATTCTCGGCGCGTTGCCCGCCCAACGACGACTCGACGTCGGCTCACTAAGGCAAAAAGACTATAGTCGCAAGAGGGTTACTGCGGGACAGAGATGGCAATTGCGACTCCACTGATCGGCGGCATCCCGGCGGGCCCGGAGCTCCTCATCATCCTGCTCGTGCTGGTCCTCCTGTTCGGGGCGAACAAGATTCCGAAGCTCGCTCGGTCGACCGGCCAGGCGATGGGCGAGTTCAAGAAGGGACGCGAGGAGGTAGAGGACGAACTGAAACAGATGCAAGAGGGCGACGAGGAGTCGTCGGTCGACACGGACTCGACGGTCGACGCCGACGAGGACGAGGAGCTCGAGGACCTCGAGACCGAGAAAGAGACGAGCGCGTAGACCGGCTCGGCGACGCCGACCGATCCCCGCTGCGACGTTTTCTCCACCGCGTTGGGCGCGTGGCCTAGCGGACAGGGCGAGAGGTTCCTAACCTCTCGATCGCGGGTTCGAATCCCGTCGCGCCCGCTACCTGCGAACGAAGTGAGCAGTAGCGGCACAAGCGGGATTCGAAGCAGGGAACGAAGCGAGCGTAGCGAGCGGAGTGACTGAGGTTCGAATCCCGCCGTGCCCGTATCTCACTGCGTTCGATACGGGCACGGCTGACCCTCGCTCGCTCACTCCGTTCGCTCGCGAGGATCCCGTCGCGCCCGTGACTACTGTTGAATCACGAATGTGAGATCTCTTCTGGATACCGAGACGCTCGGAATTGGCTGGCATCGCACCAGCTTTTTATATCACTATTTTAATCATTTTGCCGATGAGTTCGTGTGATTACTGTGGGGACGACATAAGCACGCTCACGTACGAATGTGACTACTGCTCTCAGACCCTCTGTCGGTATCATCGACTGCCAGAAAAACACGACTGTCCGCGTATTTCGGACGCGCGGCCGCCTACTTCGAGTTCCAGTAAATCCGGCACAAAGATTGGCCGATCACGTGGTTCTGACTCGAAGACAGGAGAAAAATTTCGAGATCCT
The DNA here is from genome assembly GCF_059752555.1 of Halorubrum sp. B52. NCBI lineage: Archaea > Methanobacteriati > Methanobacteriota > Halobacteria > Halobacteriales > Haloferacaceae > Halorubrum > Halorubrum sp. B52. The sequence continues at coordinate 806,092 of NZ_MWTG01000007.1, read as the reverse complement.
AATACCGATCTTCAAGAACTTCGTGAGCGCGCCAAATCCGAGGCGGAAGGGGAGCCGTACTCTGTTGCCGAAGTTCAGCACACCGTCGGCAACACGCCGGATTCAAATTTCGATTCGAGTCCCGACGTCGCCGTCGATGGGTCGGTAAAACAGGCGAAAACTCCTCGCGAGGAATCCCCAAGCGAACCTCCCGCTCGGTCGATAATCAGCGCCCAGCGAGTTGGTCTTGTACTACTGGGCTTGTCGGCGCTCGTGAGTTCATACGTCATATTCGTGTTGTGAGCACTCGGTACGTCACGACAACACCGGGTGTCAGAGAACAGCGAGTAACCAATCACCGTCCACACGAGGTCTCACGAACAACGAGAATGGACGGGGATCATCCGGCAATCGTTGAGATTGATTCTAATTCGCACTGTCCAGCCGCGGGAACGATCGCCACGCGAGCCACACCGCGAACCCGGCGATCGCGAGCGTCGCGCCCGCGAGCAGCGGTCCGGGCTCGTACAGGAGGGGCGGGTGATACCCCATCCCGTAGTCGAGGGCGACGTTTCCGACGGCCAGCGCGAGCGCGAGCGCGAGCGCGCCGCGGGTCGTCCGGCCGAACGCCGGGAACAGCAGCGCGAGCCCGACGAAACAGAGGTGCGTGCCGAGCACGCCCCAGTAGTAGATCCACGCGTCGGGGGCCGCGACGTACTGCGAGAAGGCGAGGTTCAGCGAGACCAGCGGCCAGAGGCCGAACGTGACCAGCCAGACGAACGCGAGCGTCTGGAGGTACGCCAGCGGTCGCGACGCGGGGGCGTCGGCGACGACGCTCCCGCCCGCCCGAACCGTCGGCACGAGCGTCAGCAGGACCGCCCCGCCGAGCGCGACCGCGACCGCCGAGTCCGCGTACAGCGGCCACAGCGGGACCGGCACGTCGCCGGCGGTCGGGGCGTAGTAGCCGGCGCCGACCGCGAGCATGAACGCGACGAACGCGAGCACGACGCCGAGGCTCCGGGGAGTGCCGAGCAGCTCCTCGGCGATCGCCGCGCGGACGCGGCGGCGGACCGCCGGCCGCCGGAGGCGACCGAGCGCGCGGCGGAGCGGAGCGTCGTCTGAGGGTGCCACGCCGTCGCTTCGGCGGCCACCGACCTAAAAACCGTCCTCTCGCCGGGCGATTATCAGTCGCGGGGTTTTGCGAGACACCTTTTTTAACGGTCGAGCTGTTTACGCAGTTATGGCAACCGAGGACGCCGAGCGCTCGCCGCAGTCGCCCGACGAGGCGACCGACGGGACGGCGTCCGACCCGCCCGTCGCGAGGGGACGGTACTCGTGGCGGGCGTTCCTGAACGATCGCGGCCGCGCCGACGCCGCGGCGGAGCTGTACGCCGACGTCGGCGAGGAGCCGGTCGTCCCGGCGAGCGCCGTCGCCGCGCACGCCGAGGACGGCGCCGACGTCGTGCTCCGCGCGCCCGGCGTCGACGAGGCGTTCGTGGCCGACGGCGACACCCCGGTCTCCGGTCACGGGACGCCGGACGCGGGGACGCTCGTCGTGGGCGCCGACCACGTCGTTCTCAGCGGCGACGCCGTGGTCCCCGACGGGACGTCGACGGCGGCGGTGGACTCCGGCGCGTTCGCGTCGGAGCCGGAGGCGGATCCGGACGCGACGACCGAGGGGGACGAGCCGGGGGAACCGACCGAAAGCGGCGACGCGGACGACTCCGCTGAAGCGCCCGATGAGGAAGTGGGCGGGGCGTCTGCGGACGACACCGAAGCCGACGACAAAGAACCTCACCCCGACGACGAGGCGTCTGCGACCGACCCGGACGGGACGGACGATGACTCGGACGGGACGGACGACGAAACGGACGACGAGGGCCTGCTCGCGGTCGGGGGCGGCGGCGTGTCCGGGACGGTCGCCGTCGCGGCCGACGACGTCGAGACGGTCCCACGGCGCGCGCCGACCGCCGAGGAGTGGGCCCGCGTCGACGTCGACCCGAGCGAGTTCCTCGGCTTCGACCCCTCGGAGACGGAGTACCGGGTCCGGGCGGCCGCGGCCGTCGGCGACGTCCTCTGGGACCTCTGTTCGGCGCGGTACGACCTCTACTCGGTGCCGGTCCTGAAGGGGTACTACACGTGGGACGACTACCGCGACGAGTACTTCCTCGACGAGGAGGGGAACCCGCCGACGGACGAGGACGACGAGCCGCTGGAGTTCACCCACGAGGACAAGACCGAGGCGCTCGGGTTCGACCCCGACCGGACCGAGGAACTGCTGGGCGCGGGCGGGGGCGCCGCCGCCGAGCTCGCCGACCTGGTCGATGAGCGCACGGTGAACGTGAACCCCGAGGTCGACGAGGACGCGTTCTTCTCGACGGCCGCGGGCGACACCACGCTCGCGAACCGGTACGACCTGGAGAAGGCGGTGCCGATGCCGAAGAAGACCCACTTCCGCGAGATCGAGCGGTACTGGGTGAACGAGCCGTACGCGTTCGTGATCGTGTTCCGCTCGACGAAGGAGAACGAGGTGAAGTACTACGCCGTCCAGCCGTACCGGACCGAGATCGAGACGGACCTCGTCGAGTTCCTGACGGGGAAGCTCCGCACCTCGATCAAGTACGCCGACGAGGCGATCGCGGGGGGCGACGAGGAGTTCCGCAAGGAGGTGATCGTCGACGAGGCGCTCACCCTGCTCGACCGGTACGACCTCTACGAGCGCGAGGCCGGCGACCGGGGGGTGATCGACGACCTCGTCGACGACGCGGTCGACCGGTTCGGCTTCGACGTCACGGAGGGGATCGCCGCTCGGATCACGGAGTCGCTCGGCTACGAACCCCCCGCGGAGTCGGACTCGGCGCCGGCGAAGATCCTCGCGCGGCCCGAGCCGGCGGTGTTGGCCGAGGACCCGGAGACGCTGTCGGACCACCAGGTCGAGAAGCTGCTGTACTACCTCAAGCGGGACTTCATCGGCTACGAGCGGATCGACCCGATCAAGTACGACATCAACGTGGAGGACATCTCCTGTGACGGGTACAACTCGCCCGTCTTCGTCTACCACTCCGACTACGAGCAGATCATCACCAACGTCTACCACGAGACCGACGAGCTCGACGACTTCGTCGTGAAGCTCGCGCAGCGCTCCGGCAAGGGGATCTCGAAGCGGCGCCCGCAGGTGGACGCCACCCTCCCCGACGGCTCTCGCGCCCAGCTCACGCTCGGCCGCGAGGTGTCGGACCACGGGACGAACTACACCATCCGGCAGTTCAACGAGATCCCGTTCACGCCGATCGACCTGATCAACTGGAAGACGTTCTCGCTCGACGAGATGGCGTTCCTCTGGCTGTCGATCGAGAACCACAAGAGCCTGATCTTCGCGGGCGGCACCGCCTCCGGGAAGACGACGAGCCTGAACGCGGTCTCCCTCTTTATCCCCTCGAACGCGAAGATCGTCTCCATCGAGGACACCCGCGAGGTCGAGCTCCCCCAGCGCAACTGGATCGCCTCGGTCACCCGCCCCTCCTTCTCCGACGACGACAAGGGCGACATCGACGAGTTCGACCTGCTGGAGGCCGCGCTCCGCCAGCGCCCCGACTACATCGTGATGGGCGAGATCCGCGGCGAGGAGGGGCGGACCGCGTTCCAGGTGATGTCGACCGGCCACACCACCTACACCACCTTCCACGCCGACACGGTCGGCGAGGTGCTCAAGCGGTTCACCACGGAGCCGATCAACGTCTCGAAGACGATGTTCACGGCCCTCGATCTGGTCTCCGTCCAGACGTCGACTCGGGTGCAGGGGAAGAAGGTGCGCCGGAACAAGTCGCTGACCGAGATCAACCACTACGACGCCGAGAACGACGAGATCAACGTCCAAGACGTGTTCCAGTGGCAGGCGGAGACCGACGAGTTCCTGCAGATGGGCGACTCGAACACCCTCGAGGACATCATGTTCGACCGCGGGTGGGGCCGCGAGACGCTGAACGAGGAGCTCCGGAAGCGTCGGGTCGTGTTGGCGTACCTCATCGACCGCGGGCTCAACAGCTACGCGCAGGTGGCCGCGACGTTCCAGGCGTTCATCAACGACCCCGAGACGGTGCTCGCGCTGATGGCGAACGAGGGGCTCGAGCGCTCGCTGGAGGACCTCCGAGAGATGGAGTCCGTCCTCATCAACGTCGACCGCGACAAAGAGGAGATGGTGCCCCGGCCGGAGCCGGACGAGGCGGGCCGCGCGGAGGTCGAGCGCATCCTCGCCGAGGCCGAGGACCTGTTCGCCGAGTACCGCGGCCGGATGCCCGACTCCGTCGCCGACGCGCTGCTCGACGTGACGCCCGCGGCCGACGTCGAGGCGACTCCCGACGCCGACCGCGAGACGCTCGCGGAGACGGCCCGCGAGGCGGCGGCGCTCCACCCGGACGCGGCCGGTCCCGAACGCCCCGAGACCGTCGCGGATGGCGAGAGCGCGCCGCTCGACGGAACGGCGGCAGAGGCGGTGACGACCGAGCCGGTGACGACCGAGACGACGACGGCCGACGGAGCGGCGACCGACGGACCGTCGACCGACGACTTCGACGGGGTCGCCGACGCGAGCCCGGTCGACGGGAGCCCCGGCGTCGGGCCGAGCGATCGGTCCCGGGCGTCGAGCGAACCGGCGAGCGCGAACGGGACGGAGGCGGCGAACGGCTCGTCGCCGGGGGACGGCATCGGTGACGCGACCGACGCCGATTCGGCCGCCGGGGGCGGCGCGATCGACTTCGACGAGCCGTTCGAGGAGGGGATCGACGTGCTGGATCCGGCCGCCGCCGACGGTGACGAAGGCGATCCGGACGGCGACACCGAGGGCGACGACGCGTCTGCGGCAGGCGAGGACGAAGCGGAGAGCGACGAGGGGGCGGAGAGCGGCGACGGGCCGACCGTCGAGCGCGACGAGGACGCGGAGGGCGACGACGACGACATCGGCGACTGGGGGTTCGGCACGGTCGAGTCCCCGGAGGAGCGGTAGCGTCGTGTCCCCGACGAGGTGGCTCGCGTGAGTCTCGACACGGGGGTCGGCGACGGCTCCGCCGACGCCGACGTCCTCGCGGAGCTGTTCTACCCCGTCTTCGAGCTGCTGTTCGACCCCGACGGCGACTTCGTCGGCGACGTCGAGCGCAAGCTCGCGGAGGCCCGGATGCCGGACCAGGTGGAGATGTACGTCTCGCGGGCGCTCGGCGCGGGACTGCTCGTCGGCGGGCTCCTCTGGGCGCTCGGCACGCTGATCGGCTACGGCGTCTTCTCGCTCGGGCTGATCGACCCGAGCACGCTGTCGCTCGGCGTGCCGGCGCCGACGCCGGAGGTCCAGGCGCTGTTGCGGTCGCTCGTCGTGCCGACCGCGGTGCTGATAAGCGGCCTCGTCTTCGGCTCGATCGGGTTCGCGCTCGGGTTCGGCACCGTCGTCGCGATCCCCTACTCGCGGGCGTCCGCGCGGAAGCGCGAGATCAACCTCCTGCTCGCGGACTCCGTCTCGTTCATGTACGCGCTCTCCGTCGGCGGGCTCAACCAGCTCGAGATCCTCCGCGCGATGGCGACGGCGGAAGACACGTACGGCGAGGTCTCCCGCGAGTTCCAGAGCATCGTCAACGAGACGGAGTACTTCGGCACCGACTACCGGAACGCGATCCGCCAGCAGTCGATGGAGACCCCCTCCGACGAGCTCTCGCAGTTCCTCGCCGACATGCTCTCGATCGTCAACTCCGGCGGCGACATGGAGAGCTTCCTGAAGGACAAAAAGGAGAAACACCTCCGCACGTCGAAACAGGAGCGCGAGATGACCCTCGAGACCCTGGAGCTGTTCGGCGAGATGTACATGACGCTCTCCTTATTCCCCCTCCTCCTCATCATCATCCTCGTCATCATGGGGATGATGGGCGAGGCCGACGACCGGCTCCTGTACGCGACGGTGTACGTGCTGATCCCGCTGACCGGGATCGGCTTCCTCGTGCTCGTCTCCACCGTCAAGCAGGACGAGCCGGGCGACGGCTACCTCCGCCCCGACGGCGGCAGCGAGCGCCTCCGACAGACGAGCCGGGAGGGACTCCTCCACTTCGGGCTGATCGAGGGGTTCGTCGGTCGCTTCGACGTCTTCGACCGCATCCGCGACCGGGAGGGGACGTACAAGACGAAACAGATCGTCTCGGCGCCGCACCACTTCCTGCGCGACAACCCGCTGTACACGCTGGCGCTGACCGTGCCGGCCGCGGTCGCGATCGTCGCCATCGCGGCGCTCACCGGCAACGCGCCGACGACCTTCGACGGGTGGGTCGCTCGCCCCGTCTGGTCGGCGTTCGTCTGGATCTACGTCCCGGCGTACCTCGTGATGGGGCCCCTCGCGGTCTTCCACGAGTGGAGCCAGCGCTCGAAGCGGGCGATCACGGGGAAGCTCTCCGAGAGCCTCCGGAAGCTCTCCTCGGCGAACGACACCGGGCAGACCCTGCTCGAATCGGTCCAGACGGTCTCGGAGACCTCCACCGGCCAGCTCGCCGAGGAGTTCGAGGTGATCCACGCGAAGGTGAACTACGGGATGAGCCTCCGCGACGCCATGGTCGAGTTCAACAACAAGTACGCGGTCCCGCGGCTCGCCCGGACGGTGAAGCTCATCTCGGAGGCGCAGGAGGCCTCCTCGCAGATCACGGACGTGTTGACGACGGCGGCGCAGGCGTCGGAGAACCAGGACGACATCGAGCGCGAACGCATCTCCCGGACCCGGATGCAGGTGGCGATCATCGTGATGACGTACGTCACGCTGCTCGGCGTGATGGCGATCCTCCAGACCCAGTTCATCGACGTGATGGGCGACCTCTCGTCGCAAGGGGAGTCCGCGGGCGGCGCGGGCGGCGGCGCCGGGTTCGGGGGCGGTGGCGGCGTGGATCCCGCCGTCCTCTCGATGCTGTTCTTCCACGCGGTGACCCTGCAGGCGGTGCTCTCGGGGTTCATCAGCGGCTACATCCGCAGCGCCGACATCATCTCCGGCGTCAAGTTCGCGGTGGTCCTGATGACGCTCGCGCTGGGGGTGTGGATCTATGTCGGGTGACCGGCGCGCGGCCACCTCTCGCCGACCGCTCGCGAGAGACCGCGCGCAGACCCCGATCGACTTCGCCATCGGCGCGAGCGTGTTCCTGCTGACGCTCGGGTTCGTGATCGCGTTCGTCCCGACCGTGTTCGATCCCTTCGCCGGCGCGGCGACCGCCTCGCCGGTCGTGAGCGACCGCGTCGCCGCGGGGGTCGCCGGCGACCTGCTCGCCGCGTCGCCGACGGAGCCCGCGGTGCTATCGCCGGCGTGTACGGCCGCCTACTTCGAGGGCGACGCGGGAAACGCCACCCTCGCCGCCGCGGCCGGCTGTCCGGCCGGGGTCGCGAACGACACGGCCGCGGAGTTCGGGATCGACGACGACGTGCTCGTCGTCGTCCACTCGATGAGCGATCCGGACCCGATCGGCAACGCGTCGACCGTCACCGTCGACACGGAGCACGGCACGCACGCGATCGAACTGCGCCGGAGCACGAGAGACCCGGTCCGCGTCGACCGCGGCGGCGTCAGCGTCTCGCAGCGGCTCGTCTCGATCGACGGCGACCAGTACCGGCTCACGGTGTGGGTGTGGTGACCGTGGCGACCGACGACCGCGCGCAGGCGCACACGCTGGAGGCGTTCGCGGCGGCGATCCTGATCGTCGCCGGGCTCACCTTCGCGCTGCAGGCGACCGCGGTGACGCCGCTGTCGGCCAGCACGTCGAACCAGCACTTGGAGAACCAGCAGCGGGCGGTCGCGAACGACCTGCTGGAGACGAGCGCGGCCAACGGCGACCTCGAAGCGGCGCTGCTCCGCTGGGACCCGGACAGGGAATCGTTCACGGGCGAACGGAGCCCGAGCTACTTCACGGGCGGCGGCCCGCCGAACGCGTTCGGCGAGGCGCTGAACGCGAGCTTCGGCGAGCGACGGATCGCGTTCAACGTCCGGATCCGACACGGACCGGGCGACGGGAACGAGACGACGCTGGTGAGCATGGGCGCGCCGAGCGACAACGCCGTGACGGCGACGCGCACGGTCGTCCTGACCGACGACGCGAATCTGACCGCCCCGGGATACCAGAACACGACGCTGCGGATGCTCTCCGACGGGAGCGCGAGCGGCGAGTTCTACGCGGCCGACGCCGGCGGCGGCGCGGTGTACGACAGACTGGAGGTGCGCATCGTCGTATGGCAGCTGTGATTCCCGGGTCGCCCGACGACGAGGGCGACGGTCCCCGCGACAGGGGCGGCCCCCGCGTCGACGGCCCCGCCGGTGGCCGACGCTTCCGCGACGCGGACCGCGGACAGCTCCTGTTGGTCTCCGGGCTCGTCGTCGCCGTCTCGCTGGTGGCGCTCGTGGTGCTGCTGAACGCGAGCATCTACAGCGAGAACGTCGCGACCCGCGGGGTCGAGGCCGCCGACGGGGAGGCGCTGGAGGTCCGCGCCGCCGCGGTCGAGGAGACCGGAAAGCTGATCGACGGGACGAACCGGAACCGACTCTCGGACCACGATGCGGCGGCAACCGCCGTCGAGAACGGGATCGCCGACCTCGACGCGCACCTCGCCCGGGCGTACGCCGATCGCGGCGGGGTGACCCACGTCGCGGCCGACCCCTCGTCGATCCGCGGCGGGAGCTACGTGACGGGGAACCTCACCGCGAACGGGACCGGCGACGCGAACGCGACGCTCGCGCTCGACGTCGCTCAGATCCGAGGGTTCGTCGTGGAGGTCGACTCCACCAACCTCTCGTCGACCGACGCGTCCGGGGCACCGGGCGACGCGTTCCACGTCCGGTTCGACGACGGCGTCAACGAGACGCGGGAGGTGTACGTGTACAACGAGACCGGCGACGTCACCGTCGCCGTCGGCGAGAACGGGAGCGCCCCGACGGTCGTCTGCTCGACGCCGGCCGCCGACCGCGTCGCGGTCGATCTGACCGGGGGGCGGCTCGGCGACGAGTCCTGTCCGGGGCTCTGGACGACGAGCGCCGGGGCGCTGGGAACCCCCTACGACGTGACGATCGAGCGGACCGACGCGGCGAACGGCACGGTGACCGCCACCGCGCGCCCCGATACGGGAGACGCCGTCGACTCGGACCTGACGGCGACGCCCGCGGTGTACGACGCGGAGATCGACCTCAGCTACCGCACCGCGGAGCTCCGGTTCGAGACCACGGTCCGGGTCGCGCCGGGTGAGCCCGATGCGTGAGTGCGGGACGGTGGACGGCGGCGGCGATCGTCGCTTCCGCGGCGACGAGCGCGCCGTGAGCGTCACCGTCGGGTACGTGCTGACGCTCGCGATCGGCGCGGTGCTGCTCTCCGGGATCGTCATCGGGATCGGCGGCGTCGTCGACTCGCAGACGGACCGCGTCGTCAGGGGCGACCTCGCCGTGGTCGGCCAGACCGCGGTCGCGAACCTCGAGAGCGCCGACCGGCTCGCCCGCGCGGCGGAGGTCGACCGCCCGGCCGACGCCCCCGACGCGAACGTCTCGGTCGACGTCGACCTGCCCGCCCGGATCGCCGGCCGTCCCTATCGGATCGCGGTCGACTCCGAGGCCGTGACGCTGCGGACCGACGACCCGGAGGCGGTCGCCGAGATCCCGCACGTCGCGAACCTGTCCGTCGAATCGTCTCGCGTCCGTGGCGGGCCGATCCGGATCCGGTATAACGGCTCGAGCGGTCGGCTGGAGGTGACGGAGCGATGAGCGGGCGAGGGCGGAACCAGACGGTCTCGATCGCGGGCGTTCCCTCGCTCGTCGACGACGAGCGCGGCGTGAGCGACGTCGTCGGCTACATCCTCGTGTTCTCGCTGATCACGATCACGATCGGCACGGTGTTCGCGGTCGGCATCACGGGCGTGGAGGACCGGCGCGAGGCCGAGCGCGTCGCCAACGTCGAGCGCGCGTTCGACGTACTCGACGACAACCTCCGGGACGTCCAGCGGTACAGCGACCCCAACCGGGCGACCGAGATCCGGCTGGCCGGCGGCACGCTGTCGACCTCCGCTGAGACGCGGTTCGTTCTCGCGAACACCAGCGACCCCGACGACGTCACGAACCACACGCTCGACGAGTGGACGTCGAGGACGATCGCGTACGAGGAGGGCGACACGACGATCGCCTACGAGGCCGGCGCCTTGGTCCGCGGCGATGGCGACGGCTCGGTGATGCTGTCCGAGCCCCGCTTCGTCGCCGCCGACGGTCGGACGACGATTCCGATGGTGGCGTTGCTCCGCGGCGACGGTGAGGAGAGCGTCACCGGCGAGGGGACCGTCCAGATCACTGCGGTCGAGGACCCGAACGCCGACTCGACGACGACGCGGTTCGACGCCGCGAGCGGCGAGACGTTGTACCTCTGGGTGGAGACGGACCACCCGGACGCGTGGGCGCGCTACTTCGAGCGGGTCGACGGGTTCTCGGACGCGACACCCGCCGACGCCGACGGCGTCGCGGTGGCGGAGCTGACTCACGACGACCTGGTGTACGTGCGCGAGGTCGTGCGGCTCATCGGGCTTCGGCGCTGACGGTCCTCCCGCGAGCGGTCCAGCGCGATCGGATCAGTCGTCCTCGACCGTCACCCGGTGTCGGGAGACGTGGAGATGGCTCACCACGGGGACGGACTCGCCAGCGAACGGTTGGACGTCCCTGAGCGCCTCGTCGTAGTGCAGGCTGAGGTCGGCGTCGTCGAACGCGAAGCTCCCGGACGTGAACGACCCCTTGAACGTCATCTGATTCCTGAGCTCCACGTCGCTCGTCGGCGCGAACATCACGCCGGCGAAGTCGATCCCGTCGGTCTGGTCGCCCCCGAAGTAGACGTCGTCCCCGCTCGAGTAGAGCCACAGGTTCTTGGTCACGTCGCTGTCGGCGGCGATCGTCGCGGTGTCTCGCACGTCGACGTTGCCTGTGTTGTACAGCTCGAGGCGGGTGTCAGCGGCCGTCGTGATCGACGCGTCGTTCCGCACGTCGATCATCCCGCCGACGAACAGCTCGTTGCGGTTCACGCCCCGTGCGCGGAGTGTCGACCCGTCCCGCATCGCGACGTCGCCCTCGACGAGGACCGCGATGTCGTCGCTGTCGTCGCTGTCGTCGCTGTAGTCTTCGCCGACGAATTCGATCCGGCTGCCGTCCCCGCTCACGCTGAGCCCCCCGTCGACGTGCACGGCCGATCCGTTCTCGATCCGGAGGGTGCTGCCGTTCGAGACGGAGACGCTGCCGTTCACGAAGGTGTCCGACCCGATCGTCCGAGTCGACCCGTCGTCGTGTCCGAACCCGGAGACGGTGTTCGATTCGAGGTTCCGGTCGCGGATCCGGTTCATCCGCTCGGTTATGGCTCCGGAGATGGGGTCCGCCTCGCTCAGGGAGTCGTCGACCCGTCGCTCGCCGGTGACGTTCAGCTTGTCCTCCTGGCCGGACGGGATGTTGTACGACTCCGCGACGAGGTCGCCGCGGATCGTGATGCTGTCGGTGCCGCCGCCGCCGCCCGCCGTGAGTCGGAACTCGCCGGTGGTCTGGACCACCGCATCGCTGTTCGCGTCCGAAGCGTTGTACGAGTCGACGCTGGAGTCGTAGCTGTCGGCGTACAGGCTGTCGATCCCGCCCGTGTCGAGCCGAGAGCGACCCACCGACGAGACGCTCGCGCTCAGCGTGGGGTGGACCGTCTCCGTGCGGAGCGCGACGCGGACCTCCGTCGGCGACACCTGGGTGACGTTCGCCCGCGTCCGGGTATCAAAGAACCGCCCCCACGCCTCCGCGTACTCGCTCTCGACCGTGATCGTCACGTTGCCGCCGAGCAGCGGGTTCGAGACGTTCTCGGAGGGGAACAGCCCCTCCGGGTGCTCCGACCGGCCCGTCACGACCGCGGCGTCGCCGAGCCGCCCGTCGACGCCGTCGATCGTCACGAGCGGGAGCGTGAGCGTGTCGCCGCGGTAGTGGAACTCGGGCGGGGACACCATCCACGAGCCGTCGCCGTTCGACCGCCAGACGCCGCCGCCCTGATACGCGACCCGCTCGTCGCCCCGCTCGTAGATCATGGCGCCGAGCGTGACGTTCTCCGTCACCGTCTCCAGGTCGCCGGCCTCGTTCTCCGCCTCGACCTCGATCCGCATCACCCCCGCGTCGCCGTCGACGCGCACGTCGGCGCTCCGCCCCGGGTCGAGCCGGACGCGCTGGCTCGTCGACCCGCCGTGCGCCACGAGGCTGGCCTTCGAGTCGACCTGCGTCATCGCCCCCTCGATCCGCTGGACGTCGGCCGACGACTGCACGTCGGCGAGCGCCGTCGACCCGAGCGCGACCGTGATCCCGACCGCGGTGATCGTGAGTCCGAGAAGGAGCACGACGCCGATCACCTCGCTCTGCGCCCGGTCGGGACGGTTCATGTACCCGCGTACGCCGGGAGCACGGATAAACGTCGACGTCCGAGTATCGGATCTGAGAGCGGCGGTCGGCCGCTCCTCGACGGCCGCGTTCCCCACGCGCGTCTCGCCCCGAACGCACCACCTAAGCCGGCGGAAGCGCTCCCTTCGGATATGACCGAGGAGCTGTACCTCGCCGACGACACCGTGACGACGTTCGAGGCGACCGTCGAGCGCGCGCTCGACGACCGCGTCGTCCTCGACCGGACGCACTTCTATCCGACCGGCGGCGGCCAGCCGCACGACACGGGGACGCTCCGCGTCGCGGACGGGGAGAACGGTGCTCGGTGGCGGGTGGTCGACGTGCAGAAGAAGGACACGATCTACCACACTCTCGCGGCGACGGACGGAGGGAGCTCACGGTCCCCGCCCGAGCCCGGCACCGCGGTCGTCGGCGAGATCGACGCGGCGCGTCGGTCGGCTCACTCGCGGTACCACACCGCCCAACACCTGCTGTCGGCGCTTCTGTTAAACGAGTTCGACGCGCGGACCACCGGAAACCAGCTGTACGACGACCACGCGCACCTCGACGCGGCGTACGACCGCTTCGACGACGCGGACCTCGACCGGATCGAGGCGCGCCTCAACGAGCTCGTCGCCGACGAGCGCCCCGTCACGAGCTACGCGATGGACCGCGCGGAGGCGGAGGCGACGCTGGACCCGGAGCGCACCCGCATCGACCTCCTTCCCGACTCGATCCGGGAGCTCCGGATTGTCGAGATCGGCGCGGCGGGCGCCGACGACGCGGGGCCGGAGACCGGCGCGGACCCGTACGACCGCACCGCCTGCGCCGGGACCCACGTCGGCGACACCGCCGAGATCGGCGAGGTCGTCGTCACCGGTCGGGAGACGAAGGGGAGCGATGAGGAGCGCGTGCGGTTCGCGCTCGCCGAGCACCTCGACGGCGAATAGCGCGCGAACCGCCGTCGACGCGATCGACGCCGCTCGTCCGCGATCCCGTCGTTTATATACGATCCGCGGCTGGTTCCGCCATGAAGTTCTGCGACGAGTGCGGCTCGATGATGAAGTCCGGCGAGGGCGAGGACCACTGGGTGTGTAGCTCCGAGGACTGCGGCCACGAGATCGGCCGCGAGGACGGCGACGACGAGTGGACCACCGAGTCGCAGGTCGAGTCGGAGATCATCGACGTGAGCGACGCGGAGGACAAGGGGCTCCCGCAGACGACCGCCCACTGCCCGGAGTGCGGCAACGACCGCGCGTACTGGTACATGCAGCAGATCCGCTCGGCCGACGAGTCGGAGACCCGCTTCTTCGTCTGCACCGAGTGCGAGCACAAGTGGCGCGAAGACGACCACTGACCCGATCCGCGGCGGCCCCCTCTCCGCTCGCCGCCCGAGCCGCCTCCGCCCCCGCCCGCTTTTAATTACCTGCCCGGCGAACGCCGACCATGGACCCGCCGGTCGTCCCTCCGGACCGCCTCGACGGCTGGCGACGCGTCGCCGAGACGACGGACCGACCGTTCGCGGCCGGCCCCGTCTCGGTGACCGCGAGCACGGTGCGGTACGAGCGGACGAACGACCCCCCGCCGCGCCCCTTCTGCTTCGCGAGTCGTCTGCGGATCCGCCCGGAGACGACACCGAACGCCGCGCTCACGCGGCTCGTCGAGCGACGGGCTCGGGAGGGGTTCCGCGACCGGCTCGCCGACCGCGGCGTCGAGGCCGTCGAGCGCCGCGGCGAGCGCGGGATCGCGATCGACGATCCGACCACCTCCCGCGCGACGCTCTGGACCTTCCGCGGGGACTGTCGGATCGGCGGGGACGCCGGCGGCGACGGCGACGATACGGGCGGCCCGGGCGACAGCTCCCCGGTCGAGGCGCTGCTCGCGGTGTGGGCGACCGACGAGTACCTCCTCGCCGGCGGCGCCTACCCGCTCGGATCGGACGCGTACCCGGACGGCCGGAGTCCCGAGGACGCTCGGCGGGAGCTACTGGGGATCGTTCGCGGGGTCCGGTCGCCGGCGGGCGGAGGGGACGGCGGAGACGGCGAAGACGACGAGTAGCGGACCGCGAGGCGCGCGCCGGCTCAGCAGGCCGCGGCGCCGGCGCCCGACTCGATCGGGGAGCCCTCGCCGCGGTAGTCGGAGTCGCCGATCGCGCCGCCGAACATCGGGAGGTCGAGCTCGTACGCGTACAACACGTCGAACGCCGCGAACGGGTCGATCCCGTTCGAAATCGCCTCGCGCGCGGTGAGCCGGACCCCCGCGGCGAGCGTCACGATCGGGTCGCCGTCGAGCGTCCCGGCCGCTTCCAGTCCGAACTCGTTGCCGGCGGCGGGATCGGTCAGCACGGAGAGGTGGACGACCGCGTCGATCGTCGCGCCCGTCTCGCCGATCGAGATCGGGTAGCCGTCGCCCGCGAAACACCGCGTCGGCGGCGTCGCGGCGTCGTCGGGAGTGTCGCCCTCGCGCGTGTCGTTCCCGGGCGCCTCGCCGCCGGACTGCGCAGCGCCGAGACCGACGGCCGCCCCGCTCGCGACGAGCGCCGAGACGAGGAGAAACGCGGTCGCCAGCGCCGCGAGCCGGGCCATCGGGTAACGGGTCGTCGGGCGACGGGTCATCGGTGCGGGGTACGACTGCGGGACCTAAAACGCCGCGGCCCCCGGTATCCGATCTGATACTCGGGAGCGGGGCGGCTCACGTTGAGTCGAGGAGCCCCTCGACGAGCAGTTCCCCGGAGGCGACGTTGGTCGCCAGCGGGACGTCCTTCACGTCGCAGACGCGGAGCAGCGCGGAGATGTCCGGCTCGTGCGCCTGCGCGGTGAGCGGGTCGCGGAGGAAGACGACGCCGTCGATGGCCTCGTCAGCGATCATCGCGCCGATCTGGAGGTCGCCGCCGTACGGGCCCGACGCCTGTCGGTTCACGGCGAGGCCGGTCTCCTCGCTGATGCGTTTCCCGGTGGTCCCCGTCGTCACGAGCTCGCAGTCGTCGAGCGCGGCGGCGTGTTTCGTGACGAACTCCACCATCTCGTCTTTCAGTTCGTCGTGGGCGATGAGCGCGATGCGCATGGCTCGACGTTGCCGCGTCGCCGGTTAAAGACTCCCGTCGGCGCAACGAGGGAAACCCGAGCGGAAAGACCGGGTTCGGCCTACTTGAACCGGAACGTCTCCAGGTTCTTCGGCGCGAACGTCCGCATGTTGTAGTCGTGGTACAGCGCCGAGGAGAGGTCCTGCACGGAGCGCTCGTCGCCGTGGACGCACAGCACCTTCTCCGGCCGCGGGTTCATCGTCTTCACGAAGTTCTCTAACCCCTGCCGGTCGGCGTGCCCGGAGAAGCCGTCGACGACCTCGGTCCCCATCTCCAGGGTGAGCGTGTCGCCGCGGCTCCCGCCGCCCCAGCCGTCGACCGGGATCTCGTCCCAGCCGTTCTGGATCCGGCGGCCGAGCGTCCCCTGCGCCTGGTAGCCGACGAAGACGAGGTTCGAGTCCGGGTCGGGGCCGATGTGGCGGAGCCACGACATGATCGGCCCGCCCTCGATCATCCCGGAGGTGGAGATGACGATGCACTCGTCGCCGTCGGCGACCTCCTGTCGCTCGTCCTCGCCGGCGTCGATGTGGTTGAACTGCTCGGCGAGGAACGGGTTCTCGTCCTCGTGGAAGATCCGGTCGCGGAGGTCGTCGCGGAGGTACTCGGGATAGGTGGTGTGGATCGCGGTCGCCTCCCAGATCATCCCGTCGAGGTGGACGGGCATCTCCGGGATCTCGCCCTTCCGCATCGCCTCCTCCAAGACGAGCATGATCTCCTGGGAGCGCCCCACGGCGAACGCGGGGATGACGACCTTCCCGCCCTGCTCGTACGTCTCGTTGATGACCTCCTTGAGCGCCTCCTCGGAGTCGGCCTGGTCGGTCTGGTAGTCGTCGCGACCGCCGTAGGTGGACTCTAACACGAGCGTCTCGACCCGCGGGAAGTCGTTGACGGCGCCGTTGAACAGGCGGGTGTCCTCGTAGTGGATGTCGCCGGAGAAGGCGACGTTGTAGAGCCCGTCGCCGATGTGGAAGTGCGTGACCGCGCTCCCGAGGATGTGGCCCGCGTTGTGGAAGGTGAGCTTCACGTCGGGCGCCACGTCGGTGACGTCGCCGTACTCCAGCGGGATGGTGTGTTTGATCGCCTCGCGGACCTGCGCCGACTCGTACGGCGGCGTCCGCCCCTCCTTGGCGGCGACGTCGAGGTAGTCCAGCGTGAGCAGCCCCATCAGGTCGCGGCTCGGCTCGGTCGTGTAGATCGGGCCGTCGTAGCCGTACTTGTACAGGAGCGGGACCAGCGCCGAGTGGTCGAGGTGAGCGTGCGTGAGCACGACGGCGTCGAGCGTCGCCGCGCCGGCCCCGAGCGCCTCCGGGACCTGGAGGTACGGCACCTCGCCCTCCGCGCCGGGCTTGTCGCCGCAGTCGATGAGGATCCGGGTCTCCGGCGTCGAGAGGATGAACGCGGCGCGGCCGACCTCGCGGCAGCAGCCGAGCGTCGTGATCCGGACCCACTCGTCGTCGGACATCTCCTCGCGGTGGATCTGGCGCCCGACGCGCTCGAGGATGTCGCGGCGCTCCTCGCGCTCGTTCTTCAGGAAGCCGCGCACGTTCGAGACGGTGGAGGACTCGATCGGCGGCGTCCGAACGACCTCGGGGGTCCAGCCGACCTCCTGGGTGATCTCCCGCAGCGTGGAGCCGCGGCGGCCGATCACCATCCCCGGCTTCTCGGCCTCGATGACGACCTCGCCGGTGTCCTCGTGGAAGTCGAGGTCGGTCACGCCGGCGTCGTCCGGGATCACCTCCCGCACCTCCTCCTCGGCGCGCGCCGGCGGAGAGAGGGCGCTGGGGTCGGGGCGGACCGTGATTCGTTTCCGGAGCTTTGAGGCGAGCCGGCGGATCAGGTCGCCGTCGCCGGCGAACCGCTTCGGGTCGCGGGTGTACACGACCAGTTCCGGGCCCTCGTACTTGACGTCGGTGACCGTGATGTCGTTCGGAATCTCCTGTTCGATCTCTGATTTCAGGGTATCGAGCTGCTTGTCGACTTGACTCATATCTTACCGCGGGTAGTTGGGGTCGCCGCCGCCGTCGAACGCGTCCGCGCGCCGGTCCGTGGCTCGTCGCCGAACGGTCGACCGTGACGGGGGAGGCATAGTGGTAGTACTGTCCGTAGGTGGTTCCGTGCGGGAACAGCCAGCGAAAACCCGCTTAGGTGGACGTATACCCCCGTTATTATAAAACCCTTCGCAAAGGGCAAACCCCTTGTCCGGCGTCGGCGTTCGAATCCCCATGCGCGTCACCCCCGAGACGGTCCGCGACGAGCACGCGTGGGTGCGCGACCGCGCGCCCGTCGTCGTCCCCCTCATCAACGAGACCCGCGAGCGACTCGGGACGCTGTTCGAGACGGAGGTCGACCCCGTGAGCCGCGAGACGTACCGCCGCGAGGCCGACGCCGTCTTCGCCGACGGCGAGGTCGCGGTCAACGTCGCCGGCTGCGTCGCGCTCCTCCGCGACCTCGACGTCGCCGGCGACTACCCGGGCTTCGTCGTCGACGAGGTCCTCGGTCGCGAGCTCGCGGCGACGATCGCCGGCGGCCGCCCGCTGTCGCTGCTCGCGGAGGCGACGTTCCACTTCGTGGACGTCCACGTGAGCGAGGACGAGACCGCGCCGGGCGACGACGCCGGGACCGCCGGCGCCGACGACCTCGACGCCGCGCTCGCCGCGGGGTTCCAGACGCGGCTCCCGGGGTGGGAGTGGCGGGAGAGCGAGAGCCCGTTCGCGGTCGAGTCGGGGCCCGGGGAAGCGGAAAACGGCGACTGACGCTACGACGTGAACTTCCGGACGAGCTCGTACCCCCGATCGAACACCGCGTCGGGGAGGAACCGCGCGAGCACGCCGACGCGGGCCGCCGTGCCGGACTGGATCCGCGCCGGTGGCCGCGTCGCGCTCGCGGCGTCGTAGATGGCGCCGGCGACGAGTTCGGGCTCCACCGCCCCGGGACCGTCGCCGCCGATCAGCTGTGCGTCCTCGAACATCGCGTAGAACTCCTCGTATGCGCCGGAGCGGTCGCTGGTGTCTTCGTCCGACGCGTCGTCCTCGCCCCCGTCCGGCTCGACGCCAGCCTCGGACTGCGCGCGCCTCGAGAAGTTCGTCTTCACCGGCCCCGGCTCGACGACGACGACGTCGATACCGAACTCGGAGACCTCGTTGCGGAGCGCGTCCGACATCGCCTCCAGGGCGAACTTCGACCCGGAGTAGACGCCGCCGCCGGGGAACGAGACCCGCCCGGCGACCGAGGACACGTTGACGATGGTGCCGTCGCGCTCGCGGCGCATCGCCGGCAACACCGCCTTGACGAGCCGGTGCGGCCCGTACACGTTCACGTCGAACTGCTCGTGTACCTCCGCGGTCGACACGTCTTCGATCGGCCCGAACTGGCCGTACCCCGCGTTGTTGACCAGGGCGTCGATCGCGCCCTCCTCGTCTAAGACCCGGTCGACGACGCGGTCGACGTCGGACTGGTCGGTGACGTCGAGCGTGGCGAGCTCACAGCCCGCCTCGCCGAGCGTCTCGATGTCCGCGGGGTTCCGCGCGGTCGCGTACACGGTCCACCCCTCGTCGTTGAACGCGTGCGCCGCGGCGCGGCCGATACCCGAGGAACAGCCGGTGATGAGTACCGTCTTCTGCACGCGTCGTCGGTCGGCCCCCGGCGGCATAACTCTCCCGACCCGACCGCCGGTTCCCTCGCGGCGTCCGGCGCCGGCCTCCAGTCACAGCTCTTCGGTCCGGACGCCCATCGCCCGCGACGCGGGGGCGGTCCGCTTGAACCCCCATCGCTCGTAGAAACCGTCGACGTCGGCGAGGAGGTCGACGTACGCGCCGTCCGGGGCGTTCGCGCGGAGCCACGCGACGAGCGCGTCCATCATCGCCGTCCCGATCCCCCGCCCCTGATGCGGCTCCGCGACGGCCATGTCCGAGAGGTGGAAGATCGATCCGCCGTCCCCGACGATCCGCGCCATGCCGACCGCCGACCCGGTCTCGGTCTCGACCGCGTGAACGCCGTACGTCGTGTTCGGGAGCCCCCGCTCGACCGCCTCGCGCGACCGGTCGCTCATGCCGGCCTCCCGCCGGAGCCGACGGAACGCGTCGACCGACGGGGTCGTTTCCCGCAGCTCGTAGCCGACCGGGAGCGTCGGGGCGTCCCGCTCGGGCCCGTCAGATTCGACCGCGTCGTCGCTCATACGTCCCTGTTCGCGCCTCGAAAAATGGTCGTTTCGACCGGGGGCGACCGGACTACTCCTCGTCGCCGTCGCCCGCGTCCTCGGTGTCGCCCGCGCCCTCGCTGCCGTCCGCGTCCTCGTCGGTCGCGAGCAGGTCGCGCTCCTCGAGGATCGACTCGATCTCGTCGTTCGACCGCTCGGTGTACTCCTCGTCGTCGACGGTGATCGTGGCGACGCCGACGCCGTCGGGCGCCAGTTCGCCGTCGTTCGACTGCGCGAGGGTGTCGAGCGCGAGCCCGACCGCCTCGTCGGTGGAGAGCCCCTCCTCGTACTCCTCTTCGAGGTAGTCGCGGAGGTCGCTCCGGTCGGAGCCGATCGAGAGCGCCCGCCACTCGTAGGGGGTGCCGGAGGGGTCGGTCTCGAAGAGGCGCGGCTCGCCGTTCTCGATCCCGCCGACGATGAGCGCGACGCCGAAGGGGCGCGCGCCGCCGACCTGCGTGTACTGCTGGATGTGGTCGGTGATCGTCTTCGTCAGCGTCTCGATGCCGATCGCCTCGCCGTAGCGCAGGCGGTTCACCTGCGCCTGCCGGCGCGCGAAGTCGATGAGCTGGCGGGCGTCGGCGACGTGGCCCGCGCTCGCGACGCCGACGTGGTCGTCGGCCTTGTGGAGCTTCTCGATGCTCGCCGGCTCCATCAGCGGGGAGCGGGCGCGCTTGTCCGCCGCGAGGACGACGCCGTCCTCGGCGCGGACGCCGACGCTCGCCGTCCCGCGTTTCACCGCCTCCCGGGCGTACTCGACCTGGTAGAGCCTGCCGTCGGGAGAGAAGATGGTGATGCCTCGGTCGTACGCCTGCTGTTGGGATTGGCCCTGCATGATATCACTCGATGTCGAACGCCGCCGCGCCGACGTAACCCGACTCGACACGCACGTCGCACGCGTCCTCGCGCACGACCGCGGGCCGCTCGGCGTCCCCGAACGCGACGTCTCGCTGTGTCGAATTAGCGCCCGCGCGACCCATATATCTTTCCTCACAGGCACGCACCGTCCCCGAGATTCCACGGACGTGGATCCCGACGGGGTCGCCGTCGACCTCGCTCACGCAGGCGACCGCCGCGCGCGCCTCGGCGACGTGGCCGTGCCGGACCCTGACCACCGCTTCCCCCGTCCCGTCGCCGTGCGCGAACGAGAGCAGCGTGAGGTCGGCGTCGGCGCTGCCCGCGTCGCCGATCAGGTTGCCGGCGGCGTACCAGAGCGCGCGCTGGAAGGAGCGGCGCCCGAGGTCGGCGTCGGGCCACGTCTCGATCCCGACCGCGAGGTACCGCCAGCGCGGTCGGAGGTGTTTGGGGAGGTGTTTCATCGGGCTCGGCTCACTCCCCGCCCGCGTCGCCGCCGAGCCGCTCCGCGACGATCACGGCGACCTGGTCGTGGACGCGCTCGACCGCGGTCACCGCGTACCCCTCGGCGGTGAACGCCTCGACGAGGGTCCCCACGGTGGCCGGGTCGTCGACATCGGGGCCGTAAAAGGGCGCCTCCGGGTCCGGCTCCTCGAAGAAGGCCACGTCGCCGAGGACGATCCGGCGGGCCCCGGTCGCGGCCATCACGCGGATCGCCTCGCGCTTCTCGTCGTCGCCGAGGTGGTGGAGCGCGAAGTTCGAGGTGACGACGTCGATCCGCTGGCCGGGGTCGACCTCGGGGTCCCGGAACTCGCCGTACGCGAACTCGACGTTCGAGAGCCCCCGTTCCTCGGCCTTCCGACGGCCCTCGTCCATCATCCCCTCGCTGATGTCCCGGGCGAGCACGCGCTCGGCGTCGGGCGCGATCGCCAGCGCGATGGCGCCGGTGCCGGCGCCCAGGTCGAGGACCACGTCGTCGGGGTTCGGGTCGGCGTACTCGATAACGAGGCTCGCGCAGGCGTGGTACTCGTCGCTCTTCGAGTCGTCGTACTCCGCCGCCTTCTCGGAGAAGCGCGCCGCGTGCTCCTCAACCGTCTTCTTCATACCTTCCACGTCGGACCCCCGGCTCTATGAAGGCCTCGGAGCGACGCTCCCGGTTGCGCGCCGCGATCTCGCTCCACGCCCGGAGCCCCTCCTCGACCCACTCGGGGTCGAACCCGACCGCCTCGGCGGCGGCGACCAGCTCGCGGGGCGCCCGGAGCGCGAGGTGCGAGCGCGGGTTCGCGCTGACGACGTGGGGCGCGTCGTAGTAGGTCACGATCTCGCGGAGCTTCCGCAGGTCGGAGAGGGCGCGAACGCGCTTCCCTCCGCTCGCGCGGAGCAGCGGGCCGAGGTCGAACTCCACGTGGACCCCGTTGTCGCGGGCCGCCTTCGCGAGGACGTGGTTGAACTCCCCCGGCCCGTCCATCGGGCGCGCGAGGACGTCGACCCGCGGCTCCTCGACTGCGAACCGGTTGAGCCCGTCGTCGCCGCCGACGAGACAGACGACGGTGCGCTCGGACCGGTAGTTGCCCACCGCGCCCGATGCGCTCGTGGCGTCGTCGACGTCGATCTCGACCGCGTCGACGACGTCGACGCCGTACTCCTCGCGGAGCGCCGCCGCCTCATCCGGGGGTTCGCCGTCCTCGCCGGCCGCAGCGAGCGCGTCCCGCGTGCGGACGACGACCCCGTCGTAGCCGTACCGCGCCGCGGTGGCCGCGTGGCGGGCGACGGTCGCGTCGCCGTCGGGGTGGGCGTGGACGGCCTCGTACATGGGCGCCCGTTTCGGCTCCGCCGGTATCGTCGTTGCGCTTTCCGGCGACGAGGGCGACCGCTCGCCCCGTCGCCCCCGGGAGCTTTTTGCGCCGCTCGCGGGAACCGGAGCCCATGAGCGCCGACTTAGAGGAGAAGACGGACCGCTACGAGCGCATGCTCGCGGACGCGCTGGCGGTCGCGGAGCCGCGGCCGCCGGCCGACACCCCCCTCGGCGAGGCCGCGGCCGACGTGACCGAGATGGCCGAGTCGTACCTCGAAGACGGGCGGCACTTCCGCGAGGGCGGCGACCCGGTGAACGCGCTCGCGTCGTACTCGTACGGCTACGGGTGGCTCGACGCCGGCGTCCGGCTCGGGCTGTTCGCCGTCCCCGACGACACCGAGCTGTTCACGACGTGAGCGGGGGCGCGGCGCCGAACGGGGCCGCGTCGTCGCGGTGCGCTCCGACTACGCGTCTTCGAGCCGCGGGCGCGCCGCGTCCGCCGCGTCGCCGAGGATCCGGATCGACGCGCCGGTCTCGATCGCGCCGTCCTCGACGATCCTGGCGCGGAGCCCGCCCCGGTGAACGAGCGCCTCGCGGACCCCCTCGCGTTCGAGCAGCGATTCGAGGTACGAGCACGGCTCGCAGAGCTCGACCCCCTCGCAGGTCGCGTCGCCGACGCTGAAGCGCACGCCGACGAGGCGGTTGAGCCCGATACCGTCGGTGGTGAGGTTGCGCCGGTGCTCGTTCGGGCCGACGGCGACCCCGTAGTCGCGCTCGACGGCGTCGAGCGTCTCGCCCTCGATCAGCGACAGCTCTCGGCTCACGTCGCGCGCCGACCGCGAGTAGGTCCCGCGCTCGAGGAAGTAACGGTCGCCGCGCAGTCCCCGCCCGGAGACCGCCTCGACGCGGTCTCGCTCCTCCATGGGCGCGCCCGCCTCGGGCGCGACGTGAATCGCCTCGATCCGTCCGGTCATACCGCGTCACACGCCCACGACCGACAAAGCGGTTGCGGCGGGGCGTCGCGGCGGCCCCGAGGGCGCCGCCGGCGCCCTCACTCGCCCCGCTCGCGCAGCTCGGCCAGCACCGCCTCCGTCCCGTCCATGAACCCCTCGTCGAGGACGACGTCGGCGGCGTCGCGGGCGGTCGCGTCCGCGTTGGCGACCGCGTACGACTCGCCGGCGATGCGGAACGTCGAGGCGTCGTTCTCGCTGTCGCCGACGGCGGCGAACTCGTCGGACGCGAGCCCGAGCGCGTCGGCGACGCGTTCGAGCGCCTTTCCCTTGCTCACGGCGGGCGACTTGACGTGGTACGCGTAGCCGGTGTCGACGACCTCGACGCTCCCCTCGGCCGCCGCGGCGACCTCGCGGAGCAGCGCCTCGTCGGCGTCGAGCGACAGCGCGACCTCCGTCTCGCGCCAGCGGTTCACCGTGTCGCCGTCTCCCCACCCGATCTCCCCGCCGCGCGCCTCGTAGCCCTCGACGACGGCCCGCGGGGCCGCCGGGTCGCCGAGGACCGCCGTCTCGCCGTCGACGTGCGCGATCCCCCCGTTCTCGGCGATCACGGTCTCGGACCGGCCGAGGAAGTGCGCCAGCGCGACCGGGTAGGGGAACGCCTTCCCCGTCGCGAGGACGACCGGCGCGTCCCAGCCGGGCAGCAGCTCGAAGGCGCGGGGGTCGATCCGACCGCTCGGCGTCGTCAGCGTCCCGTCGATGTCCAACGCGAGGGGCGGCACCATACCGGCGGTCGGGCGGCCGGGCGCAACTGTCTTGCGTTCGCTCGGCGGGAGTCGGCCGCGAGCGTCGATAAAAGGGAGCCGCGGGCGTCGACGGCGGCGGCCCGGTCGCTCGGTCGATCGAGCGGGTCAGGCCGACCACGACGGCCGGTCGAACAGCTCTCGGAACACGAGCGTCGGGAACCGCGGGACGAGCCGGCTCGGCGGTCGCCCCTTCCCGCCGCTCTGGCGGACCGTCACCCGGTCGAGCAGCCCCGCGTCCGCGAGCTCGTACAGCACCCGACGCACGGTGGACGCCGAGAGGTCGACCGCGGGCCGCGAGGCGATCGTCTCCGTCGCCGCGCTCACCGATTCCCGGTCGTCCTCCGGCAGGCTGACCAGCTCGTACAGCAGCCGCCGCCGGCTCTCGGAGAGCGCGAGCACCCGCCCCAGCGCGGCGCCGGGCTTTGGCACGCCCTCGATCCCGGCGTCAAGATCGACCGGTCGGACCGTGGAGGCGCCCGCGCGCTCGGCGCTGATCGCGGCGCCGGCGATCGCGGCGAGCGCGTCGTGGGCGTCGCCGTCGGCCCACTCGCTGACCTCGCGGATCTGGTCGTGGCTGATCGCGTCGCGCCCGAGCCCGGTCGAGCACCGGCTCGTCAGCAGCTCGACGAGCACGTGGCGCCGGTACGGTTCGAACGCCACGGCGGCCTCGGGCTCCCACTCGATCGCGTCGGGCGGGTCCCGACCGAGACAGACGGGCGCGATGTGCTCGCTGACCTCGGTGAGCCAGTCGACGACGGTCGTCGCGTCCGGCGTCTCCGGCTCGTTCGTGTGGTCGACGGCGACGACCACCTCCGGACCGGTGCGGACGCCCTCCCGCAGCTCGTCGGCGAGCTCGTCGGTGCCGATCCCGTGTTCGGGGACCGGGTCGTCGCCGATCGTCGAGAGGACGTCGTGGTAGAGCCGGAACCGCGTCGAGCCGCGCCGCGCGTCGACGTAGACGAACCCCGGCAGCGTCGGCTCGACCGCCCGCGTCGCGGTCTGGATGGCGCGGCGCGGGCCGCTGTGTGCCGCCAGCCGGTCGAACAGCGCGGAGACGGCGGCCGACTTCCCGCTCCCCTTCGGGCCGTGCACGTAGGTGCTCGGGGGGAGCGACCCGGAGAACGCCGGGCTGAAGACGTCGAGCAGCCGCTCGAACACCGGTCCCCGGCCGGTCGGGGACTCCGCGTGCGAGACGGGTGAGACGGCGTCGAGGTCGACGAGGACGCCGGCCCCGGCGTCGTACCCCAGCCGGCGCTCGATCCGATCGTCGATGTTCACGGTCGACCCTCCAGCGCGTCCGAATAAAACAGGCACGAACCGCGACGGCACGATCGCGGCGGGCTCCGACCGGATGACCGACCCCGCCTCACCAGTGGTCGGGCTTGTATCGGTTTATCAGCACCGTCGAGACGACGAACACGGCGGCCGCGACGGCGCCGACGATCGCGCCCGCGACGACCCGCGCGCCGATCGGTCCCTCCGCGGTCACCGCCACGACGAGCGTGACGATCCCCGCGACCGCGAGCATGTTGCGACCGTCGCGTCTCTCGAGCCCCAGCGTCTCCGCGTTCATACCGGCCCCTCGCGCCCGGCGACGTTAAATCCACCTCGAACGCCGTCGCCGCCCGGCGATCGCGACCGGATGCCGAACCGGGGGCGCCGCCGCCGTCCACAATCTTAACACCCCCGCCCGCCTCCCGCGGAGTATGTCCGAACCAGAGTTCGACGAGTCGGTCGTCAAAGCCGACAAGCGGAGCAAGGCGGTCGCGCTGATCGTCGCGATCGCCGCCTTCCTCCTCGTCCGCGAGCTCGTCGTCGACGTCCAGTTCGCCTCGATCACCGCGGCGACCGCCGGCATCGGCGCTCGGCTGTACATCCCGTATCACGCGAGCGTTCGCGTCTCGGACCCGGAGCGGGTCTCTCTCAGCGAACACCCGACGGTGGGCGCGTACCACCACGGCGCCGCCGGCATCGGGCTGGTGGTCCTGTCGGTCGTCGCCGTCGCCGCGTTCGCGTTCACTCACGGGTTCGTTACCTCGGTTGGTGTCGGGATCATCGCTGGTGTCGTTTCGTATGTGGCTCTTGCCTCGGTGCTTCCGACGGGATAAAAACCGGAAGGCGGCGTTTAGGTGCCCGGCACCCAGATGGAGCCGAGGACGCCCAGGATCGACAGCACCGCGAGGATCGACGCCGTGATGAAGATCGCCGCCGCCGGCGGGTCAGCGTGCGTGTCTCCGTGCGCGTAGAAGACGCGCTGGAAGGCCTCCCCGATCACCGCGCCGAGGAGCCCGAACCCGGCCCCGGCGATCAGGCCGACGGTGCCGCTGAAGCCCGCGCCGGTGAACGCGGCCCACGCCGTCGCGCCCGGGAGCGTCATGTGGTGCGTGACCGGGATCCGGTCGACGCCGAGGTTCAGGAACAGCAGCGTCGCCGCGCTGATACCGAACCCGAGGAAGACGTTTCCGGTCTGGATCGCGGCGTACGCCGCCGCCAGCCCGGACGCCGCGCCGATCGCGGCGACGTGCGACCACTTGTACATGTTCGGCAGCCACGGCTCGACCGCGAGCCGGTCCTCGCTGGACTTGTCGCCGTCGCCGGGCACCTCGTCCGGATCGCGCATCTCCTCGCGCTCGAACGGCCCCATGTCGAAGTAGCCGCTCGCCTTGCTGCTGACGTTCCCGATCACGGAGTAGCCGAACACCGCCCGGTGGAGCAGCGCGCTGGCGACGACGGTGAACGCGATCGGGTCCGTCGGGATCGCCAGGTTCCGGAGCGTCTGTTCGAGCACGATGCCGAAGACGCCGAACGCCGCACCGACCGCGAGGATGTCAGGCCGACTCCCGAGCGCGAAGCCGATGTCCTTCGCGTTGTGGTAGTCGAAGCCGGACTCCATCGCGCCGTTCTTCGCCGCGTACGCCGACGCCGCCGCACCGCCGGCGAAGGAGATGTGCGGCCCGAAGACGGGACCGAACCCGACGCCGACGCCGGCCCCCGAGGCCGCGTCGCCGCCGAACACGCCGGCGATGACGAGGAATCCGGTGAAGATGAACGCCGGGAGCGCACCGAGCGCGGCGCCGAACGCCCCGCCGGCGGCCGCGCCGAGCCAGATCGTCGGATCGAGCAGGATGTCGAGCACCGCTTCGATCGACCCCGCATTCCACTGCGCGAGCACCCCGCCCGACTGCGCGAGCAGGTCGCCGGACGCGAGCAGCGCCGTAGCCTCGGCGCTCATCTATTCCTCCTCCTCGTCGTCCTGCGCCCAGTTGAGGGAGCGTTCCACCGCGTCGTCCCACCGGCCGTACAGCTTGTCGACCTCGGCCTGGTCCTTCTCGGGGGTGAACTCGCGGTCCACCTGCCAGTTGTCGCGGAGCTCGTCGACGTTGTCCCAGTAGCCGACGGCGAGACCGGCGGCGTACGCCGAGCCGAGCGCCGTGGTCTCGTCGACCTCCGGCCGGGCGATGTCGGTCTGGATGATGTCCGACTGGAGCTGACAGAGGAAGTTGTTCTTGACCGCCCCGCCGTCGACGCGGAGGCTGGTCGTCTCGACGCCGGAGTCGGCCTCCATGGCCTCGGCGACGTCGCGGGTCTGGTAGGCGATCGATTCGAGGGTCGCCCGGACGATGTGCTCCTTGCTCGTCCCGCGGGTCATCCCGACGATGGTCCCGCGAGCGCGGCCGTCCCAGTGCGGGGCGCCGAGCCCGGTGAACGCCGGCACCATGTAGACGCCGTCGGTCGAGTCGACCGAGCGGGCCAGCTCCGCGGTCTGGGCGGCGTTGTTGATGAGGTCGACGTCCTCCAGCCACTCGATGGCGGCGCCGGTGATGAAGATCGACCCCTCCAGCGCGTACTGGACGGGCTCGCCGGACATCTGGAAGCCGATGGTCGTTAAGAGTCCGTGGTCGGACTTGACGGCCTCGTTGCCCGTGTTCATCAGGTAGAACGAGCCCGTGCCGTAGGTGTTCTTCGCGTCGCCCTCGTCGAAGCAGGTCTGGCCGAACAGCGCGGCCTGCTGGTCGCCTAAGGCGCCGGCGACCGGGACCTCCTTGCCGAGGAAGCCGTCGGCGTCCGTGTGGCCGTAGTACTCCTCGTCCGAGGACGGGCGGACCTCGGGGACCATCTCCTCGGGGACGCCGAACTCCTCGAGAAGCTCGTCGTCCCACTCCATCTCCCGGATGTTGTACAGCATCGTCCGGGAGGCGTTGGTGACGTCCGTGATGTGGTTGCCCGTCAGGTTGTAGATGAGCCACGAGTCGATCGTGCCCATGACGAGCTCGCCCTCGCGGGCCCGATCGCGGAGGTCGCCGCCACGGGAGGCCTGCATCTTGAGCGGCTCCGCGTTGTCGAGGATCCACTCGGTCTTGGTCGCGGAGAAGTACGCGTCGCACTCCAGTCCGGTCTTCTCGCGGATCTCCTCGACCTTCCCCGCCTCCTGGATCTCCTCCACGCGGTCAGTCGTCCGGCGGTCCTGCCAGACGAGGGCGTTGTGGACCGGCTTCCCGGAGTCCTTGTCCCAGACGATCGTCGTCTCGCGCTGGTTGGTGATCCCGATCGCGTCGAGCTGGTCCGCGTCCAGCCCCGCGTCCGCGAGCCCGTCGAGGACGACCTGTTGGGTGTTCTCCCAGATCTCGATCGGGTCGTGCTCGACCCACCCGGGGTTCGGGTATATCTGTTCGTGCTGTTCGTAAGCGTTCGCGACGACCTGCCCCTCGTGGTCGAACACCATGAATCGGGTACCGGTCGTGCCTTGGTCTATCGCACCGACGTACTGTGTCATGTTCTGGATCCCTCCTGTGGCGCTGGTCCGCACGTGGCGACGTCGCCGACCCCGTCTCGGGCCGTGCCCGAGCGGGTGCGTCTCGGCCCGACCGGGAGTCGGCTCCGCGAGGTGACCTGCCCCGAGCGACCGCGTCCGGCCCGCACGCCGGCCGCACGGCCGCAGTCCGGAGCTCGCCACCGTCGTCGCCGCCTTATATCTTCACGGAAGCTACCACGCCGTTCGTGAACATAATGTACTACCATAATAATCTAACTGTTAAAATCCGCTTTTGAGCGCGGTTGAAAAAGATAGTATATAAAGAAATCGCTGGCGCCAACGCTTGCACTACTTGAATGTCCCTGATAGTTATGCGAACTACCGAGGAGGAGGTAAAGTAAAGTGGACGGGGTCCGAGCGGTCGGATATGGACCAACAGGTGGACGTCGTGGTCGTCGGGGGCGGCTCGACCGGCTGCGGCGTCGTCAGGGACCTCGCGCGGCGCGGGCTCGACGCGGTGCTCGTCGAGAAGGGGAACCTGACGCACGGCACGACGGGGCGGATGCACGGGCTCCTTCACAGCGGAGGCCGGTACGCGGTCTCCGATCAGAAGAGCGCGAGGGAGTGTATCGAGGAGAACCGGGTGCTCCGCGACATCGCCGCCCACTGCGTCGAGGAGACGGGGGGGATGTTCGTCAAGCGGCCCGAGGACTCCGAGGAGTACTTCCAGGAGAAGCTGGAGGGGTGCCGCGCGTGCGACATCCCCGTCGAGGTGCTGGACGGCGAGGAGGCGCGCCGCCGCGAGCCGTACCTCGCGCGCGACGTGGAGAAGGCGATCGCGCTCCCGGACGGCGCGGTCGACCCCTTCCGGCTCTGCGTCGCCAACGCGGCCGACGCCCGCGAGCACGGCGCGCGGGTCGAGACGCACGCTCCGGTCACCGACGTCCTCGTCGAGGGCGGCGAGGTCGTCGGCGTCGAGGTCGAACACGAGTCCGGCCCCGGCAAGCGGGTCCACCGCGAGCCCGGCACGACCGAGGAGATCCGGGCGCGACACGTCGTCAACGCCACCGGCGCGTGGGCCGGTAACGTCGGCGAGATGGCCGGCGTCGACGTCGAGGTGCGCCCCTCGAAGGGCGTGATGACGGTGATGAACACCCGGCAGGTCGACACCGTCATCAACCGGTGCCGGCCGAAGGGCGACGCCGACATCGTCGTCCCCCACGAGACGGCCTGCATCCTCGGCACGACCGACGAGGAGGTCGACGACCCCGAGGACTATCCCGAGGAGGAGTGGGAGGTCGACCTGATGATCGAGACGCTCTCGGAGCTCGTGCCCGCGCTGAAAGACGCCCGGACGCTGCGGTCGTTCTGGGGCGTCCGCCCCCTCTACGAGCCGCCGGGAACCGGCACCGAGGACCCGACGGACATCACGCGCGACTACTTCCTCTTAGACCACGGCGACCGCGACGACCTCCCCGGGATGACGACCATCGTCGGCGGGAAGCTCACCACCTACCGGATGATGGCCGAGTCCATCTCCGACCACGTCTGCGACCTCCTCGACCACGAGGCGACCTGCGACACCGCCGACGCGCCGCTCCCCGGCTCGGAGAGCGACGCGCGGATGGAGGAGCTCATGGACGAGTTCGGCCTCCGGTCCCCGGTCGCCCGGCGCTCCGGTCAGCGGCTGGGGTCGCGCGCGGACGACGTGCTCTCCTCGTCCGACCCGAACCCGGTCGTCTGCGAGTGCGAGGGCGTCACCCGCGCCGAGGTGCAGGACGCGATCGGCGAGGCGGGCAGCGACCTCAACGCGGTCCGGCTCCGCACCCGCGCCTCGATGGGTAACTGTCAGGGCGGCTTCTGCACCCACCGGATCGCCGCGGAGCTGGCGCAGGAGTACCCGGAGCCCGTCGTCCGCGACGCCGAGGACGAGCTGTACCAGGAGCGCTGGAAGGGTCAGCGCCACGCGCTGTGGGGCCGCCAGCTCTCGCAGGCGATGTTGAACCACCTGCTGCACGCGACGACGATGAACCGCGACGGCGACCCGGCGAACCTCGATAGCGAGGTCGACTTCGGGGCCTTCGACGCGGGCGCCGAGGCGGGCTCGGCGGGCGCCGACGCCGACGAGGGCGGCGAGGCCGGGACCGCGGCGACCGACGGGGGCCGCGCAGGTGACGACCCGGTCGAGGACACCGACCGCGCTGACGACGCGGCCGCCGACGGGGGCCGCTGATGGCGATCGACAGCGACGTCCTCGTCGTCGGCGGCGGGCTGGCGGCGATCACGGCCGCGATCTCGGCCTCGCGCGAGGGCGCCGACGTGCGACTCGTCTCCCACAAGGCGAGCACGCTCCGGCAGGCCTCCGGACTGATCGACGCGCTCGGCTACGTCCCGGCGACGGAGCCCGCGAAGCCGCTCCGCGAGGGGCCGCCGACCGCGGGCCGCGAGCTCGACCGCGACGAGTGGCCCGACCCGGAGGGCCCGCTCGCCGATCCCTTCGAGGGGATCGAGCGACTCCCCGAGAGCCACCCCTACCGGATCGTCGGCTCCGACGCGCTCCGAGAGGGGCTCGACCTGTTCGACGAGCTCGCGGGCGACGCGTATCGAGGCGGCCACGCCGACCGCAACGCGCTCCTGCCGACGTTCGGCGGGAGCGTGAAGCCGACCGCGCGCTACCCGGCGGCCGCGGAGGCGGGGCTCGCGAGCGACGAGCGACCCGCGCTCATCGTCGGCTTCCGGTTGCTCACCGAGTACGACGCGCGGGCGTTCGCCGGCCGGCTGGAGGCCGCCGGCGTCCCGTTCGACGTCGCCGGCGCGGAGGTGGAGTTCGCGGAGGCGTTCCGCGCCGACACGAAGGTCACCCGCCTCGCGAAGGCGCTCGACCACGACGAGGCGATCGACGGCACGCCGGCCCGCGAGGCGCTGGCGAAGGCGGTCGGCCCTCACCTCCACGACGTCGTCGACGAGTCGGGGGGCGTCGACCGCGTCGAGCGCGTCGGCTTCCCGGCGTTCCTCGGCGACGACCGCGGCGACGAGGTGCGCGCCGAGCTGGCCGACCGGCTCGGCGCCGACGTGTTCGAGATCCCGATGGGGCCGCCGAGTCTCCCCGGACTCAGGCTGGAGGACCGGCTCTACGACGCGCTCGACGCCGAGGGCGTCCGGTTCGAGACCGGCAACCCCGTCGTCGGGATCGAGACCGAAGCGGACGGCCGGGTCGAGACGGTCGCGGTCGACCGGAAGGGCCGGGAGACGCCGTACGGCGCCGACGCCTTCGTGCTCGCGACCGGCGGGCTCGTCGGCAAGGGGCTCGACTCGGACCGCGAGGACGTCCGCGAGCCCGTCTTCGACCTCCACGTCGAGCAGCCGGACGACCGCTACGAGTGGTTCGTCGACGACGCGTTCGGCGACCAGCCGTACGCGCGCTTCGGCGTGCGTCCGGACGAGCGCGGGCGCCCGCTCGACGCCGACGGCGAGGCACAGTACGCGAACGTCTTCGCGGCCGGCGGGGTCGTCGGCGGCGCGGACGCGGCGCGAGAGAAGTCCGCGAGCGGGGTGTCGCTCGCGACCGGCCTCGTGGCCGGGCGGCAGGCGGCGACGGAGGCGACCCAATGACACGACACACGGACGACCACGACGACTCGGAGGGGGCGAACGGGGCGAACGAACCGGATGGCGCGACTGACGGCGACGACGGGAGCGAGCCGCGGGCCAGTCCCGGCGTCCCGAAGGCGGGCCGGGACGAGCAGCCGTCGATCTTCGTCCCCGACGACGGGGAGGTGTCGGAGGCGGGTACCGACTCCGACGGCGCCGCCGCGGGCGACGCTCCGACGGCCGAGCGACCGGCCACCGACGGCGGCGTCGAGAGCGCGACCGGCGGCTCCGACTCGGCGGAGCTCGACCCGGACGCCTACGACCCGGTCGACGTGTTCCCCGGCGGCGACCTCGACCTCCGCGAAGGGGCCGACTCCTGTTACAAGTGCACGAGCTGCGACACCTCCTGCCCGGTCGCCGAGGTCGACGAGGAGTTCCCGGGGCCGAAGTTCCAGGGGCCGGAGCAGTGGCGGCTCAAGCGGAAGGACGACCACGACATCGACGAGTCGATCACCTCCTGTTCGAACTGCATGCGCTGTGACGACGCCTGCCCCTCCTCCGTGCCGCTCTCGCAGATGCACAACGAGGCGCGCGGCCAGTTCGTCGAAGAGCAGATGGAGAAGCTCTCCCGGGAGTACGTCCGGAACCGCATCCTCTCGAACTACCGCTTCTTCGCGTCGATCGCGAGCAAGGTGCCCCGGCTGGCCAACGCCGCGACGAAGGTCCCGGGCGCGATGTGGGCCGGCGAGAAGCTCCTCGGCGTCACGAGCGAGCGCGACTTCCCCGAGTTCGCCACGGAGACGTTCCGCGAGTGGTGGAAGGCCCGCGGCGGCGCGCAGGTGGAGGACCCCGACAAGCGCGTGGCGTACTTCCACGGCTGCTACTCAAACTACAACACCCCCGAGGTCGGCAAGGCGATGGTCAGGGTGTACGAGCACTTCGGCTACGAGGTGATGGTGCCCCCGCAGAAGTGCTCCGGCACCCCGATGTTCGCGAACGGGATGCTGAAGGACGCCCGCCGGCACGCGGAGACGAACGTCGAGAGCCTGATCGAGGCCATCGGCGAGGGCGCCGACGTGATCGCCTCCTGCACCTCCTGCTCGATGTCGCTCCGGCAGGAGTACCCGGAGCTGTTCGACATCCACGGGATCGATGACGTCTCCGAGCACACCTACGAGGCGTTGGAGTACCTCCGGATCAACGAGGACCTGGAGGGCGAACTGGCGGGCACGGAGCTCGCCGGCGAGCGGTCGTTCGCCTACCACGCGCCGTGTCACGCCCGCAATCAGGGGCTCTCGCGGCAGGCCGTCGAGACGTTCCGCGACGTCGACGGCGTGACGATGAAGGACGTCGGCGACTCCTGTTCGGGCATCTCGGGCACCTACGGCTGGAAGGAGGAGAAGTACGAGAAGTCGATGAAGATCGGCGAGGAGATGTTCGAGCACATGGAGGACGCCGAAGGCGACGTGGGGATGACCGAGTGCCCCACCTGCGCGATGCAGATGGAACACGGCACCGGCTACGAGATCGAACACCCGCTCCAGCTGCTGGAGGAGACGGTCGGCGCCTGAACGGGAAGTCGTCCGGCCGCTCCGCCGCTCGGATCCGCCTCGGAAGCCCGCCGTCGGGACGCCGACAGACCCGTTTCTCAGACCGGATAACCGCGGACGAACGTTTATGGGCCGAAATTTCGGAGTCGGGGTACGTGACTCTCGAACGGCTCCTCGACCGGTTCGACGGCGTCGAGCGGTCCATCGTGGTCGTCAACCGCACCGACCCGGACCCGGTCGTGAACATGCTCGCCGACACGTTCGGGGAGGACGCGGTGGACGTGACCGACGGGAGCCTCGCGGGCGACGGCGGCGCCCGGTCCGAGGGCGTCGGCGTCGCCGGCGGATCGGGACTCTCCGCCGAACGGCTGACGATGCGTGCCGGCGACGCGTGCGAGGGACCGGTGATCGACGTGGACGCGCTCCGACGGAACGACGCGGTCCCGTTCGACGGCGACGACCCCGAGGCGGTGGAGAACCTCGCGCTGCTCGTCGAGGGCGACGAGGTCGTCGCCGGCTCGACGCTCGGCGAGCTCGGCGACGCCGTGCTGTTCGTGAACTCCGACCTGTACATCACCGGGACTCGGACGCTGACGGACGTCGACCTGCCGGCGGTGATACGCGGCCTCGACGACACGACGTTCACGCTCCGGGGATACCCGGAGTCGAACCGCCAGAAGCTCCTGCTCATCACCGTCTCGCGTTTCATCGAGCGCGCGGCGTGGGTCGCCGGCGACGGGACGCTGCGCTCCTCGTTCCAGCGGCTCTCCCGGATCGACGACGAGGTCGGGACGCGCGAGGTGTACGAGAGTGTGGCCGGCGCCGGCGTCGACACCCACCTGTACGGGGTGCCGGACGACCTCCCGCGCGGCCTCGACGCGGTGGTCCACGGCGGCGACAGCCGCGATTTCACACGCAGCTGGTTCGTCGTCTACCGACCGCCGGAGGGACCGCACTCGGTCGACGACGTCGCGGGCCCGGACCTCGAGCGCGGCATCGAAGGCGGCGTCGGTCTCCTCGCCGTCGAGACGGAGCCGAGGGTCTGGCGCGGGATGTGGACGTTCGACGAGACGCGCGTCGGCGCGATGAACCGGTACATCGAGCGGAATCTGTAGGGATATCGACCGGATTCCGCAACCGGAACTCGGACCCGTATTTACCGGTCTCGGGCTGAATCCAACCCGTGAGTTCATATTCTCCGAGCGGTGACGGGACACCATGTTCACGGAGCGGTCCGATCTCGTCGGCGACGACGACCCGATCCGCGGGTACGGCGTCGCGGTGACGCCGGGACTGGACGGACCGCTCGTCTTCGTCGCGGGCTACGGCGAACCGAACCGACTGTACGCCCGCGAGGGCGACCGCTTCGTCGACACGGCCTGCGGCATCGTCGCCGACGGGACCCGCCACGGGATGGGCGTCTGCGCGGCCGACCTCGACGCCGACGGCTGCGAGGAGGTGTACGTCCACAACTGCACCAAGGGCGTCGACGGCGGCGGCGACCCCGACCTCCTCTTGAGCCGGCTCGAGTCCGACGGCTACCGCTGGACGGACGTGTTCGCGCTCGACGTGAACACCGACCGCCTCGACGTGCGCGCCGGCCGGTCCGTCGCCGCGCTCGACCGCCTCGGGACCGGTCGGTACGGGGTCGCGGTCTCCGGCTACGCCGCCCCCCTCGCGTTCTACGAGCTCGGCGACGACGGCGAGATCACCGACATGGCCGACGCCGTCGGGCTGGAGGTCGACGGCGGCTGCCGGTCCCTGCTCGCGGTCCCGCACTGCTCCGGGGAGGGCGACCTGTTCGCGGGGGTCGAGCGGGGTCCGAACCGCCTGTTCCGGAACGAGGGCGGCCACTACGACCCGACCGGCGGCGGCGCGCTGGCCGACCCCGCGGGCGACACCCGCGGCGCCGCCCTCGTCGACGAGGGCGGGACGTTCGCCTTCGCGGTCGGCAACGAGGACGGCCCGAACCGCCTCCTCCGCCACGGCTCGGCCGGCGGGTTCGAGGACGTCGCGCCGGCGGCCCTCAGGGAGCCGGACCGCGTCCGGACGGTCGTCGCGGCCGACTTCGACAACGACGGCCGCGAGGAGCTGTTCTACAACGTCTCGGGCGAGCCGAACCGGCTCTACGAGCGGGTCGGCGGCGACGGGTCGGACGCGGGGGACGACGCCTCTCGCTGGGAGCCCGTCGACCCGGGTCCCGCCGCCGAACCGGACGGGTTCGGCACGGGCGCGGTGGCGGCCGACCTCGACGGCGACGGCGTCTTGGAGCTCCTCGTCGTCCACGGCGAGGTCGCCGCGCAGCCGATCGCGGCATACGAGGTCCCGGGCGCCGCCGACGCCGGGTGGCTCCGCGTCCGGCCGACGACGCGGCACGGGGCGCCCGCCCGCGGCGCCGTCGTCAGGCTGGAGACGACCGCCGGGATCCAGCGCCGGACCGTCGACGCGGGCGGCGGCTGCCTCTGCCAGACCGAGCCGGTCGCGCACTTCGGGCTCGGCGGGGCGACGCCGCGCCGCGTCGTCGTCCGGTGGCCGGACGGCCGCGAGCGGATCCTCCCCGATCCCGCGCCCGACGCGGAGATCGACGTCGAACACCCCTCGAAACGTCGGTCGCCGCCGAGCGGGGGTCGCCGGGTCCGCGGCGACCGGCCCCTCGGACGGTAGCGGGCGCGAGGGGACGACCGCCTCGGTGACCGCGGCGGAGCGGTCGACGTTGGCGGCCGGTCCCCGGGTCGCCCGGCCAGAACTGCCGCTCTTCGCGGGTTCAAGTGTCCGGGGACGCACGGACGGGTATGGTAGATCCGACTTCCGACCTCGAGGAGGACGTCGACGAGGAGTCCGCGCCGCGCTGCGCGACCTGTGGGGGGCCGGCGCTCGGCGTCGGTCGCCGAACCGTCACCTGGGTCGACGGCGCCGACGTCGAACACCGTCGCTTCTGTTCGCAGGCCTGTCGCGACGACTGGGCGGACGAGCGTCCCTCGGCCGGCCGCTGACCGAACGGTCGGGGCGGGGATCGGCGGACCGCGCCTCGCGGGAGGCTTTTTCAGTACGGGGGTGGTATCTCCCCGTATGATATCGCTCGACGAGGCCGTGACGGCCCGACTTGAGTCGCACGGAGAACGCTTCGAGGTGCTGATCGACCCCGACGCGGCGCTCGCGATGAAGCGAGGCGAGTTCGAGGGCGACCTGGAGGACGTGATCGCCGCGGAGGACGTGTTCGAGAACGCCTCGCGCGGCGATCGCCCGGCCGAGGAGGACCTAGAGACCGTGTTCGGCACGACGGATCCGCTGGAGATCATCCCCGAGGTCGTCGAGCGCGGGGAGATACAGATCACCGCCGAGCAGCGCGAGGAGATGATGGAGCGGAAGCACAACCAGCTCGTCACCACCATCACCCGCAACGCGGTGAACCCGCAGATGGACGACTCGCCGCACCCGCCCGAGCGCATCGAGCGCGCCTTAGAGGAGGCGGGGTTCCAGATCGATCCGATGGAGCCGGTCGAGAACCAGGTCGACGACGCGCTGGAGGCGCTCCGCCCCGTCATCCCGATCCGGTTCGAGGAGGTGACGATGGCGGTTCAGCTCCCCGCGGACTACGCCGGATCCGGGCAGGCGCAGATCCGCGAGTTCGGCGACTTGGAGCGCGAGGAGTGGCAGAACGACGGCTCGTGGGTCGGCGTGCTCACGTTCCCCGCCGGGCTGCAGAACGACCTGTACGACCTCGTCAACGAGGTCACCTCGGGCGAGGGCGACGCCCGCGTGATCAAGGACAAAGACGAGCTGCGGACGCGGTAGGGGGTCGGCGACGGGACCCGTGCTCGAAACCCGGCCGGTCGGTTGCGGCCGCCCGCCATACGTGCCGCGGCCGAGAGCTTCATACTCCGCCGCGGGCCTCCTTCTTCGCATGCACGAGCGCGCGGCGGAGTTCGCGGCACGGGCGCGGGACCGGTACGGCGTCGACCTCGACGTGTTGGAGTTCGACGCCGGCACGGAGACGGCGGCCGCGGCGGCCGACGCCGTCGGCTGCGACACCGCGGCGATCGCCTCCACGATCGTGGTGTCGCTCTCGGGCGGGGACGTCGCGGTCGACGGCGCCGCCGACGCCGACGGGGGCTCCCTCGTCGCCGCGATCACCAGCGGCGCGAACCGGCTGGACCTGGACGCGGTCGCGGCCCACTTCGGGGCCGACGACGCCGCGATGGCGGATCCGGCGCGCATCCGCGAGACCGTCGGCTGGAGCATCGGCGGCGTGCCGCCGCTGTGTCACGACGCCGCGCTCCCGACCGTCTTCGACCCGACGCTCGCCGGGTACGACACGGTTTACGGCGCAGCCGGGACGCCGAGCGCGGTGTTCGCGGTCGATCCCGATCGGCTCGCGTCGTTCGCGGAGGCGACGACCGTCGATCTCACGGAGTGAGCGGGACGGCGGCGTTCCCGCCGATAGCGGTCGGTGACCGCCCCGCCGTTGTTAATCGAGCCCCGCTCTCTGGCCCTCAGTTATTAACTTAGAGTTGTGAAGTAACAATCCTTTTCTATTAACGGGCGTTACGGATCGGTATGACTCACTCACGTCGGTCGGTGCTGAGGGGCGGGGCGGGCCTGCTGGCCGCCGGCGCCGCGGCCTCGTTCGCCGGCTGTTCGGGCGCCGCGGACCAGGGGTCCGCCGGATTCGACGGCGGGTACGCCGCCTTCTTCACGCTCAACGACTGGGCCAACGAGGTCGCGGGCGACCGCGCGAGCTTCGAGAGCCCGGTCGAGGTCGGCCGGCTCGGACACGGTTGGACGCCCGACGGGAACCTCGCCGCCGACGTCGCCTCGACCGACGCGTTCGTCTACCTCGACAGCCCCGAGTTCGCGTGGGCGCAGGACCTCGCCGCGACGCTCGAGGCCGACTACGACTCGGTCGCCGTTGTCGACGCGCTCGCCGACGTCGAGGGCGACCTCCTCGACTGGGACCACTCGCACGAGGGCGAGGACGGACACGAGGAGGAGAACCACGACGGCGACGAGAACCACGACGGCGACGAGGAAGGCCAGGAGGGCCGCCAGCACGACCCCCACGTCTGGGTCGACCCGGTGCTCGCGGCGCGGATGGTCGAGACCATCGCGGCGGGGCTCGGCGAGGCCGACCCCGAGAACGCCGACGCCTACGCCGACGACGCGGCCGCGTACGCCGAGGAGCTCGACGCGGTCGACGCCGCCTTCGAGTCGGTCGCCGCGGACGCCGATCGCGACGTGGCCGTCATCGCGGGCCACAACTCCTTCCAGTACCTGGAGGCGCGCTACGGGTTCCGGCTCCACTCCCCGGTCGGCGTCTCGCCGCAGAACGAGCCGAGCCAGAGCGAGATCGCCGACACCATCGAGCTGGTGAACGCCGAGGGGATCGACACGGTCCTCTACGACCGCTTCGAGTCGCCGCGGCTCGCCGAGACGGTCGTTGAGAACAGCGACGCCACGGAGACGACGCCCGTCAGCCCGGCCGGCGGGACCACCGAGGAGTGGAACGAGGCCGGCTACGGCTACCTCGAACAGATGACCGAGGTCAACGTCCCCGCGTTCGAGCGGGCGTTCGGGGCGCAGTGACCCGCCATCCCGACGGGGCGCCGCCGGCCGACTGCCCCGCCGTCGGCGACGGACTAAAAGAGCTAAACGTTCGGCCGACCCAGAGAGGAGACACGCAGTGACCGCGATCGTCGACCTCGACGGCGTGACGTTCGCCTACGGCGACACCGCCGCCGTGAGAGACGTCTCTCTGACGGTCGAGGCGGGCGATTTCCTCGGACTCGTTGGCCCCAACGGCTCGGGCAAGACGACCCTGCTCCACCTCATGCTCGGGCTCCACGAGCCCGACGAGGGGAGCGTCGAGCTGTTCGGCCGCCCGGTCGACGAGTTCGACGACGGCGGCCGGATCGGCTACGTCTCCCAGCAGGCGACGAGCCGCGGCGGGGCGATGCCAGTCACGGTCCGCGAGTGCGTCACCATGGGCCGGTTCGCGCACGCCGGCCGCGGGCGGCTCTCGGAGGCCGACCGCGCCGCCGTCGCCGACGCCATCGAGACGGTCGGGATCGGCGACCTCGCCGACCGGCTCGTCACCGAGCTGTCCGGCGGGCAGAAGCAGCGCGCGTACATCGCCCGCGCGCTCGCGAGCGACGCGGACCTGCTCGCGCTCGACGAGCCGACCGTGGGGGTCGACGCCGAGTCGCGCGACGCCTTCTACGCGCTGCTCGACGAGCTGAACGACGACGGGATCACCACCATCCTCATCGAGCACGACATCGGCGTCGTCACCGACCGCGCGAACCGCATCGCCTGTATCAACACCGAGCTGTACCACCACGGCGACACCGAGTCGTTCGTCGAGAGCGACGCCCTCTCGGAGGCGTACGGCGCGACCGGACAGGTCGTCCACCACCACCACTGATGAGCGGGACCGAGACCGCGGACGGCGAGGGGGAGGCGAGCCCGGACGCGAGGCCCGAACGCGGGCTCCGACGGACGGCCGAGATCGCCGCGCTCGGCCTCACGGCGGTCGTCGCCGTCGGCATGCTCGCGTTCCTCCTCCTCTACTGGGCGCAGGACCTCCCGGTCGCGAGCGACCTGTACGCCGCGTTCCGCGCGCTCGGACGGGGGATGGACACCGCGTTCGGCACGAACGTGTTCCGGCACCCGATCATGTGGCAGTCGATGGCGGTCGGCGTTCTCGTCGGCGTCGTCGCCCCGCTCGTTGGCTCGTTCCTCGTCCACCGGGAGATGGCGCTGATCGGTGAGACGCTGGCGCACACGGCGTTCGCGGGGGTCGCGATCGGGATCCTCGTCGACGCCTCGACGGGGTGGGGCAGCTCGCTCCTCCTCGTCGCGCTCGCCGTCGCGATCGCGGGGGCGCTCGCGGTCCAGTGGCTCACCGAGCGCACCGACGCCTACGGCGACGTGCCAATCGCGATCATGCTCAGCGGGAGCTTCGCGGTCGGCACCCTCATCGTCAGCTACGGGCGCGGGCTGACCGCGATCAACATCGAGGGGTACCTGTTCGGGAACCTCGCGGTCGTCACGGCCGAGGGCGCGCGCCTGATGGGCGCGCTCTCGCTGCTCGTCGTCGCCGGCGTGGCGCTCACCTACAAGCAGCTCCTCTTCATCACCTTCGACGAGCAGGCGGCGCGCGTCGCTCAGCTCAACGTCACCGGTTACAACACGCTGCTCGTGGTGTTGACCGCGGTGGTCGTCGTCGGCGCGATGCAGGTGCTCGGCGTCATCCTCGTCGCGGCGATGCTCGTCGTCCCCGTCGCGGCCGCCTCGCAGGTCGCGCGGAGTTTCCGCGAGACGACGTACCTCGGCGTCATCTTCGGCCAGCTGTCGGTGCTCGGCGGCTTCGCCGTCTCGATCGGGCTCGGGCTCCCGTCCGGCGGCTCGATCGTCGTCACCGCGATCGCGGTCTACCTCGCGAGCATCGCCCTCTCCGGCTTCTCGGTGAAGGCCATCTCGGCGCACGGGTAGCCCCGGGGCGGGAAGGCCCGGCGCTCCGGTGTTCGAGACGCGCGTGCGTCAGCCGCGCGCGCTTTCCACAGACCCTTATGTCCCGACCGCGACCGAGACGTATGGGAGAGACGGAAACCTACACGATCACCGGTCCCGACGGTGACGAGGAGTCGTTCGAACTGCCCGCCGGTCTCGTCGACGTGCTCAGCGAGCAGGGCGAACAGCCCACCCGCGTCGTCAGCGACGTCGTGGTGCAGGCGATGGCCCAGCAGGCGCACGTCATCGTCCACCACAGCGAGGGCGACGTGCCGGAGGACATCGCGGAGATGAACGAGACGGCCGCGGAGCTGTTCGAGGAGCGGTTCGGGCAGTCGCTGGAAGACGCGCTCGGCCACTCGCACTGAGACGCGGCGGCGTCTTTCGCCCTCGTTTTCCCCGCCGGCCGGCCGCTTAAGCCGCCGCGGGACGTATCGATCACCATGAGTCACGACTCGGACGCGCCGGTGCTGATCTTCGACGGCGACTGTCCGTACTGCTCGGTCGCGGCGCTCGCGCTCCGCCGGCTGGACGGCGTCGTCGCGGTGCCGTGGGAGGCCGACCCGGTCGGCCCGTTCCTCGACGCGCAGTTCGGCTCGCGCCCGTTCGCGATGGTGCTCGTCGACCCCCGTGAGCGCCGGGTGTACGCCGGCCGATCGGCGGCCGAGGAGCTCGCCGACCGCGCCGGCACCCCGGGGATCGTCGGCGGGCTCGTCCGCGACAACTACGACCGGATCGCCGACGTCGTCGGGACGCTGTCGGGCCGCGGCCGCGACCCCGCCGACGTCCACGAGACGTACCGGCTGACCGACGACGCGCGCGACCTGGTCGACGACCTCCGCCCGGCCGCGAGCGACCCGCCGGAGGCGCTGTCGTGAGCGGGGCCGGGGCTCCCGATCCCGACGACGGCGGCACCTACACCCTCCTCGTGGAGCTCGCGGCCCCCGCCGCGATCGAGGTCGGCGCGCTCGGCGAGGCCCGCTTCGACGCCGGCGTCTACGCGTACACCGGCAGCGCGCTCGGCGCGGGCGGGTTCTCGCGCGTCGACCGCCACCGCCGGACCGCGCGCGGCGAGCACGACGTGCGCCACTGGCACGTCGATCACCTGCTCGGTCACCCGGACGCCCGGATCGACCGCGTCGTCCGGAGCCTCGGCGCCGACGTCGAGTGCGCGATCGCCGAGCGCCTCCCGGCGGGGCCGGTCGACGGGTTCGGCGCGTCCGACTGCGGCTGCCCGAGCCACCTCGCCGCCACCGAGGAGGGAGAGTCGCTCGGCGCGTTCGCCTCGCGAGTCAGGGGTGCGCACGAGGCGGCGGTCGCAGCCCACGAGAGGCTCGGTTCGTCGCTCACGGCGCGGGTCGACGTCGTCGCCGGCGAGTAGGGGGGCGTCGGTCAGAGGTCGTACCGCTCGACGATGTCGGTGAGCTGTTCGCGCCGCCCCTCGATCGCCTCGTCGCGCAGCGCCTCCTCCTCCGGCGTCGGACAGGTCAGCTCCGGGACGCTCGCCGGGGTGCCCTCGTCGTCGAGCGCGACGAACGTGAAGTAGGAGGTCGTGGTGCGGCGCTCCTCGTCCGTCCTCGGGTTCTCCGCGCGCACGTCGACCTTCACGTCGAGGCTCGTGCGCCCGACGTTGAACACGTACCCCTCGATGACGGCGACCTCGCCCATCTCGATGGGGGAGATGAAGTCGACGTGGTCCATCGAGGCGGTGACCACCTGTCGGTTCGAGAAGCGCATCCCGGCGATGGCGCCGCAGATGTCCATCCAGTGGAGGACGGCGCCCCCGAGCGCCCGCCCGAGGTTGTTCGTGTCGTTCGGCAGCAGCATCTCGGTCATCTCGGTGTGCGATTCCGCGACGGTCGCCGTCTCGTCCATACCGGCGGTGGGGAGGCGGGCGACTTGAACCTCCGGCTCCCGGGCTGACGGAGCGGGGGCCCCGCCCGGTGCGCGTCCCGCCGTCAGGAGCCCTCCGGCGGGTCGTCGTCGAAGCGGACGGAGTCCGGGGAGCGGCCGGCCTCGTCGATCACCGCGTCGGAGACGACGACGGGGCAGTCGACCCGGACGGCGAGCGCGAGCGCGTCGGAGGGGCGCGCGTCGAAGACGAACCGCTCCGGCTCGCCGTCCTCGTACCGCTCCGCGTCGACCTTCGCGTAGAAGGTGCCGTCGCGGAGGTCGTCGACCCGGACGCGGTCGATCGCCCCGCCGAACTCGGTGAGGATGTCGACGAGCAGGTCGTGCGTCAGCGGCCGGTCGAACGGCTCCCCCTCCAGCGCCAATCCGATCGACTGCGCCTGGTCGGCGCTGACGAAGATCGGGACGTACTCGTCTCGGACCGAGAGGATGACCGCCGGCACGTCGCCGCCCGGCGCGGAGCCCGCTCCGACCCCGACGACCTCGGCTTCGTGTTCCATACCGGACCGTGGTGGCGGCGGCATGAATAGCTGTCCCACGGGCGCGGCGCTTCCGCCCGCGCGGGCGGCCCTCAGGCCCGGGCGGTCCGGTACCAGTACGCCCACGCGACCGTGAACACGAGCGCCGCGCCGATGAAGAAGACGACGCCGGGCTCGAGCAGCGAGACGGCGTAGTCGGCGAGCGGGTCGACGACGTACTCGACCGTGCCGTCGACCGCCGCGTCGCCGCCGTCGGTTCCCCCGCCGTCTCCCCCGGACTGCTCCGCGGTGACGCCGGCGTCTCCGCCCCCGTCTCCCGTCGTCGTCGTCACGCGGGCCGTCGGCCCCGCCACCGAGAGGAGGCGCTGGGCGACGGCGGCCGTCGCCGCGATGAGCGCGTACCCGCCGAGCAGCCGCATCAGCGCGCTCTTGATCCCGGCCGACTCCTCCTCGCCGCCGGCGAACAGCACGAGCGGCTCGTCGGCGGCGGCGTACACGTCCATCTCGCGGCCCTTCTCGGAGTAGGTCGTGTCGACGACGTCGACGAGGTCGGCCCCGTCGAGCTTCGCGAGGTGGTACTGCACGTTCTGGAGCGACGTGTCGACCTCGGCCGCGAGCTCCGACTTAGTCGCCGGCTCGTCGTGGAGGCGAGTGAGGATCTCGCGCGCGGTCTCGGAGCCGAGCGCCGCGATGAGGTCGTCCGCGTCGTCGTCGTCGACGCCCACGACCCGCGGCTCCCGGTCCTCGGGCGTCGCGTCGGGGAGGGAGGGCAACAGCCGCGACATGGCAGCCCCTCCGCGCCGTGAGGATACAAATTTGTTGGATCGATTACGACCTCGTCGGCCCGATATCGACTCACAAACCC
The DNA here is from genome assembly GCF_059752555.1 of Halorubrum sp. B52. Lineage (NCBI taxonomy): Archaea > Methanobacteriati > Methanobacteriota > Halobacteria > Halobacteriales > Haloferacaceae > Halorubrum > Halorubrum sp. B52. The sequence continues at coordinate 761,360 of NZ_MWTG01000007.1, read as the reverse complement.
TAAACGCGGCGAGGGGGTACGTCCCGGCAATGACAGAGACGCCAGGGGGCTCCGACGGCGCGTCCGCGCCCCCGACGGCGAGCGACCCCGCGGCGACGTCCGGGCCCGACGAGGGCGTCGGATCCGCCGGGAGCGACGGCGACGGGGACGCGGCCGGCTCCGTGACGGTCGTCGGCACCGCACACGTCTCCGAGCGCTCGGTCGACGAGGTCGAGGAGGCGATCGAGCGCGAGCGCCCCGATGTCGTCGCCGTCGAGCTCGACGAGGGACGGTACCGGCAGCTGCAGGGCGAGACCCCCGACGACCTCGACGCGAGTGACCTCCTGCGCGGGAACACCGTCTTCCAGTTCCTCGCGTACTGGATGCTCTCGTACGTCCAGACCCAGCTCGGCGAGCGCTTCGACATCGAGCCGGGCGCGGACATGCGCGCGGCCATCGACGTCGCCGAGGGGCTCGGGATCGACGTCGCCCTCGTCGACCGGGACATCCAGACGACGATCCAGCGCTTCTGGGCCCGGATGACGGTCACGGAGAAGCTCCGGATGGTCGGCGGGCTCGCGTTCGGCGTCACCGACTCGCGGGTCGTCGGCGTGCTCGCGGGGCTGTTCGTCGGGGTCCTCGCGGGGCCGGCGATCGGCCTGTTCGGCGGCGCCTTCGGCGTGACCACCGCCCTGCTGACCAGCGTGACCGGCGGCGTGCTGGTCGCCGTCGCGGTCGGGATCGCCGTCGATCAGGTCGGGAAGCTCGCGCTCTCGCCGGACGGCCGGCTCTACGCGGCGAGCGGGCTCGGCGTCGGCGCCGGGGTCGCCGCGGCGGCCTCCGGCGTCGCGAACGGGCTCGTCTCGACGTACCTCGGCGGGTTCGCCGTGACGGCGATCGGCAGTCTCGGCCTCGGGATCTCGCTCGGGCTGACGCTCGGCGTCGTCGTGGCGGCGCTGCTCGGACTGGTCGACGGCGGGGGAGAACCGGAGCACGGCGGCATCGAGGAGCTCGGCGTCGAGGAGCTCACCGACACCGACGTGGTGACGATGATGATGGAGGAGTTCCGCCAGTTCTCTCCGGGCGGCGCCGAGGCGCTCATCGACGAGCGGGACGCGTTCATCGCCCACCGCCTCGTCGCACTCCGAGAGGCCGGCAGGGACGTCGTCGCCGTCGTCGGCGCGGGCCACCGGGAAGGGATCGAGGGGTACCTCGCGAACCCCGAGACGCTCCCGCCGATGGAGGGCCTCGTCGGCCGCGAGCGCGGCGGCGGCGGGCTGCCGTGGAAGAAGGCGATCGGCTACGCGATCACCGTCGGCTTCGTCGGCTTCTTCGTCCTGCTCGCGCTGGCGGGCGTCGAGAACGCGTTCCTGCTCCGGGTGTTCGGCGCGTGGTTCCTCATCAACGGGGTCTTCGCGTTCGCGTTCGCGAAGGTCGCCGGCGCGCGGTGGACCTCCGCGGGCGTCGGCGGCGCCGTCGCGTGGATGACCTCGATCAATCCGGTGCTCGCGCCCGGCTGGTTCACCGGCTACGTCGAGCTCCGACACATCACCGTGAACGTCGGCGACATCGGAACGCTCAACGAGCTGCTCTCGGACGAGACGCTGTCGCCCTCCGCGCTGGTCTCCCGGATGCTCGACGTCCCCCTGTTCAAGCTCATCGTCGTCGTCGCGATGACGAACGTCGGCAGCATCGTCGCGAGCTTCCTGTTCGCCGTCTACGTGATCCCGGCGATGTTCGGCGCCGAGGTCGGCGGCGTCGACGAGGTTGGGCGGCTCCTGATCGACGGCGCGTACGCCGGCGCGGAGCTGATCCGGAACGCCCTCACGGGCGGGGGTGGCGCGTGACCCGACACACGCGCGGGGGACGAGCGTGAGCTCGACGTTCAAAGGGCGCCGGATCGCCGGCCTCTACTTCAGCGGCACGGAGCTGCGCGACCTGCTCGTCGCGTGGCTCGCGCTCGGCGTCGCGTTCACGTTCTTTTTCGTCAACGGCACCGCCGGCTTCGACCGGCTGCTCGCGGCCGGCGTGGTCCCGCCGCTGCTCGTCGGCCTGCTCACCGCCGGGGTCGCGTTCCTCCTCCACGAGATCGCGCACAAGGTCGTCGCGGTCCGGTACGACCAGGTGGCCGAGTTCCGGGCCGACAACAGCATGCTGTTCCTGGCCGTGATGAGCTCGCTCCTCGGCTTCATCTTCGCCGCGCCCGGCGCGGTCCATCACCGCGGTCGGCTGACCCCGCGGGAACACGGCCACATCGCGCTCGCCGGGCCGGTCGTCAACCTGCTGCTCACCGTCGTCTTCCTCCCGGCGCTCCTGCTCGGTCCGGTCGTCGGCAGCCCCGTGATCACCCTGATCGGCTCCCGCGGGATCGCGATCAACGTCTTCCTCGCCGCCTTCAACCTGATCCCGTACGGCCCGCTCGACGGGAAGACCGTGTTCGACTGGAACAAGGGAGCGTGGGCCGGCTTCTTCGTCGTCTCCGTGGTTCTCACGGTCGGGCTCGTCTTCGTGGGCGGACTCGGCTTCGGCGGGCCGTTCTGAGTCGCCGTCGGTTCCCCCTCGACCGCCCGGCGGGAACGGTGCGCTTTTGCTCCGCGGGCGTCCCTCGACACACATGACCGAGGGCGACGGCGGCGAGACGGGGGAGAGCGACGATGGAGCGGCGAGCGAGGGCGGCGACGAACTCACCTACGCCGACGCGGGCGTCGACATCGACGCGAGCGAGGCGGCGACCGCGGCGCTGATCGGCGCGGTCGGCGAGGCCGAGGGCGACTACGCCGGCCTCCTCGACATCGGCGACCGGTACCTCGCGCTCGCGACCGACGGCGTGGGGACGAAGCTCCTCGTCGCCGAGGCGCTCGGCGACTACTCGACGGTCGGCATCGACTGCATCGCGATGAACGTCAACGACCTCGTCGCCGCCGGGGTCCGCCCCGTCGCCTTCGTCGACTACCTCGCCGTCGACGAGCCGGACGAGCGGTTCGCCGAACAGGTCGGCGACGGGCTCGCCCGCGGCGCCGAGCTCGCCGATATGGAGCTCGTCGGCGGCGAGACGGCGGTGATGCCGGACGTCATCAACGGGCTCGACCTGGCGGGCACCTGCGCCGGCCTCGCCGCCAAAGACGCCGTCTTCGACGGGACGGCCGAGCCGGGCGACGCGCTCGTCGGCTGGCGCTCCTCGGGGATCCACTCGAACGGGCTCACGCTCGCCCGCGAGGCGGCCACCCGCGACCACGCGTACGCCGACCCGTGCCCGTTCGACGGCTACGAGACGGTCGGCGAGGCCCTCTTGGAGCCGACCCGGATCTACACGGACCTGCTCGACCCCATGCGCGAGCGCGGCGTGCACGGCGCGGCCCACGTCACCGGCGGCGGCTGGACGAACCTGACGCGGCTCGGGGCGCACCGGTACGTCGTCGAGGACGCGTTCGACCCCCAGCCCGTCTTCGAGTTCGTGCAGTCGGAGGGGAACGTCCCGGACGAGGAGATGTACCGCACGTTCAACATGGGCACCGGCTTCGTGGCCGCGCTCGATCCCGAGTCGGCCGAGTCGCTGGCGGCCGAGACCGGCGGGCGCGTGATCGGGCGGGTGGAGGAGGCCGACCCGACGGCGGCAGGCGACGGCGACGACGCCGAGGCGGGAACCGTCTCGATCCGCGGACTGGAGCTGTAGGCGCGCGGAACAAACAGTAATTATTGCCGGGAAACCGGAACACCGGCCCGATTTACTCGCGAACGCCACCTTTTGATCGAGAGGCGCGTAGCCCCGATCGATGACGGACCGATCCGAGTCGGCCGAGACGGACGTCGCCGAGGCCGGCGGCGCGAGCGGGGAGTCCGGCGGCGAGGGGGCCGAGGAGCGCGACGCCGACGACTCGGGTCACCTCGCCGACGTCGAGGACGGCGCGGGCTGTACGGAGATCTGGGAGCGCCTCTCGGAGCGGCGCGAGTCGGACCGCGAGGAGGCGGAACGGGACGAGACGCGGCGGCGGGAGTAGCCCGCTACGAGAGGTGCGCGGCGATGTCCGCCTCGGTGATGATCCCGACCGTCTCCCCGCCGTCGGTGACCATCACGGCCTTGTAGTGGTCGAGCAGGTTCCGGACCTCGTCGACGGTCGCGCTCGGCGCGACCGTGGGGAACGACTCGCTCATCACCTCGCTGACCGGATGGTCGCCGACGTTCTCGCCCGCGTGGACCACGTCGCCCTGGCTGATCGAGCCGACCGGTACCCCATTCTGGAGGACCGGAAGCTGCGAGTACGCCTCCTCCTCCATCAGGTCGACCGCTCCGCGCACCGCGTCGTCGGGCGCGACGCTGATCACCGTCTCGTTCATCAGGTCGCTCGCGCGCACGACCTCGCCCTCCGCCTCCTGGAGCGCGTTGACGATCCGCCGGAGCGTCGAGAGCCGGGGATCGACGTCCCCGCCCTCGATCCGAGCGATCAGGGGCTGGGAGACGTCCGCCGCGTCGGCCAACTCGCTCTGGGTCAGCTCCAGCGTCGTCCGCCGCTCGCGGAGGTCCTGTGGCGTCGGGAGTTCCATACGACCGAATTACTCCGGGTTATTAGAAAAGCTTTCGGCGGTGACCGATATCGCGGCGGCGGTCGCGTACGCGTCCGATCGGCCCCGAGGCGCTCGCCGCTCGTCGCGGGGCGTTACTCGTCGTCGTCCTCGTCGCCCTCCGTCTCGATGATCTCGATGACCTCGAGGGGGACGTCCCGCAGCGCGCCGCCGACCTCGCTCTTCGCGATCCGCTCCGCGTGCTCCTCGCTGTCGGCGTTGAAGATATCGATCTCGAGGAGGAGTCCGACCAGGGCCGTGTTCGCGGCGAGGAAAGCGGCGTCGAACGGCTCGCCGCAGGCCGGACAGCCGGTGACGCCGGGTTCGACCTCGACGTACTGCTTGTCCGTCTCGTTGAGTCGCTTGCCGGCTTCGCTGACCGCGACGCCGATGGCGTCGTCGGTCTCCTCGACGTCACGGACCAACCAGGCGGCTTCCATCGCGACTTCGTAGTTGCTCATAGCCGAACGGACGGGCCGCAGGGTTTCCTTTCTTGTGGTTCGGCCGCGGTCGCCGTGCGAGAGCGTGTCTCGCGGGGGCTGCGCCCCCGACGGCTACAGGCGGTCGACGATCGCCGCCGTGATCTCCTCGGTCGTCGCGTCGCCGCCGAGGTCGCCGGTGCGGGGGCCGTCGGAGAGCACGCCCTCCACGGCGTCGCGCACCCGCCCGCCCTCCTCGACGTAGCCGAGGTACTCCAGCAGCATGGCGGCCGACAGGATCGCCGCCGTCGGGTTCGCGACCCCCTGGCCGGCGATGTCCGGCGCGGTGCCGTGGACCGGCTCGAACAGCGCGTTGTCGTGGCCGACGTTCGCCGACGGGAGCAGGCCGAGCCCGCCGACGAGCCCGGCCGCGAGGTCCGAGAGCACGTCGCCGGCGAGGTTCGGACAGACGATCACGCCGTACTGCGTCGGGTCGAGCGGGAGCTTCGTCGCGAACGCGTCCATCAGCTCCTCGTCGGCGTCGACGCCGCGCTCGTCGGCCACCGCGAGCATCTCCTCGCGGAACCGACCGTCCGTCTCGCGCATCACGTTCGCCTTGTGCGCGACCGTGAACCCGTCCTCCGGGCCGCCGGCGGGGCCGCGCCCGTCGGCGACGAACTCGCAGGCGTACTCCGCCAGCTCCCGGGAGGCGGAGGAGGTGACCACCCGCGTCAGCGTCGAGAGGTCCTCGGAGAGCCGGTCCTCGTGGCCCGAGTAGACGCCCTCGGTGTTCTCGCGCAGGAAGACGACGTCCGTCTCAGGCCGGAGCGCGTCGACGCCGGGGTACGCCTTCGCCGGTCGGACGTTGACGAACGAGTCGACGGCGTCCCGGAGCGGGAGGATGACGTCGGCGGCGGTCTCGCCGGCCGCGCCGAACAGCGTCGCGTCCGCGCCCGCCGCGAGGTCGTACGTCTCCGCCGGGAGCGCCTCGCCGGTCGCCTCCTTCGTCGCGTCGCCGGCCTCGCCCCGGACGAACTCGAAGCCGAGGTCGAACGCCTCCAACACCTCGAGGGCAGCGGGGACGACCTCTCGGCCGATCCCGTCGCCCTCAATGACGGCGACCTCGTGGCTCACGCCTCGTCCCCCGGAATGTCCGCTTCCGGAACGTAGGGGAGGGACCGAGCGGTCTCGCGGACCGCGCCCGCGTTCGCGCCCATCAGCGCCGTGGTGTCCCAGACGCCCTCGACGAGCGCCTTCCGCTGGGCGTCGTGGACCGTCGCGTCGATCACGGTGTCGCCGTAGGTGATCGTCTCCGCGGCCACGTCGATGTCGACCTCCGCGTCGGGGTTCGCCTCGACGTAGTCCTGGAGCGCCTCGATCGACTCCTGGTCGGCGGTGACCGTCGGGATGCCGAGCGCGAGGCAGTTGCCCGCGAAGATCTCCGCGAACGACTCGCCGACGACGGCGTCGATCCCCCAGCGCATCAGCGCCTGCGGCGCGTGCTCGCGCGAGGAGCCGCAGCCGAAGTTGGCGTTGACCACTAGGACGTTCGCGCCCTGGTATTTCTCCTCGTTAAAGGGGTGGTCCTTCTCGTTGTCGTCGTCGTCGAACCGCTGGTCGAAGAAGGCGAACTGGCCCAGCCCGTCGAAGGTGACGACCTTCAGGAACCGCGCCGGGATGATCTGATCGGTGTCGACGTCGTTCCCGCGGACGGGGATCCCCGTCCCCTTGACCTCGGTGACCTTCTCGGCCGGCGCCTCGCCGTCGCTGAACTCGGGGGAGCTCATACGGTCGCCACCTCCTCCATCTCGCGGACGTCGGTGACCGCGCCGGTCACCGCCGCGGCCGCGACCATGATCGGACTCATCAGCACGGTCCGGCCCTCCTTCGACCCCTGTCGGCCGACGAAGTTCCGGTTCGAGGAGGACGCGCTCGCCTCGTCGCCCACCAGCTGGTCGTCGTTCATGCCGAGACACATCGAGCAGCCGGGCTCGCGCCAGTCGAAGCCCGCCTCGGTGAATATCTCGTCTAACCCCTCCGCCTCGGCGGCGTCGCGGACGCGCTGACTGCCGGGCACGACCATCGCGCGCACGTCGTCGTCGACCTCGCGGCCCTCGACGAACGCCGCGGCCTCGCGGAGGTCCTTCAGGCGCGCGTTGGTACACGAGCCGAGGAACGCCACGTCGATCTCGTACCCCTCCATCGTGTCGCCCGGCTCGACGCGCATGTGCTTCTGCGCGCGGCGCGCGGTGTCGCGGTCCTCCTCGGGCAGGTCGTCCGGGTCCGGGATCGGCTCCGTGATGCCCGCGGTCTGTCCGGGCGTGGTCCCCCACGTCACGGTCGGCTCGATCGCCGACCCGTCGATGGTGACGACGTCGTCGTACTCGGCGTCGTCGTCGGTCCGGATCGACTCCCAGTAGGGCTTCAGCCGCTCGAACTTCTCGGGGTCGTCGGCGAAGGCGTCCGTCTCTTTCAGCCACTCGTAGGTGGTCTCGTCGGGGTTGACGTACCCCGCGCGGGCGCCGCCCTCGATGGACATGTTACAGATGGACATCCGTCCCTCCATGCCGAGCGCCTCGATGGCCTCGCCGCCGTACTCGTAGACGTGGCCCACGCCGCCGTCGGTCCCGAGCTTCCCGATGATCGTGAGGATGACGTCCTTCGCGGTGACGCCCTCGCCGAGCTCGCCGGTGACCTCGATCCGGCGGACCTTCTGTTTCTCCATGGCGACGCAGCCCGTCGCCAGCACGTCGCGGATCTGCGAGGTGCCGATGCCGAACGCCAGCGCGCCGAACGCGCCGTGCGTCGACGTGTGGGAGTCGCCGCAGACGATCGTCATGCCGGGCTGGGTGAGCCCCTGCTCCGGCCCGATGACGTGGACGATCCCCTGGTTCCCCGAGTCGGGGTCCGAGAAGTCGATCCCCGACCCGCGGAGGTTCTCCTCCAGCTCCGACATCATGGTCTCGGCCGCCTCGTCTTTGAACGGTCGGTCGCGGTTGCCGGTCGGCACGATGTGGTCGACCGTCGCGTGCGTGCGCTCCGGGAACGCGACCTCCCGCCCGCGCTCTTTCAGCATCCCGAACGCCTGCGGGCTGGTGACCTCGTGGACGAGGTGGAGCCCGACGAACAGCTGGTCCTGTCCGGTCGGCAGCTCCGTCACCTTGTGACGGTCCCACACCTTGTCGTACAGGGTCCCCTCGCTCATCGGGGATCACCCGTACGGGGTGCGGTCGCCGTCGCCCCGTTCGCGTCGCCGCGGGCGCCCATCAGGCCGTCACCTCGGTCGACTCCTCTTCCTCCTCGCCCTCCTCCTGCCACGCGAACAGGCCGCGCAGCTCCTCGCCGACGGCCTCGATCTCGTGGTTCTTCTCCGCGTTGCGGAGCTGGGTGTACGCCGGCCGGCCGGCCTGGTTCTCCGAGATCCACTCGCGGGCGAAGGTGCCGTTCTGGACGCCCTCGAGGACCTCCTCCATGTTCGCGCGGACCTGGTCGTCGATGATCTCGTCGCCCCGAGTGAGCCCGCCGTACTCCGCGGTGTGCGAGACGGAGTCCCACATGGCGCCGAGCCCGCCCTCGTACATCAGGTCGACGATGAGCTTCATCTCGTTCATGCACTCGAAGTACGCCATCTCGGGGGAGTAGCCCGCCTCGACGAGCGTCTCGTACCCCTGCTTGATCAGCGAGGCGATGCCGCCGCAGAGGACGGCCTGCTCGCCGAACAGGTCGGTCTCGGTCTCTTCCCGGAACGACGTCTCGACGACGCCGGCGCGGGTGCAGCCGATCGCGGCCGCGTACGCGAGCGCCTCGTCGTGGGCCTCGCCCGTGGCGTCCTGGTACACCGCCAGCAGCCCCGGCGTCCCCTGGTCGTTCTCGTAGTTCCGGCGGACGATGTGGCCCGGCGACTTCGGCGCGATCATCGTCACGTCGACGTCCTCGGGCGGCTGGATCTGGTTGTAGTGGATGTTGAACCCGTGCGCGAACTGGAGCGTGTCGCCGGGCTCTAAGTTCGGCTCGATCGACTCCTCGTACACGTCCGCCTGGACCGTGTCGGGGAGGAGGACGCTCACGATGTCGGCGGCCTCGGCGGCCGCGGCGGGCGTCGCCACCTCGAGCCCGTCGCTCTCGGCGGCCGCCCGCGAGGAGCTGTCCTCGCGGAGGCCGACGATCACGTCGATCCCGCTCTCGTGGAGGTTCTGGGCGTGCGCGTGCCCCTGCGAGCCGTAGCCGAGCACGGCCACGACCTTCTGGGCGATCGCCTCGCCGTCCGCGTCTTCGTCGTAGTATACGTTGGATTCGACCGTCTGCATGTCGTTGTCGCTCATTGTGTATCGTGTGTGTAACTGCGTCAGCTGTCGTGCGTCGTCGGTTCGCCGGCCGTTCCGGGTTTCTCTCCGGGCGCGGTCGGGACGTCGCCGCGCGCGAGCGCGGTCTGGCCCGTCCGCGCGATCTCGATGATGCCGAACTGGCGGAACGCGTCGAGCGCGTCGTCGATCCGCGCCTCGTCGCCGGTGAGCTGGACGGTGATCGTCCGCGGCCCCGCGTCGAGCGTCCGGCCGTCGTACATCTCGGTGACGGCGTGGACCGCCGCCGGGTCGTCGGCCTCGACCTTCAGCAGGACGAGCTCGGCGGTGACCGCGTTGCCGGACACCTCGCCGACGGAGATAACGGGTTTCAGCTTCGCCATCTGCTTTTCGATCTGGTCGATGCCGGGGTCAGTCTCCTCGACGACCATCGTGATCCGCGAGTGGCCCTCGACGGTCGTCGGACCGACGGTGAGGCTCTCGATGTTGAACTGGCGGCGGGAGACGAGCCCGGAGACGCGCGCGAGCACGCCCGGCTCGTCCTCCACGAGCGCCGAGATGACGGCGCGCCGCGACTCGTGTTCGGCCTCCAGGACGGGGTCGATCCGGATCCCCTCGAGGTTCCGGCGCCCCTCCGGGTGGTCCCGCTCCTCGGGCCCGGGCTGCTCGCTCGGCGCGGGCCGCGAGTCGGCCTCGGGCACGCCGGCGTCGGACGCGGAGCCGCCGTCGGTCGCGGGGCGGGAGTCGGGCGAATCGCCGCTCATAGCTGGTCCTCCGCGGTGGCGAACTTCCCGTTCGCGCCGCCGCTCGGCACCATCGGCAGGACGTTCTCCTCGGGATCGACGTGGAAGTCGACCACGGCGGGACCGTCGTAGTCGAGCGCCTCCTCGATCGCGGGCGCGACCTCGTCGTAGTCGTCGACGCGGAGCCCGAGCGCGCCGAACGCCTCGGCGAGCTTGTCGAACTCGGGCATCCACGTGTAGTCGGAGGCCATGTGACGCCCCTCGTAGAAGGCGTCCTGCCACTGGCGCACCATGCCGATGTACTCGTTGTTGAGCACGGCGATGGTGACGTCGAGGTCCTCGCGGACGGCCACGGAGAGCTCCTGCATCGTCATCAGGAAGGAGCCGTCGCCGTCGAAACAGACCACGTCGCGGTCGGGCTCGCCCATGTTGTCGGCGGCGACGCGCGCGCCGACCGCGGCGGGCACGCCGTACCCCATCGTCCCCAGCCCGTGCGAGGAGATCCACGTCCGCGGCTCCGTGTACGTCCAGAACTGGGAGGCCCACATCTGGTGTTGGCCGACGCCGGTCGTCACGATGGTGTCGTCGTCGGTCGCCTCGTCGAACGCCTCGACGACGAACTGCGGCTTCAGCGGCTCGTCCTCGGGCGTCGCGTACGTGAGCGGATACGTCTCCTTCCACTCGGCGCAGCGCTCGCGCCACGCCTCGGCGTCGGGCGCCTCGCGGACCGCCGCGGTCAGCTGGTCGAGGACGCGCCCCGCGTCGCCGATGAGCGGGTGGTCAGCGTGGACGTTCTTCGAGATCTCGGCCGGGTCGATGTCGACGTGGACGACCTCGGCCTCCGGCGCGAACGTGTCGATCCCGCCGGTGAGCCGGTCGTCGAACCGGGTGCCGACCGCGATCAGGCAGTCGGTGTGGGTGATCGCCATGTTCGCGTAGCCGGTGCCGTGCATCCCGGCCCACGAGAGGCAGAGCTCGTCGTCCTCGGGGAACGAGCCGATCCCGGGCATCGTCGTCGTCACCGGGATCCCGTACGTCCGCGCGAACGTCCGCGCGGCGTCGCTCGCCTCGGCCTTGATCACGCCGCCGCCGAACAGACAGACCGGTCGCTCGGCCTCCTCGATGGTCCGGGCGGCCGCCTCGACCGCGTCGGCGTCGGCGTTCGGGTCGGGGTCGGTGCCGGCCGGCGGCGACGCCGGTCCCGGGGTCTCGTCGGTCTCGTCCTGGGTGACGTCCTTCGGGAGGTCGACGAGCGTCGGTCCCGGGCGACCGGCCCGCGACAGCTCGAACGCCTCCCCGACGGTGTCGCCGACGGTGTCGGCGCCGCTCGCGAAGTAGTTGTGCTTCGTGATCGGGCGCGTGACGCCGATGGTGTCGGTCTCCTGGAACGCGTCGTTGCCGACGAACTCGGTCGGCACCTGTCCGGTCAGCGCGAGCATCGAGTCGGAGTCCATGTCGGCGTCGGCGATCCCGGTGACGAGGTTCGTCGCGCCCGGGCCCGAGGTCGCCAGGCAGAGCCCCGGCTCGCCCGACACGACGCCGTACGCGTCGGCGGCGTGGGCGGCGCCCTGCTCGTGGGCCATCGTGACGTGGTCGATCGACGAGCTGTACAACGCGTCGTAGACGGGCATGATCGCGCCGCCCTGAACGCCGAAGGCGGTCTCCGCGCCGGCCGCCTCGAGGGCGGCGACGACCGACTCCGCGCCGGTCGAGACCGCACCCGCGGCGGGCGTCTCGTCGGACTCGGCGTCGGGCGCCCCGTCGTCGGCCCCCGTCGCCGGCTCCTCGGAGCCCTCCGGGTCGTCCTCTCGTGGGTGTGCTGCTGTGTCGCTCATTGTCGTGGTGGTGTGTGTGGCATCTCTCGCGCGTCGGAGTTCGGTCCGCCCGCCGGGCGATGGATCGCGTTCCGATCGCGGCGGCGGTCGGCGGTACGTCGAGTCGGTGAGGAAGGGGTAGTGTAGGGGATTATACCCCTACGATGATCGGCGCGACGGCTCCGGCGACGTCGGCTGTCGTCGGGACCGCGGTGTGCCGTCGCATCTCGCCCTGACCAACGGAGTCGGGGTATAAATCCCTGTCGGGGCGTCGCCCCGTCCGGTCGGATCGCGGCTCCGCGCCGCGTCGCGCCCCCGCACCGGCTCGCGGTCCCGCATCGGCCCGCTGCGAACGGGCTCGCGGGAGCCCCCGCCGGTCCGCGCGGCGGTCGCTCGGCGGGCTCCCCGGTCAGGGGGGCGGCCATCAGACTCGGACCTCCTCCTCGCGGTCGATGCCCGCCTCCTCGGCGAAGCGCTCGACGTCGCCGGCGGTCACCTGCCGCTTGCCGGAGCCGTACTCCTTGACGCGCTTGGTGATGCGCCGGACCTCGCCGTCGCTCGGGTCGAAGCCGGCCTCCTCCAGGTGCTTGCGCACGCTGTGGGTACCGGTGTGTTTCCCGAGGACGAACTCGCGTTCGGCCCCCACCATCTCCGGGGTCATCACGCCGGTCTCGAACGTGTCGGTGTTCTCGATGACGCCGGCCGCGTGGATCCCCGACTCGTGCGCGAACGCGTTCCGCCCGGTGACGGGCTTGTTCGCGGGCACGGGGATGTCCGAGGCCTCCTCGACGATCCGCGCCAGCTTGGTGATCTGGGTCGTGTCGATCCCGGTGTCGACGCCGTACACCGACTCGACGGCCATCACGACCTCCTCGTAGGCGGCGTTGCCGGCGCGTTCGCCGATCCCGTTGACCGACACCTGCGCCTGCTCGGCGCCGTTCTCGAAGCCCATGATCGCGTTCGCCGCGGCCATTCCGAAGTCGTCGTGCGTGTGCACGTCGACGCGGGCGTCGGTCGCCTCGACGACGGCCTTCACCGTCTTCCCGAAGCTGCTCGGCATCCCGACGCCGCAGGTGTCGGGGATGTTGATCCAGTCGGTGCCGGCGTCCGAGACCGCCTCGACGATGTCGATCAGGTAGTCGGGGTCGGTCCGGGTGGCGTCCATCGGCGAGAACATGCACTCGACGCCGGCGTCTTTCACCTGCTCGACGGCGGCGACGGCGCGCTCCTTCGCCTCGGCGCGGGTCGCGTGCATCGAGTCCTCCAGCTGCACGTCGCTGGTGGAGACGAACACGTGGACCATCTCGACGCCGGAGTCGATCGCGGCGTCGATGTCGCCCTCGACGACCCGCGCCAGCCCGCAGACGGTGGTGTCCGTCGCGGCGGCGATGTCGCTCACGGCCTCGAACTCCGCGTCCGAGTTCACCGGGAACCCCGCCTCGATGACGTGGGTGTTCATGTCGTCCAGCGTCGCCGCTATGCGGCGTTTCTCGTCGTAGCTGAACGACGTCCGTGGTGACTGTTCTCCGTCTCGTAACGTCGTGTCGAAGATCCGTACAGGACCGATTTCGATGTTAGAAGCTATCGTGCCCTGGAAGAACTCGATCCGCCGGGGTGTCCGACGAAGCCTCCGTGATGTCTGTCATCGACTGTCGACAGTACGGTCGAGAACTTAACGCTTGTGCCGCTCGCAAAAACCACTCCGCGGCGACGGGTTCGTGTCGAGCCTCGTCGTCGGAAAACCGCATGACACCAACGTCATAGCAACTCCTTATATTGTTTATATCCGTCTCCTCGCGATCCGAGGATGTGGTTTCGGAACCCGAGTGATAAGGGCGATCGACGTTCGTTTCGTTTCGGCCGCGCCCCGTGTGGGGGGTAGTGCCCCGCCCCGGCTCAGAGCCCGAGCGCGTCGGTGACCTCGCGGCGCGCCGCTAGCAACTCCTCGTCGGTCCGGTCGCGGGGGCGGTCGGCGTCGACGTCGACCACCGCCTCGACAGTTCCGGGCTGCCCGCCGAGAACGACGACGCGGTCCGCGAGGTAGGCGGCCTCCTCGACGTCGTGCGTCACCAGCGCGACCGTGGTCCCCCGCTCCGCCCACACGTCGAGCAGGTGGTCCTGCTGCTCGTGTTTCGTCAGCCGGTCGAGCGCGGAGAACGGCTCGTCGAGCAGCAGCACCTCCGGCTCGTAGGCGAGCCCGCGCGCCAGCGCGACCCGCTGGGCCATCCCGCCGGAGAGCTCGCCCGGCCGGCTCTCCGCGAACCCGTCGAGCCCGACCGTCTCGATCAGCCCGTCGACGCGGTCGCGCGCGGCGGGGTCGTCGCGGTCGACGCCGGCCGGGAGCCCGAGAGCGACGTTCTCCCGCACGTCCGCCCACCCGAGGAGCCGCGGCTCCTGGAACACCATCCCGACGGCGTCGCTGCCGCCCTCGCGCACGTCGACCCCGTCGACCGCGGCGTCGCCCTCGAACCGGTCCTCCAGCCCGGACAGCACGCGCAGCAGCGTCGACTTCCCGCAGCCGGAGGGGCCGACCACCGCGACGAACTCCCCGTCGCCGACCGCGAGGTCGACGCCGTCGAGCGCGACCGTCTCGCCGTAGCGCTTGGTGAGCCCGCGGACGGCGAGCGTCGGGTCCGCCCGCGACGCGTCCTCACTCGGAGACGCGTTCTCACCGGTCGACGACACGGTTCTCCACCCCCTTGACGGCGAGATCCGAGAGGTTCCCGAAGAACGCGAACAGCAGGATCGAGCCGACGATGATGTCGGGGCGCGCGAGCACCCGGCCGTCGCTCAGCAGGAACCCGATCCCCTCGCTGGCCGCGATCAGCTCCGCGGCCACGACGAACATCCACGCCAGGCCGACGCCGCCCCGGATCCCGACGAGCAGGCTCGGCACCGCCGCCGGGAACACGACCCGTCGGAGCGACTCGACCCGGCCGAGGTCGTACACCTCGGCGACCTCGAGCAGGTCCTCGCTCACCTCGCCGATCCCCGTCGAGAGGTTGAGGTAGACGGGGAAGAAGGCGCCGACGGCGATCAGGAGCACCTTCGCGCCCTCCCCGATCCCGAACCACAGTAGGAACAGCGGCACCCACGCCAGCGAGGGGATGTTCTTGAGGCTCTGGAGCAGGGGGTCGAGGAGGTCGGCGGCGAGGTCGTACAGCCCCGTGAGCGTCCCGAGGAGGATACCGACGCTCGCGCCGAGGAGGACGCCGAGGAACACGCGCTGGACCGTGATCGCGACGTGACCCCACAGCTCGCCGGAGACGCCCAGCCCGTAGAGCGTCTCGACCACCCGCAGCGGCGTCGGAAGCTGGTGGGCGGCGAAGACGCCGGTCGCGACCAGCAGGTGCCAGGCGACGACGATCGCCGCGGGCACGACGAACCCGATCAGCCACCGGAACCGGTCGGCGTCGGGGAGGGTCTCGGCGGCGACGCCGATCCCCGTCCGCTCCGTCTCGCGCGTCGCGGCCATCTCACTCGCCCCCGCTTCCGGCGTCGCCGACGATGCCGGCCGCGAACTCCGCGTCGAGCAGCTCGTCGACGCTCCCCGCGGGGTCGGCGTCGTCGTTGACGAGCCCCTCGCGTTCCAAGATCGGCGCGAGGTCGGAGAGCAGGCCGCGGTGCGCGTCGCCCGGAAGCGGCTCCGAGAGGTCGGTGCGGCGCGTGAACACGCGCTCGGCCACCGCCTGGGACATCTCCGACTCGCTCGCGAGGATCCCCGCGGTCTCCGTCGGGTTGTCGATCGCCCACTCGCGGCCGCGCTCGTACGCCTCGACGACCCGCCGGGCGTCCTCGGGGCGGTCCGCGAGGAAGCCGTCGAGGAAGTTGAGGAAGCCGTAGGTGTTGTAGGCCGGCTCGCGGAAGAACAGCTCCGCGCCGTCGTGTTCCAGCTCCAGCTCGGCCATGTGGGGGTCGAGCCCGGCCCACGCGTCGACGTCGCCGCCCACCAGCGCCGACTGCCCCTCGGGGTGTTGGAGGTGGACGACCTCGACGTCGTCCTCGCTCAGCCCGGCGTCGTCGAGCGCCTGCAGCAGGAAGAAGTAGGGGTCGGTGCCGCGGGTGGCCGCGACGCGTTTCCCCTCCAGGTCGGCGACCGACTCGATCCCCGTCTCCGCGAAGGTGACGAGCGCGGTCCACTCCGGCTCCGAGTAGACGTACGGCGTCGTGATCGGGACGCCGTTGGACCGCGCCATCAGCGCCGCGATCCCGGCGGTGGAGGCGACCTCCGCCTCGCCGCCCTGCGAGTACTCGTTCGCCTGGTTGCTGCCGAGGCTCAGCACCCACTCGACCTCGACGTCCGTCTCCGCGAACGCCTCCGCCAGCCACCCCTTCTCTCGCAACACGAGGCTGACCGGGTTGTAGTAGGCGTAGTCGACCGTCACAGTCCGTCCGTCGCTCCCGGCGCAGCCGGCGAGCAGCGAGCCGCCGATCGCCGCGCCGGTGCCGCGCAGGAACCGTCTTCGTTCCATCGTACCTCCTCGTACCGGCCCCACTGATAAGGGAATATGCATATAGAGAATATTTATCTGCATCTATGATGCTTTACAGTAATTTACTCGGCGGTATGAGAGACGAACGCAGGGATCGATCCGCCGGCTCGGAGTTTCTGACGGCGGTCCGTGCGGCTCGATCTCTCCGCGAGCCGCGAGCCGTCCGATACCCGACGTGTGTGATACCGGAATCGATTGCCGTCACGCGTCACGCGGGCGAGCCGCGTCGCCGAGACCGCGGGTTACGCCCCGTCGAGACGGCGAACCGCGTCGAGGAGCGCGTCGTCGTCGGCCGCGGCGTCGATCTCGACGACCCGGTCGGCGGCCGCGACGACCGCCGCGTTCGGCTCGGCGCGGTCGCTCTCACTTCGATCGGTGTCGCCGCCGTCGCCGTCAACGATGACGGTCGCGTCGGCCTCGCTCGCCAGTTCTGCCGCGGCCTCGCGGGTCCCCGCGCCGACCGGCTCGAACGCGGGGGCCGCGACCACCCGGGCGCCGGCGTCGCGGGCGGTCTCGGCGGCCGCGTCGCCCTCGGGGACCGCCCCGACCGAGAGCTCGTGGCCCGCGGCCGCGAGGCGGGCGACGACCCGCGAGGCCGCCCGCCCCCGCCCGACGACGTGGAGGCGTCGCGGGTCGGCCTCGCCGCGGTCCGCGTCGCTCCCGCCGGCCGCCCCGACCGCGTCGAAGGCGGTGACCGCGGGCGTCCCGGTCGCGGGGTTCCGTCCGACGAACGCCTCGGCGTCGAACGCGGCCCGGAGCGCGTCGGCGGTCAGGACCTCGTCGGGCGGCCCGGCCGCGTGGACGCCGCCGTTCGCGAGGACGACGATCCGGTCGCAGTAACGGGCCGCGGCGTCGAGGTCGTGAATCGCCGCGAGCGCGCTCCGGCCGTCGTCGACGAGGTCGCGGACGAGCTCGAGGGTGCGCACGGCGTGGTTCGCGTCGAGGCTCGCCGTCGGCTCGTCCAACAGGAGGGCCGGCGTCCCCTGGGCCAGCGCCCGCGCGAGCAGGACGCGCTGGCGCTCCCCGCCCGAGACCTCGGTGATCGAGCGGTCGGCGAAGCGCGCGACGCCGGCCGCGTCCATCGCCTCCCGCACCGCCCGGTCGTCGTCGGCGCCGTGGCCGTCGAACCGGCCGAGGTGGGGGGTCCGCCCCATCTCCACCACGTGCCGCACCCGGAAGTCGAACGCGAGGCTCGTGTCCTGCGGGACGCTGGCGACGCGGCGGCCGGTCTCGCGCGCGGAGAGGTCGGCGGCGCGGTCGCCGTCGAGCAGGACCTCCCCGGAATCGGGCGTGAGCGACCCCTTGATCGCCCGGAGCACCGTCGTCTTCCCCGCGCCGTTCGGACCGACGAGCCCGACGAGTTCGCCGCGGTCGACCCGGAGGTCCACGCCGGAGACGACCGGCACGTCGCCGAACGACACCGCCAGGTCGCTGACCCCGATGAGGGGGTCGTCGCCGTCGGGATCGGTGGCCGCGAGACCGTCGCCCGTCCCGACTCCGCCCCCCTCCGCGGCCGGTTCGGAGCTCACAGCTCGTGCACCTCCCGCTTCGAGAGCAGGTAGACGAAGAAGGGCGCGCCGACCGCGGCGGTGACGATGCCGACCGGCAGCTCCGTGCTCCCGGCGCGGGCGACCGTGTCGGCGGCGACGAGGAACGACCCGCCCGCGAGCGCCGCGGTCGGTAACAGGACCCGGTGATCGGGGCCGACGACCAGCCGGAGGATGTGCGGGACGATCAGCCCGACGAAGCCGATGATCCCCGCGAAGGCGACGCCGGCGGCCGTGATCAGCGCGGAGGCGCCAAGCAGGATCCGCTTGGTGCGCTCGACCGCGATCCCGAGCCCGCGCGCCTCCTCCTCGCCGAGCAGGAGGACGTTGAGGTCGCGCGCGTACACGAGGAGGAGGACGAATAGCGGGGGCACCACGACCGCCGTCGCGGCGACCTCGCTCCACGAGGCGCCCGAGAGGTGACCCATCAGCCACGCGACGACGCGGCGGAGCGACTCGCCGGCCTGCAGCTGGAGGTACGAGATGACCGCGCCGAGGAACGTCTGGACCGCGACCCCCGCGAGCAGGAGCGTCGCCACCGGGGTCCGCCCGTGCCGCGTCGCGATCGCGTACACGCCGAAGGCGGCCGCGAGCGCGCCGACGAACGCGAAGAGGCTGACGCCGGCACCGTGCGAGAGCCCCAGGTCGACCGCGCCGACCAGCGGGAGCGTGACGGTCGCCGACAGCGCCGCGGGGAAGACGATGAACGCGACGGCGCCGACCGCCGCGCCCGAGGAGACGCCGATGATCGACGGGTCGGCCATCGGGTTCCGGAAGAACCCCTGCATCACCGTGCCGGCCGCCGCGAGCGCGAAGCCGACCAGCGCGGCCATCAGGATGCGGGGGAGCCGGACGCCGACGACGATCTGCGCGTGGACGTCGTCGACCGGGAACGCGAACGGCGAGGCGTAGGCGAGGTCGACGCCGGGCAGCGTCAGCGGGCCCACGCCGGGGATCCGCAGGGTGCCGATCCCGGCGGTCGTCGTCTCGATCCCGGCCGGCACGCTGACCGCGTTCAACACGGCCTTCACGACCTCCGCGGGCGGGATCCGGACGGGACCGATCGCGGCGCTCACCACGGCCACGGCGACGAGCACGACCGCTAACCCCGCCGACCAGACCGACGCTCGCGTCCATGTACTCATTCGTTCTCCAACACAACTTGTAGTAGGTAAATACTTATTGGACGAGCCGCGTCGTCGATCCGATGCGAACGAGATACGTTATCGCGGTGGCCCTGCTCGTGACGACCGCCCTCGTCGGCGGCGTCGCGGGCCCGGCCGCGGGTGCACAGCCGGCGACGGTCGAGTCGCCGACGGACGGACCGACGCTCCAGGCCCCGACCGACGGGCCGAGCGTCCACCAGACGGGCGACGCGTGCGGGTTCCCGCTGGAGATCACGGACGCGACGGGGACGACGATCACGCTCGACGAGGCGCCCGAGCGGATCACGACGACGAACCCCTCGGCCGCCCAGACGCTCTGGGAGCTCGGCGAGCAGGACCGCGTCGTCGGCGTCACCCAGTACGCCGCGTATCTCAACGGGGCGAGCGAGCGGGAGAACGTCTCCGCGGAGGGGCTCGGCGTGAGCGTCGAGCGCGTCGTGGCCACCGAGCCGGACCTCGTTCTCGCGCCGAACGCGTCGGCGGGCCAGGTCGAGGCGCTCCGCGAGCAGGACCTCACCGTCTACCACTTCTCCGAGGCGACCTCAATCGAGGACATCGCGGAGAAGACCGAGACCGTCGGTCGCCTCGTCGGGAACTGCGAGGCCGCCGCCGAGACGAACGCCGAGATGAATGAGGCCGTCGCCGAGGCCGAGAACCGGACCGCCGACCTCGACCGGCCGGACGCGCTGTACCCGCTCGGGAGCGGCTTCGTCGCCGCGAACAACACGTTCATCAACTCGATCATGGAGGCCGGCGGCGTGAACAACGTCGCGGCCGCGGAGGGCGACGGCTACCCGCAGCTCTCCAACGAGGTGATCCTCCAGACCGACCCCGAGCTGATCTTGGTGACCACCCCCGACGCGGCGATCTTAGAGGAGGAGCCGTACGCCAGCACGACCGCCGGCACCGAGGGCAACTACGTCGTGATGAACGTGAACTACCTCAACCAGCCGGCGCCGCGCAGCGTGATCGAGTCGACGACCACGCTCTCGACCGCGGTCGCCGAGCTCCAGACGCAAGACGGAGGGACGGACGCGACCGACGGTGAAGACGGGAGCGACGACGGCGGAACCGACGGCGACGATAGCGAGAACGGATCTGACGGCGAGGACGGATCGACCGAGGACGGCAGCGACGGCGGAGACGCGAGCACCGGCGACGAGGCGCCCGGGTTCGGCGTCGTCGCCGCGCTGGTCGCCGCGGTCGCGGCGGCGCTGATCGCTCGGCGGCCGTAGGCGATTCCCGAGCGTCGACCCCTACTGATTCGCCGACCGGGCGTCGAGCGCGACCGGGATCGACCGGGCGGCCACGTCGCCCGCGAACGCCTCGCCGTCCGCCTCCAGCTGCTCGAAGGTGTCGTAGTGGATCGGGACCACCAGGTCCGGGTCCATCCGCTCGGCCAAGTCCGCGCTCGTGTGTCTATCGGAGACGATGCCGCCCCCGCCGATGTTCGCGAGGAATATCGAGACGTCGAGCTCCGCGAACGCGTCGAGCGCGTCGGAGTCGCCCGGCCAGAAGGCGGTGCGGTCGCCGAGGCCGAGCAGGAACCCGCAGCCGAGCCCGGGCGGGTGCGTCACCGAGCCGTCCGGGCCGGCGTTCGGTCCCTCGGGGTCGTTGTGGGCGGCGACGGACCACACGGTCGCCTCCCCGGCGGGCGTGTCGACGTCGACGCGCGCATCGTCGTCGACGCGGATCACGTCGTACTCGTCGGCGAGCGAGTCGACGGACTCCACGTCGCGGTCGATCCCCGCGGGGTCGACCGCGTCGTAGATGACGAGCGTCGCCTCCTCGCTCGCGACCGACCGGATCCCCTCGGGGTCGTAGTGGTGGTCGTGGGTGACGACGACGAGGTCGCCGTCGCGCGCCCAGTAGTCGTCGAGGACGCCGTACCGCCCCGGGTCGGTGTAGGCGACCGGGCCGTCCTCGGGCGCGAGCCGCGCCGTCGCGTAGCCGAGCCACTCCACCGCGAAGTCGTCGTAGCGGACAGTCATGGCAGGCGATCCGGACGCGGGCGCCTTGAGGGTGGCTATGGGCGGCCGACGCCGCCCGGCGCCTCTCCCCCGCCGCCGACGCGGATCAGGTCCCACGCGTCGTCGAGGTCGGCCGCGCGGCTCTCGTCCCCGCTCTCACTGCTCCCACCCCGATCGGGCGCGAACGCCGCCCCGAGCACGTGCTCCGGGACGATGGGCATGGGGATCGGGACGTAGCCCGCGGCCCGCATCGGCGCGAAGCCGCTCGCGCTCTCGACGACCGCGCCGTCGGCGCCGCGCCGCACCCGGAACCGCTTGTCGTCGGGGTGCCGGCTGTACGCGTACGGGAACGCCTCCGCCGGCGGCTCCCGGAGGCTCTCGACCCCCGCGAGCACCGCGACGACCCGCCCGTCGACCTCGCAGACCAACCGGGGAACGACCGGGCGACCCGCCTCGTCGACGGCGGCGGCGTCGACGCCCGGTCCCGCGGGCACCGGGCCGACCGGCGTGTCGGTCTCGCGCCACGCGAACGTCGGCTCCCCGAGCCCCTCGAACCGGACGCAGGCGTACCCGCCGCCGGCGACGGGGATCCGGTCGGGGCCGGCGTGGAACTCCCGGCGGCCGTCGCGCTCGGCGACGAGCAGCGGGGGGTCGGCGAGCAGCGATCGCACCCGCTCGGCGGTCGGATCGTCCTCCACGACGAAGCACGCGCGGCGGTCGCGGTCGAGCGCGTGCGCGAGCCGCGAGGCGATCACCGTCGGCGTCGCGTCGTCCGGCGTGAGCGGCTCGACCGCGAGGGGCGATCCGCCGTCCCGGGGCGTCGCCACCGCCGGGGGCTCCGCCCGCGTCTCGGGGTTCGCGACCTCGTAGCCGTCGTCGGCGAGCCGGGCCGCGGCCGCGTCCGTCAGCCGTCGTCGCGTCGCGTCCCCGAGCGGGCCTGGCATACGAGGGGATACGGGCCCGAGCGTCAAGGAGTTTCGCGTGGGCGAGTCGCGCTCGGCCCGGCGGAATTCAACACGTCACGCCGAGTCGCCCGCGAGCCGCGCGACACGCTCCAGCGAGTCGGCGTCCGCGACCGACTTGTCCTCGCGGACGCCGACGAACCGCGGGAACCGCAGCGCGTACCCCGACGAGTACGTCGGCGACGTCTGGATCTCCTCGTAGCCGACCTCCAGGACGACCGCGGGCCGGATCGAGAGCTCGGTCCCCTCCTCGCTCACGACGCGGGGCTCCAGCCGCTCGGTGAGGTCGGCGAGCTCCTCGTCGGTGAGGCCGGTCGCGACCTTGCCGACGGTCGCGAACCCCTCGCCCTCCTCGCCCCCCTCGCCGTCTCCTCCCGCCCGCACCCCGAGCAGGAACGTCCCGAACAGCTCCGCGCGGCGCCCCTCGCCCCACTCCGCGCCGACGACGACCGCGTCGAGCGTCTCCACGTCGGGCTTGCGCTTCAGCCACTCCCGCCCGCGGTCGCCCGGGGTGTAGGGCGCGTCCGGGTCCTTCAGCATGACTCCCTCGTGGCCCGCATCGAGCGCGGCCGCCTCCGCCGCCTCGATCGCCTCGACGTCGCTCGCTAGGTCGAGGTTCGCGGCCGCGTCCGGCAGGACCTCGGTGAGGCGGTCGTGGCGGACCCGGAGCGGCTCGTCGAGGAGGTCGTCGCCGTCGACGTGGAGGCAGTCGAAGGCGTGGAGCCGGAGCGACACCTCCTCGCGCATCTGGTCGACGTCGTGTTTGCGGCGGAACCGCCGCAGCACCTGCTGGAACGGGAGCGGGTCGCCCGCGTCGTCGACCGCGACGACCTCGCCGTCGAGGATGACCGGGACGTCGACCCGGGCCGCGACTCGCTCGGCGATCTCCGGGAGCGCGTCGGTCACGTCGTCCATGTTCCGGGAGTAGAGTTTCGGGCCGAACCCGTCGCTTTCGGGGGCTTTCCCGTCCTCACTTCCCGGCACGTAGTGGACCTGCACGCGCGCCCCGTCGAACTTCGTCTCGACGGCGACCTCGCCGAACGACTCGACCGCGTCGGTCGCGGTGCCCGCCTGCGCGAGCATCGCCTGCACGGGGCGCCCGACGACGAGCCCCTCGGCCCGGAGCCCCGCGAGGCCCTCGTCGCGCGCGAGCGCCGCGACCCGGCCGTAGTCGTTCGTCACCTGCAGCGCGCGCTCGACGGCCGCGACCGCCTCGTCGCCGGCGCGGAGGGTCGGCTCCTCGTCGTCGCTCTCGGCGGACTCGGACTCCGGATCGGTCAGGAACGCCTCGGCGATCGCGTCCCGGACGGTTCCCTCGCCGACGCCGATCCGCATCTCGCCGAGCACCAGCCGCGCGAGGAACTTCGCCTCGGCGGGATCGCATCGATTGAACAGCCCGAACAGCGCGTCGAGCTTGCGCGACTCGCTGCCGTCCCCCGACGCGGCCGCCAGCTCGCGAAGCGCCGCATCCAGCTCGGCGACCGTGAGCGCGTCGCGGCCGTCGCCGAAGGCGGCGAGGCCGCGCTGGCCGCCGAAGTCGAAGCCGGCGGCGACCGCGCCGATCTCGCCCGCCGACGCGAGCCGGTCCTCGACGTCGGCGGCGGTCACGTTCGGGCCCGCGGCGCGGGCGATCGCCTCCCGGCACAGCGCCGGCCCGATATCGAGCGTCCGCGTGTCGTGCGCCGGAAAGATGCGTCCGAGAAGGAGCCGAGTGACCGTCGCGAGGTCGTCGCCGTCGCTCGGGTCGTCCGCGCTCCCCTCTCCGCCGGCCTCGCGGAGCAGATCCGCGACCGCGAGCGTCGTCTCGATGTCGCCCGGCTCGGCCGCCAGCCGCTCGGCCCGCGCGGCGAACGTGGCGAACTCCATGTGCGGAGTCGGCGATCGGCGGGCAAAAACGCGCCGGTCCGTCCGCCGACTCGACCGCACGCCGTCTGTCGGTCGCCCCGGCCGCTCGTCGTGCCGATCGTCCCCACGCGACCGATCGGCCGTAGCCCTTTTTACCGGGCCGACACGTCGACCGTCCCATGAGCACGGAGTCCGCCCTCGCAGACGGCGTCCGCGAGGCGCTCGCCGTCGACCCGGACGAGTTCGCCGCGCGCGCCGAGGAGGAGGCGGAGATCGTCAAACAGGAGCTCCGCGACGGCTCCTTCGACAACCACCAGTCGATCGTCGGCTTCGAGTACGAGTTCTACGCGGTCGCCGACGGGCGCTGGAGCGAGGAGTCGCGGGCGGGCGAGTACGCCCTGATGCGCGTCCCGCGGCGGCTCTTAGAGCTGATGGGGTTCGAGAAGGAGCTCGGGCTCCACAACGCGGAGATGTCGACGAGCCCGCAGCCGCTCTCCGACCACGGGCTCCGGGCGCAGCTCGCGGAGGTGCGAGCGCGGCTGGAGGCCGCGGAGAACACCGCCGGCGTCGAGGGGATGCGGCTCGTCTCCGACGGGCTCTGGACCATCCCTCCGACCGGCGAGACGGCCCGCGAGTACCTCACGGACTGCGTCGACGTCGACGGCGTCACCGTCGCGGTCAACATGAGCGACGCGGTCCGGTACCACGCGATGGCGAACACGGGCGACGACGAGCGCGGGACGGTCGTCGAGGCGCCGGGGGTGTCGCTCGCGGCCGACACCGTGATGCCGGAGAGCCTCATCACCTCGATCCAGCCGCACTACCAGGTCGCGCACGCGGAGACGCTCCCGCGGTACTTCCGCTACGCGCTCCGGATCGCGGCGCCGCTCCTCGCGCTCGGCGTCAACTCGCCGTTCTTCCCGCCGGACCTGTACGACGACGGCTGGGACGGCGAGCGCGTCCTCGCCGAGGGCGCCGCCGAGAACCGGATCCACGTGTTCGAGTCGGTGCTCAACGAGCGGACCGACGACGACAAGGTGCGGTTCCCGCGCGACGTGCACGACGTCGAGACCGCGGTCGACCGGATCGCCGGCGACGAGACGCTCATCCCGATGCCGGAGCCCGAGGGGACCGACCGCTTCGACGACCAGTTCGCGACGTTCCGGACGAAACACGGCAGCTACTGGAGGTGGGTCCGCCCGGTCTTCGAGGGGGCGAGCCGGTCGAGCGCGAACGCCCGGATCGAGTTCCGCCCGATCGCGGCCCAGCCCACCGTCCGCGACTCGATCGCCTTCCAGGCGGCGTTCGCCGGGCTGATGGAGGCGCTCCCGCAGCGCGAACACCCGGTCATCCGCCTCGGCTGGGAGACCGCCCGCGACAACTTCTACGCCGCGGTCGCCGACGGGCTCGACGCCGACATCGAGTGGATCGGCCGCGACGGCGAGACCACGACCGACACCGACGCGATCTACGAGGACCTCCTCGACCACGCCGAGGCCGGCCTGCGCACCGCCGGCTGCCCCGAGGAGGAGGCGGCCTCGTGGCTCGCGCCGCTCCGGTGGCGCGTCGCGAACCGGACCACGCCGGCGAGCTGGAAGCGCGACCGAGTCCGCGCGCGCCTCGAGGCCGGCGACGACTTCGAGACCGCGGTCCACGACACACAGCGCGAGTACATCGACTGCCAGTCCGACACGCTCATCGACGGCGGCTTCTCCGCGTGGAAGGACAGCGGCGAGGCGGAGTAGCTATTTATAAAACGGCCGATCGAGACCTACGACCGATCCGGCGCGTCCCGGTGAGCGGCCCGTAGGGCCGCGAACCGACGGCGCGAGGGAGTCGGTGGTCCGGAGCGAAGCGGAGGACCACCGACGAGGCTGGGGAGGCGTGAGGCTGTGGTGCGGTCGCGGTCGGGAGGGACTCAAAGGGGCAGCCGCGAGGACGAAGACGGGCGTTCACGAGAGCAGAGCTCTCGTGAGCCAATCAGAACGCGCAGCGTTCTGATGACGACGCAAGGACCACAGGAGCGAACGACGTGAGCGACGAGGACCGCAGCGAGCCCATCGAGTTCTCGCGGCTGGGGCTTTGGCGGTGTTCACCGTCGATCCCGAGTCAATCCCTTTTAAATGAATGGTCGTGTCACCAATCGAGTATCGCTCACGCTCACCGGATTAAAACGCGTATGAATGGCGGACAGGCGGGGTGGCCCGGCGTTCCGGCGCGGGGTATCCCGGTTGCCTTCTCCACCCCGCGACCCGACGAGCGACGGGCGTTCGGCGATGGGCTGCTCGCTTCCGCGCCTGACCCGGTGTCGCCGACGAACCGCGACGGACCGCTCCTGCGAGCGGGCGCCACGGACCGCTGTCCCCGGCGGACGAGGCTTCCACGTTGGCTCTCGGGGCCCGCGCCGGTCTGACCGGACGCGCCCGCTGTTCGGTCCCCGCTGAAGACTACCTCACGGGTGACGAGCGGGGCCTAACCGCCCGACCTAGTCCGTCTGACGATACTCGGGTCCGGCATAAGGGCCTTTCGTTCGGCGGCTCCCCGTTACGACAGCAGCGCGCGGGCGTACGCCGCGGCGGAGACCGGGAGCGGGACCGACAGGGCGACGACGGCGGGCGCGTGCCAGCGCAGCCAGCGGTAGTCGGCGTACATCGTCGTCGGCTCGACGGCGAGCGCCCACGCCGCCGCGCTGAGCGTGGTCGCGAGGCCGAGGATCACCGCGACGCCGGCGAGCGTTCCGGGGTCGAGGTTCCCCTGCTCGACCGAGGCGACGACGACGGCGCTCAGCAGCGCGAACAGCGCGATGCCGCCGGCGCCGAGGGTGCCGGCGGCGTAGTAGCCGGCGAGCTGCGTCGCGTACCCCGACACGAGCGCGTACGGGGCCGCGAGCACGACCACGGTGACGACGCCGGCGGCGATCCCCGTCCGGCGCGAGACGTCGCGGAGATTCATGCTCACGGCTCGGTCCGGGACCGCGGTAAAAGAATCGGATCGGCGGCGGCCGCGTCCCCACGCCGACCGCCTCGCCATCGCTCCCGCCGGCGACCCCCGTACCGTTTTGAGTCGCCGGCGCGGAGGGGGAGGCATGAGCCTCGACGTCGACCCGCCGGAGCCGCCAGAGCTCGCCGCCGTGGACCCCAACGAGTACGAGGACGCGGAGGTCGCCGGCGGCGAGTACCGCCGCGACGACCTGGAGGAACTCCTGCACGAAGGCGCGTGGGAGGACGCCTTCGCGGAGTGGGCCGCCGGGAGCGACATGGACGAGGAAGACTGGGCGATCGCCGTCGATCTCGGGCTCGTCTCCCGGTTCGACTTCTTCTGGGACGACTTCGCCGACCGCGTCGGCTACCACGCGCCCGGGCTTCCGGAGGACTGGAAGGAGCGCGACCTCCACCCCGACCTCGACTCGTGGGGGACCGTCTCCGCGATCAACGCGGGGCTCACGGAGCTCGGCCAGATCGTCTGCGAGACGCTCAAGGAGGAGTACATCGACTGGGAGGCCGACTTCGAGGCGCCCGACGACCTCCCCGACTTCGACGAGTAGCGGGGGCGATTGCGACGTGGGCGACCGGCTCAGTGCCCCCAGAGCGTCCCGTCCGGCGCGTACCGCGCGTCCATGATCCGGTCCCACTGGTCGTCGGACAGGTCCAGATCGGTCGCGGCGACGTTCTCCGCGAGCTGGTCGGTCGTGCGCGCGCCGACGATGGGGACGCAGGTGAACTCGTCCCACTCCGTCAGCCACGCGAGCGCGACCTGGGCCGGGGCGGCGTCGAGCTCGGCGGCGACCTCGCGCACCGCGTCCAGCACCTTCCAGCCGCGCTCGGAGAGGTAGAACCGCTCGAAGCGGTCGTCGAAGCTCGCCCGCGAGCCGTCCGGCGCGATCACCTGCTCGGGGTCGTCCGGGTCGGCGCGCTCGTACTTCCCGGTGAGGAACCCGCCCGCGAGCGGGGAGTACGGGCAGACGGCGATGTCCTGGTCGACACAGACGTCGAGGTACTCCTTGACGTCCTCGTAGTAGCCGGCGTGGTGGAGCGGTTGGACCACGTCGAACCGGGCGTAGTCGTTGACGTCGGCGGTCCACAGCGCCTTCGTCAGCTTCCAGGCGGCCATCGTCGACGCGCCGAGGTAGTGCACCTTCCCCTCCGAGACGAGCTCGTCGAGGACGCGCATCGTCTCCTCGATGGGCGTCTCCTCGTCCCAGCGGTGGATGTAGTAAACGTCGAGGTAGTCGGTGTCGAGACGGTCGAGCGTCCCCTCGACCTGTGCTCTGACGTGCTTGCGGCCGAGCCCGGAGTCGTTGGGCCCGGGCTCGCCGCGCCCGTCGAACGGGAAGTACACCTTCGAGGCGATCACGTAGTCCTCGCGGTCGCGCTCCGCGAGCCACTCGCCGACGTACTCCTCGCTCGTCCCGTTCGGCGTCCCGTACACGTTGGCCGTGTCGATGAAGTTGATCCCGTGGTCCGCGGCCGCGTCGAGCAGCTCGTGGGCCTCCTCGCGGCCCGTCTCGACGACGCCGTTCGTCTCGCGCCCGAAGCGCCACGTCCCGAAGCAGAGCTCCGAGACGCTCAGTCCCGTGTTGCCGAGCCGTCGGTAATCCATACGTCCCTCTCTCGTCGGCGATTGATAAAGCGTGGCGGCAGCGGCGGTCCGGCGGGTGGCGGTCGACCTCGCCGGAGGACGAGTCCCCGCCGCGCTCACTCGAACGGATACCGCGCCGTCGACCCGCACTCGCGGCAGCGCACGACGACGCGGCCGGGCCGGAGCCGGACGCGGCCCGTCTTCCCGGGGCGGAGGTACACGTCGCAGTCGTCGCAGGTCCGCCGGGAGAAGTCGGCCGGGAGGCCGCAGCGGTTCCGCTCCGCGATCCGGCGCGCGAGCGCGACGTACTCCCGGGAGCGGTCGTACTCGCCGTCGACGACCGCCTCGCGGGCGAGCGTCAACAGGCGCTCGATCCGTTCCGACGGGATCCCCATGTCTCGCCGGGGGTGACGGACCGGCAAAGTCGTTGCCATCGAGTGCGGGCCGCGTCGGGTTCGCCGTCGCTCGACCGTGGGCTCCCCAACGCATCGGACCCGCACGCTTTTTTATCGGTCCGCGCGAACCGCGTGGTATGAAGGAATCCCTGATGGACGTCGTCTGCTGCCCGCTCGACAAGGCCGACCTCGAACTCGACGTCGACGACCGCGACGAGGAGGAGATCCTCGCCGGCACGCTCACCTGCACCGAGTGCGGCGAGACGTACCCCATCGAGGACGGGATCCCGAACCTCCTCCCGCCGGACATGCGCGAGGAGGCGACCGCCTAGCCCGGATCGGGCCCCGAATCGTACTACATCTTTTTTTAGTGTGAGTTCGTCGACCCGTGCGTGCCGACACTCGCCGTCGAACTGAACGGGGACGCCGTCCACTCGATCCGGGCACCGGACCGGTTCGCGACGACCGGTCACTTCTCGATCGCCTTCGAGAACCTCGGCCGGTCGACGCACGTCCACCTGCACTTCGACGACGACCTCGCCCGCGTCTGCTCGATCGGCGAGACGAACCACTTCGTCGACGACGAGTCGACCAGACGGGTCCACGTCACCGCCGACGAGGTCGACGAGCCCGTCGTCGGGAAGCTGAAGATCGTCACCGGCTACGGCTCGAACACCCGGTACGTCGACGTCAGGCTCGACCCGCCGCCGGACTCCGGGCCCGACGAGGTCGCCGTCGACGAGACGTTCACCAAGCCCCCGGAACGGTCGCCCGACCCCCCGCCGCGGCAGCGCGCCGCGAACGCGGTCGCCGGCCTCGTGGAGCGGGGGGGACTGCCGGGAGTCGTCCTCGGCCTCCTCGCAGTCGTCGCCGGCGTCGCGGTCGCGGTCGCGGTCGACAGCCTGATCGTCTCGGTCGCGGTCGGCGTCGTCCTGGCGGTGTCGATCGCGGCCGTGCTGCTCGCGCTCGCGTGACCGGGTTCGTCTCTCGGCTCGGTTCTCGCGCCCCTGACCCGACGGCGGTCCGGCGCTCCGGATCCGCGCGCTTTTAACCGTCCCACCGGAACGAGCGGGCATGAGCTTCGAGAAGGAAGACGAGGTCGTGCTCCACGACAAGCACAGCGAGTACGACGGCGAGACGGGCACGATCACGCAGGTGATGGAGACGATGTTCGGCGACGCGACCTACACGGTCAGCTTCGAGGACGGCCAGGAGACGGGCGTCCCCGAGGACGCGCTCGACGCCGTCGAGAGCGAGGAGTAACCGACCCCCTTCCCCGACCCGCATGGCAAAAGTCCCCTTCCACTACGTCGACCTCCGGGCGTTCTCGTACGCGACCGAGGACGAGAAGCGGGTCGCGGACGCCCTCCGCAGGTTCCTCCCCGAGGACGCCGAACTCGACCGCGTCGAGAACGTCGGCCACCACGGCGACCGGATCGTCGTGCTCTCCGCCCGGATCGAGAACGCCGACGGGATGCGTCACGTCCTCGACGCGCTGGCCGACCTCGACGACGTCGACCGCGTGATCGACGAGCTCGACCAACGCGTCGACGACAACTGCGCGCTGTTCCTGCGCGTCGACAAGCAGGCCGCGTTCCGCGGCGAGGTCCGGCTCGGCCCGGGGATCACCGTCCGCGCGAAGGTGGAGGCGTACCCGGCGAAGAAGGAGGCCGCCGTCGAGAACGCCCGCGAGACGCTGTCGCGGCTGGCCGAGGACGGCGACGGCGACGCCTGACCGGGCGGGTCGGGGCCGGGCGCTCGCCCCGCATCCGCGACGTGGCTTTTTGTGCGGTCCCGCCGTCGTCGAATTCATGAACGACCCCTT
Source organism: Halorubrum sp. B52 (assembly GCF_059752555.1). NCBI lineage: Archaea > Methanobacteriati > Methanobacteriota > Halobacteria > Halobacteriales > Haloferacaceae > Halorubrum > Halorubrum sp. B52. The sequence continues at coordinate 730,763 of NZ_MWTG01000007.1, read as the reverse complement.
CGTCGTGGTCGGCGCCGACGCGGCCGGGCTGAGCGCGGCCAGCAAGTTCCGCCGCGAGGCGCCCGACCGCGAGGTGATCGTTTTCGAGAAGGGACGGTGGATCTCGTACGCCTACTGCGGCATGCCGTACTTCATCGAGGGGCGCGTCGAGCGGCTGTCGGACCTCCTCTCGCTGTCCCCGAGCGACGTCGACGAGCGCGGGATCGACCTCCGACGCGGCCACGAGGTGGTCGCGGTGGATCCGGACAAAAAGACCGTCGCGGTCGAGACCGCCGACGGCGACTCGTTCGAGCAGCCGTACGGCGACCTCCTCGTCGCGACCGGCGGGCGCGCCTCTACCGGCCCGTTCGACGTGCGCGGGGTCGACGGCGCGTTCACGCTCCACGACATGGACGCCGCGGCCGCGATCGACGCGTACGTCGCCGAGCCGGACGCGTACGACCCCGCTCGCGCCGACGCCAGCGCGGTCGACCGCGAGCGCGTCGAGCGCAACGCCGCGATGCCCGCCCCCGAGACGGCGGCGATCGTCGGCGGCGGCTACGTCGGCGTCGAGACGGCCGAGGCGCTCTCCGGCCGCGGCCTCGACGTCCACCTCTTCCAGCGCTCCGGGCACCTGCTCCCGCCGTTCGGCGAGGCGGTCGGCGAGCGCGTCGAGGCGGAGCTGATCGCGGAGGGCGTGACGGTCCACACGGGCAGTCCCGTCGAGGCGCTCGTCGGCGACGACCGGATCGAGGGCGTGGCGTTCGACGGGGAGACGCTCCCCGCCGACATGGCGGTCGTCGGCGTCGGGATCGAACCGAACACGGCGCTGCTCAACGGGACCGGCGTCGAGCTCGGCGAGGGCGGCGCGGTACTGACCGACGGGCACGGCCGGACGAGCCTGCCGGACGTGTACGCCGCCGGCGACTGCGCGACCGCGTTCCACGCCGTCACCGGCGAGCCGGCGTGGATGCCGCTCGGCCTCACCGCGAACCGCGCCGGGCGCGCGATCGGCGCCACCGTTGCGGGCGACCCCTCGCCCGTGGGCGACATCGCGGGCACCGCGGTCGTGAAGGCGTTCGACATGGAGGCCGGTCGCGTCGGCCTCGTCGAGGACGCCGCCGCCCGCGAGGCAGGCTTCGACCCCGTCCGCGAGACCGTCACCGCCGGCTCCCGCTCGGGGTACTACCCGGGTGCGGCGCCGACCGACGTGACGCTCGTCGCCGACCGCGACTCGGGGCGCCTGATCGGCGGGAGCATCGTCGGCCCCGACCGCGCCGCGATCCGGATCGACACGCTCGCGACCGCGCTGGAGGCCGACATGACCGTCGCCGAGGTCGAGCGGCTCGACCTGGCGTACGCGCCCCCGTTCAGCCCGGTGTGGGACCCGGTCCTCGTCGCGGCGAAGGTGCTCAACGGGACGCTCGACGACGCGTAGGGTTCAGAATCGGTCGCTCGCCTCGGTCGCGTCAGTCGCTCGGCTCCGTGTCAGCGTCCCCGTCCGCGGCGGTCGACTCGGTTTCCCCCTCGTCGCCGCCGCCGATACCGGCGATGACCCGCCCGATAGCGTAGCCCGCGAGCCCGACCGCGACCGCGGCCGCGAGGGCGACGCCGAGCGGTTCGGCGACAGCGACCGCGAAGGGGAGCGGATCGGCGAGGGGGATCGCGTACGGCGTCGGGCCGATCGCCCGCAGGAGCGCGGCCGCGAGGGGACCGTACGCCAGCAGGACCGCGGGGAGCGCGCCGGCTCCGACGGCGGCGAACGCGACCGTGCCGACGGCGGTCAGCGCCGCGAGGGCCGCGGCGACCGGTGCGGTGACGCCGGCGGCGGGCGTCAGGCCCGCGACCGACCCGGCGAGTGAGGCCGCGTCGAAGGCGACGTACGAGACGGCGAAGCCGACCGCGCTCCAGACGGCCGCGCGCTCGAATCCGGTCTCTCCGACCGCGACGCGGGCGAGCCGTCCGGAGTCGTCGTCGGCCGTCATTCCGGCCGGGTCGCGCCGCGACCCTCGCGGTCCGGCGTGAGGTTGCCGTGCTCGTCGATCTCGCCCGCGACGATCCGCGTCGAGGAGATGCGCTCGCCGTCCTCGGCCGGCACGTGGTCGACGACGACGAGTTCGAGCGGGTCGTGGCCGCGCTCGCGACGGATCTCGTTGATCCGCTCGCCGCCCGCCTTCGTCTCGGGGGAGACGATGAGGGCGTCGAACTCGGGCTCGACGGCGATGCCGGTCGGCTCGGTGAGCTCGCGGACCGCGAACTCGCGGTCGTACTCCTCGGCCCGCGGCGCCAGCTCGGCCTCCAGATCGCGCTTGCGGCGGTCGTACGGGCGGACGTAGCGCTCGACGTGGCGGGTCTTCGGCGCGAGCTCGTCGGAGGTGAGGCCGACGGTGACGTCCCCCAGCTCGAACGCCCGTTCGAACAGCTTCCGGTGGCCGTCGTGAACGGGATCGAAGGTGCCACCAAGCGCGACGTTCATGCCCGTCGGTTGCGCGGGCGGAACTTAAAGTGTCCCGAACTCGGGAGCGCCGCGGAAGCGGAGTCGGTCGCGTTCGCCGTGCGTCACGGCCTCGTCGCTATCGACCCGCTCGGTCGTCTTCGCCGTCGCCATCGTCGTCGGCCTTGCCGATCACGCGGTCTCGTCGTCGGCCTCGTCGCCGTCGCCATCGTCGCCGTCGTCCTCCCCGCCGCCGACGGAGATCTGCACCGGCTCCGCGTCGCCGTCGGGCGACTCGCCCCCGAGCCGGCGGTCGAGGTTGAAGACGGCGTTCAGCTCGCGCTGGACGTCGCCGACCACGCCCCGGACCAGCTCGCTCGGCGCGATCGCCTCGTACTCGTAGGGGTTGTTGCCGGCGCCGCTGGCCTCGCGCTTGTCGCGCTCGACCGTCCCCTCGTCGTGGAGCTCCGCGAGCGCCTCGCGGACCGTGCTCGGGTAGAGGCCGGTGCCGTCGGCGACCTCGTCGCTCGTGCTCCGCGGGTTGTCCCGCAGGTAGACGTAGATCCGGGCGCGCGTCTCGGTGTCGAGCAGCCACGCCAGCAGGTCGACGACGTTGTCGTCGAACCCCTTGACCGCCTTGTCGGCGCCCTCGCCGAGCCGCTCTTTCGTCCTGCGGAGCTCCTCTCGGGTCCGCTCGGTCGGCGACTCGTCTCCTCCCCCGAGGGCGGCGCCGTCACCGGGATCCGCGGCGGGGTCGTCGTCGAAATCGTCGCTCGTCATACCACAGAGTGGGATCCGCGCGCCCAAAAGGGTTTCTCGTCGCTTTCGTTCCGACGGAAAACCGGCGGCGCTCCGAGCGATCGGGTCGCCCGCCGCCGTCGTCGCCCCCTCTTCACGGCGACAGGACCAGATCCTCACACAGCGCGTCGATCCCTGACTCCTCGCGGAGCCGGCGCTGGCGCTCGGTGCCGCTCTCGGCGTCGTACACCTCGCGGATCCCGGAGATCCCGAGCCGGTCGCACTCGCGTTCGACGACCTCGCCGAGCGAGACCGTCTCCTCGCCGCTTCGGTCGACGAACGAGGCGTCGTGTCCGTGGCGGATCGCGCGCCACTTGTTCTCGTCGAGGAGCTCGCGGCGGAGCGCCGGCGCGGACTCGCCGTCGGCGTAGCGCTCGGCGTAGTCGACGACGAGCGCGTGGACGTACTCGACCAAGGCGAGAGTGACCGCGGGATCGCGCTGGGCGTCGGGCGCGCGCACCTCCACCGTCCCGTGACCCGTGTGCGGGCGCACGTCGAACCAGAGCTCGCCGCGGTCGGCGATCGACTCCGTCTCGACCATCCGGCGCTCGTAGCGCTGGAAGGCGTCGAAGTCGTCGAACGCCGACGGGATTCCCGTGTTCGGGAGGTTCTCGAAGATCTTCGCGCGGGCCGAGGCGAGCCCGGTGTCGAAGCCGTTCCAGAACGGGGAGTTCGCGGACAGCGCGAGCAGGACAGGAGAGTGCCAGCGGAGCCGGTTGGCAATCTGCACCGCCTTGTCCGCGTCGTCGACGCCGACGTGGACGTGGAGCCCGGCCGTGGTGTTGCGGTGTTGCGGGTACTGGATCCGGTCGAGCTGCGCCTTGTATCGGGGCTTCCCGACGTGGTCCAGCTCCCGCCACTTCGCCGCCGGATGGAGCCCCGCGGCGGCGATCCGGTAGCCGTCGGCGGCGGCGTGGTCGACGAGTGCCTCCCGCACCGTCGACAGGGCGTCCGCGGCGTCCGCCGGGTCCTCGATCAGCTCCGTCTGCGCCTCGATGGTGCATTTGAACAGCTCGTGGTCGAACCCCTCGGGCACCGCGCTCGGCGGGTCGCGGCCGTAGACGAGGTCGTCGGTCCCCGAGGTCGGACGGCCGTCGGCATCGACGATGTAGAACTCCTCTTCGATGCCGAGCGTTCCCATCCGGGCGAACGCGTCCCGCGAACCGAGTTCCATTACCGCCCCGTACCGGCCGCGCGGTCTTATATGAATTGGAACCCGAAACGACGCGCCGGTGTCGTCACCGGATATTTAAAACGAGACTGACGGTGGCGCCGACGCTCGGCGACGAAGCGACTCCGAGAACAGAGGCGGTCGAAAACGAGTCGGCGGCACGCGACTGTGCCGGCGTTTCACCGCGTCGGACCGTCACCGCGCCGGACCGTCCCCCTTCAGCCGAGGACGTACCGGAGCTTCGGGAAGCGCTCGACGAGCGCCTCGCCGCCGACTTGGATCTGCTCGATGTACGCGTCCAGCCCGAGGACGCGGCCCGCGCCGAACGCCGCGACCGTGAGGAACACGACCGCGTAGATGAGCGTCGACTCGAACAGCGCCAGGAACTCCCCCGACCAGCCGCCGAGGTAGAACAGCATCATCTGCATGGCGCCGCCGAGTGCGGCCAGCCGGACGAACGCGCCCAGGATGAGCGCCGCGCCGATGAGCAGCTGGGTCGCGGGCACGACGACGTTGACGATCTCCATCAGCGCCGCGTTCGACGCCATCGCGGCGAACAGGCCGCTGACCGGGCTCGCGGGGTCGACGTTCGCGAGGTACCCCGCGGCGTCGAACGGCCACTCCGAGACCTTCCCGAGGCCGGCGAACAGGATCATCCCGCCGATCGTCGCCCGGAGCATGACGATGAACAGCGCCGACAGCGAGTGCGCCTTCCCCAGCAGCGTGATCCCGCCGAACTCCCCGCCAAACTCGTTTGTGGTCTTCGTGGACATTGTGTCTCTCCTCACTTGCGGATACGCCGGATAGAATCATAAACCCGGAAGCGAGTTCCCTTTCAAGAGGAACGGATCGGGGACCTCCCCCGGTCGTTTGGGTCTTTAAGTACGCACGCCGAACGCGCCGTCGAGTCCGGCGGTTCGCGGGACCGAATCGTCGCGAGTTTTCCCGCCGCTCACCACGCCTCGCCGCTCGCGAGGTCGACCTCGGCGTCGCCCTTCTCGGAGGGGCAGACGTCCGCGAGCACGCACTCCGCGCAGTCCGGGTTGATCGCGGTGCACGTGGCTCGCCCGTGGTCGATCATGAGGTGCGTGAACTGCTGCCAGTCGCTCTCGGGAACGACGTCCAGCAGGTCCTGTTCGATCGCTTCGGGACGCTCCTCCTCGGTGATCCCCAATCGCCGCGTGAGCCGCTGGACGTGGGTGTCGACGACGATCCCCTCGACGACGTCGTGGCCGTGCTGGAGGACGACGTTGGCGGTCTTGCGCCCCACTCCGGCCAGGTCCGTCAGCTCGGACATCGTGTCCGGGACCTCGCCGTCGTGCTTCTCGGCGATGTCCGCGCACGCCGACCGGATGTACTTCGCCTTGTTGTTGTAGTAGGTGATCGAGTTGATCGCCTCCGCGAGCTCCTCCTGGGGCGCGTTCGCGTACTCCTCTGGCGTCTCGTACGTCTCGAAGAGGTCGGCGCACACCTTGTTCACGCGCTCGTCGGTGCACTGCGCGGAGAGGATCACGGCGATGAGCAGCTCCAGCCGGTTCGAGTAGTTCAGCGAGATCGTCGAGTCCGGGTACTCCTCGTACAGCCGGTCGAGGACCTCCCCGACCTGCTCTTCCCGCGGCTCCAGTGGCGTGCCCATGGGGATCCCTCCGGCCGGTCGACATTGAACGATCCGGAAGCGGCGCGGGCGGTCTCGGTGGCGGGTCGGTCCCTCCAGGGGGAGCGAAACGGACCGCCGAACCGGCAGATTCACGTCGCCGCCCCGACAGGTCGAGGCGTGTCCCGGTCCCGCGATCGACGGCGCCGCCGCCCGGCGTACAGCCGCCGGCCCCAGGAGTTCTACTGGCTATGGATCGCCGCCACCGCCACGTACGGCGTCGGCGACGTCGTCTCGACGATCGCCTTCCTGGAGTACGTCCCGACGATCGACGAGGCGAACCCGGTCGTCGCGCTCGCGCTCGACTCCTTCGGGCTCTCCGGGCTGGTTCTGTTAAAAATCGCCGTCTACCTCGTGATGCTGTGGATCAGCGTCTCGGGCGCCCGCGACGGCGACGCGCTCCTCTACTACTTCCCGCCCGTCCTCCTGACGCTCGTCGGCACCTACCTCACCGCGAGCAACGTCCGGCTGCTGTGGCTGTCCTGACCGTCGCGGGGGATACCGCCCGCCGGGCCAACCCGACCGACACCGGTTTGCGACGCGCGCTCCACGGTGCCCACATGCTGTCTGACACCCCCGGACTCCACCACGTCACCGGGATCGTCGGCGACGCGGGGGCCGCCGCCGAGTTCTACGGGGAGACGCTCGGGCTCCGGCTGCTGCGCCGCACGGTGAACTACGAGGACGTCCTCCAGTACCACCTCTACTTCGGCGACGCGACCGGCGCGCCCGGCTCCGTCTTCACCGTCTTCCCGGACCCGCACGCCGACCCCGGCCGGACCGGGAAACCCGGCTACGAGGCGGTCGCCTTCGCGGTGCCGCCCGGCTCGCTCGGCTACTGGCGCGAGCGACTCGCCGAGCGGGACGTGACAGTCGACGTCGACACCGCCGCCCCGGCCGGCGACGACGAGGGAGCCCAGACCGACACCGACCGCTTCGGCGACGACCTGATCGCGGTCACCGACCCCGCGGGTACCCGGGTCGAACTCGTCGAGAGCGACGCGGACGGGGAGCCGCGGGTCGGCTCGGGGGAGGAGGAGCGCGGTCGCTCCGGCGCCGATCCGGTACCCCAGTCGGCCGCGATCCGGGGGCTGTACGGCGTCACCGCGCTGCCGGCGGACCCGTACGGGACCGCGAGTGTCCTCGACACGCTCGGCTTCGAGTACGAGGCGGAGGCCGGCGACCGGATCCGGTACCGCGCGCCGGGCGACCGCGCGACCGTCGTCGACCTGCTCGACCGGGACGCGCCGTACCTCCGGGAGGGACCCGGGACGCTCCACCACGCCGCGGTGCGCGTCCCCGACCGCGAGGCGCTCCTGGAGTGGCACGAGCTGTTCCGCGACCGCGGCTACGACGTCTCCCGCGTGAAGGACCGCCACTTCTTCCACTCGCTGTACGTGCGCGGTCCCGGCGGCCTCCTCGTCGAGCTCGCGACCGAGGCGCCGACCCCGGACGGCCCCGCGGGACCGGGACTCGTCGACCCCGACGCGACCGGCCACGCGCGAGAGCTGTACCTTCCGCCGCGGTTCGAGAGCGACCGGGAGCTGATCGAGAATCAGCTGCCCGCGTTCGAGGTCGGGGGCGCTGAATCTCTCGACAGATGAGCCGCCCGCTTCCGGGAGTCGAAGGCCCGCACGCCGACGCGACGCTGGTCACCGGCGGCGCCCCGGCCGCCGCGGCCGAAGTCGCGGTCGTGCTCGTCCACGGCCGCGGGGGGACGCCCGAGGGGCTCGTCCGGCTCGCCGACGAGTTCTACCGCCCGGGCGCGACCTTCCTCGCGCCGGGCCCGGTCCGGTCGAACTGGTACCCCGCCGGCCACGACGCGCCCGTCGCGGCCAACGAGCCGGCGCTCACCTCGGCCGTCGCCTGCGTCGCCGCCGCCTGTCGGGTCGCCGGCGATGTCGGGATCGGCCCGGAGCGGGTCGTCCTCGTCGGCATCTCGCAGGGCGGGAGCGTGGTGAGCGAGTTCCTTCGGCGGCGCCCGCGGCGGTACGGGAGCGCGTTCGTCGTCTCCGCGGCGCTGCCGGGCGCGGACCTCGCGCACCGGGCGGTCGCCGGGGCCGCAGACGGGGACGACCGGGGGGAGCCGGCGCCGCTCGCCGGCACGCCGGTCGCGCTCGACAGCAGCGCCGGCGATCCGTACGTCGCGGCCGATCGCGTGCGCGCGACCGCCGACGTCTTCCGACGCGGCGGCGCCGCGGTCGACCTCCGGATCGACGAGGGCGACGGCCACGGGCTCTCGGACGCGACGACGGCGCGGATCGGCGACCGGATCGCGGCGCTGCTTCCGGGCGACGCGGACGCGGCGTCGGAGTGAGCCGAACGTGTTCGCGACACCGCACATGGCGGTCGCGGGGGATCCGGAACGTATGACCGACCTCGACGACGCCCCCGCGGCGGACCGGGCTCGCATCGCCGACCTCGACGGCGAGCCGCACGCGGACGCGTTCCCCGGGCGGGAGCCGAAGGCGATCCGGCTGTCGCTGGAGGCGGGCGAGCGCGTACCCGAGCACGAGCACCCGGACAGAACCGTGCTGTTCCACGTGCTGGAGGGCGCCGTCGACGTCGCGCTCGACGGCGACCCCCACCGCGTCGAGGCCGGGGAGGTCCTCCGGTTCGAGGGGGAGTCGGCGGTCGAGCCGACCGCGCGCGAGGACAGCGTCGCGCTGGTGGTGTTGTCGCCGCGGCCCGCGGAGTGACGCGGGTCACCGATCGGTCCCGACGATCCGACCGGTTCGGTCCGCGCCGTCGCCCTCGCGCCGTCGCCGTTTTATTCGCCGCCCGCGAACGCCCCGCCATGGAGACGACGCGCCAGCGGATCGCCGGCACGCTCCGCGAGGGGCCGGCGACCGCGAGCGACCTCGGCGAGTCGCTGTCGCTGCCGACGCCGGTCGTGTACGAGCACTTAGAGCACGTCTCGCGGTCGGTCGCCGACGACGGCGCCGACGAGGAGTTCCTCGTCGCGCCGCCCGAGTGCCGCGACTGCGGCTTCGACGGCTTCGACGACCCGATCAACGAGCCGTCGAGATGTCCGGAGTGCAGAAGCGAGCGGATCGGAGAGCCGGCGTTCGTGATCCGGTGAGCGGCGCCCCTTTTCGAAAGCGGCCTACAGCTCGTCCAGCAGCGTCGCCGCCGCGGCCGCCGAGGAGCCCGGGCCGCGGGCGGTGATCAGGTCGCCGTCGACCGTGACGCTGGTGTCGGCGTCGAGTTCGGCGTCCCAGTCGGCGCCGGCGAGGACGACCTCGTCTTCGACCCAGTACGGGAGCTTCCGGCCGTCCGGCATCACGTCCTCGTCGTCGACGATCCCGTCCTCCCACTCGTTCGGGAAGCCGGTGACGGAGCGGCCCTCCACGAGGGGCGTCCCGTCGGCCTCGCGGGTGAACGCCAGGATGCCGACCGCGTGGCAGACGACGAGCGCGACGCCATCGTCGCCCGCGACCGCGTCGAGCAGCAGCTGGCGGGCGTGCCGGTCCTGGTTCACGTCCCAGACGGTGCCGTGGCCCCCGGGGAAGACTACCGCGTCGTAACCGTCGGCCTCGACCGTCGCGATCGGTTCCGGATCGTTCAGCCCCGGGTGCTCCTCGTCGATCTCGCGGAACTCGGCGACCCGCTCCTCGCCGCCCGCGGCCTCCGGGTCGAGCGACCGCTCGTCGACGACCGGCGGCGACCCCGACGGCGTCGCGATCGTCACGTCGACGCCCTCCGCTTCGAGGGTCGTCAGCGGCTCGATGCACTCCTCGGCCCAGTACCCCTCCTCGCTCACGACGAACAGCGCGCTGCTCATGTGTACCTCACCGTTCGCGACCCCGACATAAAAGGCGCCCGCGCCCGGCAGCGACCCGGGGCTGGCGCGGGGTTTATAAATCGTCTCGGGAGCGGTGGCGCATGCCGGTGAGCGGCCGGCAGGCCGCGAACCGCACGCGCGAGGGAGTCAGTCGCCCGGAGCAACGCGGAGGGCGACTGACGAGGCTGGGGAGGCGTGAGGCTGCGGTTGCTGTGCGGGCGGGACTCAAAGGGGCAGCCGCGAGGCGGGCGGAGGCGACGCAAGCACTGCAAGGAGCGAGCATCGCGAGCGACTGAAGCGCGCAGCGAGCGTGCGCCCGCCTCGCGGCTGGGGCTTTGGAGGTGTTCACCGGAGATCCAGTGTCAACCGCGTACAGCCGAGCGGCTGGGGCTTTGGCGGTGTTCTTCGAGTCACCGCCGGCAACGGAACACGAGCGTCTGGCTACGCTCACTCAAAAAGCGGTCCGTGATTATTACTCGTCGCCCTGCGCGTCGACGATCACGACCTCGCCGTCCTCGACCGTGACGTTGATCAGCGTCTTCACGTTGTAGTCGGTGCCGTCGAGCTCGTTGTCGCCGGCCTTCTTGATCACGGCGACGACGTCGACGACCTCGGCGCCGACCTCGTTCGTCAGCGCGTCTAAGATCGCCTTCATCGTGCCGCCCGTCGAGAGCACGTCGTCGAGCACGAGGACGCGGTCGCCCTCCTCCACGTCGTTGATGTACATCTCCGACTCCGAGTAGCCCGTCTCCTGGAACAGCGGGACCTCGCCGTCGAGCCCGTACTGGCGCTTCCGGATGACGACGAGGGGGATGTCGGTCATCAGCGAGAGCGCGGTGGAGATGTGGATCCCCATCGCCGCGGGGGTGACGATCTTGTCGACGTTCTCCAGCTCCGCCTTCCGGATGATCCGGATGACGATCTCCCGGAGCAGCTCGGGTTCGAGCATGGGGACGCCGTCGCTGATCGGGTGGACGAAGTACTGGTACCCGCCTTTCTCGATGATCGGCGCGTCGAGGAGCGACTGCCGCAACTGGTCCATGTCGCCGGTACTCGGGCGGATTAATAAAGCGTGGCGATCCCCCGATCGCGTGGACGTCGGTGGCACGGGCCGCGGAGGGGTCGTCTCCGGGTCGACGCGACCACCCGCGCGAGGCGTCGACGGGTCATCGCCGGAACGCCACCGAAGCCGCTCCGCGAAAGAATATTTATGTCCCTCTCCCGAGGGACACGTGTAATGAGCGACTCGCCGGAGCCGGGTCGCGACGACGGCCTCCCGAACCGGACCCGGGCCCACCGCGGCGGCGGGCGCAGCCCGCGAGACGGTCCGCCCGGCCGGGAGACGAGCGCGGCCACGTCCACCTACCGCAGCGAGTTCCTCGGCATCGGGAGCCGGGGCGTGAGCGAGAAAGACCGGCTCGGCTCTCTCCTCGCCGACTTCGGTCGGATCGTCGGCGAGGTCGGGGCCCTCACGCTGCCGGTGATGCTGTATCTCCCGTTCGCAATACGAGAGCCGCCCGCGCTCTTCGAGACGTGGCTCGTGGCCCTGACGACGATGATCGTCGTCGCCACGCTGATCCGAAACGGCCGGATCGCGTCCCTCCCGCTCACGGACGCGCCGGGGTGGGCGCGCCTGTTTCCGACCCTGATCCTGCTCAGGCTCTGCTACTTCAACGGGACCCTCCTCGCGGCGATCTACGGCGGCGGTGCCGTGGTCGGTGTCACGGGCGCGGTGGCCGCCGGGCTGGCGTGGGCGTTCCTCGTCGGCGGCGCGGCGACGCTGCTGTTCCCGCGCGCGGTCGACGGGTGGATGGCCGGCCGGGCGTGACCTCGCCCCACCCCGATACCGGTCCGGCTACTCGAACTCCGGCTCGCGCTTCTCCAAGAACGCGCGCATCCCCTCGCGCTGGTCGTGGGTACCGAACAGCCCGGACCACGCCCGGCGCTCCAGGGCGAGCCCGCCCGTCTGAGTGCCGTCGTGGACCGCGTTGAGCGCCTCCTTGGCGGCGCGCATCGCAAAGGCGGGCTTCGCGGCCAGCGCCCCCGCCAGCTCGTCGATCCGGTCGTCGAACGCGTCGTCCGCGACGACCTCGCCGACGAAGCCGACCTCGGCCGCCTCCGCGGCGTCGATACGCTCGCCGAGGAAGACGAGCCGCTTGGCCGTCTCGTCGCCCACGAGCCGGGAGAGCCGCTGGGTGCCGCCCCACCCCGGGACGATACCGAGGTCGATCTCGGTCTGGCCGAGAACGGCGCTCTCGGCGGCGACGCGGAGGTCGCACGCCAGCGCCAGCTCGCAGCCGCCGCCGAACGCGTAGCCGTCGATCGCCGCGACCGTCGGCGCCGGGAACGACTCGATCGCGTCGGCGACGCGGTGGCCGAGCTCGGCGTACGCCTGCGCCTTCGGGGTCGACAGCTCGACCATGTAGGAGATGTCCGCGCCCGCGACGAACGCCTCGTCGCCCGCGCCGGCCAAGACGAGCGCGCGAGCGCCGGCCGCCTCGGCCTCCTCGAGCGCCGCCTCGATCGCTTCGAGCGTGTCGACGGTGAGGGCGTTGAGCTGCTCCGGGCGGTCGACGGTGAGCGTCGCGACGTCGCTGTCGGCGTCGACGTCGAGCGTGATCGTGTCCCACGTCATACCGGCCCCTCGCGCGGCGACGTGAAAACCGTTCGGCAGGCACCGGTCGGATGAAACCCGCTAGATCTCTTCGCGGCTGTCGATCTCGCTGTAGATGAACCACGCGGAGGTGTACGCGCCGATGAACAGCAGGTAGCCGACCACGAGCCCGACGAGCTGGCGGGAGCCGAGCCCGTCCGGAAGCGTCCGCGAGAGGATCCCCAGCGCCACGGCGAACACGACCAGCGAGAACAGGCCCGAGAGGGCGTAGACGCCCAGGTCGGAGGTGAGACGATCGCGCACGCTCCCACCAACGGCGTCGACTTATAAACGCCATTCGGTCGCGGCGAGGCGGCGGCCGCGCGGCGCCAGTTCCGAGTGGGACCGCCGCTCGCCCGGCGCGCCGTAGCGCGGATTGCAACCACTATATGCCCTCGGCCGTACGGTCGGGTATGAACGGGAACCGGTTCGGGCGGCTCTTCCAGGTGACGACGTACGGAGAGAGCCACGGCGACGCGATGGGCGTGACGGTCTCGGGCGTCCCCGCGGGGGTCGAGCTCGACGAGGAAGCCATTCAGGCGCAGCTCGACCGGCGCAAGCCGGGCCAGTCAATGATCACGACCTCGCGGGGCGAGCCCGACGAAGTGGTCGTCAACTCCGGCGTGCAGGACGGCTACACCACCGGGACGCCGATCGGCATGGTGATCCAGAACAAGGACGCCCGCTCGGGGAAGTACGAGCCGTACGTCACGGCGCCGCGCCCCTCGCACGGCGACTACACCTACTCCGCGAAGTTCGGCACGCGCAACTGGGGCGGCGGCGGACGCTCCTCCGCGCGCGAGACGGTGAACTGGGTCGCCGCGGGGGCGGTCGCCGAGCAGGTGCTCGACGCCTCCGACTACGACGTCGAGATCAAGGCCCACGTCAACCGCATCGGCGACGTCGCGGCCGACGACGTGAGCTTCGAGCAGATCCTCGCGGAGAGCGAGTCGAACGACGTCCGCTGCGCCGACCCCGAGGCGGCCGCCGAGATGCAGGAGCTGATCGAACGCTACCAGGAGGAGGGCGACTCCATCGGCGGCTCCATCTACTTCGAGTGTCGCGGCGTCCCCCGTGGCCTCGGGGCACCCCGCTTCGACGGCTTCCCCGCTCGGCTCGGCCGGGCGATGTTCTCCATCCCGGCGACCACGGGCGTCGAGTTCGGGCTCGGAAAAGACGCCGTCGACGTCGCCGGCAGCGAGCGCAACGAGGACTGGACGTTCGACGACGGCGAGTCGTTCGACCACGTCGAGAGCGAGGCGGGCGACCCGGTCCCCGTCGGCAACGACCACGGCGGGCTCCAGGGCGGGATCACGACCGGCGAGCCGATCTACGGCGAGGCGACGTGGCACGCGCCCACCTCGATCCCGAAGAAACAGCGCTCGGCCGACTGGGAGACGGGCGAGGAGAAGGAGGTGCAGGTCGTCGGCCGCCACGACCCGGTGCTCCCGCCCCGGGCCGTCCCCGTCGTCGAGGCGATGCTGTACTGCACCGTCCTCGACTTCATGCTGCTCGCCGGTCGGATCAACCCCGACCGCGTCGACGGCAACCCGGGTCAGTACGACACCGACTACCACCCGAGCAGCCCGGACAACAGCTGAGCGCCGGGCCGGACGAGAGAGCGGCTCTCGTCCGAATAGATACTTGTATACCATCCCGTACAGTACCTGCACGCGTACGATGGGGCCCCCGCACTCAGCTAACGATCCGACCGCCGAAGGCGGCTCCTCCGACGGGGACGGCGCGGCCTGGGGCCAGAGCGTTCGCGGCGAAAAGAGCGAAGCGGCCGGCCTCGGAGAGGAGTCGACCGACATGGAACTCCGAACGTTCCGAGAGGTCGTGCGTAGCGCGGGGCACTCGATATACTGGACCGACACCGGCGGCACGATCCAGTACGTAAACGCCGCGTTCGAAGCGCAGACCGGGTACAGCGCCGAGGAGGCTGTCGGGAGCAACGCCAGCCTCCTCCAGTCGGGGATCCACGACCAGCAGTTCTACGAGCGGCTCTGGGACACGATCCTCTCCGGAGAGGTCTGGCACGGGGAGATCGTCAACGAGCGGCGAAACGGGGATCGTTACGTCGCGAAGCAGACGATCTCACCGATCACGAATTCGGACGGCAAAATCGTTCGCTTCGTCGCCGTTAACGAGGACATCACCGAACTGCGTGCGTACCGGGAGCGGGCGGAAAGGGAGCGCGACCGCTTCGAGCAGCTCCTCGACGCGGTGCCGGTGCCGGTCGTGCTCTCCGAGTTCAGCGACGGCGACCCGCTGGTCAAGCAGACGAACAGCGCGTTCAGAGAGCAGTTCGGCTTCGGGAAGGATCGGCTGGTCGGCTCGTCGCTCGACGCGTTCATCGTCGACGACGGCGACGCAGACGCCGCGAGCGAGATCAACGACCGGATCCGGAACGGCCGGCGAGTCCATCGGGAGGTCGTCCGCCGGACCGCGAGCGGCCAGCGCCGGACGTTCCTGCTCGTCGCGACTCACCTCTCGGGCGACGGCCGCGACGAGGCGCTCGGCGCGTACCTCGACATCACCGACCGCAAGCGGGCGGAAGAGCAGCTCCGACGGAAGAACCGTCAGCTCGAGGAGTTCGCGGAGGTCGTGAGCCACGACCTCCGGAACCCCCTGAACGCCGCCAGCGGTCACTTGGAGATGATCGAACCGGTGCGCGAGGGCGACCCCCACATGGAGGCCGTGGCGAACGCCCACGCCCGGATGGAGGACCTGATCGCGAACATCCTGTCGCTCGCGAAGCAGGGACAGCTCATCGACGGAAAGGAACTCGTCGAGCTCGGCGCGTTCGTGTCCGACTGCTGGCAAACGGTCGCCACGAGGGATGTGATGCTTCGAAACGAGGCGTCGGGAACGGTACGCGCCGATCCGAGCCGACTCCGGCAGCTGTTCGGCAACCTGTTCCGGAACAGCGTGGAACACGGCGGCAGGGACGCGAGCGTTACCGTCGGCGACCTTCCGGACGGGTTCTACGTCGAGGACGACGGCCCGGGAATCCCGGAAGACGAGCGCGACGACGTCTTCGAGTCCGGTCACACGACCGCAGCGACCGGGACCGGCTTCGGGCTCGCGATCGTCCGCGAAATCGTTGAGGCGCACGGGTGGACGGTCGCCGTGACGGACGGGGAGACGGGCGGCGCCCGCTTCGAGTTCACCGGCGTCGACCGCGACTGAGCGGGCCCTCGCGCACACCGCGACGACCGCGTCGGCGGCGTCTCGGGGAGACCGATGGGACGACGGAGGCAGTCGCGAGGTCCACGACGGGGGAGCTCGGAGTGTTGCGGTCGCCGAAGGCCGGTCGCGAATACTCTGCTCTCACCCGCCGGGCGACCACTCGCAGGCGTCGCCCGCGGTGAGGTCCTCCTCGTCGACGTGCGCCGAGAGGCAGGCGTAGTTACAGAAGTAGGCGGGCGAACCGCAGTCCTCCCGGCAGTCGCGCACGCAGATCGGGTCGTGCTCGAAGATCCGCGAGCCGCAGTAGGCGCACGTCTCGTCGGCCGCCGGCGTCGACACGGACGTGGACATGATCGAATATTGCGGGTCGCGGCTCGAAAAGCTGTCGCGGGTCGGCGCGGGTCACACCACGACGACCGCGTCGACGACGACGAGGAGCACGAACCCGACGAGGAACGCCCCGGTGGCGGCGTCGGCGTGGCCGTGACCGTGCGAGGAGGGGATCAGCTCCCGGAAGACGACCGCGAGCATCGCGCCCGCGGCGAAGCCGGCGGAGACGGGGAAGAGGCCGGCCGCGAGCCCGACGAGCGAGAAGCCGAACACCGAGGCGGCGACCTGCGGGACCAGCCCCGAGAGGGTGGTGTACCAGAGCACCCGGGGGTTCGACATCCCGGTGTCCGCCATCGGCACCGCGAACGCGAACCCGTCGGGGACGTTCTGGAGGCCGATCACGACCGCGAGCAGCAGCGCGACCCCCTCTAATCCCGAGGCGAAGGCGACGCCGATCGCCAACCCCTCCGGGGCGTTGTGGAGGGTGATCGCCCCGCCGATCAGCAGCGCCTTCCGGAGGGTCACCTCGCGGGCGGCGGCGACCGCGGACAGGGAGCCGTCCCCGTCGTCGTCGCGGTGCTCGGTGGGGTCGTCGACCGTGACGCCGTCGCCCGTCGGAATCGCGGCGTCCTCGCCGGTCGCGCCGCCCTCGGGGAGCCACTCGCGGTACTGCGCGTGGAGGTGGGGGATCGCGTAGTTCCCGCCGAGCAGCACGGCGCCGCCGAGCAACACCCCCGTCATCACCGCCCGGAGCGTCCCCTCCTCCATGCCGGGGACGATCAGCCCGAAGACGCTGGCGGCGACCATCAGGCCGGCGGCGAGGCCGAGCGCGGCGTCGTACACCTGGTGAGTCACTCTCGTCCGGAAAAAGACCGGCAGCGCGCCGAGCCCCGTCGCGAGCCCCGCGATCCCGGTGACGGCCACGACGTTCGGCAGCGTCGTCATGGCGCGTGCTTCCGGGGCCGCGTACATAAACGCGGGCGATTCGGTAACGGGCGACGGATGCGCTCCCGGCCTCGGTTCGCGGGGGACTTCGGCCCGGCGACCGCCTCACTGCGTGACGACCGCGCGGAGGTCGCCCCCGTACGCGACGACGGCGACCGCGAGGGTCGCGACCGCGCCGACCGGGAGCACGGTGAGAAACCCGGACGTGGTCCCGACGCCGAACCGCGTCGCGAGCCCGACCGAGACCCACAGACTCGCGGCCGCCGCCAGGACGAGGAGCCCGCCGGTGACGCGGCGGTCCTCCCGACCGAGCGTCGCTCCCGCGACGGCGCTGGCCGCCGCCAGGACGTGGAAGCCGACCGCGAGCGGCCACGCGCGGATCGACGCCGGGAGCGCCGCGAACGGCCGCGACTGGTCGAGGAAGTACGACCACACGGGGTATCCGCCGAGGCCGACGCCGGAGCCGGACGCCGCCGCGTTGAGGAACCCCCAGAGGCTCACGACCGTGAACTCCCCGCCGGCGGGGATGACGGCCATCGGGACCGCGAGCAGCGCGAGGACGAGGATCCATCCGACTCGCGCGACCGAGCCGCGCGTGTCGGCGGCCGTACCGCCGTCGGACCGGTCGGCGTCGGACCGGTCGGCGGCGAACTCCCGCGAGGACCCCTCGGACATACCCGCGTCTCGGGGGCGCGCCGGTAAGAATCGTCCGGGACCGGCGCGGCCGCTTTTTCGGCGCACCGACCGCGGAGCGACGCGCAACGCTCTTTGCGTCGGGGGTCACTCGTTTCGCCATGCGAGTCACCGTCGTCGGCAGCGGCTACGTCGGAACCACCCTCGCGGCCTGCCTCGCGGACGCGGGTCACGACGTCACCGCGGTCGACATCGATCCGGACGTCGTCGACGCCCTGAACGACGGCCGCGCGGCGATCCACGAACCGGGCCTCGACGACCTCCTGGCCGAGCACGCGGGCGACCGGCTCCGCGCGACGACCGAGTACGACGGCGTCCCCGACGCCGACGTGACGTTCCTCGCGATCGGCACCCCCTCGCGCGAGGACGGCAGCATCGACCTCGGCCCGCTCACAGGTGCCGCCGAGATGACCGGCGAGGCGCTGGCGGGCG
Organism: Halorubrum sp. B52; assembly: GCF_059752555.1. Lineage (NCBI taxonomy): Archaea > Methanobacteriati > Methanobacteriota > Halobacteria > Halobacteriales > Haloferacaceae > Halorubrum > Halorubrum sp. B52. The sequence goes on along the minus strand of NZ_MWTG01000007.1, from coordinate 712,698 downwards.
CGAGCGACGGCGACGGCGGATCCTCGTCGGCCACCGCCGACGACCGCCACCTCGTCGTCGTGAAGAGCACGATCACGCCCCCGGGCGTCCGCGAGGTCCGCGAGGCGCTCCGCGCCGGCGCGGGCGACGCGGCCGACCGCGTCGAGCTCGCGACCAACCCCGAGTTCCTCCGCGAGGGCTCCGCCGTCGACGACTTCCAGCACCCGGACAAGCTCGTCTTCGGCACCGAGTCCGACGGGGCGACCGACCGGCTGGAGAGCCTCTACGAGCCCCTGCTCGCCGCGACCGACGGGGACGTGCCGGTGATCCGGACCGACCCCGAGACCGCCGTGATGATCAAGTACGCGAACAACGCGTTCCTCGCGTCGAAGATCTCGCTGGCGAACGACCTCGGAAACGTCTGCAAGCGGTTCGGGATCGACGCCTACGAGGTGATGGACGCGGTCGGCCTCGACGACCGGATCGGGGCGCAGTTCCTGCGCTCGGGGGTGGGATGGGGCGGGAGTTGTCTCACCGGTGATCAGCGGGTGCTGGCGAAGGACGACGAGGGGACGCGATTCTTGACGTTCGAGGATTTCTTTGACCGCTACGTGGACGAAGATGCGACGCTCGTCGACGACGTCTCCGTGCTCAGCTACGACGAGCACGGGAACAGCACGTTCAAGCCGGTCCTCGGTGCGACTCGGCGTAAGTACGACGGCGAACTGCGTCGCATCCAGACGAAAATGAGCAAGGAGGTGACGGTCACGGACGACCACCCGATGCTCGTCGTCGAGGACGGTGACCTCGTCGTTCGAGAAGCGGGAGCGCTCACCGAAACGGATCGGCTTCCCGTCCAATCCGACGTTACCGTCGATCCGGTCGGTCGCTTCGATCTGATCGATCTCGTAGCTGACGATCCGGACTTCCCGACCGACGAGGTGTATCTCAAACCCGACGTCGACCTCGCTGACTGGAAAGACCACCTCCGGAACGCACTCGACGGGTACAACCGTCGGCATAGCTACGACCGCGTACGAGAATTCTGCCGGAACAACTATCTCTCGCTCGATGTCTTCCTCGAATTCGAGGACGAACTCGAGTTCAACCGAACAGAGGTGTCGTTGTACACAACGAGAGGCGGCGGCCAGACCTACGTTCCGGCGATCGTTCCCGCCGGTGAAGCCTTCTGGCGGTTCATCGGCTACTACCTCAGCGAAGGGCACGTCAACGACGACGAGTCCGGACACGGGTCGACGACGCGGCGTCGCGTCGCGCTGAGCTTCCATCCGACGGACGAACCGGAGTACGTCTCGGATGTCGAATCGTACTTCGAGTCACTGGGGATCCGGTACACGACACGACAGCAGGAGACGGCGACCCAAATTGAGGTGTCGAGCCGGATCTTCGCACGATTCCTTGAACGATTAGGTTGCGGGACGGGATCGTACTCCGCGGCGCTCCCCGATACGGTCTATCAAGAACCGGAGTCACACCGTAAAGCAGTCCTGTCGGGACTGTTCCGCGGTGACGGTCATATCGCGTACCCGAACCACTCGAACGCCGTCGTGTACGAGTACGGCTCAGTGAGCGAAGAGCTCATCGCCGGCATGCAGCTGCTGTTACACAGCATCGGCGTCATCCCCAGCTACAAGACGTCGACGTCCGCGAAAGCCACCAAGCCGGCACATTTCCTCAAGGTGAGTTCCAGCGAGCAGATCGACCAGCTCAAAGAGCTGTTCTTGGACGCTGATATCGCAAAGATCGATCAACGCCTCGACAGCTACGCAAAACAGATCTCCCCCACCGGTCACACCGACGGTGGGACGCATACGACGGTTCGGGTCCGGAACGTCGACACGGTCGATCTGGACGACTCGGTTCCCGTCTACTCTCTCGAAGTCGCCGACGACCACACGTTCGTCACAACCGACGGCCTCGCGGTCCACAACTGTTTCCCCAAAGACGTCGATGCAATTAGGGCGGCGGCCCGCGAGGCGGGCTACGAGCCCCTGCTCCTCGACGCCGCGGTCGCGGTGAACGACGGCCAGCCGGAGCGCATGCTCGAACTCCTCGACGCCCACGTCGACGTCGCGGGCGAGCGTGTCGCCGTGCTCGGACTCGCGTTCAAACCCGGCACCGACGACGTGCGTAACTCCCGGGCGATTCCGCTCGTCGAGGGACTGCGGGAGCGCGGCGCCGACGTGGTGGGATACGATCCGGTCGCGGCCGACAACATGCGCGAGCGGTTCCCCGGTATCGAGTACGCGGACTCCGCGGCCGCCGCGCTCGACGAGGCAAGCGCCGCGCTCGTCGTCACCGACTGGGACGAGTTCGCGGCGCTCGACGACGCCTTCGACGCGATGGCCGAGCCCGTCGTGATCGACGGTCGGCGGATAATCGAGCGGCGCGACGGCCTGACGTACGAGGGGCTCACCTGGTAGCGGCGACGAGCACTCACGCGCAGCGAGTCGAGGAGGTGTGACCGTCCAGCCGTCGCTGCGCCAGACGTTGTCAGTCGTTGCTGCCCCCGACGTTGTCAGTCGTCACCGACGTGTGAACTGATAAATAACTGTATTTCGAGAATATAAACGATACTACATTATTAATAGTGTTGAACCGGTAGTGGCGCCTCGGGATGAGCACTGACGAACCCGGTCGTACTGCGGAACAGAGCGGTCACGAACACCACGAAGTCGAGGGGCCGGGGTATCCGACGCCGGCCGCGATGCGGACCGAGAGCGGTCGCGAGGAGACGGCGTTCGTGATGGCGCCGCGCGTGGGCATGGAAGCGGAGGGGCCGGACATGATCGGCGTCGTCGATCTCGACCCCACGTCCGACACCTACAGCGAACTGATCGACGCGGTAGAGATGCCAAACAACGGGGACGAGCTCCACCACTTCGGCTGGAACGCCTGCTCGTCGTCGTGCCACGCCGAGGGCCTCGCCCGACAGTATCTGGTCGTTCCGGGCCAACGCTCCTCGCGCATTCACGTCGTCGACGCCGAGGACCCGCGGGAGCCCGAGCTGGTGAAGGTCATCGAACCGGAGGAGGTGTTCGAACACGACCTGTCCGCGCCGCACACGGTCCACTGCGTCCCCGGCGGGAAGATCGTCGTCAGCATGCTCGGCGACGCGAACGGCGAGCTCCCCGGCGGGTTCCTCCAGCTGGACCAGGAGGACTTCAGCATCGACGGCCACTGGGAGGCCGACCGCGGCGAGATGGAGCTGAACTACGACTACTGGTATCAGCCCCGCCACGACGTCATGATCTCGAGCGAGTGGGCCGCGCCGAACACCTACTACCCGGGGTTCGACCTCGACGACGTCGAGGCGGGCGAGTACGGCGACAGCATCCACATCTGGTCGTGGGACGACCGCGAGCACGTCCAGACGCTCGAATTCGGCGAGCAGGGGCAGATTCCGCTCGAGGTTCGGATGAGCCACAACCCCGAGGAGACGCAGGGGTACGTCGGCGCGGCGCTCTCCTCGAACATCATCCGATTCTACGAGGAAAGCGACGGCACGTGGGACTGGGACGTCGTCATCGACGAGGAGCCGCGCGAACACGAGGACTGGGAGATGCCGGTGCCGCCGCTCATCACGGACATCCTGCTGTCGCTGGACGACCAGTACCTGTTCTTCTCGAACTGGCTCCACGGCGACGTTCGGATGTACGACGTGAGCGACGCGGGCAATCCGCGGCTGGTCGATCGGGTGTGGGCCGGCGGCCTCTTCGGCGACCGGCAGACGGTGCAGGGCGAGGAGATCCGGGGCGCGCCGCAGATGCTCCAGCTCTCCCGGGACGGCAAGCGGCTCTACTGGACGACGTCGCTGTTCTCGTCGTGGGACAACCAGTTCTTCCCGGAGATCGCCGCGGACGGCTCGCTGATGCTCAAAGCCGACGTCTACCCCGACGAGGGGCGGCTGGAACTCGACGAGGAGTTCCTCGTCGACTTCGGCGACGCCCCCGGCGGACCCGCACGCGCACACGAGATCCGCTGGCCGGGCGGCGACTGCACGAGCGACGTCTGGCAGTGATCGGTCGTGACGGACGCGACGACCCACGCCGTCGAACTCGTCCGCCCGAACGGGCGGACCGTGACGATCCGAGTCGAGGAGGGCGAGACGATCGTCGACGCGGCGGAACGGGTCGACGTCGCCGTTCCGTACGGCTGTCTGTACGGGGCCTGTGGCACCTGCACCGCGGAACTGCTCGAGGGGGAGGTGCGTCACCGACGGTCGCCGCGAGCGCTGAAACCGTCCTCGCTCGACGCCGGGTACGTCCTCCTCTGCGTCGCCGCGCCCGAGTCCGACTGTCGACTCCGGGTCGGCCACGAGATCCAAGCCGAGGTCGTCGGGACGCCCTGGAAGTGAGGCCCGCTCCGGCGACGAGCGCGGGCATTCAATTTATGTACGTCGGCCGAAACGTGAGGCCATGGCGGCCCTCCACGCCCTCCGTCCGGCAGTCGGTGGCATCGTTCGCAACCCGGTCCTCCTGCTCGTCACGGCGCTGTACGGGCTCGCGCAGGTCCCGAACTTCCTCGTCCCGCCGACCCAGCCGATCCTGTCGGCGATCGTCTCGCTCGCGACCTTCGGCGTGTTCGTCCTCGTGCTCCCGTTCGTCCAGGGCGGGCTGCTCGGGATGGCGAGCGAGGCTATCGCGGGCCGGACCGGACTCGGGACGCTGGTCGCCGAGGGGAAGGCCAACTACGTGTCGCTGCTGCTCGCCTACTTCGTGCTGCTCGCGATCAATTTCGTGTTCGGCTTCGTCGCGTTCGTCGGGGGTCTGATCGCCGTCGTCGGCGGCGCGGCGTCGATGCCCACGGACGCACCGGGTACCGGCGTCGACCCCACGCTGCTGGCGGTGGTCGCCATCGTGGCCGGGGGGCTCCTCCTCGCGTACCTCCTCGTCACCTTCGTCGTCCAGTTTTACGCCCACGCGATCGTCCTTGACGACGCGGAGCTCGTCGAGGGGTTCCGGCGCAGCGCGGGGCTCGTCCGGTCGAACGTCGTGAGCGTCGCCGGCTACACGCTGATCCTCCTCGCCGGGAGCCTCGTCCTCGGGACGCTGGCCGCGGCCGCCTCGATGCTCCTCGGCCCTCAGTCCGCGGGGATGCCCGGCACGCCGTTCGCCGACATCGGGGCGATCGAGCCGACCCTACCCGTGCTCGCCGTGGCTGCCGTCGGCTATCTCCTGCTCACGAGCGCGTTCGCCGCGTTCTACGCGACCTACTCGGTCGCCTTCTACCAGGCGATCAGCGGCGCCGAGGCGAGCTGACGGGAGCTTCACGGGCTCGCGACCGATCGGCGGCGACCGTGCAGATTTAACTCGCCGCCGGTCCAACTCCTCCGGCGAACACGATGTCGCCCTCCATCCCCGACGCCCTCCGTCCCCTCCGCGCGCTCGCGCCGTCGAACCGGCTCGACCGGGACCGGCAGCTTCGCCTGCGGATGCTGATCGCGACCGGGCTGGTGGTCGCGCTCCCGTTCGCGTTCGTGTACGCGTTCGTCTATCTGATCAACGCGGTCGGGCTCCCCCTCCTCGAGTGGGCGAACGAGCGCCCGTACACGGGGGAGTTCTACGTCGACCCCGTCATCCTGACGGTCGTCGTCCTCGTCGGGCTCGCGGTCCAGTACCGGTACGGTCCCCGGACAGTTCTCCGCTCCGTCGGCGGGCGGCGGGTGTCGGCCGACGAGTACCCGGCGCTCCACGCCGCCGTCACGCGGCTGGCCGCGCAAGCCGACGTTCCGAAGCCGGACGTGGCGGTCGCGCACACGGAGCTGCCGAACGCCTTCGCCGTGGGGACGCCCGGCAACGGCACGGTGGTCGTCACGACCGCGCTGGTGGAGACGCTGGACGACGAGGAGCTGGACGCCGTGCTCGCCCACGAGATCGCGCACCTCGCGAACCGCGACGCCAGCCTGATGACGGTCGCGTGGGTGCTCCCGACCGTCACCTACTACCTCGCCGTGCTCGCCTTCTACGTCCTCTACGGCCTGTTCCGATTCCTCAGCTTCGGCGGCGGCGGATCCGGGGGCAACCGCGACGGCCGGGCGCTCGCGGTCGGGATCGTCGTGATCGCGGTGAGCGCGGTGCTCACGCTCACCGTCTCGGCGATGTTCTGGGCCGGGAGCGTCCTGATCCACCGCGTGCTCTCGCGGTACCGCGAGTACGCCGCCGACCGCGCGGCCGCCGAGATCACGGGGTCGCCGGCGGCGCTCGCGACGGCGCTGGAGACGCTCGACGAGACGATGCCGGAGGTGCCCGAGCGCGACCTTCGCGCGTTCGACGGCGGCGCCGAGGCGCTGTACGTCGCGCCCCTCGAGAGCCGCGCGTTCGGTGACGAGGAGCTGGTGAGCACCGACGTGTTCCCGGAGACCCACCCTCCGACCCGCGAGCGAGTGAAGCGGCTCCGCGAGCTCGCGGGTGGGACCGCGTGACGGAGCGCGACGCGGCCGGGGACTCCACCAACTGGGTTTCTCGACGCCGGCTCCTCGCGACCGCCGGCGTCGGCCTCGCTGGCGCGCTCGCCGGCTGCGGCTACCGCCCCGGCGGCGGCGACCTCGCGTGGGAGTCGTCGCTCGGGGGCGGCGAGCTGTTCGGCGTCGGCGACCGCTGGTTCCTCCCCGCCGGCGACCGGCTGTTCGTCGTCCGCAACCAGTCCGGTCGGACGTTCGACATCGAGGACGACGCGTGGCGCGACTACGAGAACGCGGCGGTGACGGGGTACAATCCGGCCGGCGACCCCCGGCTCGAGGCGGAGACCGACCGGCAGGCCGCGGGCGTGCCGGCCGTCACCGACGCGTCGGTGTTCGTCCCCGTCGAAGGCGGTCGCGTCACTGCGATCGACCGCGAGCGCGCAGCGTTCGATCTCGACGACCCGACGGTCGATAGGGGCGACAGCGACGGCGACGAGCCCGACCCGATCCGCTGGCAGACCGACGCGCCTGCGAGAAGCGTCGACGCCGTCCGCGCCGGCGAGCGTCTCGCGGTCGCCGTCACTCGGAACGACGCGGTGGTCCTCGACGCCGAATCCGGCGACCGCGCGTACGCCGTCAGCGAGGCGTGGGCCGACGCGAGCGACGGGTCGCTGCGCTCGCTTTCCCCCGACCGCGTCGCGGTCGACGGGGACACCGTGTGGGTCGCGCTCGCCGAGGGCGGCTCGGGGGGCGCTCGCGTCGCCCGGTTCGGCCCGACCGGCGAGCGGCTGGTGTCCCGCTCGCTCGACGTCGGCGTCGACTGGCTCCTCGTCGTCGACGACGTCCTCGTGGCCGGGGTCGACGGCGAGCGGTCGGTGCGCGGGTTCGACCGGGAGCTCGGTCGCCGGTTCGCGCTGGAGGTGCCGGCGCCGACAGACCGACCGCCCGTCGGCGCGGTCGGCGAGGGCGACGACGCCGGTCACCGGGTGTATCTCCACCGCGGCGACCGGGTTCGCGCGCTCGACGTCGCGGCCGGCGAGGTCGCGTGGGAGCACGGCGACCTCCCGGCCTCCCGCCCGGTCGCCGTCGACGAACGGGGGATCTACGCGGTCGGTCAGGAGCCGGTGCGGGACGGGAGTCGCGAGACCCGACCGGTGATCGTCGCGGTCGGCGCCGACGGCGCCGACCGCTGGTCGGCTCCCCTCCCGGAGGGCGTCCGCGTCGAGGCGCTGTTCGCGATCGGTGACCGGCTGGTCGTCGTCGACGACGCGGAGCTGTACGGACTGCGGGCGAGCCCGGGCGAGCGGTGGTCGCTGGTGGGGTAGATCGACGCCGTCGCTCCCTCGAAATACCTTTTCGGACGCGTTCCCGTCGGAAACGACCGATCGCCGAAGGACGAGACGGTACGTCTATTCGGAGAATCCGGCGTCGTACGCTTTCAACAACCGAACGAGCGGTTCCGCCTCGGAGAAGTTCGGTCCCCTGGTGACGACCTCCGTGTCGGCGTCCCACTCGACGTATCCGGCGTCGGCTAATTTGGGGACGTGAACGTGGTACAGCCCGATTCGGTCCTCTTCGCGGGTTACCCGCCGATCGAGGTCGGCGATGCTGGTCTCGGCGGTGTCTAACAGCGTTATGAGAATAACGCGCCTCGTTCGACTTTTGAGTGCGTCCATCATCGAGTCGATGGCTTCCGGAGAAACGGCGCGTCCCTCGACGGCATCGAGACGCGTCCGCTGAAACGGCGGCTCGTCAGCGTTGGTTAAGATGTACTCCGCCCATTGGCCGTACATTTCGATGAGGGCCTTTTCTTCGTCGGTGAGCGGTTCCTCGCGGGCGGTGGTGTCCGCGAAACAGAGCGTTCCGTAGAGCTCGTCGTCGACCGAGACCGTCGTCCCGAGATAACTCTCCAACTCGAACCGCTCGTACGCCGGATCGCCTCTCCACCCTTCGGCGGATGCCTCGCTGACGGCCATCGTTCCTTCCGGGTCCGTGATAGTTTTCCGACAGTACGTTTCGGAGAGCGGGACGGTGGCGTCCGATTCGAGGATCTCATGGGGTCCGCACGCGAGTTCGAAGCGTTCCGTCTCGGTTTCGCGATCGATGTTCGACAGAAACGCGCAACTCAGGCCGAACTCCTCGGTTTCCGTTTCGAACAGGAGTTCGAGTCTGGTTCTCGGTTCGACGTTGGGGGCCAACAACGTTCGCCAGAGCCGCTGAAAATACGGCAACTCGCGTGCGGATCCGGACGTGCAGATGCGATGTGTCATTGGACGGGTCAGGGGTCGCGCCGGGCGGCGTGCTCTCTCCGACTGTGACGTTAACTATATAATTAACTGACATTTAAATATACGGTGCGTAACCGGCGCGTAGCGACTCGCTCTGCGAGTGCTCCGTCCGGGGAAAAGCCTCAGCGCCGCCGCGCGGACCGAGCGGCTAGGCGTCCAGGAGGCTCTCGCCGTCGAAGTCGGCGTCGGCGTCGACGTCCATCAGGTCGAGGATCGTCGGGGCCACGTCGAAGAGGTTCGAGCCCGTGACGTCGACGTCGGGGTCGGTGGTGTACAGAAGCGAGTTCTCGAACTTGTGCATCCCGTTGCGCGGCCCCTCGGTGAAGACCGCCTCTTTCCCGCCGAAGCCGGACTTCAGGTCGAAACCGTCGGCGGGGATGACGACGAGGTCCGGCGCGATCTCGTCGTGGGCGCCGTCGAAGGCGTCCTCGCCGTTCACGATCCGCTTGCACACCTGCCGGCCGTCGGGGCCGGTCAGCCCCTCGAGGTCGCTTCTGAGCTCCTCGCGGACCGCCTCGTACTCCGACTCGGGGACGACGCCCTCGGGCTCGCGGCCCTCGAGGTTGAGGTAGAAGCGCCCGGGGATGAGCGAGTACGCCCTCGTCTCGTCGTCGATGTCCGCGAGAGAGTCGTGGTCGTCGCCGTCGTAGGAGAGCCACCCCTCGTCGGCGAGGAACCGGTTGCAGTTCACCTCCCACTCCAGCTCGGTGAAGCCGTGGTCGGAGGCGACGATCAGGGTCGTGTCGTCGTCGAGAGAGTCGCGGATCTCGCCGATGTACCCGTCGAGCTTGCGGTAGAAGTCGAGGAACTCCTCGCTGTACTCCCCGTCGGTCGCGTAGTCGCGGAACAGGAAGTGGTTGACCCGGTCGGTGGTCATGAACACGCCGAAGAAGAGGTCCCAGTCGTCCTCCGCGAGGTAGTGGGTGAACACGTCGTGCCGGGCGTCGAGGGTGGCGTGAGCGTTCTCGATAAAATCGCGTTTGTCCTCGTCGTGGCCGAGCTTCGCGTTCACGTCGATGCGGTAGTTCCGGTCCTCGAGCACCCGCTCGACCGCGTCGTCGCTCGCGGCCGCGTCGAGTCCGGGCGAGAGGAAGCCGGAGACCTGTCGCTGGATCCGCGTCGACGGCGGGAACGTGACGGGGACGTTGAGCACGGTCGCGTCCCGGCCCGCGTCGGTGACCCGGTCCCACAGCCGCGTCGCCTTCACGTGGCGCCCCATCGGAACGTACGTCTCGTAGGAGTCTATCTCGCGGTCCTGAAAGCCGTACACGCCCGTTTCGCCGGGGTTGACGCCGGTCGTGAGGCTCGGCCAGCACGCGCTCGACTCGGGCGGCACGATGCTCTCCAAGCGGCCGGCCGACCCCGTCTCGGCGACGTCGGTGAGGTTCTCGAAGACGTCGGGGTGATCCTGCACGAGGTCGTACGGTACGCCGTCGATGCCGAGGAAGACGACGCGCTCGTCGTCGTCGCCGCGCAGCCGGTCGAACAGTCCCATGACCCGGTAGTCCGGTTCCGCCGACATATCCCTTGTGCTCCCCTCGGCGGGGCGCGCTCCCGCGGCGTGACGGAGCGACGCGGATTCAGAAAGCCTATTTCCGTTCGCGGTGACCGTCCGGGCGTATGAGCGATGACTTCCCGGCGAGCGTCGACGTCGATTACACCGACGGCGAGGGCGAGGATCCGGCGGACTACCCGTCGCTGCAGCACAAGCTCGAGAAGGCGATCGAGGTCACCCGCCAGGGGCTCGAGCAGTACGAGAACCCCGCCGTGATGTGGACGGGGGGGAAGGACTCGACGCTGACGCTGTACTTCATCAATCAGGTGGCCGAGAAGTACGGCTACGAGAAGCCGACGGCGGTGTTCATCGACCACTTCCAGCATTTCGATGACATCACTGACTTCGTCGAGCACTGGGCCGACGAGTGGGAGATTGATCTCGTGTACGCCCGCAACGAGGACGTGGGCGCGTACGTCGAGGAACATGGCCTCGAACCCGGCGACGACATCCCCGTCGACGCGCTGAACGAGCAGAACCAGCATCACATCCGGGACATCCTCGAGTACGAGGAGGACACGTTCCCGTTCCTGCTGGACACGTACGTGGGAAACCACCTGCTGAAGACGGTCGCGCTCAACAACGCCCTCGAGGAGTACGACATCGACGGCGTCATCTCGGGCGTGCGCTGGGACGAACAGGAAGCGCGCGCGGACGAGACGTTCTTCTCGCCGCGGCACGACCCGGACCTGTTCCCGCCGCACGACCGCATCCAGCCCATCCTGCAGTTCGCCGAGGCCGACGTGTGGGACGCCTTCTGGAACTACGTCGTCCCCGACACCGTCGACGCCTTCCCCGACGACGGCTACGTCCCGCAGGCCGACGACGACCTCCCTGAGGGCGTCACCCAAGAGGACATCCCTATCTCGCCGAAGTACTTCGCCGGATTCCGCTCGCTCGGCAGCGAAGTCAGCACCGACAAGACGACCGAGGAACCCGCGTGGCTCCAGGACCTCGAAGAGACGACCGAGCGCGCCGGCCGCGCCCAGGACAAAGAAGACCTCATGGAGCGGCTCCGCGACCTCGGCTACATGTAACGCTCGGCGGATCCGTTCCGTTTCGATATCGGCGTTCGGCCTGAACGTCGCTCAGGGGTTCGGCGCGTAGAGTGCGTACAAGATGGACAGCATCCCCGCCGCGGTGACGAGCGCCGCCACGAACCCGGCCTCGAAGATCGACACCTGAAGGACCTCGAAGAGCACGCCCTCGAGGAGGCCGCCGAGCCCGACCAGCGCGAAGCCGGCGGCGACGTAGAGGAGCAACTGCGTGTGATGCCGCCGGTACCCGCGATACGCTTGGTACGCGATGACCAGCGCCAACGCGGTCGTGAACAGTTTGGCGATGACGAATAACGTGTGTTCCATGAGTCAGTCCCCCCGCATCTCCTCGAAGATGGACGTGATCCGGTCGGCGGGGTCGGGCCGGACGTCGATCCGGACGTCGAACCCCTCGGCCTGCAGGAGGACTTCGACGCGTTCGAGTCGCGCCTCGTACTCGCTGTAATGCCGGCCGCCGGGGTCGACGTGCGTATACTCCTCGAGGAGGCCCTGCTCGACGAGGCGCGTCACGCGGCGCGAGACGGTCGGGCGCGACATGTCGCACTCCTCGCTGAGCTCCTTCGCCGACAGCCGGCCGGTCTTCGTCGCCACCAGGATGTCGCGGGCGTACTCGTCGTCGAGCGTGGCGAAGATCGCCGGCGGGTCGGGCTCCTCGGTCACAGTCGTCTACTCGCGACAGGAGGGTAATATAGCCCGCCGATTTTCTGGTTCGGAACGCCGGCTCGCCGTTATATGCTCTCTCCCTACCTACGGATAGTTGAAGGTGAAATAAGTATGTCCACACTCGACTCCGGCATGAACCAGCTCGAGAGCAGAGTCGGCGGCCTGACCGTCGGCGGAAAAGTCCACAGCCTCAGCGCGTGGTTCGTGCTCGCGCTCCGCCTCATGATGGGCATCGCGTTCCTGAACGCGGGACTGAGCAAGCTTCTCAGCGCGGAGCCGTTCAGCGCGTACGGCTATCTGGCGAACGCGGTACCGGCGAACGGCGGCCCGTTCGTCGACCAGTTCCTCTGGATGGCCGGGAGCCCGACGGTTCTCGCGATCGTGGACGTCGCCGTGCCGTACGGCCAGGTCGCGATCGGTCTCGGCCTCATCGTGGGCGCGTTCGTCCGCCTCGCGGCGTTCTTCGGCGCGCTCATGATGGCGACGTTCTACGTCGCCAACTGGGACATCGCCCACGGCTTCATCAACGGGGACTTCGCGTACATGCTCGTGTTCCTCGCGGTCGCCGCGTTCGCCGCGGGCCGCATCCTGGGCCTCGACAAGTACATCGAACAGTACGAGGTCGGCGGCGAGGCGCTCGTCGAGCGCTACCCCGTCCTCGAGTACGTCCTCGGCTAACCACGCCGAGCGCTTTTCGGGAGTACACCAATGCAAAATCCAATTCGAGCACGCGGGATTCGTTCTCTGGGACTCGTCGTCGTCGGAGCGCTCGCTCTGGCCGTCGTCGCCGGAATGGCGCTGACGCACGCGACCGTTCCGGATGCAGTGATGTGGGGCTGGCACGACGGGATGTGGACCGACGGCCACATGGTCGGCTGGGGCGGATGGGGCTGGGGGATGCCGCTGTTCGGTTTCCTGTGGATGGCACTCCTCGTCGCCCTCCCGGTCTCTCTCGTCTACTGGCTGGCAACGCGGTCGCGATCGAACGGCTCCACCGAGGATAGTGCACTCACCGTCCTCGAAACGCGGTACGCTCGCGGCGAGATCGACGAGGAGGAGTTCGACCGCCGACGCGCTCGGCTCATATCCGACGACGGCCGTTTCTGACTGCGTTGTCGATAATACGCGAGAAGCGATTCGCGAACGTAGTTGAGGACGGCACCGCGTTTGATACGCGTCAGCTGTTCGGCAGCGCCACGTTGTTTAGCGTACGGTCACTCCGATCGTTCGAGCTTCTCTCGGCGGGATTCGAACTCTTCGTCCGTGAGATCCCCGCGGGCGTACGCCTGACGCAATTCCTCCATCGCGGGATCGCGAGCGGATTGCGTTTCGCTCGCCCGCCTGAAGACGAGGTAGCCGCCGCCGAGAAGCACGACGAGGAAGCTGAGCGGGAGGAGCATGCCGATGACGGGCCACCAGCCGCCGGTGCTCCCGTACTGGCCCATCATGCCTCCGTACCCCATCATTCCGCCGAAACCTATTCCCATCGTGAGCAGCGGAAGGAGGATGAACGCTCCGAGGATCAGGAGCAGCAGCGTCGTCGTGTCCAGTCGCTCCGAAGAGCTCATCGGAGATCAGGCCTCCGACCCGGAGTCGAACTCGTCGCTAACGGCTGCCAGAACACGATCGAATCGGTCGGCGACCTCGGTTGCGATGGAATCGAGCGCGTCGTTATCGGCGATCCCGACCAACCGCTCCGGGTCGACCGCGCTGACCACGACGTCGCCGTCATCGGTCTCATACACGATGACGTTACACGGTAAGAGCGCGCCGAGCTCGATATCCTCGGTCAACCCTTCGTGTGCCAGCGGGGGATTACACGCGCCGAGGATGCGATACTGACGAAACTCTTCGCCGAGCTTCTCCTCGAATGTCGCCTGGATATCGATGTCACAGAGGACGCCGAATCCCTCGTCCGCGAGCGCAGCGTTCGTCGCGTCGACGACGTCGTCGAACTCGCCGTCAATATTGATTTGTATTGTGTATTCCATGTAATACTGTATTCTGCTAACGGAGTTAAGCGTTTGGTCCTATCCCCCAACGAGCGGACGGGAGTGTTTCTAGACGGTGTTCCGCGTGTGTCGGTCACGCGAGTTACTCGAGTCGATCTCGTCGACGGTCGAACGCCTTCACCGGGGAAGCGATGAACTCCCGTACAGCGGTTGCCAGCAGCGCTTTCGTCAGTGGTCATGGTCGTGGTCGTGGCTCGTCACTTGCGGGCTCTGATCGGCGAACTCCGTCGGTTCTTCCTCGAACGTGCGCTTACATGCCTTCGAGCAAAAATGGTACGTCGTCCCCTCGTGGGACGCGCTCGGCCCGTCGTCGTCGGTCCGCATCCCACACACCGTGTCGCGGTACTGACCGGGAGCGCCGAGTCCCCGCCGATAGACGTAGAGGAGGAAGCCGGAGAGCGCGAAGGCGACGAGGTTGAGGTAGAACGTGTAGTTAAGCTTGAAGTACGTCTGTTCGGTCGCCGTCTGCCCGCCCGCGAGGTCCGGGACGATGCCCAGCGCGTCGAACAGCAGTTCCATCAGGAAGCCCGTGAACGCCATCGTGACGAAGAAGACGCCGAGGATGTACAGCATGACCTTCCAGCCGTAGTACTTCCGGTAGACGTTCAGAACGGGGATCGTGATGAGGTCGGCGTAGACGAACGCGATGATGCCGGCGAAGCTCACGCCGCCGCCCCACAGGGCGACCGCGAACGGGACGTTGCCCATGCTGCCGACGAAACTGAGGACGGCGATGGTGACGCCCATAACCGCGTTCTCGGCCGTCACGAGCAGGCCGTCGCCCCGAATGAACAGGGCGTTCCACACCCACTGCGGGACGAAGACGATGACGAACCCGGAGACGAGAAATCCCGCGACGATGTCCTTCCAGATCATCGACCACTCCTTGCGGAACTGGTTCCCGACCTTGTACCAGCCGCCCCACGACAGCAGTTCGTCGCGCCACCCGCCGCGGCTCGACGTCTCTTGGCGGTAGGTCTCCAGACACCCCTCCGAGCAGAATTTCAGTGTTTCGCCGCCGTCGGTCGTGAGCGTGTGCTCGTCGTTGCCCTCCATTCCACAGGTGGGGTCCTCGGTGACGTCGGACTCGCGGTCGCGATCGTTGATCGTCTCCCGGACCTCGTCGAACAGCGTCTCGGGGAGCGTGAGGTGGACGATGACGGCCATGACGGCGATGAGGACGAGGCCGCCGAGCAGTTCCGCGAGGAGGAACTCCCAGCCCAGCAGAATCAGGATCATCAGTCCGAGTTCGACGATCAGGTTCGTCGAGGCGAACATGAACGCCAGGAAGTTCACCGCGTGGGCGCCCTTCTTGAACAGCCCCTTGCCGATGGCGACGGCCCCGAAACTGCAGCCGCTGCTCGCGGCCCCGAAGGCGGTCGCCTTGACGAGGCCGCTCAGGTCGCCGTCCCCAAGCACCTGCGCCATTCGCTCCTTCGAGACGTACACCTGGACGAGGCTCGTGACCGTGAGCCCCATGATGATCGCCCACGCCGCGGTCCAGAGGAAGCCCACCCCGATACGGAGTGCTTCGGAGACGCCGTCGATCATCGTTAGTTCCATAGTAGTAGTTGCGGAGGGATCGTCTATTGCAGTTTTCCTTATCAGATCATGTGTTGCAGGGCTCACTACTATGGATTCAAAATTATATCTCCCTCAAAAAATGCGATTCTAAACCAAAATCGCATTGAACCGGGACCCCGTATTGGGCAGTGGACACGGAGATACGGAGGGAACACGTATGTCAGAAGAGACGGACGACACGCGGCTAATCACGATCCTCCTCGTTATCCTCGGCGCGTTCGTCATCGTCCCGACGTTCTTCATGGGCTTCGGGATGATGGGGTTCGGCCCGATGATGGGCGGGACGGGGAGCGGTGGAATGTGGGGCGACGGAACGATACCGGGATGGCTGTTCACCGTTGGAGTCGTGGCGCAGCTCCTGTTCCTAGCAGCCGTTGTCGGCGGTGGCTACCTCATCTACAGGGCCGTAGCGGGCAGTGAGCGCGACTCGGACCGAGCACTCGAAGAGCTCCGGCTCGCGTACGCTCGCGGCGAGCTAACCGACGACGAGTACGAACAGCGACGAGAGGTACTCGAACGCGACGCGGAGTGACGAGAGGGCGACGCTGAGGAATGCTAATGGCAGCTGACTGGCCTCGCACGACGCCGCAAGCGTCCCTCCCGGCTTGGCTCGACCGATACACGACGCTGGGGTTGTACGGACTCCTCCTCGGGACGGGACTCTGTCTGGCGGCGTTCCTCACGAACCCGGTTCCCGACCCCTCGTTTCCGTGGGCGACGCTGCCGGCGTCGTTTCGACTACCAGTCGAGCAGCCGCGGATCGAGCACTGGCCGGTGAGCTACACGATCGGCATCTGGCTGTGGATCGTCGGCTTTCCCACGCTGTTCCTCGCCGGCTACAGGCGGTACGGGGACCGGTTGCCGTTTGGCACGGCGACCTGGCTCGCCGGGCTTCCGACGCTCGCGATGCTCGGCTGGACGACGTACTGTCGGTTCTTCTGGCCGAAGCTCCAGCCGCCGACCTGGAACGCCCCCTCCTACACGGTCGTCTGCTGGCTGTACTGCTCCTCGTACGACGCGCTCTGGAGTAACGCCGCCTACGTGATCGCGCTGGTCGGCGCCGCCGCGACGCTCCTCGCGACCCGACGCGGGAACGGAGACGGATACGCCCTCCTCGGGTTCGGGATCCTCGCGTTCCCGCTCGGCTTGCCGGCCGCGTACGAGGGGTATCGCAGGACGATGCGGTCGACCGCCTGAACTCCCGCGGCGCCTACTCGCGGAACCCGAGCAGTCGGAGGCCGTTCAGGGAGACGATCACCGTCGAGCCCTCGTGGCCGACCACGGCCAGCGGCAGGGGGATGCCCCGCAGCAGGATCGCGCCGACCATGAGCGCGATCGCGCCGAAGGCGATCGCGAGGTTGACCGTCAGCGTCCGGCGCGTCCGCCGACCGAGTCCGAGCACGTACGGGATCTTCCCGATGTCGTCGCCCATCAACACGACGTCGGCCGTCTCGAGCGCGACGTCGGTCCCGGCGCCACCCATCGCGATCCCGAGCGTCGCCGTCGCCAGCGCGGGCGCGTCGTTCACCCCGTCGCCGACCATGGCCACGTTCTCGTAGCGGGAGACCAGATCGTCGATGCGGTCGACCTTCTCTTCGGGGAGCAGTTCCGCGTGCACCTCGTCGATACCCACCTCATCGGCGATCCGGTGGGCGACGCGTTCGTTGTCCCCCGTCAGCATCACGATGTGGTCGACGCCGAGCGCGCGGAGCCGCTCGATCATGTCCGCCGCACCGGGACGGACGGTGTCGGTGAAGGTGAGCCAGCCGAGCACCGAGACGCCCCGGTCGCTCTCGCGGACGACGAGCACGCTCGTTTTCCCCTCCGCTTCCAGCCCTCGTAACCTGTCCAGGCCGGCGTCCAATCCGTCGATCGACCGGTCAGCCAGAACGGTCTCGACGTAACTGCGGTTCCCGATGTGGATGACGTCGTCCCCGACGGTCGCGTGGACTCCTTTCCCGGCGGTGGCCTGGAACCCGCTCGCGTCGGGGATTTCGAGACCGCGTTCGGTCGCGGCGTCGACGGTCGCCTCGGCCAGGTGGTGTTCCGAACGCGCCTGAACGGCGGCCGACAGGCCGAGTAACCGACCGTCGTCGAGGGAGTCGGTCCCGGTCCGAGACGCCTCTCGCACGATCACGTCGGTCAGTCGCGTGTCGCCTTCGGTGAGCGTCCCCGTCTTGTCGAAGGCGACGGCGTCGATGGACGCCGCCGTCTCGACGTGTTCGCCGCCCTTGAAGAGGACGCCCTGTCGCCCGCCCGACGCGATCGCCGACAACACGGCCGCCGGCGTCGAGATGATGACCGCACACGGCGAGGCCGCGACCATGAGCGTCATCGCGCGGTAGAACGCGCCGGTGAACTCGCTCCCGAGCGCGAGCGGAATTCCGATCGCCGCGATCGTGAGCCCGAAGACGCCGAGGACGTACGGCTGTTCGAGGCGGTCGATGAGCCGCTGTGTCGGCGCCTTCTCGCTTTGCGCCTCTTCGACCATGTGAATGAGCCGGGTGATGGCCGACTCGTGGGCCTGCCGCGTGACCTCGATCTCGAGGCTCCCGCTCTCGTTGAGCGTCCCGCCGAACACCTCGTCGCCGGGTCCCTTCGAGACGGGCATCGACTCGCCGGTGAGCGACGCCTCGTCGACCGTGCTCTCGCCGGACGCGACGGTTCCGTCGAGCGGGATCTTGTCGCCGGGACGGACCACGAACACGTCGCCGACGTCGACGTCGTCGATGGGCACGGTGACCTCCCCGCCGTCGCGGAGCACCTGCGCCTCGTCCGGCCGCATCTCGACGAGCGACTTGATCGCCCGGCGCGAGCGTCCGATCGCGTAGTGCTGGAGCGTGTTCGACAGCGAGAACAGGAACAGCAGCATCGCGCCCTCGAACGGGGCGCCGATCGAGAGGGCGCCGAGCGCGGCGACGATCATCAAGAGGTCGATGTCGACCGCGCGGTGGCGAAGCGTCTCGATCGCCCCTTTGAGCCCGTACCAGCCGCCGAAGACGTACGCGACGGCGTAGCCGGCCCACTCGAGAAGGAGCGGTCCGGCGAGCCATCCCGTCGCCAGGCCGGTCGCCATCCCGAGCAGCGTCAGGCCGACGAACAGCGCTTCCCGCTCGAGTTCCGAGCCGGTGCTCGCGTCGTCCGTCTCCGGTTCGGAGCCGCCCCGGATCGACACGTTCCGGTCGCGGACGGCGTCTCGAATCGCCGCTTCCGAGGTGACGCTCCCGTCGTAGGCGACCCGGACGTCCCCCGTTCGAAACGAGGCGTCGACGTCGCGGACGCCGGAGAGCCCCGCGAGATGACGTTCGAGCGCCCGCGCTCCCGCGTCGCCGCGGCCGCCTCGTCGTTCGACGTGGATGGTACACGTCGAGGGCGACGACGGTTCAGTGACGGCCGCGTTCTCGGCACCGCTGATTTGGTCTGATGTCACGTGTTAAGCACTCCAGTGCGTATCTGTCCGACGGCGGTGGGGGGGTCGCCCGGGCCCTCGGAGCGCTCCTCGGTGTCGGTACGCTGGTCGAAGCGATCATCCGACGATCGTCACCGGAATCCGCGCTCGGCGGGTGACCGTTTCGGCGACGCTTCCCAGAAGCGCCCGGTCGATGCCCGACCGGCCGTGGCTCCCCATCACGATCTGGTCGGTGCCGTGGCCGTCGGCGTAGTCGAGAATCGCCCGCGCCGGTTTCCCGACTTCCGTGACGGTGTCGAGGGCGACATCGCGCTCCGCCGCGAGATCCGTCGCCGTGGTGAGGGTCCCGGCCGCGCGCTCGCGGGCGTCGTCGTACCACTCCTCCGCGACCGGCAGGCCGCCGGCCTCCACGTCGATCACCGAGTCGATCGGGTCGATGACGTACATCGCGGTGACGGCGGCCTCCGGGAAGGTCTCCAGTGCGTACGCGAGCGCACGCTCGGCGAGCGGGGAGCCGTCGAAGGCGACGAGGACGTCGTCGGGCATATCAGCGGCTTCGAGATGAACTGAGAAGAAGGTAGTGCCGGAACCTCGGCAAGTGGGGTCACTGTTAACTGCGACGTGGTCGCAGTCGGAGGTATGTCCAGTGTCCGCGCGTGGATCGACCATCATCGCCTCCTGAGCTTCGTCGCGATCGCGTACGCGTTCACGTGGACGATCCAGGGCGCGCTCGCGTATTCGGGGATGGAAGCCTCCTGGACGCACTCGATCCTGATCGGGTTCGGCGGGTTCGGCCCGCCGATCGGGGCCGCGGTCGTCGTCTGGGCCGCCGGCGGGAGCCTCCGCACGTGGGTCGGCCAGATGTTCAAATGGCGGATCGGTGCGAAATGGTGGGCGCTGGCGATCGGGCTCCCGCTCGTCGTTCTCTCGCTCGGCGTCCTGCTGTTCGTCCTGGCCGGCGGCCCGATCGACCTCACCGAGTTCGAGTCACCCCTCATCTACCTGTTCGCGATGGCGTGGGGGACGGTGTGGGGCGGCGGCCAGGAGGACCTCGGCTGGCGCGGCTTCATGCTGCCCGTCCTGCAGGACTCGTACAGCGCGCTGGCGTCGAGTGTCATCGTGGGCGTCACGTGGGCGGTCTGGCACCTCCCGCTGTTCCTGAACGCGACGACCACCCACGGCGGCTGGCCGCTCTCCCAGCAGCTCCTCTGGATGGTCTCCATCCTCGCGGGCTCGGTCCTCTGGACGTGGATGTACAACGGCACCGGCGGGAGCGTCCTCGCCGTCGCGGTGTTCCACGCCGGCGTCAACGCCATGGGGATCTTCCACCCCGCCGACCCGGCGGCGCTCGTCCCGAACGGCGTGCCGGACCCCTGGCTGAACCTGCTCGCCGAGGTGACTGGCGCCCTCCCGCTCGCGCTGATCGCGGTCCTCCTCGTCGCCGTCTACGGCGGCGACCGCCTCGCGAACCGCGACCCGCCGACGCCGCGCGACGCCGGCCTCCCACCGGAACCAAACGCCGCTGAGTGACTGCCGCCGTCCTCTCGAGCGCTCACGGACGTCGGAGCGCTGTCACGTGCTATCCGGCGCCACAATAGTATTATGGTTGATATGAACGTACGTTCCGTATGGTCTCCTCGAAGCAACTGCTCGTTATCGGGCTCGCCCTCCTCGTCGTTCTCGTGCCGATCGCGGCCGTCGGCTTCCTCGTCTTCCCGCCGGACTTCGCGTACTCCCACACGTCGACGTACTCCTACGCGACGTCGATCAGCACGAACTCGACGATCGAAAACGCCACCTTCCATCTCCCGTTCCCCGCAGGTGCGGACGTGGAAGCCGACGTCGCGTCGAACCTCTGGATCTACGACGACGACGGCACGCAGATCACGGACTGGGACGCGGCCGTCGTCCAGACCGCTTCCGGACCGATGCTCCGCGTCCACGTCGACCGACTCGTCGGCGAGGACCGCTACGTCCTCTGGACGTACGCGCCGAACGGGTCGGTGATCGATCGGGCCGAGATCGGCCCCGACGAGATCCCCGCGGACATGACCGACAAAGAGCTCTCGCCTGACCCGACCCGGTACTCGATCGCGTGGCAGCGGTCGGTCGACCGCGACATCGAAACGCGGTATCCGATCGGGAACGCGTCGTTCCTCGCACCGATCACCGACGTCTCTTCGGCCGACTGCGAGTACGCGTGGGACGAGTCGGACGCGTGCTGGGAGTTCACGACCGTCGCCGCGGCCACCTACGAGACGCCGACGGAAGCGATCGTGACCATCGATGAAATCCGGTTCGAAGCCTGGAACGAGTGGGGGTTCTGGCTCTCGAACAGCTTCAACACGTTCGAAGCGACGACATCCCCCGCGGTCTACGCGGACGACCGACAGGGCTGGACGCGGCTCGACGGTCAGCTGCACGCCGGAATGGGACGCTACGACGGCCCGTCGCGGTGAGCGGTCGCGACGCCGGCCGCGAGCGCGACGACGGTGACACGACTTATTTCGCTGCGCCGTGAGTCGGCACCGTATGTCTCCGACCGAGCGCACCCCCTCCTTCGCGAAGCGGTTCGGCGCGACGCTGCTCGCCGGCGTCCCCGGCGTCCTCGCCCTCGGCGGCTACGTCTACCTCGCGACGCCGCCGACGGCCGTCCCGCCCGGACTGTCGCTCCCGCTCCTCGCGGTGTCGGCCGTGGTCAACTCGCTTCTCCTGCTCGCCGTCGCGTGTCTGGTCGGGACGTACGCCGCCCCGCGAGCGGGGCTGCGATCGTTCCTCGCCGAGTCGGCGGGGAGCGGCGCCGAGGTCTGGCGACGCCTGCGGCCCGAGCTCCGAGTCGCCGTCGGCCTCGGCGTCGCCGGCGGCCTCCTGATCCTGCTGCTCGACGTCGCGCTGGCGCCGTTCGTCGCGCAAGAGCTGCCCCAGTCCGCGATCGGGGCGACCGACCCGACCGCGGCGACCGTCCTCGCGTACGCCCCGGTCCGCTTCCTCTACGGCGGCGTCACGGAGGAACTGCTGCTCCGATACGGGCTCATGTCCGCGCTCGCGTTCGTCGGCTGGGTCGTGGCGGGCCGCCCGTCCGACGGCCCCGGATCGGGAGTCATGTGGGCCGCGATCGCGGTCTCCGCCGTGGCGTTCGGAGTCGGTCACCTCCCGGCGCTCGCGCAGTCCGTCGGGTTGACGCCGGCGCTCGTCGCCCGGACGATCCTCCTGAACGCGGTCGCGGGCCTCGTCTTCGGCTGGCTGTACTGGCGGCGGAGCCTCGAGGCGGCGATGGTCGCCCACGCCGCGTTCCACGTCCCGCTGGTGGCGCTCTCGCTCGTCCAAGTCGCGCTGGGGTAGCCACCCGGGAGCGCCGTTCGGCGGCAGGCGCTCGCCCCGCGAACCTATTTGTCGGGCACACGCGACTGGCTGTCTGCATGGGAGCGTCGAAGGCGACCGGTCCGATCGGTCGAGCGTCCGCCCGAGTCGGGCGGTACGTCAACCACGACGACGTCCTCGTCCGGTTCGTCTCGCTGTGGCTCGTCGTCGCGGGCGTGTTCACGACGGCGTGGCTCCTCAGCTACGCCCTCCTCCCACAGGGGCTGCTGCGCGGCGGGAATCCCGCCGCGACCGCGGAGTACGCGGGCAGCGTTCCGCGGGAGTTCCTGACGCTGTTCGGGTGGAACGCGGCCGTCTCGCTGGTCGCCGTCGCGGCGAACGCGTTCCGTTCGGTGAACACCCCCCTCGGCTACGTCGTCCACGTCGTCCAGGCGCCGCGCTACGGGGCCGTCTGGGGGACCGGATCGCTCGCCGTCGGGACGGGCGAGCGCATCGCGCCGTCGCTGGCCGTGCTCGTCGAGCGGAGCGGCCCCACGGAGATCACGGCGTTCGTCGCGATCGTGGTCGCGACGCGCGGCGTGATGCTGTGGCACCAGGAGTCCGGACCTCGGTGGAAAGAGGAGTTCGAACGGGTGCGGTCGCCGAGAGACTGGTCGCTGACACGCCGCGAGTGGGCGGTTCTCGTCGGCGGATACCTGTTGCTGGCGGTCGCCTGCTACCGGGAGGCCGTCGCGATCGCGCGGGTCGCCGGGTGACCGGTGGTGACTACGTGGCCCGGGGAGGGAGATGCGGTCGGCCGAGAGCGCCGATCCGTCGCGACCGCCGACGTCAGCGGTCCGCGCTCAACGGTCCGCGAGCTGAATCCCCCGCGCGACGACGTACATCAGCGTGATCCCGGTACCCACGGCGAGAACGAACTGCGAGACGACGGTGAGAAAGCCGGTGAGCAGGGCGCTCCCGCCGACCAACAGCGTGATCAGAAACAACAGCAGGGCCGTACCGCCGAACAGGACGATGAAGCCCGCGAGGGGACCCGCTTCTGCTCGGATCTGCCGGACGTCTAGCTCTCCTGACTCCGGATCGATAAACGGGGGCGACGACATGACTGTAGACTGATCACAAACACGTATAAGATAGACGGGCGATTCGCAGGTTCCTCGAATGAGGCCCTCAGGACCCGGTTCGCCCGGCGGGCGGCGAATCGGTCGCCCAGCCAGGCGGAGCAGTCCGGGACACGCCCGGATCGGGACCACCGAGCGCGCGGGCCGCGCCCAGGACGAAGATGGCCTGATGGATCGGCTCCGCGGCTCGGCTACACGTAACGCTCGGCGGGAACTCATTCCGACGCCGGCGGTCGAATCGTTCGATCCGTTCGACGCGTCGACGGTTTCCGGCACGATTCCGGCCGACGACGCGCGCGGCTGATCGACGACACGTACTGCATCGCTTTTGTTTTAGGCAGACCTAATTGCGCCGTTGGTCACTGACGCTTCGTCCCGTTCCGAGCCCGCGTCGGTTCCGGAGGCAGGCGAGGTCCCCGAGATCTGATCCAGAGGCACACGACTCCCGACCCATCGCCCCGTGAGACTCCACGACACGTCGATACCCGGAAAGGCGGACGGGGAGAACGCGAGCGACGTGACCGTCGCCGTCTCCCGAGAGGACCACCGCAATGACACACACCGAACCCGACACCGAAACGAGCGAGCGCACAGTCATCCGAACGGGCCGCGACTTCGAACAGGAGTACCGGCTCGACGCGAGCGAGGCCGGCGAGTTCCTGATCAAACTGGGCGAACAGCTCCGCGACGACGACGAGCTGACGATCACCGCCGACGAGTGGGAGCTCCCGTTCGCGTTCGGCGAGCCGGTCGAACTCGAGCTCGACTTCGAGGGCGTCGGCGAGCCGGAGCTCGAGGTGGAGCTGACGCTCCCCGGACGAACCGACGAAGAGGCGCCCGACGTCGAGTAGCGCGCCTGTCCCTCGTGGGGTCGGGCATCCGTGGGGTGCGCCTCCTCGTCACGACGCGGGCGGTCGCGAGCCCGGGACTGCAGCGAGGCGTCGCCCGCCCCGCGACTCCGGTACGCGCTACCTCTTTACACTCGGGGGCCCAACCCGATCACATGGCCGTTGGCACCCGTCTGTCGTTACAACTCGCCGACTTCGGCACCCGCTCGCTCGTCACGCACGCCCTCATGGCGCTGGGGTTCGTCGGTGCGGTGATCTCGGGCCTGTTCGTCGAAGGGCAGATCGGCATCGTCTCGATGGCGGCGTTCATCAACTTCACGGCCGGACTGTGGATCTGCCAGTCGATCCACTCGCTCGGCAACGCCGCGAGCGAAGACGAGTATCAGGGCGTCCTCAAGGAGCTCCTCAACCGTGTCTAGCGAACCTGGCTTCGACACGGGCCGATTCGGGCGCACGCTCGTGCTCATCGGCTTCGTGACGACCGTCTTCCTGTTCCTCATCGCGAACCGCCTCACCGGGGACACGTTCCGGATCGGCGTCATCGCGATCGGGACGGTCGCGCTGATCACCGCGATCACCGGCTTCCTCATCGCGGCCGGGAGCGCGGTCGAGGGGCATTAACCGGGTCGGGCTCGCGTCGTCGATCGTCTCTCACCGGACGCGGCGACGCCGTCCGGGCGCGCTCGCGCTCGCGGCCCGAAACGTCTCTGCGACCCGAAACGTCTTTTCGCCAGGCGGCGAAGCCGCGGTATGTTCGGGACGAGCGGCGTCCGGGGGCGCGTCGGCGACGAGATCACCGCGAGCCTCGCGCTCGACATCGGCCGCGCGCTCGCGACGGAGGGCGCCGACACCGTCGTCGTCGGCCGGGACGCGCGCGAGAGCGGGCGGACGCTGAGCCGCGCCCTCTCGGCCGGGGTCACCGAGTGCGGCGGCGACGTGATCGACGCGGGCGTTCAGTCGACGCCGACCGTCGCCCGCGCGGTCGTCACCGAGGACGCGGACGCCGGCGTCGTGGTCACCGCCTCGCACAACCCGGCGCCCGACAACGGGATCAAGCTCTGGAGCGCGGACGGCAGCGCGTTCGACGAGGACGCGAACGCCCGGATCGCGTCGATCGTCGAGGCGGCGGACTTCGACCTCGCGGCGTGGGACGAGCTCGGTGCGCACCGTCACCGGGAGGGCGCCCGCGCTCGCCACGAACGCGCGCTCCGGGAGTCGGTCGCGATCCCGGCCGATCTGTCGGTCGTGGTCGACCTCGGCAACGGCGTCGGACGCGTCACCGCGGACGCGCTCCACGCGGCCGGCTGCGACGTGGAGACGCTCAACGCCCAGCGGGACGGGCGGTTCCCGGGGCGGCCGAGCGAGCCGACCGCCGAGAACTGCGCGACGGCCTGCGCGGTCGTCGAGGCGACCGACGCCGACCTCGGGGTCGTCCACGACGGCGACGCCGACCGCATGATGGCGATCGACGAACGCGGGCGGTTCGTTCCGGGCGACGCGCTGCTCGCGCTGTTCGCCCGGCGCGAGGCCGAGGCGGGCGACCGCGTCGCCGTGCCGGTCGACACGAGCCTCCTCGTCGCCGACGCGCTCGCCGACGTCGGCGCCGACGTGACGTACACGCCCGTCGGCGACGCGTACGTCGCCGCCGAGACGCGGAAGCCGGACGTCGCCTTCGGCGGCGAACCCAGCGGCGCGTGGATCTGGCCCGAGCAGACGCGCTGTCCCGACGGCCCGCTCGCCGCCTGCACGCTGGCCGCCATCGCGGGCGCTGAGGGGTCGCTGGCCGTGCTGGTCGACGACCTCCCCTCGTATCCGATCCGACGAGACTCGATCCGACTCGACGAGAAGCGGGCCGTCGTGGACCGCGTCGCGGAGCTCGCCCGCGAGTCGTTCGACGACGTGTCGACGCTCGACGGGATCCGGGTGGAGACGGAAACGGGCTGGTTCCTCGTGCGCGCGAGCGGGACCGAGCCGCTGGTGCGGGTCACCGCCGAGGCGCGGGACGCGGCCGACGCCGACGAGCTGTTCGAGACCGCGCGCGGGCTCGTCGACCGGGGCGCCGACGCGCGCTGACTGCGTCTCACCGAGGGGTCGTGGTACGCGTGGCCGTCGCGCCTCGCGATTCGATCGGTCTCGTCACCATCGCTGGAATCGGTGGCAATGGCGTCGGATCATCGAGCCGGTCGAATTCCGACCGCGTATCGGCGAGGCGAGGTCGGTGGATGAGAGAGACGCCGACCGAACGAGCCTCGTCACGCTACGTGAGGACCGAGAAAACCGCTCGTCTCCAACCGGCTACTCGTCGAGATACGGCTCGCAGACGAGTTCGACGCCCTCCTCGAAGCTGATTTCAGGCTCCCAGCCGGTGGCCTCGCGGAACTGCGAGTAGTCGGCCATCGTGTCGTGGACGTAGCCGTCGAAGGGGCACTCGATGTATTCGGGGTCGACGTCGGTGTCGAGCGCGTCGTTGATCATGGCGACCATCTCGTTGAACGAGTGCGCCTCTTGGGTGCCGACGTTGTAGACGCCGGTCAGTCCGTGGTCGGCGGCGAGCTCGCAGGCGCGGGCGACGTCCGAGACGTGGGTGAAGTCGCGCGTTTGGGTGCCGTCGCCGAACAGCTCGGGCGCCTCACCGTTGGCGATGGCGTCCGCAAATTGGGCGACCGTGTTCGCGTACTCGCCCTTGTGCTCCTCGTTGCCGGCGAAGCCCTGATACACCGAGAAGAAGCGGAGGCCGGCCATCGCCATCTCGTGGTGGTTGGCGTAGTACTCGGCGTAGCGCTCGCGGGCGAGCTTCGAGGCCTCGTAGGCGGTGTGGGCTTCCACGTCCATGTCGACGGGCGAGGGCTCGGTGCGGCTGCCGTATATCGAGGAGGTGGAGGCGTAGACGACGGTCTCGCATCTCTCACGGCGGGCACGCTCGACCGTGTTGACGAACCCCTCGACGTTGACGCGGCAGCCGCGCTGTGGGTTCTCCTCGTGCATATTTCGCGAGGAGAGCGCGGCGAGGTGGAAGAGCACGTCGACGTCGGCGGGGAAGTCGTCGTCCAGCACCGACGCTTCGACGAACTCGACCTCGGGATCGAGGTTCTCGGGCGTCCCGAGGTAGGTGTCGTCGACGGCGATTACGTCGTTGTCGCTCGCGAGGCGGTTCGCGAGGTTCGAGCCGATGAAGCCCGCGCCGCCCGTGACGAGGACGCGCTTATTTTGCATGGACGTGTGTCGCTGGAGAATCGGCATTATCGCTTCGGTTCGGCGGAGATGTGATTGGGACGCTTCGCAACAGCCGGAATGACGCAACTCTGGCGTCCACGACGTCAGCCGCGTGGATCGTCGTCGACCGCAGCCGATAAACCCCGGTCCGCCGTCGACCCCGCATATGTACGGAGTCGTGCTCGCGGCCGGTCGCGGGACCCGCATGCGGCCGTTGACTGATCGTCGTCCGAAACCGCTCCTACCGGTCGGTGACCGCTCGCTGCTCGAACGCGTCTTCGACACCGCGATCGATGTCGTCGACGAGTTCGTCGTCGTGACCGGCTACCGCGGCGAGCTGATCCGCGAGGCGATCGGCGACACGTACCGGGACCACCCGGTTAGCTACGTCCGGCAGGCCGACGCGAAGGGGACGGCCCACGCCGTCGCACAGACCGCGCCCGTCGTGGACGATGAGTTCCTCGTACTCAACGGAGACGTGGTCGTGGACGCGTCGCTCCCGGAGGCCCTTGCTGACGCCGACGGAACGGCCGTCGCGGCCACCGAAGTCGAGGATCCGCGGGCGTACGGTGTCATCTCGACGGCCGCCGACGGCTCGCTCGCGGGCATTGTTGAGAAGCCGGCTAACCCGCCGACCACCCTCGCGAACGTCGGCTGTTACGCGTTCGAGCCCGCGGTCTTCGAGTATATCGACCGGACGCCCGAAAGCGAGCGCGGCGAGTACGAGATCACGACGACGATTGAGCTGCTCCTCGACGATGGCCACCGGATCGATGTGGCCCCCTACACGGGCACGTGGCTCGACGTCGGCCGCCCGTGGGAACTGCTGGAAGCGAACGAGCTGGCGCTCGACAAACTCGGAGAGTCGGGCGACTCAATTAACGGCACCGTCGAGGAGGACGTCCACCTGCACGGCCCGGTCGTCGTCGAACCGGGCGCCACACTGCAGTCCGGGGCGTACGTCGAAGGACCGGCACTGATCCGATCGGGTGCCGAGGTCGGGCCGAACGCGTACATCCGCGGCGCCACGGTCGTCGGGCCGAACGCGCACGTCGGCCACAGCGTCGAGGTCAAAAACAGCGTGCTCATGGCTGATACCTCCGTGGGCCACCTCTCGTACGTCGGCGACTCCGTGCTCGGGCGCGGGGTGAATTTCGGTGCAGGGACGAACGTCGCCAACCTCCGGCACGACGACGCGAACGTCCGGGTGACCGTCAAGGGCGACCGCGTGGACACCGGCCGCCGGAAGCTCGGCGCGATCGTCGGTGACGGCGCGAAAACGGGAATCAACACTGCACTGAATGCCGGCGTCAAGCTGGGCGCGGGCGAGACAACTGGACCCGGAGAGGCGATGACCCGGGATCGGATGTCAGATTGACATCCTCCCCGCGCTGAAGCGCGAGGGTTTCGCCTCGAAAATTCCGTAAATAAGGATTCCTCCGACTACATTTGGAAACACAGACTGTTTGGAGATACAACCACGAGCCATTTAAATAACGGGCGAGCGACGGACGGTGTATGAGCGACGACCCCGTGACTGCGGTCATCCTCGCAGCCGGTGAGGGGCGCCGGCTGCAGCCGCTGACGAACCGGCGGCCGAAGCCGATGCTCCCCGTGGCGAACCGGCCGCTGCTCGAGCACGTCGTCGAGGCGGTCGCCGGGGCCGGCATCGACCGGATTGTCCTCGTCGTCGGCTACCGGCAAGAACGGATCCGGAACCACTTCGGCGATGGCGACGACTGGGGCGTGACCATCGAGTACGTCGAACAGGCGACGCAGCTCGGTACCGGCCACGCCGTGTTGCAGGCCGAATCGGCCATCGATGACGAGTTCCTCGTGCTCAACGGTGATCGGCTCGTCGCCCCGGCGCTCGTCTCGCGGGTCTGTGACTGCGTCCGCGCCGGCGACGCGCCGGCGATGGCGGTCACAACTGTCGAACGCCCCCGCGAGTACGGCGTCGTGAGCAGCGACGGCGACGGCTTGGTGACGCAGATTGAAGAAAAGCCCGAGGGTCCGGTCGACACCAACCGGATCAACGCCGGCGTCTACGGCTTCTCGCCGGCTATCTTCGATGCGATTCGTGAGACCCACGTGACCGGCGAACTCGCGCTGACGGCGACGCTCAACGATATCGCTCGGGAGCGCGGCGTGACTGGCGTGTCGTACGACGGCCGGTGGCTCGACGTTTCGAATCTCTGGGACCTCCTGACGGTCAACGCAGGTCTGATCGAGGAGGGTGATGGAGGGGACCGCGGAGATCCGACACTGGGTGACTCGGTGCACGCTCCCGCTGACGTGGCGCTCGCGGGCAACGTCCGCGTCGGGGCGAACGTCACGATCGGCGGTAGCACCGCGATCGGAAGCAACGCGACGATCGAGGCGAACGCGGTCGTCGAGAACGCCGTGATCTTCCCGGACGCCGTCATCGGCGCAGGGGCCGTTGTGCGTGACGCCATCGTCGCCGGCAACGCCCGCATCGGGCCGAACGCGACGATCGCCGGTGGAGCGTCGACGATGGTCGTCGGCAACGCCGTCCACCGCGACGTCGATCTCAGCGGCGTAGTGGGTGATAACGCCTCGATCGGTGGTGGGGCGACGCTCACCGAGGGTGCGGTCGTCGGCGACGGCGTCCGGACCGACGCGGGGGTCGTGATCGACGGCCGAGTTGAATCTGATGCGGTCGTCAGGAGGGGATAACCATGTGTGGCATTATCGGCTACGTCGGTGCCGGCGTCGCCACAGACGACGCAGCGACGGCCAGCGACAGCGGAGTCGCGAAGCGTGTCGGTGACATCGTCCACCACGGGCTCCAGAACCTCGAATACCGCGGCTACGACTCTGCAGGCGTCGCGCTCGTTGGGGCGACGAGCGGGCTCACCGTCGCAAAGCGCTCCGGCGAGGTCAACGAGCTGACGGTGCCGGACGTACCCGATGCGACCCACGGCGTCGGCCACACCCGCTGGAGTACGCACGGCCCGCCGACAGACGCGAACGCGCATCCGCATACGGACTGTGTCGGTGACGTCGCCGTCGTCCACAACGGCATCGTCGAAAACCACGAGGCGCTTAAACAGGAGCTTGCCGACCACGAGTTCACCAGCGACACCGACACCGAGGTCATCCCGCACCTGATCGAAGAGGGACTCGCTGCTGAGGCCGACGCCGATCTCGTGGCTGCGGTCCGGCGCGTCGAGGACCGGCTGGAGGGAAGCTACGCCATCTGTGTGGTGCGTGAGGATGACGACCGCATTATTGTCGCGCGGCGCGGGAGCCCGCTGGTGTTGGGACGTGGTGAGGACGGGACGTTCGTCGCCAGCGACGTGACGGCGTTCCTCGAGCACACCCGCCACGTCACGTATCTCGAAGATGGTGACGTGGCGGCGCTCTCCGCAGACGGCGTCAAGGTGTTTGCGGACGGGGAGCCGGTCGACCGAGCGATCGAGACGGTCACGTGGGAGGCAGACGCCGCGGAGAAGGGTGGCTATGATCACTACATGCGCAAAGAGATCCACGAACAGCCCTCCGCGCTCCGACAGACGCTCACCGGGCGGTTGGACGTCGACGCCGGTGACGTGGATCTGGACGTCTCGTTCCCGCCCGGCTTTCTCGCCGACCTCGAGGAGATCCAGATCGTCGCCTGCGGGACATCGTATTACGCGGGGCGATATGCCGCCCAGCTGTTCGAGGAGCTTGCGGGGGTGCGCGCGAGCGTCGAGATCGCCAGCGAGTACGAGTTCGGCGCGGGCCGCACACCCGATCGAACCCTTGTCGTTGCAGTCACGCAAAGCGGCGAAACGGCCGACACGCTCGGGGCGGTGCGGCGCGCGAACGCCGCGGGCGCGCGGACGTTCGCCGTGACGAACACCCTCGGGAGCACGGTGACCCGAGAGGTCGACGGCACTGCGTTCATCCGGGCCGGCCCGGAGATCGGGGTGGCCGCGACCAAAACGTTCGCTTCGCAGGTGGCGACGCTCGCGATGCTCGCCGTTGGCGTAGGGCGGGATCGTGGCGCGCTCGGTGCCGCCGACGCCCGCTCTGTCTTAGAGGATTTGCAGGGGCTGCCCGGCGCAGTCCAACAGGTGCTCGACGAAGAACAACAGGTTCGGGAAGCCGCCCAACAGTTCCAAGACAGTGAGGCGTTCTTCTTCGTCGGGCGGGAGTTGGGGGTGCCCGTCGCGTTGGAGGGCGCCCTGAAGCTCAAGGAGATCTCGTATGACCACGCGGAGGGATTCGCCGCAGGCGAGCTCAAGCATGGCCCGCTCGCGTTGGTGACGCCTGAGACGCCCGTGGTGGCGGTGTTGACCGAGGGAGCGCGGGCCGACGAGACCATGAACAACGTGACCGAAGCGCAGACGCGTGGAGCGCCGGCGCTGGGCTGTGTCTCGGCTGGTGAGGAGTACGATACGCTCGACGTGTCGTTCGCCGTGCCCGACGTAGGCGTCGCCGAGCCGCTGGTGGCCAACGTGTACTTACAGTTATTCGCGTATCATGTGGCGAATGAGAAGGGAAGGCCGATCGACAAACCGCGAAATCTGGCGAAGAGCGTAACTGTAGAGTAGGAGGTGCGGTTGTCTGGAGACTGGTACCAATCGTAGTGGCCGAGTTATAGGGGGACACAGAGGAACCCCACGGCTTCAGCTGTGGGAGGACTCCGACTCATCGAACGCCGCATCTTTGGCGCCCGACCAGGATCCGAACCGTCGTTGATACGTCGCCAGGCTGTACGCGCCCTCTTCACGTACATCATCAGCGACCGGTTTGGTGCCGAGTTCATCACGCAAACGACGGAGCTCAGCGAGCAGATCCGCGTCGCTCACTCTGCCGGACCCACGGGGTTCGAGGTTGGCCGCCTCGAGTGCCGCAGTCCACGATCCGAAGCGGTTGATGTACGTGCGCGGGCTGTACGGGCCGTCACGCTCCATCTCTTCGAACGTCGGTGTCACACCGCGTGCGGTGGCCAGCTCATCGAGTGCCGCGAGAAGCTCCTCGTCGGAGATCTCCTCGACTGTGCGCGCGTCTGCCGGCTCAACCCCGGCTTCGGCGAGCGCGTTCGTCCACGACCCAAACCGCCGTCGGTACGTCGACACCCAGTACTCTCCCTCGTCGTTCATCAGGTCGGCTGTTGGGCGGGTGTCGTGCTCCTCAGCAAGGCGCCGGAGTTCAGCGAGCAGCTCGTCTGTTGGAATTTCGCTCTCTGCGGCGTGTGGCTCGAAGCCGGCACGTGCCACCGCATCCTGCCACGAGTCGAAACGCCGCGTGATCGTCGTCACCGCGTACTCGCCGTGATCACGATAATCTTGGAGAGACGGTGCCCGCTCGACGACCGCCGCCACCGCCTGAATATCGTCGAGCAACTCCGCATCGCTGTAGGCCATCGTCTCGTGATTGAAACTCTCACAGGGCTTCAGACTTCGGATTGTGTTGGAACGCGGCTCCGTGGATCTGTTGAAACGCGAGCGAGTTATCGTTTCAAATCGTCCGGCCCCTCCGATGTATCTGTTTCAGCCGACACCGAGGCCTGATGCACAGCTGGCTCAATGATTGTAATCAACGACGCTTGTTCGGAGAGAGCCGCCTCAAACTGTTCGCGGTCCTCTTCATACAGCGATTGATTGTGGACTGCCGCAATCCCACGTGGTGTGATCTGATATAAGCCAGACGTCTCAGCCGGTCCGATTCGGCGAACGAGTCCTTCATCAGCGAGAACTGGGAGTCGTGTATTGAGATAATTGCGATCCTTGTTGCATTTCACGGCGAGGTTGGCGGCTGTATCCCGCCGACCATCCGACAGCGCATCAAGAAGTTGGAAGTCGGTCGGTTGGACAAGCCGAGTTTGCATTGTAACTGATGATATATGCTGACAGTAAGTAGGTGCTGTGGCTAATCGTCTCTCATCCTGAAACCTACTTCAAGACACCCGGGCTGGGAATCCACAGCAGTCTGACATAAGGATCGTACCGTGTACTGTTGCTTCCCCACAGGCTGATGCCGGTTGTGGCTGCGCGCGCAGCGACCACAGGGAGCGAGCACGGAGCGGTGGGTGGGGCGGTGGGGCGTGGCTGGACGGTTCGGCCACACCGATCACCAGGAAGCTACCGTACTTACTGACTGTCAGTGGCGGCGCCCTCACGGCAAAAAATGGCAACCCTGGCCTACGCGTCCCACCACCGGTTGCGCTGGGGGAACGCAACCCGCGAGCGGCGCGTCAGTGCCACCGACACGCGTCCGTCGTACCAGCTTGTCTTGACGTTGGACAGTCGGACGCGTTCGCCCTCGTTGATGCGTGGCTGATCCGATTTTGTCCAGATGGTCACCTTGAGTTGTCCGGTGTCATCCGCGAGCAGCCCGACCTGGCTAATGGCCGGGGTGGCTGGATCCCAGTCGTCGACCCACTTGCCGGCGATGCTCACCGTCCCACGGCCAGCATCGCTCACTGCGTCAATTGGGATGACCGTGCCGGGCCCCGTCCGTACTTGTTCGGCCACCCGGACCACCGCTGTCGTCATCTCACTGCCCTCCGCGACCCGCTGGGCAAGCTGTCTGCTCACCGCTGCCGCCGTCCATCCACGTCGAGTCGTGGCGATCCGTTGGGCTGCCTCGTTTATCGACGCAAGCTCATCGCAGGTGAGCGACTCGCGGGGATCTGGTTGGCTCGGGCCCGCCCACGGGTCCACCGCGGCGCGCCGCTCAGCGAACACATCGCGCCGCTGGCGACTCCCATCTGCTGCAATCTGTCGCGTCCGGGCTTCCCGGTCGGAGTGCTGCCGGCGATCCCACCGTACTCGGGTGCGCGCCTTCTCAGCCTCGCGCGCCATCGCTTTCTCCTCGGCTGCGAGTGATAATCCGTGTACCCCCGTCTCAGGGTGGTTGGCGTCCACTTTTGCCTGCGTTTCCTGTTCGACCGTCGCCTCGAATAACGGCGTCTCGTCGACGACCGGGAAGCCGTCTTCATCGACCGCCTGCTCGTCTGTCTTCTCGAATACCTGTTCATCCACCGTAACGACCTTTCCGCTCGCGTTGGTACTGAACATTGGAATCACATCAGATTCCGAAGGCGCTCACGCGCTGCCACCGGGATACTCCGACATCGCGGGTTTCCGACGACATCGACCGACAGAGCTGTCTGCGCGCTCTCGCTCGCGCCTTCGCGAGCGCCCTCCCGGGCGCGAGCGAGAGCGCATCTCAGGAAGGTTACCAACCAGCCCCGCGCGGCGAGACCGCCCGGAGCGAGCGGCCAGCGGAGAAAGCGTGGGGGGTGAGCAGACATACCGCGCAACCTCCTGCGCTTTCCCGCTGGCGTCGAGGGCACATGCAGTTTAGCCCGGAACGGCGACCGCGCGGCGCGTGGCCGACCGCAGAGAGGCCACGGGCGAGCGAGCGGGGAGCGCAGCGACCCGCGAGCAGGGAGGGCGCCGCACGCCCGGAATGGTCGGTCGCGAGCGAAGCGAGGCGCGACCGCAGGGAGCGCCTCGATGCGAACGGTGAACGAAGTGAACCGTGAGCAAGCGGAGGGCGGCAGCGACGCGCGGGGCGGGCCGTCATGGACACACCTGTCCAGCTGGTCACGACGCTCGGCCAACCATCCACCGTCCTGGTGGACGTAGAAAGGGTGAGGCCGCATCGGCGTCGATCGCGAGCGTGTCCGTGTCGCCGCTCATGGCCGCCTGCGGGAAGACGTGAACCGTCGCCGGCGATTCATCGAGAGTGCTCGTGCTTCGATCGTCAGCTCGTCGCCACTGGTCTCGACAGTCGCTCCGGTGAGCCCGGACGTGATCGCGTACGTCCCGCTCGGGCCGTCGGCCATACGGACGGTCGACGGCGTCGCTCCGCTCCTGGCGCCGGCTTCGACACGCAGCGTCTCCGTCCCTTCAACGCCAGCCTGTTCGTAGGTGAGCGCTATCGTGGGCATCCCCTGTCCGTCCGTGTGAACGATCGTCTGCTCGCTGGTATCGTCGACTATCGCCGCGACGCGTTTGCCGCGGGGTTGCGCGCAACCACGTCCCCAATCGTGGTCTGTGTGTCTCCGGCGTTGACGCCACGTTCACGGCATCGTTCGGTGCCAATTCGATCGAGGTGACGCACACCGGCGGCGACGCAATCCCGGCCGACGAGCTCCTCATTGACGATGACGTCGAGACGTCCCACCGTTGGGGTGAGTATGGCTGTGTCGAACCCGGTGATAGTGTGACCGTCGACACCGCAGGTTCGAATCGGACGATCGTGTTGGTGCGGTCGGGACCGTACAGCGAAGAGGAGGTGTTACTCCGGGCTGAGGAATAGCAGGGGCCTACAACCAGTCCTGCGGCTATTCAGTTATAAAAATAGAAAATTGAGTGCAGCGTATACCAGGTTAGACGGACCAGCTGCCGAAGTCGTCCGTTTCTACGCGGCTATCGAGGATGATCGATTCAGACGGCGTGTGAATCAGGCGTACATTATCGATTGTGTTGGAGCCCGTGGTGTAATCTAACTGGACAGTCTCACCAACGCCAAGCTCACCCGCACTGACGCTGGTGAGGTTGGTTATGGTTTCTGTATTTCCGACAGAGGCTCCGTCATTCCGGACGACAACGTTGAGGTCACCTTTATCGACTGGATCGCCACCGTTGTGCTCGATTGTAATCGTTCCGGAACCTGCGTCAGCGACGCTCAACTGCGAACTCGGCTGACTGTCACCGAGCGAGTCACCGAGGCCGAGCACGAACGTCCCGATAACGGCCGCCAGAATCACGGTAATAGCGACCATAAGTATGACGCCGATTACGGAAATTCGAGGCGAAAGCCTCGCCCTTCAGGGCGGGGATGAAGCCGATCAACAGTATTCAACCACTGACGGTGGCATAGACGGGGTTATAACACAATCTTTAAGCTCCTCAACTATGATAGTATACATAGATGGTAAAGAGTACCCGTCATGCGAAATACGAACTCTATTACCACATAGTGTTCGTGCCAAAATATCGACGTTCGCACCTGACGGGGAAGACGAAGGAACGTCTCGAAGCCATCTTCGCGGAAATCTGTGAGGACAAGGGCCTCGAACTGGCCGAGTCCGAGGTCATGCCCGACCACGTACACCTGTTCATCGGGAGTCCACCGAAGAACGCCCCATCACTCATCGTCAACTGGATCAAGGGTATCTCCGCGCGGAAGTACAACCAGCGGTACGACGACCGCGTGAAGTGGACTCGTTCGTACTACGTCGGAACGGCGGGAAGTTCCTCGAAGGGCGCGATCGAACGCTACATCGCTGAACAGGAAGGTGACGACGAATGAAGCGCGTCAACACCTTCGACATCGTGCCACAGACAGACAACGACAAAGAGTGCCTCCTACGACTACTCGACGCCTCCGCCTCTCTGTGGAACGAACTGACCTACGAACGTCGTCAAAACTACTTCGGTGACGGCGACGTGTGGGACACTTCCGAGTACCGAGGGCGCTACAACGGTGTCGTCGGTAGCGCGACCGTCCAACAGGTCACGCGCAAGAACAGCGAAGCGTGGCGGTCGTTCTTCGCCCTCAAGGAGAGAGGCGAGTACGCCAACCCACCGTCGTACTGGGGCAACGAAGAGGACGGACGCGAACTCCGCACCTACATCCGAAACGACCAGTACACGATTCAGTGGGGAGAGCGTAGCCGTCTCGAAATCCCTGTCGGGCAAGAACTGAAAGACGAATACGGACTCGGCTACCACGAACGACTCCGCCTCGAAGTCCGAGGCAACCCGAAGTGGGACGGCAAACAGGGTCGTCTGGAACTTGAGTACGACGAAGTGAGCGACACGTTCAGGGCTTTCCAACCAGTCTCTGTACCTGATTCTCGGCTGGATTCACCACTGGCTTCTCACGAAGCCGCCCTCGACGTTGGCGCAAACAATCTCGTCGCCTGTTCGACGACCACTGGGAACCAGTACCTCTACGACGGTCGGGAGTTGTTCGGACGATTCCACGAGACGACAGACGAAATCGCCCGCCTCCAATCGAAACTCCGAGAGGGACGCTACTCCTCGAAACGGATTCGACGGCTGTACCGACAGCGGACGAAACGCCGTAACCACGCACAGAACGCGCTGGTACGGGACCTCGTTGAACGACTGTACGACGAGGGCGTGGAAACGGTGTACGTAGGCGATTTGACCGACGTGCTGGACACGCATTGGTCGGTCAGGGTGAACGAGAAGACGCACAACTTCTGGGCGTTCAAGCAGTTCATCCACCGTCTCGCGTGCGTCTGTGAAGAATACGGTATCAGCCTCGAAGCCGAGTCGGAAGCGTGGACTTCTCAGACGTGTCCTGAGTGTGGCGATCGCGAGGAGACGGTTCGCCACGGGGATGCACTGACGTGTCCGTGTGGGTTCGAGGGCCACGCCGACCTCACGGCGTCAGAGACGTTCCTTCGAGAACACAGCGATTGCGAAGTCAGGCCGATGGCACGGCCCGTGCGATTCGAGTGGGACGACCACGATTGGTCGGGGCAACCACACCTTCACGAAAGTCCCAAAGAAGCGCGCACAAACCCGCAAGTTGCCTCCGTGGGTCGGTAGCCGAACCCCCAACGGAGGAATCCTCGCGCTTTAGCGCGGGGAGGATGTCAACCCTATCCTTGCTCGTGTACGGCGTCCTGGTGTTGTTTTTGCCACAGGGACGCCGACAGGCTTCAGCGGAGTTGGGGTATCGTGTTGCGTGCTTTGAGCAGTCGGCACACCCTTCGGGGGATGTGGCGTTCACCGACCGTTCTTTCGGAGACTGCCTCGTTGTGTGGGCGAACAGGCCGTGGTTCGAAAATCGGAGATTTTCGTCATCACGAGAGAGCTTTGCTCTCTCGAACGACCTCCGAAGGACGGTTCGGAATCCGCTCCGTTCCGACCGATTCCTACCTGCCAATAGGGTTGCCTGTCAGTTAAGCGCCAGTGGTCCAAAATTCAGGGAAAGTCGTCGAACGTGGACGTTCACCCAAATGGCGGCGCGTATCCACGACTTGAAGATCGTGGTATTGCGCCTGTTCAGCCTATAAACCGGCTCGATCTCTACTGTAACCCGTCCCTCGTCATCCTCTGTATACTCAAGCCTATAGGTCCCGGGGCTGGACCGTCTTCCGGTCGTTGGCCTCGGCACGCTCCGCCGCATCCTCGAGCAGTTCGGCGACCTCATCGTTGAGGGCGTCGTAGAAATCTGCCGCGACGTTCTGGTCCGAGAGTGAGTCCTTCACGGCCGCGTTGACGATGAGGTCAGACATTCCAATGCAGAAATCACTGGTCCATCATTTAAAGATCGACGTTTCATGCGAAAGTCACCCCCCTCGTACAGACACGAGGCCGCTCGCGCTACCGAGGTGGGATGTTGGCCGGCTTGTCGACGACATCGACGCCGTCTTGCGTGATGGAGAGATGGATTCCCTCCACTGTAATGCGGACGTCGATAGCGCTGGCAGATGACTCGACTAGTTGGTCAAGTGCCTCAACATCGACAGAATCGTAGAGCTGATACGAATCGCGCGCCAGCCCGTTGGCTTCGAGTGTCTCGACGAGTTCGACAAGGAGATCTGAGGACACACCAGAGTCACCTGAGCTGGAGTGGTTCATGCTACGTTCAATCAGTTGGTCGGCCGACAAGCAGTTAAAATGTGCGAGTGCGGCAAGCCGACTGTAGCGGTCGCTGGAGGGCAAAAGAACGGGCAGTGCTCGCATGGAACGGACGTTTGTCCTCCTACCGCTGGACACGCACACTCGGTCTATTAACCAACAGAGTTCGCTGTTGCTGTTGGTTAACAAGTGAGCTGGTCGATCGCCGCTGCAAGCGGCCCTTCGAACTCCCACGTTGCCTCACAAAATGCCCCGTTGGTCTGGGTGTCCCACCGCGGGAAGCCACACTGCTCGCTCACGGCGACCTGCCACGCCGGTGGCTCGACCTGTTCGAGCCTGTACTCGGGGATGGCAACGATGTACAGATACTCCTCATCGCCGTGGATTCCCTGTCGTGGATCCTCCATCCCATGCCCGAGCAGAAACAGCGGCTGGGACAGATGCTGCAGCCGACTCGGGTCACAGACGTCGGCGGGTGAGGTTGCGTCGACGCGTCGATCGGCGTCCCGTGACGGATCCAGGTACAGCGCCAGTGATCGCAGCTTCTCGAGGAAGACGTACTGGGCGGCCGCGTATGCTGGCCCCCGCACGCTCGTGGTCGCCTCCAGTAGCTGCTTGAGCTGGTGGAGCCGGCCGAGGACGCCCTCAGGGTATCCGTCGGCGTGAGTGTACACCTGTGCGACTGGGTCGGTCGGATTGGTCGTCCGGCCTGCGTCGAGGGTACGGACGAACCGGAGTTGACACCGTGTCGACATCGTATCACGCCAGCGATTGGCTCGCCGGCGCCCATCGCGGCGAGCCAGAAACCACCGAGTCGGTTTGATCGAGGCTACCAAAAAGTCCGAGAGCAAGAAGGAGGACCTCCTTACAGTCAGGTGATTAAGATAGCTCCTCTAGCTTAAATCTATCTTAGAACACAAAGTATCTAATTTGGATAGGCAAACAGCAAAATCGTTATCTATATTGGCGTGGGGACGTGGTATGGAAAACAATCCGACCTGAAGATTTTGCTGGATCTCCTCCCGGTGAGGTTGAGATGGTTGATGGCATCTTTACGTTCAGTCCGGATCCACTCCCTCCGGATCTCGACGCGACTCATGACCTCCTTACCAAGAATGGGAACGCGATGTACGCCGTGGGCCAGCTTTCTGACCTTGACACATGGCTTGATTCGCCCGAAGTTATTTTGAGTCCACTCATCCACCGCGAGGCTGTCGATTCCTCGAACATCGAGACGACGACCCGGCTCACTCTGTCAGACATCTACCGGCGAGAAGCTGGTGAAAAGCCTGGCCAGACCGAGACAGAACGCGCTGACATCGCGGAGGCACAAAACTACGTTGAGGCGATCACAACTGGTATTCAAGCCCTCCGAGGGGGTGCTGAGCTGGATCGGGACTTACTCTGTCGGCTCCACGAACTACTACTGCAGGGGGCCCGTGGTGAACAAAAAAAAAAAATCCTGGTGAGCTTCGCGAGGATCTCGTTGGTATTGACGAACCGGGAACGCCGCTTAGCTGAGCGAGACACCACGCTCGCGGAACACCGGCTGGAACCCCTGATCGTGGACTGCCGTCACCAGCTTTGAGTACGCCGCCCGCACTTCGGGCTCCTCGACGAGCTCACGAAATCGGCTCTCGAACCGTCGTCCATGCGCGGTTCGGCGCTTATCTGACCGATCGTGAGCCACCTCGTGACACAGCGTGAGAAAGAGATCGTGGGTCCACACGGCGCGTTTCGAGCTCGTCACAGTCGAATCAGTGAGGACGATCCGCGTCCGCCCGTCTGTCCACGCGTCTGCGTTTGCCTCACCCCAGTGGATCGTCCGATCGATCCCAATCGCATCGGCGAGCGCTCGCGCGAACAAGAGATACCGCGCCTGCCGCGTTGAGAGGTCGGTGTCTGCCAGCCGGTGATATCCCTGCCAAACACCCGCCTCTTCGGCCCGTGTCGCGACGTCAAACCGCGATGGCAGCGCAACGTCGGTGTCACTCTCTGCGGCCGCCGACGCCAGCCGCTTGGTGGCCGGATCTGTCGTATCGAGGATGATGGCGCCCCGCTCGACGAGTGCATCCGCGCCGTGACTGGCGCCCTCTTGGCATGCGATCTGTGGGGCGGCGTGAATCTGGGCGAGACTCACCGGCGTCTCCGTCACCAGCTGGAAGAGATCGCGATCGCGCCAGCGCTCGCGTAGCGTCTCGTCGCTGACCAGGAGTTCGGCCATCGTCGCGCGCGTTTGGCCACCGAGCGCGCCGTCGCGCAACTGGTCGTACAGATCGATCCGGGCGTCAGCGATCGCCTCCTGGATCCGCCCCCACTGCTCACACCCCGACTGGATCGCCGTCCGACCGAAGTTGAGCGTCAGGTTTCCCTTCGTGACGACGACACCACCCACGCCGGCGTCATGATCGGTGGTGACGAAGAGGCCGTTGCTGTACACATCCAACCCGTCCTCAGGCGCATGCTCGATCGCGAGATACGCGTCGTCGGTCTCGCGCGTCACGGTCACCCGACTGTCAGCGACCGCCTCGAATGGGTGCCCGCGATCGACGGGTGCGCCGTTGACGACAATGGCGACATCCGTCCGGAAGGTGAGATACGCGAACCGCTCACGCAGCCGCTCGACGATTCGACGCCACCGGTAGCTGTCGGGGTCGGGCACCTCACCCGCATAATGGTCAATGGTCACGCAGACGCCGTCGAACGCGTGGGGCGTCTCGACGACGACTCCCTCACGCCCAGCCACGTCTGCGAACGGGCCCGTCTCGCGCTGATCCTGATAGTCGAAACAGAGCGCGTGCCGGTCGCTCCAGATGCGCACGGCCCCTTTCGCGATGATCGCACCCGTCCCGATCCCCCACTCACCGAGGGTAGTGTCATCTGCACGCTCTTTCGTCCCGGCTCCAAGCACGGAGAGATC
The DNA here is from genome assembly GCF_059752555.1 of Halorubrum sp. B52. Classification (NCBI taxonomy): domain Archaea; kingdom Methanobacteriati; phylum Methanobacteriota; class Halobacteria; order Halobacteriales; family Haloferacaceae; genus Halorubrum; species Halorubrum sp. B52. The sequence goes on along the minus strand of NZ_MWTG01000007.1, from coordinate 670,718 downwards.
CCGCGTTCCTGTCTCACTGTTCAGATCGACGCCAGTGCCGTCATCACACACAACGGTGCGCTTGGGCGTAACGCTCACCAGAACACGTGACGAGTCAGGACTGTCGACCCCGTTCTGGACGGCTTCACGGATCGCATCCGTGAGATCCGCCATCTGGTCTTCGATCAGATACTGCGCAACCTGATCGGCGGTGGTCATCTCAACCGTTTCGGTACACCTCGTCTCGATCCCGGATTGATCCGGGGACGGTGACTGCTTGGACATGGTGTCCACCCCTCAAGGCACCCCACAAACCCACACTTGCGACAAAGCAAGCCAGCAGACTTGGTGGCACCAATCCGGTGTTAAAGCGGTGGTGTTGTTGAGAGATTCGAATATATTCCAAACTGTACTGGGTGTAATTTGTTTCAAAAACTTCTTAAACACATATATCTCAATATATCACATGGTCAAAACCATTCGAGTATCGGAGGAATACCACGAGTGGCTGACTGCACACAAGGAGGATGACGAAACGATGGAAGAAACGCTGCGTCGCATGACGCGTGGTCCGCACCCGGATGATGTCGCCGGACTCCTGACTGAGGAAGAGGCCGACGCAGCCAAAGAGGCGGTGGCAGATCTGCGCGGACGTGACCGCGACCGTTTGAACGCTGCCCAAGCTGCTTTTGACGCCGACACCAACACTGAATGATCATCGATTCATCGTACCTCTTCGACCTTATGGCGGAAGATCCGGATGCGTTCTCGAAGGGTGCAGAACTCACCGAAAACGGCGAGATGCAGTGGTTGCCGACGCCGGTGGTCGCGGAGGCGTACTATGGGGTCGCTACAGCTCGCAGCACCACCACTGAACAGACGCTGCACAATCGCCTGCTGGGGTATCCCCGTATCGAAGTTGATGACGAGATCGCGCGGCGAGCTGGTGAACTCCTCGCGGCGGCAGATGACCGTGCTGGCACAAACGCGGGTGTCGGGGCGAATGACGGCTACATCGCTGCGATGGCTGACGTCCTCGATGACGCAGTCCTCACAGACAACGTCGAGGATTTCAACCGCCTAGGGGTCCCGGTCGAAACCTATTATTGACCTCCTCCCGCGCCTAAAGACGCGGGAATCCCACCACGGGATTTCAGGCCGAGTGTAGCCCTCTGGTTTCAAGACGCATACGTCCCAAGCGTCTCCTGCTGGGTGTCAGCATCGGCTTGGGTGTCTTGTGGGGCGGTCAAACGCCCCCCATCCTCAGCCGAGTCATCGCCATCCGTGTGTTCTCTTGAATGGCTCTCTCCACTGAGGTAGCGATCTGCGATATTTATCGCGCCGTTCACGTCCGCTTGGTACTCGCCCATCCAGCAAGCGTCGTTCGTACACTTGAACGTCGCCTGTCTGGGGCGGTATCCTACCTCACCGCACGCGTGGCACTCCTTCGACGTGTTACGTGGGTTCACCGTCTCGACGGGGATCCCCTTCTCGACGGCTTTGTAGCGTATCTGCGCGTGGAGTTTGGCGAACCCCCATCCGTGGAGACGCCGGTTCATGAAGTCGCCGTAGTCCATCGACTCCCGTATGTACGTCAGGTCTTCCAGAACGAGAACAGGATTCTTGACGGACTCGGCATACTCCATGACTTCGCGGGTGACGCGGTGGAACACGTCGTCTATCTGGTTCCACAGGTCGTCACCGAACGACTCCACGATACGCTCGCTTCCGCGCGTCTGGAGTCGGCGCTTGGCGGTGAAGTAGGTCTTACGGCGCTGACGAACGGTCTTCCCTTCGTCGGCCCACAGTTCAGGTGCGGTCGGGGAACCGTGATCGTCGCGGTGACACACCGTGACGAGTGATGCTTCCCCGATGTCCACTCCGATGGGCGTCCGTTCTTCGGCGGATACCTCGGAAAGTTCCTCGACGTTGCGGGTAGCGGTGACGTGGAGATACCACGTCCCGTCCCGCTCAAACAGCTGGCTCTCGCCCATCTCCGCGTCTCCTGCGTTCAACGCTTCCAGCCAGTCCCGCTGGTCGGGATTCGGTTGGGCTGGCATCCAGAGGTGGTAGTCCTCGTGGTGCGGGATTTTGACGTACCACTCGATAGCGTTCTCGGGCTTGTGGTCGAGTCGTAGGCCCTCGTTGGTGAACCGGACAGGGTGGTCGTCGTGGAGTTCGTCCGCGTTGTACGTCGTCGTGAGTTGCGGGACGTACTTTTTGAGCGCGTTCTTCGCGTACCCACTCAGATCGTAGGTGACCACCACATCGTTCGCTTCGGTCTGCGTGGTACATTCAGCATCGAACGCATCTTGAAGGGCGTGCTGGTAGGCTTCTCGCGTTTCACGGAGTTTCCGCCGCTTGTGCGCGTTCGGCTCAACCAGCTTGAGTTCGAGCGTCTTCGTGAGTTCGGTCACGAGTCGCCCTCCGTGTGTTGTTGGATGTAGTTCTCGACAGTCTCACTCGAAACCTGCCCGGCGGTCCCTGCGTAGTATCCTCGTGCCCATCCAATTTTCTCGCCGTCGTGGTCGGCGTGGCGGTGGTTGTACTTGCGCGAGGAGATGCCCTTGAACCAGTTGGCCAGCAGTGCCGGTTCGTTCTTGGGTGGGCTACTGACAAACAGGTGAACGTGGTCGGGCTGGACGGTAAGATCGAGTATTTCGAGGCCCTTGTCGTCGGCAATTTCGTGGAGAATGGTTCGCACACGGTCAGCGACCTCGTTGACGAGTACCGATTTGCGGTACTTCGGCACCCATACTATGTGGTAATTGAGGTTGTAAGTCGCGTGCCGTGTGGTCTTCATCTGCGTTGTATACTATGTATCAAGATGTCTTAATACTGGTGGTGAATCGATGGGAAATCCAGCCGTAGTGTCGTCGGTGGAGGTGTACACTATTGTCCGCTCGACCCCCGCCTAAAGACGGGGGTATGCGCTTGTAACTCTATCAGACTCGGTTCCTGAGCACCGATCTCCAGCAGCCGGCGACAGTTCCCAGATCGACTAGCGATTGTCTCGCGAACCCGCTTCGTCGCTGGCATCGTCTTGGAGCGCAAGAATATCTTGGGCAACATCGGCCACATGCTGCTGATGGGCGGCTGAGGTTGCCACGTGTTGGGCGGCAGTCAGTTGACCGTTGACGACCGCATTCTGCTGTGGCCCCCACACATCGGGCGGCTCTGACTGAATGTACGCCACCCAGCGTTTGATCGCCGCGATGCGCTGCTCACGATTGCGCTCGTGTTTCGCATCGAGCTGATCAGGCGTTTCTGAGTCGGTCATATTCGGCGTCGACATCGAGTCGATGTACCCACGCTTCGAGCCGGGACACACTAAGGGTTTCCTCAAAGAGGGTGTACAGGTGGACTGCGTCTTCGAGGTCTTTCTGGGCACCAAGATGCAGTTTGTACGCGATCTGAAGCTCAAGCGGGCCGATTGGGATCGATTCACCGTCAATCTGGGCTGAGATTGCGTTGGAGACCGACGCATGATCGAACTCATCATCGACGATCTTCACTTCGAGATGTGGAGTGATCTGATCTGTTGGCGCAACCCAGATCGGATCGCCGTTCTCGAGCATCTCGTATATCGACGTGAGCGGCATCGCCGGCCCCCAATACCCCTCCGTTTCGAGTGTTGTCGCAAGTTCCTCTGCCGTTGGCTCATCGATCGGTTCGATGAGCACGTCGACGTCCTCGGTTGACCGGGCCCGCCCTGCGAGTATCGACACGTACCCAGCGATGTACACGTGTTTGATTCCGATCTGATCAAGAATTCGTGAGAACGCTATCGCCAGCTCGTCCAACTGGTTCGGCTCGCGTTCCACATAGAGCGTCTCATCTCGAAGCTCGATACCACTCATACACACCTGTTCACGAGGTCATGAATAAGTTGTCTGGCTGCCAGCGGCTGAGACCGTCGCCTAGCCATGGACAGTGGAACCGCTCTGGGCAGCAATCGCCTTGATTAAAGTCGTGCTCGTCTCCCGAATCCGCTCACATCGCTCGAAGAGTTGGTCGGTGTCGGCGTCGCTCCACGCCGCAAGATACAGCGCTGACCCATCCATCTCCAAGCCATAGTGCCGCCCGACAACGTACGCGACCGCCTCGGCCTCGAGCTCGCGAGCCTCTCGATCGGCAGTGTCCGCTGGATCATGTAACAGCGCGTGGGCGTACTCGTGGATGAGCGTCCCCGCCACCGCAGCGGGTGCAGCTTCTCGCACCTGAATCTGGGGCGTCTCGTCGACATGGCGACACACACCATCCGCATCACCGTGCGTCCACGCATCAGCACGCACCACGTCGACGGTCACGCCGAGCTCGTCGGCCGCCGCGAGCAGTCTAGCTAACAGGTCATCAGCGTTCCCCGTTGCGTCCGTCTCCAGCTCGGGCAGCGGCTCGCCCTCCGTCTGTGAGACGTCGAAGACGGGAACGGGTTTGAATCCGACCACCCCCTCGTCCCACTCGTCGGGTGGCGTCTCGTCGTACGCACAGTCAGTCTCCCCGTGATACGAGGGGCTGTTGTGACACTCGGGACACTGCGGTGAGATGAGCGGTGCCCAGATCCAGATCGCTGATTCGCCTTCCGTCACGTGTCGGTCAAACTCGTCTTGCCACGTCCGGTACCCTGCAACCTTCGTCGCGTCGGGACACTGCAACGTGATGAGCAGTGTGTTCCGGTGCGAGTAGTCATGAAATCGACGCTGGACCTCAAGCCACCGCTGGAACTGCTCGCTGGCACGCGCTTCATCAACTGCGTCGACGAGCTCGCTGAGCCACTGATCGATCGCCTGATGCATCTGGTCGGCGCGGGCGTCAGCGTCACCGAACGTGACGCGCCCGCTCGGAGAGTGGGATTCGGCCATGAGCGCTCCCACCCCTTGGGAGCGCCACAATCCGGCAGGCGAGCAGTTCCGATCCACCGGACGCGCCATACTGCGAGCGCTCAGATGGAACCGCCATCACCGGGGAGCCGGCAATTCCGCAATTTGATTCAGATGTCAGACACCGTAACTTTCTTACTAATGTGTGTGAATGCCACGCATACTATGGGGCGCTCTGCTGAGTCCCACCCTGCTGAGACCCCGGATCACACGCACCTCCGGATTCGCCCGACAGCCACCCCACTGACAGCAGCGACCGTCGAACAGGGGTTTCGGCGCCTCCACGGACTCACCACCCACACCACGTCCAGTTGGCGGAATCGCCTCATTGGAACCCCAACACAGCCAACAATCGAGTGGCGACTCCACAGTCCGGCTGACACCACCGGCACCCTCGAGCTGTACGTCGGCGTCACGGGGGCGCCAACCGAGACGCTGCGGGAGGCAGTACGGACGGCCTGTCCGAACGAGTACGAACTCACCCCAGCCACACCGCCTGCGGTCCCCGACCTCGATGGCGACGGTGCGCCCACGGGTGACGACGTCGCCGCCGTCGAGTGGGTGGGTGATGCGGAGCGCCGTGACGACTGGCAGACCCGCCTGACGCCGCTCGACGCGTTTACGGACAGCGATGACGCCCGTCTCCCACTCGCCGCGGTCGCGGAAACGCTGGCTGACACACCGGGTGGGGCGACCTACCAAGCGGTGTGTCAGCCGTTTCGCGACTACCGGGTGACGGTCCGCGATCGGGTCCACCAGCTGGAGGCGGGCCGGGATACCCCAGCGAGCCGCATGATGGCTGATCTCGTTGGCGAGATTGAGGTGGACACCGACTCCGCGAGCGCGGCCGCGGATCCGGCCGTTGGACGCATCGACGCACTCACTGACACCGACCCGCAACACGCCTTCGTTGTCAACGCCCGGTGTCTGGTGTGGGGTGCCGATGCGCCCGCGATCGCTGAGCGGCTCGCCGGCACGCTCACCGAGCTGTCCGGCCGCTACTACACCATTGATGCCCGAGTAAAGACGGAGAATCCAGCCGCGGTGGCGACGGCGATTCGCGACTGGACTGTCCACAAGCCCGCCTATGACACGCTCACCAACAAGCTTCCGTGGACGCGGAATCGCAGCCGCGGGATTGTCGCTGACGCGGCGAGTGCCCCCGCGTGTGGCCTCGTCGATGGCACCGCGCTCACCGCAAGTGGGAGCCGCGCCGTCGCGCCGCCCACCGCCGATCGCACCGCTCTCCCACCACCGCCCGACGACCAGCTCGCCCGGTATCAGACGCCCGGGCTCACGCTTGGACAGCCGCTCGATCAGGACGGCGAGCCCGTCGCCGACGCGATCGCGGTCCCGCCGAGCTTGCAGTCGCTGCACGTGGCGTGGTTCGGCAAGACGGGTTCGGGCAAATCAACGAGTCTGATCACGGGACTGCTCGCAAATCACGCCGCCACGGACGGCGCCGAGGTTCTCATCACGCCGAAAGGCGACGCGATGGCCGAGGCGTATCTCCGCGTGCACTACGCCGAGTACGGCTCACTCGAGGACGTCTACTACTTTGATTGTGCGACGACGCTGCCCGCCATCTCGTTTTTCGACATCCGGCCACAGCTCGCTGCGGGGATCGACCGGGCAACGGCCGTCGAGGATTGCACGGATCATTACATCGAGATTCTGGCCGGGATCATGGGCGAGGAGCGGTTCTACCAGGCGGTGCGCTCGCCCGATATCATCCGCCAGCTGGTGAAAGCGCTCTTCGATCCCGTCCATGGGAGCGACGCGTTCGCGCACCGCGAGCTCCAACAAGCGGCCGCCCGCTTTCATGAAACCGGTGAACCCCCGCCGGTGGTCGATGACGAGCTCCAATCGATGCTGTACAACGTCGCCGCAAACACCCAACAATCGTTTGACGAGTTGCTCCAGGGCGTCCACAACCGCATCGAGAAGATCCCGCTCGACGAACGGCTGGGCCACCTCTTTGATCACGTCCCCGTGGAGGGCGATCCACAGTTCGATCTGCGGGCGGTGATCGACGAGGATGCGGTCGTCATCATCGATACGGGCGGGCTTCGCACGGAGAGCCAGCAGGCGCTCACCCGGACGGTGCTCTCGAAGCTGTGGACTGCGCTGCGCCGGCGCGCCCAAACGACGGACCCCAGCGATCGCCCACTCGTCAATCTGTATCTGGAGGAGGCGGCCCAACTCGTCGCCTCGGGAATCGTCGATGACCTGCTGGCCCAATCCCGCTCGTTCGGCTGTAGCGTCACGCTGGCGACGCAGTTCCCGGGCCAGCTGCGGGTGCGTGATGAGGCGGCGTATCTGGAGCTGCTCAACAACGTCTCCACCATCGTCACCGGGAGCGTGCCCGTCGATGACGCGCTCACAACGCGGCTCGCGACCGCAGCGCAGGATCCAGCGGCGATCGGCAACCGGCTGCGCGCCCTCTCGCGTGGCGAGTGGCTGGTGCGGCTGCCGGCGCCGTTCAACGAGACGCCACCCGCGCCGTTTCTGCTCGCGAGTGCGCCGCTCCCACCGGGGCATCCGGACAGCGACGGATTCCGGCCGGCGCGTGAAACCACGGCTGCCGCTCGGATCGACACGTGTCGCGACCGGACCCGCACCGCGTACGGGCTTGACCTGCAGACCACTCAGGCGACGACCGGCTCAGACGACACCGACACGGGTACTGACCCAACAGACACGAGCACGACCGAGCCGTCACGGATTGACTCGGCGCTCCCGTACACCAAGCGGTTGCCTGATCCGGTGATGTACGATGAGCAGCGCCACGCACTCGCTTGTGTCGCCTGTGAGACTCGCTATGATCCCGCGCCCGACGGATTGCGGGCGGCGATCAGCTGTTGTCACGACCCCGAGTCGGTGGATCGCGATAACTGTCCGATCTGTGCTCTGCCACTCAAGCTCACGTACGCGGAACGCCAGGAGAGCCCGATTAGCGACGCCGGCCTCCGCTTTCTGCAGGCCGTCTATTCGGCCCATCAGGGACAGTACGACCCAGCGCTCGAATACGACATCACCCGCGACAGCATGCGTCGGCTCGGCGAGTACGTGGGGATTGATGCGGACGAACTTGATGAGCTGCGCGAGGCTGGCCTCATCAGCCGTGACTGTCGGTATCCACACACGCTGTACACAGTCACCCCGGACGGTCGCGATGCGATTGGCGTCCGCCACCGTGAGGGGGTTGCCCACGGCGCTGGCGCCGGCGACCTCAGCGAGTCGAGTCTGCATGTGGCGATGGTCGAGGTTGGGACGCAACTCTTGGCGGCCGAGTACGTTGAAGCGCCGGACTCTCCAGCGGTCACAGTTGAGCAGTACTACGAGGTGCCCGAGGGCCGGCTTGATGCGGCCGCCGTCGACGAGGCGGGCGACGTTGTTGCCGCCCTAGAGGCCGAACGCATCAACCACGACGTCACCCGGGCCGTCCCCGAGGATTACGACAAGCTGGCCGCCCAAAAGCCGGACGCCGCAATCTGGATCGTGAAAAACCGTGAAGCCGCCCATGACCTCATTACGGCGCTCAACACGCCACCGGACGGCGAGCCACGAGTACAGAAAACCTACGGCGAACAGACCCGCCCTGCCGTGTTCACGATTGACCAACCCGGGCTCACCGACGTGTACACGTTCCAGTCGGTGCGGGATACACATCTGGACGATGCGTCAGCACCCCACGACTGATACCAGAGGGCCACGCTCGGCCTGAAATCCCGTGATGGGATTCCCGCGTCTTCAGGCGCGGGAGGTGGTCAAGTTGTGAGCGTATTCGTCGCTGGTCGTGGTGGACGCATAACGACCCCGTTTCTTGTCACGTGCTGAGGCCGGTGTGCCTCTGGCCCGGGCGGGGACAGCCCGGGCGCTTCGCGATACCCGCCCGACGACAGGCAGAACCGGCAGCCGGTATCAGTTCGAAGGGAGTGCGGGTTCGGTGAGGGGGAGGGAAACCCGCTCCCAGCAGGGACCAATGGTCCCTATTGACATTGTCTGAGGCATCTCATGAATAGATTATGGTGTTCTGACTCGATGCGATCCAGTCGGCCTGTCCTCACGGTCCCGGGAAGCCACCACACACCGCTATCGATCTGTTTGCGACCACCGACCGATCGGACCACATCGTCGGCCTTCGCGCCACGTCTGAGATCCGTCCCAGTCCGGCCGACACACGGGAGTACATCCCCTACCATGCGGGCACCGACTCTCGCTAGCACTGCTGTTGGTAATGGATGGCAGCGCGCCACCACTGTGCTGGGCGGAGGCCAGTTCAACCAACCCCCAGCCAAGACGGAGTTTTGATCACACCCTGTGGACATGCGGTCTGGCCGATCCGTTCGGTCACCTCAGAGCGGCGAACTCCAGTACATTGCAGGCCGAGATGAGACGGGACAGTCCATAGTGTCGTCGTGACGGTATTTATTTGCGCCTGGCGTGTGAACGCCCCCCACGATTGCGATGGGACTCCCGCCTACCGCTGATGCCCTTCCAGCAGCGCTCGTCGACCGTGACCAATGGGTCTGTTGGCGGCCCCACCAACGCGACAAGAAACCCACCAAAGTGCCGATTATCCCCGGCACGACGCAGTTTGCGTCAACGACCAATCCCGAGACCTGGCGCTCGTTTCAGACTGCCCGAGAGGCCGTCACAACAACCAGTGTCGAGGGGCTCGGCTTCGTGTTCACCGCCGACGATCCGCTCATCGGGATCGATCTTGACGATTGCCGAGATCCTGAGACAGGTGCGCCCACCGAGTGGGCTGATCAGATCATCGATCAGCTTGAGTCGTACACTGAAGTGAGCCCCTCGGGAACCGGATATCACATCCTTGTCACCGGGACCCTCCCTGAGGGCCGGAACCGAGCCGGCGACCTCGAGCTGTACGACCGCTCGCGCTTCTTTACCGTAACCGGGGATCACGTCGAGGCAACGCCCACCACAATTACAGCACGCTCCGATGTCGTCGACACGCTCCATGCGACAGAGCTGGCGGACGCAACTGCAGAATCAGCCGCCACTACAGACGGATCGGCGGCCGCACCCCGCACAGCCACGACCGACACCACATCCGGCGACACAGCGACCAGCACATCCGGAGCGGCTGCGCTTTCAGACGAGGAGCTGCTTGAGCGTGCACGACACGCCGCCAACGGCGAGAAGTTCACGCGGCTGTGGAACGGCACCACGAGCGGCTATGAGAGTCACTCGGAGGCAGATATGGCGCTGTGTCGGCTGCTTGCGTTTTGGACCGGCTGCGATGCCCACCGCATTGATCGGCTGTTTCGTCGCTCCGGACTCGCCCGTGACAAGTGGGATGCGGTTCATTACGCCGACGGGAGTACCTACGGCGAAAAAACGATTGAACGCGCAATCGCCCGTACTGATGAGGAATATACGCCACCCGAGCCGACCACCTCTTCGGGCGGCGACGGCGAGACATCGGCGTCGGCCGCCACAGACAGCGCCGCTCCTGCGACGGAGCCCACCGCCGCGACTGACGCGCCCACACAGGACAGCACACCATCAACTGCCCCATCCGAGCCGGAGTCTGCTTCGCCAGAACATCCGCAGGTGGGTGAGGGGTCTGGACGTCCAGCGACCCACCCTGAGCGTGTCTACGCGCGGCGTGAGCGAATCGTCGAGCTCACCGACCGGGTGGAAGCGCTGCTCGCCGAAAACGAACGGCTCCGTCGAGAGTTACAGGCGGAACGTGAGCGCCGGCACGAGCTTGAAGAAGCCCACGAGGAGCCAACAACAGGGTGGTGGCCATTGTGAACGGATGGATTGCTCGTGACCACCGAGGGGAGCAGCTGCACAGCCGCAGCTCTTCAGGCAGTAGTGGTGTCAGCAGTGACGAAACTGAGGCGCTCACGAACGTGCGCTGTCACGGCGACACTGCAGTGAGCGCTTCAGCATATCACTGACTCTGAAGGGTCTACATATAAGTATGGCTCGAGTCGCGACCGACAGCGGCACGTATGTATCTGTACGGCTACCTGAACTCACACACGTGTGTACACTGTTCGAAGGGTGGTCACTCACGTATCAGTCACCATCGAATCGTAGCACATGGTGCGTCATCTGGGCGCCGCCAGATCGCACCCTGAACAGAGCGCTCAAACCATCCTCCTCACAGACAATTGTTCACCATTCGCCCGTACGATGGGCTTTCGCACACAAAATTGAGTGGTGTCAGTAGCCTTCTCCCGCCCGCAATATCTCGTGTACAAACGGCTGACACCGCTGTCCACGCTGGAGTGGTCGGCGACAGGAGCCCAGAGACACCACCGTACACTGGGTGCTCCCACATGCAGTCGCGGCCAATCCCCAGCCGGCAGCGGGCTGTTCCGAGCGCCGTCGCGACACGCTGCTGGCAGTTGGACCACGCTGACGGACAGCGTACCAGCGTACTGACCAACCAAATCAGCAGTACCACCCCACGATATGGGGAGTGATCGGCCAGTACAGGATTCACGTATCATCGTCTCGAGGTCTGTGACTGGGCGGGCACCAGCATTGCGATACAGTCCACGTCCTCGGGCCGGTCGCCTGATTTCTCCGTCTTCGGTCACTGTTGACTCCGTGTGCCACGAGCTCCGAACTCTTGGGGTGCCAGCTCGGTTGACTCCGGCGGCGGGATCGCGTTGTGCCGTTTCACGCGGCTGGCCACGCTTGTTGTGCGGCGGGGAACGTCCCTGACACACAGGGTCTCGGGAGAGTGGTCCCGGCCACGAAAGGTCGATTCCATCGACTTGCGCCGCCCGTCTGTGAGGAGGTTATCGGTGCGCTCCGGTTTGTCACCGTGTCACTACACGAGCGTGACACTGGGTGGGTGGCTCTTGGCGCCGCCAGCGCTGCCCCGACCCACATACCGACCAGCTCTGGAAGCGCCATCAGCCCAGATCGGCTCCCTCCTGCGACCGGGTCTTAACCAACACTGCCATTGACTGTTGGCCGCTGTTGGTTAATATTCTAGAATCGTGAACGACAATTCATGTATTCATATATTACTAAACACAAAATTTATTATTTGATGCTTGCAGTATGTCATTGTTGTGTGGTAGCACGACCCAGCCACCTCATGCCAAGTTATGTCCGCCACCGACCCTCCAGCAGATCCCTCCCGTGTGCCGGCTCGCGCGGTGTGGCGCCGCGTCGCAGTAGGTTGTCTGATCGTCGCGGTCGTCGCTGTTGAGCCAGCGGCTGCCCAGGAGAGCGCCGTCTGTGAGGTTGATCGGCTGCCCGGCATGATCTCCGGGTTTTTCCAGTTGACCACCGCCGTCGGGTTGCTCGGGTTGGTCATTGTGTGGCAGGCCGACTCGCTGATCGAACTGTTCACGTTCCGGCCCGAACAGCGCGAGGGGCTCAAACGCCACAAGCGGACGGCGCTGCGATCGACGGTGATTCTGGTCGTCCTCGGGCCCCTGTACACAGTCGCGGGCAGCGTGATGAACCTCCCACTCGCGGAGTGTGTGGAGCTGACCCCGTGGTAGTCACCCATGCGCTCGCTCCAGTGGGGCCACCGGCTCGCCGTTGGGGTGGTGGCGCTGGTGTCAGTGGTGGCGGTCAGCGCCGCAGCCACCCCTGTCGACCCACCGCCGGCCAACGAGACCCGGACCGTTGATGCCCGGGATCCAGATCCCTGTCTCACGCCCGCCCAGTACAACGCTACCTACGATCATCCACCAACACCAACCCAACAGCTGGCAACGTGTACGGATCTGACGTACGACGCGCCACCCGCCCATGCTGCGGCTATGACAGCCCGGACGTTCCCAGCCGTCGAGCCGGGTGGCGCCAATGCGAGCGTTCATCCGCCGCATGCGGAGCTCGTCTCCCAGGGCGCGATTGCTGACGCACACGCCACTGTCTTCGCGATTCATCCCGCGACGCGGGTCCAGCTCGATGCGACCACCACGCGGCAGTATATCGCCCCGAACGGGACCGTTCGGGCGCTCGTCGATTACCGGGTGCGGGGCGCCCGTGATGCAAATCAGTCGGTAGTCAGTCATGAGGTGCGGCGTGTCACTGTGACGATCGGCGGCGACCAGGTGGCGAACACCACCAACACCCAGACACCGACGCTGTCGTATACGACCACGCGGGTGGGTGAACAGCCGCTCACCGTCACCGCCGAGATCGCGGTGACGACAGCGCCCAATGGCACGTCGGCGAATGCGACCACACAGACGGTCACCGTCACCGACACGCGCTCGGTGTGGGTCCACCGGCTCCGCCCGGACGCGTACACGGCCCAGTATCCGGACGGGAGCCAGGGGCTCGCCGTGTACCAGGGGCAGCCGTGGCACGGGCTCACGCTCACCAGCAACGAAACGCATCGCGTCCGAGGTGTCTGGCGCTACTATACAGCGCGGGACACCCGCTGGGATCACCTGCGTGTGGCGCGGGCGACTGAGACTGTGCGGTCGGCGCAGTCTGTACCGCCGCTCGAGGTGGTCGCGTTCCCGTCACGTATCGGCCCGCGCACCGCACCCGTCCGTGACGGCCCCACCCTGACGGCGGTGTGGGGTGTGACGACGCCGACGCCGGCCGCCCGATTCCACGAGAACGTCTCTGTCGGCGTGGTTGAGGGTGAGTACACCCGATCGTACGGACTGGCGGTCCGGAGTGCGGCGACCCAACCCGAGGCGGTCCGATTGCAGGGGATCGTGCGTGGCGTGTCGGCGCCACTGGCGTCAGTCACGCCCACCGAACGGCCGATTCGCCACCCCGAGTTGTCGGTGCAGCTCACGAACCGCACTGCGTCGACGGCAACGCTCGTAGTCACGTTGACTGATCCCGTGACGGACGCGCCGATTCGGCCGAGCGACTCGAATGCCACCCGCCCGATTGTGGCCGACGCGCCCCCTGGCGAGCTCTGGGTGAACGGCGAGCGGCTCACGATCGGGCCCAACGGCACCGCGACACAGACCATCGCTGAGCCCGGCCTCTACACCGTCCGGTTTGAGCCCGCCTCGTGGCGCGCCACCACGCCCGCGTACGTGGCCGCCAGCGACACTGTGCGCTGGCATCCACTTAGTACGGTTGCCGGCTGGGTGCAGCTGCTCGAGACGGCGATCTGGGGGGTAATTCCCATCGCCGTTGCGTGGGTTACCGGCCGGCAGATCGCACACCTCCTTTCCCGTGAATCACCGCCATGAGTCACACACTACCCTCCCCGCGACGTCGCACCGTGCTCACAACGATCGCGACCGGCGGATTCGTTTCTGTCGCCGGCTGTACAACCGGTGAATCGAGTGACCCTGGATCGGGTGCGCTCACAGCCGTCACCGTCGAGGGCACCGAGTTGGCCGTCGAGTATGACGCCGAAACAACTGCCAGCGGGCTGGCCGTGATCGCGCCGTCCGGCGAGGCGTTTGCTGAGCGTGATCTCACGCCCGGCGCCAGTCGGGAGACGATTCCGCTTGGCACGGCGTACCCACCGGGGACCTACATCGTCCAGTTGGTTGATGGTGACAGCGTTGTGGCTGCCGTCGAGCAGTCGCTACGTCCAGATGTCGTCATTCGAGAGTTGAAACTCGCTCGGAACCATCCCGATGAGATGTATGAGGGGGCTGCTAGTCTCACGATCACTGGTGAAGTAATTGTGGATGTCGAGAATGTGGGAACGGGGCCCGAGAAACTCACCAAACTCCAGTTTAATGGTGATGTTCCACAACCGACCTCAGATGAGCTTTCTGAAAGTGGGATCGCAGCGGTCGAGAAACCTGTCACATATACAGAGCCAGTTCTTGGTTCGGGAGAGCGACGAACCGTTTATTCCAGAACACTACCGTTCGGGCCGAGAAGTGAACAGATTAATTGTACTCCTGATGGAACAAGCGGCCGATTTGAGGTCAGTTTAACAGGGAATGTTGGTGGAAAACTGGCTGAGAAAGAGTACAATGTGACTTACCAAGGTGAGAATCTTTCTGAGTGTCAGATCACAATAGAGAGGGTTGACACATGAGTGGGATTTCTCTTACTGATGTTGGATTTCAGTGGTTTTTGGATATTCTGAATCAAATCGTCGAGTGGTTTACTGAAGGAATTCGAGAAGGATACCGTGAGCTTACTGAGGCACTCTTTGGTACACCAGTCCCTGAGACCACGAACGGACTCCCAGTAGGAGAGCCCCAGAGTCAACCGTGGACACAATTGTTTGATGCGCTTGTTGCCGGGGAAATAACGCTGATCGCATTTTTGATTCTCCTCATATGTGTCCAAGGGAGGCATACGCTCCGAATTTTCAACCTCAGCGATCCAATTCGTGATCGTCGTGTACGTCGTTCGGCTTGGACGGGAGGGCTACTGATCGCGATCTGGTATTGGGTCGCTGTCACTCTGTTGTACCTTGTCGATGGGTTCACCATTGCCCTCGTGCCGTCAATCGATGCAGTAGCAACACCACTAACCAATTTTTTCAATCTAACACTATCGAACCCCCTCCTTGCACTTCTACTAAGCTTCGTCGGAGCCGTCGCGATGTGGACGCTTCAGGCGCTGTTATACCTGCGTGAACTCCTTCTCTACGTGTTTGTGTACGTCATGCCGATCGCGATTGCGGTTGCGTACGGCGGGCTGCCCGTTATCTCAGGGATTGCTACCCGTGTGGCGGTCAAATTCATCCCACTCGCAGTGATGCCGCTCCCGGTGGCGTTGCTGTTCCGGGGGTACGATCTTCTTATTGGCAGCAGTGCGGGGATGATGACACCCGAAAAGGCGTTCTTCGGGTATCTCATCGCGGTGTCGCTGCCAGTTGTGAGCGTGTGGGTCATCTGGAAGCTGTTCGCGTACACAACACCGCGACTCGTGCGCACAGTAGGCCGGATGACGGGACTGACCGTCACCGCAGGCGCCGTTGCTGGCGCTGCGGCGGTCGCCGGCCCGTGGGCTGGCGCCACGGCGGCCCGCTGGGGGACAAAAGCGGCTGTGGGCCACACCGTCGCCCAGCGGGTTGCCCGGAACGATTCACAGACGGACTCGAGTCCCGACTCAAGCGGTGAATCCACCTCGACGGCGACGACGGCTGCGCCCAGAGTGCGCAGTCACGAGGGTGGGTGGGCGTCGTACCGCCGCACCGAAAACGAACCCAGACCATGAGCAGTGACACAGACACTCCCGCGACGCGGCGCGTGATGCGCTCACTGGATGCCGACCGTCGGCTCCCAATCGTCGGCGTGTACGAACGCGACCTGTACGTGCTGTTGAGTTTTCCCATTGCGGGGCTCGTGGCTGGGGCGGCGCTTGGCGTCGAACCGCTCGTGTTCCCGCTGGTGTGTGTTGGCTTCGCGATTGGAGTGGCCGTCGTGTACGCAGCCCCCAGACAGCTCCCGGCGAGTACGTGGCTCCACGATATGGGGCGCTTCTATCTGCGCCGGCCGCGGATTACGCTCCATGAAGCGGTGGCTGCCGCGTCGACACCGGATCCAGACGATTCGACGACTGTCCCACAGCCGTTCGTCGTCGATGAGCACACCCAGGAGCTGACCGCGCTCAAGCGGGCGTGGCCCGGCCACGGCGCCGTCGAACGCACGGACGGGCGGATGGAGGCGTTCATCGAGCTGACGCCGGGTAACATGGATTTCGCGATGGTTGACGACTGGGCTACACGCCAGGCAGCTGGGGAGGCGTTCGCGAATCAGGAGCTCACCTTCGAACTGACGCTGTACACCACAACGGATCCGTATCCGGCGGCGACACTCGTCGAGCAACTCGACGCACGCCTCGCCGATCCGGCGGTCCATACTAACGAATCACTGCGGGCGCTGATCGCCGCCTATCGTGACCAGCGGCCGGCCGAGCTGGCGGAGACCCAGCAGGTACGGTACGTTCTGGGTGTGTCAGTGGCGCCGTTCGAGGTGTACGAACGGCATCCCGAGGAGCGGACGCCGGCCGAGCGGCTCACACTGCTCCCGGTCGTGGGGATACTGGCGACGCCGTTTGTGACGCGTCGTGACCGGCTGACGGAGGCGGAGCTGCGCGGCGCGCAGCTCGCGAAGCTGCGCGAGCGGCTGCGCACGGTCGAAACGGAGTTCGTCGCCAAAACCAGTGACTGTACAGCCCGGCGGCTGTCGACGGCTGAAATCGTGGGGCTGGCCACGCAGTTTTGGAACGGGACCGACCTTGATGCGGCGCCCGTGGCCGACCGGGCCGGTGTGGATCATCAACCGCGGGGTGAGTCCAATGATTGAGTCGCTGCTTGTGGTGGTCAGTGGCGTCGAGTCGCTCTCGCCATCGACGCTCGTCGGCGGACTCATGGCCGGTGGAAGCATCCTGGTGATCGGCCTCCTGCTTGGCGTGTGGCTGCAGGCGCGTCAGCCCACACATGATCCAGACGTGGATCTGTCGGCATACGTCGAGCCACCCGACTCAGCCCCGCAGCTGGACGCGGAGGTGGCCCCACCCCGCGAACGCCAGCAGGACGCGGTGGCGCCGGCGGCCGTCGAGTGGGAGAGCCGACGCGCGCGGGTTGGCGATGAGTGGACGACCACGCTGTATATCGCCGATTGGCCGGATTATCCGAGTGACGGATATCTCAGCGAGCTGTTCACGCTGACCGACGTCCGGTTTCACGTCACCGCCCACATCCGGCCCCGCGATCAGGAACGAGCGCTCGACCAGCTGCAGGCGACCGCGGACGATCTGAAGGTGGATGCAGATCTCGAATCGAGCGTTCGGAGCACGTATCTCCAAGATCGGGCGAGTGAGGCGGCCGCAATGTATCGCGCTGTCGAGGCGGGCGCCCGGGTGTTCTCACAGGGGCTGTTTGTGACGGTGCGAGCAGCCGATCGGGAGACGCTCGATCAGGATGTGCGCCGCGTGAAACGGACGCTCCGCGAGCAGCCGGCGGAGCTCGCGCCGAAGACCGCGATCTGTGCCCAAGGTCGGGCGCTGCGGAGTGCATCGCCGCTCGGCGGGGTGGAGCTTGACCGGACCACGACGTGTGTGAGCGGCGCGGTGGGCGCGCTGTTGGCGTCCCCACACCGGCCCACCCTCTTGGAGCCCGATGGGGTTGAACTGGGTGTGCACCGCCATACGGACACGCCGGTGGTGGTCGATCCGTTCGCGCGTGAGAACGGGTACGCGACGTTTACGGTGGGGGATCCGGGCTCCGGCAAGAGTTTCAGCGCCAAACAGCGGTTCATCCGGTCGGTGGCTCACCATGAGGACCGGATCGGCGTCATCCTCGAACCGCTCAACGACTGGGCTGGTGTCGCAGAGGCGGTGGACGCTCGGCGGATTACCGTTGGTGGCACCCTCGGGATCAATCCCTTAGAGATCACGCCGATGCCAGATCACGTGCGCGATAAGTTGGGCGCTGATGCGAGTCCCTTTACCGAAAAGAAAGAGCGGGTGTTGAGCTTTCTCGCGAACTTCTTTGCGCACCGCGGGATTACACTCGGGGATCGGCGGACGACTCTCGAGGTGGCCGTCGAGATGGCGTATCACGAGGCCGGGATTACAGAGGACGTGACAACCCACGACAAGGCGAGTCCAACCCTCCGCGACGTGATCGACGTTCTCGAGGGGATTGTGGATGATCCCAGTGAGTACACCTTGCGTACCGACGCTGAGGCCGAAAAGCTACAGGCGGACGCGACGTGGCTCATCGACCAGCTGCGGCCGTTTGCGCCGGATGGGCAGTTCGCACATCTGGGGCGGGCGAGTGAGGTCGACTTTCAGGCAACGGATCTCATCTATTTGGATCTCGCTCAGCAGGAGGGGCGGGTTGGCGGACGGACGAGTCTGGTGATGCAGTTGCTTATCTCCTTAGTGTACGAGCGGGCGAAACAGACTGAGAAGGAGGTCGTGTTCGTGATTGATGAGGCGCGGTACGTGTTGCGGGACGCCGAGAATCTCGCCTTTCTCGAGACGATTTTTCGGCACCACCGCCACCATGATCTGTCGATCCAGTTGGTCACCCAGACGGTCGATGAGTTCTTCGAGCGGCCCGAAGCCGAGATGATTCTCGATCAGTGTGCGATCAAGCAGTTCCACCGGTTGGATGGGATGGATGAGGAGTGGGCCGCGGAGTTCGGGCTGAATCACGCCCAGAAACGATTTGTGCAAGAGGCCGTACCAGGGAACGAGGAGTTGGGGTATGCGGAGGCCCTCGTCGGCGTGGACGGGGAGTGGCGCGGGATTGAGGTGCGGGCGTTAGACGCTGAAACAGCGGTGATCGAGGGTGAGCGGTCTTGATCATCGTGGGTTCACCTCCAGTGGAGAATCCCGCAGCTGGTACCGTGGGAGGATGACAGAACAGCGGCCACATACTCTACCTATCACCGCCGCTTCTGTAGCGACGAGGGGACTCGAGGGACTGTCGTGCCAGAGCCGATCACCTCCGATGACCGAATGGCCCTCGCTGTCGTCCACGGCCTCAGCTACGCGGGGGTGCTGGCGTCTCTCGCTACCTGCTGGACTGGGTCTCGGCGAACGGTCGAATCCTCCACGTCTCAAAGCCGTGTGACCGTGGCTACTGATTGTACCACTCGCTGAGCAACACCTGCTCAGTTTGGCGGAGCTGCTCGACCGACGGCGAGTTCTCGTTGACCGTACATGCAACTGGCTCGCCGTCAGAGCGCTCACAGGCGATCACATCGTGCCGCTCGAGTTGCGCGAGCGTGCGCTCTAGGGCGGCGTCATCTTCGACCCCGCTGAGCTGCCTGAGATCATCGACCTCAAGCGCCGTCTGTGGCTCGCTGAGGAACGTCGCAACCAGTTTGGCCTCCGGGTGATCGCCAAACACCCAGGTGAGCGGCGTGTCCTCAGCATACGCCTCCCGCTGTGGCCGCTCACCACCCTCTCGGGTGCCACCGATATCGTTCGGCGCGAACCGCTCGGTGAGTGTGGCGCGGATCTGTCGCGCCCTGTCCACAGGCAGACGATCGCTCAACTGCGTCCGCTTGTCGATCCGCGACGTGATCGTTGCTGGCGTCGGCAGCACGGCCGTCGGATTGTCGATGAAGTTGGGGAACATGTGTGAGTGCCCGTCGCGAAGCCGTCTCCTGTCGTGTGGCTTGTGTCAGGGGTGATGACCCTGTATGGGGGTGTGGTGTTCGTCCGGCGAGCCAGCACGTGAGACGACTCACACGCGGCATATTGGTGGGTGGGGGCAAAAGTCTTGTCCTGATTAGATGCGTGTGTGTATACTCTCAAAACACTTTTGTCGCTAGGCATGTTATCGACTGTCAACCACGGTGAGTGATTATCCCCGACATTTCCCACCATCCGTTCGACACCGAGGAGGATGCTCGCCTTGCAGGGCAGATCGTGTACAAGCTCCTTCGCAAGCGCGTGTTGGGGAGTCACAAAAAACAGATCACCACTGTTGCAGGCTGGTTTCCGACTCACAAACAGGGCCGGGTGAAAACACTCCTTGAGACGATGGCTCGACAGCCAGGCGTTCCCGTGACGACGTATGGTGGCGGCCACCGGAACAACGTCCAGTTAGTCGCCTTTGAGCCAGCGATGCAGTTTGCTGACCGCTGTGGGGCAGACACACAGTGGATTCCGGATCGGTGATCAGTTCGGGGATCGCCGTGGCTGGTCGGCTCGCGACCGGTCTCAAAATTCGACGATAGGGTTGTTGAAGTATGCCGCTGTCACCCAGATCTCATCGTGTCTGACCGTGCCGTCGACTGGCGGGCTCTGCTGGATCAATTGTTTCAGAATCCGTTTGAGCCGCCGTGGTGTGGGGGGTGCGGCAAGATACGACCGAATCTGGCCGCGCGTCGCTGGGTCGTGTCTGTCGTGGCCTTTCATTCCGAGTTTTCGGATGATTTTCTTTGCCAACTGCGTATCATCGTCATCGGAAAAGAGCGTCTCTGGAACGTGAGCCATCGCTGGACTGTCAGTACGTGTTGTCGACGCATACATTAGTTTTTTTCTAAGAGGTAAGCGTCTCACAACATACATTGAGCGTGTTCGCGTCTGCTGTACTGGAAACTATTAAGTGAGTGGCAGCAGTTGCTCGGTGTAACTCGCGCGGACACACATCTCTCATGGCCCATGACGATCCCCATTCGACGGTTGCACCGATTGCTGAGCTAGACGGGACGTATGCTGAGGACACGCCACTCACGTGGGTGTTTGGTGCCCACCCAGAAGTGAAGGTGCTCGCTGGGTTTCTCAGTGAACCAGATACGCTCCTTGATAAAACGGGCATTGCTGATCTTGCGGGTGTCTCACGACCCGCTGTACCGTCCTACTTGGAGTCGATGGTTGACTGTGGTGTGATCGAGGTCGCTGCACGGTCGGGCAAACGTGATTTGTACCGGCTTGGTGAGACGGAGGCTGTCGGGCTCCTGCGGGAACTTGAGGGGCGACTCCTCTCGCGTGCCTACGAGACACCCGGTGCGTTGCCAACGGGAGATGTCCAGCCCCAGCCGCCTGCTGACAGAGAGATCATTGAGCCATACGCCGACGACACCCCGCTCACGTGGATCTTTGGCGATCATCCGGAAGCCAAGCTGGTTGCGGCGCTACTCAGCGAGCCCGACCACGCGCTTAGCATCCAAGACTGGGCGACGGTTGCTGGGCTGAGTCGTGGCGCGGTGAATAACCATCGCGACCAGCTCATTGCACATGGTATTGCCGAGGATGCCGGATCCAGTGGCCGGAAGCATCTGTACCAGCTTGCCGATACGGAGGTGACTGAGCAGTTGGCGACGCTTGAAGCCCAGCTCCTCCGTGACTGGTACGAGCTACAGGAGGCGTGACACGCCGGCAAGCGATCATATGAGTCCGGCATTCAGCAGGGCAGCGACTGCTGTCACAACCAACGAGAGCAGTGCCAGAATAGCCGCCGCGTACCGGGCGATTGTGATCCCCCGGTTGTGCTGTTCGCGGTAGTTGCGGACGTGGACTGGAACCTTGTGTGCGTCCTGTTTGATCTCGCCCGTGCCGGTCTCATATGAGAGCACCATCTGGAGGCTGTACTCGCCTGGCGCCACGGACTCGTTTGTCGGGACGGTGTACGTGATCGGTGGCTTGCTGTTGTGTGTCTGTTCGAGATAGCCGGCACCAAAAGGGAGCGTCAGTTCGCGATTCGTGGCTGGTGCGTCGAACAGCGCGGGTGCCAGTGGGAAATGACAGCCGTTCTGGACGAGTGCATTTGCGGTCGTGTACTCGCTTTCTTCAGCGGCCCTGCCGGTGACGACGCCCTCATCGGGGTCATACTCTGCGTGGGTGAGTGGCGCAAGACTTGCTTCGATCGTTCCGAAATCGGAGACGAGATCTGGGTGTGAATGGACGACAAAGAGTTGTGCTGCCCTGATATCGCCGCTCCCGACAATGTATACATCGATCTCGATGTCCTCAGTCGGATCGATGCGGGGCTGTTTGAGGAGTGGGACGAGCGAGTACGTACCATCCCGTGTTGCCATGCCACTCTGTTACTGGGTCGAGGTATATATGCTTCCTAACTGAGGGCATCTCAGTCCTACCCGAGGGAACACCACTGGTGGTCTACGGAATTAGGCCTGGTTGGAGACTGAGCCACGCCACTGAGGAGCGCTCACCCGATTCACCCGCCTGAATGCATACAAGGCCAAGAACACGGGTTTCTCGTTGCCCCCGTGGATGAGGCGACCATCAGAAAACGTGTACGTGTTGTGGGACGATTTTAGCCGCTTGCTACGTGGTGCGTCGCCTATCCGTCTGCGAAATCGTCTGCACTGATGACGCTGCGATCGGCAACAGCACCAGCGAGGACAAACACAGAAATGAGGCCAAGCACAGTGCCGGAAACACAGGACGTCAACTCCAATCAGCTCCAGGCATTGTGGATCGGTTTGTGGGTACCGGTTGCTGCGTCACCGATTGGATTCGCTGTCGTCGGCGTACGGACCTGTCGACTACTGCCATGGTCCGTGTTTCTGATGCCCCACGCTGCTGTCCGCGACATCACAGTCCATTTATATATTGTCGGTCTAACCTACGGCTAATGCTCTCCGGGTGGCAGTACCGGCTGCGCAGCGTCGGCGGTGTTGCAGTCATCACTGCCCTCGCTGTTGCGGTCGCAAACAGCGTTGCTGTCCATGCGGTTCTCACCCGGCTTCCAGTCGTTGGGCGGCTCGCGGCGGATGCCCCGATGGGGGCCGAGCTTGTCTTTGAGATGGCAACGGCCGTAGTCATCGTCACTGCGGCGTTTCTTCCGCTGTATAAGCCTCGGCCGCGACGCATTCTCGATACAGTTGCGCTCACCCAAAAGCGGGTGATGGTTGCAATGGTGACGCTCGCTGCGATCGGGTATTTTGATTATACGTATCGGCTGCCGCGGACGACGCTCATCGCGATCACGCCGGTGTTGCTCGTCATGTTGCCCGCGTGGTTCGTGTGGATTCGCCGGCGGCCAAATGGTGACTCCAAGCGGGCGATCATCGTCGGGGATGATCCGGCTGCGATTGAGGAGCTCGCGGCTGATATCGATATCCCGCTTATGGGGTATCTCTGCCCCACAAGTGCGTTCATGGCCGATGTATCGTCGAGGCCGGTAGCCGCTGTTGCAGACGGTGGGGTCCAGCTTGGTGGGGTTGACCGACTGGGTGGGCTCTCTCGGATCGAGGATGTGCTGGTCGAGTATGATATCGATACAGCTGTCTTAGCGTTCGAGCACACAGATCGAGCCGAGTTCTTCGGTGCGCTCGATGCCTGTTACGAGCACGGCGTTGATGTCCTTGTCCACCGCGATCACGCAGATCGGGTGTTGACTGCTGACGATGACGTCGGAGCGCTCGTCAATGTTGACCTCGAGCCATGGGACATCCAAGATCACATTCTCAAGCGCGGGTTTGACGTGGTGTTTGCGGTAGTTGGGCTGGTTGTGTTGAGTCCCGCCATCTGTGGAATTGCGGTGGCGATCAAACTCGACGATGGTGGGCCAATTTTGTATAGCCAAGAGCGGACTGCGGTGTTCGGCGAGACGTTCGACGTGTTCAAATTCCGGTCGATGGTTCCCGCGGGAGAATCTATCGAGCCGGTTGATGATGAAGTGAACGACCGGATTACCCGCGTCGGGCGTGTGCTACGCCCGACGCATCTCGACGAGATTCCACAGCTGTGGTCGATCCTCATTGGCGACATGAGCGTCGTCGGACCGCGGGCCGTATGGACAGAAGAGGAGTCGCTGTTGGAGGCTCAAGAGCGGTCCTGGCGCAAGCGGTGGTTCGTCAAACCAGGACTGACTGGTCTCGCGCAGGTGAACGATGCAAAAAGCACGGATCCAGAAGAGAAGCTCAGGTTCGATCTTCAGTATGTCAAACAGCAGTCGTTCATCTACGATCTGAAGCTTGTCGTTCGACAGATTTGGAAGGTCGGCCTTGATGTGATGGTGACAATTCGCAGGTAACCGTCGTTGGGCGATCCCGCAGAAAATTCAGGGTAGCTTGAAATCTGAGATTGGTTTTATGTGTTTCCTTGACTTCATGCGAGAGTGCCGATATCCTGCTACAAAACACTTGACGCGGAGTAATGAGACCACCTTCTCACCGGGATAATCCTGAAATCAATCGTCAGATTTGACGGACTCGTTTGCACTCTGCTCTGCCTCGCTCTCAGCACCCTCAGTGAGACGTCGTTCAGCCTCATCACGGTCTTCAGGATAGCCGACGTCGATTCGCCAGCCGTCAAGCCCGATGGCGTCAATTGTCCGCCCCGACTGGATGAGCAGATCTATCGCGTCGGAGATCTCGTACTCGTCGCGGTTCGACGGCTGGACGAGGTGGCACGCGTGGAAGATGACGGGTGAGAACGTATAGAAGCCGGTCATCACCAGATTACTTGGCGGGTCCTCCGGCTTCTCGACGACGTCCATGATCTCGCCGTACTGGTTCGTGTCACAGACTCCATAACGGGATGCCTCTTCCCACGGAACCTCCTCGACGAGGAAGGCGGCGTCAGCGCGGTCCTCGCGCTGGCGGCGGACAACGTCCTGTAGGTTCGCCTGGAAGATATTGTCGCCGAGGATGAGCATGAAGTCGTCGTCGATGTGCTCTTCGACGGAGAGGAGGGCGTGGGCGAGCCCTTTCCGCTCGCGCTGGTGGGTGTAGGTGATCAGGACGCCCTCGTACGCGTCGCCGTAGTGATCGATTATCTGCTCTTTCATATCTCAAACTGAGGGGCTGGAACTAACTACCCACTACTCGGTAGTGGAGTCAGAATCTAACTGTCGTTGCGCGTGAAGTAGCATCCCTCGCCATGTCAGTCCGTGGCGTTTCTTTGTCTCTTTTAGACTCTTGTACTGGTCCTCATCCACCTCAATATTGATATTCTTCACATCCCACAGTTTGTGACCAACAGTGTTAACTTTGACTAACACTATTGTAGTATTGTGTCCGAGACGGTAACAAAGACGCTACAGGCCACGCTCGCAACGCCCACCACGGGTAAAGAGCAACGTCTCCAGCGACTCTTGGACACCTACCGCGAAGCACTCCACGACGCATTCGATAGTGGGGCGAACACAATGTCTGCAGTCAACGACATTGTGACACCCTACGACCTGCCGTACCAAGCCAAAGACGCGCTCAAGTCCTACGTCCCGAAACTCCGTGATACGTACAACACCAAGGAGTTGGACGACGAACATCCGCTTCGACTTGTCAACCGGGCCGCGGAGTTCGACTACTCCGATGAGCGCGAACACGGCTTCGTCTGGCAGGTTTCGCAACCCGGACGCGGGACGAACTTCTGGATTCCACTCCGTATCAATCCCGAACAGGAATCTCTGTGGTTCGACCTGCTCACCGAGGACGTAGACCCCGGAGAGTTGCGGCTACAGCGACACCGAACCTCGTGGGAATTACACGTTACTGTCAAATATTCTGTCGAAGAATCGACCAGCTCGGACGATCCGACGTACATCGGATTTGACGTGGGTGAGAGCGCGTTGATCACGGGCTGTGCCCTCAAACGCGACGTGCCACGGAAGCCGATGCTCGTCAGTGGCAGTCGAGCAAGACAGCTCCGCAAAGAGATGTTCACCACGCTCCGGAGGTTACAGTCGAGAGACGCCGCCGAGTGGCGTGTGGACAAACGATTCGACCACTATCAGAACGCCCTGACCGACATTATCGAGAAAGCGTCTCGACAGGCCGTCGCGTATGCTAACTCCTTCGAAGATCCGGTTATTGTTCTCGAAGATCTATCATACGTCCGTGAGGGGTTGGACTACGGTACGTTCATGAACCGGCGGCTTCACGCATGGGCGTTCGCTCGGCTACAGGATCGAATCGAAGACAAAGCGACCGAGGCAGGAGTTCACGTCGAGTACGTCAACGCGGCGTACACCTCTCAGACGTGCCACGCGTGCGGGCGTCTTGGTCGTCGCGATGAACAAGCTGAGTTTGTGTGTCCACACGACAACTGCCACGTCTCGGAGTTCCAAGCAGACATCAACGCGGCGGCGAATATCGCCGGCCGCGTCGACCCGTGGGGAGAGAGCGTCCGTTGGGAACCCGGACGCGATGACTCGCCACAGGATGGGAGCGCCTGTGACAGCGCCACAGTCCACCGAGAGACGAGTCCGAAACCCGGACAGATGACGCTCTCGGCAGACTCGGACTGAAACCTACAACCCTTCCCCTCGTAGGGGAGATCCCGCCATGTACCGCGGGAAGGATGTCACTCCCTTGGGCTTGTCTCGTGAGAGCAGGCGGGGTCAAGTGCCCTTACCGACCGCGAGCATACCTGTTTCATAGTCTACGTATTCTGTTCCCGCAGTGTAGAGATTCTGTATAATCACGTTTTGCTGGTTATCCTTTTTGTATTCTGAGTCATATTTTCGATTTAGGTATTGGAGAGATAGACGTTTTCTGTGGGTCCGAACCGGTACGTTTGTACCCGGTCGTCGACTACGAGCCGGTAATGCGGATTCTCCGTGCCGCGCCGTGGATCTATCCCGACACGAAGGGCGGCGGGGACTACCACATCCACGCGATGTCGCGAGACCAGGCTGCGATGGGCCACGACGTGACGGTGCTCACGACGCGGGAGGATGAATCGCTGCCACGGATCGAGGAGACGCACGGGTACACGATCGTTCGCGTTTCACCGGGCGCCACGCTACTCGGGAACGACGTCTCGCCCGCGGTGGCGCGGTACCTCTGGCACGCAGATAGCAAGGACTTCGACGTGATACACGCTCACTCGCACTGCTACTTCGTGACAAACCTCGCGGCGCTGAAGCGGCGGCTCGGCGACATTCCGCTGGCGATCACGAACCACGGACTGTACAGTCAGAACGCGCCGGAGCGGCTGTTCTCGCTGTACCTGAAGACGCTCGGGCGGTGGACGTTCAATCAGGCGGACGTGGTGTTCTGTTACACCGACATGGACAAAGAACGCGTGCAGGAGTTGGGCGTGAGCTCGCGGATCGAGGTCGTTCCCAACGGAATCGACACGGAGCGGTTCACGCCGAAAGGCCCCGAGAGCGACCTGATCGATGCCGAGGGGCCGGTCGTGTTGTTCGTCGGACGGTTCGCGGAGGGGAAGCGGCCGTGGCTCGCGGTCGAGGCGTTCGCGGAAGTGCTCGCGGAGTATCCGGACGTGGAGCTGTACCTGTGTGGTGACGGCGCGTTACGAGAGGACCTGGAGGCGCAGGTGGCCGAGTTGGAGATTGGGGAGTCGGTGACGTTCCTCGGGCACGTGCCCTACGACGAGATGCCGACGGTGTATCGGAGCGGGGACGTGTTGGTGTTACCGAGTCGGGCGGAGGGCGTGCCGCGGACAGTGTTGGAGGCGATGGCGAGCGGGTTAGAGATCGTGATGAGCGATCTGGACCAAGTTACGTCGATGCTCGGGGAGCGAGGCCACGTGGTCGCCGATGCTGGGAACGAATCGTTCGCAGACGGACTCTTCGAAGCGATCGAAGATCCCGGTGAGGCGTCCGAACAGATCGCAGCAGACGAGCATCGGTGGGCTGATACCGTTGAGCGCACGACTCGAAGTCTCCAGTCGATCGCTGAGAACAACTCATAAGTAACCGCTCCTCCTGCGAACGCGTAATGGAGTTGAATCCGGTAGAGATCATCAAGAACTCTCTGCTGTATCGCGCCTCGGCACAGGCCGTCGAGTGGGCTGAACAGAGCCTGCTGGTTCGGGCGTTGAACGACGAGCGCTTGTTGGTTGGGCTTCTCGGTCTAGGGTTACTCGCTAGCCTCGTTCGGATACTCTCCTCGGGCCTGCACGTGACTATCCAATTTTTGAGCTTCGCGCTGTTGTTCGTCGTGCTCGCCGCGGTGACGTGGAGCTACACCAAGCCACTCACGAACGAGTAGTTCCCAGCGCGCGATCACGGGTGCGGCGGCGATGACAAGGATAAAATCGAAGATAATCCGATGACGCACCCCAGTTCCGAAGTTTGAGTTGATGGCGCCGTAACCGGTGGTTCCTGCGAAATATACTACGCCAAGCAGAATGGCGGTAGTAGTAACAAAATCTCGATGATAGAGAGAACGGACCGCACCTATGAATATTACGATGGTAATTACTGTTCCAATAAGTGTGAGTCCGTGAAATACCGATTCGACGTGAAGGGGGAACGGAGTGAACTGGAAGTATATCGCTCGTGCCGGTGCCGCCAATAGGAAGTCGAACCATGAACTGTACTCCATTCCTTCGAGGTAGACTGCGCCTCCAGTCGCTCGATATGAGAGTTCCGCATTAACACGTTCAAACGAGTAGAGCAGTTCAGCGAAAAGGCCAAATCCGGCTGCTCCGATAGGAACGAGGATAACAAAGATTAATCGTAGGGATAGATCGATATCGGATATCTGAATCACAGTGACACTGACCGCGGCGAGTATGGCGAGTAATGAAATGAGGGCGAGTTCAGGGCGAACGAGGTAGAGCATACCCCACACCGGAAATGCAAAGAAACCAACTAAAGCATGTGTCTCTGACATAGATTTGACTGTGATTGCTAATAGCAAAAAGAATAGAAACACCGATGTTGAATCTCGCATTGGCAAACTTAACATCAAGAACGAGAGCGGGAGGAACAGGGTCATCGTCGTAACCCCGTCAAGCCGGATTCTCCCGTAGAGTGATGTCGTCATGTACCGAATTGGGACTGGGAGAAGGACAGCTAAGAGCCCGGAAATAATGGCGATGTTCGTCGGGTCATGTCCTAATATTGCGTATACTATTCCTTGGACAGCTGCGAAGGAAGCGACTGTGGAGCCAGCAGGGAGACCACCTGTAGCAACCTGTTGAGCCGCCTGATCGAATTGGCCAAAGTCCCAGGTGTACGGTATAACTGGAATAACTCCAACTGCGACGATTATGTGTCCTAATAGCGCAATTAATCCAAGTTTGAGATACATGCTGTCGTCTGCCAACTGTGCGATATAAACGAAGACAAGAAACGAGAAAATCGTCGCCGCAATAACCATTCTAGCTTAATCTCTGTCGCGATGATTAAAAGGATATCTCTCTGCGGTTTTGGATCCGTTCAACACTACAATTCGGATATCTAGAGAACGAGACACAACGATAATAAGTAGTACTGGCAAACACGAGGTAGATGTCGGTTCAGAACAACTGGTTCTTACAAAAACTCTACAATACGTCTCCGCCGCTGTTACAATCGCTCGCCGTCTCAGTGTTAGGCCTCAATATCCGCCACACGCGGTACAATCAGCGATTCAAGACTTGTAGCAGAGCATATCGTCAACACCAGTGGAAGAGCGCAACAGACTGGCAAGAGGACCAGCTTAACAAGCTTCAAGATATAGCTGTCCACGCAAAACAGACCACGAAACACTACAGCCACATTGACCTTGAACCAGTACGCTCGGCGACGACCCCACGAGAAGCGCTGAAGCACCTCCCGTTCTTGGAGAGTGAAACACTCCGTAAAGAGCCTGAGACGCTTGTCTCTTCAGAAGTCGATACTGATGACCGTATCGCGTTGAGTACGAGTGGGACGACCGGAACGCCGAAAACCACGTACCACGACGAACCATCTCATATCAAGTATTGGGCGGTTATGAATCGGTTCTGGGGATGGGGTGGTTGTCGGTACGGGGACCGACGCGTGTCGTTTACTGGGAACAAGATCGTTCCTGCTGATCAATCGGAAGGCCCGTACGGACGATACGACCGGGCAAACAATCGTCTACTGTTGTCTAGTTACCACTTAGGTGAGAATACTGTTGATGCCTACCTAGACGAGCTCGAGGACTTTGACCCGGACTTCATTGACGGATACCCCTCGTCGATTCGATACTGCGCACAGCGGGCTATCGAGACGGATCGAGACATCGAGATCTCCGCTTGCTTCCCGACAGCCGAGATGCTCCGCGAGGACGACAGATCGCTTATCGAGGAGGGACTCTCAACGAAGGTGTACAATCAGTATGGATCAACCGAAAGCGCTGCGATCGTGACTGAGTGTTCCAGCAGCTCTATGCACGTCAATCCCGAGATCGGGATTATTGAGGTACTGGATGCTGACGGGAAGACCGTCTCTGAAGGTGAGGTCGGTGAGATAGTTCTAACCGCACTAAACAATCGTGCGATGCCTCTAATCCGATATCGGATCGGCGATATGGCCCGTGGGCCGCCGAATTACCAGGAGTGTGATTGTGGGAGAGAGATGCCGATTGTCGACGAGATTATCGGCCGGCAGGACGAGGTCGTCGTCACGAAAGGCGGGCGACGGGTTCCGATGTTGAGTTATAACGTGTTCAAGTACACTGAGAACGTTAGTGAGTCGCGGATTGTTCAGGAGTCTGTCGACGAGTTCGTGTTACAGATCGTTCCGGATGACGGATATACAGACGAGCAAGCGGAAATTGCTATCAAGAAGCTCAAAGATCGTGTCGGCGAGGATATTCACGTTGAGGTCGAAACGCTGGAATCTATTCCACGGACCGATGCTGGAAAGTTCAGAGCAGTGGTCAGTAATGTTTCCGACTGAGAAAGATTAAATAAACAACCCAGATCCCATCGTACATATAAGAAACAAATGACCGAGCTCAATACTAATTCGACGACAGATCAAACGGAACTCGTCTACATCATTAACTCCCTACACGTCGGTGGAGCTGAGATCGGTCTGTGTCGTCTGCTTAATGGATTGGATCCAGCACAATACGATGTTACTGTGGTATCTTTAGGTGGATTCAGTCAGAGTCTAGTCGATGAGTTTCCTGCGTGGGTCCGTATCGTCAATCTCCGAATGCGGTCGGGGATCGGTGTACCGACCATTCGAGAACTGTATTCGATCGTTCGAACAGCCGATGTAATTGTCGGTTCACTTATCCACTCGTCGATGGTCGCTCGAGCAGCGAAGATTGTTAATCCGACTGCGACGATAGCGACCTGGCATCACGCAGATCAGTTCAAGACGGACCTGCGACGGCAGGCGTTCCGCTGGACTGCTCGTCTTAGCGATGTAATTGTCGCTGATTCGGACCCCGTTGCTGAAATGCTGATCTCTGATCTCGGGCTTGACAGAGATCTCGTTTACAGGGTCCCAATTGCAGGGATAAACCTAGAGGAGTACGCTCCCGTCACTCATCAGGGTTCGACGGAAATAACTGTCGGGAGCGTTGGACGATTATCTGAACCAAAAAATTATAAGACTGTACTAGACGTTGCGGAACAAATTCAGGGCTCCAACATACAATTTAAGATCGCAGGTAACGGTGAGTTGTACGGGGAATTACAGGCACAGATCAAAGAACGGGGCCTCATGAATGTATCTCTACTTGGACTCGTAGAGGATATACCGACGTTTCTCACAGATATCGACATTTATTTTCAACCGTCTCTATGGGAGGGTCTCTGTATCACCGTCTTGGAGGCGATGGCTGCCGGACTTCCAGTTGTCGGTAGCAACGTGGGCGGTATTGGCCGAAACGTGGAGGAAGGTGTCTCCGGATTCCTGTACGAGTCTGACGATGTGGACGGATTTGTTTCAGGTATCGAAACGCTCGCACAGGGCCCGGCGCTTAGACAGAAGTTTGGTGAACGCGGACGAGAAATTGTTAAAAAGGACTTTACACAAGAAGTTCTCGTGAAACAGTTCGAAAGAGCGATAGGCGTAGTTCCACTGAAATGAATGGAGTGAACGGTACAACATATGAACAGTGAAGGCGGACCTACCGTTTCTGTTGTCGTCGGGGCATATAACGAAGAGGATGTGATTGCAGATACAATACAGAGTATACTGGGACAGACGTTTGATAACTTTGAGATTGTGGTCGTGGATGACGGATCATCTGATCGGACAGCACAGATTGTAGAGAGCTTTCAGGATTCCCGAGTACGACTTGTCTCCTTCGATCAAAACCAAGGATTACCTAGTGCTCTTAACCGTGGAATTCAGGAGGCCCGTGGTGAGTACATCGCAAGAGCCGATGCAGACGAGCGATCTCTCCCATTTAGGATCCAACGTCAATCAGAGATACTAGACTCTGAGTCAAGCATACAGGCCGTTGCTTGTTGGTATTGTATTATTGGTCAAGATAAGACGCAAATTGTAGATATTGAAATATCAACTGACAGGGATTTCGGAGTAAACGACTTACTTGAAAACGGGCCTGGTGTGGCACACGGATCCATGATGATCCGAAAAGAGGCATTATTAGATGTTAACGGATACAGAGAAGAGTTCCAATTAGCACAAGATTATGACCTCTGGCTGCGAATGGCTGATACATTTGGGAAAGGTTGGCTCCATATCATTCCAGATGTACTGTACGAACGGAATATCAACGCCTACCAGCTACAGAAACGACATCGACAGCGTATTTTTGGCGACGCCGCTCGGGAGAGTGCCAAAATAAGACGAGCTGGGCATAGTGACGAAAAATTACTCAGTAATTTGGACGAACGAGCGGAACGATCTGAGGGGCCAAACTATTCACAGAAAGAGCTAGCAGGAATGTACCACTACCATGTGGGGACACAGTTATTGACTCAGAATAAACGGAGTAGAGCCCGTCAACACTTATTGAAAGCACTTTGGTTTGCGCCGACACGACCGAGGCCCTGGTACAGATTGGGGCTTTCTATATTGCCACCGGAGCACAGAAAGACTATTCAAAATTGGGTGAAGAAACAATTACTATCAACTAGAAATTAAATGTATTACGGTTACTGAAACGTACCTAGTGCGGATATACGGCAATTATCTTGAAATAATTAGTTGCCGGTCAACTTAAGCCAGTTTGAGAAGTGAGCAGTTCGGTGGTTTAGGTGTTCGTTCTCAACCAAGAACTGCTCACTGTGACGCTTGAGACGGCGAATGTTGTATGTTGGGAGCGGACGGCGAACCCCCTGACGGGCGTCGCCGTCCGGCTCCACGCGACTCGTGTTCTCTAGGGGAATCACAAGAGATCCTTCGGCACTTTGGCGTTGAACGGTCTCATCAAGTGATCTTTCAGTGGGTACATCGAGTTGCTGATAGCAGTGGTGACCCGCCGACGGCGAAGCTCTCAAGGGTCGCTGTTGACGAAACTGGTATCAAAGTAAACGGTGGGCTGTCTTGGCTATATGCTGCAATAGATGTCGAGACATTGATTCTTAATGTCCGGCTGTTCGGACGACATGGCACCGATCCAGCGGCTGCGTTCCTCTCTGTTTTCCGTGAGAAACACAATTTCTCCAACGCCACGTTTCTCGTCGATCAGTTCGGCTACCGGACTGCCTCTCTCGATTAAAATTGAACAGTCAGGTTTACTGCATCGACCGAAACCTAATCGAAAAATGGTTTCACATCCTCAAGATGCAAATTGACCGTTTCCATAACTCGTGGGTGGGCAGTCGGACAAGCGTCCGCGAATGGCTTGAGCAGTTCGCACACTATTACAACCATCAACGGCCGCATCAGTCACTTGACGATCGAACGCCAGCTGAGGAGGTGCTAAACTAGACAGTGCCAACCACAGAATGGTGTCAAGATACTATCAAAACTACTTGAGTCGACACATATATACGAAAACCGACAGCGGTATTCAATACAGTTTTTGGATACCGACTGCTCAGTATACTGGTGTTTAAATTGGGGGTAATATGCGCTCCACAACACTGAGAATAGACAATATCGCTGGAAACAGTATTATGACGATCAAGCACTAAGAATATACCTCATTTAGATATCACTTGCCAACAACTAAATTACTTACTAGTTGGTTATAACGCTCTCATCATAAACTGTTAGAAAGCGAGTTGGACAGTCAGTATTGATTATTGAAAAGATATATTTTAAATAATATGCGAATTAAATATACCATCACGCATGGATCCGTGAGTTCCGCAAACTGGTTAGACTGACGCAATTATAATATTGGACAAACACCAAAATGACGATTCAAACACTGTCATCGAATTCTAACAAAACGAAGTGTTTTATAATACGACTGAATATAGATGATTTGTGAAATCGCTGCTCCGTGATGCGGTGAATATCTATCAGTCAGAAGGATCAATTACGCTGTTTTTGAGAAGTATAGATTTTATTTATCGTCGTACTTTTGTGTCTTTTCTTCCGATACGACCAGTACAATATAATGGAATCGACGTTCCAACAGCGCGACTCTTCGATGGAATACTACCTTGGCGTAGCCGTGAGTCTCGACCAAACTACGAATCAGGGCTTATATCGGGAATGGAAGCACATCTCCAACCGGGATCCGATGTGGTTATTGTCGGTGGAGGATGGGGCGTGACTGCAGTTAAGGCAGCCGAGAAGGTTAGCAAGGATGGGTCAGTAACTGTATACGAGGGGTCAGCCAAGGAAGTCGATCAGGTTCGCCGAACGGTCGAAATAAACGGATACTCCGATATCGTTGATGTGAACCATGCGATCGTCGGGACTGCACTGAATCTCCGTGGAGAAAGTGGGGAGGCGGTAGTCGTGAATCCGGAAGATCTCCCACAATGTGACGTTCTTGAGTTGGACTGCGAAGGAAGCGAGATTGAGATACTCGAAGAACTCACAATCCGTCCGGACGTGATCTTGGTAGAAACACATGGACTCTATGATGCGTCAACTGATAAGGTAAAATCTATCTTGTCGAACAGATCGTATTCAGTTGTATCAAATGTGGTCGCTGATGAAGATAGCCGAGATAAATGTATAAAAGACGATATTCGAGTGCTTACTGCGTTGTGTGACGACTGAGCCGAGCAAGTAGTCTCTGATTCCCAGATAGCAGATTACCGGATTATGGACCTGAGTTTGTTGCCGCCCGGAGATATATTCTAATACTAGGATATAGAGGAAAAGTCCCAAATCAATACACCCGGAAAGGGATCATGTTGGAACGCATCCTCGGACTGTACATAGCAGATCTCCGCCCACTAGGATTCCATGATGTTTGCTCTTGACCACATATATCTCATTTAATTATGCGCGGTTTACCGCCTCTCGAAGTATCTTTACCAGCCCGGTTGCGGTGTTCTCCGACCAGAACTCGTATTTTGCTACTGTTTCGACGGATCCTTCTCTCATTAGCGTGATCCGCTCCGGCTCCGTTGCGATCGTGGACAGCACTTTGACCCATTTGTCCGGTTCGTCTGCCAGATATCCGTTCTTCCCGTCTTCGATCAGGTATGTAACGAGTCCAACCGGGGATGCCACCACCGGAATACCAAGCGCGAGGCATTCGACGACGGAAGTAAACCCGCCTTTTGCTCGAGTCCACTCGTTGTCTCTGAGCGGTCTGAGGCCGATGTCTGCTTCGGCCAGATCCGCTAGAGCTGTATCTAGGTTCCATTCGACGTATTCCACGTCCTTCCCTTCTCTATGTTTGAGGGGTCGAACCGGTGTGCTTTTTCCAGTAATAATTCTGAGCTGGACATTGGCGTGTTCCTCCAGTATCCGATCGATCTGTTCCTCGATATCATCGAGATAGTACAGATTTTCCGGGTTTCCGATCCAGCCGAGGAGTATTGATTCCGGGTCGAGAGCCTCCGAGTTGCGATGCTTCTCGTACTTCTCTTGAGGAATACCCGTGTGTAGGCACTCTACGTCGTCGGTATACTGCTGTGCGTATTCTAACAAATCACGACTTCCGGCGATGGTCAGGTCACACTCTCTGATAGCTGCGTTTCTTTGTCGTACTGCCTGTTTGTTTATACTCTTTCCCGGTGGAGCACGGTGAATTGCGTCGTCGAAATCATAGACGAGAGTGGATGAAACAGCCGAGAGAAGCTTCGTAAACCAAACGGGTAACCGAAGCTTCTGTAGATACACGACGTCGTTCCTCATCGCCTTGTAGAGCACACGTGAAGCAAATACTGATTTTTTGTAGATCTCATCGAAGCCACCTTCGAGGTCCGGTACTGCGATCGTCTCGGCCGAGATTCCCTCCCGTTCGAGATGCGGTATGAGTTCGTATACCCGTAAACGAGAGCTGGCCTGTGTCCAATCTCCAGCAGTAACAAATAGAACGTCCATTGTTCAAGCAGTATCGGTGATAGTATATATATCAGCTATGGTCTCGGTCCGTTTTCGAGCGGAGATAATCGAATGGTACGCGACGAACCAGTGGTTTCTGGCACTTGAAAACCGAATCCAAGTATGACGACAAACGAGAGCTGTCTACGAAACTCGTCGACAACTGGCCAGCACCGCCGAATTCGTTTGGACACAAGATGTCTCGGCCGAACGAAGCGAGCCGATCTGACGGGGTTATACGAGACGTTCGCCGTTTTGAACGGTTGAACACACCTCGTGTGATTTTTAACTACCGGTGAACACCTACGGGTATGTCCCTGGACTCCGCTGACTCTAATCTCGTCGTGTATACCGCTATTTTCGGTGATTACGACGTACTCATCGACCCGGAAGTCGTTGAGGTCGGCGTCGATTACGTCTGTTTTACCGACGATGAAACGCTCACGTCCGACGTCTGGGAGATCAGAAATGTAACGCCGATGACCGAGCCGTCTCTCTCTAACCGCCGCATCAAGATCCTCGCTCACGAGTACCTAGAGGAATACGACATCAGCGTCTACATTGACGGAAACATCCAGATATTGGAGCGTGTCGAACCCCTTGTCGAGGATTATCTATCGGCTACAGACTTTGCCCTCTACAAGCATCCGAAGAGAACCAGTGTCTTCGAGGAGGCGGAAGCGTGTATCGAAAAGAACAAAGCCAAGGAAAGTCCCGTCCGCGAACAATTGGAACACTATCGCGACGCGGAATTCCCCGACGATCAAGGTCTCTCCACGAATCGTATCCTCCTCCGTCGCCATCAAAAACCTGAGATTAAGGAGCTGATGTGGTCTTGGTGGCGTGAGGTTTCAGAGCGTGTGAGTCGGGACCAACTGAGTCTGATGTTTGTGTTGTGGAAGCATGACCTCGAATATAATCTGATCCCTCATTCGGTGGAGGATGCTCCTCAATTCGCCATCCATCCGCATCGTCCCGACGGGTATCTCGGATCTGTCTGGCCGTACTGGATGTCGATACGGGCGGATCCCCACCCGGGACTCTTGAAAAATGTCGGGTTTCATTTTGGGAAGGCTCTCTCCGTTTTAAAAAACGAGGGATTCCTTGTGTTGCTGTCGAAACTCACCACGTTGCTCACGAAAAAACTCGCTAAACCGGTTATAGAGGCCCTCCAAGAGATCGGCGATCGACTGGGAGTGATCGGACCTGATCAGATCTACTCCGATGAGTACTACGCGAAACGAAGACAGGACCCGTTTCGCAGTGAATCCCACGAGATCGTAGATGCACTCTTGGAACGGTTCCAGCCCGACAGTGTCATCGACTTCGGATGCGCAATTGGCACGTACTTGGAACGGTTCGAGGAACACGGTGTGACGATCCACGGCGTCGAAGGGAACTCCGCGGCCTTTCGTCACGCCGTAGTACCTGACGACTGTCTAGAACAACACGACCTTCGACAACCGTACGAACCCGACGACTACTACGATCTCGTGTTGAGCGTCGAGGTCGCAGAACACATCCCCGAGAGATATGCCCGAACCTTCGTGAACACGCTCGCTAAATCCGGCGAGGTCGTCGTATTGACTGCTGCTCCTCCCGGACAGGGAGGCACACATCACGTCAACGAGAAACCTCCGGAATACTGGACCCGACTCTTCGATGACCACGGGATGGAGTACGACCGTGAAATCACGGACGAATTGAAAGAAGATATCGCTGTCGACTCCCTATATCACGTTCCCAAGAACATGATGGTGTTTAAAAAGGCGGATATGTGATTCACTTACTGTATGGATCTTCCACGATCGCTGATTCCAGCGCCCGAGGACGGGGACGGGCTCACCAGTAAAGTCCTCAGTGGAGGAGCCTGGGTCAGCTCTCTGAACGTCCTCAATCGACTTCTGGAGACGTTCAAACTGATCGTACTCGCACGACTGCTTTCTCCCTCTGATTTCGGTCTGATGGGTATTGCACTCCTCGCGTTGGCGGCACTGGAACGACTCTCTCAGCTTGGCGTTGACCAAGCGCTGATCCAAGAGGAAAAGGACGATATCGACCGATACCTTTCGACGGCTTGGAGTCTAAAAATCGCCCGCGCCGTTCTGATCATCACCATCCTGTATGTGGGATCGTCCGCTATCTCGAACTTCTTAGGGGAACCGCAGGCAGGACCCATCCTCCAAGTGATCGGAATCACCTATCTGTTTCGGGCGTTCATGAATCCGGCTACGGTTTATTTCGAAAAGGATTTACAGTTCCACAAATACTTCTCGCTCAGATTCTCCTCGGTTTTCGTCGATGTGATCGTCGCCATCGCGTTCGGTCTCGTCTTTCAAAACGTCTGGGCGTTAGTGGCCGGAATATTTGCGAGACATCTCACACAACTTCTCGTCTCGTACCGCATCGATCCGTTTCGGCCGTCTCTCGAACTGGATACGGAGAAAGCAAAGGAATTGCTGGGATTCGGAAAGTGGGTCTGGGCATCGGGAATAACGACGTTCGTTTCGACACAGGGTGACGACGGATTCGTCGTCTGGTTGCTCGGTTCGGAAGCCCTCGGTTTTTACCAGATGGCGTTTCGACTCTCCAACGCGCCCGCTACAGAGATCTCCAAAGTCATTTCGAAAGTCGCGTTTCCGACTTACTCTGTCCTACAAAACCAGAAACAACGACTCAGGAAAACGTATCTCAACACGCTTGAGATCACATATTACGTTACCGTACCGATGGCTGTCGGTATACTGGTCGTCGCTCCAGAGTTCACCGCCGTTGTACTTGGTGAGGAGTGGGTGCCGATCGTCCCGGCACTACAAGTGATGGCGATAGCTGGTTTTGTCCGCGGGATCGCGGCCACCGGTGGAGCGATCTTCAGAGGAACGGGGGCCCCAGAGTGGGACTTCAGAATGAACCTGCTTCGAGCGATAACGATCCTCTTGACCATCTGGCCGCTCACGAACTACATGGGAATAACGGGTGCGGCGATCAGCATCACCCTTGGTATCGGAGTCACCATCCCTGTCTGGCTCGTTGTGAGCCGACGTATCATTTCGGCTCGTTACAGTCAGTACGCGAACCGAGCCCTGATACCCTGTGTCAGTTCGATTTTAATGGCTATCACCGTTCAAGCCGTACTCTCCGAGGACATCGTTGGGTTACTAGCGGGAATTACGACCGGAGTTCTCTTCTATTTCCTTCTCAGTACGCTGTTGTATCGGTATGTCCGCCCGCACCCGATATCCGTACTTAAGAACTTTACTGGGTCTTCTAAATGAGAAACGGATGGCTCTGAGTTATCTTACATTTCTCAATTAGTACTCCAACACCTTGTTGATGAATCAACCCCGTCTGCAAAATCAATACTTATACCTCGTTCCTTCGAGTCAATACACATGATCGAAGGAGTCGAGATAAGAGATCTCCAAGTGAATACAGACGACCGAGGTCATCTCGTCGAGATGTTTCGAGAGGATTGGGACGAGTACGATCCCGACCCAGCTATGTCCTACTACTCGATGAGCTATCCCGGCGTCATCCGGGCGTGGCACCGCCACACACGCGGACAGATCGATCACTTCGTGTGTCCGAAGGGCCGGATCAAAGTCGGCGTCTACGACGATCGGGGAGACTCTCCGACAGAAGGCGAGGTGAACTCGTTCGTTATCGGCGAGCACAATCAGCAAGTCATTCGGATCCCCGGTGACTGCTGGCACGGGTTTAAAGTGATCGGAGATGAACGAGCTTTCCTCGTGAACTTCCCGACGAACCTCTACGATTACGAAGATCCCGACGAAGAACGACTTCCACACGGCACCGATGAGATCCCCTTCGACTGGGAAACGGAGCCCCACGCATGAAGGGTGTGTTACTTGCCGGCGGGACCGGGTCCCGCCTGCGCCCGATCACACACACCGGCCCGAAACAACTCGTCCCGGTCGCAAACAAGCCGGTGATCCAGTACGCAATCGAGGACCTCCGCGAAGCAGGAATCACGGAAATTGGCGTCGTTCTCGGCAACAAGGGTCGCGAGGCGATCCAATCTTTCCTCGGCGACGGAAGTGAGTTTGGCGTTGAGATCACCTACATTGTCCAAGGCCGACCCCTAGGACTCGCCCACGCCGTCGGCTGTGCGGAATCATTCGTCGACGGCAACGACTTCGTCGTCTATCTCGGCGACAATATGCTCAAGCGTGGTATCGTCGACGTCGTCGATGGGTTCCGTGCTGGTGAGTTCGATGCCGGAATAGCCCTCCAAGAAGTCGACAACCCGACACAGTTCGGGATCGCCGACGTCGACAAGGACGGTAGGGTTACTCGCCTCATCGAAAAGCCGGACGATCCACCCTCGAATCTCGCGCTCATCGGAATCTACGTGTTCACTCCACGGATCTTCGATGCGATCGAGAAGATCGAACCTTCCTGGCGCGGCGAACTAGAGATCACCGACGCGATTCAATACCTACTCGACGACGGCGGGACGATCGACTCGCAAGTCGTCGAAGGCTGGTGGAAGGACACCGGGAAGCCGGAGGACGTACTCGAAGCGAATCGACTGGTGCTTGAGGATCTCGAAGCGACGCGGGCCGGCTCCATCGACACGGACGCCAAAGTCGAGGGTCGGGTTGACCTCGCTGAGTCGTCCCAAATCGAATCGGGTGCAGTGGTCCGTGGACCCGTGTCGATAGCCGAGAGCACGACGGTCGAAACGGGCACGTACGTCGGACCGTACACCGCTATCGGTGCGAATTCCACGATCCGCAACGCCCACATCGAGAACAGCGTCGTAGTCGGGGATACCGAGATTACGACGAGCGGTCGGATCATCGATAGCCTGATCGGTCGCGGAGCCGTGATTGGAAGTGCGGACGGTCGTCTTCCGGAAGGTCGCCGACTCGTGATCGGCGAGAATTCACAACTCGAACTGTAACCATGCGTGTCATCACTCTCGAATGTCCGGACTGTGGAACCGTCGTTGCCGCAAACGAACTCGAAGACAATCGGATTATGAAGTGCCCCGGAAACGACTGTGAGTCCGTTCTCCGGTTCGATGATCTCCCAGAAGACGACCGGTCGTTCTATCTTGAAAACAGAGAGCAGTATCGGCTCTAGCGGCTCTATTGAATTATTGCCAGATTATTATCTCGATCAAATATATAACACTGATAATATAGTTATCGAATATATGGATATCATGGTCTGATGCTGAAAACCAACATCCATATTAAATTCGAAAAATGATCTATTATTGAATGGTTCACAAACTCACTCGTCGGGGAGGGTTGTTGCTTGGAGCAAGTTGTGCTGCGGCCCTCGCTGGATGTTCAAGTTTGGAGGAGCCGAGAGCAGAGAAGACACTCCTCATTCAATCAAACGAGCAACACACGATTGAGCAAGACAGCCAAGGGTCGTACCAAGCAGTCGAAATTCACAACAGTGGTGTACTACAGGTCAACACCAACGCAGAAATTCAATTGGATTCAACCTCTGAATAATGGTGGACAAACCGATCAAACTGGTTAACGAAAATGGACATATCGTTGGTAAAGATCCTATATCGGGTGACA
Organism: Halorubrum sp. B52; assembly: GCF_059752555.1. Lineage (NCBI taxonomy): Archaea > Methanobacteriati > Methanobacteriota > Halobacteria > Halobacteriales > Haloferacaceae > Halorubrum > Halorubrum sp. B52. Next base: position 628,866 of record NZ_MWTG01000007.1, on the reverse strand, counting down.
CTATCCCGGTGGAGTTCGAATCAGTCAGTCAAGAGCAATTACAGTACGCTCTAAACAATACTGGATTTTCTGGACGTCTCTCAGGCCGTCCGATAGTCACGGAGAGCGAAACTATCCTCAAAGTCGGAACAGACACGAGCACAATTCAAGAGGCGCTTAACCAAATCCCGCTCATCATTCGGCACAACTTTGAGATTCAAGTACCAGATGGCACTTACAACGAGAATCTGCTCGTCCCACCGTTCCTCGTAGCTGACTCGGTCGGCAAAAACCGCGAGACAGCAGACGCTGAAGGCGCTTCACACGTCCCGCGAATCAACGGAAACATTAACACGCCGACAAAGGTCGAAGTCAATTCATTTACCATTACCGGTACACAGGGGGCGATTGCGCCGCTGATTGAGGGATTCTCGATCATCGGGACCGCGCCGTATGCTGACGAAGACGCGGGGATCGAAGTATACGGATCGCAAGACGTGTCGTTCCGCTGGATAACATTCGAGAATGGAACAGCACGTGTCGGATTTTTGCCCTATGGAAGCGGAGTCACAATTCGCCAAGAGTGCAATCTTGGAAACAATATTGTAAAATACGGCGTTGAGACAAAGCATAACGCCCACGTCAATATCGATTCGTTTGGTCAAAGTGGGGCGTCGTTCGGTCTTGAAGGGTCGGCCACCGATTATGCTGTTTTCAATAATGATTCGGGGATTGTAACACTCGGTCCGAATGATCTGCTGGCGACTGGCGGTATTCAAGATGTATACAATCGTGAAGGTTTGATGTTTGATGCGACCGATCAAAGGTATCTACCTCGGACAGGTGGTGACGGAGACGTGGAGTCTGCGGTTGGGTTATCATCTACCGTTGTGGATCAGTCAATTCCCGGAGGCGGTACGAAAACTAAAATCCAGTTTGATACGGCTGAGTTTGATATCGGCGGTGATTACGACACCACGAATTATGAGTTCACCGCACCTTTGGCAGGACAATACGAACTCAAACTACAAGTTCAATGGTTAAATCCCAATGACACGACTGAGATGAACGTCGAGATCTCAACTGCGGATCGCACCACAATTTATTCTAGCTCACGCTTGAACGGATCTTGTCAAACTAATCCCACCCAACACGTATCACGCACTGTCTCTCTATCAAGCGGTGATACGGTTTCATTTTACTGTACGCATAATGAAGAATCTGACCTGAGCATAAACACAGATGATGCGCCACTAACGTTCGCTGAAATCACCAAAATCACATAATAAACGGACTACACAACTAAACAAGGAAGAGCGATATAAATCATGATAAATATATTAAAATACTAATGACTATCGTATTGTGTTATCTGTGATGTTTTGATTTCAATAGAGTAACGCTAAAGCAGATCTGCGATGTCTTCTGCAAGTGTCGACTGTGGGCGATTAAGTGTCTTCTCAACACCTGTCGTATCGAGACATGTATACTGCGGTCGTTCAGCATTGCGGTCAATATCATCCATTGAACTCTCTATGAGGCTCGCGTCTGTGAATCCGGCCTCTTCGACGATCAGTTCGCCGAACTCATAGGGGGTGAGACAGGATCGGCTCGTGACGTTGAATGTTCCTCCGTGGGCGCTATCAAGGAGATCCAGAAGAGTCCTAGCGGTCGCCTTCGCGTAGGATGGTGATACTCGCTGGTCGGTGAACAATGGGATTTCGTCTCCCTTGCGGGCTCTCTCGAGAATCCATGAAGGGAACCCAGTTATCGTTCCGTCCGGTAGAGAACGACCGTACACGAATGATAGACGGGCGATCAGTGGATCGGGATATATCTCACAAACCTGACGCTCTCCAACAAGTTTCGATTCACCGTACACTTGTTTCGGGGCGGGGTCAGCGGTCTCCGAATAGGGCGCTGTCTCCTCACCGTCAAAGATGTAATCCGTCGAGGTGTGGACGAGTGCGGCGTCGACCCTCTCGGCGGCCCGAGCTACGTGTTCGGCACCGTCCGCGTTGACCGCATAGGCCTGCTCCGGATCGGTTTCACACCCATCAACATCCGTCATCGCTGCGCAGTTGACAATCGCGTCAGGATCGATTTCGTCGACGAGGTCGTCTACCGCAATCGAGGAGGTAATATCGATCTGATGGCTTTGACAGTCGAATCCCGGATCTTCCGAGTGGTATGCAGTCACGACGGTTTCGTTCCGGTCGAGTGCGACCGACGTGACGTTTCCACCCAGTAATCCGTTGGAGCCCACCACGAGTATCCGCATGCGGACCGGTCTGATGGATAATGATTTATAGGTGACGACGTACCTTCGAATCAATGCGTGTGCTCGTGACCGGCGGCGCCGGGTTCATCGGTTCGAACTTCGTCCACCATCTCCTCGAAACGACGGATCATCATGTTGTGACGCTCGATTCGCTCACCTACGCCGGGACAACAGAGAACCTCTCTGGAGTTCTCGACCACGAACATCATCGATTCGTCGAAGGAGATATTCGAGACGAGGAGCTCGTTGACGAGCTTGTCGAAGAGTCTGACATCGTGGTCAATTTTGCGGCGGAATCCCACGTCGACAGATCCATCCAAGACGCCGAACCGTTCGTCTCGACGAACGTCGACGGGACGCGAACGCTGCTCGATGCTGCGCTGGAACACAACATCGATTTCTTTATCCAAATTTCGACGGACGAGGTGTACGGCACAATCGAATCCGGAAGCGTAGCCGAGGACGCTCCTCTCGATCCCAGAAATCCCTATTCAGCGACGAAAGCGAGTGCGGACCTCCTCGCATTGAGTTATTACACGACACACGACCTTCCGGTCATAGTGACACGGTCGTCGAACAACTACGGCCCTCGCCAGCACCGTGAGAAACTCATCCCGAAGTTTATCACACGCGCGGCCGCAGGCGAGACGCTCCCGGTGTACGGTGATGGGTCAAACGTCCGTGAGTGGTTGTACGTCGAGGATAACTGTCGAGCGATCATGACTGTTCTCAAAAAGGGCGCTCCAGGGGAAGTGTACAACATCGGAAGCGGAACGGAGCTGACGAACATCGACGTCACCGAACGAATCATCGAGATGGTGGGTGGCTCAGAGGATCAAATCGAATTCGTCGAGGATCGCCCCGGTCACGACCAACGATACTCTCTTGATGCGACCAAACTTCGATCGCTGGGGTGGAACCCGGAACGAAGCTTCCAGGACGGGCTGAAGGAGACCGTCGAACACTATCTCTGACCCTCTTTTCACGATAGCACTTCAGCCTTCTCAACGGACGTATCGAGTGTTCAATATCGGCCTCCCCTAGCGATCTACCCACGGTCCAGATACACCAATTCTCTCTCGACAGATCTCACTCCTCACGGACCAGTGCGGCTGCCCGCTCCACGTCTTCGGGCTTGTTCACGTTCACACGCTCGCCGAGCCGTACGGTCGCCACGTCGTATCCCGCCCGCACCAACAACCCCACGGCCTCGCTCAGCTGGTACTCGCCCTCGGCCGACGGCTGGAGCAACGCACAGGCGTGAAACACATCTTCAGGTAACACGTAACAGCCGGTCGTCACGAGCGTCGACGGGGGATCCGCCGGCTTCTCGACGAGCCCCGTCACGCTTCCCGTTTCGTCCATCCGGACCACGCCGGTCGACTTCGCGACCGCGAGCGACACCTCCTCAACCGCCAAGACGGCGTCGGCGTCCGTCACGGCCCCGACTGCAGGCTTGACGCTCCCGGAGAAGACGTTGTCGCCGTTCAAAAGGAAGAAGGTCCCGTTGACGTGCGGTTCTGCCTGTAACACGGCATTCCCGAGCCCCAGCCGGTTGCGCTGGTGGACCAATCAAGGAGTCATGACGAACGCACCAACGGCTCGTACCACTCCTGGTTCGCTTGGTACCACTCGATGAACTCGCCGACTCCCTCCGTGATCGTTCGCGAGGGTTCATATCCGATCAGGTCACCCGCCTTCTCGACGGCGGCGTGCGTGTGTTCCGCATCTGCTTCCCGCGCCGATTCGTAGACGATCTCGAGCTCAGGTGCGAGCTGATCGCGGACCGTCTCAGCCAGCTCCTGAATCGAGATATTGTCTGAACTCCCGATGTTCAACACGTCGCCGTCGGCTGCGTTCGACTCCAACAGCGTCCGATTTGCATCAACGACGTCTGCCACATAGGTGAAGTCTCGCGTCTGCTGGCCGTCGCCGTAGATCACTGGAGGCTCCCCGTTCAGACACCGCGAGACGAAATTCGAGATCGCCATGTTCGGCCGCATCCGTGGGCCGTACACCGTGAAGTACCGGAGACACACTGTTGGCAACCCATGAAGCTCGGTATATACGCGAGCCATGTGCTCCTGTGTCAACTTCGTTACACCGTATGGACTCACAGGCTCAGTCGGGTGATCTTCGTTGTAGGGCAACGACTCGGGTTTGCCATAGACGGACGAAGAACTCGCGAGGATCACTCGCTGCACGTCAGCCTCTTTTGACGCCTCAAGCAGATTTACCGTTCCGTCGACGTTGATGTTGGTCACCTTCCGCGGGTTGTCCACACTCTCGCGCACGCCTGCCTGTGCGGCCTGATGGACCACCACGTCTGTATCAGCAACAAGTTCTTGAACCGTTTCGGTGTCCCGCACGTCGCCCTCGACGAACTGATACTCGACGTCAGCCTCGTCAGCCACATCGCGGTGGACGTCAAGCGTGTGGCGTTTGATTCCCTCCGCATAGAAGGGTTCGAGATTGTCGAGGACGGTCACGTTGTGGCCATCTGTGAGGAACGACTCGGCGAGGTGGCCGCCGATGAATCCGGCCCCGCCCGTGACGAGAATTTGCATACCGGTCTTTCTGAAGGCCGACACTAAACTCGCGCGGTTCGGTGACGGTGTCTCCGTCTCAGATTTCGTTGTCAGCAACAACCAGTACGCGGAGAAAATCGGCTATGATCGACCTCGTTTCTTTTCTGTGATTTGTTTTTGTTGGTGTCCATCACTGGGTGTGTCTACAGTAGTGGCCGCAGACAGACGAAATGAGCTCACTCAGTCTGACGTGATGGTGTGGAGGTAGGCGTTTGAGGTAGATGTAATGGATTCACACTCACTGTCGCTTTCCGCATAACATTCCCTCCGCAGTAGTCTGTTTGTAACACATCTATCTCTGTGCAGCCTTTCAAAAAATACAATAAACGCTCAGAGCGGTGGCTGCCCACAGGTAACTGTCGAACGAATACGCTTTTGACGCAGGCGTGATTTCGCTGTGATAATGCGATTTTCGGGTGGTCCCCTATGGACGTAATCGATGATGACGGCAATCTCTTTGGCGCCGTCAACGTTGTGGATGCACTTGTTGTTCTAGTAGTGCTAGCTGTCGTCGTCGCTGGCGTGGCATTCGTGTTCGCAGACGATCCGGCGCCTGAACCCGAACCCGACACCGAAACGACGTACGCGACCCTCGACATGGGAACTCAGCCTGCCTACATTGTTGACGTAATCAATGAAGGTGACACGTACCCCCCTGATGGTTCCTCTTTAATCACGATTACGGATGTGCACCTTACGCCACGCGAGAGCGATATCGGCGTTACGCTTCGAGTTGAACTCCAAGGACAGGCCAACGACGACGCGATGACGTACGCGAATGCCCCTCCAAGACTTGGACGGACACTCACCATTGCGACGTCTCAGTATGAGGTGAGCGGCCAGATTCGCGCCGTTGGCGATGGCAACGCACTTGCCGGCGGCACCCAACCCGTGATTCTCCGAGATACCCTTGACGCCGAAACCGCGACTGCGGTCACTCCTGGCGACGAGATTCGACTTGCCGGTCGGACGGTCGCGACCATCGAGGACGTCGCTACCTACGCCACTAATAACTCCGAACGGACACGCATCCTCGTTGAGACGAATCTGACTACACACCACGAGAATGGGCAGGCACGCTTTGGTGGCGTACCACTCCAGCGTGGGCAGTCACTCACGCTGCCGGCCGACGATTACACGATTAACGGTCAGATCGAACGGATGAATGGAGACCTCCAGCTGGGTGAGACGTCAACACGACGGGTTACACTCCGCATGACCGACGTACGTGAGGACACCGCCGATACAATTCGGCCGGGGATGGTCGAAGGGTCGACGAGCGATCCTGTCGCGGAGATCACCGACGTCGAGACCGAACCGTCGCTTATCATCGCGACCGGTGAGGACGGCAGCGTCAACGTTGCCGACCACCCGATCAACCGGGACGTGACGATCACCGCCGACATTCAGGTTCGAGATACGCCGACCGGCGTTCAGTTCAAGGGTGAGCCACTCCGTGGCGGCACGAATATCACCATCGATCTCGGAACACGCATCATCGAGGCCGAGGTGGTGAGCGTTACCTGATGGTCAATCGCGGTCCCTCTCCACACATCTGCTACCTGCCCACGGTACGTACGCCGGCAGAGGTGATGACGTGAAAACTCCCTCCCCCGACGAGTCTGAGAAATCGAGTACGCCAATGTCGTCAGGAGAGAGTGAGACACCAGCCATACTGGCTGGCTCCCGCGTCGTCTCGACGCTTCGATCCACCACTAGTCGCGTTGAGTCGTGGGTGCGGCATTCGGCACTCTATCAGTGGCTCACCGCCGAACCCGACCCGGAGGTGATCGTGATCGATCTACGAGAGACCTGGACCGTCGGGCCCTTCCTTCGTATTCTCGACTGGATGGTTGATCGACTCGTCGATGCGGCTGACAACTCTCGAGCCGTCGGTGTCGCTCAACGTGGCGTCACCGTAACGCGTGCGACGCCGCTCCGTGCGGTCGGATTCGCGCCGCCGTGTTCGGCCTCGCCGTCGCCGGCAGTGGACTTCTCGGTGGCGTCTCGACGACACGGCTCGCTGTCGGGGTTGGCCTCGCGGTGGGAGGGCTGATCGCGATGCAAGATGAGCGTGACTGGGCAACACTGCGGGAGACGCGACCAGTCGCACTCGCGATTGCCGCGTTGGAGCCACCGGAGCCCCCGGATACTGCAGCTGGTGACGACACGGCTGAACGGCCGCAGGCCCACCACCATGCAAACAGAGACCCAGCTCAACCGGAGGATACAGACGAATTCGAGCCGCTACCGGGGAGTTCCTTGGATGACGCCGAACAGTCAGATTCTGGCAAGCACTAGGAGCGACGATCAAAGCGCTGCGGGAGGATCAGATCCGAACCACCGTCACCACCAAATACACACTCCCTTCATAGGTGCGTTGGCCGAGAGTCCATCGCCAGCTCACCGGCTAACACCGAGGGTCGCCAGCGGCTACAGATTTATCTAAGTAGGGCAACAAAACAGCAGACAACGGAGCCCTCTACATGAAACTGGCACTGATCGGCGTCGGCCAAGCTGGCGGGAAGATCGTTGATAGATTCATTCAGTACGACAAAGAACACGGAGCAGAGATCGTCCGTGGTGCTGTCGCCGTCAACACCGCGACAGCTGACCTCCGTGGACTCACTCACATCCCCGAAGACAGGCGGATCCTTGTCGGACAGGCGGAAGTGAAAGGCCACGGCGTCGGGGCAGACAACGAGCTCGGCGCCGAAGTCATGGAACGCGATTTGGGCGAGATACAAGGAGCGCTCGATTCGGTCCCGTCTCACGAGGTCGATGCGTTCCTCGTCGTCGCCGGCCTCGGCGGCGGCACGGGCTCGGGTGGCGCGCCGGTGCTCGCAAAGTATCTCCAGCGGATCTACACCGAGCCCGCCTACGGGCTTGGCATCTTGCCCGGCAGCGACGAGGGTGGCATCTACACCCTGAATGCGGCCCGCTCGTTGCAGACGTTCGTGCGGGAGGTAGACAATCTGCTGGTGTTCGACAACGACGCCTGGCGGCAAACTTCAGAGTCTGTCACGGAGGGGTTTGCAGCGATCAACGAACAGATCGTGAAGCGATTCGGATTGTTGTTCAGCGCCGGCGAGATACAGCCTGGCAACGACGTCGCTGAGAGCGTCGTCGACTCCTCAGAGATCATCAACACACTCGCCGGCGGTGGGATCTCGACGCTCGGCTACGCGGAATCCGCTGTCGATGAGCCCAACCGAGCGGGACTTCTCTCGCGGCTCTCGGGCAGCGGGGGCGACGCCGAGATGTTTGACAGTACCGATAACACGAATCGGATCACGAGCCTTGTCCGGAAAGCGACGCTCGGCTGACTGACACTTCCCTGTGAAGTGGAGGGTACCGAGCGGGCACTGCTTGTGGTCGCCGGTGCTGGACCACTCCTGAATCGCAAAGGAATTGAGCGCAGCCGCAAATGGCTCGAAGAACAGACCGGCTCGATGGAGGTCCGCGGTGGTGATTACCCGCGGACGGGCAGTGGTGTCGTTGCCACTGTCGTCTTACTTGCCGGGGTTACGAACGTGCCCCGTGTCAAAGAGCTCCAGCAGATCGCAATCGAAACCCAACGAAACATGGACGAGATTGACGACGAAAGTGAGGGAAAGCGGCAGGATCTGCTTGGCGAACACAACGATCTGGAATCGCTCTTTTAACTGGCCCCAAGCGATCGCTTGTGACGAACGGCCGCAAAGGAGTATCGCGTCAGTGATCGACGACTGAAGTTGTTGGACTCCGCCTTGGTCCTGTGAACTACGTCACCCACCCCGGCTGACGTCGTTCGCAGCGGAGCCGGAACGACTCACCCGCAACTGCTTTACCGATAAGTGCGAACTGTGGGGTATATGACCAACGCTACCAGCGAGCCATTTATTCGAGATTGGGTTGGACTGGAGGGTGAGAGTCTCTTCATCGGAACCGTCACGCTGAGTATTTTCACAGCCGTTTTTCTGATGAATGGGAACACCAACCAGTTCAGCCTTCTTGCAGGGGCTGGGTTCGGCGTATTCGCCGGTGTGTTACGGTATATTGTTCTGCTCAGAAGCAGCTGACAACTGCGTTTGCTCGACTACGTGTCTCGGTGCTGTTGAGACCCAACCCACTCAGTTGTACGGGCCGTCCTTGTGTTCGTCTGTCTTGCTCGCTGTCGCTTTCAACAGAGCCAAGTAAGCAACCCACCGAATCCTCTCTAGATAGTGACGCTCTCGGATCTGCTCATTGCAATTCTCGCGGGCATTGTACAGGGTATCGTCGAGTGGCTGCCCGTCTCAAGTCAGGGGAACCTCTCGTTAGTGTTGACGCTGGTCGGAACTGAGCCCGAAGTCGCACTCCAACTCGCGCTCTTTTTGCAGGTCGGTACCACCCTGTCTGCGGCGACGTATTATCGAGACGAACTCCAGACAGTACTCGCGGCGGTGCCGGGCTGGCGTCCCCGTGCAGCCTACGAGGGTGACAACGCCATCGCCTCGTACATTGTTGTCGCCTCGTTCATGACGGGTGTTGTCGGGATTCCGCTGTATATCTTCGTCGTCGATCTCGCTGGGCAACTCACTGGCGGGGTCTTCATTGCCGGGATTGGTCTCCTCCTCATTGCGACCGGTATTCTCCAACTCGCGTCTGAATCCGTCTCGATGGGTGGGCACACGACGCCAACACTCACCGACTCGCTTCTCGTCGGAGCCGTGCAAGGAATTGCTATTCTGCCCGGCATTTCCCGGTCAGGGATGACCACCAGTGCCTTTCTGTTCCGCAGCTACGAGCCGCCGGCCGCCTTCAGACTCTCGTTTCTGTTGTCCATTCCGGCCAGTCTCGGTGCTGCGGCGCTCACACTGCTGAGCGCCGGCGGCCTCCCCGGGATTAGCCCTACAGCCGCGGCCGTCGCGCTTGCAGTCAGTGCTGTCGTCGGGTACCTTACGATCGATGCGCTCATGCGGGTTGTTGAGCGGGTGCCGTTTTGGGCCGTCTGTTTCGGCCTTGGGGGGCTCGCAATCGTCGGTGGCGGCATCGTATCGGTCATTGTGTGAAACACGCCGTCTCTTCTGGCGATTAGACTGACGCTGAGATGGTTATCATTTTCACTGCCAGTTTGGATAAAATCCACAGTCGGTGTTGGGTTTGAACGGTCGCACTGCACACAACGTGAGTGTGCCGCGAACAAGGATTATCCCCCGTGTCGACCAACGAACGGCTATGTCGTTGGCTATCGCTCATTTCGCAGTCGGAGCAGCGATGACGACTCTTCTGGTGACGTACCTACTGCCGGCCGTGCGGTATCCTCGAACGCTCCCGTTAGCGGGCGGTGCGTGGGCGGTTCTTCCGGATCTCCACTGGGTGAGTCCTGTCTTCCAACAGCAACTCCGAACGTTCCATCATACCTCAGTCTTGACGGATCTTTTTTGGTTCCATCGGATACTAGATCGGCTCGATCCGAGCGATTCGAAAATGATAGCCACAGTGCTTCTGGCCGTATTGATACTCATCTCTGCAGTTGTGGAACACCGAGACCACCGCATCGCATCACCCGATGAGTCCTTCTCGAACGACGAGTCAACCAAGTGACCTACCCCACCCTCCTTCACTCACCCTGACGGGGTCGCTCCGTGAGGGTGGGGTCGGTGACCAGCGCTCTACTCTTAGTCACGACTGCCGCCTCCGAACAGCGAGTGCTGTCACGAGGAGCGCGAGCACCGCGGCGATCACACCGAACCCCGGAATATCCTCATCGGTTTCGGCGTTCGTTGCTGTCGCGTCCTCACTGTCACCGAACAGCGATATTTCGCCGACGTCGGTTCCCTCGAGTGACACCGTTCCACTCTCGGGTGGTTCAAACCGGATCTCAATAGTTGCGTTCTCTCCGGGACCGAGTGATACCTCCCGTTCGGCGACGGGGTTGCCATTTACACTCACGGTAAGGTTGCGGCTTGCCGGGCGATCACCGGGATTTTCGACAGTCGCCTGCATCGTCGTGTTGTAGCCCACCCGGACCAGATCGGCCGGCACCACACTCTCGACGATGTCGACGCGTCCGGGATCTAACGCGACGACAGCCACGGGCATCGCGTGTGGCAGGGTCACGCTATGCGTCTCTCCGTCCACATTGTGGGTGACGTTTGTCATCGTCCACTCGCCGTCGACATACCGTAGCACGGCGACGTTCTCTATGCGTTGGCCAGCCGGGAGTTCTCCCTCATCAATGGTGAATTGGAGCGTCGCCGCATTCGTGCTGGCTGCGCCCAGCGACGACGTGAACGCCATGTATCCGAGGGCCACTCCGTGAGGAACGGAATCGGAGCCATCTGGCTCGGCCGTTGGTCGTCCAATCGTCGTTTCGTACGCCTCCGTGTCACCAGCCGGATCGATCCCGACCGAGGACACCGACACCGCGGGCTGTGACTCCGACGGTCCGGCGAGATCCACCGCGATATCGTAGCGCTCACCAGTTGTGTCGTCGACGCTGACAGTGACGGACTCCTCTGACTCCGACCGGACCACCGTTGGCTCGTCATCACCCGATGTTGTCGACCCGGATGCCCCCGAGAATCCGCCTCCACCCCCACCTCCACCACCCGATCCGGCGTCATCTTGCTGTTCGACAACCGTGACGTTGCTGACTACTGTGTCGTCGACCGTGACCATGTACTCACCGGTGGCGTTGTACGGGTGACTGACTGTGAGTGTGGTTCCGTTATCGGGCACGTCGGTCGTTCGTCGGACGGAGGTCCCGTCACCAAGTGAAATATTGACGTCTCGTTTCCCAGTCGCCTCGCCGTCGTTCTGCAGCTCAATACTGAGTTCGACGGACTCGTTGACCTCTACTGACTGGGGGGCAAGCGTCGTCTCCCCGAGCGAGACATCGGCCGGTTCGAGCACGGCTAGGGTGTCGACAGCGTCGTTGTTGACGGTGAGATCATACTCACCAGCCGTTTCGAACGTTCGATTAAAGCGGACGGTCTCGCTTGCATCCGGACCGACCATCCGGGTGTCGGTTTCAAGCGTGCTGTTGCCGTCTCGAAGCTGCGTCGTGAACTCGCCGGCGACATCGCCGTCATTTGCGAGTTCGACGCTCACCGTGGCCGACTCACCAGCGGTGATCGTCTCGGCCGACAGAGTGGTGTCACGGATCGACACGTTTGCGGGTTCGAGCACACGGAGCGTGCCGGCCGGTTCGTCGTTCACGGCGATCGCGTAGTCGTCTGCCTCGTCGAACGCCGGTGTGAAGACGACTGTCTCGTCACCGCCAGCACCGATAGTGAGTGTTTGCGTCGCAACTGACTCATCGCCGACGACTAACGTTGCGGTGTGGGTGCCTGGCTCAGTCCCGACGTTCACGACGGTTGCGGTCACCTCGGTTGACTCCCCCTCCAATACTGTGTCCGGCTCGACATCCGGATTTGTCGTTCGGAACGTCGCCGGGCGAACCACAGTGAGCGTTCCGGCCGACACGCCGTTGACCGTGAGTTCGTACTCGCCGGCGGCAGGTGCTGTGTAGGTGAGTTGTTGCGTGCTGGTTGCTCCGGGACCGACGGTCACCTCTTCGGTCGTCTTGACGTCCTCATCGGCCGCTACCGAAACAGACAGACTCCCCTCACGGTCGCCCGTGTTCTCAATGGTGGCGGTGGTAGTGACCTCCTCATCCACAGAGACCACATCGTCTACAAGTGTCGCGTCTGTGACCGCCAGAGCTGCCGGCGCGTCGACGGTCAGTGTCCCGGCCGCCGTCTGATTGACCTGCGTTTCGTACTCGCCGGGTTCATCGATGGCTCCGCGTAGCTCAACCGTTTGTGAGTTACCGCCAGCAAGAGTCACTGATTGCGTATCGATTGTTTGGGTGGTTCCATCCCGCTCCGTCACGCGGAACTCGGCAGTAAACGTCCCCTCATCCTCACCGACGTTTGTCACCACTGCGGACGCAACTGCGTCGTCACCCGCCACAATCGTGTCATCGCCGAGCTGTGCGTTCGACACCTCGAACGCCGCTGGCTCCGACACTGTGAGACTTCCTACCAATTGTCCACTGACAGCAATGTCGTACGTTCCTGTCTCAGTAAAGCTCGGAGTGAATTCGATCGTTGTTTGCTCGCCGGCGTCAACTGTCTGCGTCTGCGAGTCTTGCGTCGTCCCGTCAACCTGGAGGTCTGCAGTGAATTCCCCCGCACTCCCGCCATCGTTTACCACGGTCGCCGTAACCGTTACCACTCCTCCCGGATCAATCGTCGTCGTTGACAGCTCTGCGGTCGTTACCGAGATGTTTGCCGGCTCCGGTTCGACGACTGTGAGTGTCTTCGTTGGTCCATCACCGACGCTGATCGCGTAATCACCTGCCGTGTCAAACGACGGTGTGAAATTGACCGTTTCTGTCTCACCCGCATTGACGTCGATGGATGTGGATTCCTTGACAGAGCCATTAACCGCAAGGTCGGCAGAATACGTGCCGCCCGCATCACCGGTGTTTGCAACCGTAGCCGTCACAGTGACCGTGTCTCCGACGGTGATTTCTGGGTCAGACAATGTCACTGCTGTCACGTTGAACGCAGCCGACGCTGGCTCCGTCACAGTGAGCGTACCAGCAGGCTCACCGTTGACGCTGAGGTCGTACGTTCCCGCCGTCTCGAACGGTTCAATAAAGTCGACGGTTCTCGTCTCGCCGGGCCCGATCTCAACGCTCGTGGTATTGATGCGATCTCCTCCCTCCTCAAGCTCAGCTGTGAACGTGCCCGTCTCAGTGCCGACGTTCTCGACGGTCGCTGTGATCGTGGCGGTCTCGCCCTCGACGATCTCCGTTTGCTCGAGAGTGGTGTCCGTCAGTTGAAACTCAGCGTTGGTCGCGGCAGCTGCGATACCAATGCCGACATTTCCTGAGAGGGTCACCGCTGCGATAATAATCATCGCAGAAACCCAGATGGCGGTACCCTTGCGGCTGGACATAGGCCTGCTACCCAATCAAGAGGGATTGTAATATCCGCCGAATCTGCATTAAGCCAGCCTTACAAAATGACGTTTATGGCTGTGATAACTGCACGTATACTTCCCAGGACAGACACCCATGTTGCTATAGCGGTGTGACTGTTGTGTCGACCGACCACTGATCCCCACTGCGGGATTTCTAGCTGAGTGGTGGTTCAAGCTCAGCCGGCCGCGAAGCCTTGTAGAATCGCACGTACCGCACAAGCACTCGCCAGCAGACAACGGCTACGGCCGCCCCAGTCGCATTGACGCCCATATCCCCAAATGCAAACGTCCGCGACGGCAAGCGCGACTGCATCAGTTCGATTGTCACGCCGTATCCAACGGCACAGCCGAACACGAGAACGAACACCCGCCACTCTGACAGGTGAGAGTCATGCAGCGCGTACGCGAGCATTACTGCCAGGCAGGCGTACGCGAGGAAATGTAGCCAGTCCGAGTAGGGAACCAGTCCAAGCGGTCCCGTCTCAAATTTCTGGGTGCCCGGTCCGGCTTGGATCGAGTAGTACAGAATGGTCCCTGCAACCGCGATCACGGCGCCCCATCGGATGCCATTGGGAATCAATGGGAGCCGGAGTCGATGCATCTGTACTGCGATTCTGACTGTACGCGTATGTATTTGCGGATTCAATCCCGGACTGTAAGCCGAAAGTCTGTGACCCCAGTCGCAAGCAACCGACGAGTTCGATGCGAGGTCAACGCCGATACAACGGGCTACACCATGACGCGCGTTGGCCGGAGTGTGGTGGCGCGCGGTGAGGGCTGGATTGTGAGAGTGCGGCCAGCAGGGGTGATTCGTGATGTTGATTTAGAATCACACGAGGTGCATTCAAAATTCCAGATGACTGTCTCAAAATTTCATATGAAGTATCTAATGGGTTTTGAAGCTGTTTTGAACAGTCTCACGTGCCGGTGAACAGTCTCGAAATGACCAGAGCAATCGTTAATCCAGCTGAAGTTGTGCCAACGCTCTGGCGCTTATATGGGGGTGGCTGTCCATGCCATGAGTAAGACGTGTTCCCCATGTCAAGCAAGATATCCTCCTCACCACTGCAGGCGCCGAAGCAGATCGGGACGAGCCTCTCGAGCGCGTGTTGGAACCGAGCGGTTGTGAGTGTTCGCGCGGCCGCTTTCTGGGCAGCGATCCTGTTGCCGCTCGCGTACGTTCCCGCTGCGTACGGGGTGATGGGCTTCGATCAGGCGTGGAGCCCGCTCGCACTCATCGCGTTCCACGTGGCGTGTATCGTCATCGGCCACAACCACAACAGCACCACGACTCAGTCATGAGCACGACGAACATCGTCACCCAGTCGGCCGCACAGGTCGAATCGTCGGCGTCGAAAGCCGACCGGCTCGCCGCGTTCCTCCGAGCCGAAGCCGCCGACGGCGAGACGTACTTCAAAGCGAAGTTTATCGCCGATGATGTCGGCCTCTCGCCGAAGGAGATCGGCGCGTTGATCGTCCAGCTGCAAGATTCGATGCAGGACCTTGAGATCGGGAAGTGGTCATACACGGGGGCGACCACGTGGCGCGTCACCCCGACATAACGAATCGTAGCGTGGCACACGCTGTGTCGCTATCACGTGATTGAACGCCGGTTTCCGAAGGGCTCCTCTTTGAGTGTGCAGTCTCCACTCCTCAAAAATACTAGTAGCCGACTCCGTTAAACTCCTCAGCGGGTGCTACGGTCTTCTCTGATTTCGATCAATCATGACTCACATCGCCAGACCGTTGGTAACTACACCGACCTCTTGCTTGAGGTTGAACTGATTGAGGAGGTTCCGAACACGTCACTACGTCGGTACAGGGTTGCGGACAGCAGTGTTGTCCGCGAACTCTTCGAGCTGAACAGTGTCGGCGAGTAGCAGTTGCCCGCGAGGGAATACGGTTTTAGAGCCGGAGGGAGGGGGTAATTATTGACAATTGTGGCGCTGCCCACAGCATTGCTGTTGTGGGAGTGATACCATGGTGTGTGGTCGAACGCCGACTTGTCCGTACCTCCCTGAGATGTGTCTCGACATGAATGGATTAGCCACTGATTTGAAATATCGATGCCATCCAGCAGATGAGACGTTGACGTGTAATGGCTCTCGCGTTGAACGTGGGCACATCGAACGAAAACGCTAATCGGGGGCGGCCACAGTTGCAACGCAATGCCCTCGCCCGAGGAGACGACCGCCGCTACACGCGAGTTCCTCGCCGACCATCCAGAGGCTGAAGATGCGCTCGTGTCCCTCCTCGAGCACGACGCCGACGGTGAAGCGTGGACGTTTGCAGAGATTAACCTAGATTCCGGTCAGTTTGGGGAACTCGTTTCCCACGATCTCGCAACTGCCGCTGGGGATGGCTATCGCCTCCAGAATCCAGAGGCGATCCGCGCTGCGATCGATGCGGCTGACTCCAGCGGTTCTGATGACGCCACTCACAGTGATGCTCCCTCCGACGACAGTGAGTCTCACATACTCTCTCCTCCCGGATATCTTACTGATATCTTCAGTGGCGACCTCCAAACACGCCTCGCATTAGTCGGCTCCCTCCTTGCTGTCGTCGCCGCACGGCTTGTGGGTGCACCGGCGGTCCTTCGTGATGGCTATGTGGTGTCGCCCGCCAACGACACCTACTTTTTCCGCTACTGGCAGGAGCACCTCGCTGTCCGCGCCGATGGAATCTTTGATGTCGCGCTGTTCGCCGATATGGGTGGGGCCGCGAGCACGCGCCCGCTCTCGCACGCCATCAACTGGTGGGTAACAGTCTTGGTTGGCGGTGTTGAGGCTGCCCCAGCTGTTGCAGCATGGCTTCCAATTGCAACTGCCGTCTGCCTCGGCTACGTCGTGTATCGGCTCACGTATCTCCTCACTCGTGACGTGCGCGTCGCACTTGCTGCCATACTCTTCTACGGACTCGCTCCCGCCAACGTCGTGTACACGTCGGTCGGCTTTCTCGACCATCAATCTCATCAGTATCTGTGGCTCGGGCTGCTCGTCTTTGCGTTAACCGCCCTCGCAGCAGATGTTGCTCGCCGCGCACGTGCGACAGACACGGGTTCTGCTGCCCGCGCTCATGCGCGCGCACCGCGATCATGGCTGGTTGCAGCTGGCCTTGCGGTAGCTGTCGCGGCTTCTGCACATCTGTGGGGTGGCTCTCCGCTCACATTCATTCCGGTCGCTGCTGTGGTCGGGTTTCGTGTCGCACTCGACATTCGGCATGATGGATCACCCGTCTTTGGGAATGCGCCCCTCCTCGTAGGACTAACAGTCGGGGCCGGGCTTGCACTCACTGCGCATCTCGTACTCGGCTGGCATGAATCGATTGCGGCAGTCTCGCCTTTGCTTGTCGCTGGTGGGGCGCTCACTGTCGTCGCCGCTGGCGAGCTGTGGCGTCGGACCGATCTTCCAGCAACGGGATTCGTCGTCGTTGAGGCGTTCGTCGCTGGTGGTGGTCTTCTCGCGTTTTGGCGACTCCGCCCGGCTGAGATCGAACGCTTCCGGACCCGAGCCGAGGATCTGTTTTTCCGTGAGGGTGCCACTGAGACGGTCTCGCTGTTCAGCCCCGATTTTGCGGTGGTGTTCGGCCCGCTTCTCCAGCTCGGACTCGGATTTTATTTCGGAATTGCTGTCCTCGCGGTTGCGACGTGGGCCGTCACCCGTCGGTACGAACCCGGGTGGCTCGTGCTCGTCTGTTTTGCATGGTACTACACGCTGCTTGCGACGATTCAGGTGCGTTTCGCCGGGCAGCTCGCGATCTTCATTGCTCCCGTTGCAGGCATTGGCCTCGTCTACCTGCTCGCGGCGATTGATATTGCTCGTCCTGTCGATGTGCTCGGTCCTGCAAGCCCTGCTGACGATACAGAGAGTCCTTTCCGTTCGGATCGCGTCGGACACGACGGCTCTGATGACGAAGGTGGCTCTATCTTCGATCGCCGAGCAAATGCTGACTCGGCACACGGTGTTTCAATCCTTCAGATTCCAGATGGAACGCGCGTGCGAGGATATCTTGTCATCGTGGTGGCGCTTGTGCTCGTATTCAACTTTCTTCTCGTGCCACCGCTTGTCGGGCAGACGACCCACGACCGAGCGCAATTTGACGCCGCACAAACCATCCATGCCCACGCAGATGCCGTTGACCGCGGCTATCCACAGAACTTCGTATTGAGCCAGTGGGGCGACAATCGAATGTACAACTACTTCGTGAGCGGTGAGTCCCAGAGCTACGGCTACGCACAGAGTACCCACGATCAGTATTTAGCCGCGGAGGACCCCGATGCGTGGTATGATCGCTTCCAAGATCGGGTCGGATACGTCGTGATCACGGACCGAGAGAACGCACCCGCAACCAACACAACCTACAGTGCGCTCCACAAGGGGCTTGGCATTGGCGCCAACGATACAGTCGCTACCGGGCATTACCAGCTGCTTGCGACCGATGAAGACGTTCGCACCTTCGCGGTCGTCCCCGGCGCGACAGTACGGGTGAGTGGGACAAACGGTGAGCGTGTCTCTGCCACGACATCAGTGGCGGTCGCTGACGAGACATTTGAGTACACTCGGAGCGCTGCGGTCACTGACGGGACCGCTGTGATCCGAGTTGCCCACCCCGGTGAGTACGTTGTCGGCAACCAAACCGTCACTGTGACCGACGGCGAGATCATTGCGGGTAATCAGATTAACGTCTCATCCACGTAGACCCCAACCGAACGGGGACTCCTACATGTCGGTGATGTTCTTTTACACGTCGTTCGTAGCGTAATTTCGCTTATCAGATAGCTCTCTTCCGCTCGCATGAGTTGTGATTCGAAAATGCCCGCCTCAACCCCTGAAACGCGCGTGTGGCTCATTAGCATACAATCCACACCGACACAAAGTACTTATACTAACCGACAAAAGGTTTGGCTGCAGCCCCTACCCCACGATGCGACACGACCGCGAGTAATCCAAGTCAAGTCCGGCTGTATCACACCGAGTACGTAGGCTGCTGATGGACGGGCACCTAGGCGCGGATAAAGCAGACTGTCGCGACACAGAACACAACAACAATGACAAACGACAATACAACACGCAAGAAGACTAGCGCGGTCTTCTTCGCTGCGGTCATGGTTCTTTCCATGGTCGCCGTCGGCTTTGCTGCCGCCCCCGCGGCTGCGGCGAATCTCGACGACGATTACGACCGCAATGCTGGCTCTAGCTCTGGTGCGACGCTATACCAGGGTCAGGAAGTGATTTACGACGTATCGAACGTTGACAACTATGATGGCGGGAATCTCGAGCTCCGGACAGTCGACACGAGCGGGGACGACCCGCAAGTCGGCAATCTTGAACAGGCGCTCGACCCCGAAGGTGATGACTACGTCATCGTCGACACCGGTAACCTTGACGCTGGTCAGTACGTAATCACCACGCAAGGAACCGGTGACAATGTCGACACTGCCACCAGCGGCGCTGGCGACATTCGGTTCGAGGTTGCCGTGCAGGACCTCACGACCGAATTCGATGAGGATACGGTCGGGGATGGTGGCGAGGATGCCCTCGTCGACTACGAGATCTCCTCGAACGTGCGTAACAACTACGCCGTCAACGTTGAGGCAGATGGCCTCGATGAGGATGATCTTGCAGACATCTTCGGCGACGAGTACGACGATGAGATCGATCTCGGCGACGACTACGACCGGTACGACGTCGCCGCTCACATCGACGAAACGGGCACCTCCGATCTCGAAGGCGATTACGCGCTCCACGAGGAAGACGGATACATCACGCTCTTCAACGCTGAGAATACGGAGCACGAGCTGAACTTCACCGGCATTGACGCTGGTGAGTACGAGTTCGAAGCCTCTGTCGTCGACTCGACGGCTTCGGATACGGACAACATCACCGTGGAGGATATCGGTGATGGTGATATCAACATTCAGGAGTCTAGTCTGAACACCGCGCAGGGTGACAACGTTGAGCTCACTGTCACGGCTGACGGTGCCGCGAGCACTGGGACGGTCGTCATCGGTAACGAGGAGGACTTCGGCTACCAGGCGAACGTGACCATCGAGGACTTCGGTGACGACGACGAAATCACGCTGGAATTCAACACCTACACTGCAGGGCTCTCCGGAGCTGATGACCCTGTCAGTGTCGTTGATACGGATGACGATGACGACGAGATCTCCTTCGAGGGTGAGACAGATCTCGACGATATCCTCGCCTCTGGTGACTACGACGTCTCGTCAGGCGCCTCGGACGACTTCGACGAGACGATTGACTCGTCTGACGACGTTGCGACGCTGTTCATCGAGGAGCGCTCGACGGATGGTATCCAGACGTGGACCACCTCCGACTCGACCGCAAGCGACATCGTCGACGCTGATGACGACGAGCAGCTCGACGAGATCTCGACTGCCGTCGAAAACGACGAACTGACCCAGACGAGCGACTTCGCGCACGGTGACACGAGCGTCCACCAGATCAGCGCGAGCGGCCTCGAAGGCGCGCTCGACTACGCTGGTCAGCAGTCCGGTGTCGCTGACGATGACGCGAGCGAGCAGCTCGCCTTCTTGGCAAACAATAGCTTCAATTCGATCAACAGTGATAACGCGATCGAATTCCAGCTCCAGGAAACGCGCGATAGCGCGGGTCCGAACGCGGACCGCGATGAGATTACTCCGGATCCAAACGACTTCGATGTCGTTGTTGACGAAGAGAACGATGACTACTACGTGATCCTCGACACCTCCAACCTCCCTGTTGAGGACGACGAGGATTACGAGTTCGACGTTGAGTTCACGGTGCAGGACGAGCGGCTCCTGAACCCGGACGACGACGTTGACCCTGACGAGTTCGAAGACTCGTACAACACGGTGTCGGCTAACTTCAACCTCGCCGAGCGGACGGCCGAGTTCGACAACGATCCGTACAACGTGACGAACGCTGAGGGGCAGACCGTAACAGGGACGACGAACGTGGCTCCCGGTACGGAGTTCACCGTTCGCGCCCGCTCCGACAGCGGCACGCAGCCCTCGTTCGTCAAGACTGACGACGAGGTCAACGTCTCGGCTGACGGCACGTGGGAAGCTGAATTCGACTTCAATGACACGTCCGTCGGCGACGAGTACACCCTGTCGGTCCAGCAGCTCCAGCTGAACGACGCTGTTGAGGCTGATGGAACGGTCGTCGAAGCCACTGAGGAAGCCGCGACCTTCGAGGTTTCGGACCTGAACCCGTCTGAGGCGACCGCCACGGCTGGTGACTCGGTGACCGTCTCCGCGACGATCGAGAACACCGGCAACGCAGAAGGCACCCAGTCTGTCGCGCTCACGCTTGACGGCGAGGAGCTCGACAGCCAGGAAGTCACGCTCGAAGCCGGCGGCAGCCAGACCGTTGAGTTCACGGCCGACACGTCCGGCCTCGACGCTGGTGACTACGAGCACGGTATCTCCACCGAGGACGACGAAGCGACCGGCACGCTCACCATCGAATCCACCGGCGACGACGGTGGCGACGGTGACGACGGTGGCGACGGCGACGACGGTGGCGACGGCGACGACGGCGCTGACGGCGGCGACGACGGCGGCGACGGAGACGACGGTGGCGACGGCGGCACCGACGACTCCACGCCCGGCTTCGGCGCTCTCGTGGCCCTCGTGGCCCTCATCGCGGCTGCGCTCCTCGCTACGCGGCGTACCGAGTAACGCAGCAGCGATACTCCACGCTCGCTAACCATCGGCCCCCGCGGGCCGACCTCTTGCGGCACTTCTTTATCAAACTCAACCACCCAGTGACAGCTGCAGCGTCGCTCATAACTGTGCGTCCAGTAGCCCTCGAAAATCCGTGACAGCTACGCGTCACCGATCGACGCGTCTCATGCGGCTTCAGTTCTGCAACATCGTATCTCTCGCTACTACTCTCGTTGACGACGAGCGCATTGGGTCCAGAACCATTGGAGTAGCACGTTCTGTAGCTGCATCAGCTCCCCGTTCCGCTCTAGTTCTCGTCGTTCATCTCTGACCACTCTAAGACTTCGATCGGCTCTTCGTCGAAATTCAGTTTAGCTCACTCCAGACACCGCTCACCGGTGAACTCCGATGCTGTTGCGAGCGGCTCCGGCAACTCCCCGCACCCGTCACAGATATTCTCGTCTGAGACGCCAGCTGCGCGCCGGCGCCGCTCGCACTTCTCGTCCTCAGCCACGCCAGAATCTGCTCCTGCGTGATCGTGGCGTGTTTGGCGTACTTGACCGGCTTGATGTCCTCTCTTCCATTGTCGAACTTGATCCCGTTGCGGTGGTGCACGTCTTTTCTGCGAGATCTTCGTACACCGACTCGGTCGGCTCGTCGAGCGGGTAGCACTCGGCACCTGTGAGTAGCCGATGATCCGCCACGTAAACATCTGCGCTCCCGGGTGTCGCCGTGTGCGACCGGTGTTCGTCGACCGCCAGCGTTCGTAGCCTGCTCCACTCCCATCCCGGGCCTCGCGTACTTGAGCCGCGTGTAACTTTGTCACGTAGTTCTTACTGTGGTAGTAATTTCCACACTGTCATCACCTGATTTGGATCCGCGTAGCCACCTTCAGTATCACACTACCGAGGCTATCCGCGAAGTCGTAGTACATCTTCATCAGTTCCTCCTCAGAGAACCTCACCAGAGATCTGTGCCGCTGCTGACCGAGATCCCTGCCGGCGCCTTTATGATGAACGGGATTTCTCCGGGCTCCATGCTCGCCAGTACTCTGTTGTCGACTACGTCGATGCCGAGTTCGGTTGGCTGCTCCTGCGCGGACATTTTCGGCGTCTCTCGCGGGACCGTTCCGCCATCCGTTACGACCTTGATCGTCGCTTTCGGCGCTCTCTGTTCCTTCCTGCCGTTTGGACGCTGCTGGTGTCTGCGACCAAACTGAGACGGGTGGCGTCCACGATCACACTGTTTCGCTCTGAGAGCAGTGTCACGCCGGCTGCGCTCTCAAGACCCGTTTCGATCTCTGCGAGCTATGTTCCTGATCTTCATGCTTCCCTTCAGTACTCAACTTGGTGGATCGCTTTTCGTCATGCTCCCACAACGAGTCGTGACCAACTTGGAGCTGCAGCGTCGCCGACTGACGAATGCGGGCACATTCTTACAGTCGCCGACCTGGCTGAGCACGGCGCGCACTGACCACCAACGTACAAAAATCGATTTGTTGATGGTCCAAAGTACTCGACACCACGTTCGGCGACATCAATTAAAAAAAACGGAGGTAGAAGACGTGAAAGAGATGAGGTCCAACCTGTGAGTGGCGTAACTCGCGAGTGTAAAGCAGAAGGGCACGCGAGTCCCCTACCCAGAGAACAAAATGCGTGCCCCCTTAGTGGGCCCATATAGTGCGAGCCAAGCCAGCGATGTAAGCGTTACGTCTGTCTGCTGTATAAGTGTTAGGTAATTATCTATTAATCGTGGAAGGATCATCCTATAAACCAAAATCTACGGCTTCAAGGCCTGAAACCTCTGCTAATCTGTTTTTACTCACTAGTCGGGATACACAAAGTATTTATCATAATCGTGTTTGTTACGAATGCAGTACCCCTACCGATGCAACGCGTGGTACGTAACTATCCACAGCCGAGTCCGGTGGTGCCCTCGACGTAATGTTGGTCTATGACGATCGGGCGACTGAGGTACGGAGAAAGCTGCCAGCGCGACGCAGAACACAACAACAATGACAAACGACAATAGTACACGCAAGAAGGCTAACGCGGTCTTCTTTGCTGCGGTCATGGTTATTTCCATGGTCGCCGTTGGTTTCGCTGCTGCCCCCGCGGCTGCGGCGAACCTCGACGACGACTTCGACCGCAACGAAGAGCAGACCTCTGGTGCGACGCTGTACCAGGGTCAGGAAGTAGCGTATAATGTTACGGGATTCGACAGTCCCGATGATGGTCTGGAACTCCGCACGGTCGACACAAGCGGAGACAACCCAGAGGTCGGCAATCTTGAGGCAGCACTCGACCCCGATAATGGCAACTACGTCATCATCGAGACCGAGGACCTCGACGCCGGTCAGTACGTAATCACCGAGAACTCGACTGGTGACGATATCGCCAGCGACGACATTCGGTTCGAAGTCGCTGTGCAGGGCCTCACGACCGAATTCGATGAGGATACGGTCGGCAACGACGGCGACGACGCGACCGTCGACTACGAGATCTCCTCGAGCGTGCGTAACAACTACGCCGTCAACATCCAGGCAGAGGGCCTCGACGAGGAAGATCTTGCAGCGATCTTCGGCGACGAGTACACCGATACGATTGACCTCGGCGATGACTACGACCGCTACGATGTCGCCAACCACTCCGAGGCCGTCGGTGATGGAACCAACACCGAGGGAGACAACGACATATCGAACGACATCGCGCTCCACAGTGAAGACGAATACATCACTCTCTTCAGCGGTGAAGACACGGAACACCAACTGAACTTCACTGACATCGATGCCGATGAGTACGAATTCGACGTGTCTGTTGTCGACTCGACAGCTGAGGACACGGACAACATCACTGTGCAGGATGTCGGTGATGGCGATGTCAACATCGAAGAGTCCAGCCTGACCACCGCACAGGGTGACAATGTCCAGTTCACCGTCACGGCTGACGGTGCGGCGAGCTCTGGGACGGTCGTCATCGGCAACGAAGATGACTTCGGTTACCAGGCAAACGTGCGCATCGACGACTTCGGTGACGACGACCAGGTCACGCTGGAATTCAACACCTATACCGCAGGTATCAACAACACTGCTGGCTCCCCAGCCGGCAACACCAGCGCTGCTGAGGCGCCGGTGACACTCGTTGATACGGACGACGACGACGATGATATCACCCTCGAGAATGAGACGGGGCTCGACGATATCCTCGCCTCTGGTGACTACGACGTCCAGTCGTCTGCATCCAGTAACTACGACACTACTATCGACTCGTCTGACGACGTTGCGACGCTGTTCATCGAGGAGCGCTCGACGGACGGTATCCAGACGTGGACCACCTCTGACGAGACCGCAAGCGACCTCCTCGACGCAGATGAGGACGAGCAGCTTGACGTGCTCACGACCGCCGTCGAAGACGGCGACGTGACGCAGACGAGCAGCTTCGCGCACGGTGACACGAGTGTTCACCAGATCAGTGCGAGCGGCCTCGAAGGCGCGCTTGACTTCGCTGGTCAGCAGTCCGATGTCGACTCGGAAGACGAGAGTGCGCAGCTTGCCTACCTGGCAAATAACAGCATCTCGAACGCGGACGGCGACCTCAACGACGATAACGCACTTGAGTTCCGTGTCTACGAGACCCGCGACAGCGCGGGTCCGAACGCGGACCGCTTAGAGATCACTCCAACTGCGAGCCAGATCGACGTCGTTGTTGACGAAGAGAACAACGATTACTACGTGGTTCTCGACACCTCCGAACTCGGTCTGGAGGACGACGAGGATTACGAGTTCGACGTTGAGTTCACGGTTCAGGACCAGCGGCTCCTGAACCCGGACGACAACGTTGATACTGATGAGTTCGAAGACTCGTACAACACGGTTTCGGCCGACTTCAACGTTGCCGAGCGGACGGCTGAATTCGACAACGATCCGTTCAACGTGACGCCTGCTGAAGGCCAGACCGTGACGGGCACCTCGAACGTGGCTCCTGGTACGGAGTTCACCGTTCGTGCCCGCTCCGACAGTGGTACGCAGCCCTCGTTCGTCAAGACTGACGACGAGGTCAACGTCTCGAGTGACGGTACGTGGGAAGCAGAATTCGACTTCAGCGACACGTCCGTTGGCGACGAGTACACGCTCAGTGTGCAGCAGCTCCAGCTGAACGATGCTGTAGAGGCTGACGGAACGGTCGTCGAAGCCGTTGAGGAAACCTCGACCTTCGAGGTTTCGGACCTGAACCCGTCTGAGGCGACCGCCACGGCTGGTGACTCGGTGACCGTCTCCGCGACGATCGAGAACACCGGCAACGCAGAAGGCACCCAGTCTGTCGCGCTCACGCTTGACGGCGAGGAGCTCGACAGCCAGGAAGTCACGCTCGAAGCCGGCGGCAGCCAGACCGTTGAGTTCACGGCCGACACGTCCGGCCTCGACGCTGGTGACTACGAGCACGGTATCTCCACCGAGGACGACGAAGCGACCGGCACGCTCACCATCGAATCCACCGGCGACGACGGTGGCGACGGTGACGACGGTGGCGACGGCGACGACGGTGGCGACGGCGACGACGGCGCTGACGGCGGCGACGACGGCGGCGACGGAGACGACGGTGGCGACGGCGGCACCGACGACTCCACGCCCGGCTTCGGCGCTCTCGTGGCCCTCGTGGCCCTCATCGCGGCTGCGCTCCTCGCTACGCGGCGTACCGAGTAACGCAGCAGCGATACTCCACGCTCGCTAACCATCGGCCCCCGCGGGCCGACCCACACGCGCTTTTCTTTATCGAATTTAACCGCTGAGCGGCAGCACACGCGAGACATTATTCTGTGGTCTGCTGATTAAACAGAGTGATGAGTGTCGTGACTAATTGTCCTCAGTTTGTCTGTCCGATTCGATAATTGATCGTGGCCAGCACTGGACTAGTCTCTCAACTGGTGGTGGCCTGTGCTCTGCAAGCGACAAAAAGTCTTGATTACGAGCTAGATGGATCTGAGACTGTAATACCACTCTGAGGCACAATCCACCGAAACGATTAGCACGGTTGCGAAATCTCCGCAGCTGGGTACATTGCTCCCGTACTCGATTACGAATAGTGGTAGGGGACTAACGCTTAGTCGTTTGCGGAACTGTTCCTATTGGACAATACGAGGAGAAATCTGCTACATCATCGATGAGAGAATCTCAACTGTCGACGATAGCTTCGTCTGGTTCGGCATCTTCTGACTTCTCCCCGTCTGCTCTATCGTCCAACCGCTCCTCGGCACGGTCACGGTCTTCAGGGTAACCGACGTCAATCCGCCAACCATCTAACCGAATTGCGTCGATGGTGCGACCGGACTGGATGAGCAGATCAATCGCATCCGGGAGTTCGTATTCGCCGCGGTCGGAGGGTTGGACGAGATGACACGCGTGGAAAATCGCTGGTGTGAACGTGTAGAAGCCGGTCATCACGAGGTTGCTTGGCGGGTCGTCGGGCTTCTCGACGACTTCGACGACCTCGCCGTATTCGTTTGTGTCGAGGACGCCGTATCGGGATGCTTCTTCGTAGGGAACCTCCTCAACGAGGAACGCAGCGTCAGCACGCTCCTCTTGTTGACGGCTGGCCACGTCTTCAAGATTGCCGCGGAAGACATTATCGCCGAGCATGAGCATAAAATCGCCATCGACATGCGGCTCTGCCTGGAGGATGGCATGTGATAGGCCCAGCTGCTCGCGCTGGTGTGTGTAGGTAATCGGAACGTCGCGGTATTCATCACCGTAGCGGTCGATGATCTGTTCAGCTTTGAAGCCGACGACGACGATGAGTTCGGTGGCACCAGCGTCGATCAGGTTATCGAAGACGTCCTCGATGAGCGGCGTGTCATTAACCTCGACGAGCACCTTCGGCTTGTCGTCAGTGAGCGGACGGAGGCGCGTACCTTTGCCCGCGGCGAGTACGACTGCTTGCATACATATGCGGTATCGGTGGGATGGGAAATACTTTGTGAGCGGCATATCTATTCAGAGAACTGATTTGTTTTCGTAGGTGAACGAGAGATATGGTCTCTTTCCACCAGCATAAATAACTGCGCACGAAGAGGCCTGACAGTACAGATATTAGTTCCTCAAAACCGCACCGAAGGGTATAACCGCGAGACAAAAATATAACTACTCGATACGCCCAATGTCGACCGGTGACGATCTTCATGTGCTCCATCTCACCACCTCTGAGGAGATATTTTTCACACAGCAAATCGAGACACTCGAAGAGAAAGGTGTCACCTGCACGGTGGTTGAGGTTCCTGGAGCCGAGCAGATCGACGGTGACATAGGTGGAACACGTGGGATTAAACAGTATCTCCAGTTTGTCCCAAAAGTTCGTCGGCAGTTGCATTCCGGTGAATACGACCTGATACACGCGAATTATGGACTCACTGCACCATATGCGATAACACAATTTCGGCTGCCAGTAGTGTTGACACTCTGGGGATCAGATGTCATCGGATTCGACGGATTGGTAACGAAAGCTTGCGCGTGGCGGGCCGACGCGGTCACGGTTCGTAGTGAGGAGATGCGGGAGCTTCTGGGTCGAGAAGATGCGTATATTGTACCAAGCGGTGTCGACCTGGACCGATTTCGGCCGATCGATCGAATTGAAGCGCGCCAGCGTGTTGGATGGGCTGGTGAGGGGACCCATGTCTTGTTTCCGTATTCTCCGGAATACGAGCGGAAGAACTACCCATTGGCGAAGCGGATCGTTGAACGCGTGGAATCACGTATGGGCGAACAGATCACTCTACAGACGATCTCGGGAGTGCCACACGAGGAGGTTGTCTACTACATCAACGCAGCAGATGCTTTATTATTGACCTCAAAACACGAAGGGTCTCCGAACACGGTCAAAGAGGCGATGGCGTGTAATGTGCCCGTAATCTCAACTGATGTCGGCGACGTTCAAGAGCGATTGATGAACGTGTCCCCCTCAGGAGTTGGGACTACTGAGAAGGAACTCACCAATAATCTACACCGTGTACTTCAGTCCGGCAACCGATCGAACGGTCGTACTATTGTTCGCGACGTGAGCTGGGATCAGATCGGTGACCAACTTCTTGAGATCTATATGAAAGTAATGCGCTGAGATTCAGCAGAGTCAAAGAAAGAGGAGCAGTATACCGTACAAATATATTAACAGCAACGTGTTAACGGCAAAACTACTGTTATCTCTGCAACGAGATGCACGATCAGTTGTCGGTTGATGTATCGGCGGTTGTCTCTGCTGTGTCAACCTCTTCTCGCAACACGTCACGTTTTGTGAGCCCGTAAGCGTAACCGAGCCCGACCGCAGCTGTGAACACAACAATTGCGACGATCCGCTGTGCCTCCGCAAGCGACGGTCTAAGCATAGCTCGCTTCAGACGGGTTGGGATACGGTTCCCCGCTAGATCCTTCAGATAGGCGCTTTCGTTTCCCTGTGCACCCGGATACAGTAACTCCATCACACGCTTGGAAAACCCTTGCCAGAACGATCGAAACACAAGCCACCGAAACTCACCACGGTAGTCGAACAGTTTGTGATGTACCACCGCATCCTCGACGTACACGACACCCTGTCCGTATGCCTCCCGGATCCGGATCCCCACAGGTGCCTCATGTGCCTGGATATGCCGATCCCCTTTCCGACCCGTATTCATGTCGTAGCCGCCGACGTCGAGAAAGACGTTCCGTTTGTACGATACGTTTGAGCCGTATCCGTTCCGGACCTCCTCACCGTCCTCCGCAAAGCCCAGCTCTGTACAGCCGACGAGCCAATAGAACTCCTCGGGGAAGAAGTCGGGCTTCTCTCTTTGCCAGCACGGTGCAACGTACCCTGCCACTGCAACCGCGTCCGTCTCTTCATAGGTTTGGATGTGCTTTGCGATCCAGTCTTTTTTAGCCACGCCGTCGTCGTCGATGAACGCGACGATCTCGCCCGATGCTAGCTCCGCGCCGCGCGTTCGACTGTATGAGATGCCTTGGTTCTCCTCGTTGTCGGAGATGACAACGTTTTTGTGCTCGCTGAAGTCCTCGACCGCCCGCTCGTACACCTCGGGGTTGCCGTCGATCACGAGCACGACCTCGATCGGATTGTACGTCTGTGCGAGCGCACTCTCGACAGCCTCCGTGAAGACGTCGTAGCGGTCCATCGTGTACGTGCAGATGACGACGGAGACCTTCATTCAGTGGAAGATTCACCACTTCGAAAAATAAGACTTACTCTCCGCAGTGCACTTTGAGAAGTTCAATCTCAAGCTCCTTACTCGACGTGCTCCTCGGCAACGATCCACCACACAACAGCATTTGCACCAACCTGTTTTCGGGCTACGATTCCACGGCCTTCGAGTTCTTCGAGCCGTCGAACAACCGTCTGTGAAGAGACATCTAGTTCTCTGGCAAGTTCGGCAGCCGTTCCGACCGGCTCGTCGACGCTACGAAGTTCTCTGAGCACGTCGTCCGTTGTGACTTTCTGCGGTCGCCCGCTACCGTTGTCACC
The DNA here is from genome assembly GCF_059752555.1 of Halorubrum sp. B52. NCBI lineage: Archaea > Methanobacteriati > Methanobacteriota > Halobacteria > Halobacteriales > Haloferacaceae > Halorubrum > Halorubrum sp. B52. The sequence goes on along the minus strand of NZ_MWTG01000007.1, from coordinate 598,890 downwards.
GGGCATACTCTTACTCCGTTGGTAGATGATATAAAACGACTCTCTTATCAGGGGAACTCTTTTACTTTTGGAGCACGTGATCCAATATATGCAGCGAACGAACGTCTTCGAGATTCGGCCACTCGACGAAGACGGTGAGGAGATGCTGCGCACTGTCCTCGATGCGAGTGCTGCACTCTGGAACGAGGTGACCTACGCCAGACGGCAGTTGTTCTTTGATGACGAGAGTGTCTGGGATGCCTCAGGACATCTTGACCGGTACAAACATGTCCTCGGCTACGCAAATGCGCAGCAGGTACTGCGGAAAAACAAATTCGCGTGGGAATCGTTCTTTAAATTCTTAGAAGACCCTTCACATGAGGCATCGCCGCCGGGCTATTGGGGGAACGAAGCAGACGGTCGTGACCTCCATACGGTCGTTCGCTACGACCAGTATACCCTCGAATGGGGTGACCGCAGTCGGCTCGAGATCCCGGTCGGACAACAACTAAAAAATGAGTATGGACTCGGATATCACGAGCGACTCCGCCTCGAAGTCGTCGGTGAGCCGAGATGGGAGGGCGATCCTGGACAGCTGAAGATACAGTACGACGAGGTAACCGATACGTACCGGGCACACCAACCAGTGACTGTCGACGAGACGGAGCTGGATTCACCACTTGCCTCTGAGAAGGCAGCCCTCGACATCGGTGCGAACAACCTCGTCGCATGCACAACTACAACAGGAAAGCAATATCTCTATCGTGGACGCCAGCTGTTCGAACGCTTTCTGGGGACTACAAGGAAGATCGCTGCGTATGAGGCGAAAAACGACAGGCGTACGCTGACAACCCGAATACGGCGGCTCTACCGACGCCGGTCTGCACGCCGAAATCATGCCCAAGACGCTCTCGTTCGTGACCTCCTCAAACGACTTTACGAGGAGGGCGTCTCAGACCTGTACATTGGTGACCTCACCGGCGTAATCGAATCACACTGGTCAGCGACGGTGAACCTGAAGACACACGAGTTCTGGGCGTTCAGACGATTTATTAACCGACTTGAGATGGTCTGTTCGGAGTACGGCATCCAACTCACCGAAACATCCGAGGCGTGGACGACACAGGACTGTCCAGAATGCGGTGAACGAGACGACACAACCCGAGAGAAAGACACATTTCAGTGTGGATCCTGTGGATTCGAGGGCCATGCCGACCTCAAGGCAAGTCGGGTGTTCCTCGAACGCGAGACTGGTTCTGTTGGGTCGATGGCTCGGCCCGTGCGCCTTGACTGGGACAATCATCAGTGGCGGCCAATTTCATCGGTTACTGAAGTCGGTTGTCTGAGCTCGGTTGAGGATTGCACAAACCGGAGTACCCACGATGTGGGGAACATTGCTTTCGGTGAGACTGGACCCATCTGATTGTCTCACGCGAAAGAATCCGGACCTGACTCCGGACGGAGGTCAAAAGGCTTATGCGCATTTTGCCAGTCGTTGCACGTAATGAGCGGAACCCGTTCCTCCTCTGATACAGAGGAGATGTCACTACTCGATTACTTCGAGTCCTACTATCACGTCCCGATCCTCCTCGGGGCGCTCGCGTTCATGCTGTGGACCCGCCTCCGATCGTACGGTAACTTCATCCAAAACGGCGAGGTGTACTTCCGCGGCAACGACGCGTGGTACCACTTCCGCGAGACGAGTTACCTCCTCGAGAACTGGCCGAGTACCCTTCCTTTCGACGTCTGGACTGGTTTCCCGGTCGGACGATCGGCTGGTCAGTTCGGCACCCTCTGGGACCACATCATGGCGGTCAGCGTCTGGATCGCCCGGCCGCTCATGGGCAGCACCGAAGAAGTCATGCTCATCATGGCCCCGATCGCCGGCTCGCTCGTCGCGATCCCGACCTACTTCATCGCGCGTCGGCTCGTCGACCGGTTCGCCGCGGTCGCGGCGGTCGTCGTCCTCGCGCTTCTCCCGGGCACGTTCTTCAGCTACAGTCTCGTTGGCTTCCCGGATCACAGCGCGGCCGAGGTCCTCTTCCAGAGCCTCGCCGTCCTCGCGTTCCTCGTCGCCTTCGCGGTCGCCGAGCGTGAGGCACCGGTCTGGGAGATCGTCATCGATCGCGACTGGGACGCGCTCAAGCGGCCGGCCGCGTACGCCGCGGCTGCGGGTGTTGCGCTCGGCCTCTACATGTGGACGTGGCAGCCCGGCGTCCTTATGGTTGGGTTCACTGGCGTCTTCCTCGCGGTGAAGATCACGAGCGACGTGTACCACGGCACCACGCCCGAACCGATCGCCTTCGCGGGCGCGGTATCGATGGGTGTCGCCGGCCTGATGCAGGTAATTCCGCTTGACAATTTCTCGTTCGGCGTTACTGACTATTCGCTCACTCAGGTCGTCCTCCCGCTCGGCGTCGCCGTCGGCGCGGTCTTCCTCGCGTGGATGGCCCGGCAGTGGGAGTCGCGCGAACTCGAAACTAACACCTACCCGCCGGCCGTCGGCGGACTCATCCTCGCGTCCGCGGGCGTCGTCTGGTTCGCACTCCCGTCGCTGTGGTCGACGCTGACCCGTAACCTCCTGAACTTCGTCGGCTTCAGCGCTCGCGCCACATTCCAGACGATCGGCGAAGGCCAACCCCCGCTCCAGAACGCCGCCTTCTCTGACTTCGTCCTCTCGCAGTACGGCTTCGCATTCTTCCTCGCGCTCGCCGCGGTCCTGTATATCATCGCCCGTCCTCTCTACCGTTCCGATGACCTCAACCACACCCTCTATATACCGGCCGCGCTCGCCGTCATCGGCTCCGTCTACGCGGTCCCCCAGCTCTACGGCGCCATCGGCGGCGTCGTCGGCGTGAGCTGGCAGGTGGTCGGCCTCGTTATTGCCGCCGCGTTGCTCGTCGGCGCGACGTTCCTCGTCGAGTACGACGCCGAGGAACTCTACTTCGCCGTGTGGGCGGCGTTCATCGGGAGCGCGGCGTTCACGCAGACCCGCTTCAACTACTACCTCGCGGTGATCGTCGCGGTCGGCGCGGCGTACTTCCTCCAAGTAACTCTCGACGCGATCAGCCTGCGCTCGCTCGACGACGTCCGCGACGTCGAAGGGTGGCAGGCGATGACGGCGATCGCCTTAGTCGTCGTCCTCATCGTCCCGCTCGTCGCGATGGCGACGCCCGTCTGGGCCGCCGGCGCGAACACCGGCCCCGGGGGCGTCACCCAGTGGGACGGCAGCCTCCAGTGGATGAACGAGGAGACGCCCACGCCCGGCGAGCTCGAGGGCGCGGACAACCCCATGGAGCTGTACGGCACCTACGAGCGCCCGGCAGACGGCGACTTCGACTACCCGGAGGGCGCCTACGGCGTGCAGTCGTGGTGGGACTACGGCCACTGGATCACCACCCGCGCCGAGCGCATCCCGAACGCGAACCCGTTCCAGCAGAACGCGGGCGACGCGGCCGACTACCTCCTCGCGCCGAGCGAGGAGGCGTCCCGCGAGGTCCTCGCGAGCCAGAGCACGGAGGGCGAGCACACCCGCTACGTGATGGTCGACTGGCAGATGGCGTCGCCGAACTCCAAGTTCGGCGCGCCCGTCACGTTCTACTCCGGCAACGAGACGCGCTCCGATTTCAACCGCGTGCTCTACCAGCAGACCGAGCAGGGCGGCTTCAGTACGGTGATGCAGGTGAACACCCAGCGCTACCACGAGAGCCAGATGATCCGCCTGTACGAGCACCACGGCAGCGCGGTCGACCCCGAACCCGTGGTGGTCGACTGGGAGACGCGGACCGCCCAGACGCGGGGCGGCGAGCAGGTCGAGGTGAACACGCTCCCCGCCGACCCGACGACCACGGTCCGGCAGTTCGACAACATGAGCGCGGCGCGCGCCTACGTCGAGGAGGACGGCAGCGCCCAGGTCGGCGGCGTCGGCACGCTCCCCTCCGAGCGCGTCGCCGCGCTCGAACACCACCGGCTCGTCCACGCCTCGCAGGCGCGGAGCCAGTCGCCCTCGGCGCTGCAGGTGCGGGTGCTCCAGCAGCTCGTCCCCGAGGGGACCAGCGTCGAGGACATCCTCGGCAAGTCGTTCCTCGCGGCGTTCCAGGACGACTACGTGAAGACGTTCGAACGCGTCCCCGGCGCGACGATCGAGGGGTCGGGCGCCGAGCCCGGCCAGGAGGTCGAGGCGACCGTCGAGATGCGGAAGCCCTCGGGCGAGACGTTCGAGTACACGCAGTACGCCGAGGCCGATTCGAACGGGAACTTCGAGTTCACGGTGCCGTACTCGACGACCGGCTACGACGAGTTCGGCCCCGAGAACGGCTACACGAACACGAGCGTCCGCGCGACGGGCGCGTACACCGTCAGCACCGCGCAGACGACCGGTGACGACCTGTACACCACCCAGCGCGTTGGAGAGGTCGAGGTGACCGAGGCGCAGGTCGTTGGCGCCGACGACGCGGCGGCGACGGTCGAACTGGAAGAAGAGATCGTCGACTGCCCGAGCGGCGACCCCGACTGTCCGGTCGACGGGGGCTCCGACGGCGGCGACGGATCGGGTAACGAGAGCGCGACGCTCGCGCCCGCGACTCCGGTCTTGGCGGACGCGACCGTCGACGCGACCGTCACCACTGGCGTGAGCCCGTAACCACCATGGCCGGCTTCCGGGAGTGGGCGACGTTGTACCTGAAGGGCGTCGCGATGGGGAGCGCGGACGCGGTCCCCGGCGTCTCCGGCGGCACCATCGCGCTCATCGTCGGCATCTACGAGCGGCTGATCGCGGCGGTCACCGCGATCGACCTCGCCCGCGTTCGGCGCGTGCTCGCCGGCGTCCGGCCCGCCAATATTCCGGACGCCCGCGCCGCGTTCCACGAGATCGACGGCGCCTTCCTACTCGTGCTCGGCGCGGGGATCGGCACGGCGGTCGTCACCGTGCTGAGCGGCGTCGACTACCTCCTCGCGACTCGCCCGGTGGCGACGTACGGCTTCTTCTTCGGGCTGATCGCGGCGTCGGCGGGGGTCCTCCTCGGCGGCGTCGCGCTCGACACGCCCCGACGAAAGGCGGCGGCGGGCGCGGGCTTCCTGCTCGCCTTTCTCGCCTCGGGCGTCGCCTCGACCGGGATCGGCATCTCGCTGCCGATCGTCTTCGTCGCCGGCGCGGTCGCGGTCAGCGCGATGGTGCTCCCGGGCGTCTCGGGGTCGCTGCTGCTGATCGTGCTCGGCCAGTACGAGTACATGTCGGGAACTGTGAGCCGCGCGGTCGACGGGGTCGCCGCGCTTCTAACGGGGAACGGGAGCGACGCGCTCGTCGAGACGCTCCCCCCCGTTGTGACGTTTCTCCTCGGCGGGGTCGTCGGGCTGTTCACGATCGCGCACACCGTTCGCTACGCGCTCGCCCGCGCCCGGGCCGCCACGCTCGCGTTCCTCGTGAGCCTCGTCGTCGGCGCGCTCCGGGCGCCGCTCCTCGAGGTGTCGACCCGACTGGCGGAGAGCGGGGAGTCGTGGCGGGCCGCCGCGCCGCGGTTCGCGCTGGCGGCCGTCGCGGGCGCGGCGTTCGTGCTCGTGCTTGACCGCTACTCCGCGGCGATCGAATATTAAGGGGCGGCCGCTGTCGTGTCGTCCATTTCCGGATCGAACGGGAGGTTGATGACGAGTTCGTCGAACCAGACGACTGGCCGCTTCCGCTGGCCGTCTTCCTCGAAGACAATGATCCCCAACTGAGCGAGCCGGCTGAGCTCCTCGTGGACGTTTTTCACGTCCCGATCGACGACGCGCGCGGTCTCGTTGATGCTGGCTGGTTCGTTCCGACGAATCGCTTCGATAAGATCGAGCACGCGCGGCGTCACCGTCTCCATGAGCTCATCGTAACTGGCGAACGAGAGCGTTGGCGTGGCTTCAACCGTCTCGCCCCGTGCAAGCGCTGTCATGCTGACGGTGACATCGTCGTGGAACTCCTCGGACGACGTGACGGTGAGGACGAGCGTCGAACTGGTCAGAAGCTGTTCGCGCTCCATCGGATGTAGTGGCGGCGTGGTGTCTGTCATGGTATCACCGTGGTGTGCTGGCCTTAATCCACCGCAAACTCGGCTTTTGGAATCTCGTCCCAGAATCGTTCCCAGAGCGCGACCATGCCGGGAAACGTGATGATGTCTGGATCGGGATCCGGTGCGACGTGTAGCTTATGTCCCTTCGTGTCCTCGTGCGAGTTGTCGTACCGACGGATTGTCCCATCGTCGAGCGTGCGAGGCGGCTCTATCGCGCCGTAATGCAGCTTGTAGGCCCACCCGGATGGATACGCGGCACGCGTTGTCCGCATGCAAAACACGCGGACGACAGTCCCGTCGGGTATTTCCTCACCTCGCGTATCCCATCGAGATCTTCGTCGGTCGGCGAGGCCATCCTCGTCTATTGGTACATAGACCAATAGCATAAAACCATTGGTGAATAGACCAATAGTACTGGTAGCTAACAGTAGCCCGTCGCCCTCACTGCTCGGTCGGTGAATTCAAACTCCCTCTCACCGAAACCACGAGCGATGCGAACCCGCCGAACCCTGCTTGCGTCGGGCGTCGTCGGACTGGCCGGGACCGCCGGCTGCGCCGTCCGTCCGTCCGATCGTCGCACGGGGACCGAGAGCGAGCGCGGCGACCTCGACGCCCCCGACGTCGACGCGCGGCTCGGATTCGTCGGCGACCTCATGCTCGGGCGCAGCGTCAACGACCGCTGGGCCGACGACGATCCCGCCGGCGTCTGGGGGTCGACGCTATCACGCCTCGTGGAGCTCGACGGGCTCGTGGGCAACTTGGAGTGTTGCGTCTCCGAGGGCGGCACGCAGTGGCCGGACAAGGTGTACTACTTCCGGTCGGACCCCGACTTCGCGATCCCGGCGCTGGACGCCGCCGGGACCTCGTTCGTCTCGCTCGCGAACAACCACGTCCTCGATTTCCGGGAGCCCGCGCTCCGCGACACGCGAACCCATCTCGACGACGCCGGCATCGCCCACGCCGGCGCCGGAACCGATCTCGAGACCGCGCTCGAGCCCGCGGTGTTCGCGGCGGGCGACCTCACGGTCGCGGCGTTCGGCCTCACCGACCAGGCAGAGGCGTTCGCCGCGACCCACGCGGAACCGGGCACCGCCTACGCGACGCTCGACCCCTCGGTCCCCGCGACCCGGTCGCTCGTCGAGGGGGTGCTCGAGAGCGCTCGGAGCCACGATCCGGACCTCGTCGTCGCCTCGCTGCACTGGGGCGCGAACTGGGAGACCGAACCGCGGCGCGTCCACGAGCGGTTCGGACGGTGGCTCGTCGATCAGGGGGTCGACGTCGTCCACGGCCACAGCGCGCACGTGCTCCAGGGCGTCGAGGTGTACGAGGGGCGGCCGATCGTCTACGACGCAGGCGACTTCGTCGACGACTACGTCGACTACGTCGACCGGCAGGGCGTCCACAACAAGCGCAGCGCGCTCTTCGAGCTGGTCGTCCGCGATGGCGACCTCGACGAGCTGTTCGTCGAGCCGACCGCGATCGTCGATGAGGCGGCGACGCTCGCGAGCCCCGAGATCGCCGAGTGGGTGCGCGACACCGTCGCCGAGCGCTCCGCGGCGTTCGGAACCAGCGTCGAGCACACGGACGGTGGACTGTCGATCCCGCTCGGTGAGAATTGAGTCGATCGAGAGTAGCGCTCAATCGGCGAGAACTCCCGAGCGATTCACTCTGGTGAGACAAAAGACGGAATATTCAGCAGTACAAAGATTTATTCCGCACCTGGCCGTGATATCTGCTATGGACGACCCGCGCCCCGAGCTCACTGCCGGTCCTGACGAGCGTGGCGAGGTACCGGAGTTCGACGCGCTGTCGCCACCGTCCGAACTCGTCCGCGGTGAGCGAACGCGAGACGATTTCCTCGACGCGGTGCTGGGACTCGACGCCCCCGCGACCGCGAGCGATGTGGCAGACCTCGCGGGACACGGCGTGGACGCCGCGCGCGAGTACTTGGAGTGGTTCGAACGGTTGGGCGTGGTGACGCAGGTGACGGCGTCGCCAGCGACCTACGAACGCAACCAGGAGTACCTGAACTGGCGGCGCGTTCAGACGCTCCGAACTGCGCACGCTCCCGACGAGCTCGTCGATCTCCTGCAGACGGAAGTGGATCGCATGGCGGAGTTCGAAGCGGAGTTCGACGCGACGTCCCCCGACGACGTGTCGATCACAGAGTACGCTGCGAAGACCGACCGAACTGTCGAGGCAGTCTGGAAGCGCCTCTCAATGTGGCGAACGACCCGTCGTCGGGTGACGCTTCTCGAACGAGCGCTTTCGACGGCACCCGACGATGCTACTGACTCGCGACCGGCCGTATGACGGACGGACGCGACGAGGATACGTCCAATCCCGATCCCGGCGCGCCGATTGATTTCGACCGACTGGACACTGTCCGCGATCGACTCACCACCGGCGACCGGTTCACTCACATTGACGCGTACCCGGCGTACGCTCCCGAACGACTGCTGTGCGAGTACGACCCGCAACTGTACCCCGAAACCGTGGTGGCCGCCCGATTGGAGATCGTCTGGTACGAAAACGGCGACTTTTCGCTTCACTATCACGAAGAGCACGAGAAATCGGAATACGACCACCGATGGGACAGACATCCCTCCGACCACAACGCTCGCGATCACGTTCATCCGGGACCGGACGCACCCACCCCGGGCGAGAACGCCTCGCATCCGGCGGACTGGCGGGACGTTCTTTCAATGACCCTCTCCGAGATCGACGATCGACAGCGTGGATTCTGGGACGGATGACGGTTCGATATCAGTTCTCCTCGGTCGGCTCGCAGACCTGAATCCAGCCGTCGCTCCTGACGTTGACGAGATATCCGCCGTAGCGAAAATCGACGCTTCCCGTCCCGTTCCGACTGCCCACGTCCGCGTTCGAACCGAAGAACGCTTGCTCGATCCCGGCCACGTCGACGACCTCGTACAGCGGCGGGGATCTCACCTCGCTCGGAGCGACCCCGTCGGCGTCCGCGATGGCGAAGACGATCGCCGTCGCGAGCCCGCCGTCTCGGTCGGGTTCGTACAGTCGTTGCGCGGCTTCCCGCCAGTGTGTGTCTCGGTCGAGGGCGGAATCGTCGCCGCCGTCGGCGTCATCCCTATCGATCATCGCCGGCCATCTCTCCGCGCGCGTGCGTCTCCTGTCGGCTGTCGAGACTCGCCCCCGCCCCTTCGAGCGCCGTCAAGACTTGGTCGGCGTTCTCGGCGGGTGCGATCGTCTCGTTCGCCTCGTCGAAGGCGATGACTCCTTCCTCGACCAACTTGGGGACGTGGGCGTGATAGAGAGAGACGTACACCCGCTCCCGCTGGTGATCGGTGACCGCGTGCTCGGGGACGTCGTTCTCCCAGACGGCGATCTTCGTCGCCAGATCGGTCAGCGACCACTCCGAGTCCGCGAGAAGCGAGTAACAGAGATACCGACGGCGAGAGTGGCTCAACACCTCGTAGACGTGATCTAACTCCAGTATCTCTGGTGGAAATGGGACCTCGGTCGGTGGGCTCTCGTCGTCAGTATCCACTTTTTCTGTCATTATGCTCCGATGGAGGATGAGATATTAAAGTATTTTGTCAGTTTGTCGTATGATGACACGAGAATGTGTTGACGTCCTCCTCGCGCCGAGCGAGGGGGAATCCCACGCGCTGGGATATTCCTTGCCGGCTCTGTAACTCATCCACGTCGACCCCGCTCCCTGCTGGCGTCCAAACGCTATTGGGCCGCAGTCGACAACGGCGACCGTGACGGACACCAACCGCGAGTGGCTGCTCGCCGAGCGCCCGACCGGCGAGCCCGACCTGGACTGTTTCGAACTACGCGAGACCGACGTCCCCTCCCCGGCGCCGGGCGAGCTCCTCGTCCGCACCCGCTTCCTCTCGGTGGACCCGTACATGCGCGGCCGGATGCGCGACGCCGAGTCGTACGCCGAGCCGTGGGCCGTCGGCGACCCCCTCAGGGGCGGGGTCGTCGGCGAGGTGATCGAGAGCGCGAGCGACACGTACGACGCGGGCGATCTCGTCACGGGCGAGGGGCGGTGGGCCGACTACGCGACGCTCGACGCCGACGACGTCGCGCCCGTGGACCCGTCTGTCGCCGACCCCGAGGCCTACCTCGGCGTGCTCGGGATGCCCGGCCGGACCGCCTACTTCGGCCTCTTGGAGGTCGGCGAGCCGAAGCCCGGCGACACGGTCGTCGTTTCGGGCGCCGCGGGCGCGGTCGGCTCGGTCGTCGGACAGATCGCGAAGCGCGCGGGCTGTCGCGTGGTCGGGTTCGCCGGCTCCGACGAGAAGACGGCGTGGCTCACCGACGAGCTCGGCTTCGACGCCGCGATCAACTACCGAACGACCGACGACTTCCGCGCCGCGCTCGACGAGGCCGCGCCGGAGGGCGTGGACGTCTACTACGACAACGTCGGCGGCCCGATCACGGACGCCGTGTTCACGCGATTGAACCTCGACGCGCGCGTCGCCGTCTGCGGGCAGATCGCCCACTACAACGACGAGGAGACGCCGACCGGCCCGCGGAAGCTCCCGGGACTGATCCCGACGCGGGCGCGGGTGGAGGGGCTGCTCGTGAGCGACTTCGCGAGCCGGTTCGGCGAGGCCAGCGAGCGGCTCGGACAGTGGGTGGCGAGCGACGAACTCGAACACCGCGAGACGATCGTCGACGGGCTGGAGAACGCGCCCGACGCCTTCCTCGGACTGTTCGCCGGCGACAACGTCGGGAAGCAGGTGGTGCGGGTGTCGACGGCGGAGTAGCGAGACGGCGATCAGAGACGCTGGCGCCCCCTCTCGGCGTCGCCTGACTCATATATCTGAGTAACACAAAGATATATTGACAATCAGCGCGTACGTGGTGGTATGAGCGACTTCGATCCGGCTCCGGAATCGGGGACTGATCGGTCTCGATGGCGCGAGGGCTCAGACACGTTCGGGCGTGTCTACGACGTCGTTCTCGGACTCACGTCGCCGACAGCGTACACTGATATCGCAGAGCTCGCGGACTGCTCTCCCAACGCGGCGAAAAAGCATCTCAATCGGCTGGCAGAGATGGGTATCGCTCGCGCCAATCGAGAGCATCGGCCGGCGACGTACGAACGAAACGATGGCTACCTCGAATGGCAGGACGCGAGCCGGATCGCTGCTGATCTCTCTGTCGACGAGATCGTCGACCGCGTCGCAACACTCGAAGAACGGCGATCCGACTACGAGGACCGGTTCGGAACCGCCGATCCAGATACTATCTCCGTGTTCGAAGCCGCTGACCACGAGACGATCCACGACCGAATGACAGCGGTGAGCGAGTGGAAGGGGGTCATTCGAGATATCCGGCTGTACGAACTTGCGCGCCAGCTCTCGGAGAATGACGGCCACCTGATCCCCGCCTAAGTATGGACCCTCCTGCAGACGATTCAACACCTGAGTCGACTGGCCCTCCCGATCGACAGACACTACGCTTGCTTGAGCGACAGCTGTCGGCCGATCCACTGGTTGCCGAGATCCAGTTCGAACCGGACCCATATGAACCGCGGCTCCTTCGTGCGTCGCTTGACGCGGATCGATACCCCGAGTCGGTAACGACGTCACAGATTGACGCCCGGTGGTTCACGACTGACGACTTCTCGCTGCACTACCTCGAAGTTCGGGATACTGGCCAGTGGGAGTGTCGCTGGGACCGACACCCGAACACGCACAACACTCGGGTCCACTTTCACGAACCGCCGACGGGCGCTTCGGTCTCGGATCTCGAACTCCCGTCGCTCCATCCGCTGGAGGTCTACTCGACCGTGTTCGATGCCATCGACCGGCGGATCGAAAAACTCTGGTCGGCATCCTCCCCCGACTGAGGCCGTCCTTTCGCCCGAATCCTCTGCTCGTGCCTATATTTATGACGAAGTATGGTAACACATAACATGAACTATGAGCGAGAAGCGAAAACAAGTCGAACCGGTCGAGTGCGGGGCGGGGCACAGCGCTGTCGAGATGTATGCCAGAGAGGAGTTCGGCACCGAAGTCGAATACGCGTGTCCGACGTGTGGACGGGTGATCGAACTGGACTTCTTCGGAAGCGAGGTCACGCGGACCTTGGTAGAAGAGGGGGAGTTCGGCTGACGAATTCCTCCACGATCGATATCGAGCGCGCGCGAAAACGTCGTCGACGGCCCGGAAAGACCCGGTTTAGTCAGGCTATCCGAGGCCCTGTGGTGGGTTCTGGGCCGGCTTGTCCATGTAGATCATTCCGATCACGTTGTGCTCCTTACTGGTGCCGCGCCACTGGCCGGCGTTGATTTTGGAGCCGGGTAGCGGCCAGGATCGGTCCTCGACGTCGACGCGAACGACGACGTCGTTGTCGTTGGGACAGTTCGGGTCGTAGATGTTGATGTACGTCTTGCCGCCCGACTCGGTGTAGTCGTACGCGAGCACCTGGTGGTTGTCCCAGAGCTGGCCGTTACCGAGGCGGACGTACACCAGTCCGACCACGACGGGTCGGCCGGTGTCGAGCGCGTCCTTCACTCGGCGGAACTCCGAGACGGACCGGCCGCGCGTGAACGTGGACGGGAGGTAGAAGTTGACGAACTTCCGGAGGTCGTCCCACCCGCTGGCGTGGTCGAACGTGTCGAGCTGGCGCTCCCAGAGGTAGTCGAACAGTCGCCCGGACTGGGGCGTGTTCTCGCCCGGCGGGATCTGGCGGTCGTGCATGAAGAAGTCCTTGGCAGCCAGCGACATCCCGCCGCACAGCCCGTAGCTCTGGTCGATATCCGCAAGGTCGATGTCCTCGATCTGGTTGTCAATGTTCCCAGGAAGGTTCGGGATGTCCGGCATCTCATGGAACGAGTTGTCGAATCCGAAGCCGTGGCAACTCGGGCGGAACTCGTCGATCGGCCGGCGATTGCCGAGCACGAGCTGTGGCGCGACCAGGTATCCGATCGTTTCTTCGGTGTGGACTCCGTCGCGGTTCTTCTCCTCTTGGACCCGGACATCGGCGCCGTGCCTGTTCACGTTGCGATTTCGCGTGACGATTTGGTGCCATCCGTTGTAGGTCTGGCAGTGACTGACGAGTACCGGGTTGCACTCGAACGGCTCGGTATACGAGTAGTCGTTATCGTCGTCGGTGTCGAACTCGTGGTTGGCATCCGTGGTGCCGGCCTCGATAGGGATATCGCCCTCGAGTTCGTGGACGCCATCCTCCAGGACGACGTACCCGATTCGCTCGGTGACGTGGGGGCCGTTGAGGTAGTTCCACTCCTCGATCTTGAGGTCGAAGGAGTCGGACTCGACGTTCCGGATGCGGGTGTGCGACGGGTGCTCCCCGTTGTACGTCATGAGTTGGGCGAACGCGACCGGGTCGGTGTACCGGCCTTCGAGCGACACGGTGTGCCAGGTGCCGGCGTCGGGCTGGTCGGTCTCGAGCACGCCGGCCTCACCGATCGCGTGTCCGGAGCGGTCGTGAATTCTCCCCGCAGTGGTCGCGAAGATCGCGACGTCCTCGATCGTGTGGGCCGTCCCGTCGCCGGTGGAGTCCTCCTCTTCGAGGAACAGCTCGAACCCGCTGGAGCCGACGTCGCGCATCCGAACCCCGACCGGGTCGCCGCCGTTGAACGTCTCGACCGACGCGAGTACGACCGGGTCGGTCGACGGCACGCCGGCCAACCGGCTCTCGGTCCACTCCTCGGTCGCCTCCACGAGCCCCGTCGTCACGTTCGGCGTGCTCCGCGGTGCGGCGACGTACCCTATCGTCTCCGTGTTGTGCTCGTCGTCGCGGTCCTGTTCTTCCTGCACGCGGATCTCTGCGCCGCTCGCCGACACATTCCGGTGTCGCGTGACGATCTCGTTCGTCCCGTTATACGTCTGCGATCGCGACACCAGGATCGGGCTGTCCCCGACCGGGCCGCTGAACCCGACGTTCGTCCAGCCGTCGTCGCCCCGCGTCGTCCCGACTTCGACGGTTTCGCCGCCCGCGAGGTCGTGGACCCCCTCCTCGACGACGACGTACCCGATATCCTCCTCGTCGTGTCTGCCGTCGAGGTAGTCCCACTCCTCGATCTGGAACTCGAACCGACCCCCCGAGACGTTCCGGACGCGGGCGTGACACGGGTTCGAGCCGTTGTAGCTCATCACCTGCGCGAACGCGACCGGGTTCGCGTAGCTCCCGTCGAGATCGATCGCGTGCCACTGCCCGGTCCCCGGCTGGTCGGTGGTGTACACGCCTGCCTCACCGATCCGGGTTCCCTCGTCGTCGTACAACGGCCCGGTTCCGGTTCTGAGGTAGCCGATCAGCTCCTCGTTGTGGTTCATCTCGTCGTCCCTCGAGGCCTCCTCCTCGACGAACAGCTCCATTCCACCGCGGTGGAGGTTCCGCAGTCGGACGTCGGCGGTGTCGGTCCCGTTGTACGTGTCGATCGACGCGACCACGACCGGGTCGGACGGTTTGCTCCCGGAGAACCGGACGTTCGCCACCTCGTGGGTCGTGGCGACGTGCTCGGCGGGCATCGCCGAGTGAACCTGTGGCATCGCGAGGTATCCCACCGTCTCGCTTACGTGGGTGCCGCCGCGTGCCTCCTCCTCCTGCAGCCGGACCGCCGCACCGGACCCGGAGACGCGGCGGTTCCGCGTGACGACCTCGTGGCTGCCGTTGCGGGTCTGACACCGCGTGATGAGGACCGGGTCGGTTCCGAGGTCCGAGCCGAAGAGGGCGTCCGACCAGGCATGTGTCTCAGACCTCGTCCCGACCACGAGCGGGACGCCGCCGTCGAGTTGGTGGGTCCCCCACTCCAGCACGACGTACCCGATCCGCTCGGTGGTGTGCTGGCCGTCGAGGTAATTCCACTCCTCGATCTGGAACTCGAACCCGGAACTGTAGCCGCCGCTGACCGATCGAAGCCGGACGTGGCACGGGTCCGAGCCGTTGTAGCTCATCACCTGCGCGAACGCGACCGGGCTCGTGAAGTCCCGTTCTAGGCTGACGGTGTGCCACTCGCCCTCGTCGGTCTGGTCGGTCGTGACGACTCCAGCCTCGCCGATGGTTGTCCCCGAGCGGTCCGTCACCGGTCCGGTGTCGGTCGCGAAGAATCCGATCTCCTCGACGTCGTGTCTGGTCTCGTCGTCCGCGGATCGCTCCTCCTCGACGAACAGCTCTACCGTCTTTGCGTCGGCGTTCCGCATGCGGACGTCGGCGGTGTTGTGACCGGCGTACGTGTCGATGGACGCGAGGACGACCCGATCAGACGCCGCCGACGGCAGTTCGAGCTCCGTCCATTCGTGTGAGGCGGGCGTCCGCCCCGCTAATTGATCCGCCATGTTGTCAACTAGTTTATTAGAGCATAATAAAGTTCATTATAATTCATGTGATAAATTGAATGACATTTCCAACTGTGTATTAGTTTATTTCAAGATTTAACGGTCATATTAACTGCCGGCTCGCTCTCGTCGTCGAGGCGGTCGACGACAGCGACCGAGAAAACGGGGCCGGGGGTCGGTACGCTTCGTGCAAGCGTCGGTGGACTAATCCCCAGAATCCACCGCTTCGACCGTAGCAGCCTGTCAAGGTTAAGTAGCCTGACCGCTTTCCCTCCGGACAGATGTCCCACGACGCGCGAGCCAGACTGAGCGACCTCCGGCGGGCGTTCCACCGCATTCCGGAGCCGGGGTGGCGCGAGTTCCGGACGACCGCCCGCGTCGTCGAGGAGCTCGAACGGATCGGCGTCGACGAGATCGCGGTCGGCCGCGAGGCGCTCGCGACGGACGAGCGGATGGCCGTCCCGGACGACGACGAGATCCGGCCGTGGCTCGACCGCGCCCGTGAGGCGGGGGTCAGCGAGGACCTCCTCGAACGGACGGCGGGCGGCCACACGGGCGTCGTCGCGACGCTCTCGCAGGGCGAGGGGCCCTGTATCGGCCTGCGCGTCGATCTGGACGCGATCTCGATCCACGAGTCGGACGAGCCCGACCACCGGCCGGCGGCGGCGGGGTTCCGGTCCGAACACGACGGCTACATGCACGCCTGCGGTCACGACGCGCACCTCGCGATCGCGCTCGGCACGATCGAGGCGATCAAAGAGAGCGACTTCGAGGGGACGCTCAGGGTGTTCTTCCAGCCGGCGGAGGAGATCTCCGGCGGCGGCAAGGCGATGGCCGAGAGCGGCCACCTCGACGGGGTCGACTACCTGTTCGCGCTCCACGTCGGGCTCGGCCACCCGACCGGCGAGATCGTCGCCGGCGTGGAGGGTCCGCTGGCGATGGCGCACCTGACGGCGACCTTCGAGGGGGCGAGCGCGCACGCGGGGAAGGCGCCCAACGAGGGGGCCAACGCGATGCAGGCCGCCGCGGCCGCGATCCAGAACGCGTACGGGATCGCGCGCCACCGCGACGGGGCGACGCGGGTGAACGTCGGCAGGATCGAGGGCGGCTCCGCGAGCAACGTCATCGCCGAGGAGGTGACGATCGAGGCGGAGGTCCGCGGCGAGACGACCGCGCTGATGACGTACGCGCGCACCGAGCTCGAACGGGTCCTCTACGCCGCCGCCGAGCTGCACGACTGCGACGTCGCACCGCGCGTGATCAGCGAGTCGCCGTGCGTCGACAGCCACCCGGCGCTCCGGGAGGTCGTCGGCAACGTCGCGTGGGACGTCGACGGCGTCGAGCGCGTGATTCCGTCCGAGGAGTTCGGCGTGAGCGAAGACGCCACCTACCTGATGCAACGGGTCCAGGAGTCGGGCGGGCTCGCCTCGTACCTCATCGTCGGGACGGACCACCCGACGAGCCACCACACCCCGACGTTCGACATCGACGAGGAGAGCCTCGGGATCGGCGTCGCGCTGCTGTCGGACGCGTTCGTCGAGCTGTCGCGACGGCGGCCGTAGCGGGAGGCTGGCTGGAGGGGCGGGACCGGTCGACGGGCGGGACTCGTTGGCACAACCAGTACCGTTAATCCGCTGGCCCCCGGTATTCGGGCCATGAGCCAGAACGACGTGCCGGAGTCGCTGGAGGCGGCGGCCGAGTCGGACCGGCCTCGCGGGATCCTCACGCCCTCCGACCGTGACTTTCTGCTCGGACGCAAGACGGACTACACGGACCACTCGCGGAAACAGAAGCGGAACCGGATCCGCCGCCGCGTTCGGAACGCCATCCTCGATTTCAGCATCCTCTTCGAATGTCTGGAGGAGCGCGACCGGAAGACGGTGTTCGACCCGGACGACGAGGACCGCGAGGCGTACACGCAGGGGATCACCGACATGCTCGCGTTCCTCCACCTCGGCACGATGGGGTACCACACCCCGTTCAAGGACATGCTCTCTGAGGGCGTCGGCAAGGCGGAACAGCGGCTCGCCGGGTCGAACTACCGCATGGTCAACGTGGAGTTCAACGTCGAACCGGTCGGCCAGATCGACGTCGACGAGGTGGTCGCGAAGCTCGAAGACGACGAGTTCGCGGAGCTCACGGACGAGGAGCTCCGCGCGTTCGTCCGCCTGCTGACCATGTCGGAGTCGTTCTCGCCGGAGGAGGCCGGCGAGGAGATCAAAGACCGCGTCGACGAGTTCGCCGAGAAGCTGACGGAGAGCGCCACCTCTCACGAGCGCACGCTCGAAGAGCTGACGAACTGAAGCTGATTAACTGATGCTGCCGGACTGATCGGCCGACGGCGTCCGCCTCTTCTCTCCTCACTCGGCGCGGGACGATCCCCTCTTTCGCGGTAACGAATATCGATGACACACGACTGATCGGCGGTCGATCGCTCGCCGAAGAGCCGGCTCGGAGTCGAATCGGAACCGTCCAAGTCCCGATGCGGTTTGGGACGATGTTTTGGGTATGTCAGCTATATGTCTTCGATCGTCCAGTATATTTCGGCAAACACCGTTGATATCGCCAACGTACGGGTTCGATACAGATTGTGTTGAACATATATACAGTATACATAATACGGTTATATTCTCGCATCTTGAGAAACACTTATTGTGTATACATTCGATCCACCGTGCATGCCAGCACGTGGCATGGTACTCGACCGGCGGAGGCACCGTGGACCGAGTAGTGGTCGCCGTCGCGGAGGTGGCCTCTCATGAGCGGCTCCGATTCGGGCGTGTTCGACGAGTTCCGCGATGAGATCGACCCGATCGTCTTCGCGTTCGGCGCCCTGTTGACGGTGGGCGTGATCGCCGCGTTCTTCATCAGCCCGTCCGCCGTCGAGAGCGGGATCTCGTCGCTGAACGACCAGCTGCTGGGTGCGTTCAACTGGGCGCTGCTGCTGATCGTCTTCCTGATCGTCCTCTTCCTGCTCTTCCTGATCGTGGGACCGTGGGGGGGAATCAAGCTCGGCGACGAGGACCCGGAGTACAGCTTCCTCTCCTTCTTCGCGATGCTGTACTCGGCCGGGTTCGCGGCCGGCGTCGTCTTCTGGGGCCCGACCGAGGCGCTGTTCTACTACAACAACCCCTCACCGCTGTTCAGCGGCGTCGAGGGGGGCTCGGCGCAGGCGATGACGGTCGCCGTCCAGCAGACGCTGTTCCACTGGGCGCTGCCGCAGCTCGCGGTGTTCACCATCATGGGCATCGCGATCGGCTACTTCGCGTACAACTACGAGAACGTCCCGCTGCGCGTCTCCTCGGCGCTGACGCCGATCCTCGGCGCCGACAACCTTGACGGCCCGGCCGCGAAGGTCATCGACATCCTCGCCGTCTTCGCGACGATCGGCGGCGTCGCCACCTCGCTCGGGTTCATCGGGAGCCAGTTCGTCACCGGGCTCGACTACCAGTGGGGGATCAACATGGGCGATCTGGGTATCCTGCTCGTCGTCACCATGATGACGCTCCTCTTTACGACCTCGATGGTGCTCGGGGTCGACAAGGGGATCCGGCGGCTCTCGAACTTCAACATGATCCTGTTCGTCGCGCTCATGTTCGTGACGTTCGTCGTGGGCCCGACGCTGTTCCTCGTGCTGCTCGGGACGCAGGCGTTCGGCGGCATGGTCGCCGACTTCGTCTCGATGAGCCTCTTCACCGGCGCCGGGCCGATGGGCGCGGGCGACGCGAGCGCGACCGGCTGGATGAACGCGTGGACGGTGTTCTACTGGGCGTGGGCGCTCTCGTGGTCGCCGTTCGCGGGGCTGTTCATCGCGCGCATCTCCAAGGGGCGCACCGTCCGCGAGGTCGCGTTCACGGGGATCGTCGCGACCTCCGGCGCGACCATCCCGTGGTTCACCTTCGTCGGCGGCACCGCGGTGTGGGCGCAGCACAACGGCATCGCCGACTTCGGCGCGGTGATCTCCGGCGAGGCCGGGGCGGAGGTGTCCGGGTTCATCCTGTTCGAGGCGCTGAACTTCACGTTGAACCTCGGGGGCGCGTCGATGACGATCCCGGTCGGCTCCGTGCTGATCTACGCGTTCATGATCCTCGTGACGACGTTCTTCGTCACGTCGGCGGACTCCTCGACGCTGGCCGTCTCGATGATGACCACCGGCGGGAAGGCCAAGCCGTCCAACATCAACCGGATCTTCTGGGGCGTCGTCCTCGGGATGACCGCGGCGATCCTGATGATCCTCGGCGGCACCGGCAGCGCGAACACGCTCCAGCAGGCGGCGATCATCACCGGCACGCCGTTCGCCTTCGTCTGCTTCCTCGCGATGCTGGCGCTGATCAAGGACTTCGGCAAGCACTACGACCAGGTGCTCTTACAGGAGGAGACCGTGCTGTGGGGGTCGTCCCGTGACACCGACTCCCGGTCCGGGCCCGTCGAGTCCGCCGGATCAGACGACGACTGACGGCCCGCGCGTCCCGTTTCGGTGCCATTTTACCAAGTTTTAATGTACGGTGTATACATAATCTGTGTATGGATAGGGATACGGCGGAACCCGCCGCGGACGCGCTCCCCGGCCCGAACGCGCAGCGCTGGGTCGAGTTCCACCAGTCGCACTCCGCGCCCAGCGAGTACTCCCACGAGTTCGTCTGGGACGTGACCCGCGAGGCCGACGGGCCCTTCGTCACCGACGTCGACGGCAACGTCCTCCTCGATTTCACCTGTCACATCGGCGCCGCGCCGCTCGGCTACAACAACGAGAAGGTGCTCTCGAAGCTCCGCGAGTTCGACCTCGTGGAGCCGATGAAGATCGCCGGGCAGGACATGTACTTCGGCTCCGGCCCGAGCCCGGAGGAGGCCGACTTCCCGGGGTCGAGCCACCTCATGGACCGGTTGACCGACGTCTCCAGCCAGTACGGGATGGACACCGTCTTCCTCTCGAACTCTGGCGCCGAGGCGATGGAGAACGCGATGAAGATCACGCACGACCACCGCGCGCCCGCGAAGTACGGGGTTGCCTTCGACGGGAGCTTCCACGGCCGCACGCTGGGGACGCTCTCGCTGACGAAGTCGAAGGACGTGTACACGCGCCGTTACCCCGAGATCAGCGGCATCGAGACGGTGCCGTTCTGCGCGGACCGCGGCTGCGACGCCGCGAGCTGCGACTGCGGCTTCTTCGCGGGCGGCGGCTCGCGGCTCCGGAGCATGCTCGCGCCCGAGGGCGGCCACGTCGACCCCGCGGAGATCGCCTTCCTGACGCTCGAACCGATCCAGGGCGTCGGCGGCTACCGCTTCCCCAGCGAGGCGTTCATGGACGAGGTCGCGGCCGTCACCGACGAGTACGACATCCCGCTCGTCGTCGACGAGATCCAGTCGGGCGTCGGTCGGACGGGCGAGATGTGGGCGTCCGACCACTACGCCATCGAGCCGGACGTCATCGCGAGCGCGAAGGCGCTGCGCGTCGGCGCGACGATCTCCCGGTCGGAGGTGTTCCCGTCGGAGAAGAACCGCCTCGGCTCGACGTTCGGCGGCGGCGACCTCCTCGGCTCGATGATGGGGGCGTTCACGCTGGAGGCGATTCAGGAACACGACCTGCTGGCCAACGCGACCCGTCGAGGCCGCCAGGCGCGAGAGCTCCTCCGCGACGACGCGCCCGACACCGTCGTCGACGTCCGCGGCAAGGGGCTGATGCTCGCGGTGGAGTTCGACACGGCGGAGCGACGCTCGGCCGTCGTCGAGGCGTCCCTCGACCGCGGCCTCCTCACGCTCGGTTGCGGGAAGAAGACGATCCGGCTGTTGCCGCCCCTGGACGCGACCGAACGCGAGATCGCGCTCGGCACGGGGATCTTCCTCGACGCGGTCGACGCCGTCAGCGCGAGCGCGGCGGCGAACTGAGAATCTGAACCCAGCAGTGCGGGTTTGGTACCGTCTTCATCCGGTGATACTCTCTGACTCGTTTCGGTCAGTAGGGAGTACCCGCAGACCGGATTCGGTCTGCATCTCTCGCACGTCTGTTAGGAACACCTTGCGAGATACAGAGGATGAGTGCAGCAAAGCCATCTCCGTTCCTCCCCCTGCGACCGATGAAGCGCCCAGCGAAACGATCTCAGTGGATCGAATCGATTCGTTCGTCAGCGAGCGGTTCGGAGTCAGCGCTGACCGACGCGTAGACGCGCTCGGCCCACTCCCGAGCGATGGGTGACGCCGCGTCGACAAACACCTGCATCTGCCCCGTCGATTCATCGTACCCACCGATCCCCACACGCTCGTCGAAAATGGCGAGTCCGTAGGGAAGCTTGTCACGCGTCCGAAGTGTCAGGTGTCCTCTTTCGATCGCTTCGGCCGCCTGTGTCGGATACGTCTCAAACAGTTTCTCGACGGTGTGGGGCAGGTAAATGATCTCGGTGTCGGTTCCGTCGAACACCCGCTGATGAAATTCACCCAAGGCAAGCGGTGCCATGTGCGTCGTATTGAAGCCGCGGAATGTACCCGATTCCTCCACCAGCGAGATGAACCGCTCGACCGGCCGGTACGGATCGTCCGGCTTGGCAACGGTGACCGTCGCGTCGACGAACGGTTCGACGACGAACTCCTGGTGGTCTCCACAGATCCGATCCAGCAGCGGCGCCAGCCGGTGGACGGTTCGCACGTTCGCCTCGAACCGGAGCACCTCGTCGGCGACGGCCTCACCCCGCCCGGTCAACTGAAACCGACCATCGACTCTCTCGACGAAACTCTGCTTGTCGAGCCACTGCGTGAAGCGGTGACTCGTTGCCCGCGAGACGTCGAGACGCTCTTCAATCTCTCCGCGGTCGAGTGGCTCCTGACGAAGCGCTTCTAGTACTGGCCCATGCCGGACGATGTCACCGAGCAGATCCGTGTCGACGCGGTCGCCCGCCGCGTTCAGTCGCTCTCCGAGATGCTGCCTGTTTCGCTCGTTCTCCAGGAGCGCCTCTATGACCGGTGATCCCGGTAGTGGAGTCGAGTCTCCGGAGTCCGGTTCGTCTTTTTCGGGCTCCATGATTACCCTTCTGTGAAGATACGAGCGCACAGATCGTAACTCTTCCTGTCACGAATTGAAACACGTCTCACGTGCTGAAACGCTGTTCACGCCGTCGAACGCTGCTTGATAGGTGAGGCCAAATCCCAGGCAGTCCTTCGACACGGTATGGCAAAGCGAGAGATCGACGAAGAACAGCTCGCACAGTTCGAAGCCGGATTCCACGGAGACCTAATCCGCCCCGACGATCCCGACTACGACGACGCCCGCGCCGTCTGGAATGGAATGATCGACAAACGTCCGGGGGCCATAGCGCGGTGCGCGGGCACCGCCGACGTGATCAGTGCCGTGAACTTCGTCCGCGAGGCCGACCTTCTCGTGGCGGTGCGTGGCGGCGGGCACAACGTCGCCGGTACGGCCGTCTGCGATGATGGGCTCGTCATCGACCTCTCGGCGATGACCGGCGTCTGGATCGATCCAGAGACACGGACGGCGTGGGTTCAGGCCGGTGCCACGTGGGCGGACCTTGACCACGAAACACAGGCATTTGACCTCGCGACGCCCGGCGGTGTGGTCTCGGACACAGGCGTTGCCGGGTTGACTCTCGGCGGCGGAATCGGTCATCTCCGTTGCAAATACGGGCTGAGTTGTGACAATCTCCGCTCGCTCGATCTGGTCACGGCGGCGGGCGAGTACCTGACGACTAGCGCCGACGAGAACGAAGACCTATTCTGGGGGTTGCGCGGGGGCGGTGGCAACTTCGGTGTCGTCACTGGATTCGAGTTCGAGCTTCACCCCGTCGGTCCGGAGGTAGCGACCTGCCTCGTATTTTATCCAGGCGATCGGCTGACCGAAGTGTTGCGGGCCTACCAGGAGTTTGTTGGGAACGCTCCCGACGAAATCAGCACGCTCGTGTTCGCCGGCGAACTTCCGGAAGCGGAGATGTTCCCTGATAAGTGGGTTCACGAACAGAAGTTCGCCATCATGGGCTGTTACGCCGGCCCTGCAGACGAGGGTGAGTCCGAACTGAAGCCCCTCCGGGAGTTCGCGGATCCGATCGCCGATTTCAGCGGGACGATGCCTTACACCGATTTCCAACGACTCCTCGATGAGGACTACCCCGACGGGATGCGGTACTACTGGAAATCACTATACCTCGACGGACTTTCGGACACTGCCATCGACCGTATCGCATACTGGGCCGAGGCGGCACCCTCGCCGCTGTCGACGGTCGACGTCTGGCAGCTCGGGGGTGCGATTACGGATGTCGGTATCGGGGAGAGCGCTTTTGCCGGCCGGCACGCACCGTTCCTTCTCGGCGTCGAAGCGAACTGGGAGAATTCCGAGGCGGACGAGGCCAACGTCGAGTGGGTCCGGGACTGCCTCGACGACATGCGCCAGTTCTCCGATGGAGCGGTCTACCTGAACTTCCCTGGTTTCCATGAGGAGGGCGACGAGATGATGCGAACGACGTTTGGCCCGGCGTATGAGCGACTGGTCGCGCTCAAAGACGAGTACGACCCGGGGAATCTGTTCCAGCTGAACCAGAATATCGAGCCGACCAGCTGAAGAAGCGGGTCTCACCGGAACCGCAGTGCGGACTTCGTCGCCGACCCGCTCACTTCTCGTCAGCAGCCGACCGCTCGACGACCGACACGCCGTCGATCTCAGCGACCGCCGTCAGCACCGTATCGAGGTGGTCGGCGTCGCGCCCCTCGATCCCGATCGTCACGGGCGTGCGGTTCGGGTGGTCGGTCGCCGTGCGGCGCGCCCGCTCCAGCGCGTCGAGTTCGGCGCCCTCGGCCGTCACCGTCTCGATCACGTCGCCGACCCGCGCCGGCCACTCCGTCAGCGCGAGCCGCGCCTCGGCGTAGCGTCCGAGCTCGAACAGTCCGGTCCGCGTCAGCTCGGCGTGGTCGGTGAGGTTCGCGTTCCCGCCCGAGACGACGACGGCCGGGTTGGCGCCGGACAGATCCAGCCGGTCCGAGAGCGCGGCGGCGAGCGGCGCGGCGCCGGCCCCCTCGGCGACGACCTTCTCGCGCTCGGCCAGCAGCGCCACGGCCGCGGCGATCTCGCGGTCGGAGACGGTCACCACCTCGTCGACGACCTCGCTCGCGACCGCGAGGGTGGTCTCCGACAGCCGCGTGTCGGCGATCCCCTCGGCGACGGTGTCGACGCCGTCGAGCTGCCGGACCTCGCCGGCCTCCAGCGAGGGGCCCGCGTGCGCCGCTCCCTCCGGCTGGACGCCGACCACCCGGACGTCGCGGTCCGCGGCCGCCACCGCCGTTCCGATCCCCGAGACCAGCCCGCCGCCGCCGATCGAGACGACGACGGTGTCCATCGCGGGGTACTGCTCCAGCAGTTCGAGACCGACCGTGCCCTGCCCCGCGATGACGGCCGGATCGTCGAACGGGTGGACGAACGTCTCACCCGTTTCCTCGGCGCGCTCGACGGCGTGCTCGTAGGAGCGCTCGTAGATGTCGCCTTCCACGAGGACGGTCGCGCCGTACCCCCGCGTCGCCGCGATCTTCGCCGCCGGCGTCATCTCGGGGACGACGATCGTCGCCTCGATCCCGAGGAGGTCGCCCGCGAGCGCCACGCCCTGCGCGTGGTTGCCGGCGCTGGCGGCGATCACGCCGGCCTCGCGCTCGGCCGGGGAGAGCCGCGCCATCGCGTTGTACGCCCCACGGATCTTGAACGAGCCGGTCCGCTGAAACGACTCGAGCTTGAGCCCCAGCGACGCGGCCCCGCTCATCTCGGCGAAGGTGCGCGAGGTGTCGAGCGGCGTCCGATGCACGACGTCGGCGAGTCGAGCGCGGGCGTCCTCGACGTCGCTCCGGGTGACGATCGGTGACGCGTCCGGCGTTCCGTCTCCAGAGTCGGGATCGGCGGGGTCGCCGTCGGTCATTCAGGGGTTGGATGCGCGTCTCCGGGGGTCTCGGCCCGCGCTACGGGGTGTCGCCGTTCGAGGTCGCGGATCGCGCCGACCAGGACGTCCACGCCGTGCCGGAGGCTCCGCTCGTCGACGTCGAACGTCGGGGTGTGGTGGCTCGTCGGGTGGTCCGTCCCAACGATGAGGTACGAAGCGAGGCCGCCCTCCTCCTGAACGCGCTCCATCAGGAACGTCGCGTCCTCGCTCGCGCCGAAGTCGGCCGCCGGGAGCACGCTGTCGATCCCGTCGACCCCCTCGGCGACGGTGCTCACCAGCGCCTGCAGCTCCGGGTCGCTGTCGGCGCGCGGCGACTCGCTCACCACGTCGACGGTCCCGCGGCAGCCGTGCATCGTCGCGGCCGACCGCACGACGGTCTCGAACCGGCGTTTCATGTACTCCTTCAGTTCGGTCGTCTCGCCGCGCGCCTCGGCCTCCATGTGCGCGCGCTCCGCGATGACGTTGCTGGCGGTGCCGGCCTCGGCCTTCCCGACGTTCACTCGGGTCATTCCGTCGGCGTGCCGGGCGATTCCGTACGCGTTCACGATCGCCGTCCCCATCGCCTGCATCGCGTTGTCGCCCTCGTTTGGCGCCTTGCCGGCGTGCGCCGACGTGCCCTCGATCGTCGCGTCCAGGTGCGCCATCGCCAGCGGCTTCTCGATCCCCGCCACGACTTCGCCGGTCGGGTGGTCGAGGCCGACGTGGACCGCGAGCAGGTAGTCGAGGTCGTCCGCGAACCGGCTCTCGGCCATCGGGTGGCCGCCGCCGCCGGTCTCCTCGGCCGGCTGGAAGAAGACGACCAGCCGCCCGGCGAAGTCGCTCTCGGCGATCGCCTCGAGGACCGCGAGCCCCCACGTCATGTGGGCGTCGTGACCGCAGGCGTGCATCGTCCCGTCGATCTCGGAGCGGAACCCCTCGTCTGCGGGGTCGTGGTCGGCGTCGGTCGACTCCTCGATGAACAGCCCGTCGATGTCGACGCGGAGCCCGATCGCGGGCCCCTCGCCCCGATCGAGGACGGCGACGGCGCCGGTGTTCCCGCCGGTCATGCGGTCGAGCAGCTCCTCGTCGGCGCCGCGCTCGCGGGCGCGCTCGACCCACGGCCCCAGGTCGGCGTCGGGAACGGCCATGCGGTCGGCCGGGTCGTACGCGTCCGGACCGATCGCGAGCTCGTCGACGCCGATCGACCGGATCTCCTCGACGAGCGTCGCCGTCGTGAGGAACTCGCGCCACGCGGGCTCCGGATGCCGGTGGAATCGTCGGCGGACGCTGGCGAGCCGATCGCGGATCGGTTCGTTCATGCGAGTGGCTCTCTCACTCGACCCTCTTAAGGGTAGTTGATCGTACACGATTGTCGTGTACGTGAGATACACAAAAGGCTAAGAAACCCCCTCACAATAATCGGTCAACGCGTCGTTCCGACGCGCCCACCGCTCATGAGCTCAGACCAGACCGCAGATCCCGACATCGTCGTGCTGCGCGAGGGGACGGAAGGCCTGTCGATGGCGTCGTACGCGGACGCGCTCCGCGAGCGGCTCCCGGACCGAACCGTCGCGCTCGCCCGAACGCCCGCCGAGGAGCGCGACCTCGTGCCCCGGGCCCGCGCCGTGACCGGCATCACGCTCGACGCCGACCTCCTCGAGCGCGCCGACCGGTTGGAGCTGTTCGCGTGCACCTTCGCCGGCACCGACCACGTGCCGACCGAGGCGCTGCGCGATCACGGCGTCACCGTGACGAACGCGGGCGGCATCCACGCGCCGGGCATCGCCGAGCAGTCGATCGCCAACATGCTCGTGTTCGCGCGCGACCTCCACGAGGGGTTCCGCCGGAAACAGAACGGCGAGTGGCGCCACTTCCAGTCGCGCGAGTTCACCGACAGCACGGTCACCGTCGTGGGGCTCGGCTCGATCGGGCAGGCGGTCGTCCGGCGGCTCGCCGGGTTCGAGGTGGAGACGATCGGGATCCGCTACACGCCGGAGAAGGGCGGCCCCACCGACGA
Source organism: Halorubrum sp. B52 (assembly GCF_059752555.1). Taxonomy (NCBI): domain Archaea; kingdom Methanobacteriati; phylum Methanobacteriota; class Halobacteria; order Halobacteriales; family Haloferacaceae; genus Halorubrum; species Halorubrum sp. B52. Next base: position 571,658 of record NZ_MWTG01000007.1, on the reverse strand, counting down.
GGTTCTCGGCTTCGACGACGACGACGTCCACGCGGCGTTCGCCCGGAGCGACTACGTCGTGCTCGCGTGCCCGCTCAACGACCTGACCCGCGGCATGGTCGGCGAGGCGGAGCTGGCGACGCTCCCGCCGGAGGCGGTCGTCGTCAACGCGGCCCGCGGCGGCCTCGTCGACACCGACGCGCTGGTGTCCGCGCTCCAGACCGAGAGCATTCGCGGCGCCGCCCTCGACGTGACCGACCCCGAGCCGCTCCCGCCGGACCACGTGCTCTGGGACTTAGAGAGCTGCCTGATCACGCCGCACACCGGCGGTCACACGCCCAAGCACTGGGACCGGCTGGCCGACATCGTCGCGACCAACGTCGCGGCGCTCGACGAGGGCGGCGAGTTGGAGAACGCGGTCGTCACGCCGGACGCGGACGACTGACCGGAGGGGCCCGGAGCGCGCCGCGACGGGCACCCTGCGCGACGTCTCAGCGCTCGACTAGGGCCAGAGCCCGCGCGCGTCCTTCGCCTCGGCGATCCGAGACAGCGCGACCACGTATGCGGCGTCGCGCCACGTCAGGTCGCGCGCGTCCACCTCGTCGCGCACGTCTTTCCACGCCGACAGCATCTGTTCTTCCAGCTCCTCGTTGACGCGCTCCAGCGACCATTTTCGCCGGTTGATGTCCTGGAGCCACTCGAAGTACGACACGGTGACGCCGCCCGCGTTCGCGAGGATGTCCGGGATCACGGCCACACCGCGCTCCTCTAGGATCGCGTCGGCGGCGAACGTCGTCGGCCCGTTCGCGCCCTCGACGACGATGTCGGCGGCGACGGCGTCGGCGTTGTCCGCGGTGATCACGTTGCCGACGGCGGCGGGGACGAGGACGTCCACGTCGAGTTCGAGCACCGCCTCGTTCGACAGCGTCTCCGGCGCCTCGTGGGTGAGCACCGCCTCGGGCTCCTCCTCGTGCGTCGGGACGTCCCGCGTGTCGAGTCCGTCGGGGTCGTAGATCGCCCCGTTCACGTCGCTGACGGCGACGACGGTCGCGCCCCAGTCGTCGAGCAGCCGGGCCGCGTTGGCGCCCACGGAGCCGAACCCCTGTACCGCCACGGTCGTCTCGGCGAGGTCGCGGTCGTAGTAGTCGACGGCCTCGCGGGTGGCGATGGCCGTCGACCGACCCGGCGCCGCCTCGCGGCCGTACGATCCCCCGATGACGGGGGGTTTCCCGGTGACGACGCCCGGGATGGTCTCGCCCTGCTGCATCGAGTAGGCGTCCATGAACCACGCCATCGTCTGGGCGTCGGTCCCCATGTCCGGGGCGGGCACGTCCTTCGTCGGCCCGACGACGTCGCGCAGCTCCTCCGCGAAGCGCCGGGTGAGCCGCTCGCGCTCGTCGCGGGTCAGCGACTTGGGATCGACCGCGATTCCGCCTTTCCCGCCGCCGAAGGGGAGGTCCATCACGGCGCACTTCCAGGTCATCCACATCGAGAGGCCGGTACACTCCGCGGCGGTGACCTCCGGGTGGTACCGGAGCCCGCCCTTGTACGGGCCGCGGACGTCGTCGTGCTGGGCGCGGTAGCCGGTGAAGACGTCGACGGTGCCGTCCTCGCGTTCGAGCGGGACGGAGACCTGCTGTACGCGCGTCGGGTGTTTGAGGCGCTCGACGATGGCCGGGTCGACGTCGACGTTGGTCGCCGCGCGTTCGAGCTGTTTGCGCGCGGTGGCGAGCGTCGATTCGGCGTTCTCCTCGGCTGCGTCGTCGTCGACGGTGGGTGTCGTGCTCATGAGTTGGGTTGAACGTGGTGGTGTCGGTGTGGCGTGGTCAGCGCGGGGCGATCGGGTGCCGTGGGATGGGGGCGGCGTGGTCAGCGCGAGGCGATCGGGCGGCGTGGTCAGCGCAGGGCGATCGGCGGTCGGTCAGGCGGTGAACAGCTCGCGGGGGAAGTCGGCGAGCGTCTCAGCGCCCGTGGACGTGACGCGGAACGTCTCGCTGATCTCCATACCGACCTCGGAAGTCCAGATGCCGGGGATCATGTGGAACGTCATGTTCTCCTCGAGGACCGTCTCGTCGCCCGGGCGGATGCTCGCGGTGTGCTCGCCCCAGTCCGGCGGGTAGCCGAGCCCCATCGAGTAGCCGATGCGGTCCTCCTTCTCGATCCCGTACCGCTCGATCGTGGTGCGCCACGCCTTCTCGACGGTCTCGCAGGTGACGCCGGGCTCCGCGGCGTCCAGCGCAGCCTCCAGTCCCTCGACCACGATGTCCGCGGTCTCCCGCAGTTCGGTCGGCGGGTCGCCGACGAACGTCGTCCGGGCCAGCGGCGAGTGGTAGCGGTGCCGACAGCCGGAGAGCTCGATGATGACCGGGTCGCCGTCCTCGTAGCGCCGGTCCGTCCACGTGAGGTGCGGCGTCCCCGTGTGGTCGCCCGACGGCATCAGCGGGACGATGGCCGGGTAGTCGCCGCCGAACTCGTCCGTCCCGTCGATCAGCTGCTGGTAGATGGCGGAGGCGACCTCGTACTCCGGGACCCCTTCGCCGACGGCGTCGAGGCCGGCCCGCATCGCGTTCTCGGAGATGCGGGCGGCCTGCCGCATGTACTCCAGCTCCTGGTCGGATTTCTTGATCCGGAGCCAGCCGACGAGCAGCGTCGCGTCCGCGAACTCGGCGTCCGGGAGGTTCCCCTGCAGGCGGGTGTACGACTTCGCGGTGAAGTAGGCGGCGTCCATCTCGAGCCCGACGCGCCCGTCCGCGACGCCCAGCTCCTCGAGGACGCCGGCGACGTAGTCCATCGGGTGGAGGTCGCGGGGCGACTGCACGTGGTCGTCGCTGTACGCGCGGACGCTCTCCTCGGAGAGGTGCGTCGTCGCCCGCGCGCCGTCGCCGTCCATGTCGCGACCTATCCAGATCGGCTCGTCGCGGTCGGGCGTGACCACGACCGCCTGGTGGACGTAGAACGACCAGCCGTCGTAGCCGGTCAGGTAGTTCATGTTCGCCGGATCGCTGACGACGATCGCGTCGAGGTCGCGCTCGCGCAGCCGCTCTCTCGTCCGAGCCACCCGCCGCTCGTACTCGGCCTCGTCGAAGATGTGTTCCCGTGGCATGATAACAGGGCGTCTACGAAGGGGATCAGCCAGCAGCAGTATAAATTTATCGTGTACATTAAAAACAGATACTGTGTACGTCTTCCCCCGCGTATCCCGTGAATTCGCCCCGAAGCGCCGCTCAGACGCCCCACGAGATGTCTCGTGAGTGCGGCCGAGAGGGCGTGAAACCCTCAATTCGGACGGGTTGGCTCGGTTTTTTGTACCGCGTCCACGGATCATCGAATATGCTTCACAGTACCGGGCCGCTGCTGTCGATCGACGTCGGCGACCGGACGACGGCCGAGACGGACATCACGGAGGTCCAGGAGCGATACATCGGCGGACGGGGCGTGGCGACGCGCCTCGCTCACGAGCGGATCCCCTTCGACGCGGACCCGCTCGGCCCCGAGAACCGCGCCGTGTTCACCACCGGGCCGATGCAGGCGTCCCAGATGAGCTTCACGGGGCGGACGAACTGCACCGCGCTCTCGCCGCTGACGGACGGGCTGCTGTCGTCGAACGCCGGCGGCTTCGTGTCGCGCCACCTCGCGGCGACGGGGTACGGGGCGATCGAGCTGGCGGGCGCGAGCGACGAGCTGGTCGTCGTCCACGTGCGCGACGACGGCGTCGAGTTCGAGGCCGTACCGGAGCTCGCCGGGGCGACGATCTCCGAGACCGCCGGCTACCTCGACGAGGAGCACGACATCTCCAGCGACCGGACGGCGGCTATCGGGCCCGCGGGCGAGAACGAGGTCCGGTTCGCGTCGATCATGACGACCGAGGAGCGCGCGTTCGGCCGCGGCGGGCTGGGGGCGGTCCTCGGCGCGAAGAACGTCAAGGCCGTCACGTTCGGCGGCGACTCGGCGCCCGAGCTCTCCATCGACGCGACGGCCAACGACATCCACCGCGAAGCCGCCACCGAGGATCACATCATGAAAGAGCAGGGGACGGTCGCGGTGATGGACCTGGCCAACGAGATGGACGGGCTGCCGTCGTACTACTTCTCCGAGCGCTCCTTCGAGGGCGTCGAGGGGATCAACGGCGCCGCCGTCGCGGAGAAGAAGTACAAGAAGGGGACGTGCTCGGCCTGCGCGTTCGCCTGCAAGCTCCCGACCCGGGACGAGGCCCGCGGCGTCGAGACCGAGGGGCCCGAGTTCGAGGTGGCGATGGCGTTCGGCTCGAACTCGGGGGTCGACGACATCGTCGACGTGATGGAGTCGAACCGGCTCTGCGACGAGTACGGGCTCGACGCCATCTCCGCGGGCAACACGATCGCCGCCTACCTCGCCGCCGAGGACGAGTTCGGCAACCGCGAGCTCATCTGGGACCTCGTCGAGAAGACCGCCCACCGCGACGGGGTGGGCGACCGGCTCGCCGAGGGGATCGGCCGGATCCACGAGGAGCTCGGCGTGGGGAACTGGTCGGTGAAGAACATGGACTTCGCGGCCCACGAGGGGCGACTCCTCCACGGACAGGCCCTCTCGTACGCGGTCGCGAACCGCGGCGCCGACCACATGTACGCGACGTTCTACTCCGTGGAGTACCCCCTCGTCGAGGAGGACGAGGCGATGGAGCCCGCGGGGTTCGAGGGGAAGGCGGAGCGGCTCGTCGAGCGCGAGAACCTGATGGCGCTCAACGACAGCGGCGTCGTCTGCAAGTTCTCGCGGGACTTCATGACGCCCGAGCGCTACGAGCTCCTCTTCGACGCCGACTTCGAGGAGCTGCTCGCGGCGGGCGCGCGGACGGTGACCTTAGAGCGTCACTTCAACAACCAACGCGGGATCGACGGCGACGACGACCGGCTGCCGTACGAAGAGGAACTCCCCGGGCTCGACGACGCCATCGAGTCGTACTACGAGCACCGCGGGTGGAACGACGACGGGACGGTGCCCGAGTCGGCGCTGCCGGCGTAGGCGTCCGCGCCGTCCGAGTCCGACACGCCGGGCTTCGACGAGTTCCTTTCCTTCAGACGGCCGACCGATGGGAACGATCAGTGCAGCGGTGGGGAAAGCACGGACGGCAGCCATGCTTATAAATGAATGCGCGAGAGCGAACTCCACCGCGCTCCGTCTACCGGCAGCCGATCCTCAAAGAAGGTGATGATTAAATCTAAACATAATGTACATTTCGAGAGATTATATTAACATTTCGAGCCATTTTTCTATATACGGCCACAATTCCGTATTGTAATGGCGACTAATACGACGAATCTCGAACGTGGTCCCGAGCGACTGAAAGACACCCCGCGACCCGAGGATCTCGAGGCAGCGACCAGCCCGGCCGCCCGCCTCCTGGCGTGGCTGCGCTCCTGATTTTCGCTCCCGTATTTTAAATCGCGGTCGTCGAACAGGGGAGAACTGAGCGACTTCGACGCGAAGCGACCGCATCGGTCGCACCGACTGTAGGCGCTGTCTCTCGGACGTCGCTCCCGATCGGAACCGAGGAGATTCCGCAGCCGCCACCGAACGCTCGCAGCGGAGCCGCCCGGCGCTACTCCGCGGTCGCCGCGATCGCGTCGGCGATGATCTCGGTGCCGACTTCGGCCTGCCGCTGCGTCAGGACGAGCGGCGGGAGCAGCCGCAGCACGTTGCTGTACTGGCCCGCCGTCCAGACGAGGACGCCGTGCTCGTAGCAGTACTCCTGGATCGCCTCGACGCGGTCGTCGTCGGGGTCGCCGTTGGCGTCGACGAACTCGGCACCGACGAACAGCCCCTTGCCGCGGACCTGACCGAGCCCCGGGTCGCCGTCGCCGGCGTCGCGGAGGCGGTCGCGGATCCACGCGCCGACCTCCGTCGCGTGGTCGAGCAGGTCGTGCGACTGGATGTACTCGATCGCGCGCAGCCCGCCGACCATCGCGGGGACGTGGCCGCGGTAGGTGCCCGCGTGGTCGCCCGGCCCCCACGTGTCGAGGTCCTCGCGGTACATCGTTCCCGACAGCGGCTGGCCGTTCCCGCCGAGCGCCTTCGCGGTCGTCATCACGTCCGGCGTCACGTCGTAGTGCTCGGACGCCCACCACTCGCCGGTGCGCCCCATCCCGACCTGGATCTCGTCGAACACCAGCGGGAGGTCGTTATCGTCGGCGATCTCGCGGAGCCCCGAGAGGAACCCCTCCGGCGGGACGACGACGCCGCCCTCGCCCTGTATGGGCTCGGCGAAGATGCCGGCCGGGTCGGTGAGGCCGCCGTACGGCTCCTCGATTATCGCTCTGACCTCCTCCAGCGCGCGGTCGACCGACTCCTCGGGACTCCGCCCCTCGCGGAACGGGTACGGGAACGGCGCGTGGACCACGTCGGGGAGGAGCGGCGCGTACGGCTTCTTGAACTTCTTGTTGGACGTGATGCTCATCGCGCCGGTCGTCGCCCCGTGGTAGGAGTTCCGGAAGGCGAGCAGCCCGCGGCCGCCCGTGTTGTACTTCGCGAGCTTGATCGACGCCTCGACGGCGTCGCTGCCGGTGGGGCCGCCGAAGACGAACCGGCTGTTGCCGGCGAGGTCCCCGGGCGCGATCTCGTCGAGCTTGTCGATGAGGTCGAGGCGGGGCTCGGTCGGGAAGTCGACGGTGTGCGTGAGCTTGTCGATCTGTTCGTGGACGCCCTCGTTGACGTAGGGGTTCGCGTGGCCGACGTTGTAGACGCCGATGCCGGCGAAGAAGTCGAGGAAGACGTTCCCGTCGGCGTCCTTCAGCGTCGCCCCGCGCCCCTCCTCGAACGCGAGCGGGATGTCGTTCGGATACGCGACCGCGCCGCTGTCGATCGCCTCCTGTCTGTCGAGGAGGCGGCGCGAGTTCGGCCCGGGGACTCGGTCGACGCTCGGTTCCTCCGCGAAGTGTAGCTCGTGGATCGGCGGTCCCGCCATGGGTCAACCGATACAATACGCCCACATAGGATTGGTGCAACCAGCAATCCATGACGATGTACACGGAATCTGTTTTCGTCACGGCGAGATCGCGGCACCCGGTGTCCGGGACCTCGCGAAAATTCGGATAACGGGGAGGGTCGACCCGCTCGGTTTCGCACCCGACGGCTTATCTCCAAGCGGCGCCTCTGGTATGTGATGACAAGGAACACTACTCCGTCCACCGGTGAGGCGGTGACTCACTACGAATGCCGGGAGTGTCTCGCCCGCCACGGCGTCGCTGACAGGCTCTCGACGTGTCCCGACTGCGGCGGCGAGGTCGAGAACCTCTCGAAGCCCCGCGAATGACATCCTCCCCGCCGTAAAGGGCGGGACTCTCTCCTTGAGTCAGGTAGCGACGGCCGCCCGCGCGCACCGTCGCGCCGGCTAGACCGCTAGACCGCCGGACCCAGCGACCCGAGCGCCCTCGACCCGTCGATCGCCGCCGCCAGTTCGACGGTGGCCTCGCCGAGCGTCGCGAGCCGCTCTCGGATCGCCTCGTCGACGAGCTCGCCGTCCTCGAAGTCGGCGCCGCTCGCGTACGTCGCGCCCCCGACCGCGTGGGCGCCGAAGAACGCGAACGCCGGCCGGAGCTCCTGATCGACCGCGAGGAAGTGGTGGTCGGTCGCGCCCGTCGCGACGAGCCCGACCGCGGCGTTCTCGAACGGCGCCACGTCGCCCTGCCACTCCCCGCGGGGCACCATGTCGAGGAGGTTCTTGAGCGCGCCCGAGTACGACCCGCGGTAGACGGGCGTGCCGACGACGTACGCGTCGGCCTCGACGATCAGCCCGAGCGCCTCGGCGGTGTCGCCCTCGTGGTTGTCGATCCCGCGTCCGTCCGCGGTCGCGAGGTCGTAGTCGGCGAGGTGGAGGACTTCGGTCTCCACGCCACGCTCGTCGGCCGCCGCGTCCAGCGCGATCTCGACCGCGGTCCGCGTCCGGGAGTCGGCGGAGACGCTGCCGACGATCCCGAGGAGCGTTCGGTCGGTCATCTACCGGGCCACCTTCGCGCCGCCGACCGTCTCGATCTCGTCGACCGCGTCGACCTCGTCCGGATCGAGCGGGTCGGCCTCGTCGATCGCCGGGATGACCGTCTCGCCGAAGCGTTCGAGCTCCTCGCCGTAGTCGAGGAACCCCGCGAGGACGACGTCGACGCCGACGGCGTCGAGCTTCCGGACGCGCTCGATTATCTGCTCGTCGGTCCCGATGAGCCCGGTCTTGAACCCGTCGTTGTACTGGACGAGGTCCTCGAACTCGGAGTCCGACCACATCCCGTCGCCCTCGGCCGACGACTGCCCGGCCTGTTTCACCTGCTCTCTGAACGCGTCGACCGCCTCGTCGGTGGCGTTCTCGATGATCCCCTCGAGGACCTCCTTGGCCTCGGCCTCCGTCTCCCGCTGGATGACGAAGGCGTTCGCGGCGAACCGGGGCGGCTCCGTCCCGAACTCCGCGGCGTACTCCTCGACGTCCTCGATGACGGCGCGGATCTCCTGGAGGCTCCCGCCGTTGATGAACAGCACGTCGGCGTGCTTCGCGGCCATCTCCCGGGCCGCCTGCGAGTTCCCGCCCTGGAACACCTGCGGATGCGGATCTTGGACCGGCTTCGGCTCCAGCGGCGCGCCCTCGAACCCGTCGATGTCCTTCCCGACCGTGTAGAAGCGGCCGTCGTAGGTCGCCCGGTCCTCGGTCCAGAGCGCTTTCAGGACCTCGATGAACTCCGTCGAGCGGGCGTACCGCTCGTCGTGCGCGAGCCACGGCTGGCCGAACCCGGTGAACTCCCCTTTGAACCAGCCGGAGACGACGTTGATCGAGAAGCGACCGTCGCTGATGCGGTCGGCGGTGGCGATGAAGTTCGCGAGCGGGCCGGGCTCCCACAGTCCGGGATGCACCGCGCCGATGACGTGCAGCTCGTCGGTCTGCGCCGCGAGCGCGTTGGCGATCGACAGGGCCTCCAGCTGTTTTTCGGCGCCGTAGCTGCCGAAGAAGCGCGCCTGCGCGAGCGCGTAGTCGAAGCCGACCGCCTCCGCCGTCCGGGCGAGGTCGAGGTTGTAGTCGTACGTCCAGTCCGTCTCCGTCTCCCAGTCCGACACGACCAGCCCGCCGCTGACGTTCGGGACCCAGTACGCGAATTCGGTGTCCATACCTCTGCATCCGTCCGTATCGGTTTAACGCGGGTCACAACGGCGAACGCTGACGGGGCTCTCCGGTAGCGGCCGGGTTTGTGCACGTACTCAGGATCCGGTAACAATTGACCAGAACCCGGTTCGATCGCCGTCGTTCTTCGTTCGTGAGGGGATCTCGTCCGTCTCCGCGTCCCCGACGGTACAGCTATCTCCCCGGAAGACGTGTCACCCTGTATGAACAAATTGCGATGGGTCGCGGTCGCCCTCGTGGGGATCGTCATCGTCGTCGCCGCCGCGTACGCGATCTTCGCCGGGGTGCTGATCGGGTCCGACGTGGCGTCGTATTCGTCCGACGGCGTCACCGTGTCGGATCTCGCGTACGAGGACGCGCTCGCACGGGCCGGAGCCGCCGGATACGCGGTCGAGCGTGTCGGGTCGAGCGGGTTCCATCCGGAGGGTATCGACGAGCTCGACGCCGAGCTCGGACCGGAGTACGAGGCGTTCAGAGTCACGTTCGACCACTCGGAGACGAAGCGGATGTGGGCCACCTTCTACGCGGGCGAGGGAACCACCGTCGTGACGGTCTTTGCAGACGACAATCGGGGCGAGTTCACCGTCGACGACCTCCCGCCCGACGAGTGGCTCGTCGACCGGCTCACGCTCCTGTTCGAGATGGACGAGGCGACCGCGGAGGCCTACGTCGAAGGGCTGAAAGAGGACGTTCGCACCGGCAACCCCAGTGAACCCGGTGCGGGAACCCCGGAGCTGCGGGTCGACGAGCCGGTCGCGTTCCGGGCCGCGTACGACGAGTTCACGAGCCGTGCGACGACGGTCAACGCGAGTTCCGCGCCCGGGTCCGGCGTGCACGTTCGCGAGTACTACGCGGACGAGGGGCGGCTCGGCAGCGTCGAATTCGTCCTTCCGCGGGCGACCGTGACGCACGAAGCGGACGGGTACACCTACCGCGTACACCTCGACTACCACGGCGGCGTCGAGGTCGACGCACAGACGCGCGCGTCCCGGTCGTTCGAGGAGGCGGCCGTTCGCGCCGTCTTCCGACAGATGTTCGAGGAGATGGGGATCCCACCGGACACGATCGATCACATGTCTCTCGAGTACCGCGGCAGCGTGTGGTGAATGCGGGCTCCCGTCTCCTCTGGAACAGTCGCCTCAAGCGGCAAAATCGGCCGGATCAACGGATCGTTCACTTCGTTCGCGCCGCGTCTGGCGGGATTCACGTCCTCGACGCCCATGCGCGGGACCGGATTCGAACCGGAACCAGACGTGCTCGCTTCGCTGCGCGCGTCTGGTAGGATTCGAATCCTCGTCGGGATGCCTCTCCTCGCGAACTGCTCGGAGAGGCATGCGCGGGACCGGATTCGAACCTCAGTCACTCCGCTTCGCTCCGTTCCCTGCTTCGAATCCTCAGCACCCATTCGCGGCTCACGGACTGTTCGCCGCGAAATGCGCGGGACCGGATTTGAACCGAGGCGAGAAATGCTCGCTCACTCCGTTCGCTGCGCCTTTCTCGCTGGGCTCAAATCCGCTCCTGCTCTTCGCTCACTTCGTTCGCTCATGCGCGGGACCGGATTTGAACCGGCGGACCCCTACGGGATAGCGTCCTAAGCGCTACGCCTTTGGCCTGGCTCGGCAACCCGCGCGCGGTCTATCGTACCCGAGTCGCTCAAAAATACCTGTCGCTACGGGGTCGTTCCCCGGCACGACCGACGCACCGCCAGCCGTTCCGGCCGCGTAATCGATTTGTGAGCCCGGTGCGAAGCCGACGCATGTTCGAGCGGGCGAGGCGGATCCGGAAGGGTAGGCGGTACGCGAGGCTCCTGGAACGGGGCGTGAGCCGGATCTCGCGAGGGCTGGAGCGCGGTCTCGCCGCTCCCCCGCTCCTCCGCGACCTCGCCCTCGCTCGCTCCGCGCGAGAGCTCGACGAGCGCATGGCGGCGGAACGGACGATCGGAGACGTGCTCGACACCACCGGAACGTTCTACGAGCCGGTCGGCGAGTACCGCGGATACGGACCGTACCGATCGCTCAGGGCGCTCCAGCACCGAGCGGAGATCGCGGCGCTGGCGCGCGAAGTCCGCGCGCACGACCCCGCGACAGTCCTCGAGATTGGCAGCGCGAACGGGGGGACGCTGTACGTCTGGGCGCGCGTCCTGGACGGCGTCGACACGCTGATAAGCGCGGATCTGGACTACCGGGGACGCCGAGACCTCCTCGACCACTTCGCGGAGCGGTCCGAGACCGCCCTCCGGTGCATCGAAGGCGACTCCCGAGCCGAAGCGACGGAGCGAGCGGTTCGGGAGACGCTCGCGGGCAGGCCGATCGACTTCCTCTATCTGGACGGCGACCACTCCTACGCGGGCGTCAGCGCCGACTTCGAGACGTACGAGCCGCTCGTCGCCGACGACGGGCTCATCGCGTTCCACGACGTCGAGACGAGCGGTACTGGCGTACCGCGGCTCTGGAGCGAGCTCGAACGGGAGTACGACTGTCGGACGATCGCCGGTGCGGACCGAGACGGACCCGGTTCGACCGGACTTCTTTACAAGGGTGGCCGGCCCTGACGCCCGCGATCTGAGCCGTCGGCCGTCCGTCTCGAACGGCCGCGTCGGCCTCCGACTCGAACCGCGGGCGTCAGCCGTCCATCTCGAACGGCAGCCGATCGAGCACCGCCTCCTCGCCCACTCGGTCGAGGAGCCGCTCCGCGAACAGCACCGCGGCGATCCCCAGTCCGATCCCGAAGAGCGTGTCCGAGAGGTAGTGGGTGCCGAGGTAGATCCGGGAGAACGAGATCAGCCCGGCGAAGCCGGCGGCGACCGCGAACGGGAGTTCGTCGGAGCTCCACGCGATCCCCGCGTACGCCGTCACGGCGGCCGAGTGGCCGGAGGGGAACGAGCTCGTGGTCCCGCCGCCGCCCTCGGTCACGCAGACCGGGTTCGACGGGAACGGGCGCTCCACGAGCGACATCAGCGCCCAGACGACGACGCCGAGCAGCGAGAGCGCCACGACGCTCTTCACGAACTCCTCGCGCCAGCCCGCGAGGTAGAAGAGGCCGACGAACACGACGCCGGCCGTGACGGAGCCGAGCCCGGTCATCGACGTCATCGCCTCGGTCAGGAACGGCGTGCGGATCGCGGCGACGAACTCGGCGGCGAGCCGGTCGACCCACCGGATCGCGCTCAGGACCGCACCGATCTGCGCGTGCATGGATGGTCGTCCCTATCGGCCGGACGACCATAGGCGCTCGTGCTCACGCGCGGGAAATCGCCTTCACGCGCAGAACTCGCAGTCGCAGTAGCGCTCGCAGACGGGGTTGTCGCAGTCGGCGGCGCGCGCCGAGCAGTGGGTCCGACCGTGGCGGATCAACAGCACGTGCAGCGGGTAGATCAGCTCGTCCGGCACCAGCTCGTCGAGGGCGTCGTGAGCGGCCTCGTTCGAGGCCGACGCCGGGACGAGCCCGAAGCGCTTCGAGACGCGCTCGACGTGGGTGTCGACCGCCATCGTCGGCTTCCCGAAGTGGAAGTTCAGGACGACGCTCGCGGTCTTCGGGCCGACGCCTTTGATGTCGGTGAGCCACGCCTTCGCGTCGTCGGTCGCCATCGCGTCGAGGAACGCCAGCGAGTATGCACCGCCGGTCTCCTCGCGGACCGCGGCGAGCGCGCGCTGGATCCGGGCGGCCTTCTGGTCGGCGAGCCCCGCCACGCGGATCGTCTCGGCGAGCTCGTCGCGGTCGGCCGCCTCGATCGCCGCGAAGTCGTCGTAGCGGTCGAACAGCGCCTCCGAGGCCCGACTCGTGTTGGCGTCGGCGACGTTCTGCGAGAGGATCGTCGTCACCAGCTGGCGCACGCCTTCACCGGGCTCGGCGGTCGGGTCGGCGCCGTGCTCGGCGACCCTGTCCACCGGCTCGTACAGCGACGCCAGGTCGTCGTGCAGCTCGCGCACCCGGGCCTCGTTCCACGCTTGCGTGGCCATACTCGCGGTTGGAACGGCGTCGACTTCAGGGCGACGGACGGCGCGGTCGCGACGGTCGAGCGGGCGTCGCTGCCCCGCGCGGCCTTTTTATATCGTACCGCCCAAGGTCCGGATATGTACCGAGCGAGCGATCGCGTCGACAACGCGGCGTGGATCGACCGGCTCGACGACGCGTGCGCGACGCTCGACCTCGACGAGGAGGCGCTCTCGACGGCGACGGACCTCTTCCTGTCGCGGGCGCCCGACGACGACCGCGGCAAGCGCGTCGCCGCCGCCGCCAGCCTCTACGCCGCCGCGCTGATCCGCGGGCAGGAGCGCTCGCAGTCCGCCGTCGCCGACGCGATGGGCGTCTCTCGGCTCTCCGTCCAGAAGCGCTGGAAGCCGATCCTGGAGGACGCCGGCTTCTCGCCGCCGACGTGGTAGGCGAACCCGCGTCGAGGCCGCCCGTTACCGCGGCGTCGCGACGGCTACGTCACCGCGGCGTCGCGACGACGCCGAGGTGGTCCTCGTGGTACCGGTCGAGCCGCCGCGTCTCCAGGATCTCGTACGTCTCGCGGAGCTCGTCGAGCGCGGCCTCGAACACGTCGCTCGGCTCTGCGGTGGCGTCCTCGCTGCGCGCCTTCACCGCGAGCAGCAGCCGCCCGTCGTCCGCGAGGAACCGCGCGTTCCGCGCCGCCACGGTCGCCTGTCCCCGCGTCGCCACGTCCTGGACGACGACGTCGACGTCGGCCTCGACGACGTGCGCGTACGTCTCCGGCTTCCGCGCGTCCTTCAACAGCGGGAACAGCCGGCCGCGCGGCTCCGCGGCGTCGAGGAGATCGCGGGCCGGACGCGGGGCGAACTCGACCGCGTAGGTCGGTCCCGCGAAGTCGGCGACGTGGCTGACGGTCGTCCCGCTCGCGGCGCCGAGGTACAGCACCGTCTCGCCGCCGGCCAGCCCGGTGTCGAACCCGAGATCGAGCATCCCGCCGAGCTTCGAGCGCTCCGGGTCCCACGCCCGCCAGCCGTCGGCGGTCGGCTCGCCGTAGACGGACGGGCCGCGCGTCGCCAGCCGCGTCTCGCCGGCGATCTCGCGGCGCTCGACGCCGTCCGGCAGGTCGGGCTCGCTCACGCGTCGCCCTCCGTCTCCGCGGCGTCGTCGTCGGGACCGCCGCTCTCGTCGTCCGCCGCCGCCCGTGCCCGGATCGTCGCCATCCGCTCGCGGAGCTCCGCGTGGAGCGTCTCCCGGCGCTCCCCGGCGTAGTGGTCGACGCGGGCCGCGAGCGTCAGCTTCCCGGCGAGCGCCCGCGCGGCCGACCCCCGGTCCTCGGGGCGGGTGTTCCGGACGTAGTCGTGGGTGAAGATGATCCCGTGTTTCGGCGAGGGCGCGCGCCCGGAGAGGTGCGCGAACAGCGCGTCCTCCGCGCCGAGCACCTGCACCGTGCCGGAGGGCTTCTTCGCCAGCGACTCCAACCCGCCGGCGAGCGCGATCAGCCGCGCCGCGAGCTCCGGGCCGGCCATCTCGGCGAGGTTCGGCGCCACCGCGGGCGCGACCCGGTCGATCGTCTCGGCGAGCGCGTCGCGCTCGGCGGCCAGCTCGACGACGCGCTCCGCGAGCGAGACGGCTCGGCGCTCGAGTTCGGTGTCGGGCTCCCGCGCCGCCACCGCGCGGGCGCCCTCTATCCCCGGCTCCGCGTCGTCGAAGAGGCTCCCCGCCCACTCGGCGGCGCGCTCGGCCAGCTCGTTGGCGGTGCGCTCGCAGTCGTCCATCGCCCGCACGGCGTGGATCAGCTGCTGATCGTCGGCGCGCTCGCGCTCGCGGACGGTCGCGCGGGTCGCCGCCACGGCCGCCTCGTGGAGCCGGTCGTAGTAGTCGTCGGTCGACTCCGCGAACCCGGAGTCGACGGCGAGCGCCGGCCAGTCGCGCGGCTCGTCGGCTTCCCCGCTCGCGATCCGGTCGCGGGCGGCGGCCGCCTCGCCACCGGCCGTCTCGTCCCCGGCGCGGCCCGCGAACCAGGCCGCGTCGTCGTCGGTGTCGGTCATTACCGGCGGCTACTCGTCCCCGGCGTATAGGCGTTCCCGAACGGCCACGGGCGCTCGGTGGCCCGGCTCGTCGCCTCGCTACGCGGTCGTCGCGTCGTCGGTCTTGTCGGCCTCGTCGAGCGCCTCGTCATCGTCGTCCGACCGGAGGGCGGCGAGGAAGCCGCCCGGATCGGAGCGGACGTCCGCGACGGTCGCGCCGGCGAACGCGCCGAGCGCGGCGCCGCTGCTCGCGGCCTGTCGACTGATCAGTCCGCCGACCGCGGCGCCGGCGGCCCCGCCGACCGCGGCGAGCGTTGCCCGTGAGAGTGCGCGTCGAATGCGTGATCCCATACCTGACACGTTTCTGTGCGATTACATAAAACCCACCCGTCGGCGGCCACGGCCCCGGCAATCTGCGGCCCTCAGTCACTGCAGCCGCTTCGTCGTCTCCACGAGGGGGTGACGCGCGTAGTCGACGATCTCGATGTCGGTGATGGCGTCCAACCCCTCCTTCTCGGCGGTCTTGGCCATCCCGAGGTCGACCGCGCGCTCCGGCACGATCACGTACGCGTCCATCGTCTCGATGCCCGCCTCGTGGGCGGCCATCACCCGGTGGTGACCGTCGGCGAGGTGGAGCGTGCCGCCGTTGTCGATGACGACCAGCGGCTCCGCGAGCCCGCGCTCCAGCTCGTACTGCCGCCCCTCAAGCTCGTCGGCGTACACCCGCGCCTGCGTCGGGATGAGGTCGGTGAGGCGCACCTCCCGGCGCTCCTCGGTGAGCGCGACGCCGTGGATCTGCTCGAGGGTCCGCATCAGCTTCCCGACCTTGCTCGGCGTGGCGCGCTCGATCTGCGAGCGGACCACGTCCGTGTTCGAGATGATCCCCACGAGGTTGTCGGCGTCGTCGACGACGGGCAGTCGCTGGATCCCGGAGCGGAGGATGACCCGGGCGGCGTCGGTCACCTTCATGTCCGGGTGCGCGACGATGAGGTCGTCGGACATCACGGTGAAGACGGGCGCCTCGTCGTCGGCGAGCAGCAGGTCGGCGGCCGAGACGAACCCCTCGACGGTCCGGCCCTGCGTGACCGGGAACCCGTTGTGGCCGTCGCTCTCGGCCATCCGCCGAGCCACCTCGCCGACCGTCTCGTCGGGGCTCACGGTCTCGACGTCGCGGGTCATGTACTCGCCGACGGTCGGTTTCCCGCTCATCGTCCGCCGTAAGTCCCGGTGGAACAAAAAGGGGGCGGAGCCGCTCCCGACCGCGACAGATTCGCTACGGCCCCTCGTGGACGGCGAACTCGGCGGCGTTGACGACGTAGTGAGCGACGACGGGGACGAGGAGGCTCCCCGTGGCGACGAACAGCCCCGCGAGCGCGAGCCCGAGCGCGCCGGCGACGGCGATCCCGAGTCGCCCCTGCGCCCCGTGGCCGAGGCCGAAGGCGACCGACGAGCCGACCGCGAGGAGCCAGGGATCGATCGCGAACCCCGCCGCGAGCGCGCCCACCAGTGCGCCGCGGAACAGCGCCTCCTCGAACAGCGCGACGACCGGGAGCGCGACGCCGAGCAGTAGGACCCACTCGCCGAGCGTCCCGGGAGTCATCGCGGCGCGGAGCCGGTTCGAGGGCACGAGGCCGACCCGCGTCCCGAGCCGGGCGGCCGCCTCGTTGCCGGCGGCGAGCGCGACTCCCGCGGCGACGCCGAACCCCGCGAGCGCGGGGCTTCCGAGCGACGCGAACGCCGGGAAGCCGAGCGTCGGGTGCGCTCCGCCGATCCCGAACGCCGCCGCCGGCACCGCGGTCCACCACGCGACCGCGACGAGGACGACGAGCCCGACCGTCTGCGACGTCGCGGCGTTAGCCAGGAGGAGCCGCGTCGTGAGCACCGGGCGGTCGTCGGGCGAAGCGGGGGCGTCGTCGCTCTCGACGGACCCGTCGCCGTCGCTCTCGAAGGATGGAGTGTCAGCGTCGCCCTCGGAGGGTGCGGTGTCGGCGTCGCCGGTCCAGACTGCCGAGCCACGGTCGACGTCGACCTCGCTCCGGGAGTCGGCGATCCGAGCCCGTTCCAGCAGGCGCTGGGAGCGACGGGTGGCGTAGAGAAGCAGCAGCGTCAGGGCGGCGGTCGCGAGCGCGAAGGCCGCCCAATTCGGCATCGGGGGCGAGGCGGCCCTACTGCGGGCTCGGGCTGGAGGGACCGGAGACGCTCCCCTCCTTCAGCGCCGAGCCGGTGATCGACTTGAGCCGGGAGACGAGCGAGTCCTTCTCGGCCTCGCCTTCGAGGGCGATGTCGAGGACCTCGCTGATGTGCGAGACCGGGATGATCTCGACCATCTCCTTGTACTCGTCTTCGATCATCACGTCCTGCTCGTTCGCCTGCGGGATGATGACCCGGGTGCAGCCGGCCTTCGCGGCCGCCTCGATCTTGTGGGTCACGCCGCCGACGGGGAGCACGTCGCCCCGCACCGACAGCGAGCCGGTCATCGCGAGGCTCTGGTCGACGCCGACGTCCTCCAGCGCGGAGATGACGGCGGTCGCGACCGTGATGGACGCGGAGTCGCCGTCGACGCCCTGCTGGCCCGCCTGCACGAACTGGATGTGGATGTCCATCTCCGAGATGTTCTCGTCGGAGAACTTCTTGATGATCGCGGAGACGTTCGACACCGACTCCTGGGCCATCTCCTTCAGCTGGCCCGTGGCGATCACTTCGCCCGGGCCCTGGGAGGGCGCGACCTCGGCCATCACCGGGAGCATGATCCCGGAGTCCTCGCCCATCACGGCGAGCCCGTTGACGCGGCCGACGACGTACCCTTCGGAGACCTGCAGCTCGTAGTCCTTCCGGCGCTCGATGA
The DNA here is from genome assembly GCF_059752555.1 of Halorubrum sp. B52. Lineage (NCBI taxonomy): Archaea > Methanobacteriati > Methanobacteriota > Halobacteria > Halobacteriales > Haloferacaceae > Halorubrum > Halorubrum sp. B52. Next base: position 553,744 of record NZ_MWTG01000007.1, on the reverse strand, counting down.
AGTCGTCCGCGAGCTGCTGTTCGATGGAGCGCGAGCGCCCCTTCGCCTGCAGCACGTGGTCGCGGGTGGTCAGGTCGGCGTCCTCGCCGCGGGCGATGTCGCCGGCGACGCGGACGAGCCCGCCGAGGTTCCGGAACAGGAGGGTGAGGTGGCCCTTCCGGCCGGAGCGGCGCTTGGCCTCGAGGATAACCTCCTCGACGGCCTCGGCCGTGAACTCCGGCAGGCGGCCGTCCTTCGCGACCTCCTGAGCGATGAACCGGACGTACTTCCGGCGCATCTCCGGGGTGTCCTCGATCGTGTCCTCCATGTACACCTCGTAGCCGTACCCCTTGATACGGCTCCGGAGGGCCGGGTGCATGTTCTCCATCGCGTCGAGGTTCCCGGCCGCGATCATGACGAAGTCGGTGGGGACGGGCTCGGTCTGGACCATCGCGCCCGAGGAGCGCTCGGACTGGCCCGTGATCGAGAACTCGCCCTCCTGGATCGCCGTCATGAGGTGCTGCTGGCTGCGGATGTCGAGCGTGTTGATCTCGTCGATGAACAGCACCCCCTTGTTCGCCTTGTGGATGGCCCCGGCCTCGACGCGGTCGTGGCTGGGCGTCTCCATCCCGCCGGACTGGAACGGGTCGTGCCGGACGTCGCCGAGCAGCGCGCCGGCGTGCGCGCCGGTCGCGTCGCGGAACGGCGCGGTCTTCGTGTCGCCGTTGTTCACCAGCAGGTTCGGGATCATCGCGTCGGAGCCGCGGTTGAGGTAGCGGAAGACGAGGTAGACGACCCCGGCGGCGATGATGCCGACGAGGATCTGGCCGACGATGATGAGCGCGTAGCCCAGCACGACGGCGATGATGATCCACATCAGAAGCGACCGCATCTGGTTGCGCTTGCGCGCCTCCTCGCGGTGCGCGTCGACGATCTGGTCGCCCTTCCCCGCCGGCACCGTCCGGACCTTCGGCTTGTTGCCGTCGTCCGGGTTGTGGTACACCAAGACGTCCTGCAGCTCCTCTTTCGGGAGCAGCTCGGACATCGCCTTCGCGAGCATCGACTTCCCGGTCCCGGGCGAGCCGATCATCATCACGTGGCGGCGCTGTTTGGCCGCCTTGATGATCACGTCGCGGGCGTGCTCCTGCCCGATCACCTGATCGACGAGGCGGTCGGGGATCTCGAGTTCGGCGGTGGTGTCGATCTTGAGTCCCCCGAGGAGGTCGTCCTCGTCGGGGTCGTCTTCGATCTCGGCGCCCTCGACCTCGACGGAGCTCCCGAGCTCGTCGATGCCGCCGCCCTCGTGCTGTTCGGTGACACCCTCGGGGGTGACGCCGGTCTCGTCCCCGTGACCCGTCTCGGCGTCGTCCGGGCGCGGGTCGTCGTCGACGACGATCCCGTCGTCCCAGACCCCGTCCGGCTCCTCGCCGTCCGTCGGCTCCTCACCGTCGGCCGACTCCTCGGCCTCGCCGGGCTCGTCGGGCGCGCGGGCGCCGTCGTCGGGAGCGACGTCGTCGGGGGCGTCCTCGCCGTTCCCCGCCGAATCCGAGGCCTCTGACCCGGTCTCGTCCGGGTTCTCGAGGTCCTCGGTCGGCGGGTCGTTCGCGTCCTTTTCGTTGCTCATAGAATCGGATATCGCTACGAAAAACGAAGGGTCGGCTACTGATATACTTTCTCCCCGCGGACGATTCGACGAGACACGGAGAAAAGCCGTTAAGAGCGGCTATAGGACTCGATATTGCCGTTTCTGCGGTCCCACGGGGTTTATAAATACTGGCCCCCCAACGTGGATCCATGCGCGGGTTCTACATCGGGCGGTACCAGCCGTTTCACGACGGCCACCGACACATGGTCGAGGAGATCGCCGGCGAGGTCGACGAGCTCGTCTTGGGGATCGGTTCCGCCGGCGACTCCCACACCACCCGGAACCCGTTCACGGCCGGCGAGCGCGTGATGATGGTGACGAAGGCCGTCGAGCACCTCGACGTCACCACCTACGTCGTCCCCATCGAGGACCTCGACCGCAACTCCGTGTGGGTGGGCCACGTCCAGAGCATGACCCCGCGGTTCGACGTGGCCTACTCGAACAATCCGCTCGTCGTCCGGCTGTTCGAGGAGGCCGGCGTCGAGGTGCGCGGCTCCCCAATGTTCCGCCGCGACGTGTTAGAGGGGACGGAGCTGCGCGAGCGGATGATCCACGGCACCGACTGGGAGGCGCTCGTCCCGGAGGCCGTCATCGACGTGATTCAGGAGGTCGACGGCGTCGAGCGCATCCGCCGGATCGCCGAGACCGACACGAACGGCGAGCCCCCGATGGACGCGTAGGCGGGTCGGTCCGCCGTCGGACGCGCAGGCGGATCGACCCGCCTACGCGTCCGCGCCGACCGCAACGGCGTCTTTTAAGGCTCGGCCGCACCGCGGATCGCTCATGATCACGCTCGCCTCCGACTTCGGCTCGCCGTACCCGGCCGCGATGAAGGGAGTGATCCGCCGTCACACGGACGCCGAGATGATAGACGTCGCTCACGACCTCCCGCGCGGGGACCCGCGAGCGGCCGCCTTCTGGCTGCGCTTCGTCCTCCCGGAGTTCCCGCCCGCCGTCCACTGCGCCGTCGTCGACCCCGGCGTCGGCACCGATCGGGACGCCCTCGTCGTCCGCGCCGGCGCCCACGTCCTCGTCGCGCCCGACAACGGGCTCGCGATGCCGCCCGCGAGGACGCTCGCGGGGGAGGAAGCGGAGGCCGAGCTCGAGGCGTTCGTCGTCGACGTCGACGAGCCCGCGAGCCAGACGTTCCACGGCCGCGACGTGTTCGCGCCGATCGCCGCGCGGATCCGAGCGGCGCTCGACGAGGGGCCGGCGACCGCGGGTCCAGAGGGGGTCGCGGCCGCGCTCGAATCGATGGACGACCTCTCGCCCGCGACCGACCCCGTCGACATCGCGTTCCCCGAACCGACCGTCGAGCGCGACGACGACGGCGACCCCGTCGCCGTCGACGGCGAGGTGCTCGTGATCGACCGGTTCGGCAACGTCGTCACCAACGTCCCGGGCGAGCTCGTCCGCGGCAGCGACTGGATCCGAGTGAACGGGGAGCTCACGCCCGTCGCGGAGACGTTCGGCGCGGTCGACCCCGGCGACCGGCTCGTCACCGTCGGGAGCCACGGCTACGTGGAGTGCGACGTCAACGACGGCCGCGGCGACGGGGCGTTCGACCTCCGGCCGGGCGGCGAGGTGCGGCTGGTCGGCGACAACGTGAGCCTCTGAGCGGTCGCGGGAGAGGGGGAGGCCGCGCCGGGCTACAGCTCCACGCCGGAGGGGATCAGGCTCTCGCTGCGGAGGAGGTTCCCCTCGTGGTCGTACACGAGGAACGTGTCCTTGTCGTAGGCGACGAGCCGCTCGCCCTCGACGTCGATCTCGACGCGGTAGCGGGCGTCCTCGTCGCCGGCCGAGTCGCGCGCGGCGTGGATGAACGGGAGGACGTCCGTGGCGGTCTCGTTGAGCTCCAACACGAAGTCCCCGGTGTACCGGTTCGTCACGCCGACCACGCCCTCCGGGTCGGCGGCCTCCGCGAGCGGTTCTCGGAGCCGGAACGCCACGTCGACCTCGGAGGCCTCGAGCAGCTCGCCGTCGGTGTCCGAGAGCCGGTCGCGCAGGAGTCCCTCCGGCCCGTGGAAGTCTATCCGGACCAGGGGCGTCGCCCGGTCGTCGGCGTCGTCGCCGACGCCCTCGACGGTCAGTTCGAAGTAGTCACGCCGCATTGCCTACGCGGTTGTTTGCGGTCTGCACCTATCAACGTAACGGGCCGGACCGCGCACGGACGGCCGAGGCCGAAGCTGACGCCGCGGGTTCGGCTTCACCGATCGTCCCCGACCTCGCGGCTGATAATCGCCCGGTGGAATTTAAACCGCCACGCCGCGTACGCCTTCGTAACCAGATGGCGAGTGACGCGCGCGAGGACGCCGGAGACCGCTTCGAAGCGCTCCGGAAACGGCTCTCGCGAACGTGGGAGATGCTGCGGGGGTCGGAGCTCGACGTCCGCCCCTTCCGGCCGGGCGAGGACGGCCCGCTCGCCTCCTTCGCCGTGCCGGACGGCGAGCGCGAGGTCGACCGCTACTGGGTGAACGCCCCGTACGCGTACGTCGTGATCACCTACGACGACGCGGAGAGCGAACACCGGTACTACGCGGTCGAGCCGGACCTCGACGAGTTCGAACGCGACCTCCTCGACCGCGTCGTCGACGACATCCGCGACCCCCTGCTGTACCGCGAGGGGACCGGGAAGACCGACGAGGAGACGCTCCGCGAGGAGCTGCGGGGGCTGCTGGAGGGGTACGGCGTCGACGCCGGGATGGCGACGTTCCACGCGCTCGCGTACTACCTCTACCGCGACTTCCGCGGCTACGGGAAGGTCGACCCCCTCCTGAACGACCGCCACATCGAGGACGTCTCCTGTGACGGCTACGACCTCCCGATCTTCGTCTACCACGACGACTACACCGACATCGAGACGAACGTCTCCTTCCCGAAGGGGGAGCTCGACAACTACGTCATCCGGCTCGCCCAGCAGTCCGGGCGCCACGTCTCCGTCGGCGACCCGATCGTGGAGACGACGCTGCCGGACGGCTCCCGGGCCGAGCTCGCCCTCGGCGAGGAGGTGACCCCCCGCGGCTCCGCGTTCACGATCCGCCAGTACGCCGAGGACCCGTTCACGCCGATCGACCTCGTGGAGTACGGCACCTTCTCGGTCGAGCAGATGGCGTACTTCTGGCTCTGTATCGAGCACAACAAGAGCCTCATCTTCGCGGGCGGCACCGCCTCCGGGAAGACCACCTCGATGAACGCGGTGTCTATGTTCGTCCCGCCGCGCGCGAAGGTCCTCACGATCGAGGACACCCGCGAGCTCTCCTTGTACCACGACAACTGGCTCTCCTCGGTCACCCGCGAGCGCCGCTACGAGGGGACCGACATCGACATGTACGACCTGCTCCGCTCGGCGCTGCGTCACCGTCCGGAGTACATCGTCGTCGGCGAGGTGCGCGGCGACGAGGCGATCACGCTGTTCCAGGCGATGAACACGGGTCACACCACCTTCTCGACGATGCACGCCGACTCGATCGAGACGGTGATCAACCGGCTGGAGAACGAGCCGATCAACGTGCCGCGCGCGATGGTGCAGTCGCTCGACATGCTCTCGATCCAGACGCTGACTCGGTCGGGCGACCAGCGCGTCCGCCGCGCGAAGACGATCGGCGAGATCGGCGGCATCGACCAGCGCACCGGGGAGCTCGACTACTCCTCCGCGTTCGAGTGGGACGCGGGGCGCGACGCGTTCCGCCGCAACGACTCGTCGCTCATGGAGGAGATCGCCGACGAGCGCGGCTGGTCTCGCTCGGAGCTGCTCCGCGAGACCCGACGACGCGAGCGCTTCCTCGAGCTGCTCCGCGCGCTCGGCATCACCGACTACCGGACGTTCACCGCCCTCGTCAACGAGTACTACGCCGACCCCGAGCGCGTGATGGACCGGCTCGAGGAGCGGGCGGCGGACGACGACGGCGTCGACGAGGGCGCGGTCGGTGCGGCGCCCTCGTCGGGGTCCGGGGACGCCTTCGAATGATCGCCTCGCTCCCCCTCTTCGCCGCGCTCGGGCTGTGCCTGGCGCTGGTTCTCCCGTCCGTCTCCGACCGCGCCGACCTGTTCGTCACGCGGGTCGCGCTGTCGCTGTTCGGCGACTACGTCGCGGCCGACGGCCCGCGGCGACGGCGCCAGCGCGACCTGTTGCACGCCGCCCACGTCCCCGGCACTCACCGAGCGTACGCCTCGAAGACGCTGCTGTACGCCGGCGTTCTCGGCGTCGCGGGGAGCGTGCTCGGGGTGTACGCGGCGGCCGCGCTGCTCTCCGCGCTCGACGTCGGGGCGGCGGCGATCCGCGCGGCGCTGCCGCCCTCGCTGTCCTTCCTCGCCGGCGTCGCGGGGCTCTCGACGCTCACCCTGCCGCGGCTGTTCCTCCTCCTCGCGTTCGCCTCGGCGACCCTCGGCTCGGCGCTCGCGGCCGGGACGTACTACGGGCGGTGGGAGCTGCTCGGGCAGCGAGCGCACGCCAGGGCGGCCGAGATCGACGCCACCCTGCCGCGCACGGTCGCGTTCATGTACGCGCTCTCGCGGTCTGGGATGGCGTTCCCGCGGGTGATGGACACGCTCGCGGAGAACGAGGCGGTGTACGGCGAGGCGGCCGCGGAGCTGTCGGTCGCCGTCCGGGACATGAACGCGTTCGGCACGGACGCGCTGACCGCGCTCCAGCGCACGGCGCGCCGGACGCCGAGCGACGACCTGGCCGACTTCTCGGAGAACCTCGCGTCCGTCCTCGGCACCGGCCAGTCGATCTCGGCGTTCCTCGCGGACCAGTACGAGCTGTACCAGGAGGAGGCCGAGTCGAAACAGGAGCGCTACCTCGAACTGCTCTCGACGTTCGCGGAGGCGTACGTCACGGCCCTGGTCGCCGGGCCGCTCTTCTTCATCACCATCCTCGTCGTTATCGGGCTCGTGCTGGAGGACACGCTGCCGCTGCTCCGCGTCGTCGTCTACCTCGCCGTCCCGCTCGCGACGTTCGGGTTCGTCGTCTACGTCGACAGCGTGACGCAGGGCGTCGGCGGAACGGAGAGCGTCGACCTCTCCGAGTCGGTCGGCGACGACCCGACCGGCGACGCCAGCGGCGGGGACGACGACCCGACCGACGATCGCGACGCCCCGAGCGTCGCGGCCGACGGGGGCGTCGCGGACGGGACCGGTCGGGACCGCTGGGCCGCCAGCCGCGAGCGACTCCGGGCGTACGACCGGGTCCAGGGGCTGCGTCGGTGGCTCGCCTCGCCGGTCGAGAACGTGGTCGAGACCCCGTGGACGTCGTTCCTCGCGACGGTCCCGCTCGCGGTCCTCGGGCTGCTCGTCTTCGCCTTCCCGGTCACGCTGGGGCCGCCGACCGAGATGGTCGCGCAGATCGAGACGCCGATCGTCGTCGCGACGGCGTTCGTCCTCGCGATGTACGCGGTCGTCTACGAGGTCCGGAAGCGCCGCGTCCGCCGGGTCGAGTCGTCGGTGCCGGACTTCCTCGACCGCCTCGCGAGCGTCAACGAGGCCGGCACCTCCGTCGTCGGGAGCGTCCGGCGGGTCGCCGACTCGAACTTAGAGGCGTTGACGGCCGACCTGAAGCGCACCCGCCGCGACATCGACTGGGGCGCCGACGTCGGCACCGCGCTCCGCCGGCTGGAGCGTCGCGTCCGGTCGCCGATGACCTCCCGGGCCGTGGCGCTGGTGACGAACGCGATGCACGCGAGCGGCGACATCGGGCCCGTGCTCCGGATCGCGGCCGACGAGTCGCGCGCGACGTGGTCGCTCCGCCGGGAGCGCCGCCAGGTCATGCTCACGTACCTCATCGTGATCTACATCTCCTTCCTCGTCTTCCTCGGGATCATCGCCTCGCTGTCCGTCTCCTTCATCCCGGCCATCGAGGAGGCCGCGGTCCCGGGCGCCGGCGGCACGGGCGGTGTCCCCGGCGCACCGAGCGGCCCGACCGGGATCACCGGCGGCCTCGGCGACATCGACGCCTTCGCGTACGAGCAGCTGTTCTTCCACGCGGCGGCCGTGCAGGCCGTCTGCTCCGGGCTCGTCGCCGGTCAGCTCGGCGAGGGATCGGTCAGAGACGGCGTGAAACACGTGGTCGTCCTCCTCGCGCTGACGCTGCTCACCTTCGCCGTCATCGGCATGGTGTGACGGGGCGAGCGAGTCGGGACGTCGCCCGTCCTCGCGGCCGCCGGTCACCGGAGCTATGTCGCTCGGCGTCGACCGACCGGTATGGAGACCGACCCGCAGTCGACGTACGACCGCATCGCCGCGCACTTCGCGACGACCCGCGAGTACGCGTGGCCGGAGGTCGAGTCGTTCCTCGAGGGCCGCTCGGCGACGCGCGCTCTCGACGTCGGCTGCGGCAACGGCCGCCACGCGGAGCTGCTCGCCGCGCGCGCGGAGTCGGTCGTCGGCGTCGACTTGAGCCGAGAGCTCCTGCGCGAGGCGGCGACGCGAGCCCGCGAGCGCGGCTTCGCCGACGCGCTGGACCTCGTTCACGGCGACGCCGCCGCCCTCCCGATCGCCGACGACGCGGTCGGGCTCGCGACGTACGTCGCCGCGCTCCACCACCTCTCGCCGCGCGCCGCCCGCGTCCGGAGCCTCGACGAACTCGCTCGGGTCCTCGTGCCCGGCGGCGTCGCGCTCGTGAGCGCGTGGAGCACCGCCCACGACCGCTTCGATCGGGAGGAGGGGTTCGACACGACCGTCGACTGGACGCTTCCCGGCGGCGAAGTCGTCCCCCGGTACTACCACATCTACTCGCCGGCGGAGTTCGAGGCGGACCTCGCCGAGAGCGCCCTCGACCCCGTCGACGTCGACGTCTCCAGCGGGAACTGCTACGCTCTCGTCGCCGCGGCCGAGGACGGGGGCGACCGGGGAGCGGACGCGAGGCTCGGCGACGGGTCGTCGAACGCGGACGCAGAAGAGTAGTCGCACCGCCTCCCGCGGCGGTCGAATCGCGATCTCAGTCGGCCACGGTCTCGTGGCCGGCCCTCGCGTCGTCCGCGAGCGGCGTCGCGATCTTGTACGCCGCGTACAGGCCGAGCACCGCGACCCCGGCCAGCACGACGCCGGTGCGGAGCTGCGGCGAGATGAGCGGCGTCGCCACCACCTCGCCCGCCTCGTTGGTGATTGGGACCGGGCCGTACGGCTGTCCGGCGAGGATCTCCAAGATCCCCATGCCGACGAGTCCGAGTAACATTAGTCCCGCGCTCAGCGCCATCGCCGCCTTGTCGATGATGTTCGTCATTGGATGTCACCTCTTAACCGAGCAGGTAGCGGAGTTTCGGGTGCCGTTCGACGACGTCGAGCTTCTCGATGACCGCGTCGAGGCCGTAGTAGCGGCCGGCCGACAGCATGATCACGGTGATGAACAGCAGCAGCCCCATGAAGTCGCTGTTGACCAGCCCGTGACCGAAGCCGGCGTTGCCGACCCAGAACAGGGTCATGAAGATGACCCCGCCGAACGCGGCCAGTCGGGTGACGGCGCCGACGATCAGCGCCAGCCCGATCAGGGTCTCGAACAGGGGGACGCCCGGCTCGATGAGCCACGCGAGGTTGTTCCCCATCCAGACCGGGATGCCGCCCAGCGCGGTCCCGCTCATTCCCTGCATGTAGGTGCTTCCGTAGGTGTACGAGAACCCGCTCTCGATCACCTTCGTGATTCCCGAGTGGAAGAACCACCAGCCGGTCACCACGCGCAGGAACGCGATCCAGTACGCCGCCCACGGACCGTCAAGCGCGAACTCGACATCGTCGACCAGTGGATTCCCCGATTGGTATGACATAGTGCTCACCTCACGGGTGAACGTTGGAGGTCTACGCGTATATGTACCCAACCGGCTTCTAAACGCCTGAAAAACGTTCTAAGCGTGCGGGAACGGGTCCTGATATTGTGGTATTTTAAATACGACCCCGTCGCTCCGGGGCGCTATCGGCCCCCGCCGGTCGGTTCGCCGTCGGGAACACGGAACGTTTATTGGATTCGTTCGGCCTACGTCTACACGCGTCAGCGACGGACGCACCCACGCGCGCCGGTGGTCTAGTGGTAGGACCTGAGCCTTCCAAGCTCATGGCCCGGGTTCAAATCCCGGCCGGCGCATTTCTCGAACGAAGTGAGAGAAATCGCCGAGAGGGATTTGAACCCTGGAAGTCGCAGCCCGCGCAGCGAACGAAGTGAGCGAGCAGGACCCTCTTCCTCTGGTTCATAATCTCGGCCGGCGCATTTCTGACTGACTCCGTCAGTCGAGTTCGCTTCGCTCGGTAACGGGCTCACCGCCGTCAGGACTCGGACCCGCTCCGTGACGTTCGCGGATCGTATACTCGCCCACCGGGACGGAAACACGGTAGGCCGGCCGGCACTCGCTGGTCGCCGAATCGTCCGTCTTGTCCACCCAGTACACGTCCCATCGACAGGACTCGCGCGAGAACGTGATGACGGAAAACCCCCAGTGCGAGCCGTCGGAGAGCGCGAACTCCGGGAGAAATCCGGCAGCGGACAGGTAGTCGGCCGCCCGCGACGTCGACACGCTCGTGACGAGCCACGAGACGAACCGTCCGAACTCGCGTCCCAGTCCGACCCGCTGCCCGATTTCGGTGGCTCTTTCGCGGGGATTGACGCTCGTCACGCTCGGCGTCATGAACTCGACGCCGACCGGTGTGTCCCCCTGCCACTCGTTCCTGAGGCGAGTAGCGAGCGTCATATGCATGTCCCCGGTCAGCGTCACGACGTTCGTGTCGCCCCGTTCTCGGACCGCCGTGAGGGTGTCGACGATCTCCCGTCGTTCGGACTCGAACCCGCTCCAGGCGTCCTCCCAGAAAATGAACCCCTTGCCCAGGAAGTAGAGTCGTTTGAACAGCACCGCGTTGGCCCACGCCGTCCACACCGTCTCGCTCTCGCGGAAGGTCTCGCGCAGCCACCCGCGCTGGGCCTCCCCGAGCATCGTCCGCGAGGGATCCGGTTCGGACCACGGGTCGAGCAGCTCCGCCGGCCACGACCGCGGTTCGCTTCTGAACAGCCGTTCGTCCGTCAGCGCGAGCGTGACGAGGTCGCCGAACCGCAGGCTCCGATGCAGATCGAACGACTCGTGAATGTGGTCTGCGCTCGGGTCGTACCTGATGCGTCCGGGGACGAACTCCCACCACGCTTGGATCCCGACAGCAGTGAGATACCGCGTGAACTCCGGGACGTCGCCGCACGGATGATCGGGGAACACCGGTGCGTCGGCGTCGTAGTCCCAGTACCGGTCGTTGGCGATGGCGTGATCGTCCCACGTCTGAACCACGGTGTGGCGCTCGTGAAGTCGCTGGAGGTGGCGATCGGTCTTGTACGTCTCGTAGATGCGCCGGAAGTCGTCGAGACTCATCGGACGCGTGCCGCTGTCCGGAAGTTCGATCCGCCGGTCCGCGTACGGGCCACCAACACCCTCCGGGTCGCCCTCGGCGACGTGTTCGTAGATGTAGTCACCGAGATGCAACACGAAGTCGACGTCCGTCCCCGCGAGCCGCGCCATCGCGCCGAAGTACCCGTTCTGGTAGTCCTGACAGTTCAACACTCCGAACCGAACTGACTCGGGTTCGGCGTCCTCGGCCGGGAGCGTCCGACACCGACCGGTGTTGCTCCGCACTCCGCGGTAGACGAACCGGTAGTAATAGACCGAGTCCGCGTCGACGGCGTCGTGATCGAGGTCGACGCGAACGGTGTAGTTGTCGGGCGGTTTGACCCCGGGGCCGTCGAACTCGAATACCCTGGCGTCGACTTCGAAAGACGGGTCAGTTGCGACCTCGAGGCACAACGATTCCGACGGGTCGTAGCGCTCGGGATTGATTCGAGTCCAGAGGATGACCGATTCCGGGGTCGGACCACCGCTGGCTACCGACTGGGGGAACACGTCGGCGGGTTCGGCCCCCGGCAGACCGTCGTCGTCCTCGGGTGGGCTCTCCAGTTCGGTGAGCTCGGCCGCCCTGACGGGCTGCCGAATCGTGACGTTCGACATATCGTGTTGTGAGCCGGTCTGGTTGCTCGTCCGCTGACACCGTTACTTGTTACCAATAACCTCATATCATTAATTTGTAACCCTTCCGCGGAGTCGCCGCCCACGTGACGACGACGCCGAGTCGCACGTCGACGCGAGTCGAGGCAGCGGCGATCCCCCGGAACAACACCGGCTACCGTCGGTGGTCGCTGCGTCGATTCATTCATGTTTTCGAGAAGAAATTTGTTATGAGTTTACATACCATGGTAACATATGGCAACTCATACGGACGCAAACGGCGCGACCGAGAGCGAGGAGGGCGGAACAGCCGGTCGTGGCGTCGAGGAGGCGGGAGAACTGGGCGAGGCCGAGGAGTACGCGAACCCGTGGTACGAGATACCCGTCGGCCAAGCGATCGTCGTGGGCGGCGTCATCCTCACGCTCCTCGCCGTCACCGCCTCAATAGCGGGCCTAGACGTGATCGCGGAAGATGTCGGCGTTCCGTTCGACGTGTACCTGTACGGATTCTTCGGAGCGATGGCCAGGTCCCTCCTCGCGTTCGTCACCGACGTCGACCCGGACACGGACGACGTGGCGTACGTTCACCGGTCGTGGATCCAAGTCGTGCGCTTGGGACTCCGTCTGGTCGGGGCCCTCTGTCTGGCCGCGGGAATCTATCTCGCTCACGGCGCGGTGGACGATGCGCTCGTCTTCACCCTCGCTTCGCCGGACGAGATATTCGCCGGGGTCGCTTTCCTCGCGGGGTTCTACGTGGAGCGCGTTTACCGACTCCTCGGGACGGTCGCCAAACGACTCCTTCGCTTGACCGACGGAAGTGACGGCGAGTCGACGGCGACGACGGACGACGAGCCGTCGGTGTCGTTCGAGATCCTCCCCGCGGGAAGACGACCCGATGAACCCCGTTGGTACCGTGACCCTCGAAGCCTCGGGTTGTTCGGACTCGGGCTGGCGCTACTCGCTATCGGCGTCGTCGCATCGCTCGGCGAGAACGTGCTCCCGCTCGTGCCGCCGGTCGCGGAGCCGGTTCCGTCGTACGTCTATCTGTACGCGTTGCTGGGGTCGCTGGGCTACCTCTTCACGACCCTGTTCAGAGAGTTCGACAGGAGTCTCCTCTCGCTCCTCCAGAAAGGCATCCGCGTGCCCGCGGCGCTGTTGCTGGCAGCGGGTCTCTACATGTTTTCGTTCTTATTCGTCGACAGTGCCACTACTGCCACCGGACTCCTCTCCGGCCTGGCGTTCTTGGTCGGACTCTACGTGAACGTGGCGCTCGTCACCTTGGATACGATCGCTTCGCGGGTGTTGTCGAAATTCAGCGACGAATCGACGTGAGCGCCGGGTACGGCAAGCGTCATCGACATCTTCGATATCAGTGTCCGCGTTACGTCACGGACGGTCCGGGCGGACGTAGCGCCATCTGTTTGTCAGATAACAACATAAAATTTTAAATCTTATTGATTAATCATTATATATGGTGTAATACACCATGGCCAACCCCCAACACACCGTCGTATTGGAGGGATTATCATCGGACGGGCATTCCGATTACACCATCGACGCGACCGGCCAGATCGACATGGTCGACGGGTTGCTCGACGGCGTGAACGTCAGTCGGGACAGCGACGCGCCGGCGAGAGGCAGCACCCAAGAAGGAACCGTTTGGGCCGGCGCCGACGGCTACAGAGTCTACGGAGCGATCAAGTCAATCGACATCGAGAACCCGAGTCACGTGCAGCTCCGCGTGAACAGAATGGCGGGCGATCGGGACGGCGAGGTCGAGGAGTGCCAAGTGACCGTCCGCATGGAGAGCGTCGACTTCATCAGCGGTCAGGGACCGGGCGAGGGAGCGCTCGAGCTGACCATCGAAAGCGACATTCACGGAGAGCAGTCCGCGACGGAGAAAGTTCGGCTTCCCACGGGCAGCTCGCGGAACATCGCGCAGTCGATCGAGTCGTTCGAGGTGCCCAGGGGCCGATCGCTCACGAAGCAGCTCACGACGAAGGTGACAGAGCGCGAAGTCCCCTCGGACTGGTTCACCGGGAACGACGACTACGGGGAGTCAACGACGGACATCGTCCTGCAGTGCGGCGAGCCCAAGACGGTGAGCCAAGAAGTGAAGATCAGCTCGGACCGAGGTAATCCGGGGAAGGTCCGGATCAACTACACGATCGGCGACCTCTCGCGCTAACGATAGCCCGAGGCCGTCCGCGTACACGGGTCGGATGAACAGTTCATCCGACTCCTGTGGCGCTTCTTTCGTTCGAACTTCCGGGTCCCCGTAACGGATAACACGTCGCTGATGTCGGCCCGACGAGATGAGCGGCACTCGTCGCTCCCGTATCCGTAAGGACGCTAGTTGTGCGCGCTGTCTCTCGCACCGCTATCCCACATCCCCGCGTTCGGACACCGAACAGTCTGGGATCGGGGGTTACACGCTCGCGCCGCCGTCGACCCACACCGTCTCGCCGGTCACGTAGCTCGCGCCCTCGGAGGCGAGGTAGAGGTACGCGCCGGGGAGGTCCGCAGGGGTTCCGGCCCGAGACGGGAGGCCGTCGGAGCCCTCGATCTCGCTCGCCTCCTCGGACCAGCCCTCGCGGATCTCGGTGGCGATCGGTCCCGGCGCGACCGCGTTCACCCTGATCCCGTGAGCGTCGAGTTCGAGCGCCGCGCTCCGGGTGAGCATCTGCACGCCGCCCTTCGTCGCCGCGTAGTGCGAGTGGTTCCGCTCCGCGCGCTCCGCCGTCGTCGACGACGTGTTCACGATCGCGCCGTCGACGCCGCGGTGGATCATGTCCCGGGCGGCGAGCTGCGTGCCGAAGAACGCGCCGCGGAGGTTGACGCCGTGGACGGCGTCGAAGTCCTCGGGGGCGACGTCGAGGAACCCGAGGCTGCGGTGGACGCCCGCGTTGTTCACCATCACGTCGACCCCGCCGAACTCGCGGGCCGCCTCGATCGCCGTCTCGATCTGCGTCGGCTCGGAGACGTCCGTCTCGACGAACGCGGCGGTCCCGCCGCGCTCCTCGATCGCCTCGTGCGTGGGCGTCTCGGCGTCGACGTCCTTCGGCGTCGGCCGGACGTCGGCGTTGATCACGGTCGCCCCCGCGTCGCCGAACGCGGTCGCGACCGCGCGGCCGATCCCGCTCGATCCGCCCGTGACGACGACCGTCTCACCGGTGAAGTCCGCGTCGATGGTTCCCATACGTGCCGTCGGACGGTGCGGATCAAAAAGGGTCGGTATCGCGGCCTCCCGAACGACCGTCGACCCGTTCTCGGGGCTTCGGTACCGAGCGATCGGGGCGCCGGCCTCAGTCGTCGTCGGCCACGGGCGCCTCGGGTTCGATCTCGCGGTCCGCCTCCTCGCGCGGGCCGCCGGCGTGCCCCTCGTGGGCGACCGCGGTCGCCATGAGCTCGGGGGAGATCGCGGGCACCTCGTCGGCGTCGACGGGGCCGTCGCGGGCGATCGCCTCGGTCGAGCGCGGGAACTCGCGGAGCTCCTTGTGGATGGCCAGCCCCGCCTTCGCGCCCTGTCCCATCGCGACGGGGACCTGGTTGTGGCCGGGCGTCAGGTCGCCGACCGCGTAGACGCCCTCGACGCTGGTGCGTCCGTGGTCGTCGACGTCGACCTCGCCGCTCTCGGTGAGGTCGCAGCCGAGCCCCTCGGCCAAGGCGGTGTTGTAGTCGGAGCCGTACATCGGGAAGCCGCCGCGGTACTCGCGGCGCGTTCCGTCCTCGAACGCCAGGGCCTCGAGCCAGCCGGAGTCGGGGTCGTTCTCGACGCCGGTCACGTCCTCGCGAACGACGTCCACGGGGTGCGCCTCCAGCCGAGCCGCCGTCTCCTCGCTCCACGTCGGCTCCGCGCCGCGGGTCAGCAGGTCCACGTCGTCGGTGACGTTCAGCATGATCATCGCGACGTGGGCGGCGGCCTCGCCGTGGCCCATCACGTACACCGGCTCGTCGACGAACATGTAGGCGTCGCAGTGGAGGCAGTAGTGGAGGCCCTTCCCCGTCCGCGGGAGCGGCGGGTCCGGGCGCTCGTCGGAGAAGCCGGTCGCGAGCACGACGCGATCGGCGAGGATCTCGGCGTCGTTCGTCGTCAGCCGGAAGCGGCCGTCCTCGGTCTCGGCCACGTCAGTGACGAAGCCGCGCTCGAAGGCGCCGCCGTACGACTCCACCTGCTCGCGGCCGGTCGCGAGGAACTCGTTGCCCGAGACGTCCTCGGTGACGCCGATCACGTTGTGCGTGTCCGCCATCATCGCCGCGCGGCCCCCGCCGCGGTCGATCAGCACCGTCTCGTGGCCCAGTCGGGCCCCGTATAGCGCGGTCGTCAACCCGGCCGGCCCGCCGCCGACCACAGCGATCTCGTACTCGTCGTCGGACGAACTCATTACCGATCGTAGGCGACCCGCCGGTTTAAATGGATTCGTGCTGTGCGCGGTCCGCGGCCAGCCCGGTAAGCAGGGCGTACCCGACTCGCGTCTCCCGAATACGCGGTCTCCCCGGAAACTTATTATGATCCGTCGCCTGCGGTGTGGCAGTGCCCTCGCGACTCGCCGCCGCGCTCGCCCTCCTCGCCGTCGGTGTCGCCGCCGACGTGGCGTCCACGTACGTCGCGATCGGCGGCGGACAGTACGTCGAGGGCTCCCCGGTCGGCGCCGCCCTCATCGCCGCCTTCGGGCTCGTCCCCGGGATGCTCCTCACCAAGGCCGCCGGAATGGTCGTCATCGGGATCCCCGTCGCGGTCGCCGGGGGGACCCGGCGGCTCGTCGCGACGCTGATGTGCGCCGGCGTCGGCCTCCTCTCGCTCGCGACCGCCGCGCGGAACGTGCTGCTCCTCCTGGGACTCTGGCCGTGACGCGGATCGGACATTCCGCGGCGACGCGCCGGTCCCGCCTTAACTTCCTCTGATACAGCCGTCTTCACTTCCCCTGATACAGCCGTTCGGCGGTGCGCTCGGGGAGCCCGGCGTCGGCGACCGCCTCGCTCACGCGGTCGACGTCGTACGCGATCCGCTCGAGATCGACCTCGTCGGTCGCCGCGTCGAGCACGGCGTACCCCGCGTCCGGGTCGCCGTCGCGCGGCTGGCCGACGCTGCCGGGGTTGACGACGACGCCGCCGGCGACGGACCGCTTCCCCTGCACGTGCGTGTGCCCGAGGACGATCCCGTCGTAGTCGTCCATGTGGCGGTCGAGGGTCGGGAACTCCTCGGGGTAGACGTAGGCGTCCTCGCGCTCGGCCGCCGGGTGCGAGTGGACCAGCAGGTACCGCCCGCCCGCGAACGTCTCCGCGCGGGGGAGCCGGCGGAGCCAACCGAGCTGGTCGTCCGAGAGGGTCGCCTTCGCGTGTTCGAGCCCGGCCTCGGCCATGCGGTTGGCGCGGTAGCGCTCCGGCGATTCGACCGTGCGGTCGTGGTTCCCCCTGACCGTCTTCGCCGCCACCTCGCGCACGCGCTCGACGCACTCGGCCGGCCACGGGTTGTACCCGATCACGTCGCCGGCGCAGACGATCCGGTCGACCGCGGGCATGTCGTCGAGGACGGCCTCGAGCGCCGGGAGGTTCGCGTGGACGTCCGAGATGAGCCCCACCTTCATCGGGTCGACGTACGGGAGCGACGCCCGAATAGGTTCGGTCGATACGAGGCGGACGTGGGGTTTGAGCGCGGGAGCGTCGAGGACGTCGTTCGGTTATACGTTGTCGACGACGGATCGGCGGTGGACGCCTCCGGAGCTCCGACCGCTCGCTTATAAATCGTTAATAACGGATCGACGGAGAACACCTCCAAAGCCCCAGCCGAGAGGCGGGCGCACGCTCGCTGTGCTCCTCACTCGGTCGCTCACTTCGTTCGCTCCCTCGTTGCGGTGCTTACGTCGCCTGCGCCCGCCTCTCGGCTGCCCCTTTGAGTCCCGCCCCCGCACCGCGACCGCACCTCACACCTCCCCAACCTCGCGGTTCGCGCTCTTCGAGCGCTCACCGCGTCCCTCGCACGCGCTCCTCGTGGCCTTTCGGCCACTCGGAGGCGCGCGCCACCGTGGTTCGGTTTATAAACCATCTTCGCGGAGACGCGTCGAGAAGGTGTCGCCGCACCCCTTCCGCAACGACATCTTATAAGCCGCCGGGGGCGGAACGGTCTCGGTAATGCTACAGGGGGTCAACGTCGCGCTCGGCGTCTCGGGGAGCATCGCGGCGGTGAAGGTCGTCGAACTCGCCCACGAGCTGCGCCGCCAAGGCGCGAGCGTGCGCGCCGTCATGTCCCCGGCGGCGACGAACATCGTCCACCCGTGGGCGGTCGACTTCGCGACCGACGAGCCCGTCGTCACCGAGATCACCGGCGACGTGGAACACGTGGCGCTGTGCGGCCGCGAGGGGTGGGCCGACGTGCTGCTCCTGGCGCCCGCGACGGCCAACACGGCCGGGAAGGTCGCCGCCGCGATCGACGACACGCCCGTGACGACCTGCGCGACGACCGCGCTCGGCGCAGACGTGCCGGTGGTGATGGCGCCCGCCATGCACGAGCCGATGTACGACCACCCGGGCGTGTTGGAGGCGCTCGACCGGCTGGAGGCGTGGGGCGTGACGTTCGCGGACCCCCGGGTCGAGGAGGGGAAGGCGAAGATCGCCGCCGAGCCGGAGATCGTCACCGAGGTCGCCCGCGCGACGACCCCCCAGACGCTGGCGGGCGCGCACGTCGTCGTGACGGCGGGCGCGACGAAGGAGCGCATCGACCCGATCCGGATCTTAACGAACCGGGCGTCGGGGAAGACGGGGCGGGCGGTCGCCCGCGCGCTCTACGTCCGCGGCGCGAAGGTGACGCTCGTGCAGGACGGGCCCGACGTCCCCTACGCCGACGTCGTCGCCGTCGAGACGGCCGACGAGATGATGCGGGCGTGTCGGCAGACGGCGGCCACGGCGGACGCGCTGGTGTCGGCGGCGGCCATCTCCGACTTCACCGCCGACGCGGTCGACGAGAAGATCCGGTCGGGGTCGCCGCTCTCCGTCGACCTCCGCCCCACGCCGAAGCTCATCGACTCGGTGCGGGAGGCGTACCCGGACCTGCCGGTCGTCGGGTTCAAGGCCGAGACGTCGGGCGACGACGCGGCGATGGTCGCGGAGGCCGAACGGATCCGCGACCGCGTCGACCTCGCGTTCGTCGTCGCCAACGACGCGAGCGTGATGGGCGACGACGAGACGCGCGTCCTCCTCGTCGGCGGCGAGGGGACCGAGCCGGAGGAGGCGGTCGGCTCGAAGGACGTCGTGGCCGGCCGGATCGCGGACCGCCTCGCGGCCGCGCTCGGACGGGAGACGGGGGCGTAGCGGTTCCCGCTCGGCCGCGACGACGCGACGGCGCCGCCGTCGATTCGTTCGATATCGGCTGGGATACAAACTGTTTTGAGTCGGTAGGGAAAGGATCCGGATAGAGATACCCATGTGCACAGAGACGGTGGATCCCGAACCCGTCGGAGGTGTGGTGGGTGACTGACGCCGACGACGCCGACGGGCCCGTCACGGACGACGCCGGCTCGGAGCCGCGATCGACGGTCGTCGTCCCCGTCGAGCCGTCGCCGACCCTCCGCGCGACGGTCGCGCACGTCGTCGAGGCCGCGGTCGAGGGCGAGTTCTCCGCGATCCACTTCGTGGAGATCGCCTCGTGGCGCGACGGCGACCCGGGCTCCGACGACCGCACCGAAGAGGCTCAACGCGTCCTCGAGCGGGTGGTCGCGTGGGCGGAGGCGGACCTCGACGACGCCGACGGCGACGCCGGCGCCGACGTGGCGGTCGTCTCGGCGCTGATCGGCGCCGACGAGTACCTGTTCGGCCCGGACGACTACGTCGGAGTGCTCGCCGAGTACGCCGAGGGACACGGCGCCGACACGGTGGTGCTCGACCCCGAGTACACGCCGGTCGGCAACACGACGCTGCTCCAGCCGCTGGAGTTCGCGCTCTCGAACACCGCGCTGACCGTCCGAACGGCGCCGGTGATGCGGCCGACCCGGCCGGAGCGGCTCCGGAGCGAGGCGACCGGCGTGCGGTTCGCGGCGATGTTCGGGCTCTCGCTCGCCTTCTACTTCGTGCTCGGCGACCCCCTCTACTGGTTCGACTGGGTGACGGGCGTCGCGACCGCCGCGATCGTCTCGATCACCTTCTCGCGGATCAGCTTCGACGCCGACCCGGCGATCCCGCGGACTCCCCTTCGGCTGGTCCGCGCCGCGATATACGTCCCCGTCCTGCTGTACGAGATCGTCGTGGCGAACCTGGTTGTCGCCCGCGTGATACTGGACCCGCGGCTCCCGATCGACCCGACGCTGAACCGCGTCCGCGTGATCGTCGGCAGCGGACTTCCGCTGATGACGCTCGCGAACTCGATCACGCTGACGCCCGGGACGCTGACGGTCCGCGCCCGCGACAGCGACCTCTACGTCCACTCGCTGCTCCCGTGGGCCCGCGAGGGACTGTTCGACGGCTCGCTGGAGCGGTGGACGCGCTTCGTCTACTACGGGCGCTCTGCGGCCCGCCTGCCGACCCCGCGCGAGCGAGAGGACCACGCGATCCTGCAGGGCCCAGACGCGACCGAGGAGCTCCCCATCGCCGCCACGGACGGCGGCGCACCCGACGACAGTGCGGAGTCGGAAACGGCTAGAGACGGCGATTCCGCCGCCGAGGAGGAGGTGACCGACGCGTGACGCTCGTCGACGCCACGGTCGCCGCCGGCTACACGGTCGGCGACTTCCTCCTCCTCGCGGCCGCCGGGTTCGCCGTGCTCGCGATCGGGATGCTGTACCGGGCCGTCAAGGGCCCGACGATGCAGGACCGGGTGCTGGCGGTGAACGTCCTCGGGACGAACACCGTCGTCATCCTCGCGATCCTGGCCGCGGCGCTCTCGGAGCCGACGTTCCTCGACATCGCCTTAGTGTACGCGCTGTTGAACTTCCTGATGGCGATCGCCATCTCGAAGTTCACGGTCGAGCGGGGTGGTGTGCTGTGATCGGGACGCTCGGAGCGCTCGGGACTGTCCGCGTCGCACTGATCGTCGCGTTCACCCTGCTCGGGCTGTTCTTCACGTTCGTCTCCATGACGGGCGTTCTCCGGCTCCCGGACGTCTACTCGCGGGCGCACACCGCCTCGCAGGCGGACACGCTCGGCGCCGGGTTCGGGCTCGCCGCCGTCGCGCTCGCCGTCGGCTGGGAGGGCGCCGGTTTCAAGACGGTGCTACTGCTGTTCTTCATCTTCGTGACGAACCCGACGGCGGCTCACGCGATCACCCGGGCCGCCTTCGAGGAGGGGATCGTCCCGTGGACCGAGGGGGATGACCGGCGATGACGAGGGCCGCACTCGCCGCGCCCATCGTCGCCCAGATCACCGCCGTCGAGGGGAGCCTGCTCGCGTTCGTCGTGTTGACCGCGCTGGCGACGGCGCTGGCGCGCGACGTGCTCGCGGCGGTCATCGTCTTCGGCGCGTACAGCCTCGGGATGGCCGCGCTGTACACGTTCTACCGCGCGCCGGACGTCGCGCTGACGGAGGCGGCGATCTCCGCCGGCGTGACCACCGTCCTGCTCCTGTTGACCCTCGCGAAGACGACTCGAATCGACCACGACGTCGTCTTCGAGTCGATCAACGTCCCGGCCGTCGGCGCGGTCGGGCTGCTGTTCGGCGGGCTCCTGCTCACGATGGGCGACGTGCCGGCGGTCGGTTCGCCGGACGCGCCCGTCTGGTCGAACCCGGAGGTGAGCCAGTGGTACCTCCGCGAGTCGTACGCGCAGACCGGCGTCGAGAACACGGTGATGGCGGTGTTGGCGGCGTTCCGTGGATTCGACACCTTCGGCGAGGCGGTCGTCGTCTTCGCCGGCGGGATCGCGGCGCTCGTCGTGCTCCACCGGGAGGTGTTCGCATGAGCGACGTGCGACCGGGGGACGAGGCCGTCCGCGACGACAGCGGCGCGGCGGTCTCGCCCGACGAGTCGGACGCGGGAGGCCCGCCCGACGAGGGCGACGACGCCGACGTCCCGCCCCACCGAGCCGTCCCCCGGTCCGGCCGGCTCGACTCCGAGCAGCGCCAGGGCACGCCCTACACGGAGAGCCAGGTGATCATGCCGACGGTGAAGATCGTGGCGCCGTTCGCGTTCACCTACGGGCTGTTCATCACCTTCCACGGCGCCGGATCGCCCGGCGGCGGGTTCCAGGGCGGCGCGATCATGGCCGCAGTCGTGTTCATGATCGCGTTCGCGTTCGGCATCGAGGCGACCCGCGACTGGCTCGCCAACACCGTCGTCGTCGCGCTCGCGGTCGGCGGCGCGCTGGCGTTCGCGGGCATCGGGCTGATCCCGGTGGCGCGCGGCGGCGCGTTCCTCCAGTACGACCTGCTGCCGATCCCGGTGAAGTACGGGTTAGAGAGCGTCGAGATATTCGGCATCGCGGCCATCGTGAGCGGCGTGCTCATGGGGCTGTTCTTCCTGCTTGCGAGGGGATTCGACTCGGACGGGAGCGGGTTCGGCGACACCGGCTCCGTCGAGGACGACGCCGACGACGAAGACGCCGACCGGCCCGACGCGCCGGAGCCGGACCGCGCCGCGGCCGCCGACGGAGGTGAGCGATGACGGGACTCGTGCTCGCCGTCACGAGCGCGGGGTCCACCCTCGCGACCGCGGGACCCGCCGTCGCGTCCGCCGGCGCGTTCGAGATCTTCACGACGCGTCACGCCTACCTCACGTTCGCGCTGTTGCTCTGCGTCGGACTCTACATGATG
Organism: Halorubrum sp. B52; assembly: GCF_059752555.1. Taxonomy (NCBI): domain Archaea; kingdom Methanobacteriati; phylum Methanobacteriota; class Halobacteria; order Halobacteriales; family Haloferacaceae; genus Halorubrum; species Halorubrum sp. B52. The sequence goes on along the minus strand of NZ_MWTG01000007.1, from coordinate 531,424 downwards.
ATAGCCAACCCCAACCTCGTGAAGAAGATCATCGGTCTCAACCTGTTCCAGACGGCGATCTTCCTGCTGTTCATCGCCTCGGCGTACGTCGAGGGCGGCGCGATACCGATCGTCCCCTCCGGGGGCCCCGAAGGCGGGACGTTCGTCAGCCCGCTCCCGCACGTGATCGTGCTCACCGCCATCGTCGTCGGCGTGAGCCTCACGGCCGTGGGGCTCGCGCTCTGCATCCGGATCTACGACGAGTACGGGACGCTCCGCACCGACACCCTCCGCGAACTGATGCGCGACGAGGGGTCGCTCCCGGTCGGGCCGACGGCCGGAGACGACGCCGAGACGCCCGGCGTCGACGCGGCGGGGGCGTCCGACGACGCCGCGACCGACGGGGGTGTGAACGATGACTGACGTGCTCCTCCCGCTGGCGATCGCGGTCCCGATCGTGGCGGCCACGCTGCCGATCGCGCTCGGACTGTGGTACGACGACGTCGGCTGGCCGATCGCGGCGGTCGCGACGACGGCCGTGGTCGGCATCGCGGCCGCGATCGCCGCCGAGGTCGCGGTCGGCGGGTCGTTCGACCACGCGCTCGGCACCTACCAGCCCCCGATCGGGATCGAGCTGGTGGCCGACCCGCTGTCGGCCGCGGTGCTCGCGCTGATCGCGGTCGTCTCGCTCGCGACGCTCGCCTTCTCGCGGGTGGCCGGCCCGCGCGGGAACCCCTTCTACAGCGCCTATCTCCTCCTGGTCGGCGGGCTCTCGGGGATGGCGCTCACGGGCGACCTGTTCAACATGTTCGTCTTCCTCGAGATCGTCGGGATCACGACGTACGCGCTCATCGCGGCCGACCGCTCGGGCGCGAGCGCGTACGCCTCGCTGAAGTACCTCGTCGTCGGGACGGTCGGCGCCTCGTTGTACCTCGTCGGCGTCGGCTACGCGTTCCTCGCGACGGGGACGCTGAACATGGTCGACATGCGCGAGCAGATCGTCGCGCAGGCGGGGTACGGCGACCCGCTGATCCAGGCGAGCTACGCGCTGATCGTCGCCGGGCTCGCGCTGAAGATCGCCCTGTTCCCGGTCCACACCTGGCAGCCCGACGCCTACCAGCGCGCGCCGGACGCCGTCACGGCGGTCGTGGCGGCGCTCGTGTCGACGACGAGCGCGTACGCGCTGATCCGGGTGACGTACACCGTCTTCACCGTCGACTTCCTCGCCGCGAACGACGCGATCACCACGGCGATGCTCGTCGTCTCCGGGGCGTCGATCCTCGCCGGCTCGGTGCTCGCCGCGATGCAGTCGGACCTCAAGCGCATGTTCGCCTACTCCTCGGTCGCGCAGTTCGGGATGATCGGGGCCGCGATCGCGTTGGCGAACGAGACCGCGCTGCTCGGCGGGATCGTCCACCTGATCGGCCACGGCCTGCTGAAGTTCGGGCTGTTCCTCGGCGTCGGCACCCTCGCGCTCGGCTACGGCGTCCGGCGGATCGAGGACGCCGCGAGCGCCGCGCGCGAGGCGCCGTTCACGGCCGGAGCGATCGCCGTCCTCGGCCTCGGGCTGGTCGGGATCCCGCCGTCGGTCGGCTTCCTCGGGAAGTGGTACATCGGCGTCGGCGCGGTCGAGTCGAGCATGGCCGGCGCCGGACCGGCCGGGATCGGGATCGCCGCCGTGATCTTCGTCAGCACCCTGTTCACGCTGTCGTACGTCGCGCGGCTGATCGAGCGATTCTACTTCGCCGGCGTCGGTCTCCCGGGCGGCCACGGGGACGACGCGGCGGCCGGTCACGGCGACGACCTCACCGGCGGTCACGGCGACGACCCCGCCGGCGTCGCGGTCGACGGCGGGCGCGACGACGACGCGGCTGACGACGACACGACCGCTGGCCCCGCGCCCGTCGCGCCCGTGGAGGGCGCGCCGCGTCCGTCGCTGGTGCCCGACCGCGTCCCGCCGGCGTCGCTGGCGGTGCTCCTCGTCACGACGCTCGTCACGGTATCGCTCGGCTTCGCCGGCTTCGCGCTGGCCGAGTGGTTCGGTCCGTTCCTCACGGAGGTGTTCGCATGACTGACGCTTTCATTACAGACCCACGTCCGCTGCTGGCCGTCCTCGTCTCGTTCGTCGCGGCGTTCCTCATCGTCGCGTCGCACCGCTCGCCGAACGTCCGCGAGGGGTGGACGATCGCCGCGGCGGTGGCGAAGTTCGGGATCGTCGCCTCGATGCTCCCGGCCGTCCTCGACGGCGCCGTCTTCGAGTGGTCGTTCGGCGCGTTCCTGCCCGGGATCGAGTTCGCGCTGCGCGCCGACGCGCTCGGCATGCTGTTCGCGTTCCTCGCCAGCGGGCTGTGGATCGTCACCTCGTTTTACAGCATCGGATACATGCGCGGAAACGACGAGACGAACCAGACGCGGTACTTCGCCGCGTTCGCGGTGTCGCTGTCGGCGACGATGGGGATCGCGTTCGCGGGCAACCTCGTGACGATATTCGTCTTCTACGAGATCCTCTCGATCGCGACGTACCCGCTCGTCGCGCACGACGAGACGCCGGAGGCGCGCTCGGCCGGCCGGAAGTACCTCGCCTACACGATGTTCGGCGGCGGCGTGCTCGTGCTCGCCGGCACCGCCCTCGTCTACCTGATCGCCGGCAACGTCTCGTTCACCGCCGGCGGCATTCAGGAGCTGGCGAACGCCGACCCCGGGCTCGCGATGCTCGCCTTCTTCCTGCTCGCGATCGGATTCGGGGTGAAGGCCGGCATCATGCCGCTCCACCAGTGGCTCCCCGAGGCGATGGTCGCGCCGACGCCCGTCTCCGGGCTGCTCCACGCGGTCGCGGTCGTCAAGTCCGGCGCGTTCGGCGTCTCTCGCGTCGTCCTCGACGTGTTCGGCCCGGAGCTCGTCTTCGAGCTCTCGCTCCCGTTCGGCTTCTCGGCCGGCATGGTGTTATCGACCATCGGGGCGATCACGCTGACGGCGGCCTCGATCATCGCCCTGCGGAAGGACCACCTGAAACAGCGGCTCGCCTACTCGACGGTGAGCCAGCTGAGCTACATCATCCTCGGGCTCGGCCTCTTCGGCTGGTACGGGCTCGTCGGCGCGCTGCTGCACATCCCGGCGCACGCGTTCATGAAGCTCACCCTGTTCTTCTGCGCGGGGAACCTCCACGTGTCGACGCACACCGACTACATCTCGGAGATGGCGGGGATCGGTAAGCGGATGCCCCTGACGATGGGGGCGTTCACGGTCGCCTCGCTCGGGATGGCGGGGATCCCGCTTCTGGCCGGATTCGTCAGCAAGTACTACATGCTGATCGGCGGGATCCGGATGGGCGCCGAGCTCACCCCGATCGCCTACTACCTCGCCGGCGCGCTGCTGCTCTCCGGCGTCCTCAACATCGCGTACTTCTGGCCGGTGATCTACACCGCCTTCTTCGAGGCGGAGGACGATCACGACGCGAAGCCGCTCGTCGACTTCCGGATGGGCGGCGAGTCGCGGTCGACGCTGGCGGCGACAGATGGGGGTCGCCCCGAGGACGACGCCGACGCCGACGTCGACGACGTCGTCGAGCGCGCGGAGGGCAGCGAGGGACACTCGGAACCCGGCGACGCCGACGTCCCCGACGACTCCGACATCCCCGACGCGGAGCTCGACGACCTGCCGACCGACGAGGAGGGCGTCGTTCGCCCGGACTTCAACACGAGCGAACGCGACTTCTCAGAGCCGGCCGAGCGCGTCGACACCGGCGACTACGCTGTCGACTCGCGACCCTCCGACGCCGACGTGCCTTTCGGGGTCGGACGCGGCGACGACGCGGCGGACCACGCCGAACCGACCGACCACGGCGCTGACGTCGGAACCGGTCACGGCGACGAGGAGGGCCACGGCGACGGACACGAGGGCGCACACGACGGACACGAGGGCGCACACGACGACCACGCCGGCGGGCCGCCCGCGGGCGGCTGGCGACACATCGACGGGCTCGACGCCCTCCTCGGGCGCGAGTCGTCGTGGTTCACGCTCGGGCCGATCCTCACCGCGATGAGCCTCGCGGTGCTGCTCGGCGTGATCCCCTACGAGATGGGCTTCCTGGAGCTGATCGAGCTCATCGTCGACACGCGGCTCCCCGAGGAGGCGATGCGGCCATGAACGCGGTCCTCACCTCGCTCCCGCCGTACGTCGTGCTCGCGGCGGCGGCGTTCCTCGTGCTCGGACTCCCGCGGCGGGCGGGTCACGCGGCGGCCGCGCTGGCGACGGCGTTCGTCTTCGCGCAGGCGGTGCTGCTCGGCGACGGCGGCACGGGAACCCACCTCGCGACGCAGTTGTTCGGCTTCGACGTGGTGCTGTTCAACGTCGACCAGTTCTCCCTGCTGATGGGGGTCGTGGTCGGCTTCCTCGCGACGGCTGCGGTGCTGTACGCGTACGGCACCGAGGCGCCGAAGTGGGTGACGGCGTTCGCGCTGGTGTACGTCTCCTCGACGCTCGGGACGATCTACGCCGGCGACTGGCTCACGCTGATCTTCTTCTGGGAGCTGATGGCCGTCACCAGCACGCTGCTGGTGTGGCAGTACGGCGGCGCGGCGGTGCGGGCCGGCTACCGCTACGCGCTGTTCCACGGGATCGGGGGGACGTTCTTCCTCGGCGCGGTCGTCGTCCACGGCGCGTCGATGCTCGGCAGCGTGCCGGCCGCCGAGATATTCCTGTTCTCGTCGACGACGGGGATCCACGCGAGCGCGACGCTGCTCGCGGCGATCGGCGTCGGCGTCAACTGCGGGTTCATCTTCCTGCACACGTGGCTGCCGGACACCTACCCGCGCCCGCACGTCGCGGCGTCGGTGTTCCTCTCGGTGTTCACGACGAAGACGGCGGCGTACGTGATGTACCGGACGTTCCCCGAGGGCGGCATGTGGCTCGCCTACCTCGGCGGGTTCATGGCCGTCTACGGCGCGTTCTTCGCGCTGCTGCAGTACGACCCGCGCCGGCTCCTCTCGTACCACATCCAGGCGCAGCTCGGCTACATGCTGGCCGGCTTCGGCCTCGCGACGTACGTCGGCGAGTTCGCCGTCACCGGCGGCTTCGCCCACCTGTTCAACAACGTGCTGTACAAGAGCCTCCTGTTCATGGCCGTCGGCGTCGTGATCTACCGCACCGGCGTCGAGGACATCAGAGAGATGGGCGGGCTCTGGCGGGAGATGCCGGTCGCCTTCCTGTTGTACGTCGTCGGGGCGGCCTCGATTACCGCCGTTCCGGGGTTCAACGGGTTCATCTCGAAGGGGATGGTGATCGACTCCGCACACGAGGTCCACAACTACGTGCTCCTGTTGGACAGCGGGCTCCTCTGGTGGCTGCTGATCCTCGGCGGCGTCGGGACGTTCATGTCGTTCATCAAGCTCGGCTACTACGTGTTCTTCCACGGGTCGGCGACGCTGTCACCGAAGGACGCCACGCCGTTCCAGACCGCCGGCATGGTGCTCGCGGGGGGCGCCTGTATCTTCTTCGGGGTGTACTACACCCAGCTGATCGAGCTGATGCCGTTCACGGAGATCATCCTCAGCGAGGACGTCTACTTCAAGCCGTACAGCACGAGCCACCTGACGGAGAGCGCGGCGCTGCTCGTCACCGGCTTCGTCGGCTTCTTCGCGCTGAAGCGACCGCTCGGCTGGCTCGCCCACCGGATGCACGACGTCGACGCGGTGACGTACCCGGCCGCGTTCTACCTCGGTCGGGCGTCGATCTGGGGCGTCACGGAGCTGTGGGCCGCGGTCGACCGCGCCGTGATGCGGCTCGTCGCCGGTATCAAGCGAACCGCGATGCAGCCGCGGGCGGCCGTCGCGGAGCTCGGCGTCGACGTCGAGATCCGCACGGGGATCGGCCGGAGCGTCCTCTTCTTGACGCTCGCGGCCGGCGTCGCGCTGTTCGCGTTCCTGCTCGGCTGAGCGGGAGCGCAGAGGAGTTCGGGAGGGAAAGCGGACGGTTCCGGTTTCGATTCGGCGCCGACGCGGCGGCTCAGTACTCCTCGTACGCGAGGTTCATCATCCACTGCGAGAAGGCGTCCGCCTGCGCGTCCACCTCCTCCTCGCCGATGAACGGCGAAAGCATGTCGCCGGCCATCAGCAGCGAGAAGTCCAGGTCGCGGGGTGCGGGCTCCAGGTAGTACGTGTTGTGTCCGTCGTAGACGGTGTCGGCCCGCTGAATGAGGCCCGACTCCTCTAACGCCTCCGCGATGCGGCTCCCCTTGCGCGAGGAGACGTCGAGTTCCTTCCAGAAGTCGCTCTGGTGGATGCCACCGGTCTCGCGGATGAGTTCGAGGCCGGCGCGCTCGTCCTCCGACAGCTCGGCCTCGAGTTCGGACACGCTCATGCTCCAACACCCGCCCGCGACTCGCTTAAAACTGGCTTTCCGTCCCGTCGCGGCTCCTCCGGACGCGACGGGGTCACCGGGCGTCGCCGCCCTTCCCGTCCGTTCGCCCCCGTCCGAACCCCGCCGGCAGCGACGCCGGCTCCGCGGGCGTCTCGCAGGGGGGACCGTCGGCGTACGCGAACTCGGGCGACTCGGTCGGGTCGGCGCTCGTCCGAACCCGGGTGAACGACCGGGTCCCGAACCCGTCACCGTGGAGGCAGGCGCCGTACTCGTGGTCGGCGAGGACGCCGCTCGCGCGGTCGAGCCACGCCCCGCCCGTCTCCCCGGGTTCGGGGACCAGTTCGGCCGCGACCCGACGGGCGCTGTCTGCGCGCTCCTCGGCGAACTCCCGGCGGCGCTTCGGGATCGCGAAGCGCTCGGCGCCGTTCACCACGCCGCCGACGTTGCCGACGACGTGGACGCCGGGGTCGAGCCGCGTGACCGCGAGGCCGCCGTCGTACGAGAGCAGGAACGCGGCGGCGGCGTCCGCGATCACGAGGTTGAACCCGTCGTACGCCCGGGTTTCGAGTTCGCGCTCGACCGCGCGGACCGCGGACTCTGCGGAGTCGGTCTCCAGGCAGTCGCGCACGAGGAGCCCCCGGGAGCGGTCCCCCTCGCGGTCGGCGTCGAGCCAGCGGTTGGTGACCGCGACGGCGACGCCGGACTCCGAGAACCCGATCCACGTCCCGCCGGCCTCGGCGTCGCGCGGGGCGACGTACCTGACGCCGTCGTCGCCGCCGGAGTCTCGCACCGTCGGCGGTTCGGACGGCCTGTCGAGGGCCTCGTCGCGGTTGGCCGCGAGCGCGATCGGGGCGTCGGCGAACGCGCGCCACGCGAGGGCGAGAGTACACACGACCCACCCTCCGAGCGACGGCGAGGAAAAACCCGCGGTCAGATAGGTGACATTCTTTACTCACAATAAAAGAAATCTTTTGGTGGCTGACCACGTCGGTTCGCGTATGAACGCGATAGCCGTGTACGAGGGGGCCGACGAACCGGTCGTGACGGAGAAGCCGCGACCGGAGCCGGCGCCCGGGGAGGCGCTCGTCCGGACCCTCCGGGTCGGCGTGGACGGGACGGACCACGAGGTGATCGCCGGCGGGCACGGGGGCGCGCCGGAGGGAGAGGACCACCTCGTGTTGGGTCACGAGGCGGTCGGCGTGGTCGAGGATCCGAACGACACGCCGTTCGAGGTCGGCGACGTGGTCGTCCCGACGGTGCGGCGGCCGCCCAACGGCGCGAACGAGTACTTCGCGCGCGGCGAGCCCGACATGGCGCCGGAGGGTCGCTACCACGAGCGCGGCATCGTCGGCGCGCACGGGTTCATGGCCGAGTACTTCACCAGCCCCGCGGAGTTCCTCGTCGAGATCCCGCCCGCGCTCGCCGAGTGGGGGTTCCTCGTCGAGCCGATCTCGATCGCGGAGAAGGCGATCGAGCACGCGTACGCCAGCCGATCGGCGTTCCACTGGGAGCCGGAGTCCGCGCTGATCCTGGGCAACGGCTCGCTCGGGCTGCTCACGGTGGCGGCGCTCGACGCCGACTTCGACCGGCTCTACTGTCTGGGTCGCCGTGAGCGACCGGATCCGACGATCGACATCATCGAATCGCTCGGTGCGACGTACGTCAACTCCAACGAGACGCCCGTCCCGTCGGTCCCGGAGGCGCACGAGCCGATGGACTTCGTCTTCGAGGCGACCGGCTACGCGCCCCACGCCTTCGAGACCATCGAGGCGCTCGCCCCGAACGGGGTCGGGGCGTTACTCGGCGTGCCGGGCGACTGGGAGTTCGAGATCGACGGCGGACGGCTCCACCGCGAGTTCGTCCTCCACAACAAGGCGCTCGTCGGGAGCGTCAACTCCGGCTACGAGCACTTCGAGGCCGCCGTCGACTCGCTGTCGCGGTTCTCCGACGGGTTCCTCGGCGATCTGGTCACCGGCGTCTACGGGCTCGACGAGTTCGAGGCCGCGTTCGCGGATGACGACACGACTATTAAAACGGCGGTCGAATTCGGTTCATATGAAGAACGTTGACGACCTGATAGACAGCGCGGCCGAGCTCGCGGACCACGGTCTCTCGAAGGGAGAGATCGCCGACGAGCTGAACGTCTCCCGGGAGACCGCGAGCTGGCTGGTCGAGCGCGGCGGCGGGGGCAACGCCGCGGCCGAGCCCGCGGCCGCCGGGACGACGGCCGACATCCACGTCGACTGGTCGGCGCTGGGGCGCGACTCGACGCGGCTTCGGTACGCCGCGAGCGCGATGGCCGACCTCCTCGCGAAGGAGGGCGAGGAGGTCGACCTGACGGTGGGGATCGAGAAGGCCGGCGCGCCGCTCGCGACCGCGGTCGCGAGCCGACTCGACACCGACCTCGGCACGTACGCCCCCGCGAAACACCAGTGGGAGGAGGGCGATATCGACGAGCAGGGCGGCGGCTTCTCCCGGAACTTCGCCGGGATCCGCGACCGCGACTGCTACGTCGTGGACGACATCATCACCTCGGGGACGACGATGCGGGAGTCGATCAACGCGATCCGCGAGCAGGGCGGCGAGCCCGTCGCCTGCGTCGTGCTCGTCGACAAGCGAGGGTACGACGAGATCGACGACGTCCCGGTGTACTCGCTCGTCGACGTCGTCCGCGTCGACCGAGACGAGTAGGCGACCCGGCGGGGAGGCGGTCCGTTCCCGTGCGGAACCCATTTGCCGCGGCGGCGCGTACCGGCGCCCATGACGTTCCAGCCCGAGTCCGAGGCGGACCCCGACGAGATCGAAGCGCGCGTCCAGGAGACTATCGCCGAGAACGACGTGGTCCTGTTCATGAAGGGGAACCGGCTGATGCCACAGTGCGGCTACTCGAAGCGCGCCGTCGAGCTCATCGGCCAGCACGTCGAGGAGTTCGAGACCGTCGACGTGCTGCCCGCGCTGCCTCACTACCGCGAGGCGCTGGAGGCCGAGAGCGGCTGGGAGACGATCCCGCAGACGTTCGTCGACGGCGAGTTCGTCGGCGGCAGCGACGTGCTCGCGGAGCTAGAGGAGCGCGGCGAGCTGGCCGCCGAACTCGGCGCCGAGTGAGCCGCCCGTCGCCCGTCGGCCGCAGCGAGGCCCGATCCTAGACGATCGAAGGGTAGGCCATATAAACCTACGGTGCCTAAGTGAGCGTAGGTGTAGCCGTTGCCGCTGCCGCCGTGCCGACCGTCTCGACCCATCTCACCCAATCAACAATGACAGGCCGCGTGTTCAGACTTCATTCGACGCTCGAACTGCCACTCGAAGACGTGGAGACGTACTTCGAAGAAGACCCCGACCTCCCGCCGGAGATCGACGACATCGACATCACGCGTCGAAACAACACCCTCATCATCAAGGCCCTGTCCGACGACGAGTCGATCAGCAAGTACACGCCGACCGCCCAGCTGAAGGCGTCCGTCACGGAGACGCGCGTCTGGGAGGAGGAGCCGCCGCGCGCGGGCGGTCCCCAGTGGATGGACGACGAGGAGGAGGAGATCCCCTCCGAACTCGTCGAGTTCGCCTGCTTCAAGGGCGACCGCGAGACCGTCCTCCAGAACTCCGCGCTCCAGTACCCCATGTTCCTCGTGCTCCGCGAACTGGCGCAGCTCTCGGAGAAGGGGACGCTGACCGCGATCACGGAGGAGAACGACGAGCTCGAAGCGACGCGGATCGTCGAGGGTGAGCCGCGACCCGCGAGCATCGAGGTCGTCGAGAGCCCGCAGGGCGCCGGCGACGGCGACGGCGGCGTCAACTGGCGCGACAACGAGTTCATCTCGGACTGAATCCGGCTCTCGGTCGTCCGGCGGACGACCGTTCTCACGCACGCTACACGCGTCGAGCGACCGCGCTCCGGACCGCCGACGCTTTAGGCGCTCCGGGCGTTCCCCCGCCAATGACCGACGACTGGGTGAGCCTCTTTTCGGGCGGAAAGGACTCCTCGTGGGCGCTGTACCGCGCCCTGGAGACGGGCCTCGACGTCTCCCGACTCCTGACCGTCCATCCCGCCGGCGACTCGTACATGTACCACACGCCGGCGACGGAGCTCGCCGCGCTCGCGGCCGAGAGCGTCGGGATCGACCTCGTCGAGGTCTCGCCGGACGACTTCGGGGCCGACGACGTCGACGACGCGGGCGCGCAGGGGGACGCCGAACTGGAGCCGATGGAGGTCGCGCTCCGAGAGATCGCCGCGGCCGACGGCGTCGACCTCACGGGCGTCACCGCCGGCGCCGTCGAGAGCGAGTACCAGACCAGCCGCATTCGGGGGATGTGCGACCGCCTCGGGATCGATCTCTTCGCCCCGCTGTGGGGCGAGGATCCGGTCGCGCTCGCGGAGGCGATGTTCGACGCCGGCTTCGAGATCCGGATCGTGCAGGTCGCGGCCTACGGGCTCGACGAGTCGTGGCTCGGGCGGCGGTACGACGCCGACGCGCTCGCGGAGCTGCTCGATCTCCGGGAGGAGTACGGCGTTCACCCCCTCGGCGAGGGCGGCGAGTTCGAGACGTACGTCGTCGACGGCCCGCACATGGACCGCCGGATCGAGTTCGAGTACGACGCGGTGTGGGAGGGCGACCGCGGTCACGTCGAGGTTCGGGACGCGCGACTGGAGTGACTGAGCGGGCCGAAGGGTCGCAGACCGAACCCTTACGGCCAGCTGCCGGCCTGATCGTAGGCGTTCACGATCCGGCCGATGGCGACGACGTAGGCCGCGGTGCGGAGGTCACGGGCGCCGCGGTCCTCGTACGCCTCGACAATCCCGTCGAACGCCTCCGTGATCACGCGTTCGAGCTCCTCGTTGACTCGCGACTCCGTCCAGCTGAACCGCTGTCGGTTCTGGACCCACTCGAAGTACGAGACGGTGACGCCCCCCGCGTTGGCGAAGATGTCGGGGACGACGTGAACGTCCTTCTCGGCGAGGACGTCGTCGGCGGCGGGCGTGAGCGGCCCGTTCGCGGCCTCGACGATCACGTCGGCCGAGACGTCGGTCGCGAGGTCGCCGTCGATCGCGTTCTCCAGCGCCGCCGGCACGAGCAGGTCGACGTCGAGCGTCAACAGCTCCCCGTTCGTGATCGACTCGGCGCCGCCGTAGCCGGAGACGGCGCCCGTCTCGGCCTTGTGGTCTTTCACCGCCCGCGGGTCGAACCCGGCGGGGTCGTGGATTCCGCCAGACGAGTCGGAGACGGCCACCACGTCGGCGCCGAGGTCGTCGAGGAGCGCGGCCGCGATCGAGCCGGCGTTGCCGTACCCCTGTACCGCGACCGTCGCGTCCGCGACGTCGCGGTCGAGCCAGTCGAATGTCTCGCGCGCGGCGAGCGCGACGGAGCGACCGGTCGCCTCGACGCGCCCCTCGCTGCCGCCGGAGTCGAGCGCCTTCCCGGTGATGACGCCGGGCGCGGTCGTGTTCTCCAGCGTCTCGTAGGTGTCTTTGATCCAGTTCATCTCCCGCTGGCCGGTGTTGACGTCCGGCGCCGGGATGTCGCGGTCCTCGCCGATGAGCGGCCGGAGCTCCGTCGCGAACGCGCGCGTCAGTCGCTCCAGCTCGCTCTCGGAGTAGTCGGTGGGGTCGATCGCGATCCCGCCTTTCCCACCGCCGTAGGGCACGTCGACGACGGCGCACTTGTACGCCATCCAGCCCGACAGCGCCTTCACCTCGTCGCGGGTGACGCCCGGGTGATACCGGATTCCCCCCTTGTACGGCCCGCGGTCGCCGTTGAACTGCGACCGGTACGCGCGGACCGTCTCCAGCGAGCCGTCGTCGAGCTCGAACGTCAGGTTCGTCTCCAGCAGCCGCTCGGGGTTCTTCAGCCGGGTGAGAACGCCCGTCGGGGCGTCGAGGTGCGCCGCGGCGTCGTCGACCTGTTCCTGCAGACTTTCGAACGGATTCGCCTGATCGGCCATGGTGGAACGTCCTGCGGGACCCCGGTTAATTGTGACGGACGATCATCGCGGGGGCGGCCGTCGCTATCGCGGGTCGAGTCCGGCGGCCGCGGCCCGCTCGACGATCCGCTCCGCCCGCGCGATCAGCGGGGCGTCGATCATCTCGCCGTCGACGCCGAAGACGCCGCGCCCCTCGCGGTCGGCCTCGTCGCGGGCGTCGAGGACCCGCGACGCCCACTCGATCTCGTCCGGGTCGGGCGTGAACGCCTCGTTGATCGGGTCGACCTGAGACGGGTGGATCGCGAGCTTCCCGTCGTAGCCGAGCGTGCGCGCGAACGCCGTCTCCTCGCGGAGCCCCTCGGCGTCGGAGTAGTCGGTGTACACCGTGTCGAGCGCGTCGACGTCGGCGGCGCTCGCCGCGAGGACGGCGTGTTCGCGGGCGTACAGCACTTCGGTCCCCTCGTCGGTGCGCGTCGCGCCCAGGTCGGCCGCGAGGTCCTCGGCGCCGAAGACGAGGGCCTCCGTCGCGGCCGCGTCGGCGATCCCCTCGGCGGCGAGCACGCCGCCCGCCGTCTCGACGAGCGCGAACACGGCGAGGTCGAGCCCGCGGTCGGCGCAGAGCGCGGCCGCGTCCGCAACGCGGTCGGCGTCCTCGACCTTCGGGAGCATTACCGCGTCGAGCCGGAGCGAGCGCTCCGCGCCGTCGTCGGCCGCGGACGCGCCCCGCGCGTCTTCCCCGACCAGCGCGTCGAGGTCGGCGTCGGGGTCCGCGACCGTGAGCCGGACGCACACCTCGGCGTCGGGGTCGAAGTCGGGGTCGGCGAGCACGCCGCGGACGGCGGCGCGGGCCTCGTCCTTCCGGCCGGGCGCGACCGCGTCCTCGAGGTCGAAGCAGATCACGTCCGCGCCGGTCGCCGGCGCCTTCCGCATGAGCTCCGGGCGGTCGCCGGGGGAGAACAGGAGGCTTCGTCGGGCCATGTCGGGGACTCCCCGTCACCGGACATAAAAATCGGGGACGGCCGCGTCCGGGACGTCCCGACCGCGGGCCGGATCGGCATCCGGAGCGGTACCGATTTGACGCGGGGGGTCGACGGTCGGGCCATGACGGGACGCTACTACGAGGAGTTCGCGGTCGGCGAGACGATCGAACACGCGAAGCGGCGGACGGTGAGCGAGGCCGACAACCAGCGCTTCTGCGACATGACGATGAACCAGCAGCCGCTCCACCTCGACGCCGACTTCGCCGCGGAGACGCAGTTCGGCGAGCGGCTCGTGAACGGGTTGTACACCCTGTCGCTCGCGGTCGGCGTGTCGATCCCGGAGACGACGGACGGGACCATCGTCGCGAACCTCTCGTACGATAACGTCGAACATCCGAACCCGGTGTTCCACGGCGACACGATCCGCGCGCGGTCGACCGTCACCGACAAGCGGGAGACGAGCGACGGCGAGCGCGGCGTCGTCACGATGCACGTCGAGGCGTTCAAAGTGGTCGAAGAGGGCGACGACGTCCTCGTCTGCGAGTTCGACCGGACCGCGCTCTCGAAGAAGCGGCCGGACGGCGACGAGGGCTGAGCTCGGTTCGGAGTCGAGTCGGGCGACCGGCCGAGTCCGGCTACTCGTCGTCGCCTGCGCCCTCGTCCGCCAGCAACAGCCCGAGGTACGACGTGCGGACCTGCTCGGCGCCGTCGAGCCCGAGCCGGTCGAGCGCGTCCAGCGCGTCGTCCCTGACGCTCTCGATCGCGTCCTCGTCCGCGACCGCCCGCTCGATCTCGACGAACTCTCCGAGCCCGTCGACCGCGTCCAGCGTCACCGTGAACCCGTCGTACGCCCAGAACTCGCGGCGCTTCACGACGGTCGCCGCCGGCTCGAAGCCGATCCCGGAGAGGATGCCGGCCGCGGCCTCGGGGTCCGCCACCTCGGTCTCGTGTTCCGCGCGGGTCTTCGACCCCTCGTCGAGCAGCGGCCCCTTATACGTGAGCTTCGTCGTCTCGGGGGCGGCCGACGATTCACTCGACTCCCCCGTGCCGCCCGAGCCGCCGGAATCGCCCGGCGCGTCGGCCGAACCGATCCCGTCCGGGAGCGGCGTCTCGCGGCGCACCCGGAGCGCCTCGTCCGTCTCGGCGAAGTCGCGGTGCGGCGCGTCGTAGTAGACGTCGCGCTGGCGACGCGCGTCGACGCGCTCGGCGCCGACCTCGCGCAGGCGCTCGCGGACCGCGTCGACGTCGGCCGGGACCTTGACCTCGACCTCGAACATACCCGGATTCCGCCGGGCGCGTTCTTAAGCGCCGCGGGACGCTGATTCCGGTGCGTCGCCGCTCTCGCCGCGCCGAACCGTGCTCCTTAAGGGTGTAACAGGTGACGTTCAGGGTATGAGCGATCAGGAGCAAGCGGACGCGGCCGAGGACGCCGACGAGGCCGAGACCGAAGCCGAGACCGAGAGCGCCGGACTGGCGGACGGCGACTTCGTGCGGGTCGCGTACACGATCCGAACGGCCGACGACGGCCGGGTCATCGACACCACCGACGAGGAAACCGCCGAGGAGGCCGAGATCGACACCGAGGACCACGAGTTCGAGCCGCGTGTCATCGCGCTCGGCGCCGGCCACGTGTTCCCGGCCGTCGACGAGGCGTTCGTCGGCGCGGAGGTCGGCGACGAGGGCGTCGTCGACGTGCCCGCCGAGGACGCCTTCGGCGCGTACGACCCCGACGAAGTCGAGACGGTCAAGGCCGACAAGATCCCCGAGGACAGCCGCTACCCCGGCGCGCAGGTCCAGATCGACAACCAGCAGGGCTACCTCGAGACGATAATCGGCGGCCGCGCCCGCGTCGACTTCAACCACCCGCTGGCCGGCGAGGACCTCGAGTACGAGTACGAGATCCTCGAGCTCATCGACGACCGCGAGCAGCAGGCGGCCGGCATGCTCGGGATGTACCTCCAGGAGACGCCCGAAGTCCGCATCGAGACCGTCACCGAGGAGGAGGAGACGGTCACCGAGGACGACGACGGCGAGGAGGTCGTCGAGACGGAGGAGGTCGAGAAGGACGTCCTCTACGTGACGGCCACGCAGGCGATGCAGATGAACCAGCAGTGGATGTTCCAGAAACAGCAGATCGCGCAGGACCTCATGAGCCGGCTCGACCTCGACCGCGTCGTGGTCGAGGAGGTCATCGAGGGCGGCGGCATGGGCGGTCTCGGCGGCATGATGGGCGGCATGGGCGGCGCCGGCGCGGGAGACATCGAGGACGCGCTCGAAGACGTCGACGTCGACGCCGACGAGATCGTCGACGAGCTCGACGAGGAGTAGTCCTCCCCACGGCGCCTCGCTCGGACGACGAACCGATCCCTTTTGAACGACGCTCGACCCACGGAGAGACATGAACGTCGATCGGGCGACGGAGAGAGACGCGGAGGTCGACTGATATGGAGATCGAACGCGCGCGTGACGACCTGGTCGTCGCGGCGAGCGCCGGCGCGACGACGATCGCGATCGCGGTCCTCTCCGGCGTCGCGAACGTCGTCGAGGTGGGGACGGTCCCGACCCTCGCCCCGCTCGGGGTGTACGCCGTCTACCTCTTCTCCCGGAAGGGCGGCCCGTACGGCTCGCTCGACGAGCCGCGGAACTGGGCGGTCGCGGCGCTGCTCGCGGGCGTCGTCGTCGTGGTCGCGGCCGCGGCGCTGTAGCTTCGGTGCCGTCGAGAGCGACGGCCGGTCAGGCGATGTCCCGGCTCGTGTCGACCGAGACCGAGTCGGTGAGCTTCAGCTTGAGCGGCTCCTCTAACGCCGCGCCGCCGCGGAACTTGGGCACGACGAGCCGGTTCGCGATCTCGGTCCCAGTCACCGTCGTACGGAGGTCGAAGACGACGTCCGCGACCTGCTCGGTGACGACTCGGTTCCGCTCGGGGGCGTCCCCCTTGAGCGCGTGGAGCACCGCCAGCCCGTCGACGTCGTCGACGTGCCGCCGGAGGTCCTCGAGGAACGCGCCGTACTCCCCGCGATCCCGGGCCTCCAGCGGCTCGACGGAGTCGACCACGACGGTTCCGCCGTCGGGGAGCTCCGCGGCCGCGTCGAGCGCCGCCGAAAACGGGTCCTCGCCTCCCGCGTCCCGGACGACCGTCCCGTCGTCCTCGTCTTCCGCGTCGGCGAGCGTGAGGTTCGACTCCACGGCGTCGACCGAGCGGACCGTCGTCAGGTACCGGCACTCCCGGACCCGCGCGAAGCGGTCGAGGATGAGCTCGGACTGACTGGCGGGGTCGGCCTTCAGCGCGACGACGCTGCCGCTCGGGATTCCGCCGCCGAACTCCCTGTCCAGCACCGAAATTCCGGTCGGGAGCGGCTCCATACGATCGCTGCCGTCTCCGGAGGTTTGGCTCTGTCGGTGACCGCCGAACGGCGATCGGGAGGCGGGATCGACGGTCACGCGACGCGCCAATGCTCCGCACCGTACCCGTGCGCGAGCCGCCGCGCCAGGTCGTCGTACGCCGACCGAACGGTCGGGTCCGAGAGCGGCGCCGGCGGTCGCGAGGGGATCCGCCCCACCACCGGGCAGCCCAGTAGGTCGGCGACCGGATCCGGTACGGACGAGGCGCGGACGGCGACGACGCCCAGCGGCGCGCAGTCCAGCCGCCGCGCGACCGCGGCCGTCTTCGCGGCGTCGCGCAGGGCCGACCGCCGGAGCGGCGTCACGAGGAGCGACCGGTCGGCCGCGCGGAGCGGGGCGGCCGCGTCCGGCGACACGCCCGCCGGGCAGTCGAGGAGCGTGGCGGCGTCGTCGGGGACCGCCTCGCCGAGCGCCTCGAACGTCGGGGCGGGATCGACGGCACCGGAGTCGTCCGGCGCGGCGAGCACCGCGGGCGACGAGCGGTCCGGGGAGACCGAGCCGCGGTCGCGGACCGCCTCGACGACGGTCGTGGGTGACCCTCCGCGGCTCGCGGCGGACCCGCCGCCCGCGTCGCCCGTCTCCGACGCGAGTCCAGCGAGGTTCGGGAGGTCCCAGTCGGCGTCGGCCGCGACCGCGGGCGCGCCCCGCCGCGACAGCGCCCGCGCGAGCCCGAGGGTCGTGGTCGTCTTCCCGCTCCCGCCCTTGCCGCCGGCGACTGCGATCACGCGCAGGGTTGCGGCGCTATCGGTGATAAAGTGCGGGACGAGAGAGGCTCCGGGGGCGGCCGTCAGTCCTGACAGCAGCCACCGGCCTCGCCGCCGAAGTCGACCGCGAGGGGTTCCGAGATCGCCTCGTTGACCGATTCGAGGGTGTCGTTCAGTTCGTCTTGCGCGTCGAGGAACTCCCGCATGGCGGGCATCGAGTGGAGCTCGTCCTGGGCCGCCTGCACCTTCTGGAGCCCGGAGTTCGTCGCCTGTCCGGTCTCGCGGGCCTGCATGAACTCCGCGCGCAGCTGTTCGAACTCGTCGATCTTCGCCTGCACGTCCTCGTCGCGCTGTACCGCCTCGCGCGCCTCCTCGAAGCGCTCGTACTCGGGGGTTCGGGCGATCTGTTCGCCGAGCTCGCGACCGAGGTCCTCGATGGAGGCCTGTTCGACGCTCATAGATCGAAGTTGGCGCGGAGCGGTTTCAACCTGCCGGAGCCGGGGGTCCCGCGCGACGATCCTGCGGTGTGCCTGCGGCCAGGGGCGCGGACCCGGATCGCCCTCACGCCACCCGCGACTCGACGAAGGCGACGACGTCTGCCAGCTCCTCCTGCCCGATCCCGTGGCCGCCCGGGTAGCTGCCGCGGACGACGTCGGCGCCGATCTCCTCGAAGCGGTCGGCGGCGGCGGCCGAGCGCGACTCCGGGATCACGCGGTCGCCGGCCCCGGCGCCGACGAAGACGGGCTTCCCCTCGATACCCTCGGGCGCGAGGTCCGAGTGCGCGTCCGCGAGGTAGCCGTGGAGCGCGACGACCCACGCGTAGCGGTCCGGCTCCTCTAAGACGAGCGAGAGGCTCGTGATCGCACCCTGGCTGAAGCCCAGCAGCCCGATCCGGTCGGGATCGAGCGCGTACGCCTCCGTCGCGGCGTCGACGCTCTCGGCGACCAGGTCGAGGCTGCGCCGGAAGTCGGCCGCGTCCGGCTGGCTCGATTCGAGGCCGCCGTCGGACAGATCGAGCTCGTACCAGGTGTACCCGCCCTGCAGCGGGTCAGGCGCTCGGAGGCTGATCACGTGGAGTCCGTCGGGGAGGTGTCGCGCGACGGGAAGCAGGTCCTCCTCGTCGGCGCCGCGGCCGTGGAGCACGAAGACGGCGGGCGCGTTCTCGGGGTCGTCGTCGGGCGCGACGTGAACGTGCTCCAGCGGAATCTCGGTCATGTCTCCCCGGTTCGGCGGCTCGGGGGTTGTATCCGTCGGCCGCGGCAGGCGGTCGCGGGGGCGCCGTTCGCGTCGCCTCGGTCGGAGTCCGGGCGGCGCCCCCGCGAGCGTCGAACGCGCGGTTTAACCGTCCAGCCGCACAATTCGGTCGACATGAGCGGCTCCACGGAGGGCGACCTCACCAAGACGGGGATGGCCCTGAAACACGACCGCGAGTGGGACTACGAGCTCGACCGGATCGTCGAGGCCATCGAGGAGCGCGACGCCTCCAAGGTCGGCCTCCAGTTCCCCGAGGGACTGAAGCGCCGCGGCCCGAAGGTCGCCGACGACCTCCGCGAGGCGGCGCCCGACGACGTCACCTTCATGCTCTCCGGCCAGCCCTGCTACGGCGCCTGCGACCTCGACACGTACCTGATGCGCCGGACGGACGTGTTCGTCCACTTCGGTCACACGCCGATGAAGGAGTCCGACAGCATCGTCTACGTCCCGCTCTTCTCGAACGTCGACCCGTTCCCGATCATGGAGGACGCGCTGGAAGAGGAACTCGACGACCCCGAGGAGAACCCCGATGTCGGGCTCGTCACCACCGCCCAGCACATGAACCGGTTCGAGGAGATGACCGACTGGTTAGAAGAGCGCGGCTACGAGGTCCACACCCGCCGCGGCGACGACCGGCTCACGAAGGAGGGACAGGTGCTCGGCTGCAACTACGCCTCCGCGGACATCCCGGCCGACCAGGTGCTGTACGTCGGCGGCGGGAAGTTTCACCCCGTCGGGCTCGCGATGGAGCACCCGGAGAAGCGCGTGGTCATCGCCGACCCCGTCAACAACGCCGTCTCGGTCGCGGAACACGACCAGTTCCTCAAGCAGCGCTACGCCTCGGTCCACAAGGCGATGGGCGCCGAGAAGTGGGGCGTCATCTTCTGCACGAAGATCGGCCAGGGCCGGTGGGAGACGGCCCAGGAGATCGTCGAGAACAACGAGAACGCCTACCTGATCACGATGGACGAGGTGACGCCGGACCGCCTCCGCAACTTCGACATGGACGCGTTCGTCAACACCGGCTGTCCCCGGATCACGACCGACGACGGCCCGCGGTTCCACAAGCCGATGCTGACCCCCGGCGAGTACGAGGCCGCCATCGGCGAGAAGCCCCTCGACTCGATCGAGTTCGACACGTTCCACGACACCTGGTGAGCGGCTCGGCACGGAACCGCTGACATCTCGGCCGCAGCGGACCCGGTCGGTTCAGCGCTCTTGGAATGGAGAAACGGTTTCACTCGTGAGAGTGATCCCCCCGCATGGTCCCGACACAGGCTGCGTCCCTCCTCTCGCGCGTCGTCGCCGCGATCGGTCCCGCACTCGAACGTCCGTCGCAGTGGACCGGTGTCGAACTCCTCGGATCGGCGGCCGTCGAGTTCG
Source organism: Halorubrum sp. B52 (assembly GCF_059752555.1). Lineage (NCBI taxonomy): Archaea > Methanobacteriati > Methanobacteriota > Halobacteria > Halobacteriales > Haloferacaceae > Halorubrum > Halorubrum sp. B52. The sequence continues at coordinate 511,449 of NZ_MWTG01000007.1, read as the reverse complement.
TCGTGACCGCTGTCGGCGTCGCCCTCGTCGGCGTGGTCGTCTCGGCGGTCGCGCCCGATTTCACCGACGACGGCGTCGACTACCTCCGCGCAGAACCCGGAGAGGCGTTCCTGTACGGCGTCGCAGCGTACGTGGGGACCGCCGTCGCGATGTTTCTGCTCGCGATTACCGTCATCGGTCTCGTCGTCGTCGTACCCGCGGTGATCGTCATCGCGATCCTCAGCTTCGGCGGGACGGCCGTCTCCGCCATCGCCCTCGGGACGTGGATCCGATCGGCGCTCGGGAGCGGCGCCGCGAGCGGGCGGGAGACCGCGCTCGTCGTCGGCGCGGTGGCGTGGGCGGGGCTCGGACTCGTCCCCGTCCTCGGCGGACTCGTGCGGTTCGTCGTCGGCGCGATGGGGTTCGGCTACCTCGCGCTCTGGCTCGCCAACGGTCGGTTCGACCGCGATTACGGCTCCGTCGACGCCGGCGGACACGGGGCATCCGGCGGCTCGACGCGCGGTCCGGACGTCATCGGCGAGGACCCCGCTGATGAGGGTTCGGCGGACGACCCCGACCGCTTCCGCAACATCGCGGCGTTGGACGCCGAACGTGAGGCGGAAGAGGACGATCGCGACCCCGACGGAACGACCGGCGGGGGCGGGACGGCCGATCGCGATCGGTAGTGCGAACGGCGGGAGACTGCCGACGGTCGGCAGCGGGGAGCAGGCCGGGTTACGGTTCCGCGACCGGGTCGCGGTTCCGCGCCGCAGACGGGCGGGCTCACGGCGTCGTTTCGGTCTCGCGCTCCACGTAGTCGACGGCGTCCGCCGGCGATGCCACCGCTTTCACCCCCTCGACGTCGTGCGTGTCGAGCCCGGCGACCGCCCGGCCGTGGGCGAGCGCCATCCCGATCTCCGAGAGCGTGCCGTGCGAGCCGTCGACCGCGACCGCGGCGTCGCCGTTCATCACGACGAGCGCGTTGCGGGCGTGGCCGAGCCCCGTCGCGATCGGGACCGTGACGTGCCGGTTCGCGTCGGCCCGCCTGTCGGTGGGGAGGATACCGATCGTCTCACCGTCGGCCTCGCGGGCGCCCCGGCAGACGGCCTCCATCACGCCGCCGAGCCCGCCGCAGACGACCGTGTGCCCGCGGTTCGCGAGCCGCTCCCCCAGCTCCTCGGCGACCGCCGCCGTCTCCGTCGAGACCGAACTGCCCCCGATGACGCTGACGCGCATACCGCGTGACGGGCGGCGGACGCGTATAAATGAGGCGGCGGCCGCGACGCGGCGTTGGTGAAACCCTTTTAAGTGCTGAGCGACTCCGGACTGTATGACGTACGATACCGTCGTGTTCGACAACGACGGTGTCCTCGTGGGCCGCACGCGCTTCGACGTGCTTCGGGATGCAACCCGGGACGCGTTCGAGGAGTGCGGCGTCGAGGAGCCCGACCCGGACGACGTAGAGCGCATGACCATCGGTGCGACCCCCGGCAGCGTGGGGACCGTCTGTCAGACGTACGACCTCGACCCGGGGTCGTTCTGGCGGACCCGCGACGACGTGGTCTCGAAGGCCCAACAGCAGGAGGCCCGCGAGGGGCGCAAGACCCCGTACGACGACCTCGGCGAGCTCCAGAGCCTCGACGTGGAGATGGGGATCGTCTCCTCGAACCAGCAGGCGACCGTGGACTTCCTCGTGAACCACTTCGACGGCTTCGAGCGGTTCGGCGCCGCCTACGGCCGCGAGCCCACGATCCACTCGCTTCAGCTCCGCAAGCCGAACCCGCACTACATCGAGCAGGCGCTCGGCGATCTGGACGCCGGCAACGCGCTGTTCGTCGGCGACAACGAGTCCGACGTCCGCGCGGCCGAGAACGCCGGCATCGACTCCGCGTTCATCCGGCGACCCCACCGCCGCGACTGGGAGCTGAACGTCTGGCCCACCTGGGAGATCGAGCGGCTCTCCGACCTCCACGACATCGTCGGGTGAGGGGTCGGCGGCCGGCGGCACTCGCCCGACGAGCGTCGCGGCCGCGCGGCTCTCTCAAGGTTTAACTCCGATGGGGAGCTACGCCGCCACAGTGACGAACCCCCCGCCGTGGGCCGACGTCTTCGGCCACGAGGAGCCGTATCCGGAGCAGGCCGACGGGATCGACGCCGCCGTCGACGCCGCCGAGGACGGCGGCTTCCTCGCGCTGGAGGGCGCGTGCGGGACCGGCAAGACGATGCTCGCGCTCACCGCCGGGCTCGACCGCGTCCGCGACCCGGACTCCGACTTCGAGCGCGTTTTCGTCCTCACGAGCGTCAAACAGCAGCTGCGCCAGTTCGAGACGGATCTGGGAACGATCAACGCGAACCTCCCCGACGGGTACGACCCGGTCTCGGGGCTCACCCTGGTCGGCAAGGCGGACGTCTGTCCGTACGCGCGCGAGAACCGCGGCGGGATCGACCGCGAGAACGTGTACGAGCGCTGCGAGGGGCTCCGCGAGCGCACCCGGAACCTCGTCGGCGACGGCGGCGCGACGACGACGTCGAACCTCGTGAGCGAGGCGCGGAGCCAGCAGGTGGGGCTGATGGACTCGGGGAGCACCGGCGGTCGAGCCGCCGGCGACGGCGATTCCGGCGGTGACGCGGGCGCCGGCGACTACCTCAGCGTCGACGGCGAACCGACTCCCTACCGCCCCGACACCGAGGAGTACGAGGGGACGGAGTTCTGTCCCTTCTACGCCGGCTTCCTCGACGACCTCCCGGAGGACGGCGACCCCGCGGAGGCGGTCCCGTTCGACGTGACGGACCTCGGCCACGTCGACAGCGACGAGCTGGTCCGGCTCGCCGCCGGCCACGGCTCCTGTCCCCACTCGATCATGGGCGCGCTCGTCCCCGAGGTCGAGGTCGTGATCGGGAACTACTACCACGCGTTCGACCCGGTGACGACCGGGACGTTCACCGGCGCGCTCTTGGACGACGCGACGTTCGTCGTCTGCGACGAGGCGCACATGCTCGAACCGCGGGTCCGCGACCTCGTGAGCGACGCCGTCGCCGACGCAAGCCTCCGCGACGCCGAGAACGAGCTCACCCGCGTCGTCCAGCCGCTCTCCTTCGAGACGGCCGGCGCGGAGTCCGACGACGCCGAGCTCGTGCGCGGCGAGCTGGCGGACGCGGACGTGACCGTCGAGGAGATCGAGTCGGTTCGGGAGTTCTACGCCGACCTCCGCGGCGAGCTCGATCGTCGGGTGACCGAGCGGCTCGACCGCGAGCGCCCCGACTGGCGGGCGTCGATGCGCGAGCTCGACGACGACGAGATCGCGCTCCGCGACCCCGAGGAGCCGGCCGAAGACGAGATCACGGCGTGGGCGGAACGCGAGGGGTACGGCGACCGCGTCTGGGCCCGCGCGCGGCAGGTCGGCGCGGTCGTCAAGCGCGCCCTCGACTCGCTGGAGGGGGAGGACAAGCAGCGGGCGGCGCCCGGGGTCGGGCGCACCCTCAACGCCTGGTACCGCGAGGGCCACGAGGAGTTCTTCCGCGCGATCGACTTAGAGCGGACGTGGGACGAGACGGCGCCGCCGGACTCGTGGCGCCGCGCGTACAACGCAAGCCTCGCGCTGTACAACTGCCTGCCGAGCGAGCCGATCGGCGACCGGCTCGCCGAGTTCGGCGGCGGCGTCCTCATGAGCGCGACGCTGGAGCCGATGGACGTGTTCCGGGAGGTGACCGGGCTCGACCACCTCGAAGCGCAGGGGCGGCCGGTCGTCGAGCGGACGTACGGCCTCTCGTTCCCCGAACCGAACCGCGCGAGCCTCGCCGTCGACGCGCCGAAGTTCACGCACCAGAACCGCGGCGCCCCGGGCGAGGAGAACGACACTCGTCTCGCGCACCTCGACGCGACGGCGACGGTGGCGGCCCGCGAGGGCAACGTGCTCGTCGGCACGCCGAGCTACGCGGAGGCGACCTGGATGGCCGACTCGCTCTCGGAGCGGCTCGACAAACCCGTGCTCCTCGACGAGTCCTCGGGCGACCGCGCCACGGAGTCGCTGAAGGACGACTTCTTCGCGGGCGAGGGGAAGGTGCTCGTGACGAGCCTCCGCGGTACCCTCACCGAAGGCGTCGACTACCGGGGGGACCGCCTGTCTGCCGCCGTCGTCTGCGGCGTCCCCATCATCAACACGTCTCGGCCGCGGACACGGGCCGTGATCACCGCCTACGACCGCCGGTTCGAGTCCGGCTTCGAGACGGCGCTCACGGTGCCGGCGGTGCGGAAGGCCCGGCAGGCGGTCGGCCGGGTCATCCGCGGCCCGGACGAGCGCGGGGTGCGCGTCCTCCTCGACGCCCGCTACGCCCGCGAGTCGTGGAACAGCGTGCGGGAGTACCTCCCGGAACACGAGCGGGAGGAGTACCAGCCCGTGAGCCCGGACATGCTCGGCCTCGCGCTCGATCGGTTCGAGCGGCGGGCCGGCGGCGACTGACTCCGAACGCCCGCGGCGGACTGCAGTGATGCGCGGCGTTGCGGCCCTGAAACGGTCAACTAACAATTGCTTAAACCGCGGTACGATGCGTTTAACTAGGTCACGACGGCGCGTGCCCGGATGTATGAGTTCCGCAACGCAAAAGCCGAAGTACCACGTCGTCTGCCGGGAGTGTTCTGTCGAGCGCCTGTACGACGACGGCGACGAGGCGACCGACCTCGAGCGGAAACACACCAAAGAGACCGGTCACCGGATCGTCGTCGGGCGAGTCAAGTAGCTCACACCACGTTCGCGTCGATGTCCCGCGGGAAGTGCGTCAGCGTCTCCGTCCCCGACTCGGTGATCGCGACCGTGTCCGAGTGGCGATAGCCGCACTCGTCGGTGTAGAGCCCGGGCTCGATCGTGTACACCTGTCCGGGAGCCATCACGGCGTCGTCGCCGTCGTAGCGTTCGCCCCAGCCGCGGTCGATGTAGGGGGGCTCGTGGGCGCCGAGCCCGATGTTGTGACCGACGTGGTGTCGCGCGAGGTCGGTCACGCCCTGCTCCTCGAAGTAGTCCCAGACGACCTCGTCCACCTCGGCCACCGGGACGCCCGGCCCGAGCGCGTCGATCGCGAGGGTCTGCGCCTCCAGCATCAGCTCGAAGTAGTGCTCCTGCTCGTCGGAGTAGTCGCCGACGAACATCGTCCGCTCCAGCTCGGAGCGGTAGCCGTCGACGTCCGCGGTCGCGCCCGTGACGAGGACGTCGCCCTCGGCGAGCCGCTCGTTCGGGGTGTGGCCGTGGGGGAGCGCGGTCTCGCGGCCGGAGATGTAGCCCGCGTGGACGGGACCGCCGCCGCGGACCCGGACGCTGTACGCGTCGCCTAAGGCGTCGAGCATCGCCCGCGACGCCTCCGTCGAGGCGCGCTGCGAGACGGTCGCCGGGTGCGCGCCGGGCTCGGAGAAGTCGGCGAGGTAGCGGTGGCCGAGGTTCGCCCACTTGGCCGACTCGCGGATCAGATCGACCTCGGCGTCGGACTTCTCCCAGCGCATGCGGTCGACCCACGACTGCGTCTCGACGTCGACGAACTCGGAGAGCGCGGGACCCTCGTACCCCATCACGCCCGGCGCGCCGTCGGCGTCGGTCGCCGCGCGGTCGACGTCGAGCCCGTTCAGCATCTCGACGGCGACGCGGATCGGGTCGCCGCCGGGGTAGTCGAAGTAGTGATGAACCGCGTCGATCCGGGGATTCGGCTCGACGCGCTCGACCTCCAGTCGCGGGACCGTGATCTCGACGCGGTCGGCCGTCACCGCGAGGACGACCGGCCGCTCGGTCTGGATGTGGTGGAAGCCGGTGAGGTACTCGATCGCGGTCGCGCCGAACCACGTCGCGGCGTCGGCGTCGGTCGCCGCGAGCCGGTCGCGGACCGCCGCGAGCCGGTCGTCGAACGCGGCGTCGGGGAGGCGTGTCGCCATGGCACACGATCCGCGAACACGCGGATAAACGGTCGGGTTGCGGAACGAGTCAGGTAAAATCGCGAGCGCCTCGGTCCGGTAGGAACCGGACGAATCGACCCGGTCAGTTCTCGCGGCGGGCGAACGCGAGGTTGCCGGAGACGTTCTTGATGTACGCTTTCACGGTCTCGCCCTCCTGCGCGCCGGGGACGAAGACGGTGTACTCGCCGACCTCGGCGACGCCGTCGCCCTTGCGACCGGTGCCGACGATCTCGAGCTCGTACGTCTTGCCCGACTCGATCGCCTCCTCCTGGCGCTGCGTGTTCGAGGTGTTCTGCTTCGCGACCGGCCGGAAGGCCCCGCAGGCCTCACACCGGAGCATCGGGGTGCGGTTCTCCGTCTCCAGTCGGGTGTCGGGGAGGCCGCACTCCGAGCAGGTGACGAACGACTCGATGTACGAGTCGATCGCGGCCTGGAAGTCGCGCTCGCGGAAGTTCCCGCTGTAGCGGGCGCGGCCCGACTCGTACTGCCCAGCAGTGCCGAGCTCCTGCTGGATCTTCGAGTGAACGTGCTCGGGCTCGCGGCTCAGCGCGTCGGCGATCGCCGAGAGGTTCGTCAGTCGGGTGAACGCGCCGTCCTTCTGCGCCTCCGGGTCGGGCACCGACAGCCGCTCGTCGGAGCCGCCGAGGTCCGGTACCTCCTCCATCGCGCGGTCGAGGCTCGATTCGTAGTCCATGCTCGACGGAAGGCGGGGCCGACGGAAATCGCTTCCGGGTTCGGGAGGACGCGAGGCGGCCTCTGGTCCGTCCGCGCTTAAAGACCCGTCCAGAGTATTCCGGCGAGGAGGAGGAACGCGAAGGCGTAGACGAGAACGACGAGCGCGTTCCGCTTCGGGGCGTTCAGCGCCGTGCCCGGGAGGTATCGCGGAAGCGACCGGAGGATCTCGGCCGGCACGCGGGGGATTCGGAAGCGATCGTTCGAGTCGGTCATCGTGTCACCGTATCGAGCAGTACGTTAGCAGTTTGTACGGTTAGGTATACGGCGCGATACGGTCTTAACACCGAATTAACGACCGACGGTACGGATGTAATGGTCGCTTCCACCTCCGGGTCGGAGCCCCGATCAGCTACATGTCACCCTCCGTTCGAGACGCACGGCCACGCCGTCTCCGGACGCATCGATCCGGATCGGCTCACCACAGGAGACGGACGAAAACGTGTGCGTCGCGCGCTCGCCGGACGCGAGCGGAGCGAGATCGGCCGACGTACCGTTGACGGTGACTTCGACCGTCGTGAGTGCCGTTCTCGCCGGGAACTGGTTGGTCACCGTCACGTCCACGTACGCGGTCTCGTTTCCGCTACTATTCTCCGTCACGTTCACGTTCGCGGTCACGTTTTCGGTGCTATACTGCGTCTGTTCGAAACCTAGGTACGCGTTCGGGTCCTCGGCGACTTCGATGGAGACGTCCCGGTCGGCCGCCGTCGCGCTGAAACCAGTGCTGCTCGTCACGAGCACCGTGACGGCGAGGAGCGCGACGACCAGCAGTACGCGTCGCCGTCGACTCATTCCTCATCGACCTCGGGCGGCCTGTTTCTCGCGCCGAGTCGCATCCGACAGTAGTTGTCGTAGAGGTGCCCCACCGACGACACCGACAGCGCCGTCACGAGGAAGACGCTGAAGTGGAGCGGCGACAGCAGCGAGAACGGATAGAAACTCGCCCAGATTCCGAGCAGGCAGACGACGCCGAGCAGGGAGAGCCCGCAGTAGTAGGCGCTCCACGGGATGTCCCGGCCGGTGAGCGAGTCGACGTAGAAGTTGGCGTCCGAGGCCGCCTCCGTGAGTTCGATGACGCCGCGCCGGGAGTCATACTCGACGAACCCGTACTCGTCCATCTTCGGCAGGTGGAACTGTCGGAGCGCGTTCCGCACGCGCTTTCGCTCGCGGTGGGTGAGCGCGTCGATCTCCTTCCCGTACTCCCAGCTCGCGACCCAGTCCGTGAGCTCCGAGACTGTGACGGACTCCCCGTTCCGTCGCTTGAGGTAGTGAATCGCGTAGCGGCGGCGCTGGTTGCTGAGCACTTCGAAGACGTCGTCTCTGGTGAAGTCCGCTTCCTCTCTCGACGGCAGCTCAGCGTCGCCGTCGACCGCGTTACTCGTCTCTGTCTGTGCCTCAGCCATGCTCCCTCCCCCTACACACATCTCGCCAGTAGGATCAACTGAATGTCACTTTAGTATAGATAGCGGAAACGATGACAAAGCCCCTCTACCCCGGGTCGAAAGATAGGTATTCGATCTGATTAATAATTGAGTCGTTTCCGAGAATATCGTCGGTAAACGTCTCCTATTCCGGATTAACTGTATTGAAAATAATGTATCCGACCACTCACAACCTATCGTGATCGGCGCACGAGCGTTAAGCTCAAGTAAAGTGACTCAGGTGACTTGACAAAGTATCCTTGCTCGTCCTTCATAGAGCCTATTCCGGCTTAACAGACACTCTCTCCCGGTTTTGCTGGTGGTCTATTCCAAAGAGGGTCCCGCCTCTTGAGCGGAATACGCCCCGCGGACGGCGACGGAAACTCGTCGGCGTTCGTGAACGGGGCGTCACAACGAGGTAGCAAACCAATGCAACGACGTAAGTTCATAGTTGGAATGGGATCGCTCGCCGCCGGTGGAGCGGCTGCAATGAGTACAAGTGCGTTCTCAACGGCGACAGTCCGGAATCGGGATTTCTCAGGAACCGTCACCAACGACAACAATGCTCTGTTGCGGCTAGATCCGACAGTGAGTCCTTACGCTGGCGAAAGCGGTGGCGAACTTACTATCTCCATCGACGGTCTCAACCAGAACGCAGATTTCACCTTCAATCAAGTCTTCCGCATCCATAACGACGGTACGGAGTCAGTCGACATTAGCTTATCACTCACCGATAATCCGGGTTCCGCCGTTGAGGCCGCACCTTCGGAGAAAAACACCGGTGCCACCGCCGATCTGTTGGCCAGTAGTCTCCAAGTCGATCCCGGCCAGTACGTCGACGTTGGCGTCGAAATTACGGTCGGATCGGGGACTGGAACCTTCAGCGGTGAGTTCAACGTTGAGGCGACCTAACGCTCATAATTGATCATAGGAATAAAATCAGAAATCCAATTCGAGTAAGCGAAAAATCAAGCGACCTTCGACTTGACAAGGTAATTATACTTCCCACTTATACTGCAATCTCGTTGACCACCGTCGACAGCGCCTCTCGAACCTTCTTTTCCATAGGTTCCAAGATATTCTCTATCGACATTATCTCGGAGGGGAAGGGTGGTCACCGTGGATCCGTTTGTCCTACTGCTCAGTTGGACTGTTCATTGTTGAAAATAAGGCCGACATCGGCGATGATTGTCCCTCTTCGCAGCTGTCGAGTCCGGCGATCATACAAACGTCGCTGTTCATCGAGTCAATCCTCTCGTTGATCTCGATCCTTAACGACGGAGCTAATTTAGGAGAGCGGAGCGCACAAAAGGATTTCACATGGACGACAAACTGTAATGGGACGCTAGTCGATGTTAACGTGACTGACACTCAACGTCACGGTAAGATTGACAAGTACACCGCTCAAGAGTCATCGAAAACGCCCAGGAGACCGCGGCCGCAAACGAACAGTAGCGGGAGGTAGATTTGAACTACCGATCTCCGGGTTATGAGCCCGGCGGAATCTCCTGGCTATCCCATCCCGCTATCGTATCAAAACCCGTTGCGACTGTTAAGGGTTCTGATCCCGTCGCCCGTGTGCGATTCGGCCACGCACAGTTTATATACTCTGGCGGCGGTTGACACCACCGAGATCGGGTTCCGTCGCCGAGTCTGCTCACTCCGATCCGGCGTGTCGCTGTCGGAAACGGATCGCGAGGACCGCGCCGATGGCGAACGCGACCGGGAGGACCGCGTCGGCGGGGTCGCCGGAGAGCGCTCGGCCCGCGGTCAGCCCCGCCATGAGGGCGAACAGCAGCGCCAGCAGTCCGGAGATGGGGACCACGTATCCCTCGGTGAACGTCGATCGACCGGATCCGTCGCTCATACGCTCACCCTCGGCGGGAGGCGGGTAAAACCCCGCGGCGCCGGGGCGACCGGCGGCGTCGCCTTGCGCCGGCCGCAAACGCTTTTATCAATGAAAAATAGTGATAGATCGATGCGAAAACCGCTACTGACGACGGACTTCCTAGATCGGGCGCGCCGGCACTACGCCGACGAGGAGGCCGTGCTCGCGACCGACGGGACGCGGTACACCTACGCCGAGCTCGGCGAGCGCGCGGACCGGTTCTCGGCCGCCCTCCAAGCGCGCGGGATCGAGAAGGGCGACCGCGTCGCGGTGTTGGACCCGAACACGCACTACCACCTGGAAGCGGCCTACGGCGCGATGCAGGTCGGCGGGGTTCACACCCCGCTGAACTACCGGCTCACGCCCGACGACTTCGCGTACATGCTCTCGGACGCCGGCGTCGACGCCATCTACGCCGACGCCGAGTACGCCGACCGGATCGAGGCGGTCCGCGACGAGGTGCCGACGGAGACGTTCCTCACGAACGACGCCGACGCGGTCGCGGGCGACTGGGAGTCGTTCGACGAGGCGCTCGCTGACGCGGACCCCGACGCCTACGAGCGGCCGGAGATGGACGAGGACGAGGTGATCACGATCAACTACACGTCGGGGACGACCGGCGACCCGAAGGGCGTCTGTCGGACGCACCGCGCGGAGACGCTCCACGCCTACCTGATCGCGATCCACCAGGAGATCACCGACGACGACGTCTACCTCTGGACGCTCCCGATGTTCCACGTCAACGGCTGGGGGCACATCTACGCGGTCACGGGGATGGGCGCCCGGCATATCTGCACCCGCGGCGTCGACGTCGCCGAGGCGTTCGACCGGATCCGCGAGGAGGACGTCTCCTACTTCTGTGCGGTCCCCACGGTGCTCAACATGCTCGGCGACCACCACGCCGAGCACGGCGGGCCGACGACCGGCGACAGCGACGTGCGCGTCGCGACCGCGGGCGCGGCGCCGCCGGAGGCGACGATCCGCACCGTCGAGGAGGAGTTCGGCTGGGAGCTCAAACACGTGTACGGCGCGACCGAGACGGGTCCCCTCATCACCACCTCGGACGCGAAGCGCCACTTCGAGGCGGACTCGCCGGACCGCTTCGCGGTGAAGAAGACCCAGGGGATCGGCTACCTCGGCACCGACGTGCGCGTCGTCGACGAGGACGGCGAGGACGTCCCCGCCGACGGCGAGACGATCGGCGAGATCGTCGTCCGCGGCAACCAGGTGATGGACCGCTACTGGAACAAGCCCGAGGCCACCGAGCGGGCGTTCTCCGAGCGGCTGGAGGGGTACTACCACATGGGCGATCTGGCCGTCGTCGACGAGGACGGCTTCGTCTCGATCCAGGACCGCAAGAAGGACATCATCATCTCCGGCGGCGAGAACATCTCCTCGATCGAGCTGGAGGACACCCTCTTCGAACACGAGGTCGTCTCCGACGCCGCGGTCATCCCCGCGCCCGACGAGCGGTGGGGCGAGACCCCGAAAGCGTTCGTCGTCCCGGAGAGCGGCGACCCCGACGACGCGGGCGCGACGCCCGAGGAGCTGAAGGCGTTCGTCCGCGAGCGCGTCGCCGACTACAAGACGCCGGGCGAGGTGGAGTTCGTCGCCGACCTCCCGACGACGGCGACGGGGAAGATCCAGAAGTACGAGCTGCGCGAACGCGAGTGGGACGAGGAAGAGCGGATGGTCGGCGAGGGGTAGCTAAAAAAGCGGCTCACTCCTCGTCGAGCAGGCTCGCGACGAGCTCCTCGGGATCGAACAGCGTGAGGTCGTCGTACCCCTGCCCGGTCCCCAGGAAGAGGATCGGTTTGCCGGTGACGTACGCGACGGAGATGGCGGCGCCGCCGGAGGAGTCGGCGTCGGCCTTCGTCAGGATGGCCCCGTCGATCTCGGCGGCGTCGTTGAACTCCTTCGCGCGGTTCACGGCGTCCTGCCCCGCGACCGCCTCGTCGACGAACAGCGTCATGTCCGGGTCGACGACGCGGTCGATCTTCTCCAGCTGCGCCATCAGGTCGTCGCTGGTGTGGAGCCGCCCGGCCGTGTCGCCGAGCACGACGTCGACGTCGTTCGCCGCCGCGTACTCGACGCCGTCGTAGATGACGGCCGCCGGGTCGCCCCCCTGGTCGTGGGAGATGAGCTCCCGGTTGAGCCGCTTCGCGTGCTCCGCGATCTGCTCGTTCGCGCCCGCCCGGTAGGTGTCGCCGTTCGCCAATACCGACGAGTAGCCGCGGTCGGCGAGCCACTCGGAGAGCTTCGCGATGCTCGTCGTCTTCCCGACGCCGTTGACGCCGGTGAACACGATGGTGACGGGCTTGTCAGCCTCGGCGATCCGCTCTTCGAAGTCGAACTGGCCGACGGCGATCACGTCGAGCAGGGCGTCGTGGAGCGCCGACTCGACCAGCTCGCCGGTCGTCTCGACCTGCTTGCGCGACTCGCCGAGCATCTTCTCGCGGACCGTGTCGAGGATCTGCTCGGCGACGCTCATCTCCACGTCGCTCTCGAGGAGAGCCATCTCGAGGTTCCACAGCGGCTCCTCTAAGTCCTCCTCCTCGATGATGATCCGGCCCGTCGCGAACGCCTTGGCGCGCTGGAAGGTGCTCGGCTCGTCGTCGCCGGCGTCGCTCTCGGCGGGCTCCTCAGTTGCGTCGGCGCCCGCGTCGGCCGCGACCGCCTCCGCGTCACCGCCCGCGTCGACGCCGTCGCTCGCGGTCGTTGCGTCGGCGGCCGACTCGTCGCCCTCGGCGGGCTCCGCCTCGGCGTCGGCGCTCTCCTCGACGTCCTCTCGGAACCCCGAGAGCTTGTCCTTCAGTCCGTCGAACACGGTCTACCTTACTCCTCGTCGCCCTGGCCCTGCCCCATCTGCTGCATCTGCTGCTGCTGCATCTGCTGTTGCATCTGCTGGGCCTGCTGTTCGAGCTCCTGGCTCTCGTCTTCGAGCTCGTCGACCTCCTCCTGCGTCTCCTCGATGCGGTCGTCCAGCGCCTCCTGCTTGCGCCGGAGCACGTCGACGGCGTCGCCCTCGCTCTGCTCCGCGGAGTAGTTGCCGCCGAGCGAGACGATGATCTCGTCGATGTCCTGGACCTCGGCGCGGACGTAGGCGCCGCCGCCGAGCGGGACCTGCACCGTCGAGCCGGTGTCGAGCGTCCCGATCGCCTCGACCGCGTCGTCGATGTCGGACTGCTCCTCGCGGAAGTCGGCGATCTCCGCCTCGAGGGCTTCGATCTCCTCGTCGAGCGCCTGCAGCTCCTGGGAGAGCTGCTGGAGCTGCTGTTGTCCGCCGCCCATCATGCCGCGGACACCTCCTCGATCTCGATCTGGGTGCGCTTCCGGTTGTGCTGGCTCCCGACCGTCGTGTAGATGCGCTCGCGGGCGAGGTCCTCGTTCTCCGCCTCGACATCCTTCGTGAACGGCTGGTAGTCGCCTCGACTCTGGAACCGTCCACTCACCGTGTAGGTACTCATGTTCTCCGATCCGGCAGGGACAGGGAAGTATCTTCCTAAAAAGCGAGGAGCCGATGCCGAGAAGGGAATGCCTCCGATCGGGCCGCAGTCCGCGAATTCCGGAGGATTCGGCACGGCGGCGACGGGAGCGTGCCGACGGCGACGCGCACTCGTCGGTGGTCGCGCCGCCCCCGGCTCGTCGTCGGTTCGTCGTCGGTTCGCCCTCGGCTCGCCGGTGGTTCGCGAGTGGCGGGAGAAACGGGAGTCGGGGGAGTCGATCGAGCCGCGAAAAGCTCGGCGTCAGTCGATGAAGCCGAGCGTCTCCTCGATGCGCCCGAGCTCGGGACCGGTGGTGTCCTCGCCGACGACGTACCCCTCGTCGGTGGCGACGAGGCCGGAGCCGACGAGCGGCGCGCCGTAGTTGACCGTGCCGAGGTCTGCGCGGACGTCGAGCGCCTCCTCGACGGCCTGCAGCTCCGACTCGGTCGATTTTGGGTGACAGAGCACGCCGGCGTTGTTGGCGACCGCCGCTGTCCCGACGGTGCGGACGTCGCCGAGATCGCCGCGTTCCACGGGGACGCCGAGGGTCTCTCTGACCGTCACGATCGACTCGCGCGGGAGGTCCGGATGGACGTAGGCGCCGTAGTCGTTCGCGAGGACGACGTTACCGGCCGCGTTGATCTCGCCGGGGAGCTCGCCCACCTCGCGGTCGGCGGCCTCGGCGATCCGCGACTGCTCCCGGTCGGTCGCCCGCGCGGAGACGAGAACGCCGTTCTCGTTGCCCGTCGCGAGGGAGCCGACGGTGTTGGCGCCGCCGACCGTCGTGAGGAGGGGCTCGGCGCCCAGCTCCTCGCCGAGCGCGTCGGCGAGCTCCTCGTCGACGTCCGGCCGGACCAACAGGAGGTCGTCGATGGCGCGGGCGAACACGCCCACGTACGACGAGCCGGTGAATGTCGCCCGTAACACGTTACTCGGCGTACTCGGCTTCGACGACGGGCTCGCCGTCCTCGACGAACCGGGCCGCGCGGACGCGGACCTTGCTCGGCGGGTTCTCGCGCCCGTTCGCCCAGACCGCCTCGTTGACCGAGGTGTCGATGACGACGTCCGCCTCGTCGACGGAGAAGTGCTGCGCGAGGTGCTCGCGGACGATCCGCATCGCGAAGTCTGCGCGCTCCTGTACCGGCTTGTCGTTGGCGTCGCGGAGCGGGACGGTGACGACGCGCTCCTCGAAGTCGCTGGTGCTCATCTATTCGTCCAGGTCGTTCCGGCGCCAGTTGCGCCGCTTGGGGTTTCGCGTCACGTTCATGTCCGTCTTCATCATGACCCACGCGGGGACGCGGGTGTTCTGGCGTTCCGCCTTCGCCAGACGCTTCTTTTGAGCCTTCGATTTGTCTCCCATAGTAGCCCACAGTTCCCGCGGGTCGCATAAAACCCCTTCCATACCGCGTCGCTCGGCGGCGACGAGACGCCCCGCGGCCCGTCCCCTCGCCCCCGCTCAGAACGAGCGTTCGGCGACGCGCTTATAAATACGGTAACAGCGGTCGAGGACGTCGATCCCGACGCTCTCCGTGTCGGTGTGCGCCTCGCCCGGCTCGGAGGCGCCGCAGACGAGGCAGTCTGTCCCGGCCTCGGCGAGCCAGCCGGCGTCGGTCGCGTGCGGCTTGACGACGTGTTCGGGTACGGCGAGCCCGAGATCGTCGTGGACCTCGCGGGCGACCGCGAGCGTCCCCTCGGCGAACGCGTCGTCGCCGCAGGCCATCGGCGGGAGGTCCTGTTCGACCTCCCACTCCACGCCCGTGACCGCCTCGGCGGCGCGGGCGAGGTCGGCGCGGTCGCCTGGGACGGTGCGCTCGTCGATCGTCACCTCGCAGCGCTCCGGGATCACGTTCCACGTCTCGCCGCCCTCGACGATCGTGACCGCGAGCGACCCGGTCACGGACTCGCCGAAGACGGTCGCCGACGGCGCGTCGAGGTCGCGGACGACGTCGATCGCGTCGCTGGCGCGGTAGATCGCGTTCTCGCCGCGCTCGGGCTCGGACGCGTGCGCCGCGGTCCCGCGCGCGACGAGCGTCGAGGCCCGGCGCCCCTTGTGCGCGACGACGACGTCCGTCACCCCCGGCTTCGAGTAGTCGGTCGACCCCTCCGCGACGACCGCGCGGTCGGGGGTGAAGCCCGATTCGATCGCGTGACGCGCCCCGGTCCCGCCGACTTCCTCGCCGACGAACGAGGCGACCGCGAGCTCGCGGCCCGCCGGCGGCTCGGCCTCGCGGAACGCCAGCATGCAGGCCGCCACCGCGCCCTTCATGTCTGCTGCCCCGCGCCCGTGAATCCGCCCGTCGCGGCGCTCGACGACGTACGCGCCGGTGTTCCCCTCTCCCGCCGTCTGGCGCGCCGCCGGCGGGACGACGTCGTGGTGGCCGACCAGCGCGAGCGTCTCGGCGTCGGGGTCGTCGGTCGCCCCCTTCCGAGCGATGACGTTGCCGACCGCGTCGCGCTCGACCCGCGCGTCGGTCTCCGCGCGGAGCCACTCCTCGATGGCGTCGCCGGCGGCGGTCTCGTCCTCGTGGGAGGAGATGCCGACCAGCTCCTCGGTCAGGTCCGCGAGTTCGTCCATGCACGAGTCTGGGCGGTTCAGCGAATTAAATAGCGGTGGTGCGCGTCGTTCATAAATGATCCAGTGCGGCGGCGCGCGCCTGCGAGGCCGCACTCGCGGCCGAGCAGCGCGTGCGAGGGAGGCGGCGGTCCGGGGCGGCTCCGCCCGCGCCGGGCCGTCCGCCGAGGCTGGGGAGGTGTGAGGTGCTGTGCGGGGTGGGACGCTAAGGGGCAGCCGTGAGGAGCGCGGAGGCGACGGAAGCACCGCAGGAACGAGCAGCGCGAGTGACGAGGAGCGCAGCGAGCGTGCGCGCTCCTCACGGCTGGGGCTTTGGCGGTATTCACCGCCGATCCGGCGTCGGAGGGTTATAAATAAACGTCTGAGTTCGCCACCATCGCTCACACATAAGCGCGCGTCATTAATACGTCTCCGACCCCTTCCTCCGTCTATGTCCGATCAGCTCGAAACCGCGACGCTCGGCGGCGGGTGCTTCTGGTGTGTCGAGGCCGCGCTCGAACAGCTCGCCGGCGTCGAGTCGGTCACCTCCGGCTACGCGGGCGGCGGCGTCGACGACCCCACGTACAAACAGGTGTGCTCCGGCAACACCGGCCACGCCGAGGTCGTGCAGGTCGAGTTCGACCCCGAGGTCATCGCCTACGACGAGGTCCTCGAGGCCTTCTTCGAGATCCACGACCCGACCCAGCTCAACCGCCAGGGCCCCGACGTGGGAAGCCAGTACCGCTCGATCGTCCTCTACCACAGCGAGGCCCAGCGCGAGGCCGCCGCGGCCTACATCGAGGCGCTCGACGAGGAGTACGACGACGACGTCGTGACGGAACTCGACCGGCTGGAGACGTTCTACCGCGCCGAGGAGCACCACCAGGACTACTTCGCGAAGAACCCGAACGACGCCTACTGCAGCTTCCACGCCAAGCCGAAGATGGAGAAGGTGCGCGAGAAGTTCGAGGCGAAGGTAGCGAAGTAAGCGGTAGATTCCTCAGCGAACGTCTTCTGAGCACCGACCGCTCGCAGACGGCTGATTGACTACTCTGCGGCGAACACCGCCAAAGCCCCAGTCGCGAGGACTCGCGCGACTCGCTGCGGTCCTCGATCGCTCACTTCGTTCGCTCCCTGCGGTCCTTGCGTCGCCGTGCTTCGTCCTCGCGACTGCCCCTTTGCGTCCCACCCCGCACCGCCACCGCAGCCTCACGCCTCCCCAGCCTCGTCGGTCGGCCTCGCTTCGCTTCGGCCGACCGACTCCCTCGCACGCGCTCCTCGCGGCCTGTCGGCCGCTCGGAGGCGCGCGCCAACCGCCTCGGCTATTTATAAGCAATAATCGCCCACTCCGCCGCCGTTCCTGAACGCGTTCGCCCGGCAACCTTCCGCCGGAACGGCAGACCTTTGTCGCCCCCGATGCGAGCGAGCGTATGGTCTCGCTGGGACTGGTGGTGGCGCGGTTCAACGACGCCGTCACGGAGCCGATGGCCGAGGCCGCCCGCGAGGCGGCCGCCGACCGCGACGCCGTCGTCGTCGACGAAGTGAGCGTGCCGGGCGCGTACGACAGCCCGCTGGCCGCCGACCGGCTCGCGCGCCGCGACGACGTCGACGCCGTGGCGGTGATCGGCGCCATCGTCACCGGCGACACCGACCACGACCGCGTCATCGCGAGCGCGACCGCCGAACAGCTCACGCGAGTGAGCCTCGACCGCGACACCCCCGTCACGTTCGGCGTGAGCGGACCGGGGATGTCCGGCGCGGAGGCGCGCGAGCGGATCGACAAGGGCGCGGAGGCCGCGAACGCCGCCATCGACCTCGCGACGGAGCTCGAATGAGCGCCGGAGACGACACACGGAGCACACGACAATGAGTCACGCATACGACTTCTCGGACCGGATCGGACGCGTAGAGCCCAGCGCGACGCTGGCGATATCGAACCTCGCGGCGGAGAAGGAGGCCGAGGGCGCCGACATCGTCGACCTCTCGGTCGGCGAGCCCGACTTCGACACCCCCGAAAACGTCGTCGAGGCCGGCAAGGACGCCCTCGACGCGGGTCACACGGGGTACACCTCCTCGAACGGGATCCCGGAGCTGCGGGAGGCGATCGCGGCGAAGCTCCGCGGCACGGGGATCGACGCCGACGCCGACGAGGTGATCGTCACCCCCGGCGGCAAGCAGGCCTTATACGAGACGTTCCAGACGCTGATCGGCGACGGCGACGAGGTCGTCCTGCTGGACCCCGCGTGGGTCTCCTACGAGGCGATGGCGAAGCTCGCCGGCGCCGACCTCTCCCGCGTCGACCTCGCCCCCCACGGCTTCCAGCTCGAGCCCGCGCTCGACGACCTCGCCGAGACGGTGTCGGACGACACCGAGCTGCTCGTCGTCAACTCCCCGTCGAATCCGACGGGCGCGGTCTTCTCGGAGGCCGCGCTGGAGGGCGTCCGCGACCTCGCCGTGGAACACGACGTCACCGTGATCTCCGACGAGATCTACGAGCGCATCATCTACGACGCCGAGCACGTCTCGCTCGCGAGTCTCGACGGGATGGCCGACCGCACGGTCACGATCAACGGCTTCTCGAAGGCGTTCTCGATGACCGGCTGGCGGCTCGGCTACCTCCACGCGACCGAGGAGTTCGTCGGACAGGCCGGCAAGCTCCACTCGCACTCCGTCTCCTGCGCGGTCAACTTCGTCCAGCGCGCGGGCGTGGAGGCGCTGGAGAACACCGACGACTCCGTCGAGGAGATGCGGCGGGCGTTCGCCGACCGCCGCGACCTCCTCGTCGACCTGTTCGACGAGCACGGGGTCGACGTCGACGTCGGCGACGGCGCCTTCTACATGATGCTCCCGGTAGACGAGGACGACCAAGCGTGGTGCGAGGCGGCCATCGAGGAGGCGTCCGTCGCGTGCGTTCCGGGCAGCGCGTTCAACGCCCCCGGTCACGCGCGGATCTCTTACGCCGCCAGCGAGGAGCGCCTGCGCGAGGCGGTCGACCGGCTCGTCTCGAACGACCTGTTGTAAAGGCGGCCGACTCCCGGTCGATTTTCCCGTCGATTTATCGACCGTCTCCGGACGAGAGGCCTGGATCGGTCGGTAGCGCGAATCTGCGGTGCGTTTTTATCGCTGCTCCCCGAAGTTTCAACTCGATTTGACAATGTACGACGACATCCTGTACCCGACGGACGAGAGCGCTGGGTCGGCGGCGGCGGCGGCACACGTCAGAGAGCTCGCGTCGGCGTTCGACGCGACCGTGCACGTGCTGCACGTCGTCGTCGCCCGCGAGGGCGGGCTGGGCCTGAGCGGAGCGTTCCTCGACGAGGAGAGCCAAGCGATGAGCGGGCGGTCACCGGAAGAGGGGTACATCGGCGGACACGAGGAAGGGCCCGACACCGACGATGTCGAGGAGCGGCTCACCGAGCATGTGACGGAACTCCTGGAAGAGTCGTCCGAATCGTTCGACGGGATCGACGTGCGGACCGCCGTCAGACAGGGGGACCCGCATACGGCCATCCTCGAATACGCCGACGAGAACGACGTCGACCTCGTCGTGATGGGGACTCACGGTCGGACCGGCGTCGAACGCTACCTGCTCGGTAGCGTCACGGAGAAGGTGGTGCGCCTCTCGGACCGGCCCGTGGTGACGGTCCGGGCCGACGAGGAGTGACGGCGCGGATCCGTCGGATCGCTCTCCCGATGCTCGACCGCTCCCGCCGGTGGGATTTTATATAACTGTGCGGATGGTTGGCTTGGTGACACCATGTACGATCACATCCTGTATCCCACGGACGGGAGCGACGGTTCCGAGGCCGCGATAGCACACGTACGGGAGATGGCCGAGGCGTTCGACGCGACGGTGCACGTGTTACACGTCGTCGACACGCGTCAGTTCACGCTCGGGATGGGCGGGAACTACATCTCTGGGCCGAAGGGCTACGCGAAAGACCAGCCGTCCACAGAGGACCGGAAGCGCGAGCTCGAGGAGCGCGCCAGGCCGTTCGTCGAGGAGCTGGCGGCCGATTTCGAGGGGATCGACACGGTCTCCGCGGTCCGGGCGGGGAACCCCCACAGGGCCATTCTCGAGTACATCGACGAGAACGACATCGACCTCGTCGTGATGGGCACCGAGGGTCGCACCGGCGTCGAGCGCTACCTGCTCGGCAGCGTCTCCGAGAAGGTCGTGCGGCTGGCCGGCCCGCCCGTGGTGACGGTGCGGGCCGAGGAGGAGTGATGGCCGGCGACCGCCGCTCGGCACCGGTCGGCCGCCGGCTCGCTCCCGGACGGTCCGCCGTTCCGAAACCCTTACTCCCGGTCCGGGACACCTCGACGTATGAGCGATACGTCCGAGTCGACGGGTGACGCGGGGGCGGGCGAGTCGGGCGATCCCGACTCGCCCGCCGGTTCCGATGCGGCCGCCGTCGACGCCGAGGAGGTCCGTCACGTCGCGGAGCTGGCCAGAGTGCGCCTCGCCGACGACGAGGTCGAGACGTTCGCCGCGCAGTTCGGCGACATCCTCGACTACTTCGAGGCCCTCGACGAGGTCCCAGAGACCGAGCGCGAGGAGGAGCTCGTCAACGTGATGCGCCCCGACGAGGTCGAGTCGGGGCTCTCCCAGGAGGAGGCGCTGTCGAACGCCGAGAAGACCGAAGACGGCTACTTCGTCGGGCCGAAGGTGTCGTAGATGGCGGCCGACCTCAACGCCTTCATCACGGAGGCGACGATCGAGGGCGACGCGGACGCCGAGGGCCCCCTCGCGGGGGCGACGGTCGCGGTCAAGGACAACATCTCCACCGAGGGCGTCCGGACGACCTGCGGCTCCGAGATGCTCGCCGACTACGTCCCGCCGTACTCCGCGACGGTCGTCGACCGGCTGACGGACGCCGGCGCGACGGTCGTCGGCAAGGCGAACATGGACGAGTTCGGGATGGGGACGACCACCGAGACCTCGGCGTTCGGCCCGACCCGGAACCCCGCCGATCCGGAGCGCGTCCCGGGCGGCTCCTCCGGCGGGTCGGCGGCGGCGGTCGCCGCGGGCGAGGCCGACCTCGCGCTCGGCTCCGACACGGGCGGGTCGGTGCGCTGTCCGGCCGCGTTCTGCGGCGTCGTCGGCATCAAGCCGACGTACGGGCTCGTCTCGCGGTACGGCCTCGTCGCGTACGCGAACTCCCTCGAACAGATCGGGCCGATCGCGGGCACCGTCCAGGAGGCGGCCGCCGCGCTCGACGTCATCGCGGGGCCGGACCCGAACGACGGGACGACGCGGGACCTCGCCGAGGTCGAGGGCGCCGACCCGGACGCGAGCTACGCCGCGGCCGCCGACGGCGACGTCGACGGGCTGGTGGTCGGGATCCCGACGGAACTGTTCGAGGGCGCCGACGAACGCGTCGTCGAGACGGTCGAGGCCGCGATCGCGGACCTGGAGGCGCGGGGGGCGGAGACGACGGAGATCTCTCTCCCGTCCGTCGAGCACGCGGTGCAGGCGTACTACGTGATCGCGATGGCGGAGGCCTCCTCGAACCTCGCGCGCTTCGACGGCGTCCGGTACGGGAACCGCGCCGAGTCGGACGGCAACTGGAACGAGTCGTTCGCGGAGACGCGCGAGGAGGGGTTCGGCGCGGAGGTCAAACGCCGGATCCTGCTCGGGACCTACGCCCTCTCGGCGGGCTACCACGACAAGTACTACGAGAAGGCGCAGGACGCCCGCGCCTGGGTCCGGCGGGACTTCGAGGAGGCGTTCGCCGACGTCGACGTGATCGCGTCGCCGACGATGCCGGTGCTCCCGTTCGAGCTCGGCGAGAGCCTCGACGACCCGCTGCGGATGTACCTCGCGGACGCCAACACCACTCCGGTCAACCTCGCGAACCTCCCGGCGATATCGGTGCCGGCCGGCGAGGCCGACGGGCTCCCGGTCGGCCTCCAGATCGTCGGCCCGAAGTTCGACGAGGAGACGGTGATACGAACCGCGAGCGCGGTCGAAGACGCCGACTGAGGCTCGCTACCGGCGGTTCTTAATCCGTGTAAAACCGCGTTGAGCGTCTCGCCCGGTTATGTGTGTCGCGCCCCTCCTCCCGAGCGCATCATGACCGACACCGAATCGACGGCGACGGACGCGTTCGATCGCGACTCCGTTCGCTCCGCCAGCCGGATCGCCATCGCGGCGCTCGCGCTGGTGGGCGTGTTGTACCTGTTCACGCTGCTCCCGGGCGTCGATCGCCTGGTCCCGCTGACGCCGATCACGTTCGCCGCGGTCGCCAGCGCCGCGGTGACGGCCGCGGTCGTCGCCCTCCTCGCGTACGCCGCGCCGAAGGTCGCCTCGCTGACGCGCGCCGCTCTCCACCGGACCGACGCCGCGGAACACGTCGAGCGCATCGCGGAGAACGGCGGCGCGATGGCGTACTGGCTCGTCGTGCTCGTGGCGGTGCTGGTCGCGCACCGCGGGTTCGCCGGCGCGATCGTCCCCCTGATCGACGGGTTCGCGTGGGCGTACGACGCCGCGTTCCTGATCGCGTCGTTCGTCCCGCTCGTCTTCGTCGTGGCGCGGCTGACCGTGACCGTCGACCCGCTCTCGGAGCTCGTCGCCGACCGGGTCGCGGGGCCCGAGTCGTCCGGAGAGGCCGGCGACGCGGGCCCGGACGAGTCCGAGGCGAGCGCGGGCGGTGACGACGCCGGCGGATCCTCGGCCGCGACGGGCGAGCGCGACGCGACCGATTCGCACACGCACTGGGCCGAAGACCGGTGGGACGCCGACGGCGCGGACGACGCGTCCGACGACGAGTCGACGACCACCTGAACGAGTCGACGGACCCTGTCCCCCGCCTCGGATCGCGATCCGGAACGTCCATACCTGCCCCGGTGAACGGGGACGTATGGCGCTGACCGACGAGGAGCGGAGCCGGCTCGCCGACATCGTCCGCCTCCAGCCGACGAAGAACGGCGAGCTGCAGGACGCGTGGGGGCTCGACAGCGGCAGCGAGGTACACCAGTACCTGCAGAACCACCTCGAGGAGTACTACTACCGCGACGACGACAGCCTGATCCGGTCGACGGCGGAGGCAAACGACCTCGTCGACGTCGAGCCGGGCATCGAGGCGGACGCGGTCGCGAAGGGCGGCGCGCCGGAGACGATCCGCGTCCCGGAGCTGGTGGCGCAGGTGTTCGAGGTGGTGGCCGACCCCGACGAGCGCTCGCAGTCGGTCGTCAGCGTGCTCAACGCGGTTCGGGAGGCGTTCGACGTCGACCCCGGCGTCGACGAGGTGCGGCGCGCCCTCCGGACCCTCGAACGCAAGAACGTCGTCGAGGTCGTCTACCGGACCGTGCCGACGTTCAAGCTCGCCGTGGCGCGCGACGAGATCACGGTCGAAGTGAGCGAATAGTTGACTTAAAAGGTAGTTGTCGGAGCGGAGATAGTCGACGGAGAAAGAACCCGTGCCGACTCAGCCGCCGTTTTGTAACCGTCCAACCCGCAGTCGACGGCGACCACCCCCAAAGCCCCAGCCGGGAGGCGTGCGCACGCTTGCTGCGCTCCTCGATTGCTCACTTCGTTCGCTCCCTGCGGTGCTTGCGGCGCCTGCGCACGCCTCCCGGCTGCCCCTTTGAGTCCCACCCCCTCACCGCCCAGAACCACACCTCACACCTCCCCAGCCTCGCGGTTCGCGCTCTCCGAGCGCTCACCGCGTCCCTCGCGCGTGCACCTCGCGCCCTGCGGGCGCTCGGTGGCACGCGCCACTGTATCGAAACTCCCCCGCCTCACATCCCCATGTCGGCGGCGGCGTCGGGGACCGGCAGGTCGCCGACGGCGACGCCGAGCAGCTCCGCGGCGTGGTCGAGCGCCATGTCGAACCCGTAGTACCGCTCCAGCTCGTCGCCGGTCGGTCCCGGACGGACCTTCAGCATCGCGTACCCCTCGGCGTTCTGGGCGATCGTGGCTTCGGCGCCGTCGGCCGAGAAGGTGAGCAGGCGCTCACCGTCGGCCTCCTCGTAGCGCGCCGCGATCCCGTTCGCTTCGGCTTCGGTGGACTCGGTCGCGGTCGACTTCGCGCCGGCCTCCCCGTCCGCCGTCGTGTCGTTCATACCCCGAATACGGAGCGGTCCCTGTCGTATCTGTCGGTCGTCGCGACGGGAGGTGCGGGTCCGGCCCCTCCGGCTCACCGCGGGTCCCAGCCGTGGAACTCGGTGCCGGTCTCCAGTTCGAGGTCGAACGCCTCGATCATCCCGCCGAGGCCGGCGTACCCCTGCGCGAGCGCTGCGATCCCGACGACGGTCTCGTCGTCGTACAGGGCGGCGACCTCGTCGTGGGCGACCGCGTCGACCTCGCGTCGGACGACCGCGACCGCGTACTCGACCAGCGTCGTCTCGGCGGCGTCGAGCGGGGCGAGGTCCCCGGTGCCGATCCCGGCGATGACGTCGTCGTCGATGCCGACACCGCGGGCGATGTTGACGTGCTGGTGCCACTCGTAGCGGTTCCGCGTCTCGCCCGCGGCGGCGAGGATGACGAGCTCGCGGTGGCGGTCCGAGAGGCCGCTGTCGGTCCACAGCGAGCCGAGGAACGAGCGCAGTCCGGCGAGCACCTCCGGGTTGTTGCCGAGCGACCGGTAGACGTGGAGCGGCTTCCCCTGGAGCGACGACTCCAGCAGCTCCTCGTACTCCTCGGGCACGTCCGACGCGTCGACGTATGGAACGCGGGCCATACGAACCCCTCTGCGGCGACGGGGATAGCTATGTGCGACTCGGTCACGCTCGCCGGATTCGATCCGGGATGGCAAGCTTAAGGGACGCGACGCGCCTATCGCTGCCAATGAGTACCGAGGTGTCGCGGCGGCGGGCGTGGGTGATCGCCGCGCGGCCGCAGACGCTGCCCGCGGCGGCCGCGCCGGTGATCGTCGGCGTCGGGCTCGCGCTCCGGACGGGCGCGTTCGCCCCGCTCCCGGCGCTCGCGGCGTTCGTCGGCGCGGCGCTGATCCAGGTCGGCACCAACTTCGCGAACGACTACTACGACGCGATCCAGGGGGCCGACACGGACGACCGCGAGGGGTTCACCCGCGTCGTCGCCAGCGGCCTCATCGAACCCGCCGAGGTGAAGAGGGCGATGTGGCTGACGTTCGCGGCCGCGATCCTCGTCGGCACCTACCTCGTCGCCGTCGGCGGCGTCCCGATCCTCGTGATCGGCCTGGCGTCCGTCGCCGCGGGGATCGCCTACACCGGCGGGCCGTACCCCCTCGGCTACCACGGTCTCGGCGACGTCTTCGTGTTCGTCTTCTTCGGCGTGATCGCCGTCACCGGCACCTACTACGTGCAGGCGGCCGCCCTGGTCGGCGGGGCGTTTCCGCTGTGGATCCCCGAGGGCACGGTCACCCTCGCCGCCGTCGTCGCCAGCCTCCCGATCGCAGCGCTGTCGACGAACATCCTCGTCGTCAACAACGTCCGCGACCGCGAGGAGGACGCGGCGACCGGCAAGCGCACCCTCGCGGTCCGGTTCGGCTACGGGTTCTCCCGCGCCCAGTACGTCGCCCTGCTCGCGCTCGCCTACCTCACCCCCTTCTGGTTCCTCGCCCGCGGGGACGGCCCCGCTGTGCTGCTCCCGCTCGTCACGCTCCCGCTCGCGGCCGGCGTCGCGCGCACCGTCCTGACCGAGACGTCCGGCGACGCGCTCAACCCCGCGCTGGAGTCGACCGGGAAGCTCCTCGCGGCCTACGCGGTCGCGTTCGCGGTCGGCCTCGCGCTCTGACCATGCGGCTTCGCCCCTTCTCGCTCGGCCTGACGAGGCCGCTCGGCACGGCCCGCGGCGAGATCGCGGAGCGCGAGGGGTTCCTCGTCGGCGTCGGCCCCGGCGATAGCGAAGACGGCCGACACGACGGTCGCGACGGCGCCCGCCCGCCGGGACTCGGCGAGGCCGCCCCGCTCCCGGGGTGGACCGAGTCGCTCTCGGAGTGCGAGTCGGCGTTACGCGGCGTCAGCGACGCCGACGGCGCCCTCGTCGACGACGCGCTCGACCGCCTCGACCCGAGCAAGACGCCGGCGGCCCGTCACGGGCTCGCGCTCGCGCTCGCGGACGCCGCGGCGAGGGAAGACGGCCGATCGCTGGCCGCGCGGCTCGCGGCCGAACACGGGGTCCCGACGCCGGCGGAGGCGGTTCCGGTCAACGCGACGGTCGGAGACGGCGACCCCGCGACGACCGCCGCGGCGGCAGAGCGGGCCGTCGCCGACGGGTTCGACTGCGTGAAGGTGAAGGTCGGGGCGCGCTCGCTCGACGCCGACGTCGAGCGCCTCCGCGCGGTCCGGGAGGCGGTCGGCGACGGCGTGGCGCTCCGGGCCGACGCGAACGGCGCGTGGGACCGCCCGACCGCGCGGGAAGCGCTCGACCGCCTCTCGCCGCTGGACCTCGCCTACGTCGAGCAGCCGCTCCCCCCGCACGACCTCGACGGCGCGGCGGCGCTCCGAGGCGGCCGGACCTCCCGGGACCGCGACGGCGGCAGCGCCGACTCCGCGGTCCCGATCGCCCTCGACGAGACGCTGTCGAACCACGGGCTCGACGCCGTCCTCGACGCCGACGCGGCCGACGTCGTCGTCCTGAAGCCGATGGCGCTCGGGGGTCCGGACCGCGCCCTGACGGCGGCGGCGACCGCGCGAGCGGCGGGCGTCGAACCCGTGATCACCACCACGATCGACGCGGTCGTCGCGCGGACCGCCGCGGTCCACGTCGCGGCCGCGGTGCCCGAGGTCGCCCCCTGCGGGCTCGCCACGGCCTCGCTGCTCGACGAGGACCTCGCGCCGGACCCCTGTCCGGTCGCGAACGGAGAGGTACCGGTGCCGGACGGCCCCGGACTCGCGGGGGACGCGTTCGACGGGCTCCTCTGAGCGCCCGCAGCCCGCCCGTCAACGGTCGGGCTCGACGACCTCGATGACCCCCTCCATGTCCCGCGTCTGGTGGGGCGTGCAGACGTACTCGTAGGTGCCGGGCTCGGTGAACCGGTGTTCGAACGTGTGGCCCTCGGCCGCGGCGAGGCCGGAGTCGAAGGCGCCGCCCCTGTCGACGACGTTGTGGCTCCCGCCGACGTCGGTCCACTCCCAGACGACGGTCGCGCCGACGTCGACCCGGACGGCCGCGGGCGCGAACGAGAAGCCGCCGTCCGCCCCGACGGCGACCGAGACTGTCTCCTCGGCGGTCCGGTCGACCGTCTCCGCGTCGTCGCCTCCGGGGAGGAGCGCGCCGGTACACCCCGCGAGGCCGGCGACCGAGGCGGCGCCGACGGCCGCGAGCAGCTCGCGTCGCGTTCGCCCGTTCATGCCGGATCGAGAACCCGGACGGTATAAAGCGTCCCGAGAGGGTCGACCCGGGGGCGGCGAGGGAAAGGGGCTTGTACGGCCGCGTCCGAACTGGAGGGTATGAGCGAGTGGACCGACGCGATCGTCGGCGATCGGATGACCGTCGACAACCAGTTCACGGAGCGGGTGGCGGCCTCGCGGTTCTCCAGCCAGGAGTGGGGCCTGATCATGACCGCGACGGAGTTCGAGATCGAGGACGCCGCCGATCCGGACGACGCCCGCATCGTCGCCGATACCTCCAGCCTCCCGGCGATCATGCCGGAGCTCGAGAACGTCCGATCGCAGGTCGCGGCGATGGGCGGGGCGCCGGGAGGACAGGACGGCGGGGGCTCCGGCGGCGGCCTCGTCGACTCGATCAAGGACGCGCTCGGACTCGGCGGCTCGGGCGGCGGTGGCGCCAGCGACGAGGAGCTCGACGCCGCCGAGCGACTCGTCCAGGAGTACGCCGACGAGCTCCAGGCGCACCTCGAAGCCAACGGCAAGTGGGAGCAGGTCAGGCTCGCGTATCAGGAGTAAACGGGGGTCGCGACCGGCGAGGGGCCGGTCGCTACTCCATGTCGCCGCTGCGGAACAGCGTCAGCTCCTCGGCCTCGTAGATGCCGATCAGCTCGCTGACGATCGCGTCGTACTCCTCGTCGTCGACGCGGAGCGCGTCGAGGCGCTCGACCGTCTCCTCGTCCAGGTGGATCTGGGGCATACGCGGCGGTTCGTCGGCAAGATAATAAAAATTCTCGGTGGTTTCGGACGAGTCGGCGGATTCAGACTGTCAGTCCGGTCGATACTCTTTCGCCCGATCCTCCAAATCGGTCTTCTCGTATTCGCCTTCCACGAGGGCTCGGCGAGCCATCCGTTCGACATCTGCCTCGGAGAGGTCGTCGCTCGGAAGCAGTAGGCGACCGTTGAGTTGGATGATCGAATCGTCTTGTTCGAGGATCGTGAGGAGCTGCGCGGAGTCGATAACGGGGCCGTCCGTCCGCGTCGTTCCGACCAGTTCGCTCAGCGGATCGAACTCCTCGAACAGCTGTGTTTGTTCGTGACCGACCCGGACGGGAAGCGAGAGGACCGATCCGCGTTCGAACCGGTGCGAGGTCGGCGTCTCCGACCGCACCGTGTTCGTCTGCATCGTCAACACGGTATTGGACGCCACCGTGACTCCGGGGTCACCGATGCATCGGACCCGTGTCTCGTCGGTGAGACCGGACAGTGAAACGCTCGCGCTCATGGACGTCCCCACCGCCAACAGAGCCACGGCCGATCTGATCCCCGTAGAAGACGGCGGCTCTGAGACAACGATACACCCGAGCCCACCGTTCTCAACCGTGGCAAGTCCCTCACGTACGCTCTTGGTCCCCCCGAAGACCGTCAGCGCGGGCGCACCGTTGAGGCCGTCGACCGCGACCGTGCCGTCGACCGCGACGACCGCGCCGTCCGCGACCGGAAGTCCGCAGTACGCGACGTCGACCTCGGGGTCCGAGAGCACCTTCGCGACCGTCTCCGCGTCTGGGCCGCCGATCACTTCCCACTCGCCGACGCCACCGGGAACCGACGGCTCCGAGAGAGCGCGCCGGATCCTCGATGCCTCCTCGGTCGACTCGACTAGCGCGACGACGCGGATCTCCCCCCGTGCTGTCGTCTCCCGACGGAGTCGATTCTCGTAGCCCGCGGGCGTCAACACCGACGTGCCGGCCGGGAGCGGGTCGTCGTCCGGGTTCGGGACCCCGTTCTCGGGCGCGAGCCACGGCGACGTCGCGAGCGCCGCCGGCGCCTCGGGATCTGCGGGCTCCGCCGCGCCCCACACCCGAACCGGCGCCAGCACGTGCGCGAGGTGAGGCAGCAGCTCGGCCCCGGCTGGGTTCGCCCGGAGAACGGCCTCGGTCGGCCAGTCGGGAGCGTACGGCGCGACCGTCGCCGAGTCGACCTCGAGGTACTCCATCAGCCGCTCGCTCATCGAGAGATCCGCGAGGTTCGGCGGGTAGAAGGGGATCTCCGGGCCGGCTTGTTCGTACTCGTATCGGTCGGACGGGACGTATCCCTCGGTCCGCGCGAGCGTATCGAGGAAGAACCACGTCCGGAGCAGTTCCTCGGTGCGCTCTTCGAGCGCGTCCCCCTCGGTCGGCAGCGACTCGACGTAACCGGTGTCGAGCCGGATCGCCGGCGCGTCACCGACGACCATCCGCGCGCCGAGGTAATACGAGAGCGTCGAGAGTCGGTAAACATCCGCGTACTCGGGACGAACCACCACCTCGACACCGGTGTCGGGTGTCGTCAGCGGGCTCGGGATGTCGAGTTCATCTCCGCGTTCGATCCGCGGCGGATAACCCCGGAGCGTCGGCCACGACCGTTCGGGAGAGAACTCCTTGAT
Organism: Halorubrum sp. B52; assembly: GCF_059752555.1. NCBI lineage: Archaea > Methanobacteriati > Methanobacteriota > Halobacteria > Halobacteriales > Haloferacaceae > Halorubrum > Halorubrum sp. B52. The sequence goes on along the minus strand of NZ_MWTG01000007.1, from coordinate 481,777 downwards.
CGACGATCCCAGCACGGAGACCGCCTCCGCCAGCGCGGCCGGATCGTCGGGGACCGTGATCGTCGCCTCCGGGCGGGTGTGGAGCGACCGCGCGCCGACCGTGACGGTGATCGGACGGTCGAAGTCGAGGTCGACCGCGCCGGAGTCGGACATGCCGGTCGTCGAGACCGAGACGTCGGGCGCTCGGATCAGGGCCTTGGTCGCGCCGCTGACGTCGAAGCAGTACGACCCCCGCGGAAGCTCCATCGGCTCACCGAGCTGCGCGACGAACTCGCCGTCGGCCCTGCGAACGCTCACCGCCGAGTACTCCGGGACCGAGATCGATCCCGTCTCGAAGCTGACGGCCTCGTCCACCGGAAACGGGAATAGCTCCGGGAGCGCGGGCCGCGGCTCGGGTTCGCGGTCGAGTACGAGCCGGAGCTCCGCCCCCTCCAGTTCGTCGCGGACGCGGAGCGTCCCCTCGTCGACCTCGAATCCCACTCGCCCCCCGAACGCGTCGTCTCTCACTGGCATCTGATGCATCTTCAACAGTTATGAGGGTGTCGGTGATTTCCGCGGTTCGGCATCTCTCGCCCGTCACGACCGGAGTTCAACGTCTCGTGTTAGCAGCCGTGACAGCAGTCTTAACAGCCACCGGACGCGACACGTCGACATGAACGAGGCCGTGACGACCGCTCTCGACGCGGCGTTCGCGGAGCGGTCGGTCGAGCGGCTGACCGATGTCGGCCCCTCGTGGAACGGCGCCAACGAGACGGTCGGCGTCGTTTTCGCGGACGGCGGTCGGGCGTTCTGTAAGGTCGCGATCGACGGCGACGGCACGCGGATCGCCCGCGAGCTGGCGGTGTTACGGTACGTCGCCGCCGAGCGACCGATCGCCGTCTCCGAGGTGCTCGCGGCCGATCCGGACGCGGACCCGCCCTATCTCGTCACGGGACCCGCTCCGGGACGCGAACTCCTCGACGCGTGGGAGGCGCTCGGAGAGGGGGACGTCGGGGATACCGAACGCGGGGCGCTGCTCCGGCGCGTCGGCGCGACGCTGGCGACCCTCCACGCCGAGCGGTTCGAGTCGCACGGCGAGATCGTCGGGAGCGACGCCGACGGCGGGCTCGACCTCGACCGCGCGCCGTGGCCCGACGTGCTCTTGAAAACGGTCGAGCGAACCCGGGAGATCGGCACGTCGGAGCGACTCGGTCACCACTACGACGCCGTGATCGACTGCGTCGAGGCGAACCGCGACCGCCTCGGCGACGCCCCCGCCGCGCTCCTCCACGGCGACGTCGCGATGCCGAACCTGTTCGTCCTCGGCGATGGACCGGCCGGGGATGCCGACGCCGGCGGAATCGCCCCGATCGACTGGGAACTGGCCCACGTCGGCGACCCCGCCCGCGACCTCGTCAGGGCGGAGGACCAGCTTCTCAACGGGTTCGACGAGCGGGGGTCCGAGCGGTACGCGGCGGCGCTCCGCGCGGGGTACGTCGAGCGCGCCGGCGGGCTCCCCGAGGGGTACGCGGCCCGCCGCCCGATATACGAGGTCGTCCGGATGCTCGGGCGCTCGGGGTTCGTCGACCAGTGGACGACCTACCTCGACGAGCCGATGGACGCCCTCGTCGACCGGGCGGAGGCGGAGCTGCGGGCGCGGTTGGCGGCGGCGTGAGGGGGCGGCGGCGCGTCGGCCGTCCCTCAGCGGTTCCACGCCGCGTCGTCGGGGTCGATCTTCCGGTCGCCCGGCTCTAACGCGTCGATCTCGTCGAGGACTGACGGGTCGACGTCGGCGTCGACGGCGGCGAGGTTCTCGGCGACGTGGTCACCCGTCGCCTTCGGGATGGGCGTGACGCCGCGGGCGAGCGCCCACGCGAGCGCGAGGACGGCCGACGAGCGGTCGGCCCGCTCCGCGATCGCGAGGAACTCCTCGTCGTCGAAGAGGTCACCGCGGGCCAGCGGGGAGTAGCCGACGAGCCGGTGGTTGAGCTCGTCGGCGAGCGCGCGGAGCTCCGCCTGCGGGAACCGCGGGTGACACTCGACCTGGTGGGCGGCGATCGGCGCGTCGAGTATGTCGCGGGCCTCGCGGAGCAGCTCGGGGGTGAAGTTCGAGACGCCGACGTGGTCGGTGAGCCCCGCGTCGCGCAGCTCGTCGAAGACGGGGAGGGTCGCCGCGGGCTCGTACGCGCTGATCGGCCAGTGGACGTACAGCAGGTCGACGCGGTCGAGCCCGAGCCGGTCGAGGCTCTCGCGGGCGGTCTCTCGCACGTCCTCGGGCGCGAGGTTCTCCGGGTGGACCTTCGTGGCGACGACGACGTCGTCGCGGCCGACGTCGGCGGCGGCGATCCCCTCGCCGACCGCGGCCTCGTTGTCGTACATCTGCGCGGTGTCGACGTGGCGGTAGCCGGCCTCGAGGGCGGCGGTCACGGTCGCGGCGCACTCCGCGGGGTCGTCGAGGCCCGACGTGCCGAGCCCGAGCGGGAGTTCCAGTGGCGGCATACCGCCCGTTCCGACCCCAGATTGAAAAGGGCGCGCTCACCGGAACGGATCGCGGGCTCCCACCGAACGGCGGCGGAAGTGGGGCGGTAGCGGGGCGGTAGCGGGGGCGCCGGAGGTCTTTTCACCGCGCTGGAAACCGCTCGGCGTTATATGAGTCCCGGAGCGCCTATCTCCGCACATGACCGACGGGATCCACGTCGAACTCGCGATGTCGGCCTGCGACGGCTGTCCCGTGGCCGCGCTCTCGTCGAGCACCGCGGTCGAGGACCTGCGGGTCGACTCGGCGGACGACCGGGTCGAGTTCGTCGCCGCCGACCCGCCAGAGGACCCGCCGACCGGGCTCGACCTCGTCGAGTTCGGCGGTCGGGCGCACGGCCGGTACGAGATCGCGTGCGAGCGCTCGGCGACTGACGGGCGCCGCGCAGCGGACGACGCGGCGACCGATGGTGGCCGCGCAGCGGACGACGCGGCGACCGATGGTGGCCGCGCAGCCGACGACGCGGCCACCGACGGTGGCGTCGTTGTCGACGCACCGGGCGCTGACGCACCGTCCGACCCGGGCGACGGAGCGGGCGCCCACGCTCCGGACCGCTCGCTCGCGGCCGAGAGCGACGCCCCCTGCGCGGGGTGTTCCTGCGGCGGGCTCCCGGCGGCGTTCGGGAGCTTCCCGGTGTCGCCGCGGCGGACCGAGATCGTCGACGGCGAGATCCAGGTGTCGTTCGTCCTGAGCGGCCACGAGGAGCTGCAGGCGATCGTCGACGAGTGCGAGGCAGCCGGGCTCGACGTCGAGCTCCGCCGGCTCTGCGTCGACCGCGGCGGCGGCGACGAGGCCGGCGGCTGCGACGACATCGTCCCGGTGGACCTCGCGGGCGTGACCGACAGGCAGGCCGAGATCGCGACGGTCGCCGCCGAGAAGGGGTACTTCGAGACCGGCGGCGTCTCCGCCGCCGACGTCGCGGCCGAGTTCGATCTCGCGAAGTCCACGGTGTCTGAACACCTCCGAACCGTGACGGCGGCGCTCTTCTCGCAGACGTTCGGGACCGGAGACCGTACTTAAACCCCCGAACAGTTCGCCGACAGCTACCCCCGGGGTTAGACCGTACTGATCACCAGCGGGGTCGAACCACGGCGTTCGGCTCCGACCACCCATGACCCAGTGGACACAGCTCGGACCGCGGGAACGCGAACTCCTCGCCGTCCTGCGCCGCGCCGACGACTCCCTCACGGCCCGCGACCTGCACGACGCGGTCACGGGCCGCGGCGACGACGTCGCGTACACGACGGTGAAGCGGACCGTCGACCGGCTCGTCGAGAAGGGGCTCGTCGACCGCGGCGCGGAGCGGCGCCGGGGGACGACGCGACACCGCTACCGCTTCGACGCCGAGGCCGCCCGCGACCGGCTCGTTCCGCAGATCGAAGCCGAGCTGCGGACGGTCCTCGGCGACTCGGCGGTCGAGCGGATCGCGGTCCGAACGGAATCCGACGGCGACGGCGGAGCGGACGGTAGCGCCGACGCCACCACCCGACAATGACTTCCCAACCCAACGCCAGCGACGAGCGGACGGCAGCGGCCGACGAACAGCGCGACGAGACGCCCGCGGACGCGGGCGAGACGGAACCGGCAGACGGAACGGACGCGGCCGACGGAGAGCCGGAGATCGTCGACGGGCGGACGATCGAGCACCTGCTCACCGACTACGAGCGCGACATCGCCTCCACCGCGAAGGGGACGGACGCGACCGCGGCGAAGCGGCCGAGCCTCGACCTCCCGCGCCTGGAGCTCGGGCGGCGCGACTTCATGAAGGCCGGCGCCGCCGTCGGCGCCATGAGCGGGCTCGCGGGCTGTACGAGCATCCTCGCGGACGAGGACGACGACTCCGGCGGCGCGGCCGGGAGCGGCGAGCACTCGGTCGCGCCCGGCGAGCACGACGAGTACTACGGCTTCCTCTCGGGCGGCCACACGGGGGAGATCCGCGTCGTCGGTCTCCCGTCGATGCGCGAACTGATGCGGATCCCGGTGTTCCAGGCCGAGAGCGCGCGCGGCTACGGCCACGACGCGAAGACGAGTCGGATGCTGGAGGAGGAGGGCGACGGCCACGTGTGGGGCGACACCCACCACCCGCGCGTCTCGCAGACCGACAACGACTACGACGGCCGCTGGCTGTTCGTCAACGACAAGGCGAACGGGCGGATGGCCCGGGTCGACCTGGAGTACTTCGAGACGGACGCGATCACGAACGTCCCGAACTGTCAGGGCGTCCACGGCGCCTGTATGCAGCTGCCGGACACGCAGCTCGTCTTCGGCGTCGGCGAGTTCCGCGTCCCGATGCCGAACGACGGCCGCGACGTGCAGAGCCCCGACGAGTACGGCTCCGTCCTCACCGCCATCGACCCCGAGACGATGGACGTCGAGTGGCAGGTCGAGGTCGACGGCAACATGGACAACGGGGACGGCGGCAAGGAGGGCCGCTGGTTCTTCGCGACCGGCTACAACAGCGAGGAAGGGGTCACCGAGGGCGAGATGGCCCGCTCCGACCGCGACTACGTGAAGGCGTTCGACATCCCCGCCATCTGGGACGCCGTCGAGGCCGGGAACTACGAGGAGATCAGCGGCGTCCCGGTCGTCGACGGGACGAAGGACAGCTCGCTCAACGAGGGCGACCGCCCGATCGTCCGCTACGTCGCGACGCCGAAGAGCCCGCACGGGGTCAGCGTGACGCCGAACGGGAAGTACGCCATCGCCTCCGGGAAGCTCGACCCGAGCTGTACGGTCATCGACGTCGAGGCGATCGCCGAGGTCGACGACCCGCAGGACGCCATCGTGGGCCAGCCCCGGATCGGGATGGGGCCGCTCCACACCGCCTACGACGGCCGGGGCCACGCGTACACGACGACGTTCATCGACAGCGAGGTGGTCAAGTGGGACTACGAGGCCGCCGTCGAGGCCGAGGCCGGCTCCGAGGAGCCGGTCGTCGACCGCCACGACGTCCACTACAACCCCGGCCACCTCATCGCCGCGGAGTCGTACACGGCGTCGCCGCAGGGCGACTACCTCGTCTCGCTGAACAAGCTCTCGAAGGACCGGTTCCTCCCGGTGGGGCCGATCCACCCCGAGAACGACCAGCTGTTCTACATCGGCGACGACGACGCCGGGATGCAGCTGGTGAAGGACAAGCCGTCGTACCCCGAGCCGCACGACGCCAGCATCGTCCACAAGGACAAGATCGACCCCGCGAAGACGTGGGACCCGGACGACTACGAGCTGGAGTACGTCGCCGAGGGCGAGGAGTCGTTCGAGCGGGTCGACGAGAGCACCGTCGAGATCGAGATGTGGGCGCGCCGCAACCAGTACGCCTTCCCGGAGGTCACCCTGCGGGAGGGCGACGAGGTCCGCCTCAAGATCTCGAACATCGAAACCACGAGCGACGTGATCCACTCGATCGCGATCCCGGAGTACGACATCAACCTCGCGTTAGCGCCCCAGGACACCCGCGAGGTGACGTTCACGGCCGACCAGCCGGGCGTGTTCTGGGCGTACTGCGCGTACTTCTGTAGCGCGCTCCACCTGGAGATGCGCTCGCGGATCCTCGTCGAGCCGAGCGAATAGAGACGAACTGCCACACGACCACCACCCCCCACCCACACCCCCACGCCATGAGACCAGCACTCGACCGACTGACGGAGCTCAGACGGGCCCTGCCCGTGACCGCGGCGATCCTGTTCGTCGCGGCGCTCGCGGTGCCCGTCTGGAAGATCGCCTTCGAGGCGCCCCAGTACCCGGACGGGCTCCTCGTCGAGCTGTACGCCTACCCGCGGCTCGGCGGCGACTACGCCGAGGTGCAGGCGCTGAACCACTACGTCGGGTTCTACTACCCGGACCCGGTGTTCGTGGACCCGAACTACGCGGTCCACCCGGACGCGATCGCCGCGCCGGAGTGGATCCTCGGGCCGGTCGTGTTCCTCGCGGTGGCGGCCGCGGGCGCCTTCGTGGCGGTCGCGCCGACCGAGCGGAAGCTCCGCTACGGCCTCCTCGGCCAGCTGATCGGGGCGACCGTCGCGTTCGTCGGCACGTTCGCGATCGTCCAGTACCGGCTGTACCAGGCGGGTCACGCGCTCGGCGAGGACGCGCCCGTCGTCGGCGTCGCGGAGTTCACGCCGCCGCTTCTGGGCGCCTACGAGATCGCCAACATCAGCGGGGTGGCGTGGTTCGGTCCCGGGGGGTACATGACCGGACTTGGGTTCCTCCTGCTGGTCGCGGCGTACCTGCTCCGCGACTCGCGGATCACCGTCGGCGAGGCCGCGGCGCGGCTCCGCGAGCGCCTCGCGGACCGGCACGAGGGCGACGGGTCCGAGGGCGAACGGGACCGATCGAGCGACGAGCCGGCTCCGACCACTGACGACTCCCGCGCGGGGGTGAACTGATGACCCGGCGCCCGTCGGTCGCCTGCCTCGTCTCGGCGCGCGCGGTCTTCGTCGCCGCCGCCGTCGTGCTCGCGGCCGTCCTCGGTGGCGCCGTCGCGGCGACCGGGAGTGGCGCCGTGGCCGGCGACGGAGCCGGGAGCGACGCCGGCGCCGCGAACGGGACCGACGAGCCCGTCGTCGACCCGCCGACGTACGACCCGGCGCGGCCGACGGCGTCGGGGACCGCGACGGTCGTGAGCGCGGGCGGAGAGAACGCGACGGGAGAGACGTACGACGACTTGAACGCCGCGGTCGACGCCGCGGAGCCCGGCGACGCGGTCGTGCTCTCCGGCGTCTTCGAGCCGGCGGAACCCGTCGTCGTCGACGAGCCGAACGTGACGGTCCGGGCGGCCGAGACCCACGAGGCCCTGATCGACGGCGGCGGCGACGACAGCGTCGTCGTCCTCGAGGCGCCGAACGCGACGGTCGAGGGCGTCTGGATCGACGACACCGGCGAAAATCTCGAATCGCAGGACTCCGCGGTGTACGTCGCCGGGAACGCCACCGGCTCGACGCTCTCGGAGCTGTACCTCACCGACGCCGCGTTCGGCGTCTGGGTGAACGGCGCCGACGAGGTGACGGTCGCCGACTCGCGGATCGAGGGCACCGAGGCGCCGCGGTTCGCGAACCGCGGCAACGGGATCAACCTCTGGGAGACGGAGGGGACCGAGATCCGCGACACGTCGATTACGGACGTGCGCGACGGGATCTACTACTCGTGGGCCTCCGACGTCGAGGCGACGGGGAACACGCTGTGGGACCTCCGGTACGGCGTCCACTACATGTACTCGGACGACAACCGTATCGCGGACAACGTCGCCTTCGAGAACGACGTGGGGTACGCGCTGATGGTCAGCGACTCCATCGAGGTCGTCAACAACACCGCGGTCGCGAACCGCGGCGAGAGCGGCCACGGGATCCTGCTCAAGGAGATCGACCGCAGCGTCGTCCGCGACAACGACCTCGTCGCCAACGACCAGGGGCTGTTCCTCTACAACGCCCAGCACAACGAGGTCCGCGGGAACCTCCTGTACGCGAACGGCGTGGGGGTCCACCACTCCGCCGGGACTTCGGGGACGACCGTCGTCGGCAACGGCTTCGTCGAGAACGAGGTGCCGGTGTTGACGACGACCCGCGAGCTCGTCGCCTGGAACGGTACCGACCGCGGGAACTACTGGTCGGACGCCCGCGTCGCCGACGCCGACGACGACGGGCTGAGCGAGACGCGTCACCGGCCGGCCGGCGCGGCCCAGCGGATCGTCCAGGAGCACCCGACCGCGGCCGTCTTCGCCGACGGCCCCGCGTTCGACGCGATCCGGCTGGTCGAGAGCCGATTCCCCGCGGTCGAGACCGCCGGGATCGTCGACCACCGCCCGCTCGCCGACCCCGTCCGCGACGTCGAGCCGTATCGCCCGTACGCGGCGGCCGTCGACGCGACCGTCGAGTACGACTCGGACCCGGGAGACGACCACCACCAGCGGCACCAGTAACCATGCGCATCGAAATCACGGACGTTCACAAGCGGTACGGCGACGTCGAGGCCCTCGCCGGGCTCGACCTCGCGGTCGAATCGGGCGACGCGTACGGCCTCGTGGGAACCAACGGCGCCGGCAAGTCCACGCTGTTCGGGCTGATCGCCGGCCACGAGCGCCCCGACGCGGGCGCCGTCGCGGTCGGCGGCCGCGAGGTGGCCGAGTTCGGCTGGCGGATCCGCGAGGCGATCGGGATCTTACCCGAGAACCCCGGCTTCCCGCCGGGCGAGACGGGGCGAGAGACCCTTCGGTTCCACGCCGACGTCCGCGGGGTTGGATCGAGCCCGGAGGACGCCGCCGAGCGCATCGCCGGCGCGGCCGCGACCGTCGGCCTCGCGGAGGCGATCGACCGCCCCATCGACGGCTACTCGAAGGGAATGTCCCGCCGCCTCGGGCTGGCGGCCGCGCTCCTCGCGAACCCGTCGGTGCTCCTGCTCGACGAGCCGACCGCGGGGCTCGACCCGAACGGCGTCGCCGCGCTCCGCGAGGTCCTGACCCGCGTGCGCGACGAGACCGACGTCACCCTACTGATGGCGACCCACGCGCTGCGCGAGGCCGAGCGCGTCTGCGACCGCGTCGGCGTCCTCGACGAGGGCCGGCTGGTCGCGGAGGGGACGCCCGACGGGCTCGCCGCCGGCCACGAGGGCGGGCTCGAGGGCGCGTTCGTCTCGCTCACCGGGGGTGGTCGCGATGCCTGAGAGCGGACGCGACGGAGACGAATCGACGCCTCCGGCCCCCGACGGCGGCGTCGTCGTCGACGGCGCGACCGCCGGCTCGCCGACGGACGCGACCGCGGAGGCGACGGAGACGGAGACTGCGAACGAGACCGCAGCCGACGCGGAGGGGATCTCTATCCCCCTCCCGCGCCCCGGGATCGTCCTCCGGATCGCCCGCCGCGAGACCCGGCTGACGGCCCGCCGGGGGTGGGCGGTCGGGCTGACGGTCGTCTTCGCCGCGTTCGGGCTGCTGCTGGCGACGTTCAGCGGGTCGAGCGTGGCGCCGACCGGCTACGAGCCGGTGGTCGCGAGCTACGTCGAGCTCGCGACGTACCTCGTCCCGCTGGCCGCGCTGGCGTTCGGCCACGGCGCGATCGTCGGCGCGGCCGAGCGCGGACGGCTCGGCGTCGTGCTGACGTTACCCGTCTCGCGGGTCGAGGCCGCGATCGGCGTGTTCGCCGGGCGGGCCGCGGTGCTCGCGGCGTCGGTCGTGGTCGGCTTCGGCGTCCCCGGACTGCTCCTCCTCCGGGAGTTCGGGCTCGCCGGCTGGCCGACGTTCGCGTGGTTCCTGCTCGCGACCGTCGCCGTCGCCGTCGCGCTCCTCGGACTGGGGGTGGCGATCTCCGCGGTCGCGCCCACCTCGACGGTCGCGCTCGCGGCCGCCCTGCTCGTCTGGGCGTGGTTCGCGCTGGTCCACGACCTGCTCGCGCTCGGCGTGCTGGCCGCGCTCGACGGCGCTGGCGGGTTCGTCGCCGCCGCGGTCGCCGCGAACCCCGTCTCGACGTACCGCCTGCTCGCGCTCGCCCCGACCGACGCGGGCGGCGCCGGGCTCGCGGCCGCGCTCGACGGCAGCGGGCTCTCCGTCGGCGCGCTCGCGGTCGTCCTGCTCGGCTGGGTCGCCGTCGGGGTGAGCGTCGCCGCGGTCGCGCTGCGCTCGAAACGGATCTGAGAATCGCTGCGTACGGGCTCCAATCAAAAGGTTCGGAACCTTTCGAGGGCGATCGGAGCGGCTCCGCGTAATCGGTTACTAGAGAAGACCTTCGGGGAGATATCCGGCAGCTCGGGCGGAGAACTAATTCACGGCCTTGGACAGCTCGGCGCCCGCCTTGAATTTGACCACGTTCTTCGCCGCGATCTGGATCTCCTTCCCCGTCTGCGGGTTGCGCCCGGTTCGGGCGGACCGCTTCGAGATGCTGAACGAGCCGAACCCCGTATTCTCGCCCTCTTCGTCGTCCTCTTTCTCGCCCAACGACAACCGATCACCCTTCTTCAGGGCCTTCGTCGTCGCGTTGATGAACGCGTCGAGCGCCCGCTTCGCGTCCGCCTCCGATAACCGGCTGTCCGAGTCGCGTTTCGCCTTCTCCGCGATGGATTTCGCGTCGATCACCACGTCGGCGTCCCGGCACTTGGCGCTGGCCTCGTCGCCCCTACCGGGGTTGAGATCGAGCGCCTCCGCGAACGCCGGACACGGGTCGAACGTCACCGGCGAGTCGTCGGCCGGCCCGCGCGTGGACCTCGGATTCCGCCCCGTGCGGGCGGACCGCTTCGAGATGCTGAACGAGCCGAATCCGACCAGTACGGCGCTATCCCCCCTCTTCAAGGCCTCCGTCGTCGCGGCGGTGAACGCGTCGAGCGCCGCCTCTATCTCCGACTGCTTCAGCCCGGCTTCGCTCGCCATCGACTCGATCAGCTCCGCTTTGTTCATCGCCGCGGCCGGACCCGTCGTCGTCAACAGGGCCAGTCCGAGGGACGTCGAGAGGATAGCGCCCCTCCGCAGTACGGCTCGCCGCGAGTGACCGGTGGTTGTCGTGAACTGTTCTCTCACAGCCCTCTATCGCTCGATGAAGATATAAAGATATTGTAAATTCACTATTGCGTATATTTCTCCGCATCACCGATTCGGCCGAAATCGAACGCCGACCGCGAGGTTCCATGTGCCACGGAAACGCTCCCCGGCGGGGCCGTCGCTCACCGCTCCGGGACGTCGGACGCCTCCGAGCCCGCGGTCGACTCCGGTCCGGCCCGGCCGAGCATCGCGGCCCCGCCGTGGCGGAGGACGGTCGCGACCATGTTGCCGGCGAACAGCAGCGCGCCGGCGACGACGAGCGCGCCCCCGAGGGGTCGAACGAAGCCCGCGGAGAGACCGGCGTTCGCCCAGAGCGACCCGGCAGCGGGCCGGGCCGCGGCCGCGAGCAGGAGGCCGGCCCCGAGGACGGTCGCGACGAGGTCGACCGCGGCGACGCGCGCGTGATACAGGTCGTCGATGGAGGGGACGCGCTCTAGCCCGACGCGGTCGGCGTACCGGTCGAGCCACACGATGAACGGGACGACGTGGTAGAGGCTCCCGACGACGACGAAGCCGATCAGCGCGCCGAGCAGGACGGGTCCGACCGCGGGGTGTCCGAACCGGACGGCGGGCCCGAGGGGGTCGACGGCCCACGCCGCGGCCGCGGTCGCGCTCCACGCGAGCGTGGCGACGGCGACGACCGCGTACCGCGAGAGCATCGGCGTCGCCGTCGCGGTCGCGTCGCGGAGTCGACGGAGGAGGATCCCCCCGGCGACCGCCGCCCCGCCCGCGACGAGCAGCCCGCCGGCGGTGGCGAGCGGGGCGACCGCGAACAGCCGCCCGGCGGCGAGCAGGGCGACGCCGATCGGGTACGCCGCGGTCTCGACGCGCGCGAGCCGGTCCTCGATCGGGAGCCCGTCGGTCTGCGTGAACATCGGGCCGAGCTGGTAGAGGGCGCCGAAGACGGTGGTGACGACGACGCCGAGGACGGCGAGCGTGACGTGCGCGTCGACGACCGCGGTCCGCGAGAGGCCGAGGGGAGCGAGCACGCTCCAGCGGTAATCGGCGGCGAGGCTCCCGCCGAGGACCGCCGCGAGCGCGAGGAAGCCGAGCGCGAGCGCGAAGTGCCCCTCAGTGACGTCGAGGGGACGGGCGCGCCACAGCGTCCGGCCGAGGTTGTACGCGAAGGCGGCGAACCCGAGGAGGATGAACCCCGCGAAGGGGGCCGCGTCCGCCGGGCGGCCGAGCCAGAGCCCGCCGGCGAACCCGCTTACGCCGACGGCGACGGCGGCGAGCTGGAGCGTCGCCAACCGATCGGAGTGGAGCTCGACGCCCGACCAGACGGGGACGAACTGTGTCATCGCGCCGAGGATCGTGAGACACACCCACCCGACGAGCAGGAGGTGCGCCGCGGCGATTCCGCCGAGAGCCGCACCCGTTCCCTCGATCCCTGCGACGCGCAGGAGCGCGAGCGTTCCGCCGGCGACGAGGAACCCCAGGGCGACGAGGAAGTGCCGGAGGGGAATCGTGGTCGGCGGTCGCGTCGAGGTCGTGAGATCGCCGGGGACGCCTCGCATGCGATCGCGTACGGCCCCCGAGTCCCTGTTCACGTCCCCGAACCTGTTCGGGACGCTCCGCCGAACCGACGGGTGAGACAACTCCCGAACACGTTCGGGGTAAACGACGGGCGCGTGGGGGACGAACGCCCGCCTATGCCACGGGAGACATCGGTCCTCGAGGAGACGGAGGCGCCGACGGACCGGCCGGTCGAGACGCTCGACGTCGCCGACCTCGGCCCGCCGGAGCCGCTTCGGCGGACGCTCGAACTGCTCGCAGACCTGCCGGACGAGACCGTCTTGGTCCAGCGCAACGACCGGGTCCCGCAGTTCCTGTTCCCGAAGCTCGACGACCGCGGCTACGCGTACGACACGGTCGAGGCGGACGACGGCGTCGTCACGGCGATCTGGATCGCGGGGGCGGACCGATGAGCTTCCTCGGCGGCTCCGAGCCCGAGTTCGACGACGCGGACGAGTTCGTGCCGGAGCACGTCCCGGAGCCGGGCGCGTTCCTCGCGGACCACGACGTCCTCGCGGGTGAGGACCACGTCGCCGTCCACCCGCACGCCAGGGACGCCTTCGAGGAGCACGGCGTGTACGACGCCACGTTCGGCTACAACCTCGCCCGGCTCAACCTCGATCCGCGGCACCCCGACGCCGGGTTCCGCTACGCCGAGGAAGCCGACGACCCGGCGACGCTCCGCGCCGAGTTCACGCCGACGACCGCGTTCTGCCCGCAGGCCGAGCCCCTGGCGGTGGGCGCGTTCCGCGCGTTCGACGCCGTCGACGACCACGGGTACGACCTGGTTCGGGTCCGCGTCGATCCCTCGCTCAACGGGAGCGAGGCGGTCAACGACCGGCTCGAACGGCTCGAGTCCGGCGACTCCGATCCGGTCGCCGTCGACGAGCGACCCGACGCCGCCCGCGAGGGACCCCCTGACGTCGCCCACGGAGGATCACCTGACGACGGAGAGAGCGGGCCGACGAGTCCCTTCTGAACGCTCGCCGGCGGGTCGGACACCGCGGGGGCGTCTCCCCGACGCGTCGGTCGAACATGTTCCCGCGAACGGCCATACCCGACCGTCCCGTGCGTCCGAGTATGAGCGACGCCGAATCAGTCCTCGACGTGCGCGAGCGCGACGATCCCCCGTTTCCGGTCATCAGCGACGCGCTCGACGAGCTCGGGTCCGACGAGCGGCTGCGACTCGTGAACGACTTCGAACCGGTCCCGCTGTACGACGTGCTGGCGGACCGCGGATTCGAACACGAGACCGAGCGGGTCGACGACGATGAGTGGCACGTCACCATCAAACACGCCTGAGCGGCGGTCGCAGGCGGCGTCCCCGGTCACCTCCTTTTATACTCCGACCCGAATAGTTCGCCTCACGGCCCCGCACGCCGAGAACCTCCGCCGAAGATATTCCCCCTACTACCCTACGTCGAGACGCAATGACCCGAGGCACACTCGACCGGCGAACGTTCGTACGAACGACCGCTGCGCTCGGCGTGACGACCGCGCTCGCCGGCTGCGGCGGCAGCAGCGGCGACGGCGGCGGAGACGGCGGTAGCGACGGAAGCGACGGCGGTAGCGACGGCAGCGACGGCGGTAGCGACGGTAGCGACGGCGCGAGCGGCGACCAGCAGTACCTCTCGGAGGAGCCGGACTACGGCGGGTTCCTCGACGAGGCCAACAACTACGAGCAGACGGTCGACATGACCGACGCCGACTCGGTGACCGTCAACGTCGGCGCCGGCGACGGGCTGGCGTTCGGCCCGGCGGCGGTCGCGGTGTCGTCCGGGACCACCGTCACCTGGGAGTGGACCGGCGAGGGCGGCCAGCACAACGTCGCCGGCTCCGACGGCAACTTCGAGAGCGAGACCGTCGGCGAGGAGGGTCACACCTTCGAGCACACCTTCGAGGAGTCCGGGACGTACACCTACGTCTGTACTCCCCACGAAGCGGTCGGCATGAAGGGCGCCGTCTACGTGGAGTGACCCTTCGGCGACCGGATTTCGACTGAGAACCGGCACCGACCGACCCCGACCACCGACCGACCACCGACCGACCACCGACCGACCACCGACCGACCACCGACCGACCACCGACCGACCACCGACCGACCACCGACCCCGACCGACCGACCCCGACCCACACAGATGCCACAAGCACGACTCCTCGTCGACCTGCCCGACGGTCCGTGGATAGCCGACGTCTCGCGCGAGTTCCCCGACGCGGGGTTCCGCGTGCTCACCGCGGTCCCCGGTGAGAGCGCCGGCTTCGCCCTGGTCAGGGTCACCGCTCGCGACGTCGACGCGGTGTTGGCGACGATGGAGTCGCACGACGCGCTGGCCTCGGTGTCGGTGATGGCGCGGGAGGACGGCGTCGCCACGATCCGGATCGAGACCGACGCGCCGCTGCTGCTGCTGGCCGCGAAGCGCTCCGGACTCCCGATCGAGATGCCGCTGGACATCGAGGACGGAGTGGCCGAGGTCGAGGTCACCGGCGAACACGAGCGCGTCGCGGAGATGGGCCGGCGGCTGAGCGAGCTCGGCCTGGAGTTCGAGGTCGAGCGCGTGCGCCAACGCGTCAACCCCGCTCGCCTGTTGACGGACCGACAGCGGGAGCTGCTGCTCGCGGCCGTCGACCTCGGCTACTACGACGTGCCGCGCCGAGCCACCCTGACGGAGGTCGCGGAGCACGTCGGGATAGCGAAGTCGACCTGTAGCGAGACGCTCCAGCGCGTCGAGCGGACGGTGGTCCGGGAGTTCGTCGACGACCTCCCGAGCCACCCCGTCGACGACGAGACGGAGATCGCGACCGTCGATCCGTAGACGCGAAGCCGACCCCGCCGATCCCGACGACTACCGACGACCCGACGACCCCGACGACCCCCATGACCACCACTACCGACGACCACGACGAGACCGCCGAACCGATCACCGACCGAGTCCACGACAACTCCTGGTCGGCGAACTTAGAGAAACCGAAGTACGCCGACGACCCGGAGCTGGCGGTCCGCGACGCGCTCGCGGCCGTCGACCACACGGCCTCGGGGAACCACGTGAACCTCGTCACCCACGGCGACCTCGGCCACCCCGAAGGGTTCCTCTACGACGCGCTCCGCGAGGAGCGAGACGACCTCGACCCGGAGTACGTCAAGCAGTGCGGCTGCGGCGGTCACGTCACCCGCGTGGACGTTCCCTGAGACGAGCGTCCCCACCGATTGACCGCGACCGTGTCCGCCGACTGACCGCGACCGTCCCGTCGCCATTCTTAATTCGTCAGCCGCGTAGTTGCGGGTGTGTCCCCCGAGCCGACCCTGCCGTTCGCGGACGGGCCGGGACCGATCGGGGAGTTCGACGACCCGGTGCTCGTGGACCCGTCGCCGTCGCTGTTGACGGCGGTGATCGAGGCGTACCGCGAGGCGGCGCCGGAGCTCGTCGAGCCGGACCTCCCGACGCTGCGTGCGCTGGCGTCGACCGACGGTTCCCCGACGTCGCCGTCGGACCCGTCCACCTCGGGGCTCCCGACGCTCACCGTCCTCGCGAGCGACCGCGCGGTCGACGTCGTCACCGACGGGTTCCGCCCCGCGAGCCGACTCGCGGCGCTCGCGGAGTCGGGCGTCCTGGAGCTCCGAACGCTGTCGGAACCGCAGCCGAACGCGGCCCTCGTCGGCCGAGAGACGGGGCACGTGCTCGTCGCCGGCGGGCGTCGAGGGGACGCAGACCGCGACGGCGACGCGACCGAGGCGTGGTGTCGCGTCGGCGACGACCCCTCGCTCCGGGAGCGCTACGCTCCGCTCGTCGACGCGGCGGCGGAGCGTCGCCTGCGGACGCCGAGTCGCCGTCGCGCGTACGAGGCGGTCCGGGAGCGCTGCGGCGACGCCGTCGCGGACGACGTGGTCCTGGCGCTCGACGCCGGGGACGTTGACGGGGACGGCTCCGCGGGCGTCGCGGGCGAGGCGGTCGAAGACGGCAGGCTAGACTTGGCCGGGGCGCGCCGCCGCGCGTACGTCGTCGGCGTCCACCGCGGCGCGCTCGACCGCGACCTGCGACGCGCCTGCGAGGAGGCCGGGCTCGGGAGTTCGGCGACGTTCACGCGGATCAAACGCGAACTCCGAGAGGCGGGACTGCTCGGCACGGAGTCGGTCTCGCAGCCGGTCGGCCGGCCGCGGGAGCGCCTCGTCGCTCGGGGCGCGCTCGCCGAGGCCGACGGGCCGGGCGACGCGGTGGCGGCCGCGGCGAACGCGATCGAATGACGGCCGGGCGCGAAAAGGGCCGGACGCTCAGTCGTCCTTCGTCTTGATGTCGGCCGAGAGCCCCTGCGCCATCTCGATCTCCTTCGAGTTGTTCAGGGTCCACGCGGTGCGGTCGGTGACGGCCTCGATGGCCTCGCGGGCCGAGGGGTAGCCGTTGCCCGACTTCTTGACGCCGCCGAAGGGGAGCTGGACCTCGGCGCCGATACAGGGGAGGTTCCCGTACGCCAGCCCGACCTCGGCGCGGTCGCGGTAGTAGTTGATCTGCCGGTAGTTTTCAGAGACGATCGCGCCGGCGAGCCCGTACTCGGTGTCGTTCTGGATCTCGACCGCGCGCTCGATGTCGCCGTCGTACTCGAGAAGCGCGACGTGCGGCCCGAACACCTCCTCGTGGGTACACCGGAGGTCCTCGTCGGGGTCGGCCTCGTAGACGAACGGGCCGATCCAGTGGCCGTCCTCGTGGCCGTCGGGGACCTCGTCGGCGTCGAGGTCGGTCCGGTCGACGAGGACGTTCACGCCCTCGTCGCGGGCGAGCCGGTTGTACTCGGCGACCTTCTCGTAGTGCTCGGCCTCGATGAGCGGCCCCATGAACGTGTCCTCGTCGAGCGGATCGCCGACGGCGACGTCCGCGGCGACCTCGACGAACCGCTCCTTGAACTCGTCGTACACGTCCGTGTGGACGATCAGGCGCTCGGAGGAGACGCAGCGCTGGCCGGTCGTCTTGAACGAGGACATCACCGCGGAGTGGACGGCGACGTCGAGGTCCGCCGCCTCCGTGACCACGATCGCGTTCTTGCCGCCCATCTCGCAGGCTGCGCGCTTGCCGGCGACGCCGCCGAGTTTGTCCTGGATCAGGTGGCCGACCTCGGCCGAGCCGGTGAAGATGACCGTCTCGACGTCGTCGTGCTCGACGATCGCGTTGCCGGCGTCGCCGAACCCCTGGACCATGTTGAAGACGCCGTCGGGGATCCCGGCGTCGTCGAACATCTCAGCGATGATCTGCGCGCACCACGGCGTCTGCTCGGCCGGCTTGAACACGACCGTGTTCCCCTCGACCAGCGCGATGGCCATGTGCCAGTACGGGATCGCGACGGGGAAGTTCCACGGCGTGATACAGCCGGTGACGCCGCGGGGCTTCCGACGCATGTACGCGTCCTTCGCGGGGATCTCCGAGGGGACGATGTCGCCCTTCGGGTGGCGGGCGTCGCCCGCGGCCCACTCGACCATGTGGGCGGCCTCGACGACGTCCGCCTTCCCCTCGCTGATCTCCTTCCCGCACTCCTTCGTGACTACTCGTCCGAGCTCGTCGGTGCGCTCGCGCAGCTCGTGGTACACGTCCCAGAGGTACTCGGCGCGCTGGATACGGGAGAGCTCGCGCCACTCGTCGAACGCCTCGTCGGCGGCGTCGACCGCGCGGTCGACGTCGTCGGGAGTTCCCTGACGGAACTCGCCGAGGGACTCCCCGGTCGCCGGGTTCTCGCTCTCGAAGGTCTCCGAGCCCGCGCCCGAGACCCACTCGCCGTCGATGTAGTGTTGGTACGGCTCCGACATGGACGGTGATTGCCGCCGCCGCGCCCAAACATCCCACCCGACCATGGTCGGCAGAGTCTTTGTAATGCGGTGCCACGGATACGACAGCAATGGCAACGACCGACGCGACCGGGGCTGACGAGTGGTCCGGGACTCGCCTCACGCTCGATCTGTGGCATCCGAACTGCTGGGCGATCGAGGCGACGAACAGGACCGACGGCGGCGTCCTCGCGCACGCCATCTACAACTCGCCGCGGACCGACGCCGACGCGCCGAACTCGGTGAACGGCCTGTTCACGGCGTTCGCCGACACGAACGAGGAGGTCGAGGCGCTGCTCGACGCGATCCGCGACTCCGACCGCGCGGGTAACCTCCTGGAACTGCAGGAGCGGTTCGGGCGCGCGCGGGACGCCCCGGGCAACGTCGTCCGCGAGTTCTTCTTAGAGTACGACCCGGCGGACATGGTGTGCCCGACGCTGCTCGAACACGGCTTCGTCCACAGCGCGCCGGTCCGCATCGAGGACGGCCGTGAGGAGTGGCAGGTGTGCTTCGTCGGCGAGCGCACCGAGATCCGGGAGTCCCTCGACGCGGTCCAGGCGGACTCCGGCGCCGAGGTGACGGTGGAGTCGATGTCGTCGTCGGGATACGCGGGACGGACCCCCCGCGAGCAGCGGCTCGACACGCTGACGACGACCCAGCGGGAGGTGTACGAGCACGCCCGCGAGGCCGGGTACTACGAGTGGCCCCGCGAGGCGTCGACCCGCGAGCTCGCCGACGACCTGGACGTCTCGAAGACGACCCTGCTCGAACACCTCCGAAAGGCCGAATCGAAGCTGCTGGACCCGTGAGTCGGAGCGCCGCTCAGCTCCCGACGACCGCCCGCAGCGCGAACAGCGCGTTCGACTTGCGCTCTCGGCCCCTACGTCGTCCGCTTCTCCAGCTCTCCCTTCAGCTCCGCGGCGTCGAAGTCGTGGTCGGGCCGGATCGCGACGAAGTCGAGGAACTGACGCGCGGCGAGGAGCTCGTCCGTCGAGTAGCTCTCCAGCGCGGCGTCGATCGCGTCTGGCGCGCCGATCAGGGGCTCTAACGCCGCGAGCGCGCTCGCGAGGTCGTACGACCGCGCCGACTCGCGTCCCTCCTCGCTCACGCTCGTCGCGTCGATGACGTACAGCTCGCCGTCCCGAACGAGGACGTTCTCCGCGCGGAGGTCGCCGTGGGCGAGCCCGGCGTCGTGGATCGTCCGGAGCGTCGCGAACAGCGCGGGCGCCAGATCGGCGACGACCGCCCGGTCGAGCTCGTCGAGCGCCCGGAACTCGGGCAGGTACTCTAAGACGACGACGCCGAGGTCACCGACCTCCAGCGCCTCGACCGGCTCCGGGGCGTTGACGCCGAGCTCCCTGACCTCGCGGGTCGCCTCCAGCTCGTGGCGAGCCATCTCGTAGGGGGTCTCGTAGCGCTCGAAGAAGCCCTCGGTGCCGGCGGAGACGGCGCCGAGGTTCCGCCCGGTGGTGAACAGCGTGTGGACGAGCGTGTTCTGTTTCGTGATCACCTTCACGAACAGGTCGTCGTCGAGGACCATCGGCGTCGACAGCCAGTTGTCGGCGTCGAGGAACCGGACCCGCATCTCCTCGCGGTCGTACCGGTCCGCCAGCTCCCGAACGACCCGCTCGATGTCGGGCCAGTCGACGCGACCGCGGACGAGCCGGCGGAGCTCCATACCGAGACCGAACGCGGCGACGACGGTTAAATGGCGTCCTCGGGCGGGCTCACCGCTCGACCGTCGCGGAGCCGCGGCGGTCCCGCGAGGAACGCCCGACGCTGACCTCGTGGGAGCCGGCGTCGACCGTCCATCCCCGAGACGCGTCGTACCGACCGAACGCGCGCTCGTCGAGCTCGATCTCGACCGTCGCCGACTCGCCGGGACCGAGCTCGACCGCGGCGAACCCGGCGAGCTCGCGGGGCGGGCGGGCGCGCTCGTCGGGCGCGTCCGGCGAGTCGACGTACGCCTGCACGACCTCGCGGCCGGCGCGGTCAGAGACGTTCGTCACCGTCGCCTCCACGGTCGACGGGCCGGTCGCCTCGACCCCCTCGTAGCGGAACTCGGCGTAGCTCTCCCCGTGACCGAAGGGGTACGTCGGCTCCTCGCCCGCGGCGTCGAAGCCCCGGTAGCCGACGAGCAGCCCCTCGTCGTAATGCGCTTCGCCGTCGACGCCCGGGAAGCGCCGCTCGTCGGCAGTCGGATACGCCTCCTCCGGCGCGAACGTCACCGGGAGCCGCCCCCCGGGGTCGGCGTCGCCGTAGAGGACCGCCGCGGTCGCCTCCCCGTGGGCCTGTCCGGGGTACCACCCCGCGAGGACCGCGGCGACGTCGTCGCGCCACGGCGCCTCGAACGGGCCGCTCGCGTTCGCGACGACGACAGTCTCGTCGTTCGCGTCGGCGACGGCCGCGATCAGCTCGTCCTGCCGCTCGGGGAGCCGGAGCGAGTCGCGGTCGGCGGCCTCGGTCGCGCGATCTCGGACGACGACGACGGCGACGTCCGCGGCCGCTGCGGCGGCGACGGCGCCCTCGACGTCGGGCGCTCGTTCGTCGTCGCTCGCGATTTCGTCCCCACGCCTTCCCGCGCCCGCGGCTTCGTCCCCCTCGTCGCCCATCGCGTCGAACAGCGAGACGCCCTCGACGCGCGGGAGTCCGTGAGCCACGGTGACGGACCCCTCGGCGCGCGCCTCGATCCCCTCGCTCGGGCTCGTCTGCGTGAACGGCGTGACCTCCGAGGACCCGCCGCCGCCGAGGACCGCCTCGTCGACGTTCGGACCGACGACCGCGACCTCCGCGTCGTCGTCGGGCGGGAGGACGCCGTCGTTCTGCAGGAGCACCGTGCCGCGCGTCGCGATCTCGACCGCGAGCCGACGGTGTTCCGGGGTGTCGATCGCGCCCGGGCCGCCTGCGCCGGGACCGTCCTCGGCCGTTCCCGCCTCGGTCCCGCCGTCGAGGTGGCCGACCGCGTCGAGCGACCCGAGGACCCGCGTCACCATGTCGTCGAGGCGGGACTCGGGCACGTCACCGCGCTCGACGGCGGGCAGGAGATCCTCCGCGTAGCGGCCGCCGCTCCGCGGGTCGGGCATCCCGTCCACGAAGTCGGCCCCCTCGTCGGGGTCGAGGATCGCGTCGCCCTCGCCGTCCGCGTCGGCGTCGGCGGCCCCGTCGCCCTCGTCGTCGTCCGGGGACATCCCCATCGACTCGAGGAGCTCGTCGGCCGCGATCCCCGGCATCTGGAGGTCGAGCCCGGCGTTGGCGCTCCCGACGACGCTCTCGGTGCCGAACCAGTCGGAGACGACGTACCCGTCGAACCCCCACTCGCCTTTGAGTACCTCCGTGAGGAGCCGCTCGTGCTCGCTGACGTACGTCCCGTTGACGCGGTTGTACGACGACATCACCGACCCGGCGCCGGCCTCGACGGCGTCGCGGAACGCCGGGAGGTAGAGCTCGCGGAGGACGGGCTCGTCCACCTCGGCGCTGACCTCGGCGCGGCGGGTCTCCTGGCTGTTCGCCACGTAGTGTTTCGGCGTCGCGACGACGTCCGCCGACCGGATCCCGGCGACGACGCTCGCGGCGAACGCCCCGGAGTGGACCGGGTCCTCGGAGAAGTACTCGAAGTTGCGGCCGCAGTGCGGGACCCGGATCAGGTTGGTCCCCGGCCCGAGGAGGACGTCCTGGTTCCGCGCGGTCGCCTCGCGACCGAGCGCGCGCCCGAACCGCTCCGCGAGGGCGGTGTCGAACGTCGCCGCGAGCGCCGGCGACGCGGGGAACGCGGTGGCCGGCTCGTCGGTCCGGACGCCGAGCGGTCCGTCGGTCAGCCGGACCGGCGGCACGCCGACTCGCTCCACGCCGGGAACGAATCCCGTCGCCGTTCCCTCCGTGTCCGTGGCCCCGTGAACCAGCCCGACCTTCTCAGCGAGCGTCAGCTCCGCCACGATCGCCGCGACGTCCTCGGTGGTCATTCGTCCGAGGTTCGGCCACGGTCCACTTAGGTCTTCCAACGGCGACGGCCGAACACGAGGGGTCTGCCGCGGTCGATCACGGTCGTTCGCATCGTTTATGCCGGCGGGTCGCAATTCTTGCCTATGGACTTCGAGCTACCCGCGGAACACCGGATGATACGCGACACCGTCCGGGAGTTTTGCGAGGAGGAGATCCGGCCGATCGCCCAGGAGATCGAGGACGAGCACCGGTTCCCCGACGAGGTCTTCGCCGACCTGAACGACCTCGATATGATGGGCGTCCCCGTGAGCGAGGAGTACGGCGGGCTCGGCGGCGACCAGCTCATGTACGCCCTCGTCACCGAGGAGCTGGGTCGCGTCTCCGGCGGGATCGGCCTCTCGTACGCCGCCCACACCTCCCTCGGCGCAAAGCCGATCGAGCTGTTCGGGACGCCCGAGCAGAAGGAGGCGTGGCTCCGCCCGCTCGCCGAGGGCGGCGGGATCGGCGCGTGGGCGCTCACGGAGCCCGGCAGCGGCTCCGACGCCTCCGACATGGACACGACCGCGGAGCACGACGCCGACGCGGGGGAGTACGTGCTCAACGGGACGAAGCAGTTCATCACGAACGCGAACGTGGCCAACAGCGTGCTGGTGAAGGCCGTCACCGACCCCGAAGCCGGCTACGACGGGATCTCGACGTTCATCGTCGATCCCGACGACGACGGATTCGAGATAACGACCGTCTGGGACAAGATGGGGCTCAACTGCTCGCCGACCTGCGAGATCAAGCTGGACGACGTCCGGATCCCGGAAGACCGGCTGCTCGGCGCGGAGGGCGATGGGTGGACGCAGACGATGAAGACGCTCGACGGCGGCCGGATCTCGATCGCGGCGCTGTCGGTCGGGCTCGCGCAGGGCGCCTACGAGGCCGCCAAGGAGTACGCCGGCGAGCGCGAGCAGTTCGGCAAACCGATCGCGAAGTTCGACGCGATCCGCGACAAGGTCGTCCACATGCACCGGCAGACGGAGCGCGCGCGACTGCTGACGCACAAGGCCGCGACGACCTACGACGCCGGCGAGTCGGTGACGCGGGAGTCGGCGCTGGCGAAGCTCGACGCCAGCGAGGCGGCCCGCGAGGTCGCCGAGGAAGCGGTCCAGACGCTGGGCGGGTACGGGTACACCACCGACTTCGCGCCACAGCGCTTCTACCGCGACGCGAAGCTCATGGAGATCGGCGAGGGGACCAGCGAGATCCAACACGTCGTGCTCGGGCGCGAACTCGGGCTGTAAGCCGGAAACTCACTTCCGAGCGACGATCCGGAGCACGTCCTCGTCCGCCAGCTCGTGGCCCTTCCCGACCTGCTGGTCGTCGTGTTTCGCGCTCTCTCCGGAGACCCGCGCGAACTTGAACCGCTCGTCGAACTCCCCGCCGATCTTCTCGCAGGCGTCCCCGACCGTGTCGCCCTCGAATAAGATCAGCGGCTCCTCGTAGTCGACGCCGCGACCGGGCTTGTCCATGTAGATCCGGATGAGCCCGAGCTCCTTCCAGAGCCGCTCTTTGAGCCCGTCGAGCCCGAGCTCCTTCTCGGCGGAAATAAAGAGCACGTCGTCGGGGTCGAGGTCGCGCTCGCGCAGCTCCTCTTTGACCGTCGGGAGGTAGCTCTTGTCGATGAGGTCGGCCTTGTTCACCGTCACCATCGACGGGAGGTACTCACGGTTGTCCATCACGGCGTCGACGAGCTCGTCGATCGTCAGGTCGTGGGGGATCGTCACCTTGGCGTTGACGTAGCCGTACTCGCGGAGCACCTGCTTGACCGTCCCCTCGCCGAGGCTCACGTCGTCGCTCATCGTCACCCCGATCCCGTCCTTGTGGGTCTTCCGGATGTTGATGTTCGGCGGCTCCGTGTCGAGGCGGATGTTGGTCGCGTACAGCTCCTCGCGGAGCCGGTCGTACTGCTCGATCTCGAACACGGAGAGCATGAAGACGACGAGGTCGGCGGTCCGAACGACCGAGAGGACCTCCTTCCCGCCCCCGCGGCCGCCCGCGGCGCCCTCGATCAGCCCCGGCACGTCGAGGATCTGGACGTTCGCGCCGCGGTATTTCAGCATGCCGGGGTTGACGTCGAGCGTCGTGAACTCGTACGAGCCGACCTCGCTGTCGGCGTTGGTGAGGGCGTTGATGAGGGTGGACTTCCCCACGCTCGGGAACCCGACGAGCGCGACCGTGGCGTCGCCGTGTTTCTCGACCGCGTAGCCGTGGCCGCCGCCGGCGGAGGACTGGTTCTCCAGCTTCTCTTTCTTCTCCGCGAGCTTCGCCTTCAGGCGCCCGATGTGGGCCTCCGTGGCCTTGTTGTAGGGCGTGTCGGCGATCTCCTCGCGGAGGTCCGCGATCTCCTCTTCCAGTCCCATTGGCGTACAGTCGGCCGTTCGTCTCGTTAAAGGTGTTCCTTCGGTCCGCCGGCCGACTCGACAGCGAACCGTCTACGGGCCGGTCACGGGGGCGATCCGTGCGAACGCTCCTCGAATTGTGTCGGTGATTCGACACTCTTATATCGGAGAGAAGAGTGTACCACGCAAGACGAATGCCCGACCCGTCGAGCCTCCGTGACAGCACGCAGATCGTCCTCCCGTGTCCCGCCCTCGACGCTCTCGGGGAGCGGTTCGAGGAGCGGTTCACCGTGACGATCGTGGAGAACGACGGCTACTGTCGTATCATCGGGAGCCCGGTCGAAATCAAGGCCGCGAGCGCTTACCTCGCCCGGAACGGCGTCGCCGTCGCGTAACGCGCTCGGCCGATCCGCGGCGCGGACTGTGTCGCTTCTTCGGTAATCTCTCGCTATCGCGACAGCGCACGCTGGTATGGGAGCGAACACGTCGCTGAGAGTCGGCCACGCGAAGCGCGAATGGGAAGGCCGGACCGAACCGTCCTCAGCCGACGACGCCGACGAGGAGCTGGACCGCAATGAGGATGAGGAAGACGAGTCCGGCGGCGAACGAGCCCGCCGCGACGCCGTGGGCGTTACCGAGCCCGCGCCCCCGAGTGGCGAAGTACGCGCCGAGGAAGACGAATCCGGTCACCAGCAGTCCGACGGCGGCGTAGGCGACGCCGAGGAGGCTGCCGGAGAGCCCCTCCGGGAGCCCGAAGTCGCCGACCGCGAGCAGGGCGACGCCGCCCACGCCGACCGCGATGGCGACGAACGCGACGGCCCAGACGACCGGTTTCCGCGCGACGTCCCGGAGCGCGCCGACGACCGCGGCGTATCTGTCGGGCGATTCGTCCGTCCCGGGCGCCGTTCGCTGCGCGCCGACCTTCGCGACGGCGAGGAAGGTGGCCGCGACGAGCAGCCCCATTAGTGCCGTGCTCAAGAGCGTGAGTGAGACCATGGTGGGTTTCGTTATTAGGCGGTCCGTTCGCGTGTACAAATAGCCTTCGTATACACGTCCGGAGTGACGTCCCAAAGGCGTTCGGTCCGGCACGGATCGGCCGGTGTCACCCCCCTGCGGTCGCCGTCCCCCGGACGGTTCGTCCGGGTGCACGGAGCGGGCCGTCTGGCCGCGCTACACAAGAGCTAAGTGTGCCATCGCCAAGGGGGAAACAAGAGCAGACAGACGAACATGATAGATCCAATTATCCTGCAACAGGGGAGCGACTGGCGCGCGCAGGCGGAGGTCTTCGACGAGATCTTCTTCGTCTTCCTCGCGCTCGGTACGCTCGTCGGCACGATTGTCGTCGCGTACACGCTGTGGAACGTGTACAAGTACCGGGACGACGGGGGCGAACGGAAAGGGGACTTCGACGCGCCGACGGTCGGCGAGCTCCCGACGGGACAGGGCGGTCCGAAAGCGAAGAAGCTCTTCCTCTCGTTCGGACTGAGCGCGATCGTCGTCATCAGTCTCGTCGTGTACGCCTACGGGATTCTCCTCTACGTCGAGGAGGGCCCCGACACGAACGAGGAGAGCGACATCGAGATCCTCGTCGAGGGGTACCAGTTCGGCTGGGAGTACGAGTACCCGAACGGCCACACCGCGACGGGTGAGATGGTCGTGCCGGCCGATCACCGGATCAACCTCGATGTGACCTCACGCGACGTGTGGCACAACTTCGGATCGTCGGAGTTACGGATAAAGTCCGACGCTATCCCCGGAGAGACCAGCGAAGTCTGGTTCTCCGTGAGTTCCGAGGAGGTCGAGGCGCAGGGCGGCGAAGCGACGTACCGGGTCGAGTGCTTCGAGCTGTGCGGGCAGGGGCATTCGGCGATGAAAGGACAGATCACGGTCCTCCCGCAGGACGAGTGGGAGGAGTGGTACGAGGGCACGGGCGGTAACTCCTCCAGCGGTAACTCCTCCAGCGGTAACTCCTCCAGCGCGAGCCTCGACGCCGCCGCGGTCGGAGGTGTTCCCGCATGAGCGAGCTCCCGCCGACGACCTCCGTCAAGCGCTGGCTCGTGACGACGAACCACAAGGACATCGGGATCCTCTACACGATCACCGCGCTGTTCTTCCTGCTGTTCGGCGGCGTGCTGGCGCTGCTGATCCGCGTCCAGCTCTGGGACCCGGCGAACCAGGTGCTCTCCGGGCTGGCGTACAACGAGGCCGTCACCGCCCACGGGCTGATAATGGTGTTCTGGTTCCTCTCGCCGTTCGGCTTCGGCTTCGCGAACTACTTCGTCCCGCTGCAGATCGGCGCCGACGACCTCGCGTTCCCGCGGTTGAACGCGCTCTCGTACTGGATGTACCTGTTCTCCGGCGTCCTGCTGGGGATCAGCTTCTTCCAGGGCGGCACGCTGAGCGCCGGGTGGACGATGTACGCCCCGCTCAACATCCCGATGTACACGCCGAGCATCGGGTCGACCGGGGCGGTGATGGCGCTCGCGATGTTCACCATCGGGATCACCGCCTCGACGGTGAATTTCCTCACCTCTATCCATCACTCGCGCGCCGAGGGGATGGGGATCATGGACATGCCGATGTTCACTTGGGGGATCCTCGCGACCGTGTGGATGATGCTGTTCGCGTTCGCCGCGCTGCTCGCCGTCGGGCTCATCCTCGCGGCCGACCGCGTGCTCGGCTCGGTGTACTTCTCGGCGACCGAGGGCGGCTCTCTGCTTTGGGGCCACCTGTTCTGGTTCTTCGGTCACCCGGAGGTGTACATCGTCTTCTTCCCGGCGCTCGGGGTCATGCTGGAGCTGTTCCAGACGTTCTCCGGCCGCCGACTCGTCGGGCGTAAGTGGGTGATCATCGCCATCTGTCTCATCTCCGTCCAGTCGTTCCTCGTGTGGATGCACCACATGTTCCTCACGACGATCAACCTGGAGATCAAGACGCTGATGATGGCGACCACCATCGGTATCTCACTCCCGTTCGACCTGGTCGTCTTCTCGCTGATCTACACGCTAATTAAGGGGCGGATACAGTTCACGACGCCGTTCCTCTTCGCGTTCGGCGCGCTGCTCCTCTTCATCCTCGGCGGCATCACCGGGGTGTTCCTCGGCGCCATCGTCCTCGACTACGAGTTCCGCGGCACCTACTGGGTGGTCGCTCACTTCCACTACGTGATGTTCGGGGGCGCGACGGCGCTGTTCGGCGGCGCCTACTACTGGTTCCCGAAGGTGACCGGGAAGATGTACGACGAGCTGCTGGGGAAGCTCCACTTCGTGATCTTCTTCGTCAGCTTCAACATGGTGTACTTCTCGATGTTCCTCGGCTGGGAGACCCCGCGCCGCGTCTTCGAGTACAACCCCGAGTTCCAGACCTTCCACCAGATCGGGACGATCGGGGCGTTCATCCTCGGGTTCTCCTTCTTCATCATGTTCTACAACTTCGCGAAGTCGTACGTCTCCGGGCCGGAGGCGGGCGATAACCCGTGGGACTACTCGCGGACCGCCGAGTGGGCCGTCTCCTCGCCGCCGCCGCTCGAGAACTGGCCGAACCGGCCCTCGTACGCGTCCGGGAAGCTCGAGTTCGTGAAGGACTACGTGCCCGACGGCGGCCCGGCGGTGAAGACCGACGGCGACGGGAACGCCGCGACCGACGGCGGGGACAGCCACTCCGAGCACATCAAGGAGTACCCGTACTGGGACAAACACCCGAGCCACGCGAGCATCTGGCCGCTCTGCCTCTCGCTGATGACCGGGTTCTTCCTGTTCGGGCTGTCCGGCTTCGCGGACTCGGTCACGTTCATCGTCGGCGAGTCGATCGCGTCGACGAGCGTCGAGATCTCGAACGTGGTGTACCCGGTGTTCATCGTCGTCGGCCTCGTCGGGATGATCGCCAGCGGCGTGAAATGGGGGTTAGAGGACTTCTACGCCCCGCCCAGCGAGTTCGCCGAGCGGTGGCCGTTCAACGGCGTCGAGAAGGTGAAGCTCGGGATGTGGTTCTTCCTGGCGTCCGACGTGATCGTCTTCGGCGCGTTCCTCTCGGCGGCCATCTTCGTCCGGTACAACGCCGGCTGGATGACGTGGGAGCCGCTGACGGAGTCGCTGCCGGGGCTCATCAACACGTTCGTGCTGATCACCTCCTCGTTCACGGTGATCTTGGCGCTCGTCGCCGCCCACCGGAACAGTCGGAAGGGGCTGCTGGCCTCGCTCGGCGCGACGATCGGGCTCAGCCTCACGTTCCTCGCGATCAAGATGTGGGAGTGGGAACACGAGATCTACGACCGCGGCGTGATGATCGCGTCGAACGCACACGGCGACCCGATCCAGGCGTCGATCTACTACGTCACGACGGGGCTCCACGGGCTCCACGTCGTCATCGGCCTCCTGATCGCCTGCTACCTGTTCGTCCGGGCCTACCAGGGGCACTACCTGGAGGACGAGCGGCCGGTGGAGTACTTCGGCCTCTACTGGCACTTCGTCGACATCGTCTGGGTGTTCATCTTCCCGCTGTTCTACCTCTTCTGAGGCGGGATCTCCCGTCGCGGTCCCGGTTTCGCCGGATTCCTTTTTAACACGGCTGCACTCACTAGCCCCCGCGTCGTTCGTTCCTACCGACCTCACTCGTCGACCGGTTCGGCACACCACTGACAGAAGTCGAACGACGGATCGGTGTCGCGGCCGCAGTGCGGACACGACACCGCGGCCGCCTCGCTATCGCGGTCGACTGCCGGTTCGTCGGAGCGGTCCGCCGGCGCCGCGGCGTCCGCCTTCTCGTTCCATGTCCCCGGCTCTGCCCCCTCCGCCGTCGCGCGTCGGTCGCGGTCGTACTCTCGGTTGTTCCGAAGCGCGAGGACGTACGCGTCGATCACGCTGGCGGCGACGACGAGCACGGCCGGCGCGACGTCGGCGATCGGCGGCGCGTCGCCGGCGATGAGCCGCTCCACCGCCGCGTCGGGAACGATCACGACGAGCGTCGCGGTGACCGCGACGTACCACCCGAGCGCGCGCGCCCAGCGGCGGAGGTACGCGTGTCCGAGCCCGGAGACGACGAGCGCCAACAGGGCGGCGAGCCACGGTCGACGGCGACTGCGGTCTGTCATGGGGAGACGTACGAGCGCCGGGACCGTGTAACTGGCCCTCGCTCGGAGCGTTTATGTGATCGAGACGCCGAATCCGTGTATGTTCGGAGTGCCGACCGGGGAGTTCCTGATCGGGGTCGGATACGCCGTGTTCGGGGTCGGAACGTGGTTCCTCGGGCTCGGGATCGCGTACCTGCTCTACCGCCGGTGGCGCGGCGACGGGCCGCGCGGGAAGTACGACGAGTGAGGTCGGCACGGTCCTCCGCCCGTCCCGTTCCGGTTCGGTCACGCTTTTGAACTCGCTGGACCGAGAGCCGGTATGACAGACACGGCGCTCGTCATCGGCGGCACGCGGTTCATCGGCCGACACACCGTCTCCGACCTGCTCGCGAACGGGTACGCGGTGACGATGTTGAACCGCGGGAACCACGAGAATCCCTTCGCCGACGACGAGCGCGTGACGCACGTCGAGGGCGACCGGACGAACGAGCGCGACCTCCGCACGGCGAAGCTCTCGGCGGAGCCCGACGTCGTGATCGACTGCGTCGCTTACCACCCGAGCGACGTGGCGACTGCGGTCGACGTGTTCGCCGACGTCGACGGCTACGTGTACGTCTCGTCGGGTTCCAGCTACGCCGCCGAGGAGATCCCCAAACGCGAGGGAGAGACGCCGCTGCGTGCCTGCACGCCGGAACAGGCGACCGACGAGAGCATGGAGACGTACGGCAACCGGAAGGCCGAGGGCGACCGGATCGTCTTCGAGGCCGCCGAGGAGGGAGTCAACGCGACGGCCGTGCGCCCCTGCATCGTCTACGGCCCGCACGACTACACCGAGCGGCTCGACTACTGGATCGACCGCGTGTGCTCGCACGACCGGGTGGTCGTCCCCGGCGACGGCCAGAACCTCTGGCACCGGGCGTACGTCGAGGACGTCGCGAGCGCGCTCCGGGTCGTCGCCGAGCGCGGCGAGCCCGGCGCCGCGTACAACGTCGGCGACCGCCGGGCGCTCACGCTCGAGGAGACGCTGGAGGCGATCGCCGAGGCCGCCGGCACCGACTGCGAGGTCGTGCCCGCGAGCCGAGACGCGCTCGCGGCCGGCGGGCTCGAACCCGACGATTTCCCCCTCTACCGGGAGTACCCGCACCTGCTCGACACGTGCGCGCTCGCCGACCTCGGCTGGGAGTCGACCCCCGTCGACGAGGCGATGGCGCGCACCGTCGCCGACCACCGAGAGGCCGAGCGCGACGGGAGCGAGTGGGACCCCGGTCGCGAGGCGGAAGAGCGCGTGTTGGGCGTGAAGGAGACGCTGTAGGACGGGGGATCGTCGCGGGTCGGGCCGAGGCGACCGGGGTGCGCGCGACTCAGTAGGCGGCGTCCCAGCGCGACGGCTTCCGTCGGTTCCCGCAGTCGCCGCACTCCATGCGGTCCATCGTGTCGATGGCGACGTCGGTCCCCTCGCAGTTCCCGCAGAAGTAGCCGTAGCGGCGGTCCCGGTCGGGGTCGGCGTAGGCGACGTAGAAGGGGCCGTCGGAGCCGCGCTCGCTCTCGTCGAAGGCGACGTAGACGGTGTCGCCGGCGTCCGTCTCGACGACTCCCTCCGAGATGCCGGTCAGGCGGCTGATCTGCTTGCGGTACTCGCGCTCGTCGAACGTCTCCTCGCCGATCTCCACGCGACGCTCACCGACGAGCTCGTACCCCTCGCCCTCGTAGAACGCGGTGCCGGCCTCGTTGGCGACGAGCACGCGCGCCTCGATGCGGTCGACGTCCGCTTCCCGGAGCTCCGCCTCGACGCGTTCGAGGAGCGCGGAGCCGATGCCGGACTCGCGGTGGTCCGGGTGGACGTGGAGCCAGTCGATCTCGCCGACCCGCTCGCGACGCCCGACCACGTAGCTCTCGGCGAACCCGACCACGTCGTCGTCGACGACGGCGACCGGACACACGGTCGCCTCGTCGTCGATGTCCGCGACGAGGTCGTCGGGGTCGTACCACTCGTCGACCGCCTCGGCGAGCAGCGCCTCGTCGACCGCGTGGCCGTACGAGGCGAGCAGCGATTCGCGGGCGACTTCCCGGATCGCGTCGACATCGGCTTCGGTGGCGTCGCGGAGTTGCATATCGGTACTGTGCGCGTACGAGTACAAAAAACACGGCCGAACGTGTCAGAACTGCCGCACTGGAATCGACCGGAGACGGCGAGGGAGGATGCGGTGACGGGTGAGAAGAAGGGAGACCGCGTTACGAGATGGAGTACGTCGCCGCGGCCATCAGCAGCATGGTGAGCGCGAGCGCGAGCGCCATCACGTAGGTGAGCGAGCGGTTCTCCCACCGGAGGTGCTGGAAGTAGGCGACGATGAGCAGCGTCTTGACCGTCGCGATCACCAGCGTCCCGCCGAGCGCCTGGGCGTACGTGAAGTTGAGGAACTCGGCCTCGAAGAGAACGAAATTCAGCGTCGCCGCGACCAGGAGCGCGACGTAGATCGCTGTGTACAGTTTGAGCGAGTCGTCCGACATTGCTTGTCTCAGCGTTCGGCCGCGTGCTTAAAGAATTAACCATCCGACCGGGCGCCGGCCGGCCGCCCGGGCGCGACGGCGGACGCCGAGCGGCCCTCAGCCGCCCCCGAAACGCCTTTTGCCTCGACGCGCCGAACTCACGACGATCACGCGCCGAGGCGTCACCGTGAATCCGCTCGAACCGACGGACGATCTGCTCGAATCGCTGTACGTCGTCAACAAGGTCGCCAAGCAGTTCGCCGACGAGGCGACCGCCGCCTACGACCGCGGCGACGTCACCGAGAGCAACGTCCGTTCCGCCCGGAAAGACGCCCTCTATCGGACGAAGACGGCGGTCCTGTCGCGGGTCGTCGCCCACGAGGAGTCGCGCGTCACCGGCGAGTACCACGCCATCAACGGCGACGTCTGGCTGTTCCTCACGGTCGGCGACTGGCGGTTCCACCAGCCGCCGCGCGCCATCGGCGGCGACCTCACGGACGCGGTCGACGTCGCGAACGCGCCCGACGAGCCGATCGACGCCCCCTACGAGCGCGACTCCTCCGTCGAACGCTCGGACCGATCGCTCGAAGACGCGCTCACCGGGCTGGCGGAGGCGGGGGTCAACGCGAACGACCACCTCGCGCGCCCGACCGTGACGAGCGAGCACGACCGCATCGTCGACGTGCGGTGGTCGTTCCTCCCGTGAGTCGGAGTCGGACCCGCAGCTGTCGGTGTCGACGGCGTTCAAAACGTCGGAACCCGCGGAGAAAGCGGACCGGCGTTACTCGACGACTTCGATGGCGCCGAGCATCCCGACTCCCTCGTGAGGCGTGCACTGGTACAGCTGGATCCCGGTGTTGTCGAACGACTGCTCGAAGGTCGTTCCCTCCTCGCTGACCGCGCTTCCGCTCTCGAAGTCGGACTCGGACCCCTCCACGGAGGCGACGTTGTGGGCGCCGCCCTCGCCGGTCCACTCCCAGACGACGGTCGTGCTGGAGCTGATCCGGATCGCCGCGGGATCGAACGCCAGCCCCTCGCCGGCGCCGACGGAGACGGTGACCTGGTCTTGCCCGGTGTAGTCCGCGATGGTGCCCTCGTACAGCCGAGCCTCCGCGAGGTAGTCGTCGATCTCGCTGGGAACGTCGTCGAGGGGCTCCCCGGCGCCGCCCGAGCCGCCGTCGGAACCGTCGGATCCGTCTGAACCGTCTGAACCGTCGGATCCGTCCCCGCCGCCGGAACAGCCGGCGATCGTTCCGAGCGCGAGCGCGGCTCCGGTTCCGGCGACGTACCGCCGTCTACTCAGTCTATCAGACATCACTGGTTGTAGGGGTTCGAGCCTTACAAACCCCTTGACGAAACCCGGATCGGGAGAAGGGTCCGGGGGTCCAAACGTCGGGTTCCGGCGCGGCGGTCCCGACCCCGCGGCGGCGCCTTTATTCGCCGTCGGCGCCGAGGTCGCGACGTATGCGGGAGGACGAACTGGCGACGCGCGTCGTCGACCACTACGCGGCCGCCCACGACGACCCGGAGGTCCGGCTGGAGGAGCCGTACGACGCCGAGGGCCGCCGCGGGGTCGTCGACGTCTACGTCCGCCTGCGGACGCCCGAGCGCGTCGATCACGTGATCGAGCTGAAAGGCGACGCGGCCGTGCGCCGCGCGACGGGAGCGAACGAGGTCCTCCGGCAGTATCGGCGGATGGAGCGGTACTTCCACGCCGACGACCGCCACGCGATCCGGCCGAAGCTGGGGCGAACCGAGCCGGGCGCGCGCTATCTCCTCTGTTTCGCGCCCACACCGACCTGCGTTCACCACGTCGCCACGCACCGGTCGCTGTACGGCTCCGTCGACGTCGCGGCCCGCGTCGACGACGTCCCCGCGGTCCGCACCGTCGCGTTCCTCACAGGCCTCGACGGCGACCCCGCCGACCTGGGGATGGTGTCGGTCAACGGGGACGCCTCGTTCGGCTCCGAGGCGTTCCTCGACGCCGTTCCGCCCGATTCGCGGCTCGCGGAGAGCCTCCGCGGCGTCGACGACGACCTCGTCGAGTTCCCGTGACCCTCGCGGCGGGGGCGACGGCGGCGGGAACGCCGACCGCGGCCCCGCCGACCGAAAGGCGCTTTTCGCCGCGCCGCGACCCACGACCATGATCACGGTCGCGTTGGCGGGGAAGCCGAACGCCGGGAAGTCCACCTTCTACACGGCCGCGACGATGGCCGACGTCGACGTCGCGAACTACCCGTTCACGACGATCGACGCGAACCGCGGGGTCACGCACGTCCGGACCGAGTGCCCCTGCCTCGACCGCGAGGAGCGCTGCGGAACGGAGAACTGCCGCGACGGGAAGCGATACGTTCCGATCGAGCTCCTCGACGTGGCCGGGCTCGTGCCCGGCGCACACGAGGGGAAGGGGCTCGGCAACCGGTTCCTCGACGAGCTGACGAACGCCGACGTCGTGTTGAACGTCGTCGACGCCTCGGGCGCGACGAACGCCGAGGGCGAGCCCGTCGAGGTCGGCTCGCACGACCCCCTCGACGACGTCGACTTCGTCGAGGAGGAGATGGACCTGTGGCTCGCGGGTATCGTCGACCGCAACTGGGAGAGCGTCGAGCGCAAGTCGCGCTCGCCCGACTTCGACTTAGAGGAGTCGGTGACGGACCTGCTGACCGGATTCGGCGCGACCGAGCACGACGTGACGGCGGTCCTCCGCGGGCTGGAGTACCCCGACGATCCGAAGGCGTGGAGCGCCGACGACCGCGAGGCGCTCGCGCGGGCGGTCCGCCGGCGAACCAAGCCGATCGTCGTCGTCGCGAACAAGGTCGACGCCGCGCCCGACGGCGCGCTCGACCGGATCCGCGAGGGGACGGACAAGCCCGTCGTCCCGGCGACCGCCGACGGCGAGCTGGGCCTGCGCCGGGCGGCGGAGGCGGGCGTCGTCGACTACGACCCCGGCGACGACGACTTCGAGATCGTCGGCGACGTCTCGCCGGAGCAGCGCCGCGGGCTCGACGCGATCCGCGACGCCGTGAGCGAACACGGCGGGACCGGGGTCCAGACCGCGCTGAACGCCGCGGTCTACGACCTGCTCGACCGGATCACGGTGTACCCGGTGCAGGACGCCTCGAAGTGGACGGACGGGACGGGGAACGTCCTCCCCGACGCCTTCCTCCTCCCGTCGGGGGCGACGCCGCCGGACCTGGCGTACGCGGTCCACACCGACATCGGCGAGGGGTACCTCCACGCGGTCGATGCGCGCTCCTCCCGGCGGATCGGCGAGGGACACGAGCTGAGCGAGGGCGACGTGGTGAAGATCGTCTCGACCGCGGGGCCGTGAGGGCGGGCGCGACCGGCCGCGGCCTCCCTCGGGGCGCGCGTGAGACCGACAGGCACATGCGGGTCCCCCGAGACGGACGGGTAGATGCTCGGGCTGGAACACGACTTCCGGATCGTCGACACCCGCGCGACGCTCGACCCCGACGAGTCCTCGGTCGCCACGCACGGCCGGGACATCTCCCCCGAGCGGCTGGAGCGCGAGATGCTGCAGGCGGGCGTCGTGCGCGCGGTCGCGAGCCCCGGCCGACGCGCCCCCGGGCGGAGCTACCTCCGGGCGAACAACGCGGTCGCGCGGCTCTCGATCGACCGACCGTTCGTCGCGTTCGCCCGGCTCAACGGTCCGCGAGACCCGGGCGACGGCCCGATCGCGGCGGTCCGGAACCTCCGCGCCGAGCGCGACGACCACCACGCCAGGCCGGACGACGTCGAGCAGTACTCCTACGACGACCGGTTCCACGGGTTCACGCTCGTCCCCCACGTCGACGGCCTCCCGAACGAGGACGTGTTGGGACGGCTGGAGGCGGCCGACCTCCCGCTCATCGTCCACGCGGGCAGGGAGTTCCCGCCCGAGGCGGTCGAGCGCGAGCTGCTCGGCTACGACCTCCCGCTCGTCCTCGCGAGCTTCGGCGGCTACCCCCTCGACGCCGACCTGATGAACGAGACGCTCGACCTGCTCGACGAGCACGACCGGCTCTACGTCGACACGAGCGCCGTGCGCTACCGGGAGGTCCTCGAGCGCGGCGTGTTGGAGCACCCGGACCGCGTCCTCTTCGGCTCCGGCGCGCCCGACGTCCACCCGAACGTCGGCGTGATGGAGGTGCTCACCCTCGACGTCTCGGAGGACCTGATGCGCCGCGTGCTGGCGAAGAACCCCGCCCGGCTGATCCCCGCGCTCGCGGAGGGCGCGGACGCCTGAGGCGGCGACCGCCTCAGGCGGCGGACGCCCGAAACGACGCTCACTTGTCCCGTCGCCACCGACTCGACGAGCATGAGCGACGCCGAGAGCGAGATCGACGACGTCGACCGCGACCCACTCGTCGAGGTCGTCCGCGCGACCGGCCACGAACACGTCACCGCCGAGCACGCGAGCACCTTCGAGCTCACGACCGACGACTGGCTCACGCCCGCCGGCGACTGCATCGTCGGCGTCGCGGCCGATCGCGCGCCCCGCGACTTCTCGACGGCGTTCCGGGAGGCGTGCCGGGACGCGGACGCGGCGATCGCCGCGACGATCGCCGTCGGGGAACCGGACGACGAGGCGGTCGACCTCGCGGACCCCGCGTACGTCGACCGGATCGTCGGGCGCGGGGACCCCGGTCTCGCGCTCCTCGACGAGCGCTCGATGGTCGGGCGGACGAGCGACTACACCGACGACGAGCGCACGATCCTCGTCGACGGCGACGGCGCGGCCGCCGACCTCGACCGCGACCTCGTCGCCGCGCTCGCAGGGGGCGCGCCGGTCGCGCTGCGGCTGGAGGTCGAACCGACGGAGTGAGACGGCGGGCGGGGGGCTTCCCGTCCGCTCCGGCTAGAGCCGACCGGCGGCGTCGATGAGATCGGTGATCGGGAACGGGTCCTCGCGGTCGAACGACGCGAAGACAGCCTCGTAGCGCGCCGAGGGCAACACGAGCACGACGACGTCCTCGAAGAAGAGGGTCTGTGCCTCGAACTCCTCGCCGATGAGCTCCCTGAACTCGTCGCCGGTGACCTGGTTCGCTATGATCAGCCGATACGCGGACTCGAGGTCCCGGTCGGAGTACCGCGATTCGAGCTCCGCTCGAATGTACTCGATCGTAAAATCGAGGGAGCCGAGGGAGGCTATCACGCGCGCCTCGGCGCCGTCGACGCCGCGGAGCGTCTCGACGAGATCGGACACGCCGGCGGATTTTGCTGGTACGTATTAAAAACGCTCGTTCGGGACCGGTCCGCTCTCAGATCGGGAGCTCCGCGTCCGCTCCGACCTCCCGATCGACCTCCTCGGGGGCGCGCCAGTCGGTCGTCCGTTCCAGCAGTTGGACGACCATCCGGCCGGTCACGCCCCAGACGGTGTAGCCGCCGACGTGGAAGAAGTGGACCCGGTGGTCGCCGTACTCCGGGTGGCCGAGGCGGCGCTCCGACTCGTAGTTCGCGGGGTCGGTCAGCCCGCTCACGGGGAGGACCGCGACCTCCGCCACCTCCGACTCGTCGGGGACGTACTCGCGGTCGGGCGCGACGCCGACGAACGGTCGGATCCGGTAGGCGGAGGAGCTCCGCGTGTCGTCGAGCCGTCCGACGACGTCGACCTCGTCGGGCCGCATGCCGACCTCCTCGCGGGCCTCGCGGAGGGCGGTGTCGGTCAGGGTCCGGTCGATCGGTTCGCGGCCGCCGCCCGGGAAGCTCATCTGGCCGGGGTGTTCCCCGAGGTGGGCCGCGCGCTTCGTGAACAGCAGGTGGGCCTCGCCGCCGCGCTCGACGACGGGCGCCAGCACCGCCGCCTCGCGGCGCGCCCGGGTCACTTCCTCGGGCGTGTACCGACGCAGCCCCGACAGGTCCATACCGGCGGTAGGCGCCCGGAAGGGGTTAACGTTTCTCTGCGTTCCTGCGATCTGAAACGAGCGCGGGCGAGGCCGGCGACCGGGGTCCCGTCCGGCGTCGGCCCCGCGCGGCCGCGTCCGAGCGACTCGCGCGGCTTCGGACGTTTTAAGCCCGCGACCGACCCTTCACACGACAATGAGCGACGACGACCAGGAGCTCGGCATCACCGAGTCCAAGTCTCACAACACGGGCGAGTGGTACGCCGAGGTCGTACAGAAGGCGGGGCTGGCCGACTACGGCCCGGAAGGGATGAGCGGGTTCATCGTCACCCGGCCGCGCGCGTACGCCGTCTGGGAGCGCCTGCAGGGGTTCCTCGACGCGAAGTTCAAGGACACCGGCGTTCAGAACGCCTACTTCCCCCTCTTCATCCCCGAGTCGTACCTCGAGCGCGAGAAGGACATCGTCGAGGGGTTCGACCCCGAGGTCGCGTGGGTGACCGAGGCGGGCACGAAGGAGCTCGAAGAGCGGCTCGCGGTCCGGCCCACCTCCGAGTCGATCATCACGCCGTACATCTCCCAGTGGGTGCGGAGCCACCGCGACCTCCCGCTGCGCGTGAACCAGTGGTGCTCGGTCGTGCGCTGGGAGGCGACGGAGACGAAGCCGTTCTTCCGCACGAAAGAGTTCCTCTGGCAGGAGGGCCACACCGCGCACGCGACGAGCGAGGACGCGTGGGCGGAGACGATGACGCGGCTCGACCAGTACGAGTCCGTCTACGAGGACCTGCTGGCGCTGCCCGTCCTGAAGGGGCAGAAGCCCGACCACGACAAGTTCCCCGGTGCGGACACGACGACCACCGTCGAGGCGCTGATGCCCGACGGGAAGTCGGTGCAGGCCGGCACCTCCCACCACCTCGGGCAGTCGTTCGCAGAGGCGTTCGACATCACCTTCTCCGACGAGGACGAGGAGGAGCGGCTCGCGCACACGACCTCGTGGGGGCTCTCGTGGCGCGCGCTCGGCGCGCTGATCATGACCCACTCCGACGAGCAGGGGCTCGTGCTCCCGCCGGGCGTCGCCCCCGAGCAGGTCGTCGTCGTCCCGATCTGGCAGGAGGACACCAAAGACGACGTGCTCGAGTACGCCGAGGGCGTCGCCGACGACCTCGACGAGGCCGGGGTCCGAGTCGAGCTCGACGACCGCGACGAGCGTAATCCCGGCTTCAAGTTCAACGAGCACGAGCTCAACGGGATCCCGCTCCGGATCGAGATCGGCCCCCACGAGGTCGAGGACGGCGAGCTGACGCTCGTCCACCGGCCCGACGGGGAGAGCCTCGTCGAGGAGCGCGAGGGCGTCGCCGAGACCGTCCGCGACCACCTCGACGAGATCTACGCGAAGCTGTACGCGGCCGCCGAGGGGACGCTCGACGGCGAGGTCCGCGAGGCCGACGACCGCGCCGGGATCCTCGGGACGCTCGGCCAGCACGGCGGCTACGTGAAGGCGCCGTGGTGCGGCGACGAGGAGTGCGAGGAGCCGATCAAAGAGCCGATGGCGGCCGAGATCGTGATGGTGCCGTTCGAGGACGACGATCCCCTCGCCGACGGCGACGGCGACGAGGCGTGCGCGATCTGCGGCGAGGACGCGGAACGGACCGCCTACTTCGCGAAGTCGTACTGAGTCGACGTCGACTGCGACGGGGGCGCGCCGGTCGCTGCCACCCCGCCGCAGTACCGCGTTTAATCCGCGTTGATCCGACTTAACGGAGATCGGTTTATATACGGATACGTCGCCTACCGTCTGGTGATGAAACGAGGTATCGCGCTCCTCGTCGTCGTGGTCGCGCTGGTCGGCGTCGCCGGGATCGCCGCGGCCGGCCCCGTCGGGACGGCCGTCGCGCAGGACGACCCGGCTGCGACGAACGAGACGAGCGAGGGCAACG
This sequence comes from Halorubrum sp. B52, assembly GCF_059752555.1. Taxonomy (NCBI): domain Archaea; kingdom Methanobacteriati; phylum Methanobacteriota; class Halobacteria; order Halobacteriales; family Haloferacaceae; genus Halorubrum; species Halorubrum sp. B52. The sequence continues at coordinate 441,765 of NZ_MWTG01000007.1, read as the reverse complement.
AGACGGCGAACGGGACGGAGATCAGCCCCGGTGAGCGCCTCTCCGGCGTGATCGGAGTCCAGCGGGCCGAGATCGCCGGCGAGGTCGATTCGCGGGCGTTCGAGGTCGGGCTCAACCGGACGGAGACCCCCGAGGAGCGCGCCGACCTGGTCGCGGAGCGGTTGAATCGAACCGAGGAGCGGCTGGCCGAGATCGAGCGACGCCAGCGGGAGCTCCGCGAGCGCCGCGAGGCCGGCGAGCTGACGCGCGGCGAGTTCGCCGCCCGGATGGCCGAGACGGGCGCCCGGGCCGAGACGATCAAACGCGAGGCGAACCGGAGCGCCGACGTCGCTCGCGGGCTGCCCGAGTCGGTCAGGGCGGACCGCGGCCTGAACGAGGAACGCCTCGGCGAGCTCCGCGAGCGGGCGGGCGAGGCGAGCGGCCCGGAGATCGCGGCGATCGCCCGCGGCGTCGCCGGCAACGACGTGGGCGGTCCGCTGGCGTCCGATCGACGCGGACCGCCGGCGGACGCGGGTCCGGGGTCCGGAACCGGCCCGGGAGCCGGTGATGGGGGCGGCGGCGCTCCCGGAGTCGGCGGGAGGCCGGCCGGTGACGGACCGTCCGACCGCGGCGGCGAGGCGGGCGCCGACGGCAACGGAACGAACGCGACCGACGGCTCGACGAACGCGGTCGGGACCCCGACGGACGGTTCGGCGAACCCGAGCGACGGTGCCGGTCAGGGAGGCGACGGCGACCGAGGTGACGGCGCAGACGGGGAGAACGCGACGCCTCCGCGCGACGATCCGTCCCCGCCCGGCGCCGGTGACGACCGCGGCGCCGGTGGCGACTCCGTCCCCGGCGCCAACGCCGCGGGCGCGGTCGACGCCGTCGCGGAGCGCCTCGTCGGACCGCTAACGGGCGGCGTCGACTTCGTCCGGGAAATCGTCGGCGGCGTCGATGGATAGGTCGCCACGGCTCCGACTGCGATACGAGGCGACCGAGACGGACCGAAGCGGTCGCTTCGGACGCTCGCTGAGCCGCTCGATCCGTTCCCGATCTCGCTTCGGAGATGGGAAGCGATTTATCCGTGCCTCGTAACTATCCGTCCGTGCAGCGAACGGTACTCCTTCTCGTCGTCGCGCTCGTCGCCAGCGCCGGCCTCGCGTCGGTCGGGGCCGCCCAGAGCGGTGCGGGCCTCCCTCCCGGGGGGTTCGACCAGATGGACGTCAGCCCGGACGACGTCCTGATCGAGGTCAACGTCGAACCCGACGGCGACGCGGTCTGGGAGACGCAGTACCGGGTCCGCCTCGCGAGCGACGACGAGCGGCAGGCCTTCGAGGAGCTCCGCGCGGACGTGGAGTCGAACCCGGACGCGTACACGAGTCGGTTCGGCGAGCGGATGCGCACGACGGCGACCGCCGCCGAGAACGCGACGGGCCGCGAGATGAACGTCACGAACGTCACGGTGACCGCCGAGCGGCGCGAGCTCCCGCAGTCGTACGGCGTCCTGACGTACCGGTTCGAATGGAGCAACTTCGCGGCGGTCGAGGACGACCGCCTCCTCGTCGGAGACGCCGTCGACGCGCTGTTCCTCGACGAGAGCTCGTCGCTCATCGTCTCGTGGCCCGACGGCTACCGGCTCGGCGAGGCGTCTCCGTCGCCGACGGAGACCCGCGACGACGCCGTCGTCTGGGAGGGTCCGGTCGACTTCACGGAGGGAGAGCCTCGCGTGACCGTCGAGCCGGAGGGGCTCGCGGCCGGACCGCTCCCGCTCGTCGCGCTCGGGGTACTCGCGGTGGCGGTCGTCGCTGCGATCGGTTACCGACGGCGCCCGTGGAGAGCGTTAGACGCGGGCGGGACGACGGCGGCGACGGCGGAGGCGACCGAAGCCGACGCAGCCGCCGGGACCGAAGGGTCGGCGGACGGCGACGGAACGGTCGACGCGGGCGCGACCGAAGCGGGCGCCGTCGCCGCGACAGGTGACTCGGACGCCGAGGACGGTGACTCGGAGACCGACGCGGACGAGGGCGCCGAGGGGACGGCGCCCCCGGTCGACGAGGACCTGTTGAGCAACGAGGAGCAGGTGATCCGTCTCGTCGAGGCGAACGGCGGCCGGATGAAACAGAAGCGGGTCGCCGAGGAGCTGGACTGGACCGCCGCCAAGACGAGCCAGGTCGTGACGGGCCTCCGCGACGAGGGCGACCTCGACGGGTTCCGGCTCGGCCGCGAGAACGTGCTCTCCCTGCCCGGGTACGACGCGGCCGGCGAGGGCGACGCCGCCGGCGACACCGACGAAGACGAGTGACGCGTCGGACCGTCGCTCCCGCACCGGCGCTCCGGCGGGCGGACCGACCCGCTACCGGCGCTCGACCCGCGTCAGAGGTCCCGCGACCGACCGAGGTGTTTGAGGTCGCCGCCGCACTCGCACGTGCCGCCGGAGTCCGTGCGCGCTCCGCATTCGAAACACTCGTACAGTTCCTGTCTCTCGATCTCTGATTGTGGTCGCATATTACGGATTTTGGTGGCGAGTAACATAACCTCGAGCCTATTATTCTTTATAGAATACGGGATCCGATCCCCGAATGGGTAGACGAACGATCAGATTCGAGGCGGAAGCACATTCGGCGTTGACGCCCCGTCTGCGAGCCGATCGCGGATCGCCGCGACCAGTCGGAGCGGTGGGACGAGCGTTCCGGGACCCAGTCATTTTTCACCGGAATCGGCGTACGATCGGTATGGAGATCGGCTTCACCCTCGGGGCGAACGCGCCGACCGGCGTCTTCGCCCTCCACGCCGCGGTCGCCGCGTTCTTCGTGTACGTCGGGGTCGCGAACGCGGCCGCCGGCGAATCGATCGGACTCGCGTTGAACGCGCTCATCGGCGTCATGCTCGTCGCCGCAGGCGTCGCGGTGGCGCGGATCACCGAACGGCGGAGCTGATCAGGAACTGTCCGTGCCGTCCCGACGAGTCGACTCGCCGCTTCGACCGTGGTCTTGCGCGACGCGTCGGTACGCCCGAGCGACGAAGCGTTCGACGAACGGAAGGCCCGTGATCCAGACGAGGGGAGCGAAAAACCGATACTGATCGAGAAGCCTGCGAACCGCCTCGTATCCCTCGTACCGGTCGCCGTCTCTGAACACGAGGACGCCGCGAGACGAATCGACGCCGGTCCGCTGCGTGTGCCGATCAGGAACCTCCGTTCGAGGGCGGAAATCGATCGCGTCCGAGACGTCCAGAATCGCAAACGGGATGAGAGCACGCATACAGGCGCGGCATCGGTCGTCGAATACGACCGTCATCTCTCGGTCCCTGACGAGACGTTCGAATCCGACGTCCCACGCCGCGAACAAGAGCAGAATGAAATACACGTCGACGAAGTGAATCCCGAGCAACACCCGATTAGCGGCGGTGAACGACACCAGCCCCAGTATTATCGGGGTGACACTGAGCTTCGCGAGAACCGCGACGAGGAACCCGAGCTCCAACACGAGTGTTCCGATTCCCCCGGTCCGCATGAGAAGCGGGTACTCCGCGAGGAACTTTAGCGGACCGTCCGGCCGGTACGTGGTAACGATTCGAGCGAGGTTCTCGGCGGTCGCGAATCCGAGGCTCGGATTCAGGATCCCGTCGTGGAACACCTTGTCGAATCCGGCTCCGAAGTAAATGAGCGCGATGACGACGAGTCCCCACTTGAGCGCAGGCATTCTCTGGGAGGCCGTGTCGGATTCGAGATGGCGTCTGAGCGTCTCGAGCGATTCGCGTTTCGTTCTTCGGAGGAAATCGACGGTTAGGACGTTCGACTCGTGGAACAGCCCGAACAGGACCAGAAGGTAGACGCCAATGAAGAGCGATTCCGTCTCCCCGCTGCCGACCTGCGTTGCTCGAACCGTTCCAAGGTGAGCCAGCAGAAATGCACTCACGGCCGCCGTGAATCGAACTCGGTATCCGACAACGAACCCGACGAGGAGACCGATCAGGAGCCACTTTTCGACGGTCAGGATCAGCCCGGGCGCGACCGGCGGAACGGCCCAAGCGAACTCCGGGGTCTGGTAGTAGGGAACCGAAAGAAAGAGCGGCCAGTCGTACATGGCCGTCTTCCAGACGAGCCAGAGACCGAGGATCCCCCGGGCCGTTGCGAGATTTACGGGGGAATCGCGTTCGGAGTCCGCCGCGTAGTTGACGAACATTACTCAATCACCCTCGTCGTGTTATCCGAGCTTCGATTCGGGTAGAGTTCCTTGACCAACTCTTCGGACCGTGAGACGATGGCCGTCCCGTCGGCGGAGGTCTTCGTTCGGACCCGATAGACACGGATACCGACGAACTCGGAGTACTCACTCAGTTCCTCCGCGGTCCACCCGCCGGAACTGTGGGCCGGGAAGCGGTACAGGCGACGGGTGTGGTTCCAGGCGTCGGCCGGTATCGTTCCCCGAGTCGGGTGTCCACGCTCTACCTCCGTGCGATACTGATTTGTCCGACTGAGCAACCACTGAGCAATTTCCTGATTCGTTTCGTTTGAGTCGTTCGAAATCAACCGCTCCGCCGGCAGCGGATAAATACCGTCGTGCGCTAACGTGGCCTTTTCGTCGATTTTGATTTCCTGTCCGCTCGCGTCGACGACACGAATTTCGTAGTCGGTCGACTCCATCGGTTTCGGCTCCGAAAATTTGTGCCAGTTCATCAATGGCGGGATCGTGATCGGCATGACCGTTTGGAACAGCAGAAGGACGACGAGAAAGCCCGCCACGTACGATTCCCTAACGTATCGGCGGTCATTGAATAGAATTGCCAGCGCACTCACGAAAACGAACCCACAAAACACCGATGGGAGGATCAAATCCGCGTACGGACGAAGGAACTCGATTAGCGTTGTGATGGACATCACGACTGATCGACTCATAAATATGTGAGATATGGATGCAGTCATTGTTATCAGCGTTATAATTCGCGTGAAAAAGAGTGATACGAACATGAGTATTTCCAGACCCAGAGAAAGGATGTAACGGGTCTTTCGCGAGCCGATACCGGTGAGCGAAAGCCGCGATCGTCGGCCTTAGTCCCCGTTTAACGGCGTTCCGCCGGTATCATAGGGTGATTGATATCTGTGGGAATCAGATTATGAGTAATCTGATATAGTCGCCTTATCGAGACGTATCGGCTGAGTTCGAAAGGTCAGAATCACGCGGCTCGGTCTCAAACGGTCTCAGAGCGCGTCCCCGCGGTAATAAACCGGGTTCCAGACGGCGTGAGAGCGACCTCGCGGAAACGAATAAAAAACAGGGAGAACCTTCAACCGAATTTCGAAGCCGGAGGAGGGATTTGAACCCTCGACCTATTCCTTACGAAGGAATCGCTCTGCCAGCTGAGCTACTCCGGCGCGCGTCTAACAATTCCCGAACGGCAAAATAAGGGTTCCGAAACGACGACGGCGCGGGGCGCGACCGCGCGGCCGTCCCTCGAAATCGGCGGATCACGCACACGAGATCTACTGATATCCATACGTTTCATAATATCGGATTTACGTATCAGATACGTCTGTTTACTCGGTGTAAATCACAATTATATAAGGATAAAACATAAATACTTGTTTGAACTTCCACTGTAGTGTGGTCGCACCGCGACGGCGGGGTCGACCCCCTCGACGGTGCGTGCCCGGTCGAAGCCCGTGCCGGGCGTCGGTAGTCCCGTCGGTCGCATCCCCACGACGATTCGACGTGGCGGTCACCACTATCAGCGATCCACCGCGGCCGCCGTGTGATCCACGTCTCCGACGTGCCAAGCGCGAAATCGCCTCTGGCCCCGACGCTCCACCGGCCGTGGTCTCTTGTCATGTGACGGGCCGTGCCGTCCCGGCCCGCTCGTTCCCGGGCGGGACGGCTGTCGCGCTGTCGATCCGTACACTCGATCCCGTCGGCGGTCACCGGTGCGAGAGCCACTCGGCGAGCGCCGGCGCTCGTCCGACGGCTCGCCGCGCCCCTACGCGAAGAGCCGCCGCGGCTCGCTCGCGACCGCCGAGAGACCGCTCGCGCCGGCCCCGAGAGCGCCCGCGATCCGCACCTCCGCCGGCGCGACGCCGAGCTCGCGGGAGAGGCGCCCCGGGCGCGCGTCCGCGCCTATCACCGCGACCGTCCGACCGCGGACCCGGATCTCTGTCGTGAGGTCCGTCGCGGTCAACAGCGCGGCGGGGCCGCGGGCGTCGGCGTTCTCCGGCAGCCCCCGGACGACGCGGAACGCGTCGCGGACGGTCGGCACCTCGACGAACAGGCGCTCGCCCGTCGAGCGGACGTCGAGGTCGACGCCGTCGACGGTGAGCGTCAGGTCCTCCGTGACGACCGAGAGCGGCGCCCTCGCGTCAGTCCCGTTCACGGGTCGTGACCCGCACGGTGCCGTCGAGCCGCCAGTTGGCGTGCTCGACGTCGTCGCCGGTGCCGCTGGGAACGTCGACGCTCATGTCCTCGAACTCGTAGACGATCTCCGCGTTGCGCCCGGTCAGTCTGTCGTAGAGGCCGATGGCGAGGTCGGGCCACGTCGTCGTCTCGTCGATGCGCTCTTCCGGATCTGCGGCGTCACTCATGTGTGTTACCAAGCGCCGCAGTGGTATAAACCCGTTACCTAACTGAAACGAATGTCGAGCGATTCCCGGACGGTGAGTCGCGAACGACGCCGCACGGGACGGAGCGACCTGCCCTCAGGTCCGCGTCAGCCTGACGTCGAGACAGACGTTGTACTCGTGGGGCGCGTACGACCTGACGACGCGCTCGGTCTCGACGGCGACCGCGTACTCGTCGCCGGCCGCCTCGCGGATCGCCCGCGTTCCGGGGCCGAACGGGTCGTCCTCGTGTTGGATGTCGTAGTAGTGGACCACGCAGTCGTCGCCGGCCAGCGCGACGGCGGTGTCGAGGAATTCGTCGGCGGAGTGCGGGAGGTTCATCACGAGCCGGTCGGCCGTGTCGGCGTAGTCGATCGCGTCTCCGTCCCCGCCGCCGACGAGGTCGCGCACGTCCCCCGCGATCGCGGTCACGCGGTCGGCGACCCCGTTCCGGGCCGCGTTCTCGCGGAGGTACGCGACGGCCCGCTCGTTGAGGTCGCAGGCGACCACGTCGGCGCCGCGGGACGCTAATGGCACCGCGTAGGGGCCCACGCCGGCGAACATGTCGATCGCGGCCTCGCCCGGTTCGACCTGCTCGACCACGCGGTGGCGCTCGGTGGCGAGCCGCGGCGAGAAGTACACCTCGGCGACGTCGAGCAGGAACTCGTGGCCGTACTCGCGGTGGACCGTCTCCGTGCCGTTCCCGGCCAGCACGTCCCACCGGCGGACGCGGAGCTCGCCCTCGATCGGCGAGGCGCGGTTGAGCACCGTCTCGCAGGGCACGTCGGAGGCCATCACCGCGTCGGCGATCTCGCGGGCGCGCTCGTCGTCGTCCTCGTCGACGATGACGATGTCGCCGAGCCGCTCCAGCGAGGGCTCGTACCCGAGTATGTCTGCCGGCGTCCGCGGGCGGTCGCGCTCGGCGGCGTCGCGCTCGACGATCCTCGCGTCGAGGTCGGCGGGGACGGCGTCGGGGTCGATGACCGGGATGTAGATCGCGTCGCCGTCGACCGCGATCTCGTGGTCGCCGTCGAGGACGCCCGCCTCGGCGAGGCGCTCGCGGACGGCCTCGCCGCGCTCGCGCTCGACGGCGACGCAGGGAACGCTCATTGGTTCCGAAAGGCGGAGCGAGCCATAAACGCTGACGCTTTCGATCGTCGGGCCCCGGTCGGCCGACCGCGGCGGCGACGGTCCTCAGTCGTCCGCGGACGCCTCGGGCCGGTACGCCTCGCTTATCCCCTTCCACTTCCCAGAGCGGAACCGCCAGTAGTTGATCGCGGCGGGGATCGTCGTCTCCGCGAGGAACGCCAGGTAGAGGCCCCACAGCCCGATCGCGGGGAGCGCGACCTCCGGGACCGTGAGCCCGGTCAGGGGCACGTCTATCGCGGGCGTCGCGTCGTTGGCGCCGACGTACGCGAGCGGGATCGAGACGCAGAACATCCCGAGGAACTGGCTCGCGAAGGGGATCTTCGTGTCGCCGGCGGCGTCGAGCGGCCCCGCCGCCCCGCCCGAGACGCCCTGGAACACGACGGCGACGCAGGCGGCGTACACGAGGTTCACGGCGATGGGGACCTCCGGACTCTGCGGGCTCTCCGCGAACAGCGTCACGATGTCGGTCGCGAAGACGGCGATCAGCGCGGCGGAGACGACGTACGTCGCCACGGAGAAGCGGATGATGTCGCGGGCGTACGCCTCCGCCTCGCCGGGGTCCTCCACGCCCAGTTCCTGCCCGACGAGGCTGGAGGAGGCGAGGCCGAACCCCCAGCCGGGCGTGTTCATGATCCCCCAGATGCGCCGGGCGATGACGAACGCGGCGACGGTGTTCTCGCCGAACACGTCGAGGATGGCCAACATCGGGAACTCCGCGGCCGTCCACACGAGGTTGCGCGCGCCCACCGGGAGCCCGATCTCGACGAGGTCGCGGAGCATCTTCGGGTTCAGGTAGGAGCCGAACGGGTCGATGGCGACCGGGAACTCGCCGATCAGCGGGGCGCTGCCACGGACGATCCCGACGGTGAAGCCGGCGACGGCGAGGACGTTCGAGAGGACGGTGCCGACCGCGGCGCCCTCGACCCCCCAGCCGAAGCCGAAGATGAACAGCGCGCTGAGGACGACGTTCGCGACCGCGCCGCCGGCCCGGACCTGCATCGCGGTGTAGGCGTCGTCGCAGCCGACGAGCACGCGGCTCCCGACGAGGTTGAGCGCGGCGAACGGCACGCCGAGGCCGACGATCCGGAGGTAGTCGGCCCCCAGCGCGATCGCGGCCTCGTTGCTGCTCAGGACGTCGATGAACGCCGGCGCGTACAGCCAGAACGCCGCGCTGACGGGAACGGTGATCGCGACGGCCAAGAGCACGCTCGACCGCACCGCGTCGCCGAGTTCGACGTACGCCTCGGCGCCGTAGCGCTGGGATACCAAGGCGATGGTACCGCCGGCGACGCCGCCGCCCAGCGCGAACGAGAGCCCCCAGTACGGGCCGGCGAAGCCGACGCCGGCGACCGCGCTGGTGCCGACCGCGACGCCGACCATCGCGACGTCGACGGCGTTCTTCGACATCCGGGCGATCCCCGTGACGATCCGCGGCCACGCGAGGTCCGTCGTCCGGACCACCCGGTGGCGGTCGATCAGCCCCGCCCTCGCGAGGGCGAAGCCGATGTACAGGATGAGCGCGCGGAAGGGGTTCGGGAGGCGGACCACTGCGGGTACGCCCCTTTCCCGGTCGGCGCTAAAGGGATTTCGTCACGCGGCGGTCGTTTCCGGATCGGGAGACGGACGCGGGGCGTCGAAGGCGAGCCGGCCTCAGGCGCCCGATACGAGGTACACCGACGCCGCGGCGAGGACGATCCCGAGCGCCTTGCGGGCCGTGAACGATTCGCCGAGGAAGAGGAAGCCGATCACCGACGAGAAGACGAGGAACATCGCGAAAATGGGCGTCACGACGCTCACCGGCCCTAACGCGAGCGAGCGGTACAGCGCCAGGATGCCGATTCCGAGGAACACCCCGGCCGCGAGCACGTGGAGGATCTTCGGCGAGCCAAGGTGGACCGCGAACCCCTGACCGGTGTACGCGAGCACGCCGACGGCCATGCAGATGAGCAGGGTGTTGGAGATCACGACGGCGACGTCGCTCGGGACCGCGTCCGGTCCCGTGGTCGCGACCCGCATCAGCGGCGAGACGAGCGCGTACGCGCCCATCGCGAGGAGCGCGTAGGGGAGGTAGGTGGCGTCCATACCGACCGGTCGGTCGGCTCGAACTAGTGCCCACCGACTCGCGCCTCTCGGCCCGCGGCTGTCGCCCTCGTCTACCGACCCGCGACTGCCGGCCTCGTCTATCGGCCCGCACCCGCGGAGTCCGCGGACGCGAGCGTCTCGCCGCGCTCCGTCTCTCTCCCGTCGGCCGGAGCCGACTCGCCGACGGGGACGGAGACCGTGACGACCGTCCCGCGCGGCTCCCGCTCCGCGAAGGAGACGCTCCCGCCGACCTGGTCGATCCCCCACTTCACGATCCACAGGCCGATCCCGCTGCCGTGTTCCAGCGGCGTCTCCGCGCCGTGCGCCAGGACCCGGTACTCCGCCGGGTCGATCCCCGGGCCGTCGTCGGCGACGGAGAGCTCGACCCAGCCGTTCGAGACGGTCGCCTCGATCCACACGGACGGCGCGTCCGCGTCGTTGTGCTCGACCGCGTTCGAACAGAGGTTCGCCGCGACGACGCGGAGGGTCGCCGGCACGCGCACGTCCGGCACGTCGCCGTCGATCGACACCCGAACGTCGGGGAACTCCGCGCGGAGGTCGGCGACCGCCTCGTCGACGACCTCGGACAGCGGTATCGGCGACTCCGGCTCCGAGACCGGGTCGAACAGCTCGCTCGCGGTCCGGGTCCGTTCGCTGAGACCGAGGATCCGCGAGGCGCTCTCCTTGACGACCGACAGCGCCCGCTCGTCGCTCGGGTCCTCCGTCAGCCTGTCGGCGTAGCCGTGGATCAGGTTCGTCTCGGTCCGGACGTCGTGGCGGAACACTCTGTTGAGCACGTTCAGCCGCTGTTGCTGCCCGAGGTACTCGCCCACGTCGTGGAAGACGACGAGGCGGCCGACCGCCCGGCCGTGGTCGTCGGTCACGCGTCGCACCGTGACTTCGTACGGTCTGCGGCCGTTTCGCCCCACTATCGAGAGCGGCCCGACGTCGCCCCGCTCGCCCGCGAGCGCGTCGTAGCGGGGCACGACCGCGCCCGCCGCCTCGCCGACCGCCGTCCGTCGGTCGACCTCGAACACGTCGGCGGCGCTGCGGTTCAGGTCGAGCACGTGGCCCTCGGTGCCGACGACGAACACGGGGTCGTGGAGCTGCTCGAAGACGAGCTGGCGCGCCCGGCGGCGCGGCGCGGGCGTGAGCGTGAGCAGCCGGAACCGCGAGAGCGCGAGGAGGTACGCGACCCCGGAGACGGCGAACGCGAGCGGCGTCGGGTCGAGCCCGGGCACCGGGATCGCTCCGGTGATGTGGAGGAGGCTGCTGATCCACGGCGCGGCCGTCCCGACGAGCAGCGCCGCGCTCTGTCCGCGGAACGAGCGGGCGTCGTCGCGGACGAGCTGGAGGATGGGGACCGACCCGATCAGCCCGAGCAGGTAGGTGTAGCCGGCGATGACGTAGTACCACGGTCCGGGGTCGACGCGGAGGAACGAGCCGACGGCGGTGTCGGCGACCTCGCGGTCGGCGACGACGAGTCCGGCCGGGTCGCCCGTCGCGACCACGAGGACGGTTATCGCCGGCGCGACGCAGGCCGCCGCCGCGACGCTTGGCCGCACGTACCGGTCGCGGCCCGTGTACTCGAGCGCGAACAGCAGCCACCCCACCGGGACCACCACCACGCCGAGCCACTGCACGTCGTACCACAGCGCCTTCGCGGCGAGCGTCGACGCCTCCAGCTCGAAGACGAGGAACGTCGTCCACCACACCTGCCCGACGAGCAGCAGCGCGAGCCACGTCGCGCCCGCCTCCGGCCGCTCCCGCCACGCGAGGATCGCCGCCGACGTGCCGGTCACGACCGCGGCGAGCAGCGCGACGGAGAGCGGACTCAGCCCGATCACTGTTTATTGCAGAAGAAGGAGATATAAATCATTTTGCTCTGTCGATTTGGCATCCCCGATCGGCCGCTGATCGAAGTCGGACGCGGATCAACCGACCAGGGTCACCCCCGCGATCGCGACGCCGACGAGGAGGTAGGTGCAGTCCGGCGCGACGCCGAGGACCGACGCGTCGTCGATCCGGCCGGCGAGCGCGGTGACGCAAACCGACGCAGCGACGCCGACGCCGAGCGCCCCGACGAGCGGCCACGCGAGCAGGCCCGCGACGCCCGCGGCCGTCACGGCGCCCGCCGCGAGGAGGTCGACGCCGTACAGCAGCCGCCGGGTTCGGACGACGCCGACCGCGACGGGGAGCGTCTCGACGCCGACCGCCGCGTCGGCGGCGACGTCCCGGACGTTCGGGAGCTCGGCGTCGACGAACGACCGCAGGAAGAAGTACGCGAAGACGACGGGGACGGCCGGTCCGACCGCCGCTCCGGTGAACGCGACGGGAAGGAACGTGAGGGCGGTCGCCCACCCCGCGGCGACGACGACGGAGTTGACGACGAGCACGTCCTTCAGGCGCGGGACGTAGCGGCGCCCGCCGTCGGTCGCTCCCGCGGCCGCCCCGGGGCTGAGCCGACCGCGTGGAACGACGGCTGAGAGGGCGGCGCTCACGGCTTGGCCGAGGTCGGGCAGCCAGTCGGAGGCGTACGCGACCCAGAACGCACCCGGAAGCAGCGTGACCCCGAGCGCGAGCGGTCCCCCGGTGATCGCGATCGCGATCGCGGTGCCGTACGCGAGCGTGGCGGCGACCATCAGCTGGTCCCCGTAGCGCCGGGCGAGCAGCGCCCGGTTCGGGGTCGAGGCGGCGTCCGCGTCAGCGTCGGCGACGTGGTCGACGGTGTACACCGCGAAGGTAACCAGTGCGACGACCACCGGGGCGGCCGTCAGCTGAACGCCCAGCAGGACGGTCGCGATGAGCGTCTCGACGGCCGCGACGAGCGCGATGAACGGGGCCCCCGACGCGAACGCGCCGAGGAGGCGCATGGGGTCGGTGGTCGTCCCGACCGCGGCCGGAGACGGGCCCTTCGGCGCCGCGGACTCTCGACGCGGTGGCGTAGACGCCGTCAAGGTGCGCGACGGCGTCTCGGACGAGAACGGTTCGGTGCGATTCGGCGAGTCGGTGCCGTCGATGAACTCCGACGGCGGATCTGTCTTGTTTGACATTGTTCGCGGCCGGCACCCCGACTGTCGGTGGCACCCGCCACCTATACTCGAACCACCGAACCTATTTATACATAGTAAAATGAATAAATAAATTGATAATAAAGGCCGTTTTATTCCCGACCGAGCCAGTTCGATCCGGGTGAGTCGACCGTCGGCGGTTCGGCGGTGGTCCGAGTCGACCGCGACCCCTTCAGTACGCTTTTGAGGCGAGCGGCCGATCCGTGGCGTATGGACGGAACCTTCGACCACACGATGATCCGCGTCGAGGACTTAGAGGAGAGCCTCGACTGGTACCAGACGCACCTGAACTACGAGGAGAAGGGCCGCTGGGAGGCCGACACGTTCACCAACGTCTACCTCGGTCCCGAGGACGTCCACGAGGACGGCGCGCTGCTGGAGCTCACCTACAACCACGGCGACCACGCGTACGAGATCGGCGACGCGTGGGGCCACATCGCCGTGCGAGTGCCCGAGGACGCGCTCCAGGAGTCGTACGACCAGCTGATGGACGAGGGCGTCGAAGACTACCGCGACCCCGAGTCCTGCGGCGACCGCTACGCGTTCGTGAAGGACCCGGACGGCCACGAGATCGAGATCGTCAAGCGCGACTACGGCGAGAAGTGGAGCATCGACCACACGATGATCCGCGTCGAGGACGCCGACGAGGCGCTCGGCTACTGGACCCGCAAGTTCGAGTACACGGAGCAGCCGAGTGGCCGCTGGGAGGCCGACAGCTTCTCGAACTACTTCATGGCCCCCGAGGACGCCCCGAAGGAGGCGATGAAGCTGGAGCTCACCTACAACTACGACGGCCGCGAGTACACGATGGGGGACGGCTGGGGCCACCTCTGCGTCCGCGTCGACGACCTCGACGAGGCGTGGGAGACGCTGATGACCCGCGAGGCGCCGGACTACCGCGACCCCGCCTCTTGCGACCACAACTACGCGTTCACGAAGGACCAGGACGGCCACGAGATCGAACTGCTCGTCCGGGAGTAGGCCGCCCCGCGCCGCGACGTCTACTCTTCGACCGCTCGCTCCGCGACGTCGACGCCGCTCACCTCGAACCGGGCGCCGCCGAGGTCTGGGTCGTCCGTGATCCGCACGTCCCAGCCGTGCGCGGTCGCCACCTGTTCGACGATCCGGAGGCCGAACCCCGTCCCCTCCCGCGAGGTCGAGTAGCCGACGTCGAACACGTCGGACCGCTCGTCGGGCGGGATTCCGGGCCCGTTGTCGGCGACGAAGAACCCGTCGCCGTCGGTCAGGGCGCCGACCGCGACGACGACGCGGTCGCCGCCGTGCTCGACGGCGTCGCCGGGCTCCGCCCGGCTGCCCGTGGAACTGTGTTCCACGCTGTTGCGCATCAGGTTCTCCAGTAGCTGTTGCAGGCGGCTCTCGTCGGCGTACAGCGTCAGGTCGGTCTCGACCGCGAGCGTCGCCTCCCCGGTGTCGACGTTCAGCCAGCAGGACTCGACGACCGCGGCGAGGTCCACCTGCTCCGTGTCGCTCACGCGCTCGCCCTCGCGAGCGAGCGTGAGCAGGTCGCTGATCAGGCCGTCCATCCGCTCGTGGGCGCCGACAGCGGCGTCGAGGTGCGGCGAGTCGCAGTCGTCTTGGGCCAGCTCCACTCGGCCCTGCGCCACGTTGAGCGGGTTGCGGAGGTCGTGGGAGACGACGCTGGCGAACTCCGCGAGCCGGTCGTTCTGGCGCTCCAGCTCGGCGCTCCGCCGGTGGAGCCGCTCGGTCCGGGCCTCCGACTGGAACGCCGTCTCCGCCGCGGTCGCGAGTATCTTCGCGAGGAACTCGTCGGTGCCGTCGAACACGCCCGGCTCGTCCTCGCCGATGGCTATCGTCCCGTACTCGCCGACCGGGAGGAGCATCAGGCTCCTGAGTCCCGTCCCGTTGTCGACGGCGTCGACGGTCTCGATGTCGTCGTACAGCCGCGGCTCCCCCGCCTCGAACGCCGCCCAGTTGAGGCTGCCGTCGTCGGGCGTGAACACGCCCCGAGGCGGGAGGAGGTCGCCCGCGATGTCGGAGACGGCGACCGGGACCAGCCCGCCCGCGTCCTCGTCGTAGAGCCGGACGGTCGTCACGGAGAACCCGAGCACGTCCTCCGCGGCCTCGACGACGCGCTCCGCGATCTCCTCTCGGGAGCCCGCCTGGATCAGGCTCCGCGTGGCGTCGTGAAGCCGCTCCAGGCGCGTCTCGCGGTCGACGCGGTCGAGGGCGGCCTCCAGGTGATTCGCCAGTATCTCGGCGATGAGGACGTCGGTCTCGGTGAACGCGTTCGCCGTCGACGCGGAGATGACGAACAGCCCGCGGTCGCCGATCGGGTGGAGCACCAGGCTCTCCGCCGGCGTCTCCTCGTCGAGCCGGTCCGAGGCCGAGAGCTCGTCGATCGCGATCGGCTCGTCGCCGCGGTACGCCTCCCAAACGAGCGCCGACCGCGACTTCGGCGGCGCGTCCCGGTCGTACGACGGCTGCTCCTCGAAGAACATCGGGACGGACTCGGCGAGCGCGACCGGTTCGAGCGCGTCCCCCGCGTCGTTCAGCAGGTGTATCCCGCTCAGCTCGGCGCCGACGATGGCGTCGACGGCGTCGACCGCCAGCCCCGTCGTCTCCTCGACGGTCCGGGTGTAGTTGAGGTCCCGCGTCCACTCGCGGAGGCGCGACAGCTTCTCCTCGCGCCGCTTCCGGTCGGAGACGTCGCGCGTGTTGACCACGTACCCGCCGACCCCGCTGTCGTCGAGCCGGTTGCTGCCGACCGACTCCACCCACAGGTAGTCGCCGTCCGCTCGCTCCAGCCGGTACTCGACGGTCGGGTTCGTCGTCTCGCCGGCGATCGACTCCCGGAACACCTCGACGACTCGGTCGCGGTCGTCCGGGTGCACGTGTTCGAACGCGTCCTCGCCCAGGAGGTCCGCGGGCTCGAAGCCGAGCAGCGACTCGACCGACGGGCTCACGTACTGGAACGTCCCGTCCGCGTCGAGCGCCGAGACGATGTCGCTGGAGCGCTCGACGAACGCGCGGTGTCGCTCGCGCTCCGTCACGTCCCGGATGATCCCCACGAACCGGCGCTCGCCGTCCTCCTCGAACTCGCCGAAGGAGATCGACAGCGGCACCTCGCGGCCGTCTCGGTGCTGACCCGGGAACTCGACGGCGGACCAGTCCATCGTCGGGTCACCGCCCGAGAGATACCGGTCGACCGCTTCGTGGTGCCGATCGACCTCTCGCTCCGGCATCAGCGTCGACAGCGGTTCTCCCTCCAGCTCGCTCGGCGCGTAGCCGAACAGCCGTTCGACGGCGGGGTTCGCGAACCGAATCCTGCTGTCGGCGTCGATGGTGACGATCGCGTCCATCGAGTTGTCGGTGATCGCGCGGAGGTGCGTCCGGGTCCGTTCGGCGTCGCGCTCGGCCCGGCGCTTCATCACGGCGTCGGCGATCCGGTTCGCGAGGATCTCGTACTGCTCGGTGCCGCCGCCCTTCTGGAGGTAGTCCGTCACTCCGGCGGAGATCGCCTCGCTGGCGACCGTCTCCGACCCCTTCCCGGTGTACAGGATGAAGGGGAGGTGGGGGTCGCGCTCCCGGACCCGCTCCAAGAACTCGATCCCGTTCGGTCCGGGCATGTCGTGGTCGGAGACGATACAGTCGATCCCGCCCTCGTCGAGCCGCTCCAGCCCGACCGTCGCGTTCGGGGCGGCCTCGACCGCGATCCGCTCGTCCTCGCGTTCGAGGAACGACCCCGTCACCTCGGCGAGGTCGGCGTCGTCGTCGACGTGGAGGACGCGGATCCGGTCGGTCATTGGACACGACTACAGGTGACCATCGTATAACCATTTGGTCGAGCAGCGGAAACGTCGGCCGCCTCCCGGTCGGCGGTTACGCGCCCCTCACGCGTCGTCGGTCGGGCGGAAGACGACCAGCGGCTCCCCGTCCGTCGCCCGCTCCTCGACGCCGACGTCGACCGACAGCCCGACCTCGACCGCGTCGCCCTCGGGGTCGACGCCGCGCAGGACACCCGTCGCTCGGACCGGCCCGAGGTCGACGATCGCGGTGACGTACGGGGCGTCGTCGGCGAACCGGGGCGAGGGGACGTGGACGACGCTGAACGTCTCGACCCGCCCCGTCCCGTCGAGCGGCTCCCGCGAGAGCGGGCTCGACCCGCACTCCGGGCAGCGCCGCCGCGGCGGGAGCGACCCGTGGCCGTCGGGACAGACGAGCGCGTACCCCTCGCCCGCCGCGAGCGCGTCGAGCCACTCCTCGTAGTCGGCGTCGGTGACCGGCGTCGGCGTCCCCCCGTCGGCGTTCGGGCCCTTCTCGCCGTCGTCGCTCATTCCGCCACCTCCAGCACGTGGACGACCGCGCTGGCGACGGTGCCTCCCGCGTTGTGCGCGACGCCGACCTCGGCGTCGGGGACGTGCTCGCTGTTCGGGTGGTCGCCCCGGAGCAGCCGCGTCAGCTCGGCGATCTGCGAGCCGCCGGTCGCGCCGACCGGGTGCCCCTTCGCCTTCAGGCCGCCCGAGAGGTTCACCGGGAGGTCGCCGTCGGCGGTCGTGACCCCCTCGCGGGCGGCGGCGATCCCCTCGCCGACCTCGAAGAGGCCGAGCGACTCCGTGGCGAGCACCTCGGCGATGGTGAAGCAGTCGTGGACCTCCGCGACGTCGACGTCGGCGGCCTCCACGCCGGCGGCCGCGTACGCCGCCTCGGCGGCGTCGTCGGCGGCCGGGGTGCGCGCGAGGTGCTCGCGGTCGCCGAGCGCCATCCGGTCGGTCCCCTGCCCGGTCCCCGTCACCGTGACCGGAGCGTCCACGTCGTGCTCGGCGGCGTACTCGGCGGAGACGATCACCAGCGCGCTCGCACCGTCGGTGATCGGGCAGGCGTCGTAGAGGTGGAGTGGCTCGGCGACCGGCGGGGCGTCCATCGCGTCGTCGACGGACACCTCCCGGCGGTACTGGGCGTACTCGTTCGGGACAGCGTTCGCGTGGTTCTTCGAGGCGACGTGGGCCAGGTCGCGCCGTTCACCGCCGTACGCCTCGAAGTAGGCGGTCGCCATCAGGGCGTAGGCGCCGGGGAAGGTGACGCCCGACCGCACCTCGAACAGGTCGTCGGCGGCCATCGCGAGCCCCTCCGTCACCTCGGCGGTCGGCAGGTTCGTCATGCGCTCCATCCCGCCGGCGAGGATGACGTCGGCGTCGCCCGCGGCGACGGTCCGGACGGCCTCGCGGACCGCGACGCCCGCGGAGGCGCACGCCGACTCGTAGCGGGTCGCGGGGCAGCGCACGCCCGCGGCCTCGGCCATCAGCGGCGCCTGGTGGCCCTGGTGCTCGGCGAGCGCGCCCATGAAGTTCCCGTAGTTCAGTTCCTCGACGTCCTCTCGGGGGACGCCGGCGTCCGCGAACGCGCGCTCCGCGGCCGTCGCGAAGAGGTCGCGTCCCGCGCGGTCCGCGTGGCTCCCGAAGCGCGTGAGCCCGACTCCGGCGACGCGTGCGTCGGTCATACACGAACGATAATCGGGGGTCGGTTTATCGTTGCCGGAAGGGGTGGCGCTCGCGGGGGACCGTCGGGAGCGTTTCCCGGGGCGTCAGCCGATGTACCGCAGGTCGTCGTCCGGCACCGCCGGACCGTCCTGCATCTCGCGGATCTTGCCGACGACCTCCTCCATCTCCTCGGCGCGGTCCTCCAGGCTCTCGTAGTCGACGGCGAAGTCGAGCACGTCCTCCAGCACCTCCAGCACCGCCCGGGCGCTCTTGGGGTCGACGAGGTAGCCGCTCGTCTCGCCCATCAGGCAGGCGGCGTCGAAGCCGCGGCGGCCGCCGAGCCCGAGCACCAGGCCGGAGACGCCGACGATCCCGCCGGCCGGCTCGTCGGGACGGAACTCGACGCCGGCGTCCTCCAGCCCATCGACGAGGTTCGCGTCGGAGACCGCGCCGAGCACGGTGTACTCCTCGACGAGCTCGCCGGTCGGGACGCCGCCGAGCGCGTACGCCCGCGTCGCACCGAACTCCTCGGCGACGTCGAGGAACGTCGTCGTGAGCGTGTAGTGGCCCTTGTTCGAGCCGGCCTGGTGGTCCCCGGTCAACACGAGCAGGTCGGCGCCGTCGGTCTCGACGGCGTGGAACTCGGCGCAGGTCAGCTCCGCGACGCCGTCGCCGTCGACGTTCACCTGCGGCGGGAACTCCGTGGTGTACACCCGGCGGACCAGCTCGCCGTCGAACTCCTCTAACAGGTGCTCCGCCGCCAGCTTCCCCACGTGGCCGACGCCCGGCAGTCCCTCGATGAGCACCGGGTCGTCGAGCTCCGGCGTCGCGACCTCGTCGATCTCGATGTCGTCCATGTCGGATCCGTCCGGGCGGCGGTCACAAGAGGGTGGCTATTCCGGCGTCGCGGGCGAGAGGAGCGGAGTCGGCGTCGGAGGCGGACCCTACTCGGAGTCGCGGTCTCGCCGCGCCCGCCGCCGGTACTCGCCGTACGGGTCCTCGGGGCTGAACGGCGCGGGCGCGCTGTTCGCGGCGGGGCCGTCGCACTCGGGGCAGCGGTCGCCGAGCGTGTACACCGGGCGGTCGTGGGTCGTCTCCCAGTTCGCGCAGACGCGGATGTCGGATTTCACGGGTGGAAAAGGAAAGCGGCCGAACGGGTTACTCGTCGTCCTCGCGGCGCTCGCGGTGGAAGTCGCCGGCGCCGCCGCGCCCCTCGATCGCCTCGCGGGCGCGGGCCGCGGCCGCCTCCAGCTGGTCCTCGGCCGTCTTGTAGTCGGGCGCGCGGACCTTGATCCGGTACTCGGGCGAGCCGACGTAGCCGACCTCCAGGTCGACGCCGTCCGGGACCTCGCCGTCGCCCTCGGCCGCTTCGAGCGCCGCCTTCACGTCGTCGACGCCGTCGGGGGCCGCGGACTCGAGGTCGACGTAGCCGGTCACGTCGACGTACGGCACCGAGACGTTGTCGCGGGCGGCCTCGACGATCGACTCGCGGGCGTCGTCGTCGACGTCGACGTCGTCGAGGGCCTCGTCCCCGCTTATCGCCGCCGCCTCGAAGGCGTCGTACAGCGAGTCGTACTCTGCGAGCAGCGCGTTGGCGACCTCGGTGTAGCGGTCGTCGTCGACGTCCTCGCCCAGCGCGATGAGCATCCAGTTGTCGGCCTTCTGGGCGTTCTTCCAGGCCTGTATCTTGTCCTTCCGCTGGTGCTCGTTGACGTCTTTGATCGACAGGTCGATCTGGTTCGCGGATTCGTCGACCTCCAGCACCTTCGCGACGACCGTCTGTCCCTCGCGGACGTGGTCGCGGACGTTCTTGATCCAGCCGGAGGCGACCTCGCTGATGTGACAGAGGCCGCGCTTCTCCTCGTACTCGTCGAGGTCGACGAACACGCCGAAATCGGCGATCTCGTCGACGTCGCCGACAACCAACTCGCCGGGTTCGGGCCAGCCGCTGTACTTCATACGGGGGTAGCGAGGCGGTTACCGCGCCTCAACGGTTTCGACGATCTCGCCGTGGAGCTCGGCCTCCCCGCCGGTCGGGGTCGCGAGCGTCGTGCCACAGACCGCGCACGACACCACGGAGGAGGCCTTGCCGAAGACGACCTGTTCGTTCTCGCAGTCGCCGCAGGCGACGCGGTGGAAGTCTCCCGCCATGCTTACTCCTGGAACGTGAGCCGGCCGGCGCGCCATCCCTCGCGCATGTGGGCCTTGCCGCAGTCGCCGCAGCGGTACTTCAGGTGGGTCTTCTTGGTCGGCTTGTCGCCACCGGGCACCTTCGAGTACCCGCCGGCGTTGCCGATCGTCGCGAGCGCGCGGCGTCGCTGGCGCGCGTCCCGCTTCATTCCGGTCGCCCGACCCGATCGAACCTTCTCCACCTCGTGCTCCTGGTGGGAGTCACAGTGCGGACAGTACGTGTTGAAACGACGTGGCATCTCCATGGATATCGACCTTGAGTCGCGGTTCGTCGCCGACGCTTAAAACGGGTTTGGTCTGTCCCCCGGCAGGCGATCGCCGGTCCCTCACGCCTCCCACTCCGCGACGGCCCGAACCGGCGATCCGTCTCCGTCCCGCAGGCGGAGCGGAAACGCGTACAGCCGGAACCGCGCCGGCACCCCGTCGAGCCCGCACAGGTTCTCGACGATCGAGAGGTCGCCGGTCAGGAGAGCGTCGTGGGCGGGGGTGCCGTCGGGTTCGTCGCTCGCGGCCGCGACGTCGGTCCCCGCCGCGGACGGCGTCGGGTCCGGCCCGAACGCGTCGAGTCCGACGCCGACGCCCCGGTCGCGGCACCGCGCCGCGGCCGCCTCGGTCAGGTAGGGGTGGTCGCGGTACCGTTCGGTCCCCCAGTGCGCGGCCCAGCCGGTGCGGCAGACGAGGAGGTCGACCTCGGCGTCGGCCGCGTCCGTCCCCTCTCCGACCGCGTCGGTTTCGCCTCCGAGCGCCTCCGACAGCGCCGCCGCCGTGATCGCCTCCCGCGGCTCCAGCGGCCGGAGATCGACGAGGCGGGCGTCGAACGCGAACCGGCTCGGATCGACCTCGTCGACCGTCGCCCCCTCGGAGAGCGTGTGGCGCGGCGCGTCGACGTGCGTCCCGGCGTGGGTGCCGGTCCGGAGCTCGCTCGTCGCGTAGCCGTCGGCCTCGTGGGTCGCGTCGGGCGCGAGCGTCACCGCGAGGTCGCCTGGGTAGACCGGCATCCCCGTCTCGATGGGGCGGGAGAGGTCGCGGAACACGGACCGGGATGGGACACGGCGACGTTTAAAAGTCCGGGCGAGGCGGCGGTCGGCCGCCGGCGCCGTTCCCCGACCGCGACGGGGACGGCCCCCACCGCTGGCGGCCGACTTCCGCGGCCCGAACGTATTTGCTCCGGCCGCCGCTCCGTGCGTGCATGTCGGCACTCCCGCTCGACGCCTACTACGACCTGACGCAGATCGGCCAGGTCGCCGTCTCCCCCTCCGGCGACCGCGTCGCCTTCACCGCCACCGAGTACGACCAGCGCGAGGACGAGGCGGTCGCCTCGCTGTTCGTCGTCCCGACCGACGGCTCCCGCGAGCCGCACCGCCTGACGAGCGCGTCCGGTGCCTCCGCGCCGGCGTGGGGGCCCGACGGCGACCGCCTCGCCTTCGTGGCCGCTCGCGAGCGCGACGCCGAGCGGCGGGTCGGGTGGCGGGACCGGGCGGAAGAAGCCGGCGATGATGAGGCGGACGGAAAAGAAGACGACGAGACCGACGAAGCCGACGGGGACGGCGAGGACGCGGGCGCGCCCGCCGGCAACGACGAGCCCGAGCCGCAGGTGTGGCTGTTCGACCTCGCGCTCGGCGGCGACGCCCGACAGGTCACCGAGCGCGACGAGGGCGTCGCCGACTTCGACTGGTCGCCCGCGGGAGACCGGCTGGTGATCGAGTCGCGCGACCCGACCGACGAGGAGGCCGACTACCTCGATCAGGTGCGCGAGGAGGGCGGGCCGATCGAGACGACGCGGCTCCAGCACAAGGTGAACGGCGTCGGCTGGACCGACGACGTGACGCCGCACCTGTTCGTCGTCGACCTCGACGACTCCGAGAGCGATCCCCGCCGCCTCGACGACGCGTACGGCGGAGGCGCGTTCCAGGACGTGACGGGGATGGACCCGCACTGGGGCGAGGCGGGTCGGATCGCGTTCACCTCCTGTCGGCTGGATCGCCCGGACGACACAACCGTCCGCGACGCGTACGCGGTGTCGCCCGAGGGCGGCGACGCCGAGCGGCTCACCGGCGGCGACCTGAGCCACGGGACCCCGACGTGGCGCCCGGAAAGCGACGAACTGGCGACCGTCGCGGGCGACCCGGACGACCCGCCCGCGCCGGCCGAGATGTATCTCGTCGACGGCGAGGGAGAGTCTGAGACCGTCACCTCGCTCACCGCCGACCTCGACCGGACGGTCGCGCGCGGCGGCGAGCCGCACTGGGTCGACGGTGCGATCTACGTCCCGATCGCCGACGAGAGCCACACGCGGCTGGCCCGCGTGGAGACCGACGGCTCCGTCGAGCGGGTCTTCGCGGCGCAGGGCCGCGACCGCGCGCTGGCCGGCTTCGACGTCTCGGCCGACGGGTCGACGGCGGTGGCGGTCCTCTCGGAGCCGACCGCGGGGATCGACCTCTACGCGGTCGACGTCGACGACCTCGATTCGGAGACGGAACCGGGCTCGTTCCGACGGCTCACCGCGGTCAACGACTCCCTCATCGACGAATTCGCGATGCCCGAGGCGACGCGCGTCGAGTGGGAGTCCGACGGCTGGACGCTCGACGGCGTCGTCTACCACGATCCGGCGGTGGACCCGACCGACGGCGACCACCCGCTCGTGGTCGCGATCCACGGCGGACCGATGTCGTACGACGAGCCCGTGTTCAGCTTCGCGCACGCCGCGCTGACGAGTCGAGGATACCTCGTTTTCCGGCCGAACTACCGCGGCGGCACCTCCCGCGGCCGGGCGTTCACCGCCGAACTGACGGGTGCGTGGGGGACCGCCGAGGTCGACGACATCGCGGCGGGCGTCGCGTCGCTCGCCGAGCGCGGCTGGGTCGACCCCGACCGCGTGTTCGGCCACGGCTTCTCGTACGGGGGGATCGCGCAGGGGTTCCTCGTCACGCGGAAGCCGGAGCTGTTCGCGGCGGCGGCGCCGGAACACGGAATCTACGACCTCCGGTCGGCGTTCGGCACCGACGACACGCACACGTGGTTCGAGGCGGAGTACGGCCTCCCGTGGGAGGACCCGGAGGCGTATGACGCGGCGACCGCGATCCTCGACGCCGGGAACATCGAGACGCCCCTGCTCGTGATGGCCGGGGGCGAGGACTGGCGGTGTCCGCCCTCCCAGTCCGAGCAGCTGTACGTCGCGGCCCGGAAGCAGGGGATCGACGCGGAGCTCGTCGTCTACCCGGACGAGCACCACAATATCGGCGACCCGGACCGGGCGATCCACCGGCTGGAGAAGGTCCTCGACTGGTACGAGACGCACGACCCGGCGGTCGAGGACGGCGACTGAATCGGGACCGATTTCGCCCCCGCGGGCCCTTCGGGCTCAGTGCTCGACGAACTCCACGAGCACCCCGCCCGTCGACCGCGGGTGGAGGAACGCGACCTCGTGCCCCCACGCGCCGGGGCGCGGCTCCTCGTCGACGAGGTCGACGCCGAGCTCGCGGGCGCGACCGAGCGCTTCCTCGGCGTCGTCGGTCGCGAGCGCGACGTGGTGGATCCCCGGTCCCTCCCGGTCGAGGTAGTCGGCGATCGCGCCGCCGTCGGCGGGCTCTAACAGCTCGAAGTAGCCGCCGTCGTCGAGCGCGAGGAAGACGACGCGCATGCCGTCGAACGTCTCCTCGTGCGCGATCGGCGCGTCGAGGAGGCCGTCGAACAGGTCGGCGAGGTCGGCGGCGTCGCGGGCGGCGACGCCGACGTGGTCGAAACGCATGCGGGAGTGTCGCGGCGCGGGGATTATAAACCGATCCGCACGCCGCGGAGGTGCGGAGAGGAGCGGCGGTGCAGAGAGGCATGGCGGCGCGGGAAGGCACCACCGTCGCGAGTTCGACGCGTCGGACCGGGGCCGTGTTCGCCGATAGAAAAGGTTGGGTACCCCGAGCCACAAGACGGGGCCAAGAACTCCCGTGAGCGATCAGAACGACGCGGCGACGGCGCAGCGCCTGGACGCCGACTCGGCACAGGAGACGGAGTCGCCGCAGGATCAGAAGACGTCGCGGTCGATCCTCGACTCCATCCTCGACAGCGCGCTCCACGAGATGAACCGCGAGCGGTCCGGACTGTTCCTCTCCGGGCTCTCCGCGGGGCTCGACATCGGCTTCGGCCCCTTGCTGATGGCCGTGGTGTTGACGCTCTCGCCGGGCGGCTACGGGGACTTCCGGACCGAGCTGCTGCTCGCGAGCGTCTACTCGGTCGGCTTCATCTTCGTCATCCTCGGCCGCTCGGAGCTGTTCACCGAGCACACGATGCTCGCCGTGATCCCCGTGCTGGACCGACAGGCCTCGCTCGGCCAGCTGGGCCGCCTCTGGGGGCTGGTGTACGTCGGGAACCTCCTCGGCGGGCTGTGTTTCACCTTGCTCGCCGTCCTCTTGACCCCCGGACTCGGCGTCGTCGAGGAGGCCGCGTTCGAGGCCATCGCGCTCAAGCTCGTCAACCACGACCTCCAGTGGCTGTTCGTCGGCGGGGTGTTCGCCGGGTGGCTGATGGGGCTGTTGGCGTGGCTCATCACGGCGGCCCAGGAGACGACCGGGCGCCTGCTCATGGTGCTGATCGTGACCGGGACCATCGGGATGCTCCACCTGCCGCACTCGATCGCGGGCAACGTCGAGGTCCTGTTCGGGCTGTTCGTCTCGCCCGCGATCTCGATCACCGACTACCTCTCCTTCCTCGCGCTCGCGACCGTCGGCAACGCCGTCGGCGGCGCGATCTTCGTCGCGGCGCTGAAGTACGAGCACGTCGTCCGCGGGGCGGACTGAGGCGGCGGCGAGGTCGAAAGCGCGACCGCCGCGACCGGCGTCGATATTATGTCGATTGTCGACGAACCGGCCCGGCATGGAGCTCTCCAACACCGAGTCGGTCGCCGGCGGGGAAGTGGTCGAGACGCTCGTCCGCGGGAACACGGTCCGCGCCCGCAACGTCGGCCGCGACATCACGCAGGGCCTCCGCAACCTCGCGGGCGGCGAGCTGAAGGGGTACACCGAGCTGATGACCGACGTCCGAGACCAGGCGCAAGAGCGCATGATCGAGGAGGCGGAGGCGCTCGGCGCCGACGGCGTGATCAACGTCCGGTTCACGACCTCCTCGATCGCCGACAGCGGCGCGGAGATCCTCGCGTACGGGACCGCGCTGCGGCTGCGATAGGTCGCGCCCTACCGCCCCGGCTTGTACTCCCCGAACTCGTCGCGGAACACGTCCGAGACCTCCTGGACCGTCGCGTACGCCTTCACGGCGTCGACGACGTGCGGCATCACGTTCTCGCTCCCCCGGGCGGCCTCGCGAAGCGACGCGAGCGCGTCCTCGACCGCGTCCCCGTCGCGGTCGGCCTTCACCGCCTGCAGGCGCTCGCGCTGGTTCTGCTCCTGCTCGGGGTCGACCTCTTCGAGGTCCATCTCCGGCTCCTCGTCGACCTCGAACTCGTTGACGCCGACGATGATCCGCTCGCCCTCCTCGACCTCCCGCTGGCGCTCGAAGGCGACGTCCTGGATCTGCCGCTGGACCCACTGGCTCTCGACCGCCTCCAACATGCCGCCGCGGCGGTCGACCTCCTCCAGTATCTCGAACGCCTCCTCCTCGATCCCGTCGGTGAGGTTCTCCACGTAGTACGACCCGGCGAGCGGGTCGATCGTGTCGGCCGCGCCCGACTCGTGCGCGAGGATCTGCTGGGTTCGAAGCGCGGTCCGGACCGACTTCTCGGTGGGGAGCGCGAGCGCCTCGTCTTTCCCGTTGGTGTGGAGGCTCTGAGTCCCCCCCAAGACGGCCGCGAGCGCCTGGTACGCGACGCGGACGACGTTGTTCTCGATCTGCTGGGCGGTGAGCGTGGAGCCGCCGGTCTGGGTGTGGAACTTGAGCTGTTTCGACTTGGGGTTCTCGGCGCCGAACCGCTCCTCCATGATCTGCGCCCACATCCGCCGGGCGGCGCGGAACTTCGCGGCCTCCTCGAAGACGTTGTTGTGGGCGTTGAAGAAGAAGGAGAGCTGCGGGGCGAACTCGTCGACGTCGAGGCCGGCGTCGATCGCGGCCTGCACGTACTCGATCCCGTCGCCGAGGGTGAACGCGACCTCCTGGGCCGCGGTCGAGCCCGCTTCCCGGATGTGGTATCCCGAGATGGAGATCGTGTTGAAGCTGGGGACCTCGGCGGCGCAGAACTCGAAGACGTCCGTGATCAGCCGCATCGACTGCTTCGGCGGGTAGATGTAGAGGTTCCGCGCGATGTACTCCTTCATGATGTCGTTCTGGATCGTGCCGCGGAGCTCCTCGCGCGGGACGCCCTGCTCGTCGCCCATCGCGACGTACATCGCGAGGAGGACGGCCGCGGGGGCGTTGATCGTCATCGACGTCGACACCTCGTCTAAGGGGATCCCGTCGAAGACGGTCTCGAAGTCGTCGAGGGTGTCGATGGCGACGCCCGAGCGCCCCACCTCGCCCTCGGCCATCGCGGCGTCGGAGTCGTACCCCATCTGCGTCGGGAGGTCGAACGCCATCGAGAGCCCGGAGGAGCCCTCGTCGATGAGGTAGTTGAACCGCTCGTTCGTCTCGGCCGCCGTGCCCATCCCCGCGTACTGGCGCATCGTCCAGAGGCGCCCGCGGTGCATCGTCGAGTAGACGCCGCGCGTGTACGGCTCCTCGCCCGGGTTCCCGACGTCCTCGCGGTAGTCGTGGTCCGGAACGTCGGCGGGAGTGTACAGCGGATCGACCTCTTGGCCGCCCGTGTCCGTGGTGAACGTCTCCTTGCGCTCGCCGAACCGGTCGACCGTCTCGCCGTAAGTCCCCTCCTCCCACGACTCCTTGGCCTCCCTGATCTCGGCCAGTTCCTCGGGATCGTACATTACTGATCCCGTCGTCCGAACGCGACTTAACCCTTTTCGGGAGTGGCGTACCTCCGACAGGTCGGCGTCGGCGACGCGGGATCGGATGGACCCGGCGGGTCCGCCGCCGCCAGTTAAATACCGAAGGTCGCGCGCAGCATGTCCCGCGTCCCGGGTCCGAGCCCGACGGCCAGCACGGTGATGAGCAGCATCAGCGTGTACCGCGGCGACTCCTCGAACATCTCGCCGTTGAACACCCAGACGACGAACGTCGCGGCCGCGAGCTTGACGAGGAGGAACGGCCACGCGTCGCCGGTGACGGCGAGGATCGAGTCGGGGAGGAGCCGCGCGGTCCAGTCGACGATCAGCGCGTTGACGACGTGCTTGGGCACGAGGTTCGCCGTCCCCGTCAGCGCCGGCATCCAGTTGAGTCCGATCACGTTGGCGACGCCGTCGATCGCGTGGCCCCAGATGATGAGGATCCCCGCGACCCCCGTCCCCTGTCGGATCGTCGGCTCGTACGCGGTCGCGAGCTTCCAGGTGACCGCGGTCGCGACGGTCGCGATGACCAGCGTGAGCGCGAGCACCTGCGGGTAGAACTCGACGTAGTCGGTCGCGGCGGCGAGGTAGGAGAGGTACGCGAGCGAGGCCGCGAGCGCGAGCGTCCCCATCGCGAACAGCGGCCGGGCGTAGTCGTCCGCGACCCCGCGGTCCGCCAGCGAGTACGCCGCGATCACGCAGGCGAGGGTGACGCCGAACGCGGTGAAGTAGATGAACGGGCTGATGAGCAGCGCGCTCGCCGGGAAGGGGATCAGCGGCTCCGTGCCGGCGCGGACGGCGGCGACGCCCGAGTCCTCGACGGTGCGGAGCGCGCCGCCGAGCAGCATGAACGGGAACAGCGCGTAGAAGAACCGCAGCTCGTCGCCGATCTCCAGCCGGCGGAGCAGGAAGACGACGCCGATCAGCATCCCCAGCAGGACGACGACGTAGCTCACGGTCGAGACGGTGGTGTACCCCGGGAACGCGACGACCTCGCCCGCGCCGACGGCGGCCTGACACGCCGACGAGCTCCCGAGCAGCTCCGTGCCGCCGGCGTCCCGGACGGCGCACTGCGCGCCCTGTCCGTCGGCGACGACCGGCCCCCAGAAGTACTGCCAGACGAATCGGTCGTACACGGCCCGCGGGAAGACGACCGACCCGATCGCGAGCAGGAGCGCGACCCCGCCGACGACCGCCGCCCACGCTCGCTCCGGCGATCCCTCGATCCGTCCGGCGACCGGTGTGCTCATGCCTCCCGTTCGGGGTGTTCCCGAGTTGAGCGTTCCGGTCCCGGCTCGCCCCGTCGCGGAGCCCCGTTCAGATCGGCGGCCCGGCGGACTCGAAGTCGGTGCCGAGGATTATCATCGTCTGCGAGCGCGAGAAGCCGTCCATCTCCGCGATCTCCTCGAACATCAGCTCGCGGAGGCTGTCGGTGTCCGCGGCGACGACGCGCAGTATCACGTCCCACTCGCCGGTCGTCAGGTGGATCTCGCTGACGCCGTCGATGTCGTGGAGCCGGTCGAGCGCGTCCTCCTCGCGCCCCTGCTCGACGCGGAGTCCGACGAACGCGCTGACGCCGTAGCCGACCGCCTTGGGGTCGACCTCCGCGTGATACCCCTCGATAACGCCGGCCTCCTCCATCCGCCCCACCCGATCGTGGACGGTCGCGCTCGACATGTCGATCTGCCGCGCGACCTCCGAGAACGGCGTCCGGGCGTCCTCCTGGAGGATCCTGAGGATGGCTCGGTCCGTCTCGTCGAGTTCCATGGGGGAGGGTACGTCGGGAGCGGACTTTGCAGTTCCGGCGGTTCGGCGCCGCTACCCGTTGTAATTCTAATGCTTCTCGCGGTTGACCGTTCGGACGTAGTCCCGCCGAGACGACTCGTCCGACGGCGACTCGTCCGCTTCCGCCGCGCGCAGCGGCGACTCGTCCGCTTATCCCTCGTTCGGCGTCTCGAACGACCCCTCTCGGATCGCGGCCTCCGCCGCCGCGAGCGCCTCGTCGGCGTCGAACGCGTCAGCGATCTCCCGGAGCTCGGCCGGAGAGGCGTCCGCGAGGTCGCGGGCGTGGGCCGTGACGTTCGGCACGGCGCGGATCAGGTTGTCGATGATCGGGACGTCCGCGGTCCGCGGCGATCGGCTCCCGGGGTTGAGGTCGATCACGATCTCCGTCTTCCCCATCGCGTCGAGCGCCGCGGCGCGGTCGCCGTCCTCCAGCGGGACGACGACGACGTCCGCCGCCCCGATCCCGTCGGCGTCGACGACGCCGCGGGCGTGCGACAGCCCGGGTATCTCGCCGTCGCCGGTCAGCCCCTTCACCTCGTCGGCGCCGTGCTCGCGGAGGTGGTCGGCGATGCGCCGGACGCGCTCGTCCGTGTGGTTGAAGAGGTTCACCTCCAGGTCGGCGTCGACCGCCTCGGCGAGTTCGACCGTCTCCGCGGGGGCGAGGGCCGCGACGTTGCCGTTCACCGATATCACCGGGCGGGCGGCCGCCAGCAGGGTCGCCGCGGCGGCGCGCGCGGCGCGGTCCGCGCTCGGGAGCGTCCGCTCGCCGAGGAGGTAGTCGAAGGCCTCGCCGCGCCCCTGTGCGATGAGCCCCTGCTTCGAGGTGATCCCCTTCTCGACGCCCGCCTCGATCCGGTGGCGCGTCACGAGCGAGGCGTACCGCGGGTGGTCCTCCGGGACCTCCGTCTCCGTCATACCCGAGCGAGGCGGCGCGTCGATTAAAGTGGAGCGTTCGCGGCCGACGTGTGACCTCGACACCCGCACGCACAAACGTTAACATGGGGCACTGCGTAGCTCGACACGGGATGGATCGCACTGGCAAGTACACGATCGTGGACCCGTGCAACGACCACGGAGCGATCACGCTCCGTGAATACCCCCGAAACGGGACGCTGTACGTCGTCGAGTACGACGATCCCGACGTGGAGGCCGAGCTGTCGTCGCTCGACGCCGGGACGGTCGTCGAGCTCGACCTCCGGCGCGCGGGACGCCGGGGCAACGCGTGGTGCGCGGAGTCCGCACGCCCGGTCGACCCGGCGTAACCCGGCGGGTCGCCCCGACTCCGCGCCCGGCCGGTCAGTCCGCTTCGCCGTCCCCGCTTTTTCCCCGCTCAGGCCACCCCGATGCGCTCGCGGTACGTCCCGTACTCCGCCTCGAACACCGCCATGATCTCGCCCATCGTCGCGTACGCCTTCACCGCCGCGACGATCGCCGGCATCACGTTCTCGCCGGCGTCGATCGCCTCGCGGAGGTCGTCTAAGGCGGCGTCGACCGCGTCGTCGTCGCGCTCCGCCTTCACCGACTCCAGCCGGTCGAGCTGGCGCTCCCGGGTCGTCTCGTCGACGCGGAGCAGGTCGGGCTCCGTGTCCTGCTCCACCCGGTAGGCGTTGACGGCGACGACGGTCTCCTCGCCCTCGTCGACCCGCTCCTGGTACTCGTAGGACGCCTGCTGGATCTCGCGGTGGAAGTACCCCTGCTCGATCCCGCTGAGGACGCCGTCGCGGACCGACCCGTCGCCCATCTCCCGGATCTCCTCGACGTACGCGGTCGCCTCCGCCTCCACCTCGTCCGTGAGCGCCTCCACCGCGAAGGAGCCGCCCAGGGGGTCGACGATGTCGGCCGCCCCCGACTCCTCCGCGATGATCTGCTGGGTGCGGAGCGCGACCCGCACGGCCCGCTCGGAGGGGAGCGCCAGCGCCTCGTCGAAGGAGTTGGTGTGGAGGCTCTGGGTGCCGCCGAGCACGCCCGCCAGCGCCTGGAGCGTGACGCGGACGACGTTGTTCAGGGGCTGTTGGGCCGTCAGCGACTGGCCCGCCGTCTGGGTGTGGAACTTCAACTGCTTCGAGGCGTCGGCCTCCGCGCCGTACCACTCGTCCATGACCCGCGCGTAGATCCGGCGCGCGGCGCGGAACTTCGCGACCTCCTCGAAGATCGAGTTGTGCGAGTTGAAGAAGAAGGAGAGCTGCGGGGCGAACGCGTCGACGTCGAGCCCGCGGTCGAGACACGCCTCGACGTACGCGAACCCGTCGGCGAGGGTGAAGGCGAGCTCCTGGACCGCGGTCGAGCCCGCCTCGCGGATGTGGTAGCCCGACACCGAGATCGGCTTGAACTTCGGCGTTTCGTCGACGGCGAACTCGATCGTGTCCGTCACCAGATCGAGGGAGGGCTCCGGCGGGATCACCCACTCCTTCTGCGCGATGAACTCCTTCAGCATGTCGTTCTGGAGGGTCCCCCGGAGCTCCTCGCGCGGGACTCCCTGCCGGTCCGCGATGGCGACGTACATCGCGTAGATCACCGGTGCGCTCGGGTTGATCGTGAATGAGGTGGACACCTCGCTCACGTCGATGCCGTCGAACAGCACCTCCATGTCGCGGAGCGTGTCGACGGCGACGCCCTCCTTGCCGACCTCGCCGAGCGACATCGGGTCGTCGGAGTCGAGCCCCATCAGCGACGGCATGTCGAAGGCGGTCGAGAGGCCGGTCTGGCCCTCGTCGATCAGGTAGCGGAACCGCTCGTTCGTCTCCTCGGCGGTGCCGAACCCCGCGAACTGCCGCATCGTCCACGTCCGGCCGCGGTGCATCGTCGGGTAGACCCCGCGGGTGTACGGCTCCTCGCCGGGGAACCCGAGGTCCTCGGCGTAGTCCAGGTCGGCCACGTCCGCGGGGGTATACAAGCGATCGACCTCGTGGTTCGACACCGTCGCGAACCGGTCGCGCCGCTCGCCGTGCCGTTCGAGGGCCGGATCCAGCGTCTCCGCCTCCCACGACTCCTTGGCCTCGCGGATCTCGGAGAGCTCCTCGTCGTCGTACATGCCGCCCGCTACCCGCCGAACTCGTATAAATATTCATTATGGTTTGCCGCGCGGCCGGCCGGATTCGCCGGCGGGCCGAATCGCCACCGACCGTTATGTGGGCTCGGAGTCAATCCCCACCCATGACCGACCCATCGGAGTCCCCGACGCCGCCCGAAGGATTACCGCCGAAGCTCGTCAAGCAGCTGAAAAACTCCACGCCGGAGGAGCTCCGCAAGGCGATCGTCCACGCGCAGGAGCTGCTGCACTACCACGAGGAGACGGAGCTCCCGGTCGACGCGGAGGCCGGCGAGGACATCCTGCGCGTCACCGAACACGAGGGATACACCGAAGTCGTGAAACAGTACTCCTGTCAGGAGGGCTGTGACGACTGTCCGCACGGGCCGTACCTCTACCACGTTACCGAAGAGACCCTTCCGAACGGAACTCACGAGACCCACTGGTCGTTCATCGGTCGCGTGAACGCCGACGGGGAGTGACCCCGACCGCGCCGTGGGTTCGATCGCCGTCCGGCGGTGACCGTCGGCGTCGAGCCGGTCACGGGTTCAGCCCCCAGATACCGGCCCTGATGAACACTAACACCGGAATGATCTCTAGGCGGCCGATCCACATGTGGAAGAGGAACATCGCCTCCGCCGCCGGCGACATCGACGGCCCGGTGATCCCGGACGAGAGGCCGACGTTCCCCTGTGCGCTCGCGACCTCGAACAGCGCGTCGGCGTAGCCGAACTCCGGGCCGGCGACGTTGACCAGCACGAGGCTCCCGACGACGAGTGCGACGATCCACAGCAGCGTGACGATGGCGGCCTCGCTGAACTCCCGCTCCATCGTCTCGCGGTCCAGCGTGCGGTCGCCGATGCGCGCGGTGACGACGGCGTTGCCCGGGAGGAACACGCGGGAGAACTGCCAGATGATCCCGCGAGCGGCCGTGTACGCACGAATGATCTTGATGCCGCCGACCGTGGACCCGGCGGCGCCGCCGAGCACCATCGCGACGACGACCAACACCTTCGCGCCCGCGACCCAGCTCCCGATCGGCGCCGACTGGAAGCCGGTGGCGGTCAGCGCGCTGATCCACTGGAACGCCGAGTCCCGGACCGCGTCGAGCCCCGCGCCGTCGAGGAGCGGAACCGGGAACGAGAGGAACGACTCCGTCGCGAACGCGCCGGCGGCGACCGGAACGGACGCGACGTTCTGTATCGCGAGCACGGCGACGCCGGCCCCGAGCAGCGCGAACAGCCACCTGGTCTGGAGGTCTGCGACCAGTTCGTGTACGCTCCGGTCCCTGAGCACGACGTAGTGGACCGGGAACGCGATCGCGCCGAGGACCATGATCGGCAACAGCACGACCTCGACCAGGGGGGAGCCGTACGTCGCGATCGAGTTGTCGGTGACGGAGAACCCGCCCGTCGTCAGGCCGGTCATGGCGTGGTTGAGCGCCTGCCAGGCGGTCTCGCCGAGCGAGAGCGACTCGGCGTACTCGCTCCCGCTCGCCCGGATCGCGGCGAACAGCGCGGCGAACGACAGGAGGGTGTAGCCGACCACGAGCTTCCACACCGTCCGGACCGTCGAGACGACGCTCGGGTGGATCTTCCGCTCCCGGGCCTCGCTCCGATAGAGCGCGTAGCTCCCGCTGCCGGGACGCGAGAGGATGGAGACGGTGAGGACGATGACGCCGACGCCGCCGACCCACTGGATGAACGACCGCCACCACTGCACCGTCCGCGGCAGCGACGGCTCGTGGACCGCCATCGTCAGGCCGCTCCCGGTCCAGCCGCTCATGCTCTCGAAGAAGGCGTGGAGCGGGTCGCGGAAGTAGGCGAGGCTGGAGAGCGTCGCGGTCCCGCCGACGCGGATCGGCTCCCACGAATTCGTCTCCGCGGCGGCGGGGACGAACGCGTCCATAACGGCGGGCGGCGTCAGCCACGCCGTGAGGAACAGCGGGAGCGCGCCGAAGACGGCGACCATGAGCCAGCCGCCGGCGGCGATCACCATGCCGTGTTTCATCTTCGGCTCCGAGGCGTCGGCGAACCGCCGATTGGCGAGGCCGCCGACGAGCGCCGTCACGCCGCCCGCGACGAGGAAGCCGAGCGCGGCGTGGAACTCCCGGAACCCGAGGGCGACGAGAACGGTGAGAGCCATCAGCCCGGCCTCCATCAGGAGGAGCGATCCGACGTCGCGGGCGATGACCCCCAGATCGGTCGGGAGCCGGCCGCCGTTCCGTTCGGCCATCTCAGCTGTGGTCCTCCGGGTGGCCGAACACGTCGGTCACTTCCGGGGTCACGCCGGACCCCGAATACACCGTGAGCAGGTCGCCCGCCTCGATGCGCGTGTTCCCCCGGGGCGTTATCGGCGTTCCCTCTCCGTCCCGCTCGACGGCGACGATCAGGGTCTGCCCGCCGATCAGGCCCGCCTCGTCCGCCTCCCGCAGCGTCTTCCCGGCGACCGGCGCGTCGGGCCCGACCGTGATCTCGAACACCTCCGCCTCCTCGCCGATGTGCATGAAGTCGACGACCGAGGGGCGGCTCACCGCCCGATACAGATACTCGGCGATCAGGCTCTGCGGGTTCTGCATCGTGTTGACGCCGATCTGTTCGAACACGTTCATGTGCTCGGGGTTGTGCACGACCGAGACGATGTTCGGGATCGACAGCTCCTGGGCGAGCAGACAGACCATGATGTTCGTCGCGTCCTGATCCGTCGTCGAGATGAGCGCGTCGGCGAGGTCGGCGCCGGCGTCCTGTAGCGTCTCCTTCGAGGTCGCGTCGTCGTTGAGCACGAGGCAGTCGTACTGCTTCGACGCCCGTTCGGCTCGCTCCTCGTCGCGTTCGATGACGACGACCTCGTTGCCGCTCTCGGTCGCGAGATCGACGAGCGGCGTCCCGATGTCGCCCGCGCCCACGACGATCAGATACATGTGCCGCCCTTCAGAAGCGACCACCGAAAGCCTACCGTTCCGCGGCGAATCGCGGCGACCGTGCCGTCTCCGGCGCCCGGTCTCAGCGCCCGCCGAACAGCCGCTCGCGGAGCGACCGCGACGACGGCCGCTCCGCGAGCAACACCGGCGTGTCGAGGCGCTCGATGGCCTCGTACGCCAGCGAGCCGCGAACGATCCGCGAGAGGAGCCCGCGCTCGGTCGCGCCGACGATCACGAGGTCGTACGCCTCGCCGACGCGGGCGATCGTCTCGTCGACGTCACCCGTCTCGACCCGCAGCGTCGCGTCGCCGAGACCGTGCCCCTCGGCCCAGTCGGTGAGGAACTCACGGCCGGCCTCCTCGTCGCCCGGCTCGACGACGTGCAACAGCGAGACGTCCGCCCCGGCGACGTCCCGGAGTGCGCGGGCGACCTCCGCGGAGAGGTCCGAGGAGGGACCGCCGGCGGTCGGCACGAGCACGTCCGAGGGGTCCAGCCGCTGGCCGTCCAGGACGAGGAAGTCGCACGGGAGGTCGCGGGCGAGCTCGTCGAGGGACCCCTCGACGCGCCCGCCCGCGAACCGCGTCCCGCCGTACCCCATCACGACGGCGTCCGCGTCGTTCGTCCGCGCGGCGTCGAACACCTCCTCGATCCCGCGGTGCGAGAGGACCGTCTTCGTCGCGATCGGGGCGTCGAAGGCGGCCGCGTCGGCGACGGCGGCGTCGAGCAGGGCCTCGGAGGACTCGTCGAGCCGCTCCCTGTTCTCGGCCGCCTTCTCCAACGACGTCTGGTCCGGGACGGTGACGACGTGGATCGCCAGCACGCGACCCCCCGCGTGTCGAGCGAGCGCGCCGGCGAGCGCGACGAGCGCGCTCTCCGTGCGCGGGTTCGACACCGCGACCATGACCGTCGGGCCGTCGTCTGCGGACCCGTTCGTCGTCTCGAACACGGTCTCTATCTCCTCGGTGGCCGCCCGTTCGCTCGTTCGTCCGGTTCGCTCATCTCTCCGCTCGCCTATTCCCCCGCCTGTTCGTCCGCTTCCGTCCGCCCGACACCGCCGTCGCCACGCGCCTGAGCGGTCGCGTCGTCCGTCTCAGCGGCGTCGACCGCGCCGTCGTCCGGGACGTTCGCCCGGGCGCCGCTCCCGAACAGCCGCGCTCGGATCCCCCGCTCGTCGCGCTTCTCGGCGAGCAGCACGGAGCACTCCACGTCGTCGAGCACCTGCAGCACGAGCGAGCCGCGGACCAGCCGCGAGAGCAGCCCCTTCTGGGTCGCACCGATGATCAGCAGCGTGGCGTCCCGCGCGGCGCGGTCGATCGACGCCTCCACGTCGCCGCTCTCGACCCGCAGCGTCGCGTCGGCGAGGTCGTGCTCGGCGGCCCACCCCATGAGGAACCGCCGGCCCGCCTCCTCGTCGTCGGCGACGTGCAGCAGGGTGACCTCGCTGTCGAACTCCGTCTGGAGCATCTTGGCGACCGCGCCGGAGAGGTCCGACGCCGGCCCGCCGGCGGTCGGCACGAGGATCCGCGAGGGGTCGAACCCGCGGTCGCGGAACACGAGGAAGTCGGAGGGG
Organism: Halorubrum sp. B52; assembly: GCF_059752555.1. NCBI lineage: Archaea > Methanobacteriati > Methanobacteriota > Halobacteria > Halobacteriales > Haloferacaceae > Halorubrum > Halorubrum sp. B52. The sequence continues at coordinate 405,065 of NZ_MWTG01000007.1, read as the reverse complement.
AGCGAGTGCGCGAGCTCGTCGACCGCCGTCTCGGCGCGCCCCGGCGCCCCGTGGGAGTCCTCGCCCCAGCCCATCACGGTGAGGTCGGCGCCGTAGGTCCGGGCCGCGTCGAACACCTCCTCGAACACGCGGTGCGAGAGCACGACGTGGGTCTCCACGTCGACGCCGAACGTCTCGGCGTCCTCGCGGGCCTTGTCCAGCAGGCCGTGCGCCGCCTCGTGGGCCCCGCGGTCGCGCGCGGCCTCGAGCGACGTCTGGTCGGGGACGTTCGCGATGTTGACCGCGACGACCGTCCCGTCACGCTGCTTGGCGATGGCCGACGCGAGCGTGATCAGGTGCTCCTCGGTCGCGGGGTTCGCGAGCGGCACCATCACGCGGTAGTCGTCGCCGCTCGGCTGGACCGACGTGGCCGCCGACACGGCGGCCTTCGGGAGCTCGTCGGAGCGGTCGAGGATCCACGCGCCCAGCACGCCCCGCGACTCCACCTTCCCGCGGGCGTACAGCAGGTACCAGAGGACGGCGAAGGCGACGAGGCCGAACGAGATCAGGATGATCGTCGGCTCGATGTAGATTATCAGCGCGAACGACGACACCGTCCCGATGATCGGAACGAACGGGTAGAAGGGGACCTCGAAGTCGGGGTCGTACCCCTCGACCCCAGACTCCCGCATCACGATGAGCGCGATGTTGAGCAGGCCGTAGACGATGAGGTGGAGGACGGACCCCATCGTCGACAGCGACTCGACGCCGCCGGCGACGAGGAAGACGAGGATGAGCGCGCCGGTGAGCGCGATCGACTTGTACGGCGTGCCGAAGCGATCGTGGATCTCGTTGAGCTTCGGGGTGACGATCTTCTCGCGGCCCATCGCGAAGTTGATCCGCGAAGAGGAGAGGATCGACGCGTTCGCGGAGGAGGCGGTCGCGAGCAGGCCGCCGATCAGGAGCATTCCGGCGCCGACGGCGCCCAGCGAGTAGCCGAACACCTGGTAGTTGCCGAAGAGGAGTCTGGCGGCGTCGACGACGGCGGTCTCGTTGTTCGCGACGAGCTCGTTCGGGACCGCCGCGAGCAGCACGACGAGGAACAGCGCGTACACGACCGTCACGATCACGACCGACCCGAGGACCGCGAGCGGGAGGTTCCGCCCGGGGTTCTTGATCTCCTCGGCGACCGAGGTGATCTGGACGAAGCCGAGGTACGAGACGAAGATGATCCCGGTGACGGGGAGCACCTGGCTCGTCGTCCCCGGCGGCGCGATCGGTCGCAGCGACTCCATGTCGGCGTTCAGCAGGCCGACGACGGTGAAGACGGCGAGGATCCCCAGAAGCGACATGACGATGACGATCTGGAGCCCGCCCGTCTCCTTCGCGCCGAAGTAGTTGACCGCGATGAAAAGCAGCGCGCCGGCGAGGCCGATCACCTGTGCCGCCTCCAGCGTCACGGGTCCGACTCCGACCGAGCCGAGCCCGACGAGCGCGTTGACGTACTCGCCGAAGCCGTACATGTAGAACGCGGAGGCGAACGCGAGCCCGAGCCAGTTCGCCCACCCGGCGACGGAGCCGAACATGGGTCCGAGCGCCCGGTTGACGTAGAAGTACGCGCCGCCCGACTTCGGCATGGCCGTCCCGAGCTCGGAGGCCGACAGCGCCGTGAACAGGGCGATGACACCCCCGAGAACGAACGTGGCCGCCGCGAGCGGCCCCGCGCGGGCGACCGCGGTGCCGGGGAGGACGAAGATCCCGGCGCCGATCATCGTGCCGATCCCGATCGTGAGCGCGGCGAGGGGACCGAGGTCTTTCGCTAGCTCCTCGTCGCTCATTCGGCCGATCCCTCGCGCGGGAGCGCGATCACCGGTACGTGCGACTTCGTCACGAGCTTGAGCGAGAGGTCCCCGGAGAGGAACTGCATCAACCGGTTACCGTCCCGGGAGCGGTAGGCGATGGCGCTCGCGCCGACCTCGTCGACGGCGTCGAAGATCGCGTCGGCGACGTCGCGGGCGTACGCGGTGTGGTCGCCGGCCTCGGGGAACACCGAACGGACCGCGGCGTACGACTCGGCGGCGAGCTCCTCGGACTGTTCGACCGGCGTCTTGTCGGGCGCGCCTCCGCCCTTCTCGACGACGTGGAGGGCGGTCACGCGCTCCGGTCGATAGGGTTCGAGCGCGCGCGCCGTCGCCAGCGCGTCCTCCTCGTGGGCGACCGGCAGGAGAACGTGGTCGAGCAGGTCCCGTTCCACCGGTTGGTCAGTGCTCGTCATACCAACACTCATTGCCTCGCCAGTTAAGAAGATACGCTCTGCGACGCCGCGGCGTAAGGTCAGCGTAAGAATTGTTTCCAGCGATTAGATCGCGTCCTTACCGCTCTCGACGACGGGCGATCACCGGTCGTCGACGCCGGCGACGAACAGCGCGAGCACGGGGACGATCTCCAGCCGACCGATCCACATCAGCCCGATCATCAGCAGCTTCGTCGTGTTCGGCAGGAACTCGTAGCTCCCGAAGGGACCGAGCGGACCGAGGCCCGGTCCGATGTTCCCGATCGTCGCCAGCGAGGCCGCGAACGCCTCCGTCCCGGTGAGCGCCTCTCCGACCCGCGCCGTGTCGATCTCGATGAACACGGCCGCGAGCGCGAACAGCAGGAAGTACAACAGCGTGAACACCAGAATCCCGCGGATCACGTCTTCGTCGACGACCTCGCCGCCGAGTCGCACGGGCCGGACGACGTCGGGGTTCGCCGTCGTGTACAGCTCCCGGCGGAGCGTCTTCAGCAGGATGAGCCACCGGATGATCTTGATCCCGCCGCCGGTCGAACCCGCCGAGCCGCCGAGGAACATCGCGAACAGCAGGAGGAACTGCGTCTGGGTGTCCCACTGCGCGAAGTCCGCGGTCGCGAACCCGGTCGAGTTCAGCAGCGAGGCGATCTGAAAGGCGCCCTGTCTGAGCGCGTTCTCCGTGGCGCCCTCGGTGATCCCGCCGATTTCGGTCGCCGGGGCCCCGCCGTAAAACAGCCCGACCGCGAGCACCGCCGCGAACCCGGTCACCAGCCCGAGGTACATGCGGAACTCGGTGTTCTCGAACATCCGCGTCGGGTCGTCGCGGAGCACGAACCAGAACAGCGCGAAGTTCACCCCGGCGATCACCATGAAGGGGACGAACACCCACTGGACCACGGGCGAGAACGCCGCGATGCTCTCCGCCTGCGGCGAGAAGCCGCCGGTCGGGAGCGTCGAGAAGCCGTGGGCGATCGCGTTGTACAGGTCCATGTTCGGCGCGAGCGGCGTGAGCCCGAGTCCGAACAGGATGGCGATCAGCGCGGCCGTGAAGCCGGCGTAGATCAGCCAGAGCGCCCGCGCCGTCTCGACGATCCGCGGCGTGAGCTTCTGGAGTCCCGGGCCCGGCGCCTCCGATTTCATCAGCTCCGCGCCGTTGACCGCCAGCTGCGGGAGGATCGCGACCATCAGCACGATGATCCCCATCCCGCCGAGCCACTGCGTGAGCTGTCGCCACATCAACACGGCGTGCGAGTGCCGCTCGAAGCTGATCTCCGCGGTCGCCGTCGCGCCGGTCGTGGTGAACCCGCTCATCGACTCGAACAGCGCGTTCACCGGGTGGCCGAGCGCCGAGGCGGTCCCGTACCCGGCGATGACGTACGGGACCGCGCCGACGATCGCGGCCATCAGCCACGCGAGGGAGACGACCGCCAGCGCGTCCCGCGGTCCGAGGTCCGGCTCGTCGTCGAGCCGCTCCATTCCCGCGCCGAGCGCGACGCCGAGGGTCAGCGAGACCGCGAACGCGACCGCGTCCTCCCCGTAGATCAGCGCCACGACGAGCGGGACGCTCATCGCCGCCGAGAGGTATTTGACGATGCTCCCGGTGTAGCTCAGCGTTGCCCGCGTGTTGACCGTCGTTCGCGTCACGGGTGCCCCCTGATGATATCGATACCAGTCGTAGCCTTCCCGCGCGCAAAGAAGCCGTCGATGGCCTGACCGCCCGGCGGCGAGCGGTCCCTCGCCCCAGGATTCGCGCCCCTCATGAGGTCCAGAACGCCTTCGTGAACAGCACGAGCACGGGGATGATCTCGATCCGACCGATCCACATCAGGACGATCATCACGGCCCGCGTCGTCATCGGGAACGACGCGAACGTCCCGTAAGGGCCCGCGTCGCCGAACGCGGGACCGATGTTGAGGAACGTCGTCGCCGCGGCGCCGAGCGCCTCGAACTCCGTCACCCGGACGTTCGCCCGCTCCGCGTCGACGACGATGACCACGGCGAGCAGGAAGAAGATGATGATCGACAGGAGGAGGTACGCGTAGATGTCGCGGATCGCCCTCTCGTCGACCGGCTTCCCCGAGATCCGGACCGGTCGAACCGACTCCGGGTGAACGGCGGTAAAGAGGTTCCGGCGGAACGTCTTCAGCGCGACCAGCCACCGGAGCGACTTGATCGAGCAGGTGGTCGACCCGACCATCCCGCCGATGAACATCCCCATGAACAGCATGTGCTTCGCCGCGGGCGCCCACAGCACGTAGTCGGTGCTGGCGTATCCCGTCGTCGTCACGATCGACGCGACGTTGAACACGGCGTGCCGGATCGTCCCCTCGGCGCCGAAGGTGGTAGCGGGATCGAGGAACAGGCCGACGGCGACGATCGAGGCCAGCGTCCCCATCGCCCCGAGGTAGAAGTGGAACTCCTCGTTGCGCAGGAGCCGCATCGGTTCCCCGTTGATGGCGAAGTAGATGAGGACGAAGCTCGTCGAGCCGATCACCATGAACGGCACGACCGCCCACTGGATGAGCGGGTGGAACGCGCCGACGGAAAGCGGTTCCGGCGAGAACCCGGCCGTCGCGACCGAGGTGAACGCGTGCGCGATCGCGTTGTACAGGTCCATCCGCGGGTCGACGGCGAGTCCGAGAGAATAGTAGACCGCGATCGCGAGCCCCGTGAGCCCGAAGTAGATCCCCCAGATGAGCCGCGCCGTCTGCGAGATCTTCGGCGTGAGCTTGTTGACGTCCTTGGTCTGCGACTCCGTCTCCATCAGCTGCGCCCCGCCGACGCCGATCTCCGAGAGCACCGCGGTCGCCAAGATGAGGATGCCGAGCCCGCCGAGCCACTGGATCACCTGCCGCCACATCATGACGGAACGGGAGTGGACGGAGAAGTCCCGGAGCACCGTCGCCCCCGTCGTCGTCAGGCCGCTCATCGACTCGAACATCGCGTTCACCGGGTGCGCGACCGTGCCGACGCCGGCGACGACGAAGGGGATCGCGCCGACCGCGGCGACGAGGAACCAGATCAGCGCCACCGCGAGGAACGCCTCGCGGGGCCCGAGGTCCTCCTCCGGGTCCTGTACCGACCGGAACGCCGCGCCCAGGGCGAGCGAGACCGCGATCGCCGCCGCGAACGGGAGCACGGACTCGCCGTAGTAGAGGGCGATCAGCAGCGGGAACGCGAGCGGGACCGGGAGGGCGGTGAGGACGTCGCCGGTGAGCCCCACGCTCGCCCGCCAACCGACCCGGATCCTGGTGGTCACGGTTGTCTCACGCCATCGAAGTGATCGCGCTCACGGAGTCGGACTCCACGAACAGGATGACGTGGTCGCCGGCGCGGAGCACGGTGTCGCCCCGCGGCGTGACGAGCTCGTGGGCCCGGGTGATCGCGCCGATGACGAACCGGGCGTCCGTGTCGGCGACGATCTCCGAGATCGGTCGCCCGACGAGTCCGCATCCCTCGGTGAGCTCGAGCTCCAACACCTCCGCCTGGTCGTTCTCCAACACGGCGATGTTCTCCGCGACGCTCTCGTAGGTGAACCGCGTGATCTCCTCGGCGGTCACGGTGCGGGGGTTGATCGCGATGTCGATCCCGATCTCCTCGAAGACGGTGACGTAGTCCGGGCTGTCGACGACGGCGATCACCCGGTCGACGCCGAGCCGCTTGGCGAGCACCGCGACGAGGAGGTTCTGCTCGTCGGACCCGAGCGCGGAGACGACGATGTCGGCCTCGTCGACGTGTTCGCGGGAGAGGAACTCGGTGTCGGTCGCGTCGTGCTCCATCACGACGGTGTCCGGGAGGTTCTCCGCGAGCCAGCGCGCGCGGTCGGGGTCCCGCTCGATCAGCCGCGGTCCGAAGTCGCGCTCCTCCAACAGCCGCGCGGTCTGGTATCCGATCTCGCTGCCGCCGACGACGACGATCTCGTCGGCCCGGCCGGGGGTCGCATCCGGGGCGACGTCGGTCGCGAACGACTGGACGCTCTCGGGGCTCCCGATGACCACGGCGCGGTCGCCGATCGCGATGCCGGTGTCGCCCCGCGGGATCGTCAGCTCCCCGTCGCGGAACAGGCCGACGAACGTCAGCGACTCGAAGCGGTCGGCCTCGGAGACGGTCTGGCCGGCCACGGGGCTTCCCTCGGCGATCTCGAACTCGGCCATCTGGACCAGCCCGCTCGCGAACGGGTCGACGTCGATGGCGGCGGGGAGGCCGATGACCCGGACGATGTTCTCCGCGGTCAAAAGGTCCGTACACACCATGAAGTCGACGCCGAACGCGCCGTTGCTCCCCTCCCACGTCCGGAGGAAGTCCGTGCTCTTCACGCGGGCGATCGTGAACCCGTCGCCGAGCGTCTTCGCGGTGCCGCAGGCGACGAGGTTCGTCTGGTCGTCGTCGGTGCAGGCGATAACCATGTCCGCGCGGCCGACGTCCGCCGCCGACTGGATCTCCGAGGTCGTGCCGTCCCCGGCGATCGTGAGCACGTCGATCTCGTATTTGAGCTGTTCCGCGCGGTCGGGGTCGACGTCCACGACGACGACCTCGTGGTCCGACGAGAGGCTCGCGGCGATGCTCGTGCCGACCTCGCCGGCCCCGATAACGACCACATGCATGGGCACAACGAGTTACCGGACCCTCAAGTTCGTTACTATCGGTCCCGCCGGGATCGCGGAGCGCCCTACGAGTCCCCGCCGATCCCGGCCTCCGCCGCCCCGCCGAACGACGAGGGGTCCGTCCACTCGTTCCGCCCCGAGACGGTCCGCTGCGGGAACGGGATCGAGATCCCCTCCTCGTCGAACCGCTTCTTGACGGCCTTCACGTAGTCGGCGCGCGCCTTCACGAAGTCGGCCCGCGACGGGTCGTCGATCCAGATCCGCGACTGCAGGCCGACGTACGAGTCCGCCAGCTCGGTCAGCCGGACCGACGGCGCGGGGTCGTCGAGGATCGCGTCGCTCTTCTCGGCCTCCTCGACGATAACCTCGGTCGCCTTCTCGACGTCGTCCTCGTAGTCGATCCCGAAGACGAACTTCAGGCGCAGCGTCTTCTTCGCGACGGGGTTCTTCACCACGTCGCTCGTCAGCGCGTGGTTCGGCACCGTGAGCAGCTCGTTGTCGAACGTTCGCACGCGGGTGACCCGGAAGGAGATGTCCTCCACGACCCCGGAGTTCCCCTGCCACTCGATCCAGTCGCCGATGCGGAACGGCTTGTCGGTGTAGATGAACACGCCCGCGACGAAGTTCTTGATCACGTCCTGGAGCGCGAAGCCGATCGCGAGCGTCGCCGCGGCGGCGATCGTCGCCAGCGACCGCAGGAACCCCTGATACCCCGCCGCCCCGAACGCGACCGTGACGCCCGCGAACAGCACGAGGAACGCGACGATCTTCTGGAGGGGTCGCCGCGCGTGCTCGTCGAGCCCCTGTCTGTCGAACACCCGCAGAACGAGCGCCGAGATGACGATCTTATACAACAGGTACGTCGCGACGACGACGGCGAGGAAGATCGCGGCGTCGATGACGAGCCCGGTCAGCGGGCCGAGGAACGGCTCTAACGTCCCCGCGAGGGCGACGACCGAACGTGTACCGCCCGCGGCGCTCATCAGTGGAGCACCGCCGTGTTCCCGCGCGTCTCCACGAGGTCCGCGTTGACGGCGTCAGCCAGTTCCGCCGCGAGCTCGTCGGTCGTGGTCCCGCCCCGCGCCGCGCGCAGGAACTTCACCTTCACGAGCTTGGCGTCGTCGAGCTGGTCGGCCGCCTCGTCGACGACGGCGTCGACGCCCTTCTTCCCGACCCAGACGGTGACGTCGAGGTCGTGCGCTTCCTTGCGAAGCTGTTGGTCGCTCATACGTCGTTCACTCGGTCGCGGCAGTTGAAGCTTGAGGTTCGCGGACGTCGGGGCCGCTCGGAGCCCGCGGGCGACGCTCGCGCCCGGATCGGCCGCGCTCCCCCTACTCGCGTTCGACGTCGCGCTCTCGCTCCGCGGCTCGCTCTCGCCGCACGTACTCGGCGGCGTCCTCCGGCGTCTCCGTCGCCAGCAACCGGTCGAGCTTCCGCTCGAACTGCTCGTCGGTGAGTTCGCCCTCCGCGTACCGGGTCCGCAGTCGGTCGAGCGCGTCCTGCACGCGCTCGGGTTCCGCCTCGGCGTCCGCGGGCTGGGCGTCCGACGCGTCTCCGGTCGGCGTCTCCGCCTCGTCCTCGTCCGCGTCGAACAGCAACGCGACCACGGGCACGACGACGATGTAGCCGAACAGCATGAGCGGGAGCCACCAGTCGACGTTGAGCAGGAGCGCCGCGAGCCACGTTCCCGTCACGGTCGTCGCTGCGATCCCGCTCGCGTTCCGCTCGAACCGCTCGCGCAGGGAGGACTCCGCCATGGTGCCATTCCTCTCGGTGCGACGACTAAATCGTATCGGCGGCCTCGGGACGCTCCACCGGCGCCTCCCCCGCCCGCGGCCAGAGTTAGACCAATCTAATCTTTTTCTTAGACCCAAAGCGTATTATATTCCCCTCGCCAAACGACTGGTAATGCGCATCGACACGAACGAGCCAACGGGACTCTCTCGCCGGCGGTTCGCCGGCATCGGCGCCGGCGTCCTCGCTGGCGGTCTCGCCGGCTGCACGGGGAACGCCGCCGATCCCGGACCCGGCGTCGGGAGCGACGGCGCGAGCGGGGACGGCACCGACGGCACGAGCGGAGACGGCACCGGCGACGGCGAGTACACGGTCGTGGCTTCCTTCTTCACCTTCTACGACTTCGCGGACACGCTCGCAGAGGGCACGGCCCTGACCGTCGAGAACCTGGTGCCGACCGGGCTCCACGGCCACGGCTGGGAGCCCGACCCCTCGATCCAGCGCCGGATCACCGACGCCGACGCCTTAGTCCACGTCGGCCCCGACTTCCAGCCGTGGGTCGACCGCGCGATCGAGACGCTGGAGGCGGAGTCGACGGAGACGGCGCTGATCAACGCCCGGGCCGGCGTCGAACTGCTCGACCTCGCCGACTCGCTGACCGAGGACGAGGCGGTCGAGGACGCGAAGGACCCGCACTTCTGGCTCGACCCGCAGCGCGCGAAGGTCGCCGTCGCGAACATCGCCGACGGGCTGGCGGACCTCGCTCCCGGCGACGAGGCGACGATCCGAGAGAACGCCGACGCGATCGACGCGGAGCTCGACGCGCTCGACCAGGAGTGGCAGGCCGCCTTCGACGCGGCCGAGCGCGACGTGGCGTTCCTCGCCGCGCACAACGCGTTCCAGTACGTCTCGGAGCGCTACGGCGCGACGATCGAGCCGCTGGTCGTGAACCTCGCGGCCAGCAACGACGTGCGGCCGGCCGACATGCAGCGGGCGCAGGACACCATCGCCGCGAACGACATCCGCCACATCGGCGCGGCCGTCTTCGAGCCGATCCGCCCGGCGAGACAGCTCTTAGAGCAGACCGACGTGGAGGCGTACTTCCCGGTGACGCCGTACGCCGGGACGGCGGAGTCGTGGGTCGAGCGGGGGTGGGGGTACTTCGAGATCGCCCGCCAGGTGAACCTCCCGACGTTCCGGATCCTCCTCGGGATCGACGACCCCGACGACGTGACGTTCGCCGACTACGGCCGGAACTTCGAGCCATGAGCGGGGAAGCGATGCGCGAGGAGACCACGAGCGAGGGAGCCACCGCCGAGCGCGCCTCCGCGAGCGACGCCGACCCCCTCGTCGACGCCCGCGGGCTGACGTTCGGCTACGCCGCGGCGCCCGTCGTCGAGGACGTGGACCTGCGGGTCGACCGCGGCGAGTACGTCGGGATCGTCGGACCGAACGGGTCCGGGAAGAGCACGCTGCTCCGACTCCTCCTCGGGCTCCACGAGCCCGACGCCGGAACGGCCGAGCTGCTCGGCCACCCCGCCCGGGCGTTCGCGGAGCGCGAGCGCGTCGGCTACGTCGCGCAGGACGTGACCGAAGACGAGAAGCGCATGCCGATCACCGTGAGCGAGGTCGTCCTCATGGGTCGGTTCCCGCACGCCGGGTTCGGTCGGGTGACCGCCGCCGACCGCGACCGCGTCCGCGACGCGCTGGCGACGGTCGGGATCGAGCACCTCGCCGACCGGAAGATCACCGCGCTCTCTGGCGGCCAGCGCCAGCGGACGTACATCGCGCGGGCGCTCGCCGGCGAGGCGGAGCTGCTGGTCTTAGACGAGCCGACCGTCGGCGTCGACGCCGAGTCGGTCGACGCCTTCTTCGACCTCCTCGACGGGCTCGTCGCGGACGGGCTCACCGTCCTCCTCGTCGAGCACGACATCGGCGCCGTCATCGAGCACGCCTCGCGGGTGGTCTGTCTCAACCGCGAGGTGTACTTCGACGGCGACCCGGTAGCGTTCGCCGAGAGCGACGCGCTCGACCGCGCCTACGGGACGAACGTGCGCCGCGAGGCGGGGGGGCTCCGGACGTGATCCCGGCGGTACCCGCCGCGGTCGCGTCCGTCCTCCTGTTGAGCGCCCCCTTCGACCTCCTCTCGCGGCTCGTCGGGCTGTGGAGCGACGGGCTCGGCTGGGTCGGCGAGCGGCTCGGGATCGCGATGCTGGAGTACGTGTTCATGCACCACGCGTTCCTCGTGGGCGCGCTCATCGCGGTGATGGCGCCGCTGATCGGCACCTTCCTCGTCCACCGCCAGCTCGCGCTCATCGGCGACGCGCTCGCGCACACCGCGTTCGCGGGCGTCGCCGTCGGGCTGTTCGTCAACTCGCTGCTCGGAACCGGGATCTCGCCGTACGTCACCGCCGTGGTCGTCGCCGTGATCGCCGCCCTGGCGATCGAGCTGATCTCGGAGACCACCGACGCGTACAACGACGTGTCGATGGCGATCGTGCTCTCGACCGGGTTCGCGCTCGGCGCGGTCCTCATCAGCCTGAACACCGGCGGGCTCGCGGTCGGGATCAACCAGTACCTGTTCGGGAACCTCTCGACGGTCTCCCGGGAGAACGCCGTCCTCCTGGTCGTCCTCTTCGCGATCGTCGCGCTGGTCGTCACGGTCACGTACAAGCAGCTGCTGTACGTCACCTTCGACGAGACGGCCGCCCGGGTCGCCGGGATCAACGTCCCGTGGTACAACCGCCTGATGACGACGCTGACCGCGCTCGTCGTCGTCGGCGCGATGCAGATCATGGGCGTCATCCTCGTCGCGGCGATGCTCGTCGTCCCCGTCGCGGCCGCCGCCCAGCTCGCCCGCGGCTTCCGCGAGGCGCTGCTCGCCTCCGTCGTGCTGGCGCAGATCGCGGTGGTCGCCGGGATCACGCTGTCGTTCAACTACAACACGACCGCCGGCGGCACGATCGTCTTAGTCGCCGTCGGCGTCTACATCGCCGCGGTGCTCGCCGGGAAGGTGCAGTCGCGGCGGGCGGGCGACGAGATCCCCGAGCGCGTCGGCGGCGCCGAGCGGACCGCCGGGAAAGCCGGTGCCGGCGCCGGCGACGACGCGGCCGGGACGGAGTCGGCGGACTAGTCCGCCCGCTCCGCGCTCTCGTCGCGGAGGTTCCCGTCGAGCCCGAGGCCGACGCGGTCGCCGTACCGGTCCCAGACGACCACCAGCGACGGGACCAGCAGGATCGAACAGAGGTACGCGTACAGCACGCCGAGCGCGAGCAGCACGCCGAAGTCCCGCAGGAGCGGGATCACCGCGAGCCAGAGGACGCCGAGCCCGCAGACGGTCGTGAGCATGCTCCCGGTGAGCGCGCCGCCGGTGCCCGCGATGGTGACGTCGAGCGCCTCGTCGACCGCGTTGCCGGCCTTGAACTCGTCGACGAACCGGTGGACGAAGTGGACGGTGTAGTCCACCCCGAGCCCGATCGACACCGAGAGGATCGGGGCGTTGATCGGCGTTAAGGGGATGTCGAACAGCCGCATCGATCCGACGAGCAGGCCGACCGTCACGAGCACGGGGACGAGGTTGAGCAGGCCGTAGACGGCCTTCCCCTCCAGGTAGGCGTACGACAGCGCGAGGAACACGGCGGTGAGCGCGAACGCGGCGATCAGGCTCCGGATCGCGGACGCCGTGAGCCGGTCGATCACGGCCTCGTTGACGACGAGGCTCCCGGTCGGCACCGCCTCCAGCGGAGTGCGCTCGGCGAGTTCGCGGACGTCCGCGACCGCCTCCGAGTTGTCGACGCCGGGGCGGATCGCGTAGTCGATCCGCGCGCTCCCGCGGTCGGCGGCGAGGTACCCGCGCGCCTGATCCCGGGCGGGGGAGTCGAGCAGCGCGTCGTACACCTCGTCGACGTCGCGGTCGGGGACGCCCGTGCCGAGCCGGTCGTTGCGGTCCACGAACCTCTCGAACTCGGGGTCGCGCGCCGCCCGGTCCTCGATGACGGTCACGACGCTCGTCGAGGCGGCGCGGCGCCTCTCGGTCGTCTCGAAGGTGGCCGGCGGGTTGCGCGTGGTCCGGTCGATCAGCTCTAAGGCGTCGTCGTCGCGCACGGACTGGTCGACGTACAGCGTCACGCTGCCGACGAAGCTCCGCTCGAACTCCTCCTCGAACAGCGTGAGCACCCGGAGGAAGGTGTAGTCGGTCGGCGCGAGCGGCTCCGGCAGGTTCGAGTACGTCTCCAGCCGGTCCTCGTCGGGGAAGAACGCCTCCTCCGAGAACTCGGTGTTCACGCCGGTCCCGTACGCGCCCCCGACCGCGCCGCCGACGAGCAGGACGGCGACGACGGCGACGGGGGCGACCTTCGAGAGGTCGACCCCGACGCGGAGGACGCGGGCGAGCCGCGAGCCGCCCGACCCGAGCGGGGTCGTGCCGAACTCGGGGATCGGGAGACGCTCGCGCCAGCGGTCGACGACCACCTTCGTCGCCGGGAGGAAGACTCCGAACACCGCGAGCGTGAACGCGATCCCCGCCGCGGCGACGAGCCCGAAGTCGCGGTTCGGCTCGAAGGGGCTCACCAGGTTCGAGGCGAGCCCGAACACCGTGGTGATCGTGACCAGCAGGAAGGCGATCAGGAGCTGGTCGGTCGTGGTTCGCATCGCGGCCCCGATGCCCAGCCCCTCGCCGCGCTCCTCCCGGTAGCGGTTGACGATGTGGATCCCGAAGTCAATCCCGACCGCGAGCAGCAGCGGGAAGACGGTGATCAGCGAGTCGGAGAACGGAATCCGTGCGTATCCCATGAACCCGAACGTCCACAGCAGCGACATGAGGAGCGCGACGAGCCCGATCCCCATGTCGATCGGGTCGCGGTAGGCGAACACGAGGAAGCCCAAGATCAGGAGCAGCGCCGCGGGGAACACGATGACCGCGGTGTCGGTCAGCAGCGCCGTGATCTCCGACTGGAGGACGCCGTCGCCGAAGAGGACCGCGTTCTCGCCGGCTTCGTTGCCCGGGACCGAGTCGACGACGTCGACGCTATGCGTCTGCAGCTCGGTCACCCGGGCGGTCGTCGCCGCCTCGGGCAGGTCGTAAGTGACTCCGACGATCGCGGCCCCCGCCCGCTGCGCGGTCGGGTTGTAGTCGACCGACACCTGCGCCGCCACGGCGCCGGCCGCGTCGGCGTCGGCGATCGCCGCCCGTAGCTCGCCCGGCGTCGCCTCGGCGACCGCGTCGCGTCGCTCGCCCGGCGTCTCGGCGCCCGGGTCGAGCCGCCGAGCGATCGCGTCGGCGTGGCTCGTCGTCGAGCGCACCCGCAGGGTCGACCGCGACTCCAGTCGCTCCTGGGTCTCCAGGACGCGGATCAGCGCTGACCGCGAGAGCACGTTGTCGTCGGTGACGATCACCTGCGCCGACGTCGCCGACCCGCCGATCGACGTCTCGAACTCCTCGTCGATGTCGTCGAGCGCGCGCTGGGCGGGGACGTCCTGCGTGAACTGGTCGGCGCCGGCCGAGGTGGTGATCCCGCCCACCCCGCCGACGGCGACGACGCTGATCAGGAGGAAGACGGCGATCACCGCCGCCGGCCGCTCCGTGACGAGCGCGTCGACCCGCTCGACGAGCCGGTCGGCGGCGTTCACGGGCGCCTCCTTCGAGGCGGCCTCTCTCCGCGTCGTCGGGCTGGCTGGTCGGACATCGGGCTACCGCCGCCGGTAGAAGACGACCGCTCCCGCGCCGGCGACGACGACGAGGAGGCCGACGGCGAGCGGGACGACCGGGAGCCCGCCGTCGTCGGTCGGTTCGGTCACTTCGACCGGGTACTGGGTGACGTCCGAGATGCGGTCGTTCCCGCGCTCGTCGTCGTAGCGGAAGTCTAACTCGATCGGGTGGGTCTCGACGCTCGCGCCGGGCGCGGCCGCCACCTCGAACCGGATCTCCGTCGACTCGCCGGGCGCCAGCTCGTCGACGAACGCCTCGTCGTCGGGGGCCGAGAGCGGGCTGTCGGCGTACAGCCCGGCGTTGATCGACGAGAGCGTCTCCGGGCGCCGATTGGTGATCTCGAAGGAGATCCGGCGGGTCTCGCCCGCCGGAACGGTCGCGTTGTCGGCGACGAGGTCGAACTCGGGTTGCCGCGGCGCGACCTCGATCCGACGGGTCTCGTCGACCGCGAGCGTCGCGTCCCCGTTCGTGTACTCGGTGGTGAACCGGAACTGCCGGGGGCCGGGGTCGGCGCTCCCGCTCACGTCGGCGTCGAACGAGAACTCGACCGACTCGCCCGCCGGGACCGCCGGGAGCGCGTAGCGCCCCTCGCCGATCGTCACCCGGTCGCTCTGCGGGTCGGCGACGAGCACCGCGTCGTCGACGTCGAGCGGCCCCTCGTTGGTGAGCGTCCCGCTGACGGTCCCGGCGTAGCCGACCTCCAGGGTCCCCTCGACGCCGTCGAGCGAGAACGTCTGCTCGGGGATCGGCACCACGCCCGCCCGCGAGGAGGGCGAGGTCGCCTCGATCCCGTCGGCGTCCCGGTAGTCGACCGACGTGACGAGCGCGTACGCCCCCTCGCCGAAGTCCGGCGAGACCGTCGAGTCGAACGTCACGGTCCGGTTCTCCCCGGGCGCCCAGTCGCCGACGAACGACTCGGCGCTCCCGTCGCTTCCGATCACGGCCGCGCTGCCGGTCGAACTGCCCGCGACGATCGCGTCGCGGGCGACCTCGTCGCCGACGTTCCGGAGCGTCGCGGTCACGTCGCCGCCGCCCCCGACCTGCGCCTCCGTGTCGGTCTCCACGATCGCGAAGCGCGCGCCGTCGTCGACGACGATCGTGACGTCGAAGTCGTCGACGCCGCGCCGGTCCTTGTGGTCGTTGAACTCCGGGATGATCTCGAAGGTGTACCGGTAGCGGGCCGTCACCTCGACCTCGTACCGACCGTCCGGCACGTCGTCGGGGACCGTGACGTCGAGCGGGACCTGCACGGGGCTCGCGTCGGTCCGGACGTCGCCGACGACCGTCCGACCGTCGCCGACCTCGATCGGCACGTCGCCGTCGTCGACCTCGAGCGTGAGGCCGCGCGCCGTCGTCACACGGGGGTCGAGCTGGTTCCCGAACTCCATCTCGCCGGTGTTGAGTATGTCCACGGTCACGGTCGACTCGGCCCCGCTCGCCACCGTCCGCTGGGAGGCGAACAGCTCGAGCGCCGGCGACCCGCGGATCTGGCGCTCCGTCGTCTGCGCGGTGACGCCGCCGCCCGCGGCCGGACCGACCGCGGCGGTCCGCGCGTCGTCGACGCCCTGCCCGACCGCGGGCCCCGTCTGTCCGACGGGCGCCGCGGCCCCGGGGAACGCGGCGGCGCCAACGAGGGCCGCGACGGCGACGACCGCGAGGGCCAGCGCGCCGGCCCTCGCGGACCGGCTCATCTCCCGCCTCCGTCGCTTCTCCGATCGACCGCGGAAGGGCGCCGAACCGAGGACCGACCGCCGAACGCGTCGCGTCGAGTCATACGGTCGTGTGGGTCGCTCCCGTGTTAAGCGTGTTGAATGAACGTTCAATCAGGAGCGTTTTGTGCGTGGCCGCGGTGGATTCACCATGCACGACCCGTTCGCGGAGCCGACCGACACCCGGCAGGCCATCCTCGGGGCGGCGTACCGCGCGCTCTGCGAGCACGGGTACGCCGACCTCACGATCAGCCGGATCGGCGAGGCGTTCGACAAGAGCCCGTCGCTCGTCTACCACCACTACGACGGGAAAGACGAGCTGCTCGTCGACCTCCTCGGCTTCCTCCTCGACGGGTTCGAGGCGTCGGTGTCGGCCGGCGAGTTCGACCTGACGCCCCGCGAGCGGCTCGACGCCTATCTCTCGGCGACGACCGAACCGGGGTCCGTCGCCGGCGAGTACGCGCCGGACGCGCAGTTCCTGACCGTCATCGTCGAGCTCCGCGCGCAGGCCGCAAGCGACGACGCCTACCGCGACCACTTCGACCGCAGCGACCGGGTGTTCGAGTCGTTCCTCGAACGGACCGTCCGCGAGGCGGCGGCGGAGCTCGACGGGGACGGCGATTTCGGTGAGGGCGGTCCGAACGGCGCGCGCGGCGAGGCGTCTCCGGTTCCCCCCGTCGAGGTCGCGTCGACGCTCCAGACGCTCGCGACCGGCGGGATGCTCCGCTGGGCGACGACCGCCGACCGCGGCTGGGCCGACGACACCCGACGCGGCGCGCGTCGGTACCTGGAGACGATGCTCCCGCGGGTCGACGTCGAGGAGTGACACCGCGTCTCCCCGGAACCGGGACGCCCGGCGGTCAGCGCTCGGTGACGCCCTCGACGTCCATCCGCGTGACCTCCTCTTCGAGCCACTCGCGGAGCCACTTCACGCGCTTGATGCGCTGGTGGGCGATGCTCTCGGCGGTGTCGGAGACGACGCGCTCGGTGTGGTCGTGGGCGCGCTGGAGCACCCGGTCGACCATCTTCGCGGCGTCCATGTGCGTGCGGGACTCGTATCCCATCCGCAGCAGCATCAGCACGGCGCCGTTCGCGCCCACCTTGTCGAGCAGGTCGGCCTCCATCAGACACCGGCTCTCCAAGGGCACGTCGGTCAGGTCGCCCGTGTACGAGTGGTCGACGACGGCGCCGCACACCTCCTCGATGAACGACTCGGGGTAGTTGCCGCGGCTCTTGAGGTACTCGCGAGCGACGCGCGCGCCCGCCTCGGCGTGTACGTCCTGCTCCGCCTCCAGCTTCGCGACGTCGTGGAACACCGCGGCCACCCGGACCACGTCGACGTCGGCGCCCTCCGCCTCGGCGATCTCGGTCGCGATGTCGACGACGTTGACGATGTGGTTGAAGCGGTACTCCGCGGAGTGCCAGGGGTACCAGCGCATCCGCCCGCCGTCCTCCTCGCTCTCGACGCTGGCCGCGAGGTAGTCCCTCACGAACCCCATCATCTCCTCGAAGTCCTCGTCGCTCACCTCCGTTTCCTTAATCTCGACGCCCACGGGGACCACCTCGGGCGAAAAACTCGTGATTCATTACCGTAACCGAGGAGCGTTTCGTTCTTAGTCGTTACGACGGCGGGCGATCCGCGCCGCTCGGGCCGCACGCGCCGGCCGTCGGCGGTCTCGGCGCTCGGACGCGCGCTCGGACTTCGGCGGCTCGCTCCGCCCCGGACCGTCCGGCGTCCCCGCGTCCCCGCGTCCCGCGTCGCCCGAACGGCGAGATTCTTAAGCACCGCCGGCGACGACCCGGACACATGCTGCGCCCCTGGGGAGACGGCGAGAAGGCCCGCTTCCGGCTTGCCGCGGGGGCGAACATCCTCGGCAACGCGCTGAAGATCGCCGTCGTCGGCGCCACCGGGCTGACGTTCGGGAGCGTCGCGCTGCTCGCCGACGCCGCGCACTCGGTCGCCGACCTCGTCGCCAGCGCGGTCGTGTTCGTCTGGGGGGGCGCCCGCTACGACGCCGCCGACGAGAGGCATCCCCACGGCCACCAGCGGATCGAGCCGCTGACGGCGCTGTTCGTCGGCGCGATCATCGTCCTGCTCGGCGTGTTGCTGCTGCGGGAGTCCGTCTCGGAGTTCCTCGGGTCACCGGAGATCACGGCGAGCCCCGTCCTCGTCGCGGCGCTGGCGTTCGCGCTCGTCGACATGTACCTCCTCTACCGGTACACGGAGCGCGTGAACGCGAGCCTCGGGTCGACGGCGCTGACCGCGCTCGCGGCCGACTGCCTCAACGACATCTACACCACCGTCGCGGCGCTGGTCGGGGTGTTCGGCGTGCTGCTCGGGTTCCCCGTCCTCGACCCGATCGCCGGCGGGCTGGTCAGCGTCCTCGTCGTCTACCAGGGCGTCGAGATCGCCCGCGAGAACGTCACCTACCTCGTCGGCGCCGCGCCGCCGGCCGGGGACCGCGAGCGCGTCACCGAGGCGCTCCGCGAGCACCCGGCCGTCGAGGGGGTCCACGACCTCACCGTGTTCTACGACGGGACCGACTTGGAGGTCGAGGTCCACGTCGAGGTCGACGGCGGGATGACGCTCCGCGAGGCCCACGCCGTCGAGACCCAACTCGTCACCGGGCTCCGCGACTTAGAGGACGTCGGGGACGTCCACGTCCACCTCGACCCCTCCGGCCTCGGCGAGTGGAAGGACGCCGAGGACGCGAGCGACGGGGTCGGGTTCGCTGACGGCGACGAGGCGGTCGACGAGGCGACTGACGGACCCGAAGCGGTCGACGGATCCGGCGCGAGAGACGCCTGACCGGGGGCGATACGCCGCTCTCTTTTCGATTCCAGTTCGGACTCCATCGGCCCGAAAGTTCGCCCGCCGTGCGGGTTTTGCCCCTCGCGTCCCTATCGCGCGTATGGTCGGACGCCGCTGGCTGGAGATGACGTGGCGCGACGGGCTCTTCTGTCACTGGCCGGTCGAGCCCGCCGTCGTCGACGACACGCTCCCCGATCGGCTCTCGGTCGCCACCCACGACGGTGAGGCGTACCTCGGCGTCGTCGCCTTCGTGATGGAGGACATCCGCCCGCGGGGCGTCCCGTTCGGGCTCTCGTTCCCGGAGCTCAATCTCCGGACCTACGTCGAGGGCCCGGACGGCCCCGGCGTCTACTTCTACAACCTCGACGCCGACGACCGGCTCGGCGTCGCGGTCGCCCGGCGGCTGTTCGCCCTGCCGTACTACCGCGCCGAGATGAGCGCGATCCGCCGCGACGACGGGACCGTCCGGTTCCGGAGCCGCCGGACGCACCGGGGCGTCCCGAGCGTCCGGTTCGACGCCACCTACGGGCCGATGGGCGAGGCGTTCGCGGCCGATTCGGGGTCGCTCGCGGCGTTCCTCCTCGAGAACTACCGATTCTACGCCCGCGGGAACCGCCTCTACCGCGGCGAGATCGCCCACGAGCCGTGGACGCTGCGCGAGGGGACCGCCGACGTCCGGGAGAATACCCTGTTCGAGGCGAACGGCTTCGAGCGCCCCGCGGGCGGTCCGATCGTCCACTACGCGGAGCCGGTCGAGGTGAGCGCGGACCGGATCCGGCGGGCCTGAGTCCCCGACGGCGACACCGACCGCGGCCGCGACGGCTGGGGCCGATCTCGGGCTCGACCGCTCCCGTTTCGCCCGGACTTATACGTCGGCGCCGACAACGGCGGCGTATGAGACACGGACACGCGGCGGGGGACCGCCGATGACGTCGCAGTCGCTGCATCCTCGCGTTCGGGTCGTGTGGGTCCTCCGCGCGGTGATCGTCGCGGCGGTGTTCGCCCTCCCCTTCGCCGGCGGGGTCTACATCGACCGCCTCCCGAGGTGGTCGCCCCTCGCCGCCGGCGGCGTCGTCCTCGCGCTCGGCGTGACCCACGCTCTGCTCAAATACCGGCGGTGGAGCTACGAGATCCGCGAGGACGCGCTCTACCTCGACCGCGGCGTGGTCACGCAGGTCAGGACGACGGTGCCGCTGGTGCGGATCCAGCACGTCGACTCCCGACGCGGCCCGGTCGAGCGCGGCGTCGGGCTGGCCTCCTGCGTCGTCTACACGGCCGGCTCCCGCGGCGCGGACGTCCGGATCCCGGGACTGACGCCCGACGGCGCGAGCGACCTCCGCGAGGAGCTGAAGCGACTGGCGATCCGCGCGGACGGGGAGGACGCGGTGTGAAGCTCGCGCCCCTGTCGGTCCCGTACCGCGCGCTCCAGAAGGTGTCGGGATTCGTCGTGATCGCCTTCTTCGTCGCGAACAGCAACGACTGGGGGCTCCCGGCGGCCGCCGCCGCCGGCGGCGCGATCCTCCTCGCGGCGCTCGCGTACGAGACCGCCTACTACCGGCGGTTCGAGTACGAGCTCACGGCCGACACGCTCGACATCTCCTCCGGGGTGATCTCGCGGCGCGAGCGGGAGATCCCCTACCGCCGGATCCAGAACGTCGACGTGAGCCAGAGCGTGATCCAGCGCGCTATCGGGATCGCCGCGGTCGACTTGGAGACGGCGGGGGGCTCCTCCACCGAGGGGTCGATCCGGTTCGTCAAGCCGGACGAGGCGACCCGGCTCCGCCGCGAGGTCCAGCGCCGCAAGTCCGGCTCGTCGGCCGGCGAGTCGAGCGGGGCGGAGGGGGCCGGCGAGACCGCCGCCGGCGACGCGGTCGGTCCGGCGGAGGAGGAGCTGTTCGCCATCTCGCCGGGCGAGCTCGCCCTCGTCGGCGCGCTGTCGTTCGACGGGCGGCTCATCGGCCTGCTGGCCTTCCTGAGCTCGGGGTCGGTGCCGGTGCTCTCGGGGTTCATCCCCGAGACGTCAGCCGCCGCGCTCACCGCGACGGCCATCGTCGCCGTCGGCGCCTTGTTCCTCGTGTCGTGGGTCCTCGGCGCGGGGGTCGCGTTCTCGAATTACTACGGGTTCCGCCTCTCTCGCGCCGGCGACGAGCTCCGCTACGAGCGCGGGCTGTTCCGGCGGTACAGCGGCTCGATCCCGACCGAGAAGGTCCAGACGCTGACGGTCTCCGACAACCCGGCGAAGCGGGCGCTCGGCTACGCGAGCCTCTCGATCGAGACCGCCGGCTACGCGCCCGGCCAGTCCGGCGATCAGGGGAGTCAGGCGGCCGTCCCCATCGCGACGACAGACCGCGTCTACCGGCTCGCCCACGAGGTCGAGTCGTTCGGGACGCCGGCGTTCTCCCGGCCGCCGAAGCGGATCCGGTGGCGCTACGTCGTCCGGTACGCGCTCGTCGTCGCCGTCCTCGTCGGGATCGCGTTCGCGATCGACTGGTACGTGACGCCCGACCTCCCGTGGTACGGCCCGGCGGTCCTGCTGCTCGCCGTGCCGCCCGCCGCGCACCTGAAGTGGAAGCACCGCGGGTACTGGCTCGGCGACGACCACCTCCTCACGCGAAACGGCTTCTGGAGCCGAACGGTGACGGTCGTCCCGTACTACCGGATCCAGACCGTCATCGACAGCCGGACGATATTCCAGCGCCGCTGGAACGTGGCGACGATCGTCGCCGACACCGCCGGGAGCAGCTCGCTCTCAGGAACGTCGGCCGCCGCCGTCGACTTCGAACTCGAGGAGGCGATCGAGCTCCGCGAGACGTTACAGGAGCGGCTCCAGTCGGCGCTCGCGAGCCACCGCGACCGGCGCGACCGCTTCGAGTGGTTCGAGGGTGACGTCGACGAGATCGTCGAGTCGGATCCCGACGACGGCGCGAATGACGCTCCCGCCGAGGCAAGGATCGCGGACGCCGAAGACACCGCCGACGCCGCCGAAGACCCCACCGACGCCGCAGGGGTCGCGGACGCGACCGGGATCCCCGACGCCGAAGCCACCGATGTCGACGACGCCGACAAGGCCGAGACGAGTCCGGAGATCCCCGACGACGGCGTGATCCGTCCGGACTTCTCCACCAGCGAGCGCGACTACTCCGAGCCCGCCGAGCGGATCGACACCGGCGAGTACGCGGTGGACCGCTTCCCCTCGGACGCGGACGTGGCGCATCGCGGAGGCGAACGGGAGGAAGGGGAGAAGGAGGAGGACGACGAGCCCGCGGACGGGTCGGCTGGGAGCGACGACGAGCCCGCTGACGACGAGAAATAGCGCGGCGTCCGCGCCCGCCTACTCGTCGAGTATCTGCTGTGCGATGGTGTTCCGCAGGACCTCGCTGGTCCCCTCGTAGATCTCGTTCAGCTTCGCGTCGCGGTAGAAGCGCTCGGCCGGGAAATCCTTCGTGTAGCCGTAGCCGCCGTGGATCTGGATCCCCTCGTTGGCGACCTCCCGGGAGATCTCGGAGGCGTACAGCTTCGCCTGCGCGGCCTCCTTGATGTACCCCTCGTCGCGCATCTTCAGGTCCGCCGCCTCGTGCATCAACAGCTCCGCGGCGCGGGCCTTCGTGTCCATGTCGGCGAGCTTGTGCTGGATCGCCTGGAAGTCGGCGATCGCGCGGTCGAACTGCTCGCGCTCTTGGGCGTACGACTTGGCCTCGTCGAGGGCGGCCCGCGCGATACCGACGGAGCGCGCCGCAATGGTGATCCGCCCGCCGTTCAGCGTCTTCAGCGCCTGCACGAACCCCTCGCCCTCCTCGCCGAGCCGGCGGTCCTCGGGGATCCACATGTCGTCGAAGCGGAGCTCGGCGGTCGGACACCCCTTGTCGCCGAGCTTCTCTTCCGTCCCCTCTACGACGAACCCGTCGTCCTCCTCCGGACGGACGACGAACGCGGAGATGCCCTTCCGGCCCGCGTCGGGGTCGGTCTTCGCGAACAGCGTGACCGTGTCCGCGACGGAGCCGTTGGAGATCCAGAGCTTCCCGCCGTTGACGATGTACCCGTCGCCGTCGCGCTCCGCGGTCGTGGTCATCGCCGGCACGTCCGAGCCGGCCTCGGCCTCCGAGAGCGCGAACGCCCCGATCTCCTCGCCGGTGTTGAGCGCGCTGAGGTAGGTCTCCTTCTGCCGCTCGTCGCCGAACTCGTACAGCATGTTACCGGCGAGCGAGGTGTGGGCGGCGACGACGGTGCCGAGCCCGCCGGAGCCGCGCGAGATCTCCGCGAGGCCGATCGCGTAGCTGTGGTAGTCGAGCCCGGCGCCCTCGTACTCGACCGGGAACGGCATTCCCATGAGCCCCAAGTCGGCCATCTCGTCGATCAGGTCGGCCGGGAACTCGTCGGTCTCGTCGATCTCGGCGGCCCGAGGGACGACCTCCTCGTCGACGAACGCCGCGACGGTGTCGCGGATCTGACGCTGTTCCTCGGAGAGCGCGAAGTCCATGCCACGAACTCCCGCGCACGGCGACTTATCGGTTTCTACACGATCCTACACGGGGGCGAGGTTTCTCGCGGCCGATCGGCGCCCAGTCGGTCGATTCCGTCCCGCGAACGCCGTCGAATTCGACGCCGATCGGACGTGCGACGCCCTGCGGCGTTCCACGAGGCTTTTTATGCGTTGTGCCGTAAGTGTCGGTAACTGAATGAGCGGACGAGCACACGATCCCGTCGAGCCCGACCTCTCGTGGTGTCACGAGGCGGTTCAGGGCGTTTCTCGGACCTTCGCGCTGACGGTCGACGTGTTGGAGGAGCCGATGGCCTCGCAGATCTGCGTCGGCTACCTCCTCTGTCGAGTCGCCGACACCGTCGAGGACGCCGGCCACATCCCTCCGGGAGCGCAGAGCGACGTGCTTCGCACGTACCGCGACGCCGTCGACCCCGAGACGGAGGTCGACATCGCCGAGTTCCGCGACGCGGTCGACGAGTGGCTCCCGGCGCCCGCCGAGCGCGACGAGGACTGGGAGGTCGTCGCCGAGGCCCCGACGATCGTGGCGACGTTCGAGGACTTAGACCCGGAGGCCCGCGAGGCCATCGTCCCGCCCGTACTGGAGATGGTCGACGGGATGGCGATGTTCGTCGACCGCCACGCCACCGAGGGCGGGCTCCGCATCGACGACCGCGACGAGTTAGAGCAGTACTGCTACTACGCCGCCGGCACCGTCGGCAACCTCATCACGAACCTCCTCACGCGCGGCGACGTGGGCGAGGAGCGGGCCCGGCGCCTCCGCGAGACCGCCGAGGAGTTCGGCCTCCTCCTCCAGCTCGTGAACGTCTCGAAGGACGTGTACGACGACTACACCGAGGAGAACAACGTCTACCTCCCGGCCGAGTGGCTGGCCGACGAGGGGGTCGAGCAGGAGCGCGTCGTCCACCCCGAGAACCGGGAGTCGTCCGCCCGCGTCGTCGATCGCACCGCGGAGTACGCCCGGTCGTTCCTCGACGACGCGCAGGCGTACCTCGAGACGATGCCGCTCTCGAACGGGAACACGATGGAGGCGTGGACCGTGCCGTACCTGCTCGCGGTCGGCACCCTCCGCGAGCTCAACTCCCGGCCCGAGGACGCGCTCACCGAGACCGGCGTGAAGGTCTCCAGGCAGGAGGTGTTCGCGGTGATGTCCGTCGCCGGCGAGGTCGGCCGCGACTCGTTGGCCGACCTCCGGCGGACGATCGCCCGGACGCCGTTCCACCGGGCCGTCGAGCCGGCCGACTGACGGCTTCGGCCGCTTTTTATTTCCAGTTATAAGCGCGCCCTCGCTCGCGAGACCGCCGGCACGCTCACGCCGACCGTCTCCGCGAGCGCCTCGGCCGCGCTCAGCAGCCACTCGGCGCGCTCGATCCGCGAGTCGAGGTCCCCCGGGCCGATCCGGTACGCCTCGACGAGCTCCTCGACGGTGGCGCCGCCGATCCACTCGTCGAGGATCCGGGCGGTCTTCACCGACTCCAGCCACTCCTCGAAGTCGTCGGTCTCGCCCATCGCCGTGGTCAGCTGTCCCGCGTTCGCCCGGGCGAACCGGTAGATATCGGCACGCTCCTCGTTGCCGAGGTAGGTGTCCTGCATGTCGGGGGTGTCGCAGATCACCTCGAAGACGGTGAGCGTCGTCGCGGCCTCCATGTCGGCGGCGGTCCGCAGCCCGGCGACGATCCGCTCGCCGGTCTCCGGCCTGACGTACTGCTTCGAGGTGGTCTCGCCGACCGGGGTGGCGACCAGCCGGTAGGCGTCGACGCCGCCGGTCTCCCGGCGGACCATCCCGGCCGCGACGAGGTCGTCGACCGCGACGGCGACGGCGTCGGCGAGGCCGCCGGCGCCAGCCTCCCGGGCGTAGAAGGTCCCCTCGAAGACCCCGAGGATCTCCTCTTCCGTCTCGGCGAAGCCGGTCGCGACCGCCGAGAGGACGTGCGTCCGGAGCGACGCCGGGTCGGCGAGTTTCGACTCGACGGCCTCGGGCTTGCCCTCCACGTACCGCTCGACGAGCTCGGCCTCGGTGTCGGCGTCGCCGACGAGCACCGCCTCGCCGTGCGGGTCGAGCCCGGGGCGGCCCGCGCGGCCGCACATCTGGTGGACCTCCAGCGTCGGGAGCCACTCCATCGCCGAGCCGGCGTACCGCTTCTGGTCGCGGACCACGACGCGCCGCGCGGGGACGTTGACGCCGGCGGCGAGCGTCGGCGTCGCGCAGATGCAGGCGACGTCGCGGTCGCGGAACGCCGCCTCGACGACGGAGCGGTGCCCGGAGCGGAGCCCGGCGTGGTGGAACGCCACCCCCGACCGGAGGCAGTCGGCGAGCTGTCGCCCGGTGACCGTGCCGTCGACGTCTTCGACCTCGTCGGCGGCCGCCGCCGCGGCCGACTCGATCCCCATCTCGCCCGCGAGCCCGTCCTCGGCGAGCCGCTCCGCCAGCGCGACCGCCTCGGTGCGCGACCGGACGAACGCGAGACACTGGCCGCCGTCGGCGACCGTGTCGGCGACGAGCGCGGCCGCGACGTCGCTGTCGTCGGGGTCGTCGTCCTCGTCTTCCACCGCCTCGGCGTTCCCCTCACCGTCGACCGCGACGTCGATCGCTGTCCTGTCGTCGAACTCAACGTGACCGCCGACGGCGACGCCGGTCCGGAGGTCGACGGGGCGCCAGTCGGACTCGACGAGCGTCGCGTCCAGCCACCCGGCGATCGCCTCCGGGTTGTCGACGGTGGCCGAGAGCGCGACGACCTGCACGTCGGGGTTCCGGCGGCGCAGCGTCGCGAGCGTCACTTCGAGCGTCGGGCCGCGGCGCTCCGCGCCGAGGAGGTGGACCTCGTCGACGACGACGCAGGCGAGCTCGTCGACCCAGTCGGCCCCGTTTCGGATCGCCGAGTCGACCTTCTCGCTGGTGGCGACGACGACGTCGTTGCCGGCGAGCGCCTCGCCCGTGGCGTCGAAGTCGCCGGTGGAGATCCCCACGTCGACGCCGGGCAGCGCGGCGAACGCCTCGTACTTCTCGCGGGCGAGCGCCCGGAGCGGGCAGACGTACAGTCCCGGGCCGTCCGCGGTCAACAGCCCCAGCTCGGCGACGAACGTCTTGCCCGAGGCGGTGGGGATCGCGGCGACGACGTTCGCGCCCTCGCAGACGCCGGCGTCGACGGCGGCCGCCTGCGGCGGGTACAGCTCTCGGATCCCCCGCTCGGCGAAGTGATCGACGTACGGCTCGGCGAGCGGGAGGTCGCTGACGCGCATTCGGTCGTCGGTTCGGCCGGACCGTATTTAAATAGTCGGCGGGTCACGGATTCGGGGTCGCGTCGAACGTCCGGTCGAGGGCCGCGCCCGGGCCGTCAGCTCCCGTCGTCGAACTCCTGGAACAGCTTCTCGAAGTCCTCGTCGTCCTCGGTGACCGCCTCCAGCGACTCGTCGGCCTGCGACCGAA
Organism: Halorubrum sp. B52; assembly: GCF_059752555.1. Taxonomy (NCBI): domain Archaea; kingdom Methanobacteriati; phylum Methanobacteriota; class Halobacteria; order Halobacteriales; family Haloferacaceae; genus Halorubrum; species Halorubrum sp. B52. The sequence continues at coordinate 378,305 of NZ_MWTG01000007.1, read as the reverse complement.
GCTCCGCTATCCGGTCGGTGAGGCGCCGATACTCGTCGTTGTCGGAGAGTTCGGTGGCGCTCTTCTCGGTCTCCAGCATCGCCTTCTTCGAGGTCAGCGAGAACAGCTCCTGTACCTCCGTGTCGTACTCCCCCCGTCGCAACAGCCCCGTGACCGTGTCCTTGAGGGTGTCGCTGGTGACGGGTTTCACGAGGTAGTCGTCGAACCCCATCTTCAGGATATCGAAGTCGGGCTCGACGGCGGTGACCATCGCGACCCGGCAGTCGATGCCGCGCTCGCGGACGGCCGACAGAACCTCGTCGCCCGAGAGGCCGGGCATCCGCCTGTCCAAGAGGATCGCGTCAACGTCGTCGTCGACCTCGTCGAGCTGCTCCAGCGCCTCCTGGCCGCCGTACGCGGTCCGAACGCGGTACTCGTCGCCGAGCCACGCGGCGTACAGGTCGGCCAGATCTGGTTCGTCCTCGACCACGAGGACCAGCGGCGGTTGCTCACTCATGGATTCTCGGAGCGACGACGTGTTCGCTCACACGTTTCGTCTTTTCGCGGACTATATTAAAATACCTCTTCGGGACCACGCCGCCGCTATCGGACGCCGTCGGATCGAGAGCCGACCGTCGGCCGATCCGGCGAGCGATCACTCGTTCGGGCTGTAGTTCGGCGCCTCGTCGGTGATCATCACGTCGTGCGGGTGGCCCTCGGTCTGCCCGGCGCTGGAGACGCGGACGAACTCGGCGCGCTCGTGGAGTTCGGGGACGGTCGCGGCGCCGACGTACCCCATCCCGGAGCAGATGCCGCCGGTGAGCTGGTGGAGCTCCGAGGCGAGGCTCCCCTTGTACGGGGTCGCGGCCTCGACGCCCTCGGGGACGAACTCCTCGTCCTCCTCTTCCTCCTTCAGGTAGCGGTCGCCGCCGCCGGACTTCATCGCGCCGACGGAGCCCATCCCGCGGTACTGCTTGTACTTCTTCCCCTGCATCGTGATGACACGGCCGGGCGCCTCGTCGGTGCCGGCGAAGTACGAGCCCAGCATCACCGCGTTCGCGCCCGCGGCGAGCGCCTTGATCGCGTCGCCGGAGTACCGGATCCCGCCGTCGGCGATCACCGGGACGCCGTGCTCGGACGCGACGTCCGCGACCTCCGAGACCGCGGTCATCTGGGGCATCCCGGCGCCGCTCACGACGCGCGTGGTGCAGATCGAGCCCGGCCCGATGCCCACCTTCAGCCCGTCGGCGAAGTCGACGGCGGCCTCGGCGGCCTCGCGCGTGCCGACGTTGCCGACGACGACGTCGGCGTCGACGGTCCCTTTGATCGCCCGGGCGGAGTCGAGCACGTTGAGGTTGTGAGCGTGCGCGCAGTCGATGAAGATCACGTCGACGTCGGCCTCGTCGGCCGCGATCGCGCGCTCCTCCTCGAAGGGCCCGACGGCGACCCCCGCCAGCAGGCGCCCCCGCTCGTCGCGGGCGGCCTCCTCGTGCTCGCGGCGCTGGAGGATTCCCTGCATGGTGACGAGCCCGACGAGCCGGTCGTCGCCGTCGACGATCGGGACGCGCTCGATCTTGTGGTCGTACATCAGTTCGAGCGCCTCCCGCGCGTCCACGTCCTCCGACGCGGTGATGACCTCGTCGGTCATCGCCTCGCTGACGGCGTCGTCCTCGCCGACCTCGAGGTAGGGACGGATGTCGGTCCCGGAGATGATCCCGAGGACGGCGTCGTCCTCGTCGACGACCGGGGCGCCGGAGACGCCCTCGCGCTCCATCAGGGAGTCGGCCTCCCGAACCGTGTCGTCGGGCGCGACGGTCACGACGTTCTCGCGGCGGATGACGAGCTCGTGGGCGCGCTTGACGCGCTCGACCTCGGCGGCCGTCTCCTCGACGGTCATGTTGCGGTGGAGGACGCCGAGCCCGCCCTCGCGGGCCATCGCGATCGCGAGGTCGCTCTCGGTGACGGTGTCCATCGCCGCCGAGAGGACCGGCACGGTGAGTTCGACGTTCTTCGAGACGCGCGCGGAGAGGTCGGCGTCATCGGGCTCCACCCGGCTCTCCTTGGGGCGGAGGAGCACGTCGTCGAACGTCAGCGCTTCCGGCACGTCGAGCTTCGCAGAGAATCGACCGGAGTTGGTCTCCATATAAACCGTCGTGAGTGCCGGATAAAAAACGTTGCGAGTCAGCACGGACGTGCACGTCGTTCTCATTCCAGATCATAATATATACAATATCGTGGATCAGGGCCGTTTCCGTCGGGCCGAGATCGCTTCTAGGGATACGTCCGACTCGCGCGCGAACCCGAAACCCACGGATCGGCACCCGGACGACGAACGCAGCGACGATCCGTCGACGAAACGCGGTATCGATCGTCGGTTCGTACCTTGGTTTATAAGTTCTCGGCGGTGATCGTCCGTGTCGTGCGGACGGGTCTCACACAACCTTTAACGCGACCGAAACGCGTATATGGGGTATGGACTCCGACAGTCCCGTGAACGCGCGCACCGCCGGCCAGCCGATCCGCACCCTCGGCGCCCCCTTTACAGCCGGCAATCCGCGCAAACTCTTCACACGGGCTCGTCGGGCCGCCTTCGGCTTCGACTCCGCACGCCGGGCCCTCGGCTATCGCGGGTCGTCCGCTTCCCACCGTGTACCCGTCGGTCAGGGACATCGACCCTGAATGAGCGTCTCACGCCACCCGATAGCGCTCCGCTTAGAGCGGCAGGTGGGCAGCGCGACGAAGCTGCTCGCGACCGTCATGGTGCTGCCGCTGATCGACGGCATCTTCCCCGCCTTAGTCGTCGCCGGCGTCTTGAGCACCGCGACCGGCGTCGTCGAGACCGGGATCCTCATCTTCGGCGGCTCGGCCACCGCGGCCGTGATCCTCGCGGAGATGGACGGCGACCGCCGGCAGATGGTGACCTCCGTGCTGCTGATCGGCGCGGTGATCGTCCCGCTGGCGGCGCTCGAAGCCGCCTTCGCGCCCACGTTCAGGGGGTTCCTCAACCTCCCCGTCTTCGAGCGGTTCGCCGGCTTGGTGATCCTCACGATCGCCGCCAAGACCGCGAGCTCGGAGATCGGCGAGTTCCTGCCGAGTCCCGGCGTCATCATCTCGCTCGGGCTCGTCGCGAGCTTCGAGCCCAGCGGCTTCGCGATCGAGACCTCGCCGGAGTACGTGGTCAACGGCGCCGCCGCGGCGGGCGTCGGCGTCGCGTTCGCGCTGGCGGTCGCGCTGCTGTCGCCGCACCTCCGCGGCCGCGTCGACATCGACCGCTTCCGGTTCGGCTCGGCGGTCGCGCTCGGCGTGCTCGCGCTCCCGATCCTGCTCGGCCCGTTCGACCTGATGCAGACCGAGGCGCCCATCGCGCTGGCCGTCCTCGCCGTCACCACGCTGTTCGCCTACGACCCGAACGCCGACCCCGTCGCGGGCGCCGCCGACGACTCGCCGGACGACGGTCCCGCCGGCGGCGACGCCGAGGGAACCGATGCGGCGGGGAGCGCCGACGACGCGGGCGACGCGTCGGACGGCGACGCGTCCGCCGGCGAGGGACGCGCTCCGACCGACCCGCCGCTCGACACGCCGCCGAACGCTCCCGGTCCCATCGTCGACGACGACGTGGCAGCGTTGGCCAACGGCGGCGACCGCGACGCGAGCGACGACGAGACGGACCCGTTCACCGACGACGACTCCCGCGCGCCCTGGCTGTAGGCGCCGCGTCCGGATCGGAGGGGCTCCGCTCGCCGTGTCGCCGGGGTTTAGGTGCTCCGCCGTCTACGCGGCGTATGTCCAACCGCGTCGTGCAGGGCCGAATGGTGACGCCGGAGACGCTCGCGGAGCTCGTCGAGGGCGAACCGGTGCTCGAGGCCGAGTCGATAGCGGACGCCGACCGCGACTGCCCGGAGTGCGGCGGCGACGTCATCACCGTCGGCTACATGCCGAGCGTCACCGAGTTCGTTACCGGGTTCAAATGCCAGGAGTGCGACTGGAGCGACGACGACCGCTGAGCCGATCGCCGGCACCGACGGCCGGACGTCGCTCGGTGACGGCGCCGCTCGCGTCTCCCCTCCGTCCCTCGATCGCTCGCGATCGAAACCCCTTTATCCGCGTTTCGGCAACCACCAAATGCGATACCGCGTGGGGCTGTGGCCAAGCCAGGCATGGCGACTGACTCCAGAGGTTCGCGCCCGGGACGACGCTCCAGACTGATATACCGAGCGGGCGACTGATCATCGCTCGCGTTGACGACCCTCTGGAGTTCCGAGGCGCACCGGAGATATCAGTCGATCGGGGGTTCAAATCCCTCCGGCCCCATACCCTTACTTTCGTACCCTCATCTGGACCGAGTGGAGTCTCTCCCGCTCGATGTATTGAATATAAAAGAGATACTCATGGATCTGATTTGGCGGCTGTATTAAATTTGGATGTGACCAGAATTACAAAAAACAAAGCGACATCGGTGACTTCATGATTATGCCGATCTTAATTTTCTCGGAGAGAATGTCGCTCTTCGTCGAGTACACCGCCGTCCCGATCTTCGCCGCTTCTGAGGGCCTGAAATCTGTGTTCGGCCTACTATCCGGACCTGTTGTCTTCATCGCGTCGATCATCCTGTTCGGCGTGTATCTCGTGTTCCGCGCTGAGGCAAACGCCAACAGGAGTTCGATTGCCGATGTCTCTCCCGACCGCGACGACGACATCGAAGTCGTCGAGACGGAGGGCCACGACCTCAGCCACGAGTCCACCGCTGTGAAGGCCGCCAACGGGGACGTGGTGACGTTCAACGCCGAGGAGTTGTCACCACGACGAGTCCGCGTCGGCGACGGCTACCGGTGGCTCGCGGACCGCGATGGCGAGCCTGTAGAGATCGAGGCGGACACACTCGGGTTCGACCCGGCGGACCGCGCACGCCGAGCGTACGTCGACGGAGAGATCGACGAGGACGAACTCGAGCGTCGGCTCGGGCACGATATGGAACTGGAGGTCGACGACGGCGACGAGTGAGCGGGAGACGGAGGGGATCCGCGACCGCACTACCGCCTCCCGCGTCATCGATAACGGCCGCGAGCCACGTTCACGAAGTAGAGACAGTCTCGATGGTGCACACGAAGGAAAGGGGTTGATGCGGTCGCTCGGCTCTCATCGCGAGTTCCGCATCCGCGTCTCAGATCTCGATGACGGTCGCGAGCGAACAGCGAGACCGGAGAGCGGCCGGCTGTTCGCCGTGATCCTCGCCCCGTCGGGGGAACGTTTAACCACGGGCTCTGTCGAAGTGGGTGGTATGGTCCGAATTCCCGTCAGCGGAGGCCGTTGACCGTGGCGGGAACCGTCTTCTGGGCGCTCGTTGTGCTGGCGACGCTCACCAGCCTCGCCACGGCGTGGGCGCTCGGTGCCAACAGCAACTCGCCGCCGTTCGCCCCGGCGATCGGCGCCAACGCCATCTCGACGATGCGAGCGGCCTTCCTCATCGGCATCCTCGCCGCGCTCGGCGCGCTCACGCAGGGCGGAGCGATCTCCGAGACGGTGGGCGCGGGACTCATCGACGGCGTCCAGATAACGTCGCTGGCGGCGACGGCGGGGCTCCTTACCGCGACCGGGTTCATGGCGTTCGGCGTCTACACCGGCTACCCTGTCCCGGCGGCGTTCGCGACGACGGGGGCGATGGTCGGCGTCGGGCTCTCGCTCGGCGGCGATCCCGCCGTCGACACCTACCGCCGCATCGGGCTCTTCTGGGCGCTCGTCCCTCCCGTTTCGGGCGGGCTCGCCTACCTCACCGCCACCATCCTCCGACGCGACGACATCCCGGAAACGATCGGCGTCCCGTTGCTCGCGGCGGTCGTCGGCGGCATCGTCGCCAACGTTCAGTTGGGCGTCATCCCCTCGCCGCCCGACGCGAGCCAGAGCTCCGTCGCGGGATTCATCGCGCGGCGAGTCGAGACGCCGACGGTCGTCGACGTCGACCCGGTGGTGGTGCTCGTCACGTTTGCCGCCGCCGCGGCGTGGTTCCTGCTCATTCGGCGGCGGACCCAGGCGTCGGTCGAGGGCGGCATTCGGACGTTCCTCATCGTCCTCGGGAGCGTCGTCGCCTTCTCCAGCGGCGGCAGCCAGGTCGGGCTGGCGACCGGCCCGCTCGAGAACCTCTACGGGGTCGAGCTCGGGCTCCCCGGCGTCTTCCTGCTCGCGCTCGGCGCGACCGGCATCCTCGCGGGCGCCTGGATGGGGGCGCCCAAGCTGCTCCAAGCGACCTCCCGCGAGTACGCGCAGCTGGGGGTCAGGCGCTCGATCGCCGCGCTGGTTCCCGGGTTCATCATCGCGCAGTTGGCCATCGCGCTGGGGATCCCGATCTCGTTCAACAACATCATCATCTCCGGAGTCATCGGCGGGGGACTCGCCGGGGGCTCGGCGGGCGTCTCCCGTCGGAAGATCGGCGTGACTCTCGCGTTTTGGCTCATCACGCTCGTCGCCTCCATCGCGATCGGATTCGGGCTCTACAAGGCCTTCGCCGCGGTGCTCGGTGGGTGACGGCCCGGATCAGCGAACGACGGTCACGGTGACAGGGGCCTCGGCGACGACGCTGGTGGCAACGGTTCCGAGCACCCGGCGGGCGATGCTTCCCTGCTCGTCGGCGTGCCCGCCCATCACGACGTGGTCGACGTCGTGAGCGTCGACGTACTCGAGAATGACCTCGGCCGGATCGCCGCTCTCTACCGCGGTCTCGATCTCTCGATCGACCGCTGCGGCCCGCGCTCTCGCCCGCTCGACGATGCGGTCGGCCCGCTCGCGCGCGGCCTCACGACGCTCCTCGCCGGGGTCGAGGACGCCGCCCTCGCTCATCGCCGCGTCGATCGGGGTCACCACGTTCAGAACGGTCACTCGACAGTCGAAGAGGTCGAGCGCGCGCGTGAGCGCCTCGTCGGCCAGCGGCGACCCGTCGAGCGGGACGAGGACGTGAGACGGCGCCATACGACGTGTCGGATCCGCCTGCACATAGTAACGGTGGTCGTCCCACACGCGTCCCCGGCCGACCGCCGGCGCCCCGGTGACGGGAGCGACCCGCGGCCGTCACCCTCCGTCGGGGTCGTAGACGTTGGGGTCCTGTTCGCCCTGCACCTCGAGCACGCCGAGCAGTCCCTTGCGGGCCACGCGGGTCAGCGAGTGGTCGACGATTTTGATCGGACCGGGGACGGGGGTCCTGATCTCCGCGGCGGTGACGGTGCCCGGCGCGACCGGCGTCGTCTCGACGTAGCGCGCGGGGTCCGAGACGAGGTCGCCGTCGCGGTAGAGCTTGTCCCAGACGTTGCCGATGGCGTGCCACGAGCTGCTGAGGTTCGGGCCGCCGTTGGACAGGAAGAGCCGGACGCGCTCGTCCTGCTCGACCGGGACCCGGCCGTAGCCGTCCTTCGTGAACGCGTACGCCTCGCCGTTGAACGCCATGTAGGTCGGCTCCTCCTCCTTGGCGGCGCCCACGCTCCACTCGTGGTGGCCCTCTTGGCCGGTCTCGCCGTTCGTGTACAGCTCGTGCTGGCCGAAGTAGAGCTCGCGGTCGACCTCGGGGAGCCCGTCCTTCGGCTCGACGAGGATGGCGCCGAACATGCCGGCGCTGATGTGGTGGTCCATGTTCGGGACCGCACAGTGGTAGATGTGGACGCCGGGGTAGGTGGCCGTGTACTGGATGCTGGCCTCCTCGCCGGGCGCGATAGTGGTATGGTTCGCGCCGCCGCCGGGCCCGTACACCGCGTGGAAGTCCATGTTGTGCGGCAGCCCGCTGTCCTCGGGGTTCCGCAGGGTGAAGTTCACCGTGTCGCCGCGGCGGACGCGGACCATCGGGCCGGGCACCTGCCCGTCGAAGGTCATGTAGTCGAAGGTGACGCCGGGCTCGATCTCGGCGGTCACCTCCTCCGTCTCCATCGTCACGTCGTGCGTGCGCGGCTCGTCCCAGTCGACGGGGTCGGGCACGTCCGTCGGGTCCGCCGCGATGCGGTCCACGTCGACCTCCGCGACCGGATCGAGCGAGGTCGTCTCGGCCGACGACCCCTCGGACCCCGTCTCCTCGCCGTCGGTCTCTCCCGTGGTGGCCGCGGTCGCGTCGCTTTCGCCGCCGCCGATGCAGCCCGCGAGCACGGCCGCGGCGCCGATACCCGCCGTCTTCAGGAACGCACGCCGTTCGGTGTGGGAATGTCGCGACATTGTCTCTCTCTCTCCGGTTGGTGTTTGTCGAAGAAACACCGTATAAGTGCACAAATATTCCCATTTCTCGGGTGAGTCTCTGAACATCTTCGCTGAGTATACTTAAACGGCGGTCGGCTCCGACGACGATGAAAACCGGTCCCTACCGAGTCGCCGCGTCGTCGTCGACCCGCGGGGGGAGGTCCTCGACGAGCCGCCTGACGGCGACCTCCTCGGCGCGGTGGAGCGCCTCGCTACAGGTGGACTTCGCGAGCCCGACGCGGTCGGCCAGCTCGGTGAGCGAGCAGGTCCGCGGCGAGTCGTAGTACCCCTCCTCGAACGCGCGGAGGAGCAGGTCCTGTTGGGTCTCGGTCAGCAGCCGGCTCGCCGGGAGCCGCTCCCGGACGTGCTCGACGCGGAACTCCAGGCCGAGCTCGTCGAACTGCCGGCCCAGCTCCGAGATCCGATCGGTGGCCCCGCTGACGTCGATGACGGCGTCGCCGTCGCTGATCTCGACCGGCATCTCGATGGGGACGCCCGAGCGCTTCGCCGCGAGGAGGAGCAGCGGCGCCGACGTCTCGAACTGCACCGTCGCCTCGCGGTCGCCCCGGTCCATCACCGTCGCGTCGGTGACGGATGGGTGCGACTCCATCGCGTCGAGGACGGCCTCGACGTCCGGGGCGGTTATCCACACGAGCGCGAACCCCGGCCCGTCGCCCGGGAGCGCGGCGATCACCCGAAACGTCGCTTCCGGGAACTCGCGGGAGACGTCGGCCGCCCACGGACCGTCCGGAAGCTCAACGACGAGGCGTGCCTGTGCCATTGGTCTGATTCGTGAGTCACGCGGGGGTGTCGGCGAGGCGGTCCGACCGCCGCGACGGGAGTGCGATGCTCCGTCGGTCGAGTTCGCCTTCGGATGTCGTCGGACGAGTCCACCTACGACCCCGACGAAGAGAGGATACCGGTCGTTCCTGCGGCGTGGTACCGTCCACCGAATTGTTCGGTCCCGCCGTTATACCCGCGCCAGATCGGACCGGTTTCGCCGCCGTCGACCCCGACCTCGGTGCGGAGGTCGGGCGGCAGGTATCCGACGACCGGGTGGGGGTCGCGACCCGAACACGTTCGCGGATACTGACTCCCGCGTCGGCGAGCGAGTTCCGGTGATGGGACGCTGTCGGCTCTGTGACCTCCCGACCCCTGATCCGCCCGTCGGCGCGGCCGGCGTCGACGGCGAGTTCTGCTGCCGCGGCTGCCTCGAGGTGGCCCGTCGGCTCGACGACGTGGACGACGCCGAGGCGGGGGCGGACGGGGTCGAGGAAGCGCCGACCGGGGACGACCGAGCGAGGGCCGATCCGGCGCCCTCGCCGGACGCGGCCGAGGCGTATCTGGCGGTCGACGGGATGCACTGCACGACCTGCGAGGCGTTCCTCGGGCTGCGCGCGGACGACTGTCCGGGCGTCCACGCGGTGGAGGCGAACTACGGCACGGAGACCGCTCGGGTCGCCTACGATCCGACGGCGATCGAACGGGGGGAGCTTCCGGCGGCGCTCTCCGGCTACGGGTACGCGCTGCGGTTCCGAGAGGGGAATCCGACGGGAAACGGGGGCGAGGCGCCCGCCGGCGACGGCCCCGCGGGGGGTCGCTCGGACGACCGCGCGGTCGAACGGCTCGCGGTCGGCGCGTTTCTCTCGATGCTGATCATGCCGTGGTACGTCCTGTCGCTGTACCCGAGCTACCTCGGGGTCGAGGCGAACGTCCTCGCGATCGACGCGACCACGGCCGTCGGCCGGTATCTCCCGCTCGCGTTCATCGCGGTCCTCACGACCGTCCTGCTGGCGTACACGGGCGCGCCGCTCCTGCGGGGGGCGTACGTGAGCGTCCGGGCGCGGCGGCCGAACATGGACCTCCTCGTCGCGGTCGCCGCGCTGTCCGCGTACGCGTACAGCACCCTCGCGCTCGCGACCGGCGGCACGCACCTCTACTACGACGTGACGGTCGCCGTCGTGATGGTCGTCTCGCTCGGCCGGTACTACGAGCGGCGCGTCCGGTCGCGGGCGAACGACCTCCTCGAGACCGTCACGGCCGCCCGCGTCGAGTCGGCGACTCGGCTCGATCCGACCGGCCCCGAGTCCGTCCCGATCGCGGACCTCGAACCGGGCGACCGGGTCCGGGTCGCGCCCGGGGAGCCCGTCCCGATCGACGGCACCGTGATCGAGGGGACCGCCGACGTCGACGAGTCCGTGGTCACCGGCGAGTCGCTCCCGGTGCGAAAGGAGCCCGGCGACCCCGTGATCGGCGGCGCGACCCTGCTCGGCGACGTCGGCGACGGGCGCGGACCGGACGGCGCGGTCGTGATGCGGGTCGGCGAGGACGCGGAGAGCACCGCGGACCGCCTCGCCGCCGCGCTCTGGGAGGTTCAGACCGCCGCGCCGGGCGTCCAGCGGTTCGTCGACGCGCTCGCGACCATATTCGTGCCGGTCGTGCTGACGCTCGGGCTGCTCGTCGCCGGCTGGGGGCTCGCGACCGGCGAGACGGTCGCGGCCGCGATGCTCGCCGGCCTGACCGTCCTCGTCGTCTCCTGTCCGTGCGCCATGGGACTCGCGACCCCGCTCGCGGTCTCCGGCGGGCTCCGCGACGCGCTCGCCCGCGGCGTGGTCGTCACCGACTCCTCGGTGTTCGAAGTCGCGCGGGAGACCGAGACGGTCGTCTTCGACAAGACCGGGACGCTCACCGCGGGGGAGATGCGCGTCGGCGCGACGTACGGCGACGACCGGACGCTCCGGCGCGCCGCCGCGCTCGAACGCCGCGCCGAACACCCCGTCGCGAACGCGATCCGCGAGGCGGCGGGCGGCGATCGGCCGGCGAACGAGGACCGGCCGGCGAACGAGGACCGGCCGGCGAACGAGGACCGGCCGGCGAACGAGGACCGGCCGGTAACCGACGGCGGTTTCGAGGGGACGACCGTCGAGTCGTTCACCCGCCACCCCGGAGCGGGGATCTCGGGCGAACTCGTCGCCGACGGCGGCGCGTCCGTCGCCGGAACGAGCGCGTCAGAGGGTCGAACGACCGTCACGCGCGTCGTCGTCGGCACCCTCGCCCTGGTCGAACGCGAGTGCGGTCCGGCCCCCGGCGACCTGCGAGACCGCGTCGACGGCGTCGCGGATCGGGGCGCGCTGCCGGTCGTCGTGGGATGGGACGGCGCGGCCCGCGGGGTGATCGCCGTCGAGGACCGCGACCGAGAGGGGTGGGACGAGGCGCTCGCGGCGTTCGCCGACCGGGAGGTGGTGGTCCTGACCGGCGACGACGGCCCGCGCGCCGACCGGTTCCGGAACCACCACGCGGTGGACGAGGTCTTCGCCGGCGTCCCGCCGGACGGCAAGCTCGAGGCGGTCCGGGGGTTCGCGGCCGCCGGCACGACCGCGATGGTCGGCGACGGGACGAACGACGCGCCGGCGCTCGCGGCGGCCGACCTCGGGATCGCGATGGGCGACGGGACGGCCCGCGCCGTCGAGGCCGCGGACGCCGTGATCACCGGCGAGGACCTGCGCGCGGTCGAGACCGTGTTCGACCTCGCGGCCGGGACGCGGCGGCGCATCCGAGAGAACGTGGCGTGGGCGCTGTGTTACAACGCCGTGGCCGTTCCGCTCGCGGTCGCGGGCGCGCTCAATCCCTTCTTCGCCGCGCTGGCGATGGCCGCCAGCAGCGCGGTGGTCGTGACGAACTCGACGCGCTCGGTGCTGCGAGAGTGATTCGCGGCCGCCAGTCCGGAGCGACGGGCCGATCCGACGGGCTCGTCAGACTGTGCGGACGAACCGTCGGAGCGTCTCGCCGTCCGCGTCCCGTAACTCGATCTCGAACTGTTTTCCGGACGGTCCGTCGGAGAGCGACTCGCGCGGCGCCGACACCGCGTACGGCGGCTCGTCGCTCCGATCGATCTCGTCGCCGCCGGAGAGGAGCACGACGTGGTCGACGCCCTCGGACGTCTCGAGTTCGCAGGTGACCGGGTCGCCGTCGGTGTCGCAGACGAGTTCCGCGGTCACGTCGCCGCCGTCCGCGCCGAACCCTGACGAGAAGTCGAGCAGCATGGCGCCCGGCGCGAGCGTCCCCGCGACCGCGACGAGCAGGAGGAACGTCGCGAAGTTGATCTTCGACCCGTGGCGGACGATCCGCCGCACGGTCGGGTTCTCGGCGGTGCGCCGCAGGCGGATCACGGTCGGAACGACGAGCACGTGCGTGAGCGGCCCCCAGGCGATCAGGACGAAGCCGTAGGCGATCGCGTACCGCAGCGCGGTCGCGTCTATCCAGTAGGCGGACAGGACGTTCCCGCCCATCCACAGGAAGAGCCCGAGGAAGACGAGCGCGCCGCTCTTCAGCCAGCGCCAGACGGGCGTGTTCGCGTAGTAGACGCTCAGGAAGTCGCGCCAGGCCTGGCGAACGGTACCGCCGAGTCGCGTCCGAGGAGTAGTTCGTGAAGCGTCGGTCATTCGTGGAGTGTCGCGCGGTCGGTCGGTCGTCGATTCGAGAGGTGGGTCCGGCGGTGAGCCGGTCGGTGGTTCGGGCGGTCGGCGGCTACGCGCCGATCGCCCACAGCTGGGTCAGCAGGTACCAGTTCAGGACGTAGACGGCGGCGAAGACGCCGAGGAAGATCAGGCAGAGCGCGAACGTCCCCCGGAGCTCGACCGCGTGGACCGGCTCGCCGCCGTCGGCGTGGAGCCCGCCCTCGGGGAGCATTCCCCCGTCGTCGCCGTCGGGGAGCCGGTCGCCGAACAGCAGCGAGCCGACCGAGACGCCGACGAACAGGACGCCGGAGAGGATCGCCAACAGCGCGAAGACCCCGAAGATCATGAATATCGGGACCGCGGCCGCGAAGCTGAACTCCGAGCCGGGGATGTTCCTGACGGCCTCGGCGGTCCGGCGCGGCACGCCGTAGAGGATCCCCGCGTACATGAGCATCAGCGTGGCGACGCTCATCGCGGCCCCGTAGGCGTACGGGATCGCGCTAGCGAGCGCGTCCGAGACGAAGTCTCGACGGAACATCGTCTTGATGACGAAGAGGACGAGCCCGAAGAACGCGAGCGTCGTCCCGAGCGCGACGGTGGCGTGGAAGTGCCCCACCGTCGCGAGGGTGTTGTGCCAGGTCATGTTCACCTGGATCTGTCCCATCACGACGCCGGTGATCCCGCCGAGGAAGCCGAAGAGGATGATGCTGAAGATCGTCGCGGCGAAGACGGGGTTCCGCCACGGCGCGGAGGTGAGCCAGCCGAACAGCCCGCCCCCCTGCCCTCGCCGACGGCGCCCGGCCTCGATCCCGGCCGGGATCGCGAACGCGTGGATCATGCTCGCGAACGCCGCGCCGTAGAAGGCGTAGGAGGTGTTCCAGATGCGCCAGCCGGCGGACATGCCGGGGTCGACGAGCAGGTGGTGGGCCGCCCCGAGGTTGATGAAGAAGAGGTAGAGGATAAAGGCGGTCCGGGATATCTTCTCGGAGACCACGACCGCGCCCCCCACGACGTGCGTGAGGAAGTACCACACTGTGATCATCGCGAGCAGGTTGATCTGTTGGCTCCCGTGGCCGATGATCCAGTAGAGCTGTCGGTAGATTCCCGGGTCCACCGAGGCGATGAGGTCGATCCGCCACGCGAGCGCGTACGCGAACGCGGCGATGCCCCCGAGGATCGCCTCCACGGCGATGATCCCGGTGACGAACGCGCCGAAGGCGACGAGCGGGAGCGTCCGGTCGCTGTCGCGCGTCTCCGACCAGATCGTCGCGAAGAACGGGAGCGCCGCGATCGTCGCCCCGAGCAGGAAGACGATCGCCGTGCCGTAGAACCACGGCGTGACGGGCAGCGGGACGTACGCCGTCAGCAGCGGCGCCTCGTTTGGCGCCTCGGCCAGCCAGATGGACGCGTTCACACCGATCGCGCCGACCACCATCGTGACCCACCCGAGGGCGGCGAGCCGGCGGAGCGGGAGCTCCCGGCCGAGCACCATGGGGCCGCCGACGTAGAGGACGGCGATCTCCATGAACACCATCCAGAAGATGAGCAGGTTCCACGCGTGCATGCTCAGGTGGGTGTAGTAGCTGCTCGCGTCGAGCAGGCCGACGAACTCCCACCGGGTCATCGCGACCGAGAAGGCGAAGCTCCCGCCGACGGCGAGCGCGATCACCGCGGTCAGCCCGAACAGCTTCACGTAGTTCTCCACGGACCGGTGGACGTCGAGCCCGGTCACCGAACACGCGCGGAACCCGTCCGCGCCGTAGTCGTTCCGGAACAGGGAGGCGATCGCCGACATGCTACCCCTCCACCACCGTGAAGCGGCCGTGCATCGTCCGGTGCCCCTGTCCGCAGAACTCGTTGCAGACGACGTGGTAGGTGCCCGGCTCGTCGAACCTCATCGGGATCACCCATTCGGAGCCCGGGAACACCTGGAGGTTGATCTGCTTGTTCAGGTTCTCCTCCGGCCTGACCGAGAAGCCGTGCTGGACGTCGTAGGCACCGAGATGAATGTCGTACTCGCGGTCCGCCTCGAGGACGACCGGGAGCCCGTCCCAGTTGAACCGCATCGCGCCGACGTACACGTCGTCTCCCGGCGGGATCAGCCCGTCGTCGGTCTCCTCGGCGGTCTCCTTGTACTCGCCGACGCGCGCCTGGTACTCCTCGGGGTCGACGTCGTACGTCGTCCCGATGGGGTTCTGGTCCCCGAACTGCGTGAACCCGGCCATCCACGTGAAGATGCCGAGCGACCACGCGCCAGCGAGTCCGAGCCAGATGCTCTCGCGGCGGTTCACCGGGGAGTTCCACCAGTCGTCGTCGGGGTCTTCGAGTGGGTTGCTCACGGGGATCTCACCTCACGGGTAGCGACAGGATGTCGAGCAAGCCCCATCCGACGTAGGCCACGAGAAAGAACAGTATCGCCGCCGCGGCCAACAGCCAGATCCGGTTGTAGAGGCGTTGCATCGCTGGAACTTCTCCGTCGTCGCGTGTTGTCCGGTTGCTCATCGATCGCTCACACGTTAGATACACGGATACCCGTGGTGAGCGTTACCGCGCACATGTTCGCCCGGGCGGGCTCACACCGCGAGCGTCTCCACGAGGATGGCCGCGAGAAGGGCCCCGAGGTAGGCGTTCGAGGCGTGAAAGCTCCGGTAGGCGGCGGCCCGTACGTCGTCGGCCCCCCGCCGGCCGACGTCGTACTGCCGGACGACGCTCCGCGCGAACAGCGCTCCGAGCGCCGTGGTGGTGACCGCGTAGAGGACGCCGAGGTCGGTGACGGCCCCCAGCAGGACCGCGGCGATCAGGGTGACGCCGAGCCACGCGAGTATCCGCCGCCGCGCGGTCGCGACCCCCGCGACGACCGGCAGCATCGGGTAGTCGGCCCGCGCGTAGTCCTCGCGGTGGGCGATCGCGAGGTTGTAGAAGTGCGCGGGGGTCCAACAGCAGACGACGACCGCGAGCAGCACCGCCGGGAGACCCACGGTCCCCGTGACCGCGGCGTACCCGATCAGGGCCGGCAGGGCGCCGGATCCCCCGCCGATCACCGTGTTCCACCGCGTGGTCGGCTTCAACAGGACCGTGTAGACGTACGCGTAGTAGACGACCGCCGCCGCCGTGAGCGCGGCCGCGAGCGCGTTGACGAACGCGAGGAGGACCGCCATCGAGGCGACGACGAGCGCGACGGCGAAGCCGATCGCCCGGCCGACGCCGACCCGATCGGTCGCGATCGGCCGGTCCGCGGTCCGCCGCATCTTGCGGTCGCGGTCGCGCTCGTACACGTGGTTGAACGCGCCCGCGGCGCCGATCGCGAGGACCCCGCCCGCGAGGGTCGCGACGACGGTCACGCCGTCGAGCGCGGCGCCAGCGGCGGCGGCCAGCCCCATCCCCGCCAGCGCGAGCAGGCACAACAGCCACATCAACCGGGGCTTGGTCAGCTCGAGGTACGCCCGAAGCCGACCCCTAACTGTGAGCGCGTCGCTTTCGGTCGTTGCAGTCGGGACGTCGCCGTCGGCCGTTTCGGAGCGCGCGTCGCCGTCGGCCGCGCTCGGCGCTCCGCGGTCACCGGTGCCGGCCGAGTCGCTCGTCGTCATCTCCGCCCCCGGACCGCTCGTCGTCGCCTCCACCCGTGTCACGAGCGTCGCGAGGAGGACCGCGAAGACGCCGATCCCGCCCAACAGGTGCACTCCGCCGTCGAACGGGACGGCGCCGGTGCGGCCCGCGAGCCCGACGCCGGCCTGTGCCAGATACGCGATCAGGACCGCGATCGTTCCGACGCGGACGCCGCGAGAAGCCGGTGTCAGGCGGGCGAAAAGCGCCGTGGCGGCGAGCAGGACGCCGACGGCCACCGCCGCGACGTGGTGGACCGCGGCGATCGCGGAGCCGACCTCCGTGGCGGCCGTCGCCCCGAGCGCGACAAGCAGATACGTCCCCGCGACCGACCAAGTCAACAGCGTCGTGAGCCGCGGCGAATCCATACGTCCAGTCCGCCTCCGGCCCACGCGTTTCTTCCCCCGAACATATTCGGAGGCGTCCTCCCCGAAACGGGAAGCCGAACTTACGAAAGCGGACGCCACTACCGCGGAGACGGGACCGACGCGGAATCCCTGGAGAGAGATGTAACGCCCCGGCCGCCGACCGAGCTCGGCTTCGCCTCTGTCCCGTTAATTACAATTTTCGGATACAGTCTTGTTTCGTTATATTTCGTTGCTTCAATCGAGTCCGCTCTACCGTTCACGACCGAGTTCACAGCGCTGACCTCCAGCCGGGAACGATCGGATCCCGGGCCACGCCGCGGGTGACGACACCGCGGCTCGACTTACCGACGCACAGTACGGCCGGTACGCCGCCGTCGCTCCGAACCCGACCGATTCACTACACACACGGTTCGTATCGGCAGGAAATACGCCATTAAAACAAACCTATTCGCGGTGCTCCGCGACGATCACGACGCGGATGGCGCGGCCTCTCTCGTCGACGGCGAGCAATCTCTCGTCGACGGCGCGATTTCACGTCACCGATCTCGCGGTACGTGCGACCGCCGTTTCAGCGACGTCTGACACGGTGATAGGAGCGTCGTTAAATATATGATATATGGTAATAACTCGAAAGTATAATATTTCAAATCGTTTCGGAAACGCCGGGGGAGAGGCCGCTAACGAGTGGTCCGGATCGGTCGCGCTCGCACGGGATCACGGTCTCCGAACGCGCCGCCCCACCGCGGACGTGTTTGAGAGTTTCTCGTCGACCGTCGCGATCCCGCCTCCGTGAGGTGCACCGCGTTTCGTCCGGATCGGGCCTGCGAACTCGGGACGTGCGGACTCCGGAACCGAGAGTCGGCCGCCGCGACGGCCCGTCCCACCGAACGGGGGCGACTCCCGCGCACTGGCGGACGAGTAAAACGTTATATGTGTTACACGGTGACAATACTAACGGCAGAAGGGGTGATTGGGTATACTCCGTATCGAGTTCCAGACGTCGCTCTCGGGGGTCTTGGGCGAGATGAGCGACCGCGTCCCAGACGTGCGGTCGATCAAGTTCGAGAACGCCTTCTACGCGGACGACGGCGACTGGATCGAGTCGCTGCTCGTTACGTCCGAGTCGCCGTTCGACCCTGAAGAGGTGTTGTCTGACCTCTCTCGCGTCGATCTGTTTCACCACGAGCGGGCGGTGGACGGCTCGACCGAGTCGACGTATCGGCTGACCGTCGTCGCTCACGAACCGTATCCGTTCCTCCTCGGCGTCATACTGCGTGAGAACGCGATTCCGAACCGGCTGGAGGTCCGGAACGGCCGCTTCCGCGGAGTCGTCACCGTCAACGAGTGGGAGTCGTTCCGGACGCTCGCGGACCGGATCCAGGACCGGTTCGGTCGGTTCGAACTCCTGAGCGTGAACCAGGTCGGGACGACCGGTGAACCGCTCGGCAGCGGACAGCTCGGCCGAGTGCTGCGTAACGAGCTCTCGCCGGAACAGGTGACCGTGCTGCGGACCGCCCACCGGATGGGGTACTTCGACGTTCCCCGACGGGTGTCGGCCGACGACATCGCCTCCGAACTCGACATCGCCCAGTCGACGCTCAGCGAACGACTGCGACTCGCGGAGAAGCGGCTGTTCGACCTCGTCTTTTCGGTTCCCGGCGAACCGTCGTCCAACGAGCCCGCCGACGAATGACCGAGACGGTCTCGCTCGTCTTGACCGATCTCTCTGCGGGTGCGATGGCAAGCCGTACGACCGCCCCCGATCACCGTCGGACGGCGAGACAGCCGCGATTGGGTTCGTGTTCGATAACCCTCATAAAGAATGATGACTATTGGAGCGTATCGGGAGTAGGTACAACCAATCCACGGAGAGACGTACGGCCGGGATGTCACGGGATACCACATTCGAGATCGAGACAGGGACGAAATCGCGGCGGCGGTTCATCCAGATCGCGGGCGCGACGGGGATGGCTGGGGTGGCCGGCTGCGGCGGCCTCGGCGGAAACGGCGACGGTGGGGACGGTGGTGACGGCACCGACGGAGGCGGCGGCGACGGCACCGACGGCGACGGCGGCGACGGCACCGACGGCGGCGACGCCCAATCCATCCAGACGCGGTTCTGGGAGGAGTGGCCGGTCGAGTCGAAGGGGGTCGACGTCAACGACGAGGCGATCCAGTTCGAGTACAGCGCCGTCGAGGGAGAGACGGTCCCGGCGGTGGACACCCACTTCGCGCAGGCCGAGACGCCGTGGATGCGGGAGTTCGCGCTCCTCGTCCAGCAGTCGATGAACGACATCGGGGTCGGCGTCAACCTGATCAACGTCCAGCCGAGCACCCGGTACGGCGAGTTCTGGCGGGCCGACATCGGCCACCCGGTGCCGATAACGATGAACCTCCACGGGCCGGACCCGCAGCGCGGGCTCGACCCGAACCCGTTCCTGATGCGGGCGCACCCGGAGACGGGCGGGAACTACTACAACTACAAGAACGACGAGGTCACGGAACTGCTCGACGAGCAGGCGTCGACGATCGGCGACACGGAGGCGCGCGCCGAGATCTGCCACGAGGTCCAGCGCGCGCTCAGCGAGGACGCCTACCTCATCGCGGCGAACTTCCCGGAGGTCATCACGGTGGCCGACACCGCCGACTGGGAGGGGTACGTCCCCACCCCCGGCAACGGGACGACGCGCGACTCGTTCATCTGGACGCAGGTCAACCTCCAGCCGCAGGGCGACTCGACGACCTGGGTGAAGGGCGTCACCTCCGGCATGCAGGGGACGAACCTCCCGTTCTCCAGCGGCGGTCAGGAGGAGAAGCGCCTCCTGAACGTCTACGACGGGCTCTTCGACGCCTCGCCGCAGCTCGAGATCGTCCCCGCGCTGGCGACGAACGCCGACGTCGTCGACGACACGACCGTCGAGATGGACCTCAGGGAGGGCGTCGAGTGGCACGACGGCGAGTCGTTCGGCCCGAGCGACGTCAAGTTCAGCGTCGAGTTCTACCAGGAGCACAACGCGCCTCAGCAGGCCGCGTTCATCCGGACCATAGACTCCGTGGAGGTGCTCTCGGAGACCGGCGGCGGCCGCGTCCGGTTCAACCTCGTGGAGCCCGACGCCGCGTTCCTCACGCAGCGGGTCGTCCGCAGCGCCATCATCCCGGAGCACCGCTGGTCGGACGTCGACAGCCCCAGCGAGTACAACCCCGAGAACCCGGTCGGGACGGGTCCGTTCTCGTTCGTCAACTGGGAGCAGGGCGCGGAGCTCCGCCTGGAGAAACACGAGAACAACTGGATGTGGGACGACGACGTCCGCGAGGAGCTGCTCGGGGAGTACTTCGTCCCCGGCGACGGGATCGACGAGATGGTCCACGCCAACGTCGGGAACGTCTCCACGCTCATCGGCGCGATGCAGTCCGGCGACATCGACGCCATCGGAACGACCGTCTCGAACCAGCAGGCCGACCGCGCGGCGAGCGCGAGCGGCGTCGAGAAACAGACGGCGCGGAACTACGTCCCCACGGACGTCCACCTCAGCCACCTCGTCCCGCTCTTCCGGGACAAGACGTTCCGCGTGGCGCTGAGCCACGCCTTCGACAAGGAGGGGTTCGTCGAGAACACGCTCGGCGGTCGCGGCGAGGCGATCGACGGGCAGAACCTGCTCACGCCGCTTCTGACTCCCTACCACGGGGAGACCGAGCCGTACGAGTACGACGTGGAAGCCGCTCGAACGATGCTTCGGCAGGCCGGCTACACGTTCGACGGCGACGGAAACCTCGTCTGGCCCGAGGGCGACGCCTGGGACGCCTTCGCCGAGCGCGTCGAGAACGGCCACGCCTCCCGCGCCGATCTCGACCAGCCCGACTTCTCATAGCGGGCGTTTTCAACAATGAGTTTTCGACGATTCCTCATCAAGCGGACGGTCATCGCGGCGTTACTGACGCTGATCGCCGTCAGTATCATCTTCGCCACGCTCCGTCTGCTGCCCGCCGACCCGTTCAGCGCGCTCGTGGCGTCGGGGTCGCTGACGCCGGAGGAGGTCGAGCAGGTGCGCGCGATGTACGGGCTCGACGACCCGATATACGTCCAGTACGTCAGGTACGTCCAGAACCTGTTCACGTTCGAGTTCGGGATCTCGCTCACCCAGCAGCGGCCGGTCGGCGAGATCATCATCCCCGCGCTCGTCAACACGCTCGTGCTCCTGCTGCCGGCGCTCGTCGCGACGGCGATAATCAGCTCGCTCGCCGGCATGTACGCCGGCTGGAACCGCGGGTCGTGGTTCGAGCAGTCGAGCATCGTCGTCACCACCGTCTTCCGCGCCACGCCCATCTTCGTGACCGGCATCTTCCTGCTGATCATCTTCTCGTACGGGTTGAACTGGCTCCCGGCGTTCGGGATGCGCAGCCCGCTGGCCAACCCGCAGGGGTACGTCGCGACGTACGCCTCCGTGGACTTCCTGCGACACTACATCCTCCCGTTCACCGCGACGGTGCTGTTCTACAGCGGCGACTTCCTGATGCTCGCGCGCAACTCGGTCGTCGAGCGGAAGGGGTCGGAGTTCCTCATGCTCCACCGCGCGAAGGGGCTCTCCGAGATGGAGCAGCTCGGCCGGGCGGGACGGAACTCGCTGCTCCCGCTCGTCACCTACTTCGCGCTCCGAACGGGGATGCTGTTCCAGGGGGTGATCACTCTGGAGGTCGTGTTCGCGTGGCCGGGGATCGGTCGCGCGCTCGTGCAGGCGATCCTCAACCAGGACTATCCGACCGTTCAGGCGGCCGTGTTCATCATGGCGCTCGCGGTCATCGTGATGAACCTCGCTGCCGACCTGGCGTACGCGAAACTGGACCCGACGGTCGAAACGGGTGACGTCTGATGTCAGGACACAGCTTCGACACCGACACGGCGAGAGAACGGATCCGCTCCGAGCTGGAGCGAGCGGGACGCACCCTACGATACGTCCTACAGGACAACGCGGCGAAGGCCGGCTTCGCGGTCATCGTCGCCTTCGGGTTCCTGGGCGTCTTCGGCCCGTACCTGGCCCCGTACCACCCGATCGAGGACACGCTCCGACAGGGCGGGTCGATGATGCGGCTCCAGGCGCCCGGCGGGAAGGCCCTGCTCGGAACCACGTCGTTCGGGAAGGACGTGTTGAGCCAGTTCCTCGCCGGCGCGCGGCCGACGCTGATCGTCGGCCTGTTCGGCGGCGTCGGGACGGGGGTCCTGGGCTTCCTCGTCGGCCTCACGAGCGGCTACTTCGGCGGCCGCGTCGACGAGGTCCTGATGCGGCTGACCGACCTCACGTTCGCGCTGCCGTTCCTGCCGATGGCGCTGGTGATCCTCTCTTTCGTGACGCCGAGCGTCTGGCTCATCACCGCCGTGCTCGTCGTCTTCCTCTGGAAGATGCCGGCGCGAGTCATCCGCTCGGAGGTGATGACGGTCAAGGAGCGGACGTTCGTCAAGTCGGCCCGCGCCAGGGGCGCCGGCCACGCCCGGACGATGTTCCTCCACGTGGCGCCGAACGTCCTCGGGATCGGCTTCCTCTACACCGCGTACGCCGTCGGCTGGTCGATCGTCGCCGGGGCCTCGCTCGCGTTCCTCGGCTTCGGCGACCCGACGACGACCTCCTGGGGCCGGATGCTCCAGCAGGTGTTCCGCTCGGGCGCGATCCGCACCGCGTGGTGGTGGGTGCTGCCGCCCGCCATCGGCATCGGCGCCGTCACGACGGGCGTCTTCCTGGTCGGGAGGGCGTTCGAGGAGATAGTCAACCCGGACCTACAGACGGAGCAAGAATGAGTCTGCTCGAAGTCGACGACGTGAAAATCGCGTATCGGATGCCGGGCGACGACGTCCACGCGGTCAACGACGTCTCCTTCTCGATCGACGAGGGGGACAACTACGGGCTCGTAGGCGAGTCCGGCTGCGGGAAGTCGACGCTCGCGAAGTCCGTCCTCGGCCTGCTCGACGACAACGGCGAGGTCCGCGGGGGGAGCATCCGGTTCGACGGCCGGGAGCTGCTCGACCTCTCCGAGCGGGAGTGGCAGTCGGTCCGCTGGGAGGACATCGCCTACATCCCACAGAGCGCGATGGACTCGCTGGACCCGGTGATGACCGTCGGCGCGCAGATCCGACAGGCGATCCGCAAACACCGGGACGTCTCGAAGGCAACGGCGAACGAGCGGGTCGCCGAGGTGTTCGAGATGGTCGGTCTCGACCCAGACCGCACCGGCGACTACCCGCACCAGTTCTCAGGCGGGATGCGCCAGCGCGTCACCATCGCGATGGCGCTCGCGCTGGACCCGGACCTCCTCATCGCCGACGAGCCGACGACCGGACTGGACGTCATCGTCCAGGACAAGATCATCGACAAGCTGATGGAGATTCAGGAGGAGATCGGTAGCTCCCTGCTCCTGATCACCCACGACGTCGGCGTCGTCGCCGAGACCTGCGACGAGATGTCGGTGCTGTACGGCGGGAAGGTGATGGAACAGGGCGACACGGACCGGATCTTCGGGGCGCCGACCAACCCGTACACGATCGGCCTGAAGAACGCCTTCCCGGAGGTCGACGAGTTCGACGAGCAGGCCATCTCGATCCCCGGATCGCTGCCGGACCTCACCGAGGAGCCGAGCGGCTGCGTGTTCCGCAACCGGTGTCCGTTCGCCACCGAGGAGTGCGACCGGAGCCACCCGCCGCTGACCGAGGCCAACGAGCAGCTGTCCGCCTGTCACTACGCCGAGCGGGCGGGCGAGATGCGAGAGGAGGCCGCCGACCCCGAGACGTGGGGGATCGACGTCCGCGACGAGGGCGATCGGACGGGCGGCGTCGGAGAGACCATCCTCGAGACCCGGGACCTCGAGAAGTGGTTCCGGCAGCCCCAGGGCATCCTCGACGACCTGCGCGGCGCCGACCCCGACTACGTCAAGGCGGTCAACGGCGTCGACCTCTCCGTCCGCGAGGGCGAGATCGTCGGGGTCGCCGGCGAGTCCGGCTGCGGGAAGTCGACGCTGGCGGAGGTGATCGCCGCGCTCCAGGACCGCACCGGCGGCGAGATCCTGATCGAGGGGACGCCCGTCGACGAGCTCCTCGGCGAGAACACGAAGGAGTTCCGCTCGCGGGTGCAGTTCATCTTCCAGGACCCGTTCGACTCGCTGAACCCGCGCCAGCGGGTCCGCGCGGCGGTGTCGGAACCCCTGAAGATACAGGGACACGACCCCGAGACGATCGACCGCCGCGTCAGGGAGACCGTCGAGGACGTCGGGCTCAAGCCGGCCGAGAAGTACCTCGACCAGCTCCCGACCCAGCTGTCGGGCGGGGAGCGGCAGCGCGTCGCGATCGCGCAGGCGCTCGTGCTCGAGCCGACCCTGCTGATCTGCGACGAGCCGGCGTCGATGCTCGACGTCTCGCTGAAGGCCAACATCCTCAACATCCTCAGGGAGAAGGCCGACGAGCGCGACATCGGGATCGTCTACATCTCGCACGACCTCGCGAGCCTCACCCAGATCGCCGACCGGCTGGCCGTGATGTACCTCGGGCGGATCGCCGAGATCGGGGCCACCGAGGACGTCGTCACGGCGCCGAAACACCCGTACACGGCGTCGCTGTTGGCGGCCTCGCCGAAGACCGACCCGGACGTCGACAGGCAGCGGGTGCTGTTACCGGGTGAACCGCCGGACCCGGTCGACCTCCCCGGCGGGTGTAACTTCGCGCCCCGGTGTCCGAAGGCCGACGAGACGTGTCGCGGCGAGGAGCCGACGCGGTCGACGTTCGCGGACGACGGCCACGAGGCCGCCTGCTACTTCCCGGTGGAGGACGTCGAGACCGAGCTGTTGGAGCGCTACGCCGCGGCGCGCGAGGAGGCGATCGGCGAGGTCGTCGAGGGGGAGCTGACGCGCTAGTCCGCCGGCCTCGTCCGGACCAGCGCGTCGACGGCCACCGGACCGTCGGCCGTGACGACGACCGGATTGAGGTCGAGTTCGGCGACCGCGTCGGCCGAGGCCGCGAGGTTCCCGACGTTCACGATCAGGTCGACGAGCGAGTCGACGTCGAGCGGCTCGCTCTCGCGGCGGTCGGTCAACAGGTCCGCGAGCGCCGTCTTCTCAACGGCGCGGCGCGCGTCGGCCCGCGAGAACGGCGGGACGAGCGTCGCGGTCTCGTCGAGCGCCTCCACGAGCACCCCGCCGGGACCCACCGTGACCACCGAGCCGAACACGTCGCCGGGCGCGACGCCGACGATGGCCTCGACGCCGTCGTCGACCATCGGCTGGACGAGCGCGCCCGCGACGTCGTCCGCGCCGACTCGCGCCAGCGCGGCGTCCGTCACCTCCGCGTACGCCTCCCGGACCGCCGCGGGCGAATTAAGGCCGAGTGCGACGGCTTCGGCGTCGGTCCGGTGGGGGAGCGCCGGCGAGTCGACCTTACAGACGACCGGGAAGCCGACGTCGCGGGCGGCCGCGACCGCCTCGTCGGCGTCGGTCGCCACCCGCGTCTCGACGAGGGGGACGTCGTACGCGTCGAGCAGCGGCTCGGTCTCTCGCCACGTCAACACCCGGCCCTGCGGGAGGGCGGCGTCGGGGGCGTCGGCGCCGCCGGGCGCGTCGAGCGCGCTCGCGAGGGTCGAACTGGGCGGTCGCTCGCTCACCCGAGCGCGGTCGACGGCGTACTCGACCGTCGAGGCGACCGCGTCCAGACAGCGCCCCGGGTCCTCGTACACCGGCACGGACTCCCGCAGGCGGGCGTACGGCGGCGTGTCGGTCGGGTCGTCCGGCACCTTCCGTCCGGTCCAGAGGACGTAGACCGGGTCGTCGGCGCCGGCGACGATCCCCTCGAGGTCCGCGGCGATCGTCTCCGCGCGCTCGTCGACGCCGGGCAGCCCGATCGCGAACACGTAGGCGTCGAAGGCGTCGTCGCTCAGGACCGCGTCGGCGATCTCCGGGAGCACCTCCGCGCCGTACCCCCGGATGTCGGCGGGGTTGCGCAACGCCCCGTACGTCAGCAGCTCCTCGATCCCGAGGAGCGTCTCCTCGGTCTCGCCGTCGATGTCGGGCAGCCGCAGGTCGCGCTCGGCGGCCATGTCCGCGAGCAGGCTCGCGAGGCCGCCGCTGGTCGAGGCGACGCAGACGCGGTCGCCGTCGGGCGTCCCGTACGCGGCGTGCGCGGTCGCACGCGAGAGCAGGTCCGGAACGTCCGGAACCCGCTGGACCCCCGTCTGGTCGAAGGCGGCGTCCCAGGCGTCGTCGCTCCCGGTGAGCGACCCCGTGTGCGACAGCGCGGCCGCCTCCGCGGGGCCCGACCGACCGATCTTCACCGTCAGCACCGGCGTCCCGCCCCGGATCGCGCGCTCGGCGACGCGCATGAACCGCTCCGGCTCGTCGACCCCCTCGACGTAGGTGCACACGACGTCGACGGTCTCCCGCTCCGCGAGGTACGCGACGTAGTCCGTCAGCGTCAGGTCGGCCTCGTTACCCGTCGAGACGACGTGGCTGAAGTGGAGGTCCCGGTCGGCCGCCCGCTCGAAGAACGTCGTGAACGCCAGCGCGCCGGACTGGCTGACGAGGCCGATCCGGCCCGGCTCGGGGGCGCGCGAACACGTCGAGGTGAGCGTCGCGCCGCGCGAGGCCATCACGCCGATGCAGTTCGGCCCGACGACGCGGATCCCGGCGTCGGCGGCGGTCTCGGCCAGCCGCGTCTCGAGTTCCGCCCCCTCCTCGTCGGCCTCCGAGAACCCGGCGGAGAGCACGAGCGCGACCGGAACCCCTCGCTCGCCGGCCGCGGCGACGACGTCGACGACGTGCTCCCGGGGGACGCTCACCACCGCCAGATCGACGGTCTCGGGCACGTCGACAATCTGGTCGTAACACCGGCGGCCCCACACCTCCTCCCGGTTCGGGTTGACCGGGTAGAGCTCGCCGTCGAACCCGTAGTCGAGGAGGTTGTCCACGAGGTTCCCCGAGTAGAACGAGTCGGGGCTGGCCCCCACGACCGCGACCGACTCCGGGTCGAAGAGCGGGTCCAGTTCCGGTATGGCGGGCGTCGCGTCGGCTCCCGACGGCGCGGGCGAGGCGTCGTCTCCTGACATACGCGCCGATACCGTCGGGACCCGCCTGAAGCTGTGCCCGAACGGGCTCAATACTCATCATCCTTTATTACGATCGGCGCACACCGCGTACAGACCACCATGGAAATACGCAGCGTCGAAGCGGTGCCGCTCAGGCGGGATCTCGACGAGCGGTTCGCGAACGCGCAGAAGTGGATCTCCTCGCGCGAGTACTGTCTGGTCCGGATCGAGACCGCCGACGGCGCCGTCGGCTGGGGGGAGTGTTGGGGACCGATCGCCGGCACCCGCGAGACCGTCGACGACCGGGTCGCGCCGCTGCTCCGCGGGCGCGACGCCCGGGAAGTCGAGTCGATCCACGGGGACCTCGTCTTCGACCTCCGCTCGGCGTACCACTCGACGGTGCCGGCCGGCGTCGTCAGCGGCGTCGACCTCGCGCTGTGGGACCTCCGCGGTAAGGCGGCGGGAGCGTCCGTCGCGACGCTGCTCGGCGGCGCGCGCCGCGACGCGGTCCCCGCATACGCCACCGGGCACTTCTGGCCCCCGGTCGACGGGTTCGCCGAGCTCGAGGCGGCGGTCGTCGCCGAGGCCGAGTCGCACGTCGAGGCGGGGTTCGACGCGCTCAAGATGAAGATCGGCACGGAGCGCCACTTCGGCTGGGGGCCGGAGGCCGACGTGGAGCTGGTCCGCGCCGTGCGGGAGGCCGTCGGGGACGACGTCGCGCTGATGGCGGACGCGAACCACGCGTACGACCTCCCCGCGGCCCGCCGGGTGGCCGAGGGGCTCGCGGAACTCGACGTGCGGTTCTTCGAGGAGCCGCTCCCGCCGGACCGGATCGAGGCGTACGCGCGGCTGAACCGAGACGCCGAGATTCCGATCGCGGGCGGGGAGTGCTGGGCCCTCGCGCCCGAGTTCCGACGGGTGACGGACGCCGGCGCGGTCGACGTCCTCCAGCCGGACGTGACCAGCGCGGGCGGGCTCACGTCGGCCCGTCGGGCCGCGGAGACCGCCGACGCCGCCGGGGTGGCGACGTACCCGCACGTGTTCGGGAGCGCGGTCGCGCTCGCCGCGAGCCTCCAGCTGCTCGCGACGCTGCCGGGATCGCCCCGGCTGGAGTTCGACCGCACGCCGAACCCGATCCGCGAGGGGCTCGCCGTCGACCCGATCCGGAACGAGGGGACCGAGGTCCCCGTCCCCGACGGGCCGGGGCTCGGGATCGAGATCGACCCCGAGACGCTGGCGGCGTTCCGGATCGACTGAGGCGGCGAGGTTACTCGACCAGCCAGAGGACGACCGATATCCCCGCCGCGACGGCCAGCGCCGCGGTGAGGAGCCAGAACGCCGGCTTGAACCCGGCCGTCTCCGAGAGGAACCCGACGAGGGCCGGGGAGGAGGCCCCCGCGATCATCAGCAGCGTCCGCACCGCCCCGAGGCTGCCGCCTGCGACCGACGCGGGGATGACCGACATCAGGTACGCGCTCCGGACCGGTCGGTAGCCGTGAGAGCCGAGCCCGAGACAGACGATCGCCGCGCCCAGCGCGACCGGCCCTCCGACGTCGGTCAGGAGGACGACCGCGCCGAGTCCGGTCGCCGCGAGTCCGAGCGTGAACGCGATCATGGGGAGCTCTCCGGTCCGGTCGCTGAGTTCGCCGGTGAGCAGCTGGACCAGACTCACCGCGAACAGCGCGCTGAACAGCAGGTTCGCCGTGGTCGGGTCGAGCGCGGCCTCCCGCGTGAGGTACAGGGGGAGGAAGGCGAACGTGGCGTTGAACGCGAACGAGAACAGGACCGTCACCGCGACGAACGCCGAGAACCGCGGGTTCCGAAAGAGCACCGCGTACTCGCGGACCGGCACGCCCGCTCCGTCGCTCGTGTCCCCGCTGCCGTCGTTCCCGGTGATCCGCGCGGGCACCCGAACGACGAACGCGACGGTCACGAGTATCCACGCGACGCCGGCCGCGAGGAACGTTGTCCGCCAGCCGGCGCCGAGCACGCCGGGGAGCCCCGCGAACGCGACCACAGCCGCGGGGGCCGCGACGCCGCCGAGGCTGCCGAACGTGTCGAACACGCCGAGCGTCCGCCCGGTCCGGTGGGGGTGCGCCCGCGAGAGCAGCCGCACGCCGACCGTCTTGAGTGTGCCCGTCCCGGCACCGATCGTCAGCATGCCGCCGACGAGCACGGCGAAGGGAGCGTCGACGGCCAGCGCGAGCGCCCCGGCGGCCGCGAGCGCCGACCCCGAACCGAGGACGATCACGGAGCCGAACCGGTCCGCGACCAGCCCGGACGGGAACTGGAGCACGGCGTAGACGAGGAGCAGCCCGCTGAAGATGCTCCCGAGCACGGCCGTGGAAACCTCGTACACGCCCGCGATGCGCTCGAACAGCGGCGGGAACGCGAAGCGGACGAACTTCCCCAGGAACCACAGCGTCGACGTGAGGACAACCGCGTCGAACCGCCCCAGCCGGCCGACCGCCGACCGTCCCGTCACTCGTCACCGCCCCCGTTCGCGCGCGCCGGACTCGGTTCCCCTCTCGACGCCCCGACGGCCGGTAGGACGACGGCGAGCCCGCATTCCCTCGGTCGCGCGGACGGCGGTGGCCCGGGAGCCATCGTGGCGGCGATACGACCCAAGCGTTCATATTGGTGATGTATCTTACTATCGATCGTGATGGTCCGGGACGAGCACGGGGGATCGGACCGCGAACGGGGAGACGTCGGCCGTCGACCGAGCGTGCGCGTCGCCGAACCGATCGGGGTGGCGCCCGAATGACGCTCCTCGACGTCGACGACCTGACGGTGCGATACGACACGCGAGACGGGGCGCTCCACAGCGTGAACGGCGTGTCGTTCGCGATCGAGGACGGGGTCAACTACGCGCTGTCCGGCGAGTCGGCGTCGGGGAAGTCGACCACCGCGAAGGCGATCCTCGGTCTGCTCCCCGACCACGCGGAGATCGAGTCGGGGGAGATCGAGTTCGAGGGACGGGACCTGCGGTCGCTGGCGCCGTCGGAGCGACAGGACCTCCTCTGGGAGGAGATCGCGTTCATCCCCCAGACGGCGATCGACGCGCTCGACCCGGTGATGTCCGTCGGCGCGCAGATCCGGCAGGCGATCCAGACGCATCGGGAGATCTCCGAGCGGAAGGCTCGCCGACGCGCGGACGACCTGTTCGAGACGGTCGGTCTCGACCCCGACCGGACCGGGGACTACCCGCACCAGTTCTCGGACGGGATGCGCCAGCGGGTCGTCATCGCCATGGCGCTCGCGCTGGAGCCGAAGCTCGTCGTCGCGGACGAGCCGACGACCGGCCTCGACGTGATCGTTCAGGACCGGATCATCGACAACATCCTCCAGATCCAGGAGGAGACCGACAGCTCGCTGCTGTTGATCACCCACGACCTGAGCGTCATCGCGGAGACCTGCGACGAGATGTCGGTGCTGTACGGCGGGACGGTGATGGAGCAGGGTCGCGTCGAGAACCTCCTCCTCAACCCGTCGAACCCCTACACGATGGGACTGAAGAACGCCTTCCCCGCGCTGGACGACGACGCCGACGGGCTGGTGTCGGTCCCGGGGCGACCGCCCCAACTGGACGCGAAGCCGACGGGCTGCGTCTTCGAGCCCCGGTGTCCGTTCGCGAGCGAGGAGTGCGCGACGACGGCGCCGGACCTCCGGAAGCTGCCCTATCGAAACCAGCGCGTCGCGTGTCACAACGCGGAGCGGGCGGCTCAGATGCGCCGAGAGGCCGACGCCGCCGCCACGTGGGGCGGCGGCGCGGAGGGGTCTCGTCCCGACGCCGACGACGCGATCCTCGAAGTCGAGGGGCTGCGCAAGTGGTACGAGAGCTCGGAGTCGCTCCTCGGCCGGCTCCCCGTCGACGGCGTCTCGCCGACCGTGACCGGGTTCACGAACAGCCTCACGCGGTGGTACGCGCGCCGCGGCGAGATCGTCCGAGAGGCGCTCGGCGGCGGCTCGCACATCCGCGCCGTCGACGGGGTCTCGCTGTCGGTCTCGCGCGGCGAGATCCTGGGCGTCGTCGGCGAGTCCGGCTGCGGGAAGTCCACGCTCGGACAGACGCTCGCGCTGCTCGAGGAGCCGACTGACGGCGGGTTCACGTTCGACGGCCGGTCCCACGAACACTACCTTGACGGGAACCTCCGGTCGTTCAGACAGAAGCTCCAGATCGTCTTCCAGAACCCCTACGAGTCTCTGAACCCGCGTCTGACGGTCGAGACCTTGGTGAAGGAGCCGCTCACGATCCACGGCTATCGGCTCGACGAGCGTGACGCGGCGGTCCGAGAGACCCTCGAACGGGTCGGGATGGCCCCCGCCGAGCGCTACCTGGACAAGTACCCGAACGAGCTCTCGGGCGGCCAGCGCCAGCGGGTCGCCGTCGCCCGGGCGCTCGTCATCGACCCCGAGTTCCTCGTCTGCGACGAGCCGGCGTCGATGCTCGACGTCTCGCTCCAGGCGGAGGTGCTCAACCTCTTCCGCTCGCTGGCCAACACCGAGGGGATCGGCGTGCTGTACATCTCGCACGACCTCGCGAGCCTCACGCGGATCGCCGACCGGCTCTCGATCATGTACCTCGGGCGGTTCGTGGAGACGGGACCGACGGAGCGGGTCGTGACCGACCCCAAACACCCGTACACGGAGGCGCTGCTCGCGGCCGTCCCGGAGACGGACCCGCGCGGGAGCCGCGACCGGGTCACCCTGAAAGGGGAACCGGGTGACCCGGAGGGGTCATTCCGGGGGTGTCGCTTCGCGCCCCGCTGTCCGAGAGCGACCGAGCGCTGCCGGGAGGCGGAGCCCGAACTCGACGCCTGGGCCGGCGCGGACCACTTCGCGGCGTGTTTCCACCCGGCCGAGGGGTCGGGAGCAGGCGAGCCCGCCCGGATCGACGAGTCGGCGGAGGTCGACTGACGGCCGGCCGCTGTCGACTGACGCCTCGGTCGACGCCGGCGTCGAGGAGCGCGCCCGCGGCGTGGCCGGCTCCCGTGGCGACGTCGAGCCCGCGCTCGGCCGACTCACACCACCGGGCGAGCCGGCCCAGGTCGTCGCCGGCGCGGTGGACGTCGCTGTCGAGGTAGTCGGCGGCGCGGTCGCCGAATCGCGTCGCCGCGGACCGCTTCCGGACGCTCGCCTCTCGCACGTGCCCTCCGTCCGGGCGCCCGGCGAAAGGCGTTCCGGTCGGTTCGACCCAGATATTTTCGTGGAGCGCGACCGTCCGGCCGGTATGGTCCGTCGATCACTGCTCTACTGCCCGGGAGACGACCGGGAGATGATGGAGAAGGCGGTCGAGACGGCTGCCGACGCGGTCGTCTTCGACCTCGAGGACGCCGTCGCCCCCGACGCCAAGGCCGAGGCCCGGCGAACCGTCACCTCGTTGCTCGATTCGCTCGACGACCCGGAACCGGTCGTCAGCGTCCGGATAAACCCGTACGACCGGTCCGGGCGGGAGGACGCGGACGCCGTCGTCGGCGAGGTCGACTCGCCGCCAGACGGGGTCCTGCTCCCGATGGCGGAGGCGGCCGAGACCGTCGCGGCGCTCTCCGAGCGTCTCGACCGACTCGCGAGCCGGTCGGTCGACATCGTTCCCCTCGTGGAGACGGCCGCGGGCGTCGTGGCCGCGGAAGAGATCGCGGCGGCGCCCGGCGTCGAGGCGATCGCCTTCGGCGACCAGGACTTCACCGCCGATGTCGGCGCGACGGTGACCGCCGACAAGACCGAGTCGCTGTACGCGCGCGAGCGGATCGTCGTCGCGGCGGCCGCGGCCGGCGTCGACGCGTTCGACACCGTCTACACCGACATCCGCGACCTCGACGGGCTACGCGAACAGGCCGAGTTCGCCGCCGACCTCGGGTTCGACGGAAAGCTCGCGATCCACCCCGATCAGGTGCCGGTGATCAACGACGCGTTCACGCCGACGGCCGAGCAGCTCGAGTGGGCCGAGACGGTGCTCGCCGAACTAGAGCGCGTCGACGGCGAGGGCGCCGGCGCGTTCACCGTCGACGGACAGATGATCGACCCGCCGCTGATCGAGCGCGCGCGGACCGTCGTCGAGCGCGCCGAGGCCGCCGGGATCCGCTGATCGCCCGACCGCGTGCTCGCCGGTGGGCCGCCGCGTTCGGGCGAGTCGCGTCGCGCGCTCAGGTCGGCGTCGACGCGGTCCGGTCGGACGGCTCGTCGCCGTCCACGCGTTCGATCCACGTGTCCGCGGCCGACGCGGGCACCACGTGGTCCCCGAGCAGCGCCTCGCACTCCCGACACGCCGTCTGGACGGCGACGTGCGGGCGACGACAGCAGTGGTCGAGCCGTTCGACCGTCGTCTCCGTGGGGGAGCCGCACGCGGGACAGCGTTCGACGCGCAGTCGGAGGCCGGTCAACACGTTGCGTCGGTCGTCGCGGTCGAGGTCGTCCCAGCCGTCGAGCCGGTCGTCGAGCTCGGCGGCGAGCGCGACGTCCACACCGACCGCCTCGGCCGAGACCCAGCGTTCGATCCCCTCGCCGTCGACCTCGAACGACGTCGCTCCGAGCGCCCTGACGTCGTCCGCGCGCAGCGCCGCGCGAACCCCGTCCACGTCCGGGTCTCCCTGCGCGTCCGGATCCCCCTGCGCGTCCGGATCGCCCGATTCGATCCGGTCGCGGACGACCCTCCGAAACCCGTCTGCGAGGACGACGGCGTCGCCGTCCTCGGCCAGCACGCCCGCCCGCGACAGCGTCGCCGCGACCGACTCGTCGTCGACCGATTCGAGGACCGGACGGTCGGCGTCCCCCTTGCCGAACGCCTCGAGAACTCGGTCGGGGAAGTATCGACGCGTGATCGTCGGCGTCCCCGGGACCAGGTAGCCGCGCAGCGCGATTGCGGCCAGCGCGACGGCGAACACGGCGCCGCCGGCGCCGGCCGCGGCGGCGCGTGACCCGCCCGCCGCGAGGCCGCCGGCCGCGACCGCGACGGCGGCGGCGACGGCGAGCGCGACGTTCAACGCCGTGCACGGCAGACACCGGTTCTCGCCCGTGTACTCCGGTCGGCGGAGCCGGTCGACGACGCTCTGTTCGCCCATACCCGGAGATGCCGGGCGACCGTGATAAACGTAGGGCGTATGACCAATCGCGAGTCCGCGCGTCGAGTCCGATCGGGTACGCCGGCCGGTCCTTCGGCGACCCGAACCCTCCGATATGGGGGGTAGTAATGGCAATAATTAACACACAGAAGCGCGAACACTGAATCTGCATACTGCCATGACTGAAATGGGCGGCTACAGGGACCGAGTGGCACAGGTCGATCTCGGCGACGGCGACGTCAGCTACCAGGGTATCGACGACGAGGACGCGGAGAAATACATCGGCGCGCGCGGGCTCGGGGTGAGGTACCTCTTCGAGGCCGGACCGGACGTGGACCCGCTGGGACCGGACAACCGACTGGCGTTCATGACGGGCCCCCTCACGGGGACCCAGACCGTGATGAGCGGGCGAATCGCCCTCGTGACGAAGTCGCCGCTGACGGGGACGGTCACGGACTCGCACCACGGCGGCTGGTCCGGCGCGCGGCTCAAGTGGGCCGGGCTCGACGGCATCCTCTTGGACGGCGCCAGCGACGACCCCGTCTACCTGCTCGTCGAGGACGGCGAGGTCGAGGTGCGCGACGCCTCCCACCTCTGGGGGAAGGAGACGCACGACGCGATCGACGCGCTCGGCGAGGAGGTCGACGGCTCCGTCGGCAAGAACCTCTCCGTGATGACGATCGGCCCGGGCGGCGAGAACGGCGTCCGTTACGCCTGCGTGATGAACGAAGACGACCGCGCGTCCGGCCGCGGCGGCACGGGCGCCGTCATGGGCGCGAAGAACGTCAAAGCGGTCGTCGTGAAATCGGGCACCGATATGCCGAAACCCACCGACCCCGAGACGTTCCAGGAGGGCTACCAGCAGGCGATGGGCGTCATTCAGGAGTCGGAGGTCACCGCGCCCAACGAGGGCGGGCTCTCCGTCTACGGGACGAACGTCCTGATGAACGCGACCGAGGAGATGGACGGGCTCCCAACGAAGAACGCCAAGTACACCTCCACGAGAGCGTACAACGACGCGGAGGGGATCGACGTCGACGCCGAGCGCGTCTCCGGCGAGAACGTGGAGGAGAACATTCTCGTCAACGACCCGACGTGTCACTCCTGTCCGGTCGCGTGTAAGAAGGAGGTCGAGACCAACGTCACCCACAAGGGCGAGGACATGAACGTCCACATGGAGTCGTACGAGTACGAGTCCGCGTTCGCCCTCGGCCCGAACTCCGGACACACCCACCGCGACGAGATCGCGCTGATGATCCAGCGCTGCAACGAGGTGGGCGTCGACACGATCGAGGTCGGCAACATGATGGCGATGGCGATGGAGATGAGCGAGGAGGGGAAGCTCGACGACGTCGAGACGATCGACTGGGGCGACACCGAGCGCATGATCGACCTCATCGGCGAGATCGGCAACCGCTCCTCCGACCTCGGCGACCTCCTCGCCGAGGGGGCGGACCGCGTCGCCGACGCGAAGGACGCCCACGGCAACTCGCTGGCCGTCAAGGGGCAGTCGATCCCGGCGTACGACCCGCGGTGCATGAAGGGGATGGGGATCGCGTACGCGACCTCCAACCGCGGCGCCTGTCACCTCCGAGCCTACACGCCGGCCGCCGAGATCCTCGGCATCCCGGAGAAGGTCGACCCGTACGAGTGGGAGGGGAAAGGCGAGCTCACCGCCACCTTCCAGGACCTGCACGCGATCTCGGACTCGTTCGACATCTGCAAGTTCAACGCGTTCGCCGAGGGGATCGAGGAGTACGTGCTCCAGTACAGCGGCATGACCGGCCGCGAGGTCAGCGAGGACGAGCTGTTCGAGGCGGGCGAGCGCGTCTACAACCTCGAGCGCTACTTCAACAACCTCGCCGGCTTCGACGCCGAGGACGACGACCTCCCCGGCCGCTTCGTCGAGGGACACCCGGACGCCGTCCCCGGTCAGGGAGGCAGCGAGGGCGAGCTCTGCGAGCTCGACGAGATGAAGGCCGAGTACTACGAGACCCGCGGCTGGGTCGACGGCGTCGTCCCCGACGAGAAGCTCGAGGAACTCGGTATCGAGGTCGGCCCCGGCACCGGCGTCTCCGCCGGCGACTCCGCCGCCCCGGCCGACGACTGAACGCGACCGCGACGCGGTCGTCCGGCGGCCGGCTTTTCTTTCGACGCGGCCGCTCGTCCGCAACCCCCTCAGCCGAGGTCGACGGCGTCGAGGATCGGGTCCGCGTCGAACCGGACGGGGTCGGTCGCCGGCGCGCCGAGCCGGTCGGCGAAGTCGGCGATCGCCTCGCGCGCCGCCGGGGGCGTCGCGACGTTCATCGTGTTGAGCGCCCCCGCGACCACCGCCGTCTCCCCGACCGGCGCGGCGACGCGCTCGTACAGGTCGACGTACGCCGCGATCGACGGCAGGTCGACGTCGTACCCGTGGGTGAGCTCGCGGCCGGCCGAGTGACAGAGGACGATCCCGTCCGGTCTCGCGCCGTGGAGGAGCCCGCAGGTCTGTCCGGAGGAGCCGGGATGCCAGATCGCTCCCCGCCCCTCGACGACGAGCAGGTCGCGGCGCTCGCCCCGCTCGCGGACCAGGCCGTCGATCGCCTCGTTGACCCGCCCGCTCGGGACGCGGCCGAGCGAGACACCGGGCCCGTCGAGCAGGACGCCGACGCCGCTCGTCGGCACGAGCGCCGCGTCGATCCCGCGCTCCCGGGCCGCGTCCGCGAGTTCGAACGCCGTCGTTGAGGTCCCCACGTACCGGTCGGTCCCGACCGTGAGCAGGACCGCCGCGTCGACGTCGCGGCCCGCCGCTCTCGGCCGGCCCGCCGCTCTCGAACGGTCCGGCGGCGGGGCGCCGACGTCGACGATCCGTCCCTCGCCGTCGTCCGTCAGCCGCTCGAACTCGGGGTCGTCGACGGGGAACCCGGCCTGCGAGACGACCACGTCGTACCCGGCTTCGAGCGCGGCGTGCACGTCTCGGCGCACCGGATCCGACAGGTCGGCGTCGGCTCCGTCGCGGCCGACGTCGATCCCGACGTACAGCGCGTCGACCGGCTCGTCGACGTCGTCGAACCGCCGCACGATCGGGATCTGCGGGAGCGTCCGGACGAGCTGCGAGGTGACGGGCGACCGCCTGGCGGTGTCGACGACGGCGACGACCTCCGAGCGCCCGTACCGGATGAGTCCGATCGCCGCCCGCGCGTCGTCCGGGAACCGATCGTGGGCGAGCACGGCGATACGCTCGTGACGGGTCATCCGCTCGGCGGGAGCGCGGGTCCCGTTCCGCGCGGTCGGCGTCGGAGCGCTGTCCGGGAGGCCTTCAGTCGGTCACTCACCGGAGAGCGGTTCGCCGCGTCGGGTCACCTTCGTCGCCGGGAGCCCGGCGCGCTCCGCGTGCTCCCGCACGGCGTCCTCGCTTTCGGCCTGGTAGTGACAGAACGTCCCGACGATGCCGCCGTCGTCGTCGGTCAACACCTCCGAGTCGACCCACTCGATGTCGACGCCCTCCCCGCGGAGCTCGGAGAGCGTCTCGCCGGACGCCTCGGCGGCCGCGTCCAGCTCGTCCTCGGTGATCGGCTCGGGCAGTTCGCGCAGGATCAGGAAGTCGTCGGTGTCGCTCATATTGCGATCACAGCGTGCGTCCCCCGGGATTGTAATTGTTTCTGCGGCGCCCCTCGGCGCGCCGGGAGCGGTCCCGGTCGTCGGCGCGGGGTCTCACCGCCGGCGACGTCCGCGGCGTCGCTCCGAACCGACGACGCCCGCGGTGTCGGGGGGTTCTCCCCGTGACGTTTAGGTACGTGGGGTCGTATCACGGACGTATGCCCGAGGACTCCAGCCTCCCGAACATCAAGCTCGGAAGCGACGCGGCCAAGGACCCCGACTTCGAGGGGGGTGAGTCGGAGGTTTCGACCGTCGAGTACCTCGACTACGAGGCCGTCGACGCGAACGACTGGGAGATCGACGACGACAACCTCTTCGAGAAGGCGGCCGCCGCCGGCTTAGGCGAGGAGGAGTACGGCACGATGGAGGTGAGCAGGAATCGGAAGATCCTCGACGCCGCCGAGGACAACGGGCTCGAGTGGCCCTTCTCCTGTCGCGCCGCCTCGTGTGCGAACTGCGCCGGGATCCTCGTCGACGGCGAGCTGGAGATGGAGATGAACCTCATCATCACCGACGAGGAGGTGGAAAAGCGAGGGATCCGACTGACCTGTCAGAGCAAGCCCGCGACGGACCACGTCCGGGTGATCCACAGCGCGAAACACCTCGACTACCTGCAGGACCGCGTCATCGGGGAGCGCGAGGTCTGACGGGGCGTCGGAGCGGCTCCGGCGACGCCGGAGCGGTGCCGCCGAAGATCACTCGTCGCGGCTCGCGGCCGCCAGTCGCTCGGCCGGGGACTGATCGACGACTCCCTCCCGCATGCGTCGGACCTCGGAGAAGTCGACGTCGACGTCCTCCTCGTCGAGCGCCTCGACGACCGCCGCCAACACCAGCGACATCTCGTCGACTCGCCCCTCGACGCTGTTCAGCTTCTGGAAATTCCGCTCCGCGAACCCCGTGAGGGAGTCGGAGAGCTCCGAGACGTTCTGTTCGATCCGCTGCGAGTAGCGTTCGCCGAGGCTGATCCGAGCGAAGTTGTCCAACTCCTCCAGTTCGGCCTCGAGGCTCTCGACCTCCCGCTCGATCTCGGCGACGCGCTCGTCGATCAGCGCCTCGATCTGGCGCTCGATCGGTCCGTCCGAGCCCGCTTCGGCCTCCGTGCCGTCCGCCGCCTCCCCGTCTCGCTCCGGTTCGACGTCGGCCGGTGGTTCGTCGTCCGCCTCGACTCCGGCGACGGCGGACAGTTCTTCGGTCTCCTCCGGTTCCGGGTCAGGCGTGTTAGGCAACGTAGCCATACGATGACAATTAACACAGTACCGCTTAAATTTTGGTGGCGACTCGGCGAGTCGCTCGCCGCCGACCGACCCTACTCGTCGCCGACCGGTCCCGTCGCTCGCTCCGCGCCGCGCTGTAGGATGAACCGGCGTTCCGGCGGCGGGGAGATGTCGAGTTCGACCGCCCGAATCAGCCGGTAGTACTTCCGATTCCCGTCCCAGTAGTGATCGACGAGGTCCGCCTCCTCGAGCACGGCGAGGTGGTGGACCGCCGACTTCCCGTTCATGCCGACGGCGTCGGCCAGCTCCGTGACGTACATCGGTCCCTCGGACAGCTGCTGGATGATCCGGAGCCGTTGGGAGTTTCCCAGCGCGTCGATCAGCGACATCGTCTACCCCTCACTGTAAAGACACAAAAGCGTTTCTCGGGGAGGCCGCCCGAGGAGCGATTCACAGGGCGAGGGGAACCGACGGCGTCAGTCGCGGGTCGCCGACGACTCGGGTACGACGGCGTGACACTCGGTGCACTGCCAGCTGTCCTCGTCGACCTTCCGGTGGCCCTTCCGGGACGAGGCGGTTCCGCCGCGGTACCACTCGACGCCGCACTCGGGACAGGCGGTCGGGAGTCGCGCCATACCGGTTCGATCCACGCGAGCAGTTATCAACGTTGTCCAGGGGCCGACCCTCGGACCGGGGGTGACACACGGTCACAAGAGATAAGATAGCGGACGTGTATGGTGCACGTATGCCAGACAGTGTCGACTTCCCAGAGTCCGACGAGCGTGACAAACGAACGGTCTCCGACGGGTTCTTCGAGCGGGAAGTGTACCTCTCGGCGGACGAGACGGCGGCGTTCCTCCGGTCGGTGGCGGACTCGCTCGAGGACGGCGACGAGCTGACGATCAGCAGTGACGACTGGGAGATCCCCTTCGCGTTTCGGGAGCCGATCGAGGTGGAAGTCGAGTTCTCCTCTCGGCGGGAGCGCGAGCTCGAGCTCGAGGTGGAGTTCACCGAGCGCTCGGACGGCGGGGGTATCGACGTCGCCTGAACCGTCTGGCCGCGACGTATCGATGTCGCCCGAACCACGCAGACCCGGGCTGACAGCGACGTATCGGGCGGCGACCGCATCGGAGAGACGCGGGACGCAATGGTCGGATGTACTGGTTCGGTCTCTACCACTGGCGGCGTCGGTTCCGCGCGGTCGGCGAGGGGCTCGTCACCGCGCTCGCCGGAGTCGTCCTGGCGCGGCGACGCTCCGATCGAGCGAGTCGGACCCTCGCCGCCGTCGCCGTCGCGCTCGGCTGCGTCCGCGCGGGCCGCGCGCTCTCGACGCTGCTGTCGCCGCCGCCGTGGCGTCTCGAGCGGTACAAGTACGACGCGCTCGCCCGGGAGCTCCCGCTCGCCGACGCGGACCGTGTCCTCGACGTCGGCTGCGGCACCGGGCGATCCCTCGTCGGGCTGGCGCCTCGGCTCTCCGGGTCGGCGACGGTCCTCGGGGTCGACGTCTTCGACGACAGAGTGATCCTCGGCAACGCTCCCCGGCTCGCTCGGCGGAACGCTCGGCGGGCGGGGATCGCGGTCGAGCCGATCCGGGGCGACGCTAGCTCCCTCCCGGTCGCCGCGGACGCCGTCGACGTCGTCACAGCGTGTCGCGCGCTCCACGACCTCCCGGCCGAGCGCCACGACGCCGCGCTGGGGGAACTCCGCCGAGTCTGCCGGAGCGACGGCGCGGTCGGGATCCTCGAACTCCCGATCGCTCCGGACGGGGTCGACGCGTCCCCGGAGCGGTACTGGCGGACCCGCGTCGCCGACGCCGGCCTCGCGGTCCGGACCGTCGAGCGCGTCCCGCGGCGCGGCGGCGGCGGTGATCCGTACCTCGTCATCGTCGCGACGCCGGCGTGAGTCGGGAGTCGCGCCGATCTGAGGCGCCGACGAGCGAGTCGCTGCGACGGGGTTCCGACGAGTCGTCGACGCGCGTCAAAAAAAAATCGACGACGGACGGATTACGCCTCGAGCGAGAACACGCAGAGCCGGTCGTCGCGGCCCGCGGTGCCGCGGCGAAGCCAACCGCTGCCCCCGACCTGAATGGCCACGTACTGCTTGTCGGTCTCGGGGTCGTACCAGCTCATCGGGCTGCCGGAGATCGCCGTCTCGCCGGTCGAGTACTCCCAGAGGCGGTCGCCGCTCTCGCCGTCCCAGGCGATGACGTCGCCGTTCTGGGTCCCGCCGAAGACGACGCCGCTCTCGGTGGTCAACAGCCCGCCCCAGATGTAGGCGTCGCTGTCGATCCAGTCGCGCCAGACGAGCTGTCCGGTCTCCGGGTCGACGGCGCCGACGGCGCTGATGTGGTCGTTGTACCCCTCCGGGGGCTGGTCGATCTCGTCCTCGAGGATGCCGCCCCAGTACTTCTTCCCCTCCTCGTACTCCTCGAAGCGCCACCAGGCCTCCTGGGGCGAGTTGTTCATCTTGAAGTACGCGAGGCCGAGCTCGGGGTTGTACGCGGGCGGCTGCCAGTCGTTCCCGCCCATCGCACCGGGCATGAACGGCATCCGCCGGCCCTCGTCGATGTGCGGGATCATCCGGAACATGTTCAGCTGCTGGACGCCCGGCTCGCTCCGGTTGAGGAGCTCGCCGGTATCGGCGTCGATCGTGTAGCCCCACGCGGTCTTCCCGAAGGAGACGACGGCGTTGCCCTCGAAGTCGCGGTGCTCCATCTCGAGGTCCGGGATGAGCAGCCGCGGCGCCGCGGAGTCGTAGTCCCACACGTCGTGGGGGGACTCCTGGTGGAACCACTCGCGCTCGCCGGTCTGCATGTCGAGGCAGAGCGTCCCCGCGCTGTTCCGGTTCGGTCCGGGCCGGACGGAGCCGTCGAAGTCCGGACCCGGGTTCCCGACGGGCATGTACAGCTTCTCGTTTTCCGTGTCGATCGTCGCCGTCATCCAGTTCGTCGCGCACGACTGCTCGATGCTGTCGCCGACCCATTCCTCGTCGGGCGACGTCATCGTTCGCCACACCTCGTCTCCGGTCTCGGCGTCGAGCGCCACGTGGAAGCCGCGGACGCCGTACTCGCCGCCGGCGCTGCCGGTGAACACCTTGCCGTCGTACACCACCGGCGCCCACGTCGCGGAGTAGCCGGACTCGTGGTCGGCCGTGCTCGTGTACCACTCCTCCTCGCCGGTGTATCGGTTGAGCGCGACGACGCCCGAGTCGAGCGTCGTCATGTACACCTTGTCGCCGAGGACCGCCACGCCGCGGTTGTTGTCGTCACAGCAGAGGACGACGTCCGACGGCACCGCGTACGTGTAGCTCCACAGCACGTCGCCGGCCCGCGTGTCGATCGCCTTGACGTGGTTCGGTCCGTTCGACTGGTACATCACCGGCGGGTCGCCGGGGATCACCAGCGGCGTGCCCTCCATGCTGGACTCCGCGCCGACGTGGAGCTCGTACTCGAGCTCGAGGTCCCCGACGGTCTCGGGAGTGATCACGTCCGCGGTGGTGCAGCGGTGCTGTTCGTAGTTCCCGCCGTACGTGAGCCACGACTCCGGATCGTCCGCCGAATCGACGATATCCTCCTCGGTGATATCCTTGCGCGGAATGCGATCGGTGTCGTGCTGGTGCGTGACGGACTCCTCGGGCGATCCGAGCACCCGATACCCCTGATCCGTTTCACGTACGACTGTGTCCTGTGCGGCCTTGACTGCCCTGTCTTCTTCTATTGCCATTGTTGAACCCTTTTAGCGTGCCGGACTCGGTTTGCGCGTCTCTTCCGTGATCCAGTACACGTCCTTGCAGATCTCTTCCTGATTGACGATCGCGATCGCGGCACCGCCGGTCAGCGCGGCCACCAGCTGGGAGTCGCTCATCGCTCCGTCCTCGGCGATGTCGAGCGCCGCCCGCGCGATCAGATCCACGCCGGCGAGCATCGCTTTCACGTCCCAGTAGCCGTCGTCGAGGATCTCCTCGGTGATGAGCACCTCCTTCTGCCAGAGGTGGATGTCCATCGAGTTGATCCACAGCAGCGCCCCGCCCATCGCGCGCTTGTGGAGCGGCGGGACGTGTTCGACGTCGAACTCCACGTCGCTGGGGATCTCTTTCGTCGGAACCCACCGAGCGAGGCGAGTGTTGTTGTTCACCACGTTCATCACGAGCACGGTCTTCTCCCGCTCGTCGAACCCGAGCTCGTCGAGCTCCTCGCTCAACGCGTCGAGCCGGACCAGCTCGTGGGCCGTTCGCTCGATGTGATCCGGCGTGAACCGGGGGAGCCGCTCCTCGAGGCTCTCGAAGAACCCGACCTCGACGAGGTGATCGTAGAGGCGCCACGCGGGCTGAACGACCTCCCGGTACAGCGTCTCCGGCTCCTCCGCTCCCTCCGGGATCCCCGCGTCGCGGACCTCCGGGAGCCGAGCGATCTGCTCTTCGAACGCCGAGAGCTCGGACGCGAGCAGTTCGGCGTCGAGCTCTCCCGCCATGTCGTCGCGGATCGCCTCGCCCATCGAGGCGAACTCCGGATCCGTCTCCGT
This sequence comes from Halorubrum sp. B52, assembly GCF_059752555.1. Classification (NCBI taxonomy): domain Archaea; kingdom Methanobacteriati; phylum Methanobacteriota; class Halobacteria; order Halobacteriales; family Haloferacaceae; genus Halorubrum; species Halorubrum sp. B52. Next base: position 335,210 of record NZ_MWTG01000007.1, on the reverse strand, counting down.
CTCGACAGTTCGTCTGAGCTCCGACAGCGTGGGTCTCTCGCCGACGTCCGACCGACTGATGCCGAGCGCGTCCGTGAGCTCGTCTCGGCCGTCGATCGTGATCTGTTGTCTCGTCATAGTGGTATCGTGGTGCGGAAACTCCCCATGCACCCGCAGTATCGTGTGGCACTTTGACCCATATAATAATTATTATAATTTTTTGACATATATGTGCGCTCGGCGCCACGGCGAGTCCTCGATCCGACCGGCGTCGGTGACGCGGCGGTCCCGACTTCGACGTAACCGGACCCGTTCCCGATCTGCCGTATCGTTCGTGATATCGGTTCGAAATATCATCGTTCATATGTGTATCTGCGTTGTGAACCGCATACATAATTAATATTATATTATTGTGCTGATTATAAGGGATGTTAATTACGAATTCGGTTGTCCGGGTGCCATACGCGGTAGGGCCATTACAATCGTAGTAATGTAATTGACCGTCGGCTGTCGTAAATTCATTATTAATCTGAAAGTCGTTCGGCGAGATCCCGTTATTCTCGTCGAACGCCCGCTGATCTAACACCGATCTGATAACAATTCGGCTGGGCCGAACGGGCCCCACAGTGGCTGTGACGGTGCAAACCGGGGGATAGCTGAGAATCGCCGTACCCCGAGCCCGTCGCCGACGTCCCTCCCTCGGTCTCCGCTTTCCGCGTCACTCCTCGATCAGGACGACGTCGCCGGTCGACCCGCAGGCCGGGCACTCGAGGACGCCCTTCGTCTCCGTGATACTCTCCCGGCGAGGGAACTCCGCGCCGCACGCCTCGCACCGCGCGTTGTTCCGGTCGATCCGCACGTCGTCCGTCGGGTTCCCCTGAACGAGACCGGAGCCGCAGATCGGACACTCCAGCGCGGTCGTGCCGCCCGTCTCTGCGCGCGACCGCGGGAACCACGAGCAGCAGTCCGCACAGCGCGCGTTCTGACGCGTCATATCGGGTTTCTCGTCCGCGACCACCTTCAACGTACGGTCGGCACCGTCGGCTCGATCGTTCGATCGAAACGATCGAGTCGCCCGAGTCCGGACCGCCGGGATCGGCTGTCCGCGGTCGTCGCGACGCCCCACGGTTTCATTACGCTCCCCGTCGTCGTCCCGACGAGAGCCACCATGTCAACGGACCGCGATCGACGGCCCGAAGCGACCCTCCGCGTCGCGTCGGTGCGGGGCGACGCGAACGACGACGACGGCGTGGTGCGGATCGGGCCGGACGCGATGGAATCGCTCGGGGCGAGCCGGGGGGACACCGTCGTCCTCGAGGGGCCGCGGGGGTCGGTCGCCGCGCGGGCCTGGCCCGCCGACCCCGACGACGACGGCACCGTGCGGGCGTCCCACTGGATGCGGCAGTCCCTCGGCGCCGGCGTCGACGACACCGTCGCGGTCCGCCCCGCCGTCGCGCGCGACGCGGACGAGGCGGTCGTCGCGCTGCCGGACGCGGTCGACGTCGACGACGCGCTCGGCCTCTCCTTCCGCGACGCGCTCGTCGACCGGGTCCTGACGGCCGGACAGGTCGTCCCGGTCGCGCTCGGCCTCGACTCCGTCCCCGGCGCGCCGGAGCGAACGGTGCCCGTGAAGGTCGCGGAGACGAGCCCGTCCGGACCGGTCGTCGTGCGAGAGGGGACGCGACTGGCGGTGTCCGAGGAGCCCGCGACGGACGTCGAGCTCCCGGCGCCGGGGCCGGAGGGACGCGCTACGTACGACGACGTCGGCGGCCTCGACGCGGCCGTGCGACGGCTGCGGGAGACGGTCGAGCTCCCCATGCGGAACCCGTCGCTGTTCCGGGAGCTCGGCGCGAACCCGCCGACCGGCGTGCTGTTACACGGCCCGTCCGGCGCGGGGAAGACGCTCCTCTCGAACGCCGTGGCGAACGAGCTCGACGCCCACGTCGTGCGGGTCCGCGCCCCCGAGGTGACATCGAAGTACCGGGGGGAAAGCGAGGAGCGCCTCCGCGAGGCCTTCGAGGAGGCGACGGCGGAGGCCCCGTCGCTCCTGATCCTCGACGAGCTCGACGCCGTCGCCGGCGACCGGAGTCGCGGCGGCGAGGCGGACGGGCGGCTCGTCGGCCAGCTGCTCTCGCTGCTCGACGACCTGGGCGAGGGCGACCCCGTGATGGCGATCGGCACGACGAACCGGGTCGACGCGATCGACCCGGCGCTCAGGCGGCCGGGCCGGTTCGATCGGGAGATCGGGATCGGCGTTCCCGACCGCGACGGCCGCGAGGAGATCCTCGACGTCCACGCGCGGGACCTCCGCGTGGGCGACGGGGTCGACCTCGCCGCCTACGCGGAGAACACCCACGGGTTCGTCGGGGCGGACTTGGAGCGTCTGGTGACGGAGGCCTCGATGAACGCGATCCGCCGCGTGTGGCCCGACCTCGCCGACGACCCGGAGACGGCGCCCCCGGAGGCCACCGCGTCGGTCGCGGTCACCGACGACGACTTCAAGGCCGCCCTGCGGGAGGTCGAGCCGTCGGCGCTCCGGGCGATAAGCGTCGAGGTCCCGGACGTCACTTGGGACGACGTCGGCGGGCTCGGGGCGGTGAAAGAGCGGCTCCGCGAGACGGTGCAGTGGCCGCTCGAACACCCCGAGGCGTTCGAGCGCGTCTCGCTCGACCCCGACCGCGGGATCCTCCTGTACGGTCCGCCCGGGACGGGGAAGACGCTGCTCGCGAAGGCCGTCGCCAACGAGAGCCGGTCGAACTTCGTCTCGGTGAAGGGGCCCGAGCTGCTGGACAGGTACGTCGGCGAGTCCGAGAAGGGCGTCCGCGAGGTGTTCTCGAAGGCGAGACAGAACGCGCCGACGGTCGTCTTCTTCGACGAGATCGACGCGATCGCGGCCGAGCGCGGCGGCTCGACCGACGCGAACGTCGGCGAGCGCGTCGTCTCGCAGCTCCTCACCGAGCTCGACGGGTTAGAGGAGATGGAGGACGTCGTCGTCGTCGCCACGACCAACCGGAAGGACCTGATCGACGACGCGCTGCTGCGCGCCGGGCGGATCGAGCGTCACCTCCGCGTCCCTCGACCGGACGCGGCGGCGCGGCGGGAGATCCTCGCGGTCCACTGCCGCGATCGACCCCTCGCCGCCGACGTCGACCTCGACGCCCTCGTCGACCGGACCGACGGCTACGTCGGCGCCGACATCGAGGCGGTCTGTCGCGAGGCCGCGGCCGCGGCCGTCCGGGAGTACGTCCGCGGCGACGGGCGCGACGCCGACGGGATCCGGATCACCGGCGACCACTTCGATCGGGCGCTCGACGCGGTCGCCCCGAGCGGTCCCGAGGGCGCGGCGAGCGCGACCGACGCCGACGCGGTGACCGCCGACGGCGAGCCGGGATCGGTCGACCGGACGGCGACGGATCGCCCCGATGAGTCGGCGTCGGACCGATCCGACGAGGGACGCTGATCTCGGCCCCGCGGGATCGGGTCACCGATCCGTCCGAGCCGCGAACCGTCGCTCTCGGGAGCGCCGACCCCGGTTACTTATAAATGTTTACGGAAAACCATTATATATATTCAATCACATGCTGTCAACGGGATGATCCGAAACAGGCGAGCGGTTCTCGCTACGCTCGGAACTGCCGCGGTATCGGGGTGTACCGGCCGCTTCGGTGGTGACGGCAACGCCGACGGAGGGAACGGCGGTGGGAACGAGGACGGCGGCGGCGACACGGCTAACGAGAGCGACGGCGAGAGCGACGGCGACGGCGACGACGGCGAGGAGGACAGCGCCCCCGCGGTCCAGAACCCGTCGCTGCTGCTCAACTGGCGGATAAGCGGACTCCACGCGCCGTACTTCGCCGCGCAGTCGCAGGGGTTCTACGAGGAGGAGGGGTTCGAGTCGGTCACGATCGAGAGCGGCGAGGGGTCCGACTTCTCCGCGCAGCAGGTCGCGCTCGGCAACACGGAGTTCGGCGTCTCCAGCAGCGACCAGATCCTCGGCGTCAACGACGGGGACCTCTCGCCGCTGGCCGTGGGAGTCGTGATGCAGCGGAGCCCCGTCGTCGTCTTCTCGTCGCGCGAGCAGTTCGGCGAGGAGCTGACGGACGCGTCGCAGCTGTCGGGCGCGACGGTGGGGAGCGGTCCCGGAATGGTTCGACAGATGATGCGCGGCTACTTCGAGGCCACCGACGTCACCGACGTGGAGTACGTCGACACCGGATTCGACACGGTCCAGCAGCTCCTCACCGGGGAGATCGACGCCGCGGGCGGCGTCTTCGGCGACGTCGTCGACGCGCGCCACCAGGGCGCCGAGATCGACGTGCTGTCGGTCCACGACGTCGTCCCGTCGTACGGTCACGTGGTCTCCGTCGGGGAGTCGTTCGCCGCGGAGAACCCGGAGACGGTGGCCGCGTTCCTCCGCGCGACCGCTCGCGGGGCGGTGTGGGCCAACCGGAACCCGGAGGGGGCGATCGACGCGCTCGTCGACGCCCAGGGCGAACTCGCGGAGGTCCGGGAGAGCCAGCGCGACAAGTGGGACCTGATGCGGTCGGAGTACATGCTCTCCGACGCGGTCCGCGAGGAGGGATGGGGGTGGAACCAGCCCGAGCCGTGGCAGCGGACCTACGAGACATTGGACGCCGGGGACTTCTTCGAGGGGTCCGTCGATCCCGAGGCGGTCTGGACGAACGAGCACCTCGATACGGACGCCGAACCTATCGTTAACTACGCCGACCTCGTCGACCAGTGACTCCCGTCTCGCCTCCCCCCGTCTCGGAGGTGCCGTGAGCGATGGCCGAACCCGAGCGCCAACGCGAGTCGCGGACGCCCTCCGTCCTCCCGACTTGGGAGCGTCGAGAGCGTCGGGTGCGAACCCGGCTCCTCGCGGCGGCGAAGCGCGTCGTCCCGCCGGTGCTGCTGTTCATCGCGCTCGTGCTCGCGTGGCACGGCGTCGTCGTCGCGCTCGGGATCCCGGCGATCATCCTGCCGACGCCCGCCGCGGTCGCCGACGCGTTCGTCGCCAACGGCGCGACGCTGCTCGCCGACGCCGCCGTGACGGGCGCGACCGCGGCGACGGGCCTGCTGGCCGGCTGCGCCGTCGGCGCCGCGCTGGCGTTCGCGATGACCAACTCTCGGACGGCCGCTCGGATCGCCTTACCGTACGTCGTCGCGCTCCGTATCGCGCCGCTGATCGCGGTCGCTCCGCTCGTCTTCCTCTGGTTCGGCCGGGGGATCCCCGCCCGCGCGGCGCTGGTCGCGACGCTGGCGCTGTTCCCGATGACCGTCGCGACGCTGGACGGGCTCCGGTCGACGCCCGAGCGGTACCTCGCGCTCGCGCGGTCCGTCGACGCGTCGAAGCCGTCCGTGTTCCTCCGGGTGCGCGTCCCCGCGGCCGCGCCGAGCGTGTTCGCCGGGCTCAAGCTCGCGGCGACGCTGTCGGTCGTCGGGGCCGTCGTCGCCGAGTTCGTCACGCTCAGGGCCGGCATCGGCTACCGCGTGTTCGTGACCGCGGAGCGCCTCCGGACCGCGGAGACGTACGCCGCGCTGGTCGCGCTGTCGGCGCTCGGCGTCGCGTTCTACCTCGTCCCCGTCCTCCTCGAACGCGCGGTCTGGACGGAGTGAGTCCGCGTCGCCTTTTTCAGTCCAGTCGGCCGCCGACCGCTCAGCCGGCAGCCGAGGTCCACCCGATCCGGCGCTGCGCGAGGACGATCAGCCCGTACAGCGCGAGCCCGAGCGCGACGAGCACCGCGAGGGCGGCGAGCATGAGGTCCACCTGGACGTTCTCCGAGGCGAGGAGGACGATGAACCCGAGCCCGCTGTCGGCGACGATCCACTCGGCGACGACGGCCCCGATGACGGCGAGCGTCACCGACTGCTTGAGCCCGGCGAACAGGTCCGGAACGGCGTACGGCAGCTCGAGTCGCAGGAACGCATTCAGCGGGTCGGCGTCCACGGAGCGAAGCAGGTCCCGCTGTTCGGCCGGGACGCGATCGAACCCCGCCGCCGTGCTCAACACCATCGGGAAGAACGCGATGAGCCCGATGAAGACGACCGCGGTCGCCGTGCCGGTGCCGACGTATATCAGCAGCAGCGGCGCGATCGCGATCTTCGGGAGCACCCGCACGGTGACCAGGTACGGGTACACCGCGCGCCGGAGCCACGGGAGCCGGGAGATCGACACCGCGAGGAGGAACCCGGCCGCGACCCCGACGCTACCGCCGATAGCGACCTTCTCCGCGGTCGCGGCGGCGTTCCGGACGAACAGCCCCGGGTTCCCGAGGATCACCGCGGCGACGGCGTCCGGGGGAGGGAGGAGGTACGGAGGGATATCCAGCGCGGCGACGAGGGCCCACCACGCGCCGGTCGCCGCCGCGAGGCCGCCGAGCGGGAGGGCCACGTCGGCCGCCGTCACCGGCGACCCGGCCTCGCGGACGCGGCCGTTCATGGCCCCGTGAGCGTCGTCCCGGCCGTCGACGACGCCGAGCGCCCCTCGTGTAACACGCTGCGGACCGCCGCGACCTGTTCCTGGAACGCGTCGCTGCTGTACGCCTCGTCCGTCCGCGGCCGCGGCAGGTCGACGTCGAACGTCTCGACGATCCGGCCGGGGTCGCTCTCCATGACGACGCAGCGGTCGGCCAGGAAGACGGCCTCCGGGACGCTGTGGGTGACGAACACGACCGTCTTCCGCTCGGCCCGCCAGAGCCCGCGGATCTCGACGCCCAGCCGCTCCCGCGTTATCTCGTCGAGCTCGCCGAACGGCTCGTCCATGAGCAGGATGTTCGCCCCGAGGTGGACCGCCCGCGCGATGGCGACCCGCTGTTTCATCCCCCCCGAGAGCGCCGCCGGGCGAGCGTCCTCGAACCCCTCCAGCCCCACCTCGCGGAGGAGCCGTCTCGCTCCCTCCCTATCTGCCGGTTTCCCCGCCATCTCCCGGAGGAACGCGACGTTGTCGACGGCCGACTTCCACGGGAGCAGCGTGTGCTGTTGGAACACGTACCCGAGCTCCGCGTTCGATCGCGCCGCGTCCGTCGTCCGCCCGTTCACGCGGACGCGACCCGCGGTCGGCTCCTGAAGCCCCCCGACGGTCCGCAACAGCGTGGTCTTCCCGCAGCCGGAGGGGCCGACCACCGTGAGGAACTCCCCCTCTTCGACCGTCAGATCGACGCCCTCGACCGCCCGGACGTCGTCGAACGCGACGGTCACGCCGTCGAGCTCGATCACGGGGCCTCACCGAGCAGATCGCCCTGCTCCAGCGCGGCCTCCAGCCGGTTCCACGTCCCCGGCCCGTGCCACCCCCACCCCTCGTCGCGGACCGCGTCGCCCGTCCCGAACGACTCGACCGCCCGCGCGAAGCGGTCGCTCACGGCGCTCGCGGGCTCGTCCGTCTCCGCGGCCACCGCCGCGGCCGCCGGGTCGGGGTCGGTCCGCGCCGTCGCCCAGCCCGCCGCCGTTCCCGCGAGGAACCGCCGCCAGAGGTCGTCCGTTCGATCGAGCGAGGTCGCCGTGCCGACGAGCGTGAGCCCGTAGATCGGGAAGTGGTCGCCGATCGAGAGGACGTCGACCGTCCGGTCGGCCGCCTCCAGTTCGAGCGGGTCGGCGAACGACCCCGTCGCCACGTCGGCGTCGCCGGCGAGCAGCGCGTCGCGCTCCTCGCCGTCGGCGTCGACGAGTTCGACGTCGCGGAGCAGGTCGGCCTGCGAGAGGAACAGCCTCGCGAGCAGACACGTCTCGGAACCCGTCGTGGTGAGGATCCGCCGTCCGCGCAGCTGGTCCACGCTCTCGAACGGATCGCCGAAGCGGTCGCGGATCGCGTACAGCACCGTCGCGGTCCGCTGGTGGAGCACGGCGAGCGGCACGACCGGGCGGTCCGCGGCCAGCGCCCGGACGACCGACCCGGCGCCGACGACTCCGACGTCCGCCTCGCCGTCGAGCACCGCTTCGAGCGCTCGGTGCGAGCCGTGGTGCGTGGTGACGCTCGCGTCGAGCCCCCGTCGCTCGTACGCCCCCTCGTCGAGGGCCGCATACAACGGGAGGTGGAGTGCGTTGGGGCGCCAGTTGAGCGCGACGGCGATCGCGCGGTCGGGCTCGGGCGCCGAGCCCGCGTTCGATCCGTCTCGCGAGTCCGATCCCCCTCCCGGTTCCCGATCGACGTCCGCGACCGCGGCCGCCCGCTCGAGGAGGGCGGTCGAGTGAGTGCGGTACGCGCGGTCGACGGTCTCGCGGCGCCCCCGGACGGGCCGCCACGCGTTCGGCGGTCGCCCGCCGCCGGACGACTCGACGGTCGCTCGCTCGACCAGGTCCCGCGCTTCGAGCTTCGAGACGGCGTCGCCGACGGCCTTCCCGCTCAGTCCCGTCCCGATGCGGATCTCGATCGACGTCGCTCGGGGCCGTTCGATCCCGTCGCGGTCGCGGCGCAAGAGGAGGTACGCCAGCACCCTCGCCGCGTCGCGGCCGAGCCCCGCCGCGAGCCGCTCGACGAGCGGGCGGTCGTCGTCGTCGAGCACCCAGTGTTCGACCGTGTCCATCGTTCACGTATGCGTCGAACCGAGATAAAAATGCTCGCCTCGGCGACCGGCGTGCGAGCCTACCGGTCCGATCGGTTCGCCGACGCGCCGACGGCCGGTCATCCCCCGATCGGAACGCCCCCGAAGACGAGGATCGCGACCAGCCAGTAGACGGCGTAGAGCCCTCCGAGGAGGAACCCGTGCCAGCGCTTGAGCTCCCCGGAGTAGAGGAAGTACGCCGTCAGCGTCGTAACGATGATCACCGACGGGAGGTGGAACGTCAACACCGACCGGGAGATGTCGAGGTCGCTGAGCAGCATGATGACCCCGACGTTGCCGGTCACCGAGAAGAGGACGCTCCCGATGACGTTCCCCACGCCGATCTCGGGGACGCCCCGCCGCACCGGCTCGATCGTGAGCATGACGTCCTCGAACGTCAGAATCGCCGTCAGCACGGTGGCGCCGAAGACGGTCTGCTCGAGGTCGAACCCCTCCACGACGACCTCCGAGCCGGCCTCGAGCAGCATCGACGCGAACACGATCCCGGCCAGCGCGAGGACGGCGAGCGCTATCCACGGCCACCCCGACGCGGACCGGCCCCCGACGAGCCGGTCCTCCGGGATCTCCGCGAGGGCCCGCGGCGCGGCGACCCCCCCGTCGGCCCGGAGCGACTCGCCGAGCTCGGTGTTGCGAAACACCGGCGTGTCGCGCTGGTGCTCGCGGGCGATGATGTACCCGAACGCCAAGAGGAAGAAGCCGAGGAGCACCACCCCGTGAACGGTCGTCAGCGTCCCCGCGAACACGAACGGGACCAGCAGTATCGGCCCCAGCGCCAGGAGCACGACGTAGTCGGCCGGGATGTCGACCGGGAACGGCTTGATGATCGCGGCGAGCGCCAGCGTGAAGCCGAGGATCGCCAGCCCCGTGCCGAGCGCCGTCCCGAGCGCGACCCCCTCGAGGTCGCCCGCGGACAACACGAGCGCGAGGACCGTGTCGTCGAACTCGATCCCGGTGAAGACGATCGCGAGGGTGAACAGCGACACTCGCAACCCCAAGGCCGCCCTCGTGAGATAGCTTATCAGCTTCTCGACGCAGACGGTCAACACGACGCCGCCGACGACGAGCACGGCCACGGCGCCCGCCAGTCCGAGGTCCTCGACGAAGCCCTCGATCTGTCCCTCGATACCTCCTTCACCCGACTCCGCCTCTTCGCCGCCGTCCTGCGCGGCCACGGGAGCGGCCGTGAAACCCACGAGCAACACGACGACGAGCGACGCGACGACCAGCCGAGACACGTTCATGGACGCCGACACGTCGGAATGCCTTATGAAAATACGGAGTCATGTATCGAATTCCGTTGAACTGCTGTACACGCGGTTCCGTTCGGCGGCCACGGAGACGGGGGTGTCGACCGCCGATCCGAACGCAATTTCGAGGACGATACCCAGCGGAGACCCCCGGAAAACCGCCGTTCCGGGAGTCGCTCGAACGAATACGGACACTTCCGAAGTCGGGGTTGTTCCGAACCGTCGAGCGGGCGTAGCACTCCGGTCAGCGGGTCAGCGATCGCCGATCGACGACGCGTCCGAACCGAAGCGAGACGGCCGGATAGGTTCGCGAGCCGGTTCCGGGGTACCGTTCGGACGGACCGCCCATGCGAAAGCGACCGACCAGAATCGCTCGTCGGCGGTTTCTGTTTCCGCGACGCAATAACTACTGATAACTGATAGTTTCTTATTATTATATTGGAAAAGAGATGTCGTGTCGCCTGCCGAGTTCCGCGTCGTTCGTATGCCAAACCGATAACTCGATCTCCAGAGGGTCGCTGATGTGGCACCGCGGTATCGACGATCGGTATCGCGCTATCGACGGGTACGGTCGCGCCAGGCGTGTCGTGTTCGTGACGCAGCGTCAGGGATAACCGACCGCTAAATTGCTTTTCGCAGCCGATTTAAACCGTGTGTGGCGGCTCGTTCGGTTCGGGGTCGACGGCGGCGTGGGACCGAGACGTCCGCTCGTCGAGACGAGTCACGGTCTCGTCGACAGCAACGAGATTACCTTCCCGTCAGTTTCCGACCGTGGAGCGGTCTCGAGATTCCAGACGTGAACGGCGGACTGAAACCAAAAAGGACCAGAATTATAATAAATCAAGATAGTATGTCAAATCGGTAGTTTTGACTCCCGTCACCGCACATCGGCCGTCGTTGATAGCGACGGCGCTGTCTCCCGAGACACAAAACCGATGTCGAACGACGGGTGCGGTACGTCGGAGGCGCCCCGTTCCTCGGGGCGGATCGATCGTCGGCGTGGGTCGCTCGTCGGGAGGTGCCCCGTCGGCGCCGACCACGCTCTCGTGGCGCCGGTCGCCCGCAGGTCGCTGAGCGCTCGATTCAGGAGTTCACGAGGTCCTCGTACGGTTCGGTTTCATCGGATTCGTCGAGGGGTATTCCGGGATCGCCCGCACCGTCTCGGGACCTGCAGGCCCGTACTGAACGCCGGGCGTAGAGTCGGCACACTCAGTCTGATGCCGTTATGAGCCCTGATTCACCAAGTCATCAAGTTATCGGCTTTGCATGAGTGTTGATCACATGGTGCGTGTTCTGAACGAAGTAACGAACACGGTGCACAAACAGGCGACCGGCACGTCGAAAATTGAAACCCCTTGTGGTGTCACGTACAACGTCGCAGACGATCACCTTCGTCAGGTATCCACCGGCGATCTCGTCACGACCGTCACAAAGTGCGGCCGGTGTTTCGACGACGGAGGCGGATACTGAGCCGCACCCGTCCGTCAGAACGGGTTCCTCGCACTGTGTCCGTCTCGGGTTCCAACGGGTACCGGCGACTCGGAGACGACGCTCGCGGAACGTGAACTGACACGCGGACTCACCTGCGACGAGCAACTCCGAGAGTCACAGCCCCTCGCAGAGAGCCGACGCGGAAAGGGAAGCGAGCGGAGCGATCGGAATTCGATTCACTCGCGGGCTCTCACGCGCCGAGCAGGCGGGCGACGATTCCCGCGAGCACGAGGATCCCGCCGACGATGAACGTCCCCGGAAGCGGGAGAGCGAACACGACCACGCCCACTGCGATGACTATCGTCGAGGTTCGCATGCGGGATTCGGTTCGTCTTCTCGACGGATAACGATTGTGCCAGTTCCAGACGAGGAATCGAACGACTTGTGAGAAGATTATAAAAATTGCGTCACGATTCTCGCTGTCGAACTCGGTACTGCCTGTTCTGCGCTCCCTTAGCTGGCGTTCGAGCATCGATCGGAGCGGCAAATCCGTCGGTTGACCGTAACCGTCGCACTGTCCGACGATTATCCGTCCAGCAATTAATGGGCGCTGCAGGATTTGAACCCGCGACAACTTGGTCCGAAGCCAAGCACTCTATCCAGACTGAGCTAAGCGCCCGTACCCTTTGCTATCTCGCTAGACGTTTTAACTCCCGCGGTTCGGAAGCGTCCGGGAGTCGTCGCCGACGGCGGTCGAGTTCACTCCCGCGAGCGATCAAAAAGAATATTATCGGGACTGGGTATATTTCCCCTAGTAGATGTGTCTTGGTCGTACGGCCTCCCAGCCGAACGAGTGGCCCGGGTCGCTCCCGTCGTCGAGGTACCCCCATGTATGACCTGAGGCCGCACTTCGAGGAGGCGGTCGACCCCGGAACGAACCTCCTCTTTACCGGACCTCCGCTGACCGGCAAGCGGTCCATGATGATGGACGTGTTGGCCGGCGGCACCGAGCGCGGCGACGGCGCGATCGTCGTCACCACGAAGGACGGCGCCGACCGCGTGTTGAAAGACTACGAGAAGCGAACGCCGTACGAGGGGAAGCCGGTCGCCGTCGTCGACTGCGTCACGCGCCAGCAGGGTGTCAGCGACGCCCGCGAATCGTCCCGGATCAAGTACGCCTCCTCGCCGGTGGACATGACCGGCATCGGGATCAAGCTCTCGGAGTTCCTGCAGGCGTTCGGCGACCGCGGCATCGACCAGAACCGCGTGATGGTCCACTCGCTGTCGACGCTGCTGATGTACTCGGACCTCCAGACGGTGTTCCGGTTCCTCCACGTGTTCACCGGGCGGATCCAGAGCGTGAACGGGCTGGGACTGTTCAGCATCGACTCGACCTCCCACGACGACCAGGCGATGAACACCCTCAAACAGCTCTTCGACGGCGTTGTCACGCTCTCCGAGGACGGCGAGCCCGAGATCCGGCTGGCCTGAGTCGGTCGATCCGGCCCCTGCCGGTCCGGCGGACCTCCAGTTCGAGTGATGGACTTAATCCCCGCCGCCGCGAACGTTCAGCTATGCCCGTCACCGACGACGAGGAACTCGACCGGCTGCTCGACGCCGACACGATCGCCGTGATCGGCTGCTCGCGAACCCCCGGAAAGGCGGCCCACGACGTGCCCGCGTACCTCCAGCGGCAGGGCTATCGGATCGTTCCGGTGAACCCCTTCGCCGACGAGGTCCTCGGAGAACCCGCCTTCGACGCGCTCGCGGACGTCGACGCCGAAATCGATCTCGTGAACGTGTTCCGCCCGAGCGAGGCGATACCGACGGTCCTCGAGGAGGTGCGCGAGCGCCACGCGGCGCGCGGCGACGCGGGCGCGGCGTGGCTCCAGCTCGGGATCAGCCACGACGAGGCGGCCGCCGCCGCGGAGGCCGACGGGATCGAGGTGGTACAGGACCGCTGTATGAAGGTCGAACACGGCCGCCTCCGCGGGTGAGGCGCGGGTCGGATCCGATCGGGGCCCTATCCCTCCCACTCCTCGAACGACCGATACACGCCCTTCGAGAGGTAGCGTTCGGAGGAGTCGGGGAACACGGTGACGACCGCGTCGTGTGGCGCGTCGACGTCGCCGTCGCGGATCCCGCGGGCGACCCGCTTGGCCGCGATCGCGTTCGCGGCCGCGGAGGAGGCGACGAGGTGGCCCTCCTCGCTCGCGAGCCGAGCCATCTCCTCGTGGACCTCGCGATCGGGGATCGGTCGGATGTCGTCGACGAGCGCGGGGTCGAACAGCTCGTTGGTCTCGATGTCGTGGGTGCCGATCCCCTCCGTCTTGTACGCCTCGTGCTCGACCGCCTCGCCGAGGAACTCGCGGTACGCTGAGCCGGCGGGCTCGACCGCGACGACGTGCGTGTCGGGGTCGCGCTCGCGGAAGTAGCGGGCCATTCCCATCAGCGTCCCGCCCGTGCCGCAGCCGACGACGACGGCGCCGACCTCGCCTTCGAGCGCCTCGTCGATCTCGGGGGCGGTGGTCTCGTAGTGGGCCTCGGCGTTGAGCGGGTTCGAGAACTGCTGCGGGACGACGGCGTCGTCGAGCTCGTCGGCGATCTCGTGGGCGCGGTCGATGGCGAACCCCATCCCGTCCTCGCTCGGGGTGTTGACCACCTCCGCGCCGAGCGCGCGCATGAGCTGCTGTTTCTCCACCGAGAACCGCTCGGGGACGACGAACACGGCGTTCAGCCCGAGCTGTCTCGCCGCGACCGCCAGCCCGATCCCGGTGTTGCCTGCGGTCGGCTCGACGACGGTGCCGCCCTCGCCGACGTCGCCGCGCTCCAGCATGCGTTCGAGCATGTACTTCCCGATCCGGTCTTTGACGCTCGCGCCGGGGTTGAACGACTCCAGCTTCGCGTACACCGGCGCCTCGTCCGGCGAGTCGTGCACCCGGACGAGCGGCGTCTCCCCGATCGTCTCCAGCACCGACGACAGGGGCTCCCGATGGGTCGTCATGTCTCCGCAGTCGGTGCCGCCCCTTTTGCGTGTTTCCATGGCCGCACGGGCCGCCCTCTGTCGTCGGCGGCGGCGGGCGTTGCCGACGACCGCGGTGCCCACCGCGTCGACGGCGGGCGTTGCCGGGGGCTCGGAGCGAACGCTACCGCGAACGACCGACGCCTCGAAGCGCGCGAGCCCGTGCCGGGGATCGAACAAACTTATGCCCCTCGTCCGGTTCCGAAGAGGTATGAGCGAGACCGATGCGCAGGCCGACGTGACGGTCGTCCTTCCGGACGGATCAGAGCTGGACGTTCCGGCGGGGGCGACAGTCGAGGACGTCGCCTTCGAGATCGGCCCCGGGCTCGGTCGCGACACCGTCGCGGGGAAGATCGACGGCGAGCTCGTCGAGAAGCACGCGGAGGTCCACGACGGCGCGCGGATCGAGATCGTCACCGACCAGTCCGACGAGTACCTCACGGTGCTGCGCCACTCCGCCGCCCACGTCTTCGCGCAGGCCCTCCAGCGGCTCCACCCCGAGGCGACGCTCACCATCGGTCCCCCGACCGACGACGGGTTCTACTACGACGTGACCGACGTCGACCTCGACGAGGACGACCTCGACGCCATCGAAGACGAGATGGAGGCGATCATCGAGGCCGACTACGACATCGAGCGCGAGGTCCGGTCCCGCGAGGAGGCGAAGGAGATCTACGCCGACAACGAGTACAAGCTCCAGATCCTCGACGAGGAGGCCGACGACGAGGAGGTTACCTTCTACGCGCAAGACGACTGGCGGGACCTCTGTCAGGGTCCGCACGTCGAGTCGACGGGCGAGATCGGCGCGGCGGCCCTGTTGGAGGTCTCCGCCGCCTACTGGCGCGGCGACGAGGAGAACGACACGCTCACGCGCGTCTACGGCACCGCCTTCGCCTCCGAGTCCGACCTCGAGGAGCACCTCGAACTGCGCGAGGAGGCGCTGGAGCGCGATCACCGGAAGATCGGCCAGGAGATGAACCTCTTCTCGATCCCGACGGTGTCCGGGCCGGGGCTCCCGCTGTACCACCCGCCGGGCAAGACCGTGCTCCGGGAGCTCTCGAATTTCGCGAACGAGCTCAACCGCGAAAACGGCTACGAGGAGGTCGAGACGCCGCACGTGTTCCGGACGGAGCTGTGGAAGAAGTCCGGCCACTACGAGAACTACAAGGACGACATGTTCCTCCTCGACGTCAACGACGAGGAGTACGGGCTCAAGCCGATGAACTGCCCGGGCCACGCGACCATCTTCGACCAGCAGTCGTGGTCGTACCGCGACCTCCCGCAGCGCTACTTCGAGAACGGGAAGGTGTACCGGAAGGAGCAGCGCGGCGAGCTCTCGGGGCTCTCGCGCGTCTGGTCGTTCACCATCGACGACGGACACCTGTTCGTCCGCCCCGACCAGATCCGCCAGGAGATCGAGTCCGTCATCGAGATGATCTTCGAGGTCGTCGAGACGCTCGACCTGGACGTCGAGGTCGCGCTGGCGACCCGCCCGGAGAAGTCCGTCGGCGGCGACGAGATCTGGGAGTCGGCCGAGGAGCAGCTCCGCGACGTGCTCGAGTCCGGCGGCTACGACTACGACGTCGAGCCCGGCGACGGCGCCTTCTACGGCCCGAAGATCGACTTCGGCTTCGAGGACGCGCTCGGCCGCGTCTGGGACGGCCCCACCGTCCAGCTCGACTTCAACATGCCCGACCGGTTCGACCTCACCTACACGGGCGAGGACAACGAGGACCACCAGCCGGTGATGATCCACCGCGCGCTGTACGGGAGCTACGAGCGCTTCTTCATGGTGCTCATCGAGCACTTCGACGGCGACTTCCCGCTGTGGCTCGCCCCCGAACAGGTCCGCATCCTCCCCGTCTCCGACGGGACGCTCGGCTACGCGCACCGCGTCAAAAACGATCTCGAGGACGCCGGCTTCCGCGTCGAGGTCGAGGACCGCGACTGGACGGTCGGCCGCAAGATCCGCGCCGGGCACGACGACCGGCTCCCGTACATGGTCATCGTCGGCGACGACGAGCAGGAGGCCGGCACCGTCTCGGTGCGCGACCGCTTCGAGAACCAGCGCGGCGACGTCGAACTCGACGCCTTCGTCGACCACCTCGTCGAGGAGCGGGACGAGAAGCGGACGGAGCCGGACTTCGTCGACGCGGCATAGGGGGCGCGTAGGCGGCGGGCAGGCGGCACGAAGGCGACCGCCCGTCGCCGCCGCAACGCTCGGACGCGTTCCGCCGCGTTTTTGACCGTCGTCGTCGGGACCTCTTGTATGAGCGACACGCCGCTGGCACGCAGCGACATCGACGCCGCCCCCGACGTCGGGGCGCTGACGCCGCCCGACCGCACGCTGATGGGCCCCGGGCCGAGCGACGTCGACCCGCGGGTGTTGAGGGCGATGAGCACGCCGCTCGTCGGTCACCTCGACCCCTCGTTCGTCGAGATCATGGACGAGGTCCAGGAGCTGCTCCGCTACACCTTCAGGACCGACAACCAGTGGACCATTCCGGTGTCCGGAACCGGCTCCGCGTCGATGGAGGCCGCGATCGGGAACCTCGTCGAACCGGGCGACACGATGCTGGTCCCGACGAACGGCTACTTCGGGGGGCGGATGAGGTCGATGGCCGAGCGCGCGGGCGGCGAGGTCGTCGAGGTGTCGGCGCCGTGGGGCGAACCCCTCGACCCGGTCGACGTCGAGCGCGCGTTCGACGAGCACCAGCCGGACGTGTTCGGCTTCGTCCACGCCGAGACGAGCACCGGCGTCCGCCAGCCGGACGTGCCCGCGCTGACCGATATCGCACACGCCCACGACGCGTACGTGATCGCCGACTGCGTCACGTCTCTCGGGGGCGTCGAGCTGCGCGTCGACGAGTGGGACGTCGACGTCGCCTACTCCGGGCCGCAGAAGTGCCTCTCCTGTCCGCCCGGCGCGAGCCCCCTGACGCTCAACGACCGCGCGATGGACAAGGTGCTCGACCGGGAGGAGGAACCGCGGTCGTGGTACCTCGACCTCTCCCTCTTGGAGGGGTACTGGGGCGACGACCGCGCGTACCACCACACCGCGCCGATCACGAACGTGTACGCGCTCCGCGAGGCGCTCCGGCTGGTCGCCGAGGAGGGGATCGAGGAGCGGTGGGCCCGCCACCGCGCGGTCGCCGGCGAGCTGAAGGCCGGCCTGCGCGAGCTCGGGCTGGAGATGAACGCCGCCGAGGAGTACTGGCTGCCGAGCCTGAACGCCGTGCGCGTCCCCGACGGCGTCGACGACGGCGCCGTCATCGAGCACCTCCTCGACGAGTACGACCTCGAGATCGCCTCCGGCCTCGGCGACCTCGACGGCGAGGTCTGGCGGATCGGCTGCATGGGCCGCTCCGCCCGCAAGAAGAACGTCGAGTACCTGCTCGCCGCGCTGGAGGACGCGCTCGCCGAGCAGGGGTACGAGGCCTGAGCCGGGTCCGAGCCGTCGGTCGCCTCCCCGATCGACCGACGGCGGGCGATACCCCCGACTTCGGACCGCGGTACCGCCCCTCACGCGACTTTTTCACCGTCGACGCCGGCGGTTTCGGTATGTCCGACGCCTTCGGCCGAGCGATCCGCGATCACTTCCGCGGCGAGCGGGACGAGCCGCTCCTGCACCGGGACGGCGGCGAGACCGTCGAACACCCGATCGAGGCGTTCTACTTCGCCGACTTCGACCCCGACGAGGACCCGTCTCACGAGTGGCTGGCGTCCCGGCTGCAGGGGCCGCTCGTCGACCTCGGCGCCGGGACCGGGCGGCACGCGCTGTACTTCCAGGAGCGGTTCGAGACGGTCGCGGTCGAGCCGAGTCCCGCGCTCGTCGAGACGATGCGCGAGCGCGGCGTCGACGACGCCCGCGAGGGAGACATGTTCGCGCTGCGCGAGGCGTTCCCCCGAGACCGGTTCGGCTCCGCGCTCGCGAACGGGACCCAGATCGGACTCGCCGGGTCGATGCGCGGACTCACCGAGTTCCTCGGCGACCTCGCCCACGTGACGACGCCGGACGCGACCGCGGTCGTCGACTGCTACGACCCGACCCACCCGGCGACCGCCGACCTCGTCGGCTACCGGGACGACCCGACGCCGGGGCTCGCGCACCGCGTCATGTTCTTCGAGTACGAGGGCGAGACGAATCCGATCCTCCAGCTCCGGCTGTTCAGCCCGGCCAGGCTCCGGGAGGCCGCCGTGGGAACGGACTGGGAGATCGCGGAGGTGGTCCGCGGCGAGGAGGGCAACGAGTACCACTACCGCGCCGCGCTGCGGAAGCGCGGCGGCGAGTAGAGCGCTCGTCTCCCCTCCTGTCCACCGGTTTCAGTCGCGGGACTCGCCCTACCACGTCGTCAGCGCTGCCCGCCCGTGGTCGTGCACGAGAACGGCGAGGAAGGCGAGCACGCCGGTGACCGCGAACGCGCCGCCGACGTAGAAGACGGAAGCCATGCTCACCTCGACCATCAGCCACCCCGCGATCAGCGGGCCGGCCACCGAGCCGGGGCGCCAGACGAGCTCGCGGATCCCGAAGCTGGCGGCCACGCCGCCGTCGTCCGTCCCCTCGTCCGCGAACAGCGCCATGCTCGCCGGCTCGCGGAAGGAGTCGGCGACGCCGAGCAGCCCGGAGAAGGCGACGAGGGGGAGGTACGCGGGCGGCAACTCGCCGAGGAACGGGAGCGTCACCCCGGCGCCGAACGCGGTGCCGATCGCCGCGGAGAAGGGGATCCCCATCGCGATCAGTCCGTACGCGCCGCCGCCGGCGAAGACGAACAGCGACCGGCCGTACCCGTCCGAGAGCCGACCGGTGAACAGCTGGCCGACCATGTTGGTCGCCTTCTCGGCGGTGACCGTCACCGCGATGGCGACGCCGGCGACGCCGAGGCCGCCGCCGGCCATCGACGTGCCCGCGTAGATCGGGACCCAGGTCCGGACCATGGTCACGGCGAAGGCGTACTGGGCGCGGAATCCCGTGATCGTGAGGATCTTCCGGTTGACGGCCAGATCGGAGAAGGGGAACCCCTCGACGCGGGTGTCGTCCTCGTCTAAGACGAGCCACGTGACGGCCCAGGCGGCGACCATCAGTCCGGAGATGATCGCGAAGATCGGGCCGAAGCCGACCGCGTCGTAGATCGCGCCCGCCGACAGCGACCCGACGATCGAGGCGGCGAAGGCGGCGGCGTTCGCCTTCCCGATCCTGTCGGCCCGCGTTCCCACGTCGGCGATCTGGCCGACCAGCGACAGCGTCATCAGCCCCGCGCCGGTGACGACGAATCCCTGCAGAGCCCGCACGGCGACGAACGAGGCGGAGGAGTCCACCAGCGGGAACAGCGCGTAGACGCCGGCTCCGACCGCGAGGGTGCCGAGTAGGACGGTCCGCTTGTCGAACCGGTCGCCGGCCCACGCCAGCGGGACCACGGCGACGGTCTGGGCGAGGGTGAACCCCGTGGTGTACATCCCGATGACGAACCCCGCGGAGATCGAGACGCCCAGCACCGTCGTCGCCTGCGGGTCGAGCGCGTTGATGTACGGTCCGAGCAGCGTGATCAGGGTGATGAACCCGAACCCCTCGGCGAACCGCGTGAGGTAGAGCGCCCAGAACTGCGATCGGATCGACCCGTTTCCCGCGTCCGCGTTGCTCACATCGAAACGGCGCGCACCGGTTCAAAGTGCGTTTCGATTCGAAGGGCGCGCCGCGATCCGGTCGGCGGGCATATACGCGAGCGACCCGTAGCTCCGCCGATGCGACGCCGGGAACTGTTGACCGCGCTCGGCGTCGGCTCGATCGGTCCCCTCGCCGGCTGTGCGGGCGCCGGACCGAGCGCGACCGACGGGGCCGACGACGCCGACGGCGACGGAGGAAGCGATAGCGGCGGACCCGACGACGCGGACCCCGCGGGCGACTGGCCGTCGGGTCCGTACGCCGACTACGACGCGGTCCCCGTCGAGGCCCGCACTCCCGACGGCGACCGCCTCGGGACGGTGACCGCCGCGATCGCGGAGACCGGCGACCAGCGATTCCTCGGCCTCAGCGACGCCGAGACGCTCCCCGAGGACGCCGGGATGTTGTTCGTTTTCCCGGCGGAGCGGGAGGACCTGACATTCGTCATGCGCGGGATGGACTTCGGCATCGACATCGTCTACGCCGACGCCGAGGGGACGATCGTCGAGATCCACAACGCGCCGGAACCGGGGCCGAACGAAGACGGGAGCGACCAGCGGTACCCCGGGTCCGGGCGGTACGTGCTGGAAGTACCGTACGAATGGACCGACCGACACGGCGTCGAAGTCGGAGATTCGCTGGCGTTCGAGCTGTAGGTGACTCCGGCGAGCGCGTCGGGTACTCGCCCCGTTTATGTCTCTCGCGCCCGTGGCGAACGTATGCGAAACGTGGACGCCGCGGGGCTCGGGATCGGCGACGACCACCCGCCCCGGATCATGGGCGTGCTCAACGTCTCCCGGGAGTCGCCGTACGACCCGAGCGTGTACGACGACTCGGGCGAGGCCGCCGAGTACGTCGACGAGGATCTGATCGGCGAGGGGGCCGACATCGTCGACGTCGGCCTCGAGTCGGCCAACAAGGACCTCGACGTGCTCTCCGCCGAGCAGGAGCTGGACCGCCTCGACACCGCGGTCGAGACGCTGGCGTCGACCTCGGGGGACGCCGTCTGGTCGATCGAGACCCGCTACCACGAGGTCGCCGACGAGGCGCTCTCGCGCGGCTTCGACATGGTCAACGACATCTGCGGGTTCGCGGACCCCGAGATGCCCCGGGTCTGCCGCGAACACGACGCCGCCGTCTCGAAGATGGCCTCGCCGCCCGATCTGGAGCGCCCGGGCGCCATCGAGGACGTCGACGAGATCTACGAGGCGCTCTCGAGGAACGGGTTCACCGACAAGACGATCCTCGACCCCGCCTTCGGCGGCTGGTCCGAGGCGAAGACCCACGCCGACGACCGCGAGACGTTCCGCCGGCTCCGGGAGTTCCGGGGGTACGGCCGGCCGCTGCTCGTCTCGATCAACCGGAAGAGCTTCCTCAAGACGATCGCGGGTCGAACCACCGAGGGGGCGCTGCCCGTCTCGCTGGCCGCCACGTCGATGGCGGTCGAGCGCGGCGCCCACGTGATCCGCACCCACGACGTCGCGGAGACCCGCGACGCGGCGCTCGTCGGCGCCGAGTTCGCCCGCGACCGAGTCCGGTCGGGTCGCGACGCGGGCGACGTCGCCGTCGAGGAGCTCGACGTGACGACCGCGCGGGAGGCGGAGCGCCACCTCGACCGGCTCGGCGCCGATCCAGACGTCGCCGGCGACGCGGTCGTTCGCACCTACGAGCTCACCGGGCTTCCGGAGCCGGCGGTCGGCGCCCTTCGGGCCGCGACCGCGGGGACCGAGGGCGTCGAGGGGGCGGCGTTCGCGCTCGCGGGGGCGGCCGACGCGGCGACCGCGCCGGTCACCGACCCGCCCTCCGCGACCGACGGCGGCGTGCCCGGCGCCGACGGGACCGGGTCCGCGGGGCTCCTGGTCTGTTCTCCGGCCGGGCTCTCAGCGCTCACGGCCGCGGTTTCCGGCGCGTCCGCCGCGCTCGACGCCGCGCTCGAAACGACGGACGCGGGCTGGAAGTAAGAGAAAGTTTATGCCGTCGTGTAGACAACCCATCGACCGGACGCCGGAGGGGCACGCGGGTAGGGGTACTCTGTGCTACTCCGGCCCATACCATATTCCACACCGCGAGCGGCGGCGCCGTGCGGCGCCGCGGTGGGCAGACCGATCCGGCCGCCCGAATTCGGGTGAGACGGTGTGAACTTCGAGGCGTTCGAACCGGTGTACGAGGCGATCCTCGCGGACTTCGGCTTCGACCGGGCCGCCGACGAGCGCGCCCGGGACGTCGCCGCCGAGCTGGCGACTCCCTTCCCGCTCGACCGCCTCGGCGACTGGCGCGGCGCGACCGTCGCGGTCGCGGGCGCGGCGCCGCGACTCGCCGCCGACGTCGACATCGCCCGCGACGCCGACGTCGTCGTCGCCGCGTCGACCGCCGCCGACGTCCTGCGCGACCGGGGGGTCGACGTGGACTGCATGGTGACCGACCTCGACAAGAACCCGGAGACCGCGGCCGTGCTGACGCGAGAGGGCGTCCCGGTCGCGGCCCACGCGCACGGCGACAACGTCCCCGCGGTCCGCGAGTGGCTCCCGCGGTTCGCCGACGAGCGGACGCTGGCGACGACGCAGGCGGCCCCGGCGGGCCCCGTCGTCAACACCGGGGGGTTCACCGACGGCGACCGCGCCGCCTTCCTCGCCGACCACGTCGGCGCCGGGCGACTGGTGTTTCCGGGCTGGGCGTTCGACGACCCGGACGTGGGCCCGATGAAGGCGAAGAAGCTCGACTGGGCCGCCCGCCTGCTGCGGTGGCTCGAACGCCGCCGCGACGAGCGGTTCGGGGTTCTCGACGGGCGACGAGAGGAACTGGACGCGGCGCTCGACCCGATCCTGTCCGGGAGCGACTAGTAGGGCGACGACTCGACGCGCCCCTTCGGCAGCAGCTCCTCGCTGTCGCGCGCCTCCAGCCACTCCACCAACTGCACGAGCTGGTCGGTCGCGGCCCCGAACAGCCGCTCCGCCTTCTCCGGCGTCACGTCGGTCGGGTCGCCGAACGCGCCGTTCGCGGAGTTGTCGACCGAGTCGTAGAACGTCCGGGCGCCGTGGACCATCGCGTCCGACTCGTCGAGGTGGACCAGGCCGTCGTCGCGGGCGTTCTCGAACTGGTCCTCGCGGACGAGATCCGGGGCGATGTGGGTGATCATCGCCGTCTCCTTCGGGCCCGCGTGCGGGCCGTTGTGCTCGAACAGCTCGTCGACGAGCCCCGGGATCGACTCGTCCCACATCCACTCTAACGCGTAGGCCGTGCCGTCCTGATGCAGCCGCCGGCCGACCTCGCGGAGGTGTTGGACGTTGCCGCCGTGGGCGTTCACGTAGACGACGCGGTCGATCCCGTGGTACGCGAGGTTGCGGGTGAACCCCTCGACGTAGTCCCGGAACTCGGGCGGATCGACCCACATCGTCCCCGGGAACTGGCGGTGGTGCGGGCTGACGCCGACGTCGATCGTCGGCGTGCGGACGACGCCGGTCTCGTCGGCGGCCGCGCTCGCGAGCGCCTCGGCGATGAGGTGGTCGGTCGCCAGCGGGAGGTGCGGGCCGTGCTGTTCGGTGGAGCCGAGGGGGACGAGGGCTATCGACTCCTCCGACAGCCGCTCCCCGAGCTCCGGCCACGTGTGGTCGGCGATGTACATACCCGCAGGTGGGGTTCGGGACGTATGAACCCAGCCGTCCCGGCGCCGTTCGCCGTCTAGTGCTCGCCCGTCGCGTCGGCCGGTGCGGCGCCCGTCGCGGCGCCTCCGTCCGCCGCTCGAGGAGGGCGTCGTCCCGTGTCGCCACCCTTTTTGTGTCGTCCGGCCGAACTCGCTGGTATGTTCGGAGGAGGCGGCATGAACCCGCGGAAGATGAAACAGATGATGAAACAGATGGGGATCGACGTCGAGGAGCTCGACGCCGAGCGGGTCGTCATCGAGACGGCCGACGGCGACCTCGTCTTCGACGGCGCCCAGGTCACCAAGATGGACGCGCAGGGCCAGGAGACCTACCAGATCGTCGGCTCCCCGGAAGAGGTCGCCGACGCGGGCGCCGGCGGTCCCTCGGCGATCGAGGACGACGAGGGCTCGGTCGACGCGACGGAGCGCGACGCGGGCGTGACCGACGCGATCCCGGACGAGGACGTGGCGCTGGTCGCCGAGCGCGCCGGCGTCCCGCAGTCGACGGCCCGCGAGGCCCTGGAGAACGCCGACGGCGACCTCGCGGCCGCCATCGCGGACCTGGAGTGACCGGTCCGGCGTGACCGACGCCGCGTACCTGCTCGTCCACGACGACCGGGAGTACCTGTTGGAGCCCGGCGAGGAGTTCGGCACCGACCTCGGCGTGCTCGAGGTCCCCGAGGACGTCGCGGGCGGCGACACGGTCGAGACGCACCTCGGAACGGTCTTCGAGGTCCGCGAGCTCCGCGGCCCGGACCTGTTCAACCACCTCGAGCGCACCGGCGCCCCGATGATGCCCCGCGACGTGGGGCTCGTGATGGGCCACACCGGCGCGTCGGGCGGCGACCGCGTCCTCGACGCCGGCACCGGCACGGGGATCCTCGCCGCCTACCTCGGCCGGGCCGGCGCCGCCGTGACGACCTACGAGGTCGACGCCGAGTTCGCCGACGTCGCCCGCGCCAACATGGAAACCGCCGGGGTTTCCGACCGCGTCGAGGTCCGCACCGGCGACCTCACCGAGGAGCTGGACGCGCTCGCCGAGGGCGATCCGTTCGACGCCCTCACGCTCGACACCGGCGACGCGCCGGCCGTCGTCGAGCGCGCCGACGAGCTGCTCGTCTCGGGCGGCTGTCTCGCCGTCTACTCCCCGTTCGTCGAGGGCACCCGCGAGGCGGTCCTCGCCGCCCGCGAGGCCGGCCTCGACGGGATCGAGACGCTGGAGACGATCCAGCGCGAGATGGAGTTCTCGGAGCGGGGCTCCCGCCCCTCCACCGCGGGCGTCGGCCACACCGGGTACCTCGTCTTCGCGCGGGCGCCCTGAGGCGGCGCAACGTTCTTTCCGGTCCCGCCGCCACGAAGCGTATGGT
The DNA here is from genome assembly GCF_059752555.1 of Halorubrum sp. B52. NCBI lineage: Archaea > Methanobacteriati > Methanobacteriota > Halobacteria > Halobacteriales > Haloferacaceae > Halorubrum > Halorubrum sp. B52. The sequence continues at coordinate 310,307 of NZ_MWTG01000007.1, read as the reverse complement.
TCCCCCGACGGGCGACGACGCCCCCGCCGGCGACGACGCCGGTGGCGGTGTCGCTTCCGCCGACAGCGACGCTTCCGCCGACAGCGACGGCTCACCGATCGAGCCCTCGGAGGTCGCCGTCGCGATCGACGAGTACGGCGAGGGGCTCGCCGACGCGGTCGAGTCGGCGCTCGCGGGGCGGTCAGGCGTCGTCGCCGTCGGGGTCCCGCTCGGTCTCCTCCCGCCGGTCCTCGCGGCCCGGGAGCGGACCGACGACGACGTGCCGTGGCGGGTCGCCTGCCCGCCCGGCGCGGTCGACGCGCTCGGCCGGGCGTTCGCCCTCGGCACCGCCGTCGCCGAGGCGGTCGCGGAGGGGTCGATCGAGCTCCGGACGCTCGCGGGCGGGAGAGACTCCGACGACGTCCCGCCGGCCGAGGAGGCGGCCCGCTCGCTCGCGTTCGCGACGCCGGACCGCGTCGACGCGGTCGCCGGCCCGCGCGCGGACCGGACGCTCGTCTCGGAGACGGGGCGCGCGCGGACCGCCGCGATGCTCCGGGCTGCGACGACGCGGTTCGAAGCCGCGACGGCCGCGACCGTCGGGATGCCCTCGCGGACCCGCCTGCTGGCCGCGGCGCGCGCGGTCCTCGACGACCGGTTCGCGGACGACGTGGCCGCGGTGCTCGACGCCCTCGACTACGGGGCGGTCGGGCGGACCGGGGCGGTCACCGACCGGGCCCTGCTGGTCGCGCTGGCCGCCCGGCACGACCACCTGTTCCGGGACCTCCGGCGATGGGTCGACGGCGAGGGGAGCGAGGGCGACGGCGGGAATCGCGCCGCCGACCGGGTCGCGATCGCGCCCGGGCAGGAGCTCACGGCCGACCGACGCGCCCTCGTGGACCGGGAGCTGATCGAGTCGATCAAGGTACCGATGGGACCGGGGCGACCCCAGTTCCGGCTCCGGGCGGTCGACGAGGCGCTGCTCCGGGCGGAGCCGACCGAGGTGTTCAGCGTGCTCCGCGGGCGGTTCGCGCTCCCGGTCGACGAGGACGGAACGCTCCGCCGAGGCCCCGGCGGCGAGGGGCGTCGTCCGGTGTGGGACCGGCGGCGGTGATCGGGCGCGGCGGGCAGCGGCGGGGCGTCGGCATCGGCGGCCATCGCCGATCGCTCTTCCCCTGCCGAGGGCGCCGACGTGACAAGAACTAACTCCCGGCGGCGCCCCCGAACGGGTATGCCGAACTTCTCCGACAGGGTCGAGCGGATCTCCATCAGCGGGATCCGCGAGGTGTTTGAGGCGGCCGGCGACGACGCGATCAACCTCGGGCTCGGACAGCCCGACTTCCCGACGCCGGCGCACGCGCGCCGGGCGGCCATCGACGCGATCGAGAACGGGAAGGCGGACGCCTACACCGAGAACAAGGGGATTCTGTCGCTCCGGGAGGCGATCGCCGAGAAGCACCGGGCGGACCAGGAGATCGACCTCGACCCCGCGAACGTGATCGCCACCGCGGGCGGGAGCGAGGCGCTCCACGTCGCGCTGGAGGCGCACGTGAGCGCGGGCGACGAGGTCGTGATCCCGGACCCGGGGTTCGTCTCCTACGACGCCCTGACGAAGCTCGCGGGCGGCGAGCCCGTTCCCGCGCCGCTCCGCGACGACCTCACGATCGACCCGGAGGCGATCGAGGACGCCATCACGGACGACACCGCGGCGTTCGTGGTGAACTCCCCCGGCAACCCCACCGGGGCGGTCTCCTCCGAAGCGGACGTTCGGGAGTTTGCGCGGATCGCGGACGAGCACGACGTGCTCTGCGTCTCCGACGAGGTGTACGAGTACACCGTCTTCGACGGCGAGCACTACTCGCCGATGGAGTTCGCGGAGACGGACAGCGTCGTCGTCGTCAACTCCGCCTCGAAGCTGTTCTCGATGACCGGGTGGCGGCTCGGCTGGGTGTACGGCTCCGACGAGCGCGTCGAGCGCATGCTGCGCGTCCACCAGTACGCGCAGGCCTGCGCGTCGGCCCCGGCCCAGTACGCGGCCGAGGGTGCCCTCCGGGGCGAACGCGGCATCGTCGACGAGATGACCGCATCCTTCGAGCGCCGCCGCGACCTGCTTCTGGAGGGGTTCGACGAGATCGGCCTCGACTGCCCCACGCCGCAGGGCGCCTTCTACGCGATGCCCCGCGTGCCGGATGGGTTCGTCGACGAGTGTATCGACCGCGGGGTGATCGTCGTCCCGGGCGAGGCGTTCGGCGAGCACGGGCGGGGACACGCCCGGATCTCGTACGCGACCGACGAGAGCGAGCTCCGCGAGGCGCTGGACGTGATGGGCGAGGCGTACGAGGCGGTCCGCTGAGCGCGGACGGTCGCCCGTCCGGCCGCAACGTAGCGTCAATTTCTGCCACCCGATAACCTCGGGACATTACCTGGCCGCGAGAGGTTTCCGCAAGTTATACTGCGACCCACGGAGTACCGAGAGGTAATGGACCGGAACATTCAGGTCAGCCGCCTCGACCGGCGAGCGGTCGAGGACCAGGAAGTCGAGATCGTCGAGCGGAAGGGTATCGGACACCCTGACTCGATCTGCGACGGAATCGCGGAATCGGTGTCGCGGGCGCTCTCGCAGCTCTACTTGGACCGCGTCGGGAAGGTGCTCCACTACAACACGGACGAGACGCAGCTCGTCGCCGGCCGCGCCGCGCCCGCCTACGGGGGCGGCGAGGTCGTCGAACCCATCTACGTGCTCATCGTCGGTCGCGCCACGAAGGAGTACGACGGCGAGCAGCTCCCGGTCGACTCGACCGCGCTGGCGGCCGCCCGCGATTACCTCGCCGAGGCGATCCCGGAGCTGGAGTACGGCACCGACGTCGTCGTCGACGCCAAGCTCGGCGAGGGCTCCGGCGACCTCCAGGACGTCTTCGGCGAGGAGACCCAGCAGGTGCCGATGGCGAACGACACCTCCTTCGGCGTCGGCCACGCCCCGCTCACGGAGACGGAGACGATCGTCCGCGAGGCCGAGCGCGCTCTCAACGGGCGGTACCACGACGACCACCCCGAGCTCGGCCCCGACGTGAAGATCATGGGGAAGCGCGAGGGCGACCGGATCGACATCACGGTCGCGGCCGCGATGGTCGATCGCTACGTCGACGGGCTCGACGAGTACGACGACGCGGTCGCCGACGTGCGCGAGTTCGTCACCGGGCTCGCTCAGGACCACACCGACCGGGAGGTCCACGTCGACGTCAACACCGCCGACGACTACGACGAGGGGTCGGTGTACCTCACCGTCACCGGCACCTCCGCCGAGCAGGGCGACGACGGCTCGGTCGGCCGCGGGAACCGCGCGAACGGCCTCATCACGCCGAACCGACCGATGTCGATGGAGGCGACCTCCGGGAAGAACCCGGTCAACCACATCGGGAAGATCTACAACCTCCTGTCGACGCGGATCGCCGAGTCGGTCACCGACGAGGTCGACGGGATCCGCGACCTGCAGGTCCGCCTGCTGTCGCAGATCGGCCGCCCGATCGACGAGCCGCACGTCGCCGACGCGCAGCTCGTCACCGAGGCGGGCGTCGCGATCGGCGACATCGAGCCGGAGGTCCTCGAGATCGTCGACCGCGAGCTGGCCGACGTCACCGACGTGACCCGCAGCGTCATCGACGGCGACGTCTCGACGTTCTGAGTCGCCGGCGGACGGGTCGCCGGGCGGATCGCCGGTCTCGTCGACGACCGAACGACCGCAACCGATTTGGGGAGCGGGCGAGTCCGATAGCGTGTGACGCGGGTGTGTCTCCTCGGCGATCCGGACGTCAATCTCACCTACGAGCTGCTGTCCCGCGAGACCGCGCGGGACGCCCTCGCGACGTACGACATCGAGGAGCCGTACGCGAACAGCCTCGCTATCGACACCGTGAGCCTCGGCGCCGCTGTGTCCCTGTTAAACGACCTCAACTGGTACCTCGTGCGCTTCGTCGACGAGGCGCTCGTCCGCGAGCCGTCGGTCTCGGCCGACGAGTGGCTCTCGCGGGACCTCGCCCGCGAGGTGCGGGACGGCGCGGTCCCGCCCGAGGAGACCGACCAGCGCCTGAAGGTGTTCGGGCTCGTCGACGGGCGCCCGGTCGAACCCCTCTACGTTCGGCGGAAGCAGGGCGAGACCCCCGAGTACGACCTCCGCGACGTCGACGAGACGGTTATCGTCCGAGTGAGCGAGTCGGAGTTCTCGGGGTGAGACAGCGCCGCTCGGAGCGACTGGTGTAGTTAGTAATTTGAAAACAATTAACGCGGCTCCGGCGGGATACACGCCATGACCAACCGCCGTACCCTCTACGTGGCTTCGTTCGTCGGCGCGTCGTTATCGTACGTGTTCAACGTGCTCGCCTTTACGGGGACGTTCGACGTCTTCCGTTGGTTCGTGTTCGCCGTCGGCTTTCTCGGCGTCACGTACGGATTCGAGCAGTTCATCGAGTGGCAGACCGAGTAGGCGTCGGACGGGTCCACGTCGCATCTCGGTCGGGCCCGTCGCTCCGTCGCTCCGCCGCTCCGGATACGATCCTACAAGTCGATTCGGAGAGCAGGGACGGTATGGCACGCGTCACGGTCTGGAACGAGTACCGCCACGAGCGCGACAGCGACGTCGTCGCCGATGTCTACCCCGACGGGATCCACGCGGTCCTCGCGGAGATCTTCGAGGAGGCGGGCCACGAGGTCCGCACCGCCACGCTCGACGAGGGGCCGGAGCACGGGCTCACCGAGGAGGTGTTAGCCGACACCGACGTGCTCACCTGGTGGGGCCACGCCGCCCACGACGAGGTGCGCGACGAGGTCGTCGACCGCGTCCACGAGCGCGTGCTCGACGGGATGGGCCTCCTCGTGCTCCACTCCGCGCACTACTCGAAGATCTTCAAGCGGCTGATGGGCACGAGCTGCTCGCTGAAGTGGCGGGAGGCCGCCGAGACCGAGCGGCTCTGGGCGATCGAGCCGAGCCACCCCATCGCCGACGGGATCGGCGAGTACATCGAGGTCGAGGAGGCGGAGATGTACGGCGAGCGGTTCGACGTTCCCGCGCCCGACACGCTCGTGTTCAACTCCTGGTTCGCCGGCGGCGAGACGTTCCGCTCCGGCTGCTGTTACCGTCGCGGCAACGGCAAGGTGTTCTACTTCCGGCCGGGCCACGAGACGTACCCGGTCTACTACAACGACGACGTCCGACGGGTGCTCCGGAACGCGGTCGACTGGGCGGAACCGGGCGACGGTCCGAACCCGGAGTTCGGCAACGCCGACCCGATCGAGGAGATCGACACGAGCGACGACCGGACGGTCCACTGATCGGGCGGCCTCGACGGCGGGCGGCCTGGCGGCGAGCGGCCTCGACGGCGACCGCCCTACGGAACCGACGAGCCGGCGGCTCGCGGCTGTAGGGCGACCGCCGCTACGGCGCGGACGTTGAAAGGCGACCGCCTCGCGCGAACGCGAGACGACCGGTGTGTCGCGCGCCGGCGGCCGGTCGAGTAGGCGTCGGCCGCGACGGTATATAAACCCTCGTTCGCAAGGCCGTCGGCTCGGCGCGGACTCCGCGCTCGCGATCGGTCAGTCCGGGCGGTGGACCTCGCCGTCGCGCCCGTCGGCGTCCTTCCGGCGGAGCGCGGCGGCCGCGTTGTTGGCGTCGTAGCCGAAGAACACGTCCTTCGCGTACGTCTCGGCGACCTCGGTCGCGTGGATCAGGTCGTCGACGGCGACGTCGACCGCGTACAGCTCCAGCGAGAACGGCGTCTCCGGCGGCGCGCCGTGGACGTCGTAGTCGCCGCCGAGCCGCGTCCGGAAGCCGCGAGCGATCGTTTCCAGCCAGTAGGTCGTCGCGTACTCGGTGTCGTACAGCGGGACGACGAACTCGTCGACGTGCTCGGCGAGCCGGTCGAGGTCGAGGCCGGCGCGCGCCCGGAGGTGGCCGGGATACGGGTCGGGGTACAGCGTGAGCAGCACGCGGCCGGGGACCAGTTCGGCGGCGTCGGCGACGAACTCGGTGATGACGTCGGCGCGCCACTCCGCCCACCGGTCGCGGTCGCTCTCGGCGAACAGCCGCTCGCAGCGGTCGCATCGGCAGAATCCCTCGCGCGGGAACCCCACGTCGTCGAGGCGCACGTCGTCGCTCTCGGCGGCGCAGTCCTCGATGATCTCCAGCAGGCCCTCGCGGTACTCCGGGTGGGTCGGGCAGATGTACGCCCAGTCGAAGTAGTCGCGGTCGCGGGTCGCCGGCTCGCCGCGCTCGTCGACGGGGACGAGGTCCGGGTTCTCGGCGGCCGCGGCGTTGTCGCCGAAACACGACACCATGTTCACCGCGTTCGGGAGCGGCGCGGCCGCGCGCCCCGTGACGTCTTTCACCTCGTAGAAGCCGAGGTCGAACGGCTCCATCTCGACCTCGTCGGCGTTGCGCGTGACGACCCCGTACATACCAGTCGCTAGGCGCGTGTGGGATAAAAACGGCGGGCATCCGCCGCGGGATGACCGCGAGAGGCGAACGAACGGAGGTGGTCGTCGGTCGGTGCGAGGTCGGTCGACGGGGACTCGGTCGCTACTCGACGGTCACCGGCTCCTTGTCGCCGGCGAACAGGAAGTACGCGAGCGCGACGAGGGACAGGACGACGACGAGCTTCGCTTTCTTGCTCATGCTCGACCTATCGAGCGGCGGGCGCTAAAACCTACCGGAGCGTCGGACGCATCCGTGCGCCGCGTGCGAGAAAACCACCGGACTCCGCGCGGCTCAGACGTCGATGTGTTCGGCGATGTCGGCGCGCAGGATCGTCGAGCAGTAGTCGCAGCGGACGCCGTCGGCGACGACGTCGAACCGGGTCTCGACCGGCTCGTCCGCGTTCGTGATGCAGTTGCGGTTCGGACACGAGAGCACGCCGGTCACCGAGTCGGGACGCGTCACCCGGTTCTTCTCGACGACCTCGAAGTCCCGGACGATGTTGATCGTCGCCTCGGGCGCGATGAGCGAGAGCACGTCGACCTCGGACTGCGAGAGCTCCCGCTCCTCGACCTTCACGATGTCCTTGCGCCCGAGCCGGTCCGAGGGGACGTTCATCCCGACCGAGACGCCGAACCCCTCGGAGCCGTCGATACCGAGGATCGCCAGCACGTTGAGCGCCTGCCCGCCCTCGACGTGGTCGATCACGGTGCCGTCGCGGATCTTCGAGACGCGGAGCTCGTGGTCGCTCATCGGTCCGCCTCCACCCCCTCGTCGGCCTCGGCGTTCTCCATGAGCGTGTCCAGCAGCGCCATCCGCACCGGGATCCCGTTGTGCGCCTGCTCGAAGTAACGGGCGTGGTCCGTCTCGTCGACGTCGGGCGCGATCTCGTCGACGCGCGGGAGCGGGTGCATGACGGTGAGGTCGTCGGCGGCGTCCTCGAGCGTCTCGGCGTCGATCCGGTACTCGCCGGCGACGCGGTGGTACTCGTTCTCGTCGGGGAACCGCTCCTTCTGGATCCGGGTGACGTACAGCACGTCGAGCTCGCCGAGCACCTCCTCCAAGTCGGTGTGCTCGCGCACCTGCGCGCCGGTCTCGTGGAGGTCGAACCGGACCGAGCGCGGGAGCCGCAGCGACTCCGGGCTGATGAAGTGCTGGTTGGCGTCGAACTCGGTGAGCGCCGCCGCCAGCGAGTGGACCGTGCGGCCGTACTTCAGGTCGCCCATGATCCCGACCGTGAGGTCGTCGAGCCCGTGGTTCTCCCGGATCGTGTGGAGGTCGAGGAGGGTCTGCGAGGGGTGTTGCCCGGCGCCGTCGCCCGCGTTGACGACGGGCACGGAGACGTGCTCGGCGGCCAGCGTCGCCGCGCCCTCGCTCGGGTGCCGGAGGACCAGCGCGTCGGCGTAGCCCTCGATGACTCGGACGGTGTCCGAGAGCGACTCACCCTTGGAGACCGACGAGGAGTCGACGTCGCCCATGTCGACGGTGTCCATGCCGAGGCGTTTGGCCGCGCTGTCGAAGCTCATCCGGGTGCGGGTGCTCGGCTCGAAGAAGCAGAGCGCGAGCACGCGCCCTGCGTGCCGGTTCGCGTAGGCGGCGGGGTCGTCGGCGACCTCCCGGGCCCGGTCGAGCACCGCCTCGATGTCATCCCGCGAGAGCTGCGTCGCGGTGATGAGGTGGTCCTGACGCATTGTCGGAGAAGGGGATTGGAACGGTCTTGAATCCCTCGGCTTGGGCACCAACGCGGGTGTCCACGTCCGTGGTGATCGCCGCGGACGAAGGCTTCGAGATTCGCAGAACGCGAGCCGCGTCAACACGTCTCTCTCCCTCGACGAACGGCGGCATCGCTTATAAACGGATCCGCGCCTAACCCACGGATATGTCCGAGAACGATCCGGCCGACCTGCTCCCGAACGACCGCGTCGAACAGGCCGCGCTCGACGGCGACGTGACGCAGCTCCACCGCGGGAATCGGTACGGCGAGGCGGGCGACACGTTCGAGATCGACGGCGTGACCTTCGAACTGACCGCGGTCACCGAGCGCACCCTCGGGGACATGACCGACGCCGACGCGAAGCGGGAGGGGTCGCCGTCGCTGGAGGCGTACAAGGAGCGGATGGTCCGCGCGCACGGCGGGAGCTTCGACTGGGACGACGACGCCGACGTGGTTCGTCACCGGTTCGAGCGCGTCGACGAGTAGGGAGGCAGAGAGAGCGAGACGACTCAGTCGTCGTCCGCGGCCGCTCCGTCGCCCGCGCGGCCCCCGTCGGTCGCCTCTTCGTCCTCGATGCTCGGCGGGTACTTCCCGCGGTTCAGCTTCAGGTCGGACTGCGGCCGCGCCATGCAGGTGAGCGCGTACTCCTCGGCCTCCTCGTCGGTGAGTCCGCGGGCCGCGGGCTGGGTCACCTCGCCCTCGACGATCTCGGCGGAGCAGGCCAGGCACATCCCGACGCGGCAGGAGTACTCCTGGGCGATCCCCTCCTCGATGCAGGAGCTGAGGACCGTCTCCGTGTCGGCCACCTCGATCGTCTCGCCGGTGCCGACGAACTCGACGGTGTACTCTGTCATGGCGCGGAGTACCCGCCCACCAATCAAAAAGGGTTCCCCTCGATCGCGTCGCCGTCGCGGGGACCGAATTGGAGGCGAGCGGCGGTCGACGACAGACTCGGCTCCCGCCCATCGCAACGACTAATCCCCCGCCGGACGCTTCCCGAGGTATGACCGAGAAGGCCACCGCGCGAGCCCACCCGATCCAGGGGCTCGTCAAGTACCACGGGATGCGCGACCCGGAGCTCCGGCTCCCGTACCACGACAGCATCAGCCTCTGTACCGCCCCGACCGCGACGACGACGACCGTCGAGTGGCAGCCCGACGCGAGCGAGGACGCCTACGTCATCGGCGGCGAGGCGGTCGACGGGCGCGCCGCGGAGCGAATCGACATGGTCGTCGACCACGTCCGCGAGCTGGCCGGCGTCGACGCCGCCGTCCGGCTGGAGAGCGAGAACTCCTTCCCGTCGAACATCGGCTTCGGCTCCTCCTCGTCCGGCTTCGCGGCCGCCGCGCTCGCGCTGGTCGAGGCCGCGGGGCTCGATCTCACGCTCCCGGAGGTCTCCACGATAGCCCGCCGCGGCTCCTCCTCCGCCGCCCGCGCCGTCACCGGCGCCTACTCCCGGCTCGACGCCGGGCTCAACGACGAGGACTGTCGCTCCTACCGGCTCGACGTGGGCGTGAGCGAGGACGGGTTCGACCCCGAGGAGGACCTCCGGATCGTCGCCGCGCACGTCCCCGCGTACAAGGAGACGGAGGAGGCGCACCGCGAGGCCGCCGCGAGCCACATGATGCAGGCGCGGACCGCCCACGTGCAGGACCAGTTGGTCGAGATGACTGACGCGCTCCGCGACGGCGACTTCGACCGGATCTTCGAGACCGCCGAGCACGACTCGCTCTCCCTGACGGCCACCACGATGACCGGCCCCGCGGGCTGGGTGTACTGGCAGCCCGAGACGATCGCCGTGTTCAACGCGGTCCGCGAGCTCCGCGAGGAGGGCGTCCCCGTCTACTTCTCGACGGACACCGGCGCGTCGGTGTACGTGAACACGCTCGCCGACCACGCCGACGAGGTCGAGAGCCGGATCGCCGAGATCGGCATCGACACCGACGTCTGGGAGGTCGGCGGCCCGGCGCGCGTCCTCGACGAGAGCGAGGCGCTGTTTTAAATAGAAATCGCGGTGCGGTGGCGCGTGCCGCCGAGCGCCCGAAGGGCGCGAGTCGCACGCGCGAGGGAGTCGCTGGCGGCGGCAGCCGCCAGCGACGAGGCTGGGGAGGCGTGAGGTGCCGTTGCGGTGCGAGGCGGGCTTCGGAGACGTTCTCCCCTGATCCGCAATCACCTATTTATGAGCGAGCGGCCAGTAATTTGGAAGTAGTCACCGCCGGCCGGCTGACAACTATTTATAAACGAACTGCCGGGGGTATAGAATTGACCGCCGTGACGTGAGCACCGACTCGATTGCTGTCCGCTTATTCCTCCGGGTCTTCACCGCGCGCTCGCTTGTACATCGCCAGGGCCTCCTCGCGTCGCTCGGAATGATCCACGATCGGCGCGGGGTACTCCGGCGCGGCGTTCCCGCGTTGCGTCGGCGACAGCTCGTGCCACTCGTGGATCAGATCGGCGTCGAGGCCCCGGAGCTCGGGGACGTACTCCCTGATGTACTCAGCGTCCGGGTCGTACCTCTCTCCCTGCGTCATCGGGTTGAAGATGCGGAAGTACGGCTGCGCGTCGGTCCCCGTCGAGGCCGCCCACTGCCAGCCGCCGTTGTCGTTGGCGGTGTCGTGGTCGGCGAGCTTCTCTCGGAAGTGGTCGTAGCCGTGCCGCCAGTCGGCGAGCAGGTCCTTCGTGAGGAAGGAGGCGACGATCATCCGCACGCGGTTGTGCATGAACGCCTCCTCGCGGAGCTGGCGCATCCCGGCGTCGACGATCGGGTGCCCCGTCTCGCCGCGCTTCCACGCCGCGATCTCCTCGGGGTCGTCGCGCCACTCGATCCCCTCCTCGTACTCCTTGTAGTTCGCCGTCACCACCTCCGGATTGTGGTACAACACCTGCGTGTAGAACTCCCGCCACGCGAGCTGCTGCTGGTACTCCTCGACCGCGGCGACGGGTCCCTCGTCGTCTCCGCTATCGCCGCCGCCGTCTTCCCCGGATCCCGCGTCGCCCGCGGCCCGCTCCGCCGCCGCGGCCGTCGCGCGCTCGGTCGCCTCGTACACCTCTCGCACCCCGATCTCGCCGTACTTCAGGAACGCCGACAGGCGTGAGGTCGCCTCGCGAGCGGGGTAGTCGCGCTCCGCGTCGTACGAGAACACCGCCTCCGAGAGGAAGGCGTCGAGCCGCTCGCGCGCGGCCTCCGTGCCGGCCGGGCCGACGTCGGCGTCTGGCTCCGCGAACCCCAAGTCCGCCGGCGACGGGAGGTCGCCGACGGCGACGCGGTCGGTCGCGACGCCCCCGTCGGCGAGCGCGCCGGCGTCGCTCCCCAGCGCCGCCGCCAGCGCGTCCGCGGCGACGAGGTCGCTCGCCTCGGGCGTCGGCGCCGGCGGGTCGGTCTCGCGGTCGGTCCACTTCCGCCAGTAGTAGGTGTACACCGAGTACGGGTCGCCGGCGTTCGTACGGATCGAGTCCGGGGTGTGCAGCACCGCGTCGTGGTGCGCCTCGCGCTCGATATCGACCTCGTTGAGCGCCGTCCGGACCGCGGCGTCGCGCTCGCGAGCGAGCCCGGAGTAGTCCCGGTTCCAGACGACGCGGTCGGCGCCGAGGGCTTCGGCCAGCTCGGGGAGGACGGCCTCGGGATCGCCGCGGGCGACGAGGAGGTCGCTGCCGCGGTCGCGATAGCCCTCCCGCAGCGCCGCGAGCCCGTCGAGCAGGCGGCGGACCCGCACGTCGCTCGCGTGCGCGAGGACGTCGTCGTCGAAGACGAAGACGCCGGCGGCCTCGCCCCGGTCGGCGGCGGCCGCGAGCCCGACGTTGTCGGCGAGCCTGAGGTCCCGTCGGTGCCAGAACAGCTCCATGGGATCGGCACGGGTGCGAGGACCGTGAAAGCACCGGCGGCGGTCGCGGAGCCGACCGTTACGGCGCCGCCCGAGGCCGGCTCACAGCTCCGGACGCCCGGGGATGTCCACCCGATCGAGGAGGAAGTAGCCGACGGTGAGCGAGAGGACCAGCACCGCTATCGCGAGCGCCGCGAGCACCGTCTCCTGCCCCGTGCCGTAATCCTCCAGCCGGAAGCTGATCGCGCTACGGGCGACCGCGATGATCGACGCGCTGACGACGATCCTGAGGACGGGTTCGCCCTTGGCGTACGCGACGAGCGTGCGGTGGACCTCGACGATTATCAGGAGGAGGAGGACGCTGTCGAGCAGGCCGACGACCGCGATCGGATCGGCGATCGCGCCGCTGACGACGAGCCCGTACAGCGACAGGAAGAGGTCGAACAGGCCGATGAGGAACAACAGGAGGAGGAAGTAGGCGGCGCCGAGCACCAGCCACTCCATCGCCACCGCGGCCGGCTCCGTCGCGTCTTCGAGATCGACCGCCATGGATTCTCCTCGCGCGGGGACGGCAAGTCGTTTTTGCCTACCCGTCGCCCGTTCGCACCTACCCGCCGGTCGTCAGCGCCTCCAGCAGGCGGACCGCCGGCGCCTTCGCGAGCGGGTCGTTGGCGTTGCCGCAGTGGGGCGACTGGACGCAGGCCGGACAGCCGCCCTCGCAGTCGCAGCCGTCGATGAGCCGCGCGGTGCGGGCCATCAGCTCCTCGATCCGCTCGTGGCCGCGGCGCGTGAGCCCGACCCCGCCGGGGTAGCCGTCGTAGACGAACACCGCGGGCGCGTCGGTGTGCGGGTGGTACGGCGTCGAGATGCCGCCCACGTCGGCGCGGTCGCAGAGCAGGTGGAACGGGAACAGCGAGATGATCCCGTGCTCGGCCGCGTGGATCCCGCCGTTGAAGGCGTACTCGCCGTCCGGTGCGGACTCGTTCTCGTCTTCCTGGCCGGTCTCCTCCCCGCCGTCGGTCGCCGCTTCCGTGCCTCCGCCATCGGTCTCGCGACTCCCGATCGCGCGCATCTCCGACTCAAGGTCGGCCGGCACCGGGAAGTAGAGGGCCTTCGTCCGCAGCGTCGTCTCCGGGAGGTCCAGTGTCGACTCCCCGAGCGACTCGCCGGTCTTGGCGTCCTTCCGGACGAACCCCGTAATCTGCTCCGTGACGGTCACGTCCGCGAACCGGACCGGGACGTCGGGGCGCGCCGCGAGCTCCCGCTCCGCGAGGTCCCCGTTCACGACGATGTCCTTGTCCGTGAGCGGTCGCGTGTAGTAGTCGGCCCAGGAGGACTGCAGCTCGGCGACGTCGCGGTCGAGGTCCAGCTCCGTCACCTCGTAGGTGCGCCCCTGCTGGTGGTAGATGGCGCCGGGGTGGGCGTCGCGCAGGGCGTCGCCGAAGCCGAGCGAGGCGACCGTCTCGTTCCGCGAGGAGTCGATCAGGTCGATCTCCCGGTCGCCGACGGTCCGGAGGCTCACGGACTGCTGCGGGCTCGACGGCCCGGCGTGGGTCCATCGCACCCCGTCGGCGGTCTCCCGCCTGTCGAGGACGCCCCCGTCGGTCAGGTCGGCGACGACGCCCGGGAAGGTCTCGCCGAAGAAGCGCTCGTCGTCCGGGGAGAGCCAGCTCTCGTCGGCCGCGCAGGCGACGTGGCCGGGGAGCAGCTGGCCGTTTTCGGGGTCGCAGATCGCGTCCTCCGGCGGCGCCTCGAAGAAGTCGGCCGGGTTGTTCATCAGGTACTGGTCGAGCTGGTCTTCGCCGCCCACCATCACGACGAGGGCGGGGTCGTCGCCGCGCCCGGCCCGCCCCGCGCGCTGGTACGCCGACATCCGCGTGCCGGGGTAGCCGTCGAGGATCACGGCGTCGAGCCCGCCGACGTCGACGCCGAGCTCCAGCGCGCTCGTCGACCAGACGCCGCGGAGCTCCCCCGAGTGGAGGTCGGCCTCGATCTCCCGACGGCGCTCGTCCGTCAGCGCGGCCTGGTACGCGCCCACCTTCCCCGCAAACTCGCGCTCGCCGCGGTCCCGGAGGTCGCTCGCGCTGTCGGTCGCGTACTGCTCGGCGGTCTGCCGCGCCCGCGTGAACGCCAGCGTCTGGGCGCCGGCGGCCACGAGGTCACAGAAGAGCCGCTTGCTCTCCGTGTGGCTCGACTTCCGGCGGCCGCTCCCGCGTTCCTGCCAGTCGTCGTCGTACTCCGGGGGGTTCCACAGCACCCAGTCGCGCGGCCCCCGCCCCGAGGCGTCCTCGTCGATCAAGGCGATCTCGTCGGGGTCGCGCCCGGTCACCGCCGCGGCGTGCTCGACGGGGTTGTTTATCGTCGCCGAGCAGCAGACGAACCGGGGGCTCGACCCGAACCGCTCGCAGGTCCGCGCGAGCCGACGGAGGGTCATGGCGACCTGCGAGCCGAACACGCCGCGGTAGCTGTGGACCTCGTCGATCACGACGTACTCCAGCGACGAGAAGAACCACTCCCACAGCCGCCCCGCGTACGGCAGCAGCGCGTAGTGGAGCATGTCTGGGTTCGAGAGGAGGACGGTCGGTTCGCGGTCGCGCACGTCCCGCTTCTCCGACCGCGAGAGCCGGCCCGTGTACGACGCGACGGAGACGCCGCTCCCGAAGCCGAGCCCGTGGGCGAGCTCCGAGAGCGATTCCTCTTGGTCGGCGATAAGCGCGTTCTGCGGGCCGACGTAGAGTGTCCGGCCCCCGCGGTCCATCGCGGCCTCGAAGGCGGGGACGGTGTACGCGAGCGACTTCCCGCTCGCGGTCTCGGTGGCGAGCACGACGTCGTCGCCGCCGCGGACCGCCTCGATCGCGTCCGCCTGGTGGCGGTAGAGTCGATCGATTCCGTCCTTCGCGAGCGCGTCGGCCATCCGGGGCGCGAGGTCGACGTCGCCGAAGGCGGGCTCGCGGGCTGGGAGGCGGCGGTGCTCCGCGATCTGTCCCTCGTAGAACGGTCGGTTCCGCAGCCACTCGATGGCGTCCTCCACGGCTATCGGTTCGTGGGGACGGGCGGGCCTAACGGTTGTGGTCGCCGAAATCGATCCGGGAGTGCGGACCGGTCAGTCGTCGGCCGGCGCGGGAGAGCGGCCGGCGGCGGGCGGCTCCTCCGCGGCCGGCGCCGCCGGACCCTCTCGCACGAGCGGCGGCCAGCGCACCTCGATCGCGACCGGGTCGTCGAGGTCGAGCTCCATCCGGAGGTCGCCGCGCCGCTCGGCGAGTTCGAAGCCGACCCTCCGGTAGACGCGACGCGCGACGCGGTTCCCGCTCTCGACGTGGAGTTCGATCCCCTCGCGGTCCGCGGCAGCGGCGTCCGCGATCACGTGCCGGCAGAGCTCGGTCCCGACCCCCCGTCCCTGGGTCGTCGGGTGGACGAAGACGGCGAGTTCGGGACGCGCCGCGTCCGTCGGCGTGTACATCGCGTGGCCGAACAGTTCGCCGTCACGCTCGGCGACGACGTTGCTCCCCTCGCGCAGCATCGACTCGATCCACTCCGCCCGGCGGTCCCGCGTCACCGGGGGGAGCCCCTGCGCGCGGTCCGCGGTGTCGAACCCCTCGTACATCTCGGCGAGCGCGGCGGCGTCCTCCCGGACGGCGGGCCGGACCGTCCACCGGGCGCCCTCCTTATCGACGAACCGCGGACACCGCGGCGGGCAGTGGACCGTGCCCTCGCACTCGCTCCCGTCCCACCCCTCGCAGGCGACGGCGTCGTCGTGGCTCATGGTCGTGTCTCGGTCCCCCGGCCGGTTATATCGTGATAGCTACTCCCACGGCGTGGGAACGGTCGGTGACTCGACGCCTGGATCGGGGGCCGACCCCGACTCGGCGACCATCACTCCCGGATCAGGACGATCCCGTCGCGGAACACCGAGTGGTTCGGGATCACGTGGTCCTCCCCGTCGGCCTCGATGTGCGTGACGAACAGGTCGACCTCCTGGACGATGCCGCGCTCGCCGGCGACTTTCACCTCGTCGCCGACGCTGTAGGGCTGCCGGAGCAGGAGGAACACGCCGGCGGCCGCGCTGGCGACGAGGTCCTTCGTCGCCAGCGCGGCGAAGAGGACGACCGCGAACGCGTACGCCGCGAGCAGCACGATCAGCGCGAGCGTCTGCACGCCCACCTGTCCGAGCGCGACCAGCGCGGCGACGTACACGACGCTGTACTTGACGAGCGGCGGCAACACGCCGAGTTCGGGGAGCTTGATCCCGCGGAGCCGCTCCGCGACGATCAGCTCCGCCTTGTCGCCGACGACGACCCCGACGATCATGACGAGCACGGCGACGAACAGGCGCGGGAGGAAGGAGGCGACCGAGGACCAGAACCGGTCGAGGTAGTTGACTTCGGCGACGGTGAGGGCGACGATGACCGCGACGGCGACGATGAAGTAGCTGGACAGCTGCGCTAAGATCCGCACCGTCGACGTGTTGAACTCGCGGACGGTCCGCTCGAACGCGGTCCCCTCGATCGCCTCCGGCACGCCGGCGCGGGTCAGCAGCCGGCGGTTGATCACCCCGACGACGTACGCCAAGACCAGCCCGACGACGATCACGAACAGGGCGAGCCACAGCCTGTCGGGGACCCTCGCCGCGAACTCCCTGAACGCGTTCTGTGCCGCGATCATGGGTGGTCAGTACTCCTCCGGATCGATCTCCAAGACGAGTTCGCCCGCCTTGAACGCCCGGACGAGCCCGTCGGACTCCGAGAGCACGATCGCGGTCGCGTTCGTGTCCCGGGTGATCGCCCCGCCGGCCATGTGGCGCGCGCCGAGCCCCTTCGGGATGTCGACGCCCTCCGCGCCCGGCTCGAGGTAGCGGTACGCGGAGACGATCTTCCCGGAGTCGGAGACGACGAACGCGCCGTCGAGCCGCGAGAACTCCTTGAGCATCACGTTGACGATGGGGTCGCCGACGTGGACGTGCGACTTCTCGAAGGGGTTGTACGACAGCGGGCGCGACTTGTTCATCACCTTCCCCGCGTCGCCGACGACGAACAGCGCGCCCACCGGCTTCCCCTTCTGCCCCTTCTGGCCGAGCTCGATCGCGACCTCGAACACGTCGCGGATGACGCTCGGCTCGGCCCGGGAGTTGACGAACAGGTCGTAGATCCCGGTGTGGACCGTCTCGTCGACGGTGACCCGGATCACCGCGTCCGACCCCCCGTCGAAGACGCTCGCGATGCAGACGACCTCGTCGCCCTCGGAGACGAGGTCGGCGTCCATCGAGCCCTCGATCCCGAACCGGATCCGGTCTTTCACGTTGTCGAACGGGAGGGGGAGCTCGACGAACGTGTCGGCGTCGACGTCGTTGTCGGGGGCGACGACGACGATCTCCGTGTCGCCGTCCTCGAACCGGTCGTGAAACGAGCTCGTCGGCGAGAACAGGAGCACCGCGTCGGCGTCCTCGACCAGGTCGGACAGGTGGTCGGTGAGCGAGGCCATTGTCCGAGACGACTCCCGGACGACGTATAGTCGTTGTGTCGTCGTCGTTCGAGCGTCCGACACGTTACAGCCGCGAGAAACGACCACCGGCCGTTCACCGCCCGCCGCACGCCGCGCGACTTTTCCCCGCGCGCCGCCACCCGTCGGACGAACATGGCGACCAGCGACGCGCTCTGGGCGTACCGCGACCGGTTCGGCGACGCCTTCGGGCGGACGTACTTCCGGCGCTTCGGGCCGGGCGTGGTCTCCAGCGTCGGGATCGGCACCTACCTCGGCGAGCCGACCGCCGCGGTCGACGACGCCTCCCGCGAGGCGATCGGGCTCGCGCTCCGCTCCGGGGTGAACCACGTCGACACCGCGGTCAACTACCGCTGCGGGCGGGCCGAGCGCGTCGTCGGCGAAGCGGTCCGCGACTCCCCGATCGACCGCGACGCCGTCGTCGTCGCGACGAAGGGGGGCTTCCTCCCGTTCGACGGCGAGCGCCCCGACGACCCCGCGGCGTTCGTCCGCGACCGCTACCTCGCGACGGGGATCGTCGACGCCGACGAGCTCGCGAACGGCGCCCACGCCATCGTGCCCGGCTACCTGGAGTGGTCGCTCGACCGCTCGCTCGACCGGCTCGGGCTCGACGCGATCGACTGCTACTACGTCCACAACCCGGAGACGCAGCTCGCGACCCGCTCACGCGAGGCGGTGTACGACCGGTTGGAGGCCGCCTTCGAGGCCCTCGAACGCCGTCGCGTCGCCGGCGACGTCGGGGCGTACGGCGTCGCGACGTGGGACGCGTTCAGGGTCCCCGAGGGCGACGAGCGATACCTCTCGCTCGCCGAGGTCCTCGCGCGGGCCGAGGCCGCCGGCGAGGCGGTCGGCCCCGAGGACGACCACGGGTTCGAGGCGATACAGCTCCCCTTCAACGTCGCGATGGCGGACGCGTTCACGCGGCGGAACCAGCGACCGCCCGGGGGCGACGCCGGTGTCGACTCGGATCGCGATCCGGTCTCGACGCTGGAGTTCGCCCACGAGGCCGGGCTCTCCGTGGTGACGAGCGCGAGCATCGGGCAGGGAGAACTCGC
The DNA here is from genome assembly GCF_059752555.1 of Halorubrum sp. B52. NCBI lineage: Archaea > Methanobacteriati > Methanobacteriota > Halobacteria > Halobacteriales > Haloferacaceae > Halorubrum > Halorubrum sp. B52. Next base: position 291,782 of record NZ_MWTG01000007.1, on the reverse strand, counting down.
GAACGAGGGCGCGATCCCGACCGACGTCGACGCGACGCTCGCCGGCGAGACGCCCGCCCAGCGCGCGCTCAACTTCGCGCGGAGCGCGCCGGGCGTCACCTCGTCGCTCGTCGGCGCGAGCGACCCGGCCCACGTGCGCGAGAACGTCGCCGCCGGGACGTTCGACCCGCTCGGCGCGTCGGCGTTCGACGCCGTCTTCGAGTGAGCGCGACGCTCCTCGGTGGCGGGGGTAGGGGGAGTACCGAACGCGGGGGAGAATCGGACGGAGGGGGACGAACGGAGACCGGGGCGGTCGGGTCGGCGAGCGCTCGGCGACGTTGCCTCGTCTCAGCGCAGTTCTTTAAACGTGGCCTCGCACTCGGGGCAGACCCGGACGGAGAACACCTCGTCGGGGTCGTTCTGCTTCTTCAGCACCTTCTCGCAGTCGGCGCAGTTCAGGCGCTCGTACGTGTCCTTGAACAGGTCGCCGTCGCGGAGTCCCTTTCGCGTCGATTTCATATCTTCCGGTTAGTTACGTGTGGGTATAAAAACCCCGTACGACGCGAGTCGGACGGGGACGCCCCGTCACCGGGGTCCGACATGCGATGGCCTCCCGCGGCGCCTCGCTTTCGCAACGCTTGTCTCCGGGCGTCGTGAAGACCGTCCGTGACACGGACCCGGCTGTTCGGATCGCTTTGCGCCCTCGTCTTCCTCGTCAACTTCGCGCGCGTCGTGTTCGCGCCCCTCGTCGGGGCGTTCATCGGCGAGTTCGCGATCGGCGAGGGGACCGCCGGACTCATCGTCACGCTCGCGTGGCTCGGGTCGGCGGCCCCGCGGCTCCCGGCCGGGTGGGCGCTCACGCGGTTCTCCCGTCGCCTCGTAATCTTGGTCTCGGGAGCGATGCTGACGCTCGGCGCGCTCGGCGTCGCGCTGGCGCCGGGCGTGCCGACGCTGATGGCGGCCGCCTTCGCGATCGGCCTTGCCTCCGGCGTCTACTTCGTCGCCGCCAACCCGTTCGTCTCCGAGCTGTTCCCGGACAGCGTCGGCCGCGCGATGGGCGTCCACGGCACCGCGAGCCAGCTCGCCGCAGTCGCCGCCGCGCCGGTGATCACGGTCGCGCTGTGGTACGACTGGCGGCTCGCCTTCTACGGGCTCGCGCTCGCCGCGGCCGCGACGACCGTCGCCTTCGTCCTCCTCGCCGCCCGGACGGACCTCCCCGACGCCGGCGCGGGCGACACCGACTTCGTCCGCGGCGCGCTCTCCGAGTGGAAGCTCATCCTGACGGCCGTCGTGCTGATGGGGCTCACGGGCTTCGTCTGGCAGGGCCTGTTCAACTTCTACGAGCTGTACATGATCGACAAGGGGCTCCCGCCGGCGACCGCCCGGAACCTCCTGACGGTGATCTTCGCGGCCGGCGTCCCCGCCTTCCTCGTCTCCGGCGACCTCGCCGACCGGCTCCCCCACGTGCCCTACATCCTCGGGATCGTGACGGCGTTCCTCGTCAGCGTCGTCGCCGTCGTCGCGGCCTCCGGCCTCGCCGCCGTCGTCGCCGCCAGCGTCGCCGTCGGCTTCGCCATCCACATGCTGTTCCCCGCGATGGACACCTTCCTGCTGGCGTCGCTGCCGGACGGGTCCCGGGCGTCGGCGTACGCGGTCTACTCCGCCGGTATGATGTCGACGCAGGCGGCGGGGTCGTGGGCCGTCGGCGAGACGATCGAGGCCGGCGTCGCCTACGACGCCGTCTTCCTCGCGCTCGCCGGGGGGCTCGGCGCGGTCGTCGTCTCCTACGCCGCCTTGGAGCGCATGGGTCGCGTCCCGGGCGGCGCGGCGGGCGCGGACTCGGCGGCGTGAGCGTCGCGCGGGGCGCGGTCGCTCCGCCCGCCCCGCGTGTGTCGGCACGCGCCACGGGTATCGCACCTATTTAGGGCGTCCCGCCCCTGTACGGTGATAATGGAGTACGTCCAAGAGCGCGTGACGACGCTGCACGCGTTGACCGACCACCGGCCGGACGCCCCCACCGGCCGGGCGGCGGTCGTGGTGCCGATGACGGAGCGCGAGTACGGCACGCTCGCGGCCGAGCGCGTCCTCTCGGCGCTGGAGACGGTCGCCCCCGCACGGGTGATCGTTCCCCTCCGAGCCCCGCCGGAGCGCGTCGGTCCCTTCGCCCGCTGGCTCGCCGGCTTCGACATCGACGTGGAGACGCTGTGGTGCGGCGGTCCCCGCCTCTCAGAACTGCTCGCCGACCGGGGGCTCGACGGCGAACGCGGGAAGGGCCGGGACGTGTGGCTCGGCCTCGGCCGGGCATTGGAGGAGGAGTACGTCGTCGTCCACGACGCCGACACGAAGACGTACTCGCCGGCGTTCGTCAACCGACTGCTGTTCCCGGTCGCGAACGGGCACTCCTTCTCGAAGGGGTACTACGCCCGCGTCGAGGACGGGGCGCTGTACGGCCGGCTGTTCCGGCTGTTCTTCCGGCCGCTCGTCCGCGCGCTCGCCGACGCCACCGAGCGCCGCGAGGCGGGCGTGCTCGAGTACCTCGAGTCGTTCCGGTACGCGCTCGCCGGGGAGTTCGCGGCGACGACCGACCTCGTCTCGAGGCTCCGCGTCCAGCGCGGCTGGGGACTGGAGGCCGGAACGCTCGGCGAGGCGTACGCGCACGCCGGCTTCGCGGGGAGCGCGCAGGTCGACCTGGGCCGCTACGAGCACGACCACCGCTCCGTCGACGGCCCGACCGGCCTCGCCGACATGAGCCGCGCGGTCGGGGAGGCGACCCTCCGCGCGGTCGAGGAGGGCGGTGTCGCCGTCGACTACGACGGGCTCGCCGACCGCTACCGCGAGGCGGCCGAGCGTGTCATGGCCGGCTACGAGACCGACGCCGCGTTCAACGGCCTCGACTACGACCGCGACGGCGAGCGCTCGCAGGTGGCGACGTACGCCGACGCGCTGGGCGAGCCGGGACCGGACACCCGGCTCCCGGCGTGGCGCGACGCGCCGGTCACGCCGGCCGAGGTCGCCGACGCGGCCCGGGCCGACCTCGCCGCGGCGGCCGGCGGACTGGGAGACGACGCGACTCGAACCGCCCGGGCGCTCGCCGACGCCGACGTCCGCGCGAACGGCCATCGACCGCCGACGGACCCACTCCCCGACCCGGCGCCGGGGGAGGACTGACGGATGACCGATGGGACCGGCTCCGACGGCGCCGCGGCGAGCGAGCCCAGCGTGGCCGCCCGCGACGACCTCGCCGGCGTCGTCGACCTGTTCGACTGGCTCACCCGCGCGGAGCTCTCGCGAGCGCTCTCGGAGCTCGCTTTCAAACAGCGAACGGAGGTCGACGACGACGCCATCGCCGCCGCGATCGACGTCGCCGTCGCGGAGTACGCCCTGGTGCCGGCGCCGCCGGGGGCGCTCGACGAGGCCGGCGACGGGAACGCGGCGGTCGCCGACCCCGACGAGGGGCTCGACGCCGACGACGTCGCCCTCGCGGTCGGGCCCGCCGCGTTCCCGTCGCTGCCCGAGGACGCGGCGGACCTCCCGCACATCCTCGACGTGCCCGAGCGCGGCGTGGACCGCGAGGCGCTCTCGGAGGCGGTGTTGGAACGCCTCTCCGAGGACGCGGTCGCGGCGATCGGCGAGGGCGACGCCGACCGGCTGGAGGTCCTCGCCGACGTGACCTACGACATCGAGGCGTGGGCGCCCGTGGACGCCGAGCCGATCCGCGAGCGGATCGTCGCCGAACTCGACGCCTGAGCCTTTTAAAAAGCGATCCGCTTCGGGCTCAGGCGCTCGCCTCGGCCTCGGCGAGCTCTCGCGCGAGGAACTCGGCGATCGACACGTCCGCCTCCTCGACGAAGCGGGCGAGCTCCTCGCCGTCGGCGCTCTCGACCACGACGGTCGGGATCAGCTCGATTCCGTACGCCTCGACCCCTTCGCCCTCCTTCCCGTTCGGTCCCTTCGTGACCGGGAAGTCCTCGATCCGGTCTCTAGGGACCCCGGCCGCGTCGAGCGCGGCCGCGAACGCGGGGAGCTGCCGCTGGCAGTCGCCGCACCAGTCGCCGCCCCACACCTTGAATCGGTAGTCGCCGGCCCCGAGCGCCGCCAGGACCTCGTCGTCGAGCGCGTCGCCGCCGGCCGCGCCGGCCTCGTCGGGCGCGAGCGTTTCGAGCGTCATACCCACCGATACGCCGGCAGCCCTTGTAAACGGCGCGTCGGTGGCAACCGCGCGTCTTGCCGCGTTCCGTCGGGCATTTGAGTGACGACCCCGTTCGTTCGGTCAATGGACGACGACGTGTTGAAGGGGCTCGGCTCGCCGCTGGTGCGGGTCGACTCGCCGCCGGGGACGACGGTGGCCGCGAAGGTCGAGTCGCGCAACCCGGGCGGCTCCGCGAAGGACCGCCCGGCGCGGTACATGGTCGAGGCGGCCGAGGAGTCCGGGAAGCTGGAGCCCGGCGACGGGATCGTCGAGCCCACGTCGGGCAACACCGGCATCGGGCTGGCGATGGTCGGCGCCGTGAAGGGGTACGACGTGACGCTCGTGATGCCGGACGGCAAGTCGATGGAGCGCCGCCGGCTCATGCGCGCGTACGGCGCCGACGTCGACCTCGTCGACGGCGACATCTCCGCGGCCAAGGAGCGCGCCGACGAGCTTGAGGCCGAGGCCGGGATGGTCCAGCTCCGCCAGTTCGAGAACCCCGCGAACCCCCGCGCCCACTACGAGACGACCGGCCCGGAGGTCGTCGAGCAGGTCGGCGACCGGACCGTCGACGCGCTCGTCGCCGGCGTCGGAACGGGCGGCACCCTCTCCGGAATCGGTCGGCGACTCCGCGAGGCCTTCCCCGACGTCCGGATCGACGCGGTCGAGCCCAGCGACAACGCCGTCCTCTCCGGCGGCGAGCCGGGCGTCGACCGCTTCCAGGGGATGGGGCCGGGGTTCGTCGCCCCGAACCTCGACGTCGACCTCATCGACGAGGTCCACGCGGTCGACATCGACGACGCGGAGACGGAGTGCCGCCGGCTCGCCCGCGAGGAGGGGCTCCTCGTGGGGCAGTCCTCGGGCGCATCGAACCTCGCCGCGAAGGACGTCGCGGCCGAACTCCGCGAGTCGGGCGCGTACGAGGGCGACGAGCCCCTCGTCGTCACCGTGTTCTGGGACAGCGGCGAGCGGTACCTCTCGGCCGGCACGTTCGACGAGTGACTCTCGCCGACCGCGGCGCCGTCCGGGATCGAAAGCGTTGACCCCCGACCGAACCGACTCCGTCTCAGTGACAGGCGGATGAGCTGGCAGTACCGTCACACGGTGCTGTCGCTGTGCATGCTCGCGTTCCTGGTGACGTACTTCGCCAGGCTGGCGATCAGCCCGGTCGTCCCGCTGATCGTCGACGACTTCGGGGTGTCGAACACCGCCATCGGGATCGCGCTCTCCGGAATGTGGCTGGCGTACGGCGCCGCCCAGTTCCCGAGCGGCGTGCTCGCGGACCGCCACGGCGAGCGGAAAGTGATCCTCGTCGCCGTCGGCGGGACCGCGGCGATGAGCGCGGTGCTCGCCTTCGCTCCCGTCTTTCCCCTGTTCGTGCTGGCGGCGGTGCTCCTCGGTCTCGTCGCCGGGCTCCACTACGCGGTGGCGACGACGCTGCTCTCGCGGACCTTCGACGACATCGGCACGGCGTTCGGGCTCCACTCCGCGGGGGGTCCGCTCGCCGGGCTCGTGGCGCCGGTCGCCGCGGCCTGGGTCGGCGTCCGATACGGCTGGCGCCCCGCGGTCGCGCTGGCCGCGCTGGTCGGCGCGCCGGTGTTCCTGCTGTTCGCGTGGCGCGTCCGCCCGACCGAGCCGCGCCGCCCCGACCAGCCGATGCGGGACCGGTTCGCGGTCGCGCCGCTCGTCGAGCTCCTCTCGCGGCCGAGCATCCTCCTCCCCCTCTTCATCGCGATGACCGGCACGTACGTCGTCCAGGGCGTGATGTCGTTCCTCCCCACGTTCCTCGTCGAGTTCCGGGGGTACTCGCCGTCGTTCGCCGCCGGCGTCTTCTCCGCGTTCTTCGTCGTCAGGGCGGTCGCGCAGGTCGCGCTGGGGCGGCTCTCGGACCGCGTCGGTCGCGACGCCGCCATCGGCGGGGCGATGCTGGCGGGCGCGGTCGGCACCGCCGCCTTCGTCTTCGGCCCCGGACTCGCCGGCGTCGCCGTCGCGGTGCTGCTGGCCGGCTCCGGCGCGAGCTTCTTCTCGGCGATCGACCCGCGGTTCATGGACGCGCTGAGCGACGCGGAGCGCGGCGCCGGGTTCGGGCTCGTTCGGACCGTCTACACCGTCGTCGGCTCCGCGGGCTCCTTCGGCGTCGGGCTCGCGGCCGACCTGTTCGGCTGGGGCGTCTCCTTCGCGATCCTGGCGGCCCTGTTCGGCGTCACGTTCGCCGTGCTCGTCGCGAACGCGGCGCTGGGAACGGGGTACTGAGTCTCCCACGGCGCTCGCCGACCAGAAGCTACGAGTCGGCGCGCGACCTACGACCCCGCGTGCACGATTACCACGCCCACACGAACTACTCGGACGGGGCGTTCCTGCGGTGGATGGTGGACGCCGCCGCGGACGCGAGCCTCGACGGGATCGGGTTCGCGGACCACTGCAACGTCTCGCCCGAGGCCGGCGCGAAGCGGTACAGGCGCGCGCTCGGATTCAACCTCGACCTGACGTACGAGCGACGCCGGACGGCGATCGAGGCGGTCCGCGAGGACGCCGCGATCGACGTGTTCGACGCCGCGGAGATGGATTACGACCCCGCACACGAGGCGGCGATAGGCGACTTCCTCGCCGAGGCCGACTTCGACTACGCGGTCGGGAGCGTCCACCAACTCGACGGCGCGAACGTGCACGCGCGCTCCCACTTCGCCGACAAGCCCGAGTCGGAGCGACGGGCGCTCGTGGAGCGGTACTTCGAGAAGCTGGTGGCGCTGGTCGACTCGGAGCTGTTCGCGATCGCCGCGCACCCGGACCTGATCGAGCGGAACCCGCACCTCCGCGGGTTCGCGACCGAAGAGCAGTACGCGGCGGTCGCCGACGCGCTCCGGGAGTCGCGGACCGTTCCCGAGATCAACGCCGGTCGGCTGCTCGACGACTACGGGGAGTTTCACCCCGCCCCGGCGTTCCTCGACCGGCTCGTCGACGCCGGCGTCCGGGTGACCGTCGGGACCGACAGCCACGAGCCGGACGAGATCGCGCCCCGGCTCCGCGAGATCGAGGCGGAACTGGACCGGCGGGGACTCGACCCGGTCCGACTCGACGAGGTCGTCGCGGAGGCTTGATTTCGCTTCGCTCAGTCGAACACCGGCCGACTGCGTCGGCCGAGCCTGACCCGGCTACGCCGGGTCAAACAACGTCTCGCCCTCGACCATGTGCGCCTCGACGGCGTCCATGTCGAGCGTGACACCGAGGCCCGGCTCCTCCGGCACCTCGATGTAGCCGTCCTCGATGACGTCCTCCTCGACGAGGTCCTCCCACCAGCCGAGCTCGTAGGAGTGGTACTCGATCGCCAGCGAGTTCGGGATCGCGGCGCCGACGTGCGTCGCCGCCATCGTCGCGACCGGCGAGGCGACGTTGTGCATCGCCACCGGGACGTAGTACTGGTTCGCCACGTCCGCGATCTTGCGGGTCTCGCGCATCCCGCCGACCTTCGGCAGGTCGGGGGCGACGATGTCGACCGCCTGGTTCTCGATGAGCCGGCGCAGCTCGGTGACGCGGTAGCGGTTCTCGCCGACCGCGATCGGCGTGGTCGTGTTCTTGGTGACCTCCTCTTGCACCTCGAGGTTCTCCGGCGGCACGGGGTCCTCGAGCCACCACACGTCGTGATCGTTGATGGCCTCCGCGAGGCGCTTCGCGGAGCCGCCCGAGAACGTCCAGTGGCAGTCGAAGGCGACGTCGGCCTTGTCCTTCACGCGCTCGGTGACCTTCTCGACGATCTCCGCCTTGTGACGGATCTCGCCGGGGCGGAGGTGGCGGTTCGCGCGGTCCTTCTCTAACCCCGAGGGGACGTCGAGGTCGAACTTCAGCGCGTCGTAGCCGAGCTCGTCGACGACGCGCTCGGCCTCGTCGGCGCACGCGTCGGGGTCGGCCTCCTCCTCGGTGTGGCAGTCGCAGTAGACGCGCATCCGGTCGCGGTACTTCCCGCCGAGCAGCTGGTAGGCGGGGATGTCGAGGATCTTCCCGGCGAGGTCGTGGAGCGCGACCTCGATCCCGGAGATCGCGGTGACGGTGACGCCCTCGACCGAGCCCTCGCCCGACATCTTCTGGATGAGGTGTTCGTACAGCCGGTCGATGTCGAGCGGGTTCTCGCCGACGACGAACGGCTTCATGCGCTCGATCAGCTCCGGGACGCCGGCGCCCCAGTACGCCTCGCCGGTGCCGACGACGCCCGCGTCGGTGTAGACGCGGACGAGCGTCCACGGGAAGTTCCCGTCGACCATCGTCGTCTGGACGTCCGTGATCTCGACGTCGCGGCCGCCGCCGCGCGAGCCCGTGACCTCCATCGTCTCGGCGGAGAGCTCCCGCATCGTGTACTCCGCGTTCGGGTCGTGGAGCGACTCGTAGTTTCGGCTCATGGTCGGCGATTCATTCGGAACAGGGTAAACGTTTATGTTCGATCGGCCATCTGAGGCGCGAGCCTCTCGACTCAAGACAGCTCTCCGAGCGCGCTCTCACCGCGGGTAATAATAGGGAGCTTTTCATTACCGTGTTCGCAACGTAGCTCATGGTCGAGATCACCGATTCGCTCGCGTGTCTGTTCACCGGAGAGGTCGAGGAGCGCGACGGCGACCACGTCGTCGCGGTCCCCTCGTCGGAGATCGAACACGGGACGGTCACTCCCGACGAGACGTACCGGGTAGCGCTGATAAAACGAGACGAAGGAGACGAGCCCGGAGCCTCGGGCGAGGCCGCGGCGAACGCGTCGCCGGACCGGGACGTCGCGGGCAACGGGGCCGGCGCCCCCGCGGCGCGCTCCCCCGCGGACGCCGCCGCCGGCCCGCCGGTCTCCGAGGGCGACGTCCGCGAGGTCACGATCGAGACGCTCGGCGACAAGGGCGACGGGATCGCGAAGATCGAACGCGGCTACGTCGTCATCGTCCCGGACTCCGAGCCGGGCGACGAGCCGACGGTCGAGATCACGAGCGTGCGCGAGAACGTCTCGTTCGCCGAGGTCGTCGGCGAGTAGCGTCGCCGTCTGACCCGCCTCTCGGACCCCGGTCACTCCGGCGGGTCGCTCCGCGAGAACAGCCGCCGGAGGTGCGTCGCCGAGAAAAAGGAGCTCGGGCGGTCCATGTGGACGCCGATCTCGCCCGACAGCGCCCGCAGGCCGAGCCGCTGGACCGGCTCCGGCAGCGAGTAGCACCGGCGGATCCCTTTCCCGAGCAGGATCTCCCGGCCGATCGCGTCGCGCCAGCCGGCCTCGTAGTCGTCGAGCGTCGCTGGATCGTCCGGGTCGACGACGTCCGCGGCCACGTCGGCCGCGGTCATTCCGTAGAGGATCCCCCCGCCGGTGAACGGCTTCGTCTGCGCGGCCGCGTCCCCGATCAGGAACGCGCGGTCCGACGTGACTCGGTCCGGCGGGCCGACCGGGATCGCCCCGGAGCAGAACCGGTCGGTCGTCGCGCCGTACGCGTCGGTGAGCCGGTCGAACATCGCCGTGACGTCGTCGCTCGGGGGCGCCGCGAGCCCGTACTCGACGCCGGCGTCCCCCCGCGGGATCCGCCACGCGAAGAACGTCGGCGCGGTGAGGTGGACGTCGACGAGGTCGCCGGCGTCGGCCGCGTCGTCGAACGCGAGCACCCCGTGGAGCAGTTCGTCCGGCTCCGGGAGGTCGAGCGACCGGCGCACGCGGGAGGTGGGGCCGTCGCAGCCGGCGACCATCCGCGCCTCGACGGTCTCGACGTCGCCGTCGGGAGCCCGGACCTCGACGGCGACGCGGTCCGACCGCTCGTCCACGTCGAGGACGGTGTGGCCCTCGCGCACGTCGGCGCCAGCCTCGCGCGCGCAGTCGGCGAGCGTCCGGTCGAGCCCGACGCGGTCGATCACGTTCGAGACGGGGCGGTCCTTGTAAAACGGGTACGCCGTCGAACCGGGGCCGCCGACGTGGAACCGCGCGCCGTAGACGCGGTTCTGGAGGAGTCGGTCGCGGGCCTCGTCGGGGACGTACTCCCAGACGTCGTCGGAGACGTGCCCCGAGCAGGCCAGCGGCTCGCCGACGGTCCCCTTCTCGAAGACGACCACGTCGCGGCCGGCCTCGGCCGCGCGCCTGGCGAACCGCGAGCCCGGCGGGCCGGCGCCGACGACGATGAAATCGTGCATGGACGAGGCGTGGTGACGGACGTATATAATTACGCCGCGGCTTACTCGAGCCGCGCGAGCAGGTTGAGGACGTGGGCGGTCCGGAGCGTCCGCGCCGAGGCCCCGCGGTCGAACACCAGCTCGTCGCGCTCCAGCACGTGCGAGAGCACGTCGGCCGAGGCGTGCTCGGGCGCGGCGGCGATGCCCGAGTCGCGTTCGGCGACCCACTCCATCACCCGCAGATCCGACTTGCTGTCGCCCATCACGAGCAGGAACGGGTCCCGCACGTCGAGCACGTCGAGCGCCGCCTCGACGCCCGCGACCTTGTCCAGCTCCAGCGAGGTGATCTCCGCCGCGTCGCCGCGGTAGTAGCCGACGTCGATCCGGTCGAACAGCGCGGCGACCGGCTCCGGAACGTCGGCGAGCGCGGTCGGATCGACGGCCGTCCCCCCTTCGGCTGCGCTTGCTTCGAGCACCTCGCGGATCTCCGGGTCGGCCGACGCGTAGTGGGCCCGTGCCCACGCGGCGCCGCGCTCGGCCGGAGAGGAGGTGTCGTCCTCGCCGGCGCCGTCGCCGCCCTCGACGTCGGCCCGCTCGACGACGACCGCGCCCAACAGGTCGATCAGGTGCACGAGCCCGTCGTCGATCACGGCCTCCGCGTCAGCGCTCCCGGTCTCGAAGTTGGGTTTCAGCGTGACGTTGAACTCGTTGCCCTGGAGGTGACAGCCGCGGCGAACGTCCTCGGGGGACTCGGGGAGGACGCGGGACCGGACGTCGTCGAAGACGCCCCGAACCGACTCGTCGAGCTCCTCGTAGAGCAGCCGCTTCGTCCGGGAGCCGTGGCCGGGCGTGAACACGCCGTTCCCCGACTCGTAGACGATCGAGAAGGCGCCGGAGTGGACCAGCTCGTTCCCGAGCCCCTGGATCATGAACCCCTTGACGTTCTCTAACGTCTGGCCGGTGCAGATGACGATCGGCACCCCGGCGTCGTGGAGCGTCGTCAACACGTGCAGCGTCTCCCGGGGGATCTCGTTGTCGGTGCCGCCGGCCGACCGAAGCGTCTCGTCGACGTCCAACACCAGCGCGTTGACGGCGCGGCCGTACTTGGCGTGGAGGTCGAGGGCGGTGAACGCCGTCTCGCGGTCGGCGTGAGCGGCGATCTCCGCGAAGGTGGCACCGCCCGGAAGCGCGTCGCGGATCTCGGATTTCAACAGGTCGAGCTCGTCGCTCGCGTCCTCCCAGTGTTCCAGCGCCACGCGCGAGTCCACCGGCGGAAAGAGGTCGACGAACGACTGGTGCTCGCGGAGGGTCTCGACGTCGAACTCGTCGTACAGGCGATAGAGGAGGTCGTACCGCTCCATGCGCGCCCCTCCGCCCCGGGGTCCGTAAAGCGTGCCGACTCGGCGTCGCCGAGCCCGGGCGGCGAACCGACCGGAGTTACGAGTCGCCGCGCCGCTCCGCCAGCCACGTCAGCGCCGCGTCGAGGTCGGTCTCCGGCGGCGAGCAGGTCCGCCCCTCGCAGACGTAGGCGGTCGGCTCGCCGTCGACGGCGTCGCGGCCGGCCCAGATCGGCGGCGCCTCGTCCATGTCGAGCCGGTCGAGCCACTCGTCCAACCCCGCCGCCGTCGGCGGCCGCGGCGCGACGAGCGCACCCGGGAGGTACCGCTCGCCGAGGGTCTCGCGCCACGCGTCCGGCACCGCGTCGGCGGCGATCGTCGCCTCGATCCCGCCGGTCTCGACGCGCTCGGCCGCCCGCACGAGCGAGACGTGTTCCAGCGGGCTCGCGCGGATCCGGTCCGCGTGGGTCGTCACGACGGCCTCCGCGACCGCGGCGAAGTCGCGGTCGGTCCGGAACCCGTCGAGGAGCATCAGCGTCTCGGCCGCCACGCCGAGGCTCGACGGCGTCGAGCGGTCGGTGAACTCCTGTGGGCGGGCGAACAGGGCGTCGTCGCCGGACTGCGTCCGGCTGCTAGAGGCGCGTTGCGCCTCTCCGTCGCCCGCGGTCGTCCCGTCGCCGCCGTCCGCCTCCGGGTCCCGAGTGAAGTAGATCGTCCCGTCGTCGGGGTCGTGGAACTCGTCGACGATCGTCTCGGCCAGCTCCAGCGCGAACCCGAGCGGCTCCGGGTCGCCGGTGGCGGCGTAGACGTCGAGCGCGCCGCGCGCGAGGAACGCGTGGTCGTCGAGGTACCCCGGACCGCGGACGTCGCCGTCGAGCCATCGCCGGGCGAGTTCGCCGGAGTCGGCGTCGTACAGGCGGTCGCGACAGAAGTCGAGCGCCTCCCGAGCGATCTCGGCGTACTCCTCGCCGAGGGCGCCCGCCGCGCTCGCGAACGCGGAGATAGCCCGGCCGTTCCACGCCGCGAGCACCTTCTCGTCGCGGGCGGGCCGCGGGCGGGACTCCCGCGCCTCGAACAGCGCGACGCGGGCCTCGGTCAGGTGCTCACGGACCTCGTCGACCGCGAGGTCGTGCTCCTCGGCGAGCTCCGCGACCGACGCCGAGACCGTCGGCACGGTCGTGCCGCGCTCGAAGTTGCCGCCCGACTCGATCCCGTACCGCGCCTTCGCCAGCGACGCGGCCGGCTCGTCGAGGACCGCGTCGACCTCCGCGGGCGTCCACACGTAGAAGGCGCCCTCGACGTCCTCGGCCACGTGGCCGTCGTCGCTCGCGTCCCCTCGCCGGCTCTCCGGTGGCGCGCTCCGCGCGTCGAGCGTGCTGAAGAAGCCGCTCGCCTCGTGGCGGAGCTCGCGGTCGAGGAAGCCGAGCGTCTCGCTCGCGACGCGGGCGTACGCCGGGTCGCCCGTCACGCGGTAGCCGTCGAGGTACACGAGCGGGAGCTCCGCGTTGTCGTACAGCATCTTCTCGAAGTGGGGGACGGTCCACCGCCGGTCGGTCGCGTACCGGTGGAACCCGCCGCCGATCTGGTCGGACATCCCGCCGCGGGCCATCCCGTCGAGGGTGCCGGTCGCGGCCGCGAGCGCGGCGTCCCGGCCGCTTCGGCCGTAGGCGCGCAGGAGCAGGTCGATCCGCCCCGGCATCGGGAACTTCGCGCCGCCGCTGCCGAACCCGCCGTACTCGTCGTCGTACCCCCGTATCGCAGCGGCGGCCGCCTCGTCGAGGAGGTCGGCGCCGGGCGCCTCGGCGTCGCTCGCGTCGTGGTCGTCGTCCCGCTCGGGGACCGACTCCAGCTCGTCGCGGGCGCTCGTCGTCCACTGCTCGGCGCGCCGCTTCATCTCCTCGCGCTGCTCGGGGTCCGCCCACGAGTCGGCGATTCGTTCACAGAGGTCGCGGAACCCCGGCTGGTTCCGGCGCGGCTCCGGCGGGAAGTAGGTCCCGACGTAGAACGGCTTCCCCTCGGGCGTGCACCACGCGGAGAGCGGCCAGCCGCCGCCGCCCGTGACGAGCTGGGAGACGGTCATGAACGTGCTGTCCACGTCCGGGCGCTCCTCGCGGTCGACCTTGACCGGCACGAACTCCTCGTTGAGCACCTCCGCGACCCCCTCGTCCTCGAAGCTCTCCTCGGCCATCACGTGACACCAGTGGCAGGAGGAGTAGCCGATGGAGACGAACACCGGGACGTCGTGCTCGCGGGCGCGCTCGAACGCCTCGTCGCCCCACGGCTGCCAGTGGACCGGGTTGTCGGCGTGCTGCTGGAGGTACGGGCTCGCCTCCCCGTCGAGGCGGTTCCGCTCCGTCGGCTGTGTCATACGCCCGGTTCGCCCCGGCGAGGCAAAAACCCGTCACACGAGCGTCGGATCCAGTCGCGATCCCCCGTTCGATCCACGTACGTGGCTATCTCGGCGTGAGCGGAGAGTAACGTTTACACTACCGTGCAGTTATCCGTCGGGCATGACCGAGACCGTACTCCTCGTCGGCGGCGGCGGACGCGAGCACGCGATCGCCCGCGCGGTCGCCGGCGACTGCGCGCTGTACGCCTGCGCGAGCAACCGGAACCCGGGCATCCGCCGGCTGGCCGACGGCTTCGAGTCGATCGACGAGACCGACGCCGAGGCCGTCGCCGACTACGCGACCGACGTCGGCGCCGACCTCGCGGTGATCGGCCCCGAGTCGTCGCTCGCGGCGGGCGTCGCCGACGCGCTCGACGACGCCGGCGTGTACGCGTTCGGCCCGCGGGCCGAGGAGGCGCGGCTGGAGACGGACAAGGCGTACCAGCGCGAGTTCATGGAGGCGGCCGACGTCCCCGGCTGTCCCGACTACGCGGTGTTCGACGACATCGAGGCCGCCTGCGACTACATCGACGCGTACGACGGCGACCTCGCGGTGAAGCCGGCCGGCCTCACCGGCGGGAAGGGCGTGAAGGTGATGGGTGACCAGGTGGACGCCGACGGCGCGAAGGCGTACCTCCGCGACTCCGACTACGACCGCGTGGTGTTAGAGGAGCGGCTCGTCGGCGAGGAGTTCACCGTGCAGGCGTTCGTCGCGAACGGCGACCTCCGGACGACGCCCGCGGTCCAGGATCACAAGCGCGCCTACGAGGGCGACGAGGGGCCGAACACCGGCGGGATGGGCTCGTACTCCGACACGGGGCTTTCGCTCCCGTTCATGGCCGAGGGCGACTACGAGGCCGCCGTCGACGTGCTGGAGGCGGTCGTCGACGCGCTCCCCGACTACAAGGGCGTCCTCTACGGGCAGTTCATGCTCACCGACGAGGGGCCGAAGGTCGTCGAGTTCAACGCGCGCTTCGGCGACCCGGAGGCGATGAACACGCTCCCCGTCCTGGAGACCCCCTTCGTCGACGTGCTGACGGCCGCGCGCGACGACCGTACGCTCCCCGACCTGGCCTTCTCGGGCGAGGCGACCGTCTGCAAGTACGCGGTGCCGGACGGCTACCCGGTCGACCCCGACGCTGGCGCGAAGATCGCGGTCGACGAGGAGAGCGTCGGCGACGCGCTGCTCTACTACGCGAGCGTCGACGAGCGCGACGACGGGCTGTACACGACGACCTCGCGGTCGTTCGCGGTCGTGGGCCGCGGCGACTCGATCGCCGCCGCGGAGCGACAGGCCGAGGCGGGGCTCTCGGCCGCCGGCGACGGCCTCCGAATCCGCCACGACGTGGGGAAGGCCGACCTGGTCGAGCGGCGGATCGATCACATGGACGAGCTGCGACAGTAGCGCGGACCCCCGGCGGACGCCGCACGGACGCGGCGCTGGACGGCGTGGCGAACAGGCGGTCGGTCGTCGCGTCCGCACGGCGGTCGACCGCGCACCCGTCTCGGCCGGCCGTGGGCCCTCGTCAGGTCGTGAGGGCGCTGGCCGCGGTATCCGACTTGAACCCTCGCGTCGATTTCGGCACCGACACGACCCCGCTCTCGGACCGCCGAGCGTGTCGGCGACCCTTTTACCCGTGCCGTCCGAAGGTCCCCTCGTGACTCACGAGGACGGCGGCGAGGCGGCGGGTTCGGCGGAGCGCGCAGCGGCGGGCGCAGACGGCGACGGGGATACCGACGACTCCCGGACCGGCCGACTGGAGCGCCACCCGACGGGCGGCCCGCGGAACTCGCTGTGGTCGTGGCCGGACGCGAAGTCGCCGCTCGTCGTCGTCCGCAACTACGTCGCGATCGTGCTCGCCCGGGTCTGTCCGAGCCTGCGGCTGAAGAACTGGCTGCTGCGGCGGATCGGCGTCACGGTCGGGACCGGCGTCGCGTGGGGGTTGGAGTCGACGCCGGACGTGTTCTGGCCGGAGCGGATCGCCGTCGGCGACGACGCGATAATCGGCTACGACGCGACGCTGCTGTGCCACGAGTTCCTCCGCGACGAGTACCGCCTCGGCGACGTCGTCGTCGAGGAGGGCGCGATGATCGGGGCCGGCGCGGTCGTCCTGCCGGGCGTCACGGTCGGCGAGGGCGCGCGCGTCGCCGCCAACTCCCTCGTCGCCGCGGACGTCCCGCCGGAGACGACGGTCGCGGGCGTGCCGGCCGAGGTGGTCTCGCGAGCGGACGACGGAGGGGAGTCCGTCGACGAGACGGCCGAAGCCGCGGAATAGGCGCTACGCCGCGTCGGGGTTCGTGTCGTCGCCGTCCGCGTCGGCCGGGTCGCCGCCGTCGCTCTCCGCGGCCCCGGTATCGTCGGTCGCGTTCCCGGCCGCGTCCTCCGCGGCGGCGCGCTCCGCCTCGGTGATGTGCGCCTCGGTGCTGACGCTCTCCAAGTCGACGCCGACCTCTCGCGCGACCGCGTCGAGGACGGCCCGCTGCTCGGCCATCTCGTTTTCCAGCTGCTGGACGCGCTCGGAGGTGTCGAGCACGGTCGTCTGGGTCTCCTCGACCTCGGTGCGGAGCTCGTTGATCTTCTGGTACGTGCGCTCGGCCTTGTCGGCGAGCGTCTGGATCTTCTTGGCCGTGTCCCCGAATCCCATGTCGGACGGTGAGGGCCCGGGATACGTGGGCTTTTCCGTTCGCTCCGGGCGACGCCGACCGCTCTCCACCGACGGTGGGCTTTTGTCCGAACCGCCCGACGTAGCGGTATGAGCGTCGAGCGGATCCTGCTGACGAACGACGACGGCGTCGACGCCGTCGGACTCCGCGCCCTGTACGACGCGCTCTCGGTCGACTACGACGTGGTGACGGT
This sequence comes from Halorubrum sp. B52, assembly GCF_059752555.1. NCBI lineage: Archaea > Methanobacteriati > Methanobacteriota > Halobacteria > Halobacteriales > Haloferacaceae > Halorubrum > Halorubrum sp. B52. The sequence continues at coordinate 274,917 of NZ_MWTG01000007.1, read as the reverse complement.
CGCGCCCGCGGGGGACCGCTCCTCCGTCGGCCGCGCCATCTCCGCAGACGTCGAGGTCCGCGAGCACGAGCTGGGGTACGCCGTGGACGGGACGCCGGTCGACTGCGTCGTCGCCGGCCTCGACGAACTCGTCCCGGACGCCGACCTCGTGGTCGCCGGCTGCAACGAGGGCGCCAACCTCGGCGCGTACACGCTCGGGCGGTCCGGGACCGTCTCCGCGGTCGTCGAGGGGGCGTTCTTCGGCGTCCCCGGGATCGCGGCGTCGATGTACGTGCCGGGCGGCGACGACTGGTGGAAGCGGGACCTGCCGCCGGCGTCGTTCGCGCACGCCGCGCGCGCCACGCGGTTCCTCGTCGACGAGGCCGTCGGGACGGGCGTCTTCGAGCGGGCCGACTACCTCAACGTCAACGCGCCGATGGCGGAGCCCGCAGAGGGCGACGGGGGACGGGAGGCGGCCGTGAGCGACGGCGCGTCGTCCGACCCCGCGGCCGAACCCGCGGTCGACCCCGCGCCGATGCGCGTCACTAAGCCCTCGGAGTGGTACGGGATGGAGGCGACGTCCGACGGGAACGGCGGCGTCTCCATCTCCGACCCGATCTGGGGGCGGATGACGCCCGCGGACGTGCCGGACCCGGTCGGCACCGACCGGCGCGCGGTCGTCGACGGCGAGGTGTCGGTCTCGCCGCTGTCGGTGCCCCACGCCGCCGAACCGGACGCGGGGCTCGACGAGCTCGCGAGCCGGTACGGGACCGATCGGTGAGAACGGGAGGGACGGCCGGAACGCGGCCTACGACTCGTCGGCGCTGACGGTGACCTTCGCCTCGCTGACGACGCGGTCGCCCATCTCGTAGCCGGGCTCGTACACCTCGTGGACGGTGCCCTCGGGCTGGTCGCTCTCGACGCGGAGCATCACCTGGTGGCGGGACGGGTCGACCTCGTCGCCGGGCTCCGGGGCGATCGGCTCGACGCCCTCCTCGGCGAGCACCTCGTCGAACTTCTCCAGCGTCGACTCGACGCCGGGGCGGAGGTCGCTCCCCTCCTCCTGGTCGAGCGCGCGCAGGAGGTCGTTGCGGACGGGCGTGATCCGCTCGACGAGCCGCTCGGAGGCGCGCTCGCGGATCTCCTCCTGCTTGCGCTTGGCGCGCTCCTTGTAGTTGCTGAAGTCCGCCTTCACGCGGGCGAGCTTGCTCGTCAGCTCCTCGGCTTCCTCCTCGGCCTCCAGCAGCTCCTCGCGCGTCTCCTCGAGCTCCGCTTCCAACTCGGCAACCTCCCGCGCGAGCGCCTCGTCGTGCTCGGCGACGGCGGCGGCCAGGGCCTCGCTCTCGCCGGCCGCGTCGTGCTCGCCGGCCGCATCGGTCGCCGACTCGCCGCTCGCTCCCTCGGCGGTCGCCTCCGCCGTGCCGTTCGCGCTCGCCGCGTCGGCCGCGGCGTCGTCGGGGGACTCGACCTCGACGTCGACGGCGTCGTCGTCGCTCATACGCGATCGAAGTCGGTCGGCGTGCATAAGCGTTGCAGAACGCGACCGCGACGGCGGCGCGGGGCGCGTCGGCGGCGGTGCCGGCGCCGACGAGGGGCGGACGGCACGACGACCCGACCGAATTTATGAGGGCGGCCGCCGATCCCTCGATCCGCATGCCACCTCGTCCCTCGACGTTCTCGATCGCCGCCCGCGACCCGGAGACCGACGCCGTCGGCGTCGCCGTTCAGTCGAAGTTCGTCAGCGTCGGCGCTGTCGTCCCGTTCGTCAGCGCGGACGCCGGCGCGATCGCGACGCAGAGCTTCGCGAACGTCGCCTACGGCCCCGACGGGCTCGATCTGCTCCGCGAGGGGCACGACGCCGAGGAGGTCGTCGACCGGCTCACCGCCCCCGACGACGAGGCGCCCTCCAGACAGGTCGGCGTGGTGGGCCTCGAGGGCGAGCCGGCCGCGTTCACCGGCGCCGACTGTCACGACTACGCGGGCGACCTGCAGGGCGACGACTACACCGTCCAAGGCAACATCCTGGAGAACGCCGAGACGCTGACCGCGATGGCGGAGGCGTTCGAGGAGACGGCGGGCGGCCTCCCCGAGCGGCTGATCGCCGCGCTCCACGCCGGCAACGAGGCGGGCGGCGACAGGCGCGGCGAGCAGTCGGCCGCGCTGTACGTCGCCAAGCCGGAGGGCGGCTACGACGGCCGCAACGACCGGTGGATCGACGTGCGCGTCGACGACCACGACAGCCCGATCGACGAGCTCGAACGGGTGTTCAAGCTGTACGACGTCACCCTGCTGGAGCGCGAAGCGCCCGACGAGACCCGGGAGCTGACCGGCGAGGCGGCCGCGGCGGTCGCGGAAGTCCTCGCCGACCTCGGCTTCCTCGACGAGACCGACGCGTCCGGGGGGGACGCGACCGGGAGCAGGGCGGCCGAGGCCGACGCCTTCGGCGATCCCCACCGCGAGGCGCTGGAGACGTTCCGCGGGATGAACAACTTCGAGAACCATCCCGTGCCGGTGTTAGAGGACGCGATCGCTCGGGGCTGGGACGACGCCGACGGCGAGGGAGAGGACCGCCTCGTCGACGCGGTGTGGCACGGGCTCTCGCGGCTCGACCGGGTATAAGAACGCCGCGGAGCCAGACGGCGCCGCCGACCCGCGGGAGTATTTAAATGTCGACTCCCAAGCGGTGGCAATGACCGCGCCGAACCGGAACGCGCTGTGGGCGGGGGCGCTCGTTGACGAGCTCGTCGCCGCGGGCGTCGACAGCGTCGTCGTCTCGCCGGGCAGCCGATCGACGCCGCTGACGATGGCCGCCGCCCGGCACGACGACCTCCGCGTCTTCTCCCAGCTCGACGAGCGCTCCGCCGCCTACTTCGCGCTGGGCCGAGCCCGGCGGACGGGGAGCGTCGCGCCGCTGATCTGCACCTCCGGCACCGCCGCCGCCAACTACCACCCGGCCGTGATGGAGGCGAGCGAGGCCCGCGTCCCCCTGCTCGCGCTCACGGCCGACCGCCCGCCGGAGCTGCGCGACTCGGGCGCCAACCAGACCGCCGACCAGGAGAAGCTGTACGGCGACGCCGTCCGATTTTATAAGGACCTCCCCGAGCCGGCGCCGAACGACCGCGCGCTCCGGTCGCTGCGGACCACCGTGGGCCGGGCCGTCGCGGCCGCCGAGGGCGCCGACCCCGGTCCGGTTCACCTCAACGTCCCGTTCGAGAAGCCGCTGGAGCCGACGCGGGTGCCGGGCGACGTCCCGGCCGACCTCGACCCGATCGCCGCGGCCGGCCGCGACGGCCCCTACGTCGACGTGACGCCGGGCTCGCCCGAGCCGGGCGATGACGGGCTCCGCGCGCTGGCGAACGAGCTGTCGGGGGTCGACCGCGGGCTGATCGTCGCCGGCCCCGCGGACCCGCCCGGCCTCGACGCCGAGTCGGTGACCGCGCTGTCGCACGCGACCGGGTTTCCGGTGCTCGCCGACCCGCTCTCGAACGTCCGGTACGGCGGCCACACCCGCGTCGCGCCCGTGATCGGCGCGTACGACGCGTACCTCTCGGCGGCGGTCGCCGGGGACGGAAGCGACGCTCAGGGCGGCGACGCCGAGGGCGACGGAGACGCCGCGGCCGAGGCCGCCGCCGGATGGACCGACCCCGAGGTCGTCCTCCGGCTCGGCGCGTCGCCCACCTCGAAGAACCTCCGTAAGTACCTCGCCGAGACCGGCGCCGACCAGTACCAGGTCGACCCCGCGGGGCGCTGGCGCGAGGCGGAGTTCGCCGCGACCGACCTCGTCGTCGCAGAGCCGAGCCGCCTCTGCGCCCGCCTCTCGCGGCTCGTCGCCGGCGGCGGTGGCGACCCGGACTGGCGCGCGCAGTGGGAGGAGGCCGACCGCGTCGCCCGGCAGATACACGACAGAGAGCGCGAAGCGGTTCTCTCGGCGGACGGCGATCCGGCCGGATTCCACGAGGGCGACGCGCTCCGCGCCGTGGCCGCCGCGCTCCCGGACCCGGCGACGCTGTTCGTCTCCAACTCGATGCCCGTCCGCGACCTCGACCGATTCGTCGGGCCGACGACGGCGAGCGTCACCGCGCTCGGCAACCGCGGAGTCAGCGGGATCGACGGGATCGTTTCCAGCGCGCTCGGGGCGGGCTCGGCGACGACGGACGACCTCACCCTCGTCGTCGGCGACCTCGCGCTGTACCACGACGCGAACGGCCTGCTCGCGCTCGACCGGTGCGACGTCGACGCGACGGTGGTCCTGATCAACAACGACGGCGGCGGGATCTTCCACGCGCTCCCGATCGAGTCGTTCGAGCCCGAGTTCACGGAGTCGTTCAAGACGCCCCACGGCGTCGAGTTCGAGCCGCTGGCCGACCTCCACGGGCTGTCGTACGCGCGGATCGACGCGCGGCCCGAGGCGGTCGGGGACCCGGTCGACGTCGCCGAGGAACTCGAATCGGCGTGCGCGAAAGCGCGCGACGCCGACGGCTCCCACCTGATCGAGGTGCGGACCGACGCCGAGTCGAGCCACCGGACGCGAGAGCGGCTCGCGGCGGCGGTCGACGAGGCGGTCCACGGCGGCGGCTCGGACCGAGGCCGCGGCGGCCCGGACTGAGACCGCGGCGGCGGCTCGGACCGAGACCGCGGCGGCTCACTCGACCGCGACCGTCGCGGTCGCCTCCGCGTCGTGCTCCTCGGCGGTCAGCGTCCCGACGATCAGGTAGACGCCGGGCGGCGGGGTCGGCCACGTCCCCTCGTACGTCGCCGACTCGCCGGGCGCCAGCGTCTCGGTGCCGAGCGCCTGCGTGAACACGCGCCCTTCGCCGTGTCGCCAGACCGGCCCGGCGGTGCTGTGACGGGGGTCGCCCGCCGCGTCGGCGGCGGCGGACTCGAAGGCCGCGAAGTCGGCGCGCTGGCCGGTCCGGAACCGGAGCGTGACCGGGTCTTCGCCCCCGTTCGTCACGGTGAGCGCGAGGTCGACCCCCTCGTCGCCCTCGTCGGTCGCGAGCGCGGCGTCGAGCATGGGAATGAATCGCACGCGATATTATTTAAAAAATCCGCCCGATCTCTGCGGTCCGTGTGGTTCTATCGAAATCCTCTCTCTCTCTCGGCAAGCCCCGCCGTCGGGAATCTGAGTCGTGTAAACGCGTGCTCTCCGGGTTCGGGGTCACGGACGCGTCGCGGTACGCCCGACGGCGCTTCGTTCGAACGGACGGAACGCCGCGGGGACTCAGCGGTTCTCGCGGACCCGTCGTGAGAGTTCGTCGGCGGTTAAAAGCGCGTCGCGGACCATCGGTGGAGAGACCGCGAACGGCTGGTTGTGGATCGTCTCCTCGTCGACGCAGGCCGCCTCGGCGACGACGGTGAGGTCGCCGTCCGACGGGTCGTCGAGACCGATATCCGAGAGCGTGACCGGAAGTCCGAGGTCCAGCGAGAACTCGACGTACTCCTCGATGAAGGCGTCGTCACGGCCTTCCAACACGAGCTGTGATATCGTCCCGATGTTGACTTTCTCTCCGTGGGTCGCGCCGTGCGTCGCCTCCAGCTGCGTCAGCCCGTTGTGTATCGAGTGGGCCGCCGCGAGGCCACCGCTCTCGAAACCCAGTCCGCTGAGAAGGGTGTTCGCCTCGGTGACGGCTTCGACGCTCTCGGTGACAGCGCCCCGCTCGACCGCATCGACCGCGGCGAGCCCGTGGTCGCGCAGCGTGTCGTAACAGAGGCGCGCCAGCTGGTGCCCGGCCCGCGTGGGTTTCCCGCCGACGACGTTGTCGCCGTCCGACTGGGAGGCCGCGTCGGCTTCGAACCACGTCGCGAGGCCGTCGGCGATCCCCGACCGGAAGAAGCGGGTCGGCGCGCCGGCGATAACGGCCGTATCCACTAGCACGAGATCTGGGTGGTCCTCGTAGAACCAGTACTCTTGGAACTCGCCGTGTTCGCTGTAGATGACCGAGAGCGCGCTCGTTGGAGCGTCCGTCGAGGCGACCGTCGGCATCGAAACCATCGATTCGTTCAGGTTCGTTCGGACGGCTTTTGCGGTGTCGAGCGCCTTGCCCCCGCCCGCACCGACGACGAGGTCGATCCCCCGATCTTCCGCCAGGTCGGTGATACGGTCGATCTCCGTCTCGGACGCCTCGCCGTTGAACTCCACCGACGTCGCGCCCAGTCCCGCGTCTTCGAGACTCGCCAGTACGCGGTCTTCGAGAATGTCGAGGACGATCTCGTCGGCGATTAGCATCGCTTTCTCGCCCAACTCTGCAGCGTGTGTTCCGATCTCCCCGGCGACACCCCGGCCCTGTACGTACGCCGCCGGAGATTTGAATATCTGCGTCATTGTGTGACACTGTCATGATCTTTCAACACGGTAATAACAGTTGCGCCGGGTGATTCCGTTGAGATACCGTTTATTAATAGGGCCGTTCGCGGGCGATTCCGACGCCCGGTCGTTCGGTGCCGGTTCGGTCGGACGACGAGCCGGTACCCGATCGCTTTCCCGACGACGACGCGCATAAGTCGCGGCCCCCCGTACGGGAGCGCGTGCAGGTCGTGGGCTACGAGTCGGGCGAGGGGCTCTACGTCGCCAGCGGCGGCGCGGTCGAGTTCGTCGAGGCGGACGCCGGCACGGAGCTGGCCTACGGACTCGGCGAGCGCCGCTGCGCGGGGACCGTCCACGACGGCGAGCACGTCGCCTGCGACGCCCCCGAGGCCCCCTACTGCGACGCCCACGGCAGCGTCTGGGTGTGCGCGCGGTGCACGGGGACGTGTCTCAAAGACGAGATGGACTGCCACGAGGAGCACGCGCTGTACCTCGCCGCGTTCGCCCCCGACGTGCTGAAGGTCGGGGTGACGCGGCTGTGGCGGCTGGAGACGCGGCTCCGCGAGCAGGGCGCGGACCGGGCCGCCCACGTCCGGACCTTCCCCGACGGACGGGTCGCCCGACGGGTGGAGGCCGAGCTGGCCGACGGCGACGACCTCGTCGACCGGGTCCGGGTGCCGACGAAGCTCGACGGGTTCGGCCGCGAGGTCGACGAATCGGCGTGGGCGGCGCTCCTCGATCGGTTCGACCCGATCGAGCGCTTCGCGTTCGACTACGGGCTCGACCTCGACGAGCGCCCCGTCGCGGAGACGATGGCGGCCGGCACGGTGCGCGGTTGGAAGGGCCGGGTGCTGGTGCTGGACCGCGGCGGCTCGACGTACGCGGTCGACGCCCGCGAGCTGGTCGGCCGCGAGCTGACCGACGAGGTGCCGGACCGCGAACTGCAGTCGAGCCTGGGGGCGTTCGGGGAGTGACGGGCGGGCTCGCGGCGACCCTGTTCGGCGACCCGTTCGCCGTCATGAACACGGTCGGACTGGTCGCGTTCGCCCTCGTGGGCTCGACGAAGGCGATCCGCGAGGAGTTCGACCTGTTCGGCGTCGCGGTCGTCGGCCTGGCGATGGCGTTCGCCGGCGGCGTGACCCGCGACCTCCTCGTGAACCGCGTCCCGCTCGCCCTCCAGTCGCCGGTGGAGATCGCGCTCGGCCTCGTCGGCGTCGGGCTGGCCGTCGGTCTGAGCGTCGTGCTCGCCGACCCCGACACGCACCCGATCACGCTCGTCGCGGACGCGATCGGGCTCGCCGCCTTCGCGACGACCGGCGCGATCGTCGCGACCGACGCGGGCGTCTCCGCGTTCGGCGTCGTCGCAGTCGCGACGATCAACGCGGTCGGCGGCGGCGCGGTCGCGGACGTCCTCCTCGACCGCGCGCCGTTCATCCTCTTCGACGACTTCTACGCGAGCTGCGCGGTGCTGGGCGGCGTGACGTACTGGGCGCTCGTCTCGCTCGGCGGGCTCGGCGGGCTCGCCGCCGGCGCGTGCGCGGCGGTGACCGCCGGCTCTCGCTTGGTCGCGATCGCGTACGGCTGGCAGCTCCCGACTGCCGGGTGGGTTGAACGGTTCTTCGAGCGGGTCGGCGGCGAGCGGTGAGCCCGATCGGCGAGCGGTGAGTCAGGGTTTTAAACGAACTCAGCCTTCGAACCCGCTCTCGGCGACGAGCCGCCGCACGCCGACGTACGCGACCGCCGCGATGCCGGCGTAGGCGACGACGAGGGCGGTCGTCCTCGCGTCAGCGCTGTCGATCGCGAGCCGCGCGACCGCGTTCGCCGGGCCGCCGGCCATCGCCGTGGCGCCGCCGAACAGGACGAGCACGCCGACCGAGTAGAGGAACTGGGCGGCCCGGCGATCGGGCGCGAGCGCCGAGACGGCGACCGCGAGCGCGACGACGACCGTCGTCAGCGCGGTCATCAGCGCGAGGATCGACGGGACGTTGGCGACGGGCGTGCCGTTCGCGCGGAGCAGGAGCAGCCACAGCAGCGCCTGCCCCGGTGCGATCGCGACCGCCGCGAGCGCCTTCCCGTCGACGATCTCCCCCAGCGTGACGGGAGCCACCCGCAGGAGTTCGAGCGTCCCCTCGTCGATCTCCTCGGTGATCGAGTCGACGGCGAGCGACCCCGAGATGAAGACGGGGAGGAAGACGAGCACCGGGATCAACACCGTGTAGGTGAACGTGAAGTACGGGCTAGAGCCGGTTCGCTCGGGCAGCGGGAGAGGAGGCTCGCTCAGGTGGGCGGCCCGGTCCGCGCGCTCGTTCAGCTCGTACGTCCGGAGCAGCTCCCGGAGTTGGACGACGATCACGGTCGTCTCGACGGTCGCGTCCGGCGCCGTGACGCGCGCGACGATCCGCCCGTCGTCGTTCCGGTCCGCGACCACCACCGCGTCGGCGGCGTTGCGCTCGAAGGCGAGCCGCGCGGCGCCCGCGTCCTCGTATCGAGTGACGGAGGCCCCGTCGACCTCGCTCGCGGCGCGCTCGAGGTCGCTCACGGCGTCGCCCGCGCCGGCCACCTCGACCTCCGCGCCGCCGAGCGATCCGGGGTCGTACATCGAGACGAGCCCGACCACGAGGAACGACGAGAACGCGGCGATGAACAGCTGGATCGCGACCGCCAGCAGGATCGTCTTCTCGGCGCGCAGGCCCGCCAGCTCCCGGCCCGCGATCGTCAGCCGCCCGCTCTTTCCGGCGGTCGCTCCCCCGCTCTCCGCGTCACCCATGGACGCTCACCACCCCGAAGTTGTACGCGGCGTGGAGCAGCGTCGCCAGCGCCAGCGTGAGCGCGTAGTACGTCCGGTCCCGGCTCGCGCCGACCGCGGCGACGGTCGTGGCGAAGCCGTGGAGCAGGAGCGGGGCGAACAGCAGCGCCGCGAGGGCGAGTGGGGAGACCCCCTCGACCCCGGCGACGCTCCCGAACGCGGCCCGGCCGACGTACAGCTCGGTGAGGCCGACCGCCTGCACGACCGCCGTGGCCTTCTCGGCGAGGAAGAAGCCGACCGCGGAGGCGAGCCCGACCGCGACGGCGACCCGGTCGGTCCGGGCGAAGACGCCGCGCTCGAAGCCGGCGTAGAGATGGACGCTCTTGGCGACCTCCTCGATGAACGCGATGGTCACGAGCAGCACGGGGATCGACACCGTCACCGGGAGCGCGAACAGCGTCGCGACCGCTAAAAGCTCCGCGACGAAGACGAAGGGGATCGCGCAGGCGGTGAGGAACGCGACCGAGCCGAGCGCGCGGAGCCGACGGCGGTCGACGAGATCCCAGGACCGGGCGTCCTCGACCGCCGAGAGCCGCACCGCGAGCGCGTCGAGGAGCTTCCGCGTCACCGGCTTCTGCGTGAACATGTCCTCCTCGCGGTACACCCCGAGCCCGAGCCCGAACAGGAGCGCGGCGCCGAGCGCCATCGGCGCGGTCGAGAACAGCGCCTCGCCGGCCGAGACGGCCTCGCCCTGCAGGTCGAAGACGACGAGCGTCAGCGGCGACACCAGCGCGACGGGGGTCACGTTGGTGAAGACGGCCGGGACGAACGCGTACGTCGTGAGGAGCACGCTGACGCCGACCGTGACGAAGGTGAGCTCCTTGAACGACCGCGCGAACATGGCGCCGACGAACGTGGCCGCGAGGAACGTCAGGGCGACGGGGAGCACGGCGACCACCGAGAGGGCGCCGCCGCCCACGGCGACCGCGATGAGCGTCGTGACGAGGAGCGCGGCCGCGACGTACGGGAGCGTCTTCCCGGCGACGATGTCGACCGGCGAGAGCGGCGTGACGAGCAGCGGCTCCCCCCGTCGGTTCGTGCGCTCGTCGAGGATCGACGAGCCGTACGCCTGGATGAGGAAGTTCATCGGGACGAGGAAGGCGAACGCCAAGAGCAGGGAGACGAAGGGGAACGGCGGGGATATCGACCCCGGCGAGCCGACGGTGTCGGCGCCGAACGTCCCGCCGCCGACCGAGGGGACCGCGAAGCCGTCGCCCGCGGTTCCGCCGTCGAGCGCGGCGTCACCGGTCCCGTCGCCGGCGTCGGTCTGACTGTCGTCGTCACCGTCGCCCCCGCCCGCGCCGCCGCTCCCGTCGCTCGACCCGTCTCCGCCGCCCGAGTCGCCCCCGCCGTCGGATCCCTTCTCCCCGAGCGTCGAGCCGTCGTCGAGCGCGCTCGTCCGCCCGACGTACCGGAGCGTGACCGTGACCGGGAAGGCGGCGGTCGCGTTCTCCTCGGCGGCCATCAGCCGCTCGTTGTGCGCCTCGACGGCCTCGCGGAACTCGGCGGCCGCGGCCTCGCCCTTCCGCGTGTCGCTGGCGCGGACGGCGACGGTCTCGACCGCGCCGGACTCGCTCTTCACGTCGAACACGACGAGGTCGGCCGTGTCGCCGAGTTCGGCCCCCTCGACGGGCACGGGCGTCAGCGCCGGTGCATCCTCGACCGCGTCCGCGTACGGGGAGTCGCCGTCGACGGCGACCCGGTAGACGTCGCGGTCGACGTCGAGCCCGACCGCGCCGACCGCGAGCCCCCCGCCGAGGACGCCGCCGGCGACGAGCAGGAGCGCGAGCGCCGCGGCGAGGGTGCGGCGGTCGACGCCGCCCCCGGCGCGGGCGACCTCCCAGCGCGCGACCCGGAGGACCCTCCGGAGCCGGTCGATCACTCGGCCCCCTCCCCGACTTCCTCGATCGCCCCGCTGCCGCCGGTGTACCGCCCGGGCATCGGTCGCCCGACGATGTCGAGGAACACGTCCTCCAGGCTCGGCTCGCGGGTGCGGATGTCGACGACCTCGCCGCCGGCGTCGGCGGCGGCCACCCGCACCGCCTCGACCGCGTCCATGTCCGGGACGGCGGTGCGGAACCGGTCGCCGACCTCCTCGGTCGCGCCCTCGAGGTCGGCGCCGTCGAGGGCCGGCGACAGGCGCTCCGGCGCGGGCGCGACGTCGGTAAACACGTGGTACGTCGTCTCGCCGTGTCGCTCGCGGATCCCGTCGACGCTCCCGCGGGCGACGATGCGTCCCTCGTTCATCACCACGACGCGGTCGCAGACCGACTCGACGTGGTAGAGGTTGTGCGCGGAGAAGACGACGGTCTTCCCGGCCGCGCGAAGCTCGCGGGTGAACTCCAGCACGGAGTTCGTCGTCACCGGGTCGAGCCCGGACGCCGGCTCGTCGTACACGAGCACGTCCGGGTCGTTGACGAGCGACCGCGCGATGGCGACCTTGCGTTTCATCCCCTTCGACATGTCGCCGAGCCGGCGCTCGCGGTGGTCCAGCTCGAGCCGGTCGAGCGCGGCCGCGATGCGCTCGTCGGCGACGTCGCGCGGCACGTCGTACAGGTCGGCGAAGAAGCGGAGGTACGACAGCGGCGTCATCTCCTCGTAGAGGGGCGACTCCTCGGGGAGGAAGCCGAGCCGGCGCCGCATTTCCGGGTCGTTCGAGGGGAAGCCGGCGACCTCGACCTCGCCCTCCGTGGGGTCGACGAGCCCGGCGAGCACCTTCAGCGTCGTCGTCTTGCCGGCGCCGTTCGGGCCGACGATCCCGAACACCTCGCCCTCCGCGACGGAGAAGTCGCTGTCGACGACGGCCGCGAAGTCGCCGTACGTCTTCCGCAACCCCGCCACCTCGATCATGGGTTCCGGTCGACCGCGGGCCGGGTTAAACCCACCTCCGCGGCTATCAGCCGCGAGAACGGAGCGCCCGAACCGGCGGCTCGGTCCCGCTCAGTCGTCGGCCCACGCGTCGCCGTGGGCCCGGTAGCCGTCGAAGTCGCCGGCCCGGATCTCGCGCTCGATCTCCGCGCGCGTCTCGCCGTCGAGCCGGACGACGTGACAGAGCGGGTGCCCCGGCGCGGCGACCGGGTTCTCCAGCGAGCCGAGGATCAGCCCGTCGAAGGGGGCCTCGACCGCGTGCTCCTCCGTCTTGAAGTGGTTCGTGATCGTGCAGATCGTCTCGCCCTCGTAGACGAGCGGGTACGGCCCCCACTCCATCTCTACGAGGCCGCCGGTGTCGGCGCGCAGCCAGCGCTTCGTGCTGTCGACCGAGGTGGACTGGAACCACCCCGGCCAGTGGACCGGCTCGTTCGGGAGGAGCTCGTACTCGGCCATGACGCTCTCGACGCCCTCCAGCGCCTTGTCGACGAGCACGGGCTGGAAGCGGTGGGCGCGCCCCATCTCGACGGTCACCGTCGGGATCCCGTCGGCGGTCGCCGTCGAGCGCAGCGACCCCTGATCGCCGCTGCCGTACAGCACCACGTTCGTCGCGAACGCCCGCGCGAGCCGCCGGACGTCGGGGTTTTCGAGATCGGCTCGGGAGTGGTAGATCGTCGTCCGGTTGCGGGTTGAGGTGTGGAAGTCGAGCCCGAGGTCGCACTGGGAGACGAACCGCCGGTAGATCCGGTTCGCCATGCGTTCGGTGGTGTTCGAGCGCTCGTTCCCCGGGAACGACCGGTTCATGTCCTGGTCGTAGATCGGGGTGTCGCGCCGCTGCGCCTCGTACGCGGGGACGTTGCACACGTGGAGGCAGACGACCGTGCCGTGGAGGTCGGCGGGCTCGTAGCGGTCGGCGACCTCCTGGACCACCTTGACGCCGTTGAGCTCGTCGCCGTGGATCCCCGCGCTCAGGAAGAGGGCCGGCCCGCCGCCCTCGCCGTTGATTATCGTCAGCGGCATCTCGATCGGGTCGCCGAGGTACGTCTCGCCGACCTCGTACCGGACGCGTCGCTTCTCGCCCGGGTCGACGACGGCGTCGTACCGGAACGGCTCCGGCTCCGAGTTCGCTTCCGACTGCGGCTCGCTCATATCTCGGAGTCGCGGCACCGGAACATAATCACCCGGGCCGTCGGTAGCCTTACGGCGCCGCTTCGAGAATCACGTCGCATGACCGACCGAGGGGACGCGACCGATCCCCAGAGCAGTCCCGCCGACGTCGACGCCCCCGACGCGGCGGCTCGGGAGCCCGCCGTCGACCCGGCGGTCGCGGCGGCGACCCGAGAGGAGCTGCGGACGACGTTCGACTACCAGGTCGAGCGGCTGCGAGAGATCGACAACAAGGCGATCGAGATCCTGAAGGCGAACCTGCTGCTCATCGGGATCGTCGTCACCGGCGGCTCCATCGTCGTCCAGACGACGGTCGACCTGGCCGTCTTCCTGAACCCGTTCACCGTGGTGGGCGGTCTCCTCCTGCTCGCGTCGACGGGGCTGGCCGCGGTCACCTACACCGCTTCGGACCTCCGCGGCGGGCTGGACCTCAAGGCGGTCGACGCGGTGATCGCGAGCGAGAGGGGAGAGTCGACGTCTCCGGACGACGCCGAGTTCGACGAGCGGCTGCTCCGTAGCTACGCCGAGTGGATCGACTACAACGCCCGCGTCACCGCCGTCAACGACCTGCTGGCGACGGTGACGGTGCTCCTGATCTTCGTCGCCTTCGTCTACGTGATCGCCGGCGTCGTCGTCGGCGCGGCCGCCCTCTCGCCCGCCGAGTCGTGGACCTCCTTCGCAGTGCTCACTCTCCTCTCGGCCGCGTTCACGTGGGTCTCCGCCCACATGGACCACCTCGGTCCCGAGACGACCCACCCGGCGGCGTCGTTCGCCGGGATCCCGCTCTCGAAGGGCGGAGACAGGCGACAGGCGTGGTCGTCGCTCCGCGCCATGCTCGGTCGAGCGCCGACGGAAGAAGAGGAACTCGGCATCGGTCCGAACGTCGAGGTCGGAGCGGAGGACGAGACCGAACGCTCGGAGCGGTAGCGGAGTCGGCGAAAGCGAACCGGCCGGTACGCGAGGCGAGAGAGCGGAGAGAAAGCCGCGGGCTCGAGAGCGTTACTCCTCTTCTTCCTCTTCCTCGACGGGCCCTCGGCCCCGTTTCCAGACTCCCTTCGCCGAGGTGTCGTGCGGTGCCGTGTGCGAGACGTCCTTCATGGTGTCGCGGTCGTCGGCCATGTTAGAACCGAGTTGCCCGGATCTCCGTATTAACCCTTCGTGGAAAGAGATAATGAGTCCTGATATCATATAAGGTATTAATATACGTCGGCTTAACTGCGACGAGAACGTTGGACGGATCGTGAATTACCGGTCTCGTTCGGGCGGTAAATCGGACGGACGTTTTGATTTCGACGGCCGATGCGACGCCGACTCGGCGTCGACTGTCGTCCGAGAGGGAACGACCCTCGCCGTCGGTCGCGACGTCGCGGTCGCCCCGTCGGTCGCCGCCGAGGCCCTCCGCGACACCCGCGCCTGGCCGGACTGGGGGCCGGCGATCGACGCCGTGGAGAGCGACGACCGCTACGTGACTCGCGGGACGACGGGACGGGTCCTGGTGGGCGGTGCGTGGCTCCCGTTCCGCGTGACCGCGTGCAACGGGCGACGCTGGGAGTGGCGTGTCGCCGGGATCCCGGCGACCGGCCACCGCGTCGACAGCTACGCCGGGGAGTCCGACCGAAGTCGCGTCGTCGTCGAGGTACCGATCGTCGCGGCCTGGTACGTCCCCGTCTGCCGGCGGGCGCTCGACCGGTTCGCGGCGCTGGTGGAGAGCGACGGCGAGCGGTAGCGGGAAGCGACGACGCGAGGTAGCGGGAAGCGACGACGCCGAGCTACGGCGGGCGCTCCAGCTCGAAGCGGTCGTCGGTGCTCGCGTACCAGCCGCCGGCGAGCCGGCCGACCGTGTCGAGTCGGTCCATGTCTATCTCCCCGTCCACCAGCGCGTCCTCGGCGACGTGGGCGTACACGACCTCGCCGAGCACCAGCGTCGAGGTGCCGATCTCGACCGCGTCGTACAGCTCGCACTCGAGGCTCACGGCCGCCGCGGCCACCCGCGGTGCGTCGACGCGCGCCGACGGCGCGCGGTCGATCCCGACGTGGTCGAACTCGCTCTCCCCCGCGTCGAGCGTCGCGCTCGACGCGTTCATCGCCTCGACGACGTCCTCGGTGACGACGTTGACGACGAACGCCTCCGTCTCGAGCGCGTTCGCGAGCGTGTCCTTCGGGTCCGCCGCGGTCGCCACCGGCGAGAACGCGACGACCGGTGGGTCGATCGCGACGGTGTTGAAGAAGCTGTACGGCGCGAGGTTCTCGCCGGCCGGGCCCCGCGAGGAGACCCACGCGATGGGGCGCGGCGTCACCGCGGTCGAGAGCAGGCGGTACGGCGACCCGAAGGCGTCCGGCTCGCCGCTGCGGTGGGACGCCGCGGGATCCGTCGCCTCGGTCACCGAGCCGTCGTCGGGGCGTTCGCCGGCGGGGCGCTCGTCCGCCATTCAGTTCTCGTACCCCTCCGCGAACGGGTCGATCTCCTCGCTGCCGGGCTCGTCCTCGTCGCGGGTGAACCCCGGCCCCTCCGTCGCCAGCTCGAAGACGAGCCCGTCGGGGTCGCTGAAGTAGATGCTCTTGAAGTAGGTGCGGTCCTTCACCTCGGAGACCCGGATCCCTTGCTCGCGGAGGTGCGCCTGCCACTCGCGGAGCGTCTCCTCGTCTTCGACGCCGAACGCGAAGTGGTGGCTCGCGCCCGGCCCGGGCGCCCCCTGCGAGTTCGGGTACTCGAAGTAGGTGACGTTCGTCCCCGGCTCCCCCTCCGGCGTGGACGAGAAGTAGTAGTGCGGCGTCCCCGGGTCGTCGTAGTTCTGGGTCCGCTTGACCGTGTACCAGCCGAGCGCGTCCTCGTAGAACGCGACCGTCTCGTCCATGTCGGTGCAGATGTTCGTCACGTGGTGCAGTCCGGTGGTGGGTGGGGCGTCGGTCATGATCGTGTGTCGGGTGGTCGCGGAGTCAGTTAGTGCTACTGGGGGCTCGGAAAAAGCGGTCTGAAAGCGATGCGATCGGTTCGGAGCGTCGCGTTCAGTTCGGAACGCTCGCGTCCGGCTCAGAACAGGCCGAGGCCCAGCGCGTAGGGCCACGCGGTGCCGCCGACGGCGAGCAGCGCGACCGCGGCGCCGGCGCCGTAGACGTTCTTGAGGAAGCTCGTCATCTCGCTCTGCTTCTCCTCGGGGTCGTCGACCGACCAGAAGTCGTGCATCGTCACGGCGGAGACGAGCAGGAAGACGGCGAGGCCGCCGGCCGCGATCACGGGGAACGCGCCGACGACGACGCCGAGCCCGCCGAGAACGAGCAGGAGCCCGGAGGCGACCACGGAGAAGCGCGGCGCCGGGAGGCCCTTGAACTCGGCGTAGCCGGCCATGGTGTCGACGTCCATGAAGTGGTTCAGACCCATGAACGCGAGCGTGGCGCCGAACAGGATCCGGCCGAGCAGGAACAGTTCGCCCGCGAAGGGGGAGTCGAGCTGCAGCGGTAGCGTCGTGAATTCAGCTAACATCGTGTAACTACGTATACGGACGTAACCTATTTATCGCTTCCCGGACAATAGGGTAAGCAGGTAACACCGATGTCATCGCAGGAACTCGCCGGCTCCGACCCGGCGGAAACGACCGATACGGAGCCCGAAACGGACGCGTCCGCGGCGCCGGCCTCCGCGTGCCCCGTCGTCGACTCGCTCGAACAGATCGGCTCGCGCTGGCGGCTCGTCGTCCTCCACGAGCTGTTGAACGGCGAGTCGCGGTTCAACGAGCTCAAGCGCGAGACGGACGCGAACGCCCGCACCCTCTCGCGCGTGCTCGACGACCTGCAGGAGACCGGCTTCGTCGACCGGCGGTTAGAGGAGGAGTCGCCGGTGGCGACGTACTACAGCCTCACTCCCAAGGGGGAGTCGCTCGCGCCCGTCTTCGAGGAGATCGACGAGTGGGCCCACGAGTGGCTCGCCGAATGTAGCGGGTAGGAATCCGTCGACGCGGTCGGCGATCGGTACTGAGTGAATCCCGGTTCCGTGGCTGTCTGTTTTTAAGTTGTAGTTGCTGGACCGGCGGTGAATCCCTCCAAAGCCCCAGCCAGGAGGACGGCGCACGCTCGCTGCGTGCTTCAGTCGCTCGCGACGCTCGCTCCTTCCAATGCTTGCGTCGCCTGCGCCGTCCTCCTGGCTGCCCCTTTGGATCCCACCCGACCGCACCGCGACCGCACTGCACCTCACGCCTCCCCAGCCTCGTCGGTGGTCCTCCGCTTCGCTCCGGACCACCGACTCCCTCGCGCGTGCGGTTCGCGGCCTGTCGGCCGCTCACCGGCACGCGCCGCCGCGCCGCCTTCTGTTTATAAAACCGGCGCTACCGGTCGCCTTTTTATAAACCGTGTCGCCGGCGTTCGGCTCCCGCCGGCGAAACGCACAGTATTCTCGGGTCCGTACGGATCCGCGTGTACGCCGGACTGAAGAACACCCCCTGTTGCCTCTGCGGTCGCGACGAGACCCACACCCGGATCGCGGTGCCGCCGCGGGCGCTCGGGCTGATGGAGAACGGCGACCCCATCTCGTGGCGCGACGTCGTCGGGACGGTGACGCTGCGCTTCTGCGCCGACGACTGGGAGCTCGTGAGCGACCTCGCCATCGAGATGGACGCGCACCCGCTCTCGCGGTGTAACGCGGCGCACGTCTCGCTCGACCTCCGCGAGGACCACGAGGCGCTGCTGTCGGCGGTGAAAGGCGAGACCGACCAGACGGAGCTGGAGTCCCGGCTCGCCGCCGAGGCCGAAGCGACGCTCGACGCGGTCGACGACCCCTACACCGAGGAGCGCGACGTCGTCGAGGCGATCGTGGTGCTGCGAGCGCTGGAGGAGCTCGGCGTCCGCGACCCGCCGGGCGACCCGGTAGCGCCGTAGCCCGGCGCTCGTCTATCCGTCGGCGGTCACCACCGCACCTCGAACCCGTCTATCCCCTCCGGCTCCTCGTACGTCGCGTCGACGTCGTCGACGTCGGCGGCGCGGCTCCCCGTCTCGCACCACGCGACCATCTCGCGGACCGCCTCCTCCGGCCCCTCGAAGACGGCCTCGACGCGCCCGTCGTCGAGGTTGCGCACCCAGCCGTCGACCCCCCTCTCGCTGGCGGTGTCGCGAGTCGACGCCCGGTAGTAGACGCCCTGCACCCGCCCCGAGACGTACACGTGCGCTCGCGTGCGATCGGTCATGGAGGCAGCGTGCGCCCGCCGCGGGCTTAAACGCGACGCCCGACCCGCGGAACCCGCGGTCGACGGCCGGCAACCGACGACTTCTAACGAACGGCCGCCGACACGCCGGACATGGACTTGTTCGGAACCGCGGGGATCCGCGGGAGCGCGACGGAGCGGGTCACCCCGGAGCTCGCGCTCGCGGTGGGACGCGCCGTCGCGGCGGAGATACGAGACGAGGCTGAGGCCGACGGAGACGGGTCGAGCGCGGGCGACGCGCGCCCCGCCGAGATCGTGCTCGCCCGCGACGGCCGCGTGACCGGCCCCGCGCTCGCGGCGGCGATGGAGTCCGGGCTCGCGTCCGGCGGCGTCCGCGTGCTGCGCGCGGGTCGGCTCCCGACGCCGGCGCTCGCGCACGCATCGCGGGGTCGGTACGGCGTCATGCTCACCGCCTCGCACAACCCGCCGACCGACAACGGGATCAAGCTGTTCCGCGACGGCAGCGAGTTCGACCGCGAGGCCGAGCGCGCCGTCGAGGAGCGCGTGGCGGGCGAGGAGCCGCCGGCGGCGTGGGACGCGTGGACCGAGACCGAGCGCGTCGACGTCCTCGCCGGCTACCTCGCAGACGTCCGCGAGTACGCCGAGCGGTTCGGCGCCCCGCTCGACGGGCTCCGGGTCGCGGTCGACTGCGGGAACGGGATGGCCGGGCCCGCGACGCCGACCGTGCTCCGCGAGCTCGGCGCCGACGTCGTCACGCTCAACGGGAACGTCGACGGCCACTTCCCGGGGCGCGGGAGCAAGCCGACCCCGGAGACGCTCCGCGACCTCCGCGCGTTCGTCGCCGACGCCAACGAGGGCGTCGCGGATCCGGGCCGTCCCGGCGCGGGCGGCGAGGGCGACGGGACCGACGGCGACGCCGAGGGGTTCGCCTTCGGGATCGGCCACGACGGCGACGCCGACCGGATCGTGATCGTCGACGCCGACGGCGAGGTGGTCCACGAGGACACCGTCCTCGCGATGCTCGCGGAGCGGTACACGCGCGAGAGCGACGCCGCCGACCCCGTGGTCGTCACGACGCCGAACGCCTCCGGCCGGATCGACGAACGCGTCCGCGAGGCCGGCGGGCGCGTCGAGCGCGTGCGACTCGGTGCGCTCCACGAGGGCATCGCCGCGGTCCGGGAGGACGCCACCGAGGCCGGGGCCCTCGGCGAGGCGGGCGCGGTCGGCGAGGCGGGCGCCGCCGGCGAGGTGGGCACCGACACCCGCGTCGTCTTCGCCGCGGAGCCGTGGAAGCACATCCACGTCGCCCACGGCGAGTGGATCGACGGCGTCGCCTCGGCGGCCGTGATCGCCCGGCTCGTCGCCGACGAGGGGCTCGACGGCCTCCGCGAGCCGATCACGGAGCGCCCGTACCGAAAGATCAGCGTCGACTGCCCGGACGACGCCAAGGCCGACGCGATGGAGCGGCTGGAGACCGCGCTGCCGGCGGCGTTCCCCGACGCGACGGTGAACACCGACCACGGCGTGCGCCTGGAGTTCCCGGACGCGTCGTGGACCCTCGTCCGCCCCTCCGGCACGGAGCCGTACGTCAGGGTGTACGCCGAGAGCGACGACGTCGACGACCTGATCGCCGACGCGGAGGACGTCGTCGCCGAGGCGGTGAACGCGGCCGACGACGCGTAACCCCGACGATCGTTCCATACATATCGAGGATCCGCACAAAAACGGGTCAGACCGGCCCGAGTGGGCGACGTTTTCTCCGTAGCGTTCCGAAAACGTACACTCTCTGGCGCCGAGAGCGACGAATTTATGCCGCGCTCCCACTCCCTTGTACCTGACATGGTATCCGACCTCGATCGGCGGCGGTTCGTCAAGGCGGCAAGCGCAGCGGGCCTCATCGGCCTGGCGGGCTGCAGCGGCGGCCCGAGCGGCGACGGTTCGGACGGGTCCGACGACGGCTCGGACGGCTCGGACGGCGACGACGGAATGGACGGCAACGACTCGGAGGACGGATCCGACGGCGAGGACGGCGGGAGCGGTCCGGCGGCGAACGTCGGGATGGTGTACGCGACCGGCGGCCTCGGTGACGGGTCGTTCAACGACCAGGCCCAGCAGGGGGCGATACAGGCGGAAGACGAGCTGAACGTCTCGTTCCAGGAGGCGCAGCCGGACGAGGTGTCGCAGTTCAGCACGTTCCAGCAGCAGTTCGCGGAGTCGACCGATCCGGACTACGACCTGGTGTGCTGTATCGGCTTCCTCCAGGCCGACTCGCTGTCGGACACGTCCGAGTCGTACCCGGACCAGGACTTCATGATCGTCGACTCGGTCGTCGACGCGGACAACGTCGCGAGCTACACGTTCAAGGAACACGAGGGGTCGTACCTCGGGGGCCTGATGGCGAGCCTGCTCACCACGCGCGACTTCTCGGCGGGCGCCGGCTCGACCGCGGGCGACTCCACGAACGTCGGGTTCGTCGGCGGCGTCGAGTCCGACCTGATCCGGAAGTTCCAGGCCGGCTTCGAGGCGGGCGTCGCCGCCGGCAGCGACGACGTCGACGTCAGCGTCAACTACACCGGGAGCTTCAACGACCCCGCGGCGGGTCGCGAGGCGGCGACCGCGATGTACAACAGCGGCGCCGACATCGTCTACCACGCCGCGGGCAACACCGGCACCGGCGTCTTCCAGGCCGCGCAGGAGCAGGAGAAGTTCGCGATCGGCGTCGACCGAGACCAGTCGATCACGCGCCCCGACTACGCCGACGTCATCCTCGGGAGCATGGTCAAGCGGGTCGACACGGCCGTCTACAACGCGATCGAAGCGACCGTCGACGGGGAGTTCCCCGGCGGCTCGAACGTCGCGCTCGGCCTCGACAACGACGGCGTCGCGCTCGTCTACGGCGACCAGCTCGGCTCCGAGATCCCCGACGACGTCAGAGACGAGGTCGCGACCGCGCGCGAGGACATCATCGCCGGCGACGTCGACGTCCCGTCGGAAGTCTGAGGAAGTGGTCTCACGGACCGACTGAAGCGAAACGGAACGGACCGACGCCGACGACCGGTTCGCTCGCCGACGCTTCGCGTTCCGCCGTTTCGCGCGCCGACGGTCCGCGCTCCGGTCGGAGTATCGGCAGTTCGGCGTCCCGCTCGGGCCGAATCATATCCAAACATATTCAGTCGCCCTCAAACCAGTGAGTACCAGACCAATGGCCACAGCCGTCCACCTCGACGGGATCACGAAGCGGTTTCCCGGGGTCGTGGCGAACGACGACGTCGACCTCGAAGTCGAGCGCGGCACCGTCCACGCCCTCCTCGGCGAGAACGGGGCCGGCAAGACGACGCTGATGAACGTTCTCTACGGCCTCTACGAACCGACGTCGGGGGAGGTTCGGCTCGACGGGGAGCCGCACGCGTTCGACTCGCCGCGAGACGCGATCGACGCCGGGATCGGGATGATCCACCAGCACTTCATGCTCGTGGACCCGATGACCGTCACCGAGAACATCACGCTCGGCAACGAGCCGCGGAAGTGGGGCGGGCTCGCCGTCGACCGGGCGGGCTCGCGGGAGGCCGTCGTCGAACTCGCCGAACGGTACGGGTTCGACGTCGACCCGGACGCGCGTATCGAGGACGTTTCCGTCGGCGAGCAACAGCGCGTCGAGATCCTGAAGGCGCTGTACCGCGGCGCCGACACGCTGATCTTAGACGAGCCGACCGCCGTGCTGACGCCCCAGGAGGTCGACGAGCTGTTCGACGTGCTCGACGAGCTCACCGCCCAGGGGAAGACGATCATCTTCATCACCCACAAGCTCGGCGAGGCGATGCGCGCGGCCGACGAGATCTCCGTCCTCCGGGACGGGAAGAAGGTGGGGACCGTCGACGCGGAGACGACCAGCCAGGAGGAGCTCGCGGAGCTGATGGTGGGCCGCGAGGTCCTGTTGGACGTCGACCACGGGACCGCGGAGACGGGCGAGGTCGTCGCCTCGGTCTCGGACGTCGTCGTCGAGGACGACCGCGGGGTGCGGGCGGTCGACGGCGTCTCCTTCGAGGTCCGGGCCGGCGAGGTGTTCGGGATCGCGGGCGTGGACGGCAACGGCCAGTCCGAGCTCGTCGAGGCGGTGACCGGTCTCCGAGACCCCGACGCGGGCGAGATCCGGTTCCGCGGCGAGGACGTCACGACCGCCTCGCGGCGCCAGCGGATCGAGGCCGGGATGGCGTACATTCCCGAGGACCGCCAGGATCGCGGCCTGGTGATGGAGTTCGACCTCGTCGAGAACGGCCTCCTCGGCAGCCAGCACGGCGACGAGCTCGCCGCCAACGGCCGGATCGACTGGTCGAAGACGCGTGGACACGCCGAGGCGATCATCGACGAGTACGACGTCCGACCGCCGGACGCCGACGCCGGCGCGGAGTCGCTCTCCGGCGGCAACCAGCAGAAGTTCATCGTCGGCCGGGAGTTCGAGCGCGACCCCGAACTGGTCGTTGCCTCGCACCCGACCCGGGGCGTCGACGTCGGCTCGATCGAGTTCATCCACGAACGGCTCCTGGAGCTCCGTCGCCAGGGCGTGGCGATCCTCCTCGTCTCCTCGAAGCTGGAGGAGGTACAGGGGCTCTCGGACCGTCTCGCCGTCGCCTACGAGGGCGAGTTCGTCGACGTGGTCGACCCGGACGAGACGACCGAGGAGGAGCTCGGCCTGCTGATGGCCGGGGAGCGCCCGAGAGACGACGACGACGGGGGCGGAGGGGGACAGGGCGCGACGGAGAGCGGAGACGCCGACGAGACGGAACGGGACGCACCGGCGGATCCCACGGGCCCCACGGACGCCGCGGACGGTGAGCGCGCGTGAGCGCCGCCGACCGCGCGCGGGACGCGCTCTCCCGGCTCGTCGACGCCTCCGCGACCGAGCGGATCCTGATCAGCACGGCGGCGCTCGTCCTCTCCGTGCTCATCGGTGCGGTGCTGGTGCTCGTGGCCGGGCGGATGACGACGTGTACCGCCGGCGAGGCGGTGTACTACTTCGGCACCGGCTTCTGTTACGACCCCGTCGTCGTCTTCGACCGCCTCTTCCTCGGGGCGCTCGGCGACCCGTTCAGCGGCAGTTGGTCGCCGAACGGGCAGTTCGCGGTCACGCTCCGGGAGTCGACGCTGCTGCTGTTCACCGGGCTCTCGGTCGCGCTGGCGTTCCGCGCCGGAATCTTCAACATCGGGACGCAGGGGCAGATGGTCGTCGGCGCGCTGGCGACCGCGCTCGGCGTCCTCTGGGCGTCGTCGCTCGTGTCCGGCGTCGTCGGCACCGTCGTGCTGATCCCGTTCGGGCTCCTCGTCGGCGCGGTGGGGGGCGGGCTGTACGGCGCCGTTCCGGGGGTGCTGAAGGCGTACGCCGACGCCAACGAGGTGATCACGACGATCATGCTCAACTTCATCGCCACCGGCGTCGCGCTGTACCTCGTCAGCGGGGTCTTCAAGGACCCCAACAGCGCCGCCAACCAGACCGTGCCGCTCCCCGACTTCGCGCAGTTCCCGGCCCTTCTGTTCGGCGGTCGGCAGGACTTCTCGATCGTCGCGCTCCTGTTCGGGCTCCTCGCAGTCGGCGTGCTGTACTACGTCCTCGAGCACACCGCCTTCGGGTACGACGTCCGCACGAGCGGGGTCCAGCCCGAGGCGGCCGAGTACGGCGGCGTCGACGCCAAGCGCACCGTCGTCGCGAGCCTGACGCTCTCGGGCGCGCTCGGCGGTATCGCCGGCGCGATGTACGTGATGATGGTGCTCGGGACGTTCCAGACGGGGATCCCCGCGTACGGTTTCGACGGGATCACCGTCTCGATCCTCGCCGGCAACAACCCGCTCGGCGTCGGTATCGCCGCCCTCCTGTTCGGCGTCCTGAAGAGCGGGACCACGGTCGTCCAGTTCGCGACCGACGTCCCGCCGCAGCTCGTCGGCGTCCTCCGCGGGCTCATCATCCTGTTCGTGGCGATGCCGGAGTTCTTCCGCCTGATGGCCCGCGGGCTGCCGGGCGCGGGATCGGAACCGAAGGCGGTCGCGACGGACGGCGGGACCGCGGGCGACCGGGGGGGTGAGACCGATGAGTGACGCGGCCGCGGACGGCACCGGCGGCGCCGACGCCGACGTCTCGGCCGAGCGCGCCGAGGGAGAGGGATTCCTCGAGCGCTACACGACCCGCGCGCTCGTCGCCGGCGCGACGGTCGCCGCCGTCGTCGCGCTGCTCCTCGCCGGGCTGCTGTTCCCGGACTCGCTCGCCGGGACGCTCGCGGACGCGCTCACGAGCCGGAACACGCTCGCGGCGACGCTGCGCCTCTCCGTGCCGATCGCGTTCGCCGCCCTCGGCGGGATCTTCGCCGAGAAGTCGGGCGTGATAAACATCGGGCTGGAGGGGCTCCTGATCATCTCCGCGTTCAGCGCCATCTACGTCGCCGACCTCACCGGCGGGGTGTGGGTCGGCTTCGCCGGCGGCGTCGTCGCGAGCACGCTGCTCGCGGCGCTGTTCGCCGTCGTGACGATCGGGTTCCGCGCGGACCAGATCATCGCCGGGCTCGCGGTGTGGCTCATCGCGCTCGGGCTCGCGCCGTTCGCCTCGCAGGTGATCTACGGCAGCCCGAACACGCCGACCGTCGCGACGTCGCCGTCGATCAACGTACCGGTGCTCGCCGACCTCCCGTTCTTCGGCGCGCTCTTCTCCGCGTCGCCGTCGGTGTACCTGCTGTTCGCCGCCGTCTTCGGCTCGTGGTACGTCTTCGAGCGGACGGCGTTCGGCCGGTGGATCCGCGCCAGCGGCGAGAACCCGAAGGCGCTCGACACCGCCGGCGTGAGCGTCACTCGGGTCCGGTACGCGGCGGTGCTGATCTCGGGCGTGCTCGCGGGGATGGGCGGCGCGGCGCTGTCGCTCGATCTCGGCCAGTTCACCGGCAACGGCCCGACGATGGTCAACGGGAAGGGGTTCATCGCCATCGTGGCGTACCTGTTCGGCAACTACAACCCGGTCGGGGCGTTCCTCTCGACGATGCTGTTCGCGGGGCTGGACGCGGTCCAGACCGTGCTCCAGCTCCAGGGAATCGGGATCCCCCGTCAGCTCATCCGGATCACGCCGTTCGTGGTGGTCATCCTCGTCCTCGCGCTGGTCGGTCGGACGCGGCTCCCGGAGGCGGCCGGGGAGCACTACGAGACCGAGGAGTGAGACGGCGCCCGGAGGAGGGGGAGGCGATCCGCGGCTCAGTCTTTTCTAGTGTGGTCGCGGAGCACGCCCGCCGCCTCGCGGACGGGTCGCTCCGCGAGCTCGGCGACCGGGACGTCGACCGCGTCGAGGTCGACCCCTTCGAGGCGGGCGATCTCGGCGACGTAATCGGGCGAGTCGAGCGCCGCGATCGTCTCCTCGACGGACTCGGTCGACCGACCGTACCACGAGGCGAGTTCGCCCGCGCCGATCACCTTGTCGTACGCGACGGCGAGCATCAGCGCGGCGGTCGTCTCCGCCCCGCGGACCTCCGAGAGCCACTCCCGGAGCCGGTCCGCGTCGACGTGGTCGAGTCCGGCCATGGCCGCACGCACGGCCGCGACCCCGTTAAAAACGGCGCCCGGACGGTGGGGGTGACCGCCGCCAGCGGTCGTCGATCCGTCGCCGCCGGCGATCGTAGACACATCGGCGGCGGGCGACGGTGAGCCGTCGCAGTCGGGCGGTCCCCTCTCCTCGTGTCGGTCGACAGGGGACCGAATCGGGAACAAAGAGTTTTGCCACCGGGGGAACGACCCACGTGTCATGAGCATCGACGAGTACGACGTCGTCGTGGCCGGCGCCGGGACCGCCGGCTGTTACGCCGCCGCGACGATCGCGAACGAGGGGCTCGACGTCGTCATCGTCGAGCGGAAAGACGAGACGGAGGCCGGTCACATCGCCTGCGGCGACGCGCTGAAGGGCGCCGACGCCTTCCCGGAGGCCATCCCGAAGGAGCGGCTCGAGCCGGCGTTCACGAACACCGGCGTCGACCACGGCCGGTTCGAGATCCCGCAGGAGGACACGGTCCTCGAGATCCCCGTCCCGGGGGAGCTCGCGGTCATCGACCGCTGGGAGTACGGCCGCCGGATCATCGCGGGCGCGGGGGACGCCGGCGTCGACTTCCACTACGACACCGTCATCAACGACGTGATCCAGACCGGCAACGGGCGGGTCACGGGCCTGCGCGCGAAGCGGAAGGGCGACCCGGTCACCTACGAGGCCGACCTCGTCATCGACGGGGCCGGGGCGCTCTCGCTGCTGCAGGACAAGGCGGACTTCGAGGGGACGACGTTCGACACCAACGTGCGCTACTCGCAGTTCTGCTCGGCGTACCGGGAGATCGTCGAGGTCCCGGAGCCGGTCGAGTGGGACGACGCCCTCGTCTTCAAGGCGACCGACCGCGCCGCCGGCTACCTCTGGTACTTCCCGCGGACGAGCACCGAGATCAACGCCGGGCTCGGCTTCCAGATGAACGAGGAGCCGATGCAGCTCGTCGAGGCGCTGAAACGCGACCTGCGGAACCGCCCCGAGTTCGAGGGCGCGACGGTCACGGACAAGCTCGGCGCCGCGCTCCCCACCCGCCGCCCGTACGACTCGGCGGTCGCGCCGGGGTACATGGCGGTCGGCGACGCCGCGGGCCACGTCAACCCGACGACCGGCGGGGGCATCGCCGGGGCGGCGTACGCGGGGAAGTACGCCGGCGAGCAGGCGGTGAAGGCGGTCTCCGACGGCGACGTCAGCGAGGAGAACCTCTGGCGGTACAACACCCGCGTGATGGACCACTTCGGCGGGCGCTACGCCGGGCTCGACGTGTACAACGTGCTCTCGACCGCGGTCGACGTGGACGACCTGATGGGGCTGCTCGCCGCGCTCCCCGGCGAGAAGCTCGCGGAGGCGCTGTACGAGGGGTCGACGTCGATGTCGTTCGGGCTGAAGCTGAAGGCGGCGGTCAAGAGCTTCGGCTACTGGGGGACGATCCGGAACTTCTACCAGACGAAGTCGCTCGCCGACGAGCTGCTCGCGCACTACGAGTCGTACCCGACCAGCCCGGCCGCGATGGCGAACTGGACCGGCGAGCGCGACGCGATCATGGACCGCATCTACGAGACGACGGGCGCCGACGCGAAGTACTGAGGACGGTTTCGACGTTTTCGGACGGCGTCAGTCCCACGTCACCCACAGCAGGAACCCGAGCGCGACCGTCTGGAACACGTGGACGACGACGTTCGCCTGCCACGCCAACGGGGTCATGTCGGTCGCGAACCAGCCGGCCAGCACGGGGTGGTACAGGTAGAAGTACAGCGAGAGCGCGTTCTGCGCCAAGAGCACGGCGCCGAACGCCGCGAGACCGATCGAGTGCTTCGTCCGGAAGGCGAGGTAGTTCCGGGCCCACACCCACGTGAGCGCGGACAGCATCGCGACGTTCGCGGCGACGCTGACCCGCGCGACGACTATCCACTCCATCGCTCACACCCCGCGGGCGCCGTCGCGGTCATAGCGCCAGCCCCTCGGCGATCTCCTCGACGAGGTCCCAGTGGCGCCGCGTCCCGTCCGTCGGGTAGTACACCGTGCCGTAGCCTTCTCCGGTGCGCTCGACGACGCCGTGGTCGCGGAGCACGTCCAAGTGGTGGCGCACCGTCGTGTAGTCCAGGTCGAGGTGCTCGGCCAGCTGGTTCGCGTTCCGCGGGCGATCGTCGATCGCCCGGAGGATCCGGACCCTGTTCGGGCCGCCGCGGGTGCCGGTGAGCACGTACCAGAGGGCGGCCTCCATGCCCGAAAAGAGGGGTTCGCGGCGCCTAAACCTACCGCCGGGGGAAGCGCTCGCACCTCCCGCGGGCGCCTCACGGCGGGGATCTCGGACGACCGGATCTCGACCGGTGGACCCCCCTCACGGACGCGTCTCGGCCACCCGCAGGATCGCCCCGCTCAGCACGTCGACGCCGACAGCGATGTCGCCCTCGACGACGTCGAAGGTGCTCGTGTGGTGGCCGCCCGGGTGGTCGGTGCCGACGCCGACGTAGCACGCGAGCCCGCCGTTCTCCTGGACCCGCCGCATCAGGTACGTGGCGTCCTCGGAGCCGCCGAGGTCGTCGCTGTCGACGACGTTCGTGACGCCCGCGGTCTCGTCCGCGACCGCGCCGACGATCCCGGCGAGGGCGTCGTCGCTGGTCGCGCTCGGCGCCTCCCCCTTCGTCGCCACGTCGACCTCGCAGTCGTGCATCGCGGCGGCCGACTCCAGGATGCGGTCGGCGTGGTCGGACATGTACGCGGCCAGCTCCGTCGTCGCGCCCCGGAGTTCGCCCTCGATGAACGACTCCTCGGGGACAATGTTCGTCGCCGTCCCGCCGCCGACGAGCCCGGCGTTCACCCGGGTCGGGCCGTCGGCGTGGCGCGGGATCGCGTAGAGGTTCTGGACCGCCGCCGCCATCGCCTGCACCGCGTTGCGCCCCTGCTCGGGCCGCGCGCCGGCGTGGGACGGCTCGCCCGTGAACTCCGCCAGGATGTGCCGGACCGCGAGGAACCCGTCGACCCCGCAGACGACCTCGCCGGAGGGGTGATCGAGGCCGACGTGGACCGCGTACAGGTAGTCCACGTCGTCGAGGTGGCCGGACTCGGCCATCGGCTTCCCGCCCGCCACCTGCTCCTCACCCGGCTGGAAGAACACCTTCAGCGTGCCCGCGAAGTCGGAGTCGAGCACGGCGTCGAGGGTCCCGAGCCCCATCGTCGCGTGGGCGTCGTGGCCGCACGCGTGCATGAACCCCTCGCGCTCCGAGCGGAACCCCTCGGCGACGGGGACGTGGTCGGCGTCCTCGGACTCGCGGATCGGCAGCGCGTCGATGTCGACGCGGAGCCCGATCACGGGACCGTCGCCGCGCTCGACGACGGCGACGCAGCCGGTGTACCCCCCGGAGAGCTCGTCGACGACGTCGGGGTCGGCGCCGGCGTCGCGGGCGCGCCGCTCCCACTCGGCGAGCTCCGCGTCGTCGGGGACGTTCAGCCGGTCGTCGGTCGCGAGGGCGTCGCGGCCGACGTGGAGGGCGGTGAGGTCGCGCTTCCGGAGCTCCTCGACGATCCGGGCGGTGGTGTAGAACTCGCGCCACGCGGGCTCGGGGTGGCGGTGGAGGTCGCGGCGGAACTCTCGGTAGGCGTCGGATTCGAGCGCGCTCATAGGCGTCGGTGGCCTCGGGCGGGCTTAAATGATAGCGTGGCGGAAGCGGAGGGTTCCTCCGTACCCTCTGGCCCTCAGCCGTCGTCCCCGGGCCCCAAGCCGTCTCTCTCGGACTCTCTGCCGTCTCCTTCAGACCCTCAGTCGTCGCCCTCCCCCTCGATCCGGTCGGCCTCGCGGACCAGTTCGCCCGCGACCCCGCGGGCCTGTTCCGGCGTGAGGTCGACACGGTCGGCGTGGAGCGGGAGTCGGTCGAGGTCGACGCCGTCCAGTTCGAACTGCAGTGCGACGCGGTCGGCGTCGTCCGCGTCGCTCTCCCGTCCGCGTCCGGTCCCCGGTGCGTCCTCGTCGCTCGATTCCGGTCCCCGTCCGTCGAGCAGTTCGACGGGAGCGATCGGGGCGTAGCGTCGGATCCGCTCGACGGCGTCGCGGACTCCACGCCGCGTCGCGTACCCCTGGCCGGAATCGAGCAGGATGTTGCCGTTGCGGTGTCGAAGCCGGAACCGGTGTTTCCCGGCTCGGTCCGCGTACAGCTCGAACGCCGCGCGGCCGATGTCGAGGAGGTCGGCGTCCGGGGCGTACTCCCGAGCGCGGTCGAGCGAGTCGCGGGCCGCTCGCTCCCCGCCGAACGACCGAGCGCTCCGCGCGACGGGGCGACCGTTTCCCGCGCGGAGCCGCCACCGGTACGACTCCTCCCCGTCCCACGTCACCTCCGGTTCCGTTTCGTCGTCTGCGAGGCCGTCCCGCGCGCGCTCGGCACCTTTCGCCGCCCCCGAACGGGCAGAGTACCCCGTCGGCGACTCGGCGAGCGCACGACCGTTCGGCCCCACCAGCCGCCACCGCCAGGCGCCTCCCTCGTCGCGGTACACCTCGAAACCGGCCGGGTCACACCGGAGGTACGCCGCGGGGCCGACCAGCTCTCGGAGCGCGGTTATCGCCCGGCGAACGCCCCGCCGGGAGGCGTATCCCTCCCCGCCGTCCGCGAGGATGTTACCGTTCTCGTGTCGGAGCCGGAAGCGCGCCTCGCCCGCCCGGTCGGTGTACACCTCGAAGCGGGCGCGGTCCCACGGCTCCTCGTCCGGCACGCCCTCTCGCAAGGTGGTCGCGCCCGCCGCCGGCCGGACTCCGCGCACCGCCGGTCGCCGTATCGCCGTGCTATCCCCCCGCTTCGGTGTCACGTGCCAGATTCCCGGAGCGCCGGCGAGTTGGAGGTACAGCGCGTGTATCTGGATCACCCAGCCGACCGGGATCCAGAGATACGCGTGACCGAGCATCCGCACCCGCCGGCCGATCCCTCCGGGGAGTTCGACGTCGGGGTCCCGCGTCGTCGCGTAGCCGATGGAGATCCCGCGTGCGGGTAACAGCAGCAACGCCAGCCCGATCGCCACCGCGCCCGGTATCGGCCCCGCGACGCCGACGAGCGACAGGAGCAACAGTGCCGGAAACACCGTGTAGAAGGGCGCGCTGACCGAGGCGAACAGCAGCCAGCAGATGCCGACCGTGCGCTTGATCCCGAGCGAACGCCACGACCGCACCACGCTGCCGCCGTGTTTCGCTGTCACCTGCGCCCACCCCCGCGCCCAGCGAACGCGCTGGCGGATCAGCGCGGAGACCGTGGTCGGGTTGAACTCGTGTGCGATCATCTCCGGATCGTAGGCCACCCGCCAGTCGGTCTCGACGAGCAGTCGGAGCGTCAGGTCGATGTCCTCCGTGAGTCGGTACGGCGACCAGCCGCCGACCGCCGGCGGCACCTCGCGCCTGAAGATCGCGGCCGATCCGGCGAAGTGGGCGGCGCCGAACACCTCGTCCATGAAGGCGTGTTCGATCCACGTGCTGTGTTGCCGGTCCGCGCTGACGAATCGCGACAGCGCGCTCTGTTCCGGGTATCTCGCCGCCTTCCGACCCTGAACCACGCCGACCTCCGGGTTCGCCTCCAGCCGCGCCAGCCCCCGGGAGACGAAGTCGGCGTCGACGGTCTCGTCCGCGTCGAGCAGCAGGGCGAACGGCGTCTCGACGAGCTCCCACGCGGCGTTGAGGTCGCCCGCCTTCGAGCCCGTGACGCCCTCCATCACTCGGACACGATCGGGGTACATCTCCCGGAACTCGCGGGCGACCGCCGCGGTGTCGTCTGACGACTTCGCCGCCGGCAACAGCAGAAACCGGAGCCCTGGGAGGGCCTCCAGATTATGCGAGAGGCTCTCGGGCAACACCGACCCCTCGTTGGCCGCGGACACCACGACGGTCACGGGGGCGTCCGGGCCGAGCGGATCCGGGTCGGTCCGGTCGCGACGGAGCCGCTGTCGGGCCTTGAGGACCATCACGTACTCGAAGGCGACGCCGACGGTCAGCAGCGCGAGGTACCCGCCGAGAAGCGGCAGAAACGTTCGGAGGTCGGCCAGAAGCAGCGCGAGGACCAACGTGTTAAACGCCACGACCGTTGCGAACGCGTGTTGGATCGCGGTCGCGCTCACGCCGATCAGCGCCGCCGGCAGTTCGGGGAGGCGGGGCGCGGGCGCCTGCGCCGTGAGCCCAACCACGAGCCCGATGCCGGCGACGACCGCCGCCGGACGCGTCGCCCACGGCGCGGACACTATCGGGTCGGGTTCCGCGGTAAACGCGACGACCACCGCCGCGAGCGCGCCGCCGCCGATCGCCGTGAGTAGCGCGGTCTCCCAGTAGCGCGGATGGCTGTGTGGCCGCGGCGGGGCCACGCCGAGCGCCCGTTGGCGCATCCAGAACACGTGTATCGCCAGCGCACCGAAACCGCTGGCGTACGCCAGCAGCGCCGCCCGCGGAGCGAAAAGTCCGGACTCCAACACCAGCGCCGACCCGAGCAACACCGCGAGGTGGCCGCTGAACGGGACGGCGACCCGTTCGCTACGGGAGGCTCCCGAGATACGAACGTCGATCGCGACGAAGAACGCCTGTACGCCGGCCGTCAGCGAGACGACGCGAACCGACGTCGGGAGGTCGACGACGACCTCGCCAGCCAACAGAAGCGCGACGACGAGCGCGGCGGTTCCGAACAGGATCGCCGCTGCGCCGCCGACGGGGCGGGCGGCGCGGGAGCGCGTCAACCGCCACGCGTCCGCGAGCGCGGCGACGGTCAGCACGGTCACGCCGCCCGAGAGGAGCGCCCAGCCGATCGGATGTCGCCAGAGCCCCACAGCGACGACCCCGACGAGCGCGGCTACCACCGAAACGAACCAGAGATATTCATAATTCCGAGAAAGTATCATTGACAGTAATATGCCAGATGCGTATATATAGATATCTACAGTTATGTCGAGAGACGTCGCGTCGCGAACGGCCCTCCCGTTTCAGATCGGTCGACGCCGCGAAAAGTCAGTCCCGGCGGTGGCCGAGCGGCTTCTTCTGGTCGACCTCGACCTCGACGTGGATCGAGTCGGGGAAGTCGCGGCCGACGACCTCGCGGGCGATGTCGTCGGCGCCGTGGATCTCCATCGAGCGCTTGTACACCGAGTAGCTCCACGGCGAGAACTCGTCGCCAGCGCGGAGCCGCTTGTACAGGGGGACGCGGACGGTCTCGGCGGGCGTGGCGTGCGGGCCCTTACACTCCGCTCCCTTTCGTTCGAGCGTCGACTTGAGCTCCTGGACCGTCTCGGCGAGCACGTCGCGGTCGCCGGAGGCGAAGGAGAGTTTCGTGACGAAGGTCATGGCTGGGGGTCGTCCGCCCATCGTCGGCCGAGGGGTAAAAACGCATCTACCCGCGAGGCCCGCGCGATCGGCGGCGGTTCCGCCCGATCGGCGGTCCTACCGCCCGCCGCGCCGTTCCGAAGTCCGACACGCTCTTTAAGGGTGCTCGCTTACCTGACGACAATGACGGTCGAAGCGACCAGTGCCGGAGCCATCCTCTTCCGCGACACCCGCGGCGAACGGGAGTACCTGCTCCTGAAGAGCCGACCGGGGGACTGGGAGTTCCCCAAAGGCGGGGTCGAGGGGGACGAGGAGCTCCAGCAGACGGCGATCAGGGAAGTGTCGGAGGAGGCCGGAATCGAGGATTTCCGGCTCATCGACGGCTTCCGAAAGGAGTACGACTACGTGTTCGAGGCGAACGGCGACACCATCCACAAGACGGTGCACCTGTTCATCGCGCGCTCGTTCGAGGCGAGCGCCGAGATCTCGAACGAGCACCGCGACCTGCAGTGGCGCGACTACGACCAGGCGCTCAACACGATCACCCAGAACGGGCCCCGCGATATCCTCGAGGACGCCCACGACTACCTCGACAAGCGGAAGGACGAGGAGAGCGGCGACTACGTCTGAGCGGTCGCCCCGCTCCGGGGAGTCGATCCCGCCTCTGAGCGACCGCGCGGGCGATCGACGCCCGTCGCCGCCGGCGGTTCGTTTTTAAGCGCCCCCGCGCTATCGCAGCCGTGACTCCGGACGCCGAGTTCGGCTACGAGCTCCTCGTCTGCCGGTACGCCGAGCTGGCGTGGCACCCGAGCGACGGCCCGCGCACCGCGCTCGTCGCCCGCCAGCTCGGCACGCAGGAGCGTCGCTGGGACACGGTCGTGATCGAGATCGATCCCGCGGCGTTCGCGGCTCGGCGAGCCTTCGGCGAGCGGACTATCGACTCCGACCTCCTCCACGTCGTCCGGCACGCGCCCGCGGACTGGTCGTGGTACCGCGACGCGCTCCCGCACCCCGGCTACCCGTGGCGCTACGTCCGGCAGGCGGTCCACCGCGCCGCGGGCCGGGACCTGATCGAGAAGCGCCGGCGGAACAACCGGATCCAGCTCCGCCGAGTGCGACCGTACCCGGACTGGGTCGAGCGGGTCGTCGCGATCGAGAACAAGCCGGACCTCGACCGCTCCGCGGCCGACCGGCTCGCCGAGCAGCTCTCCCACGACGTCGACACCGGCCTCGCAGACGAGGCGTGGCTCGCGACCGAGACGACGGGCGAGCGCGTCGAGCCCGCGCTCCTCCGCGAGATGCCGGTCGAGGCCGGTATCCTCGCGACCGACTTCTCCGAGGGCGTCCGCGCCGACGCGGCGAGCGTGGCGTGGCACCCGAGCGACCTCTCGCCCGGCGGGTCTCCCGGCGGCGACGACCCGGCCGGGCGCGCCGAGTCGCGCGACCCCGAAACGGAGACCCTCCGGCTGGAGATCGCCGAGCGCGCCTACGGCAAGGGGTGGCGCTCGTTCCACGACACGATGCGGCCGGACTGTCGTCACTTCGAACTGCGTCGCGAGGGGCGCGCGCTCGTCCCGTACTGCGCGGCCAAGGGGAAGGTCCCCACCGCGCGGGAGTGTTCCGGCTCCTGCCCGTCTTTCGCGCCCGAACCGCCGCAGTGGCGGACGAAGGGGTGGCCGATCGAGGGCGGTCCCGGAAAGGGGTTCAAACGGGTGTTGGAGCGGCGGCGGGACCGGGAGCGCGACGGGATCGAGTCGGGTCGCGACGGCTGACGGTTCCCCGCGCGACCGACCGCTTACGCCAGCGCGGCAGCGAGCTTCTCCACCGGGTGCGGCGGCTCGGACGCGTCGCCGTCGCGGTCCTTCAGCTGCGTCCGGCAGGAGGCGCCCGGGGCGACGACCGCGTCGCCGTCGCTCTCCTCGACCTGGTCGAAGAGGATCCGCCCGATCGCCTTGCTCATCGAGTAGTGCTCGGCCTCGTAGCCGAACGAGCCCGCCATCCCGCAGCAGGAGGAGTCGAGCGGGTCGACGCCGTAGCCGGCGCGGCGGAGCACGCCGACCGCGTGGTGGTCCTTCTTCGTCGCCTTCTGGTGGCAGTGACCGTGGTAGGTGAGCGACTCGGTGGGGGCGTCGAGGGCGAGCGCCTCGTCGAGCCGGTGGGCGTCGACGTACTCCATGATCCCGTAGGTGTTCCCGGAGACCGCCGCGACGTCGTCGTCGGGCACGTCGCTGGCGTCGCCGTCGAGCAGGTCGTGGTAGTCGCTCTGGAGCATCACGGCGTCGGTCGGCTCGACGACGACCACGTCGCGGCCCTCGCGGACCTGCGGCGCGAGCGTCTCGACGGCGTCGGCCGCGGCCTTCCGGGACTCGTCGAGCATCCCCTTCGAGTGCGGCGGGCGGCCGCTCCCGTCGACGTCGGGGATCTCGACGTGGCAGTTCGCGGCCTCCAACACCCGGACCGCGGCCTTCCCCGCGCCGGGGTTCGTGTAGGTGGTGTACACGTCGGGGAACAGGAGGACCTCGCGGTCGGCCTCGGCGCGGGGGACGCCGGCGCCGCCGCGGGCCTCGAACCAGTCGGTCAGGCTCTCCGAGCGGAAGGTCGGGAGGTCGCGCTCGCTCGCGATCCCGAGCGCCTTCTCCATGACGAGGCCGGCGCCGGGGAGCTTCCCCGGGAGGTTCGAGAGCGGCGCGAGCTTCGAACCGAGCGGCGCCAGCCGCTCGAAGTTCCCGAGCAGCCGGGTCCGGAGGTCGACCCCGTGCTCCTCGTGATGGGCGTGCTCGACCTCGGCCTTCAGCTTCGCCATGTCGACGCCGCTCGGGCAGTCCACCTTACACCCCTTACAGCCGACGCAGAGGTCCATCACCTCCGTGACGAACTCGTCGTCGGTGGGGTCGTCGGGCAGCTCCCCCGAGATGGCGCCGCGGAGCATGTTCGCCCGGCCGCGGGTCGCCTGGATCTCCTCCTCCGAGGCGCGGTAGGTCGGACACATCACGCCGCCGGTCGTCTCCTGTGGCCCCCGGCAGCCGCCGCAGCCGTGACAGAGCTCGACCATCCCCCGCATCCCGTTGTCGATCGCCCACTCCATCGCGGGGTCGAAGCCGGCGTCGTACTCGTACTCCGAGTCGAACCGGAGGTGCTCGCTCATGTCGTGGTCGCCGCAGACGTTCCCGGGGTTGAGCAGCCAGTCCGGGTCGAAGGCGGTCTTGAGCTCGCGGAACGACTCCCAGAGTTCGTCGCCGTACAGCTTCCGATTCCACTGGGTCCGGGCGTGTCCGTCCCCGTGCTCGCCGGAGACGGACCCGCCGAGCCGGACCACGGCGTCGGTGACGCGGTCGGCGATGTCGACCATCGCCTCGACGTCGTCGACCTCCTTCGTGTTGATCAGCGGCCGGATGTGGAGCACGCCGGGGCCGGCGTGCGCGTAGAACGTCGCGAACGTGCCGTTGTCCTCGAGGATCTCCTGGAACTCGCGGGTGTACTCCGGGAGGTGCTCCGGCGGGATCGCGCAGTCCTCGATGAAGGAGATGTGCTTCTCGTCGGTGGTCCGCGACAGGAGGATCGGGAGGCCCGACTTGCGCATCTTCCAGAACCGGTCGCGCTGCTCGGCGTCGTGCGCCTCCATCGCGTGGACCGCGCGTCGCGGCTGGCTCGTCACGTCGGCGGCGCCCTCGCTCGGGTCAGCCTCCGTCTCGGGGCGGGGCCGGTCGTCGGTCGCGCCCACTCGGTCGGCGACGAGGTCCGCGACCTTCTGTCGCCCGTCCGCGTCGCCCTCGGCGTAGAACTCGACGAGGAGCACGGAGTTCGTCCCCTCGGGTAACATGCCGACGACGTCGGCGAACTCCGGCGTGTCGGCGGCGAGCCCGAGGAGGACGTCGTCCATCACCTCGACGGCGGCGGGGTCGTGCTCTAAGATTGGCGCCACGTCCTCCATCGCGTCGAGGAGGTCGTCGTACGTTAAGAGCGCGACCGCCTTCGTGTGCGGGATCTCGACGAGCGAGACGGTCGCCTCGGTGACCGTCGCGAGCGTCCCCTCGCTGCCGGCCATGAGGCGGGCGAGGTTCACCACCCCTTCCTCGCCGTACTCGCCGCGGTGCTCGGCGAGCAGCCGGTCGAGGTTGTAGCCGGAGACGTTCCGCTTCATCTCCGGGTAGCGCTCGTCGATCTCGTCGGCCTCCTCGTCGAGGATCCGGACGATCTCGGCGTGGATCCGCGGGAGCAACTCGTCGGCGTCGGGGTCGGCCGACTCCCGGAGCTCGTCGACGGCGACCTCGCCGAACGCGGTCACCGTCCCGTCCGCGAGCACGACCTCGGCCTCCTCGACGTAGTGGTCCGTCTTCCCGTACTTCAGCGAGTGCGAGCCGGTGGAGTTGTTGCCGATGGCGCCGCCGACCGCGGACTTGTCGCGCCACGCCGGGTCGGGGGCGAACTTCAGCCCGTGCGGCTCGACCGCGGCGTTGAGGTCGCCGACGTACGCCCCGGCCTGTACCCGGGACGTCGCCGCGTCCGGGTCGGTCGAGAGAATCTCGTCCATCGAGTCGGTGAGGTCGAGGACGACCGCCTCGTTCACCGTCTGCCCGGCGAGCGACGTGCCGCCGCCGCGCGGCAGCACGGGGATTCCCTCCTCGAAGCAGTACTCCTGGACCGCGGCCACGTCCGCTGTCGACTCCGGCATCACGACGCCGATGGGCGTCACCTCGTACGCCGAGGCGTCGGTCGCGTACAGCCGCTTCGAGTAGTCGTCGAACCGCACGTCGCCGTCGACTCGGCGCTCGAGCGCGGCCACGAGCTCCGGCCGCTCGGTGTCGCCCCCGGTGTAGTCGAAGTCCCCCCCGTCCCGCGGGTCCGGGCCCGGCGTGTTAGTTGCCATGAGATACCGTCACGGTCGAACTATGAAAAATCCCCTGACCCCGCGGAGCGCGCGGGAGTCCGAGCGCGGTCGAGAGCGCGACCGCCGACCGCGGAGGGAGACGGAGCGAGGGCCGGCGTCGCCGACGCGCGGGAGCCGGCACAACACCCATATATGTCCCCTTGAATGGTGACGTATGTCAGTCGCCGACCGCTCGACGTTCAAGCGTCGCCTCGACTCCCTCGGCGTCACCGTCTCCGAGGGCCCCGAGAGCGCGTGTGCGGAACTGATCGACGAGGCCGCCGGCGACCCGGCGGTCGGCGTCGCGCTCGACGCCGGTGCCCTTCCGGACCGCGTCGAGACGGACCCGACCACGGCCGAGCTTCGCGCGGCCCACACCGGCGTCACGGACGCGGAACTCGGCGTCGCCGCGTACGGGAGCGTCGCGATCGAGGCCGACGGCGCCGGCACGGAGCCGGTGAGCCTCTTCGTCGACCGCCACGTCGTCGTCCTCCGCGAGGCCGACCTCGTCCCGGACATGCCCGACGCGTTCGAGTGGCTCGGCCCGAGGGCGCGCGACGAGTCGACCGACGTGGTGTTCGCGACCGGGCCGAGCGCGACCGCCGACATGGGCGGGCTCGTCCACGGGGCGCACGGCCCGAAAGAGGTACACGTGGTGCTGTTGCGGGAGGGCGACGGGGACGGCGGCGGGGAGGACGGAGAGTCCCCCGATCCCGAGGTGACCGCCGATGAGTAGCGACGCGACGAAGGGAGACCGCCTCCGCGAGCTGATGGCGACCGAGGGCGACGCGGTCGCCGAGAACACGCGCGGGTTCAATCAGGGGCGGTACGAGTCGACGGGCCGGCTCGACGACTACGAGGAGCTGAAGGCGGAGGCCCGCGGGATCAAGGAGGACGCGATCGCGCGGCTTCCGGAGCTGATCGACGAGGTGAAAGCGTCGGTCGAGGCCAACGGCGGCACCGTTTACGTCGCGGACGACGCGGCCGACGCGAACCGGTACATCACCGAGCTGACCGCCGAGGAGCGCGACGCCGACCGCCTCGTGAAGTCGAAGTCGATGACCAGCGAGGAGATCGAGGTGAACGAGGCGCTGGAGGCCGAGGGCGTGGAGGTGGTCGAGACGGACCTCGGCGAATGGGTGCTCCAGCTCGCGGACGAGGCGCCCTCGCACATCGTCGCGCCGGCGATCCACAAGTCCCGCGAGGGGATCGCGGAGCTGTTCGCGGAGCGGTTCGACCCCGACGACCCGCCGGAGACCGCCGAGGAGCTCACGATGTTCGCGCGAGAGCGGCTCGGGGAGCTGATCGAGGGCGCCGACGTGGGGATGACGGGGGCGAACTTCGTCGCGGCCGACTCCGGCACCATGCTGCTCGTCACCAGCGAGGGCAACGCCCGGAAGACGGTGACCGCGACGGACACCCACGTCGCGGTTGCGGGCGTCGAGAAGCTCGTCCCGACCGTCGAGGACTTCTCCCCCTTCGTCGAGCTCATCGGGCGCTCCGGGACGGGACAGGACGTGACCTCCTACATCTCCACGCTGACCCCGCCCGTCGGCTCGCCGGTACCCGACTTCGAGGACGACGACGAGCCCCTCGCCGACGGCTCGGGCGACGACCGCGACTTCCACCTCGTGCTCATCGACAACGGCCGGATGGAGATGCGCGAGGACGAGCAGCTGAAGGAGACGCTGTACTGCATCCGGTGTTCCGCCTGCTCGAACGCCTGCGGCAACTTCCAGAGCGTCGGCGGCCACGCGTTCGGCGGC
Source organism: Halorubrum sp. B52 (assembly GCF_059752555.1). Taxonomy (NCBI): domain Archaea; kingdom Methanobacteriati; phylum Methanobacteriota; class Halobacteria; order Halobacteriales; family Haloferacaceae; genus Halorubrum; species Halorubrum sp. B52. The sequence continues at coordinate 235,179 of NZ_MWTG01000007.1, read as the reverse complement.
GAGACGTACTCCGGCGGCATCGCGACCGGCTGGGAGGCCGGCATCGAGGGGCTCGACACCGCGGCCGAGTTCAACGACCTCTGTACCGGCTGCTCGCGGTGCGTCCCGGCGTGTCCGGTCGGCATCGACATCCCGTGGATCAACACCGTCGTCCGCGACCGGATCAACCGCGGCGAGGCCGACCCCGGCCAGACGGACTGGATGTTCGAGGAGCTGGTCCCCGACGAGGAGCCCGCCGGGCTCGACCTCGGCACCCGCATCGTCGGCAACTACGAGACGCTGGCGAAGTGGGGGAGCCGGACCGCGCCGATAGCGAACCGACTCTCGGACGCGGGCCCGGTCCGCGCCCTCGCCGAGCGGGTCGCCGGGATCGACCGCCGTCGCGACCTCCCCGAGTTCGCTGGCGAGCCGCTCGTGGACTGGTTCGAGGCCCGCGGCGGCTCCCGGGTGTCCGCCGACGAGGCCGAGCGCGAGGCCGTGCTCTACCCCGACACGGCGACGAACTACGTCGACGTCGATCGCGGGAAGGCCGCCGTCCGCGCGCTGGAGGCGCTCGGCGTCCACGTGCGAGTCCCGGACCTCCCGGGGAGCGGCCGCCCGCCGCTCTCGCAGGGGATGATCGCGACGGCGGAGTCGGCGGCCGAGGACGTTTACGCCGGCCTCGCGACCCACGTCGACGCCGGCCGCGACGTGGTCGTGATCGAACCCAGCGACCTCGCGATGTTCCGGAGCGAGTACGAGAAGCTCCTCCCGGAGGCCTCCCACGAGCGGCTCGCCGCGGCCAGCTACGACGTGATGGAGTACGTCTTCGGGCTGCTGGAGAACGGCGGGGACCCGAGCGAGCTGCGAGCGCCGGCCGAGGGGACCGGCCCGGTGGCCGCCGGGAAGCGCGTCGCCTACCACCCGCACTGCCAGGCTCGGACGATCGGCGTGGGCGAGCACGCGACCGCCGTGATGGAGGCGCTCGGCTACGACGTGCGCGTCTCCGACACCGAGTGCTGCGGGATGGCCGGCTCGTTCGGCTACAAGCACGACTACTACGAGCTGAGCATGGACGTCGGCGAGCCGATACGGGAGCAGTTCGGCGACACCGACCGCACCGTCGTCGCCGCCGGCACCTCCTGCACCGAGCAGATCGACGCGCTTCTCGGCGACGCGCCGATGCACCCCGTCGAGCTGGTCGCGCCGCGGGAGTGAGGCGTGAGGGGGAGGGCGACCTCGCGAACACCCGATCCGCGTCTGACGGGCGTCGTTCGACAACGAACGCTTAATAGGCGCGCTCGTGACCGTATCTCATATGAACGCGGCTCCACAGGAGATCACGTCGCTCGTCGGTCGTGAGGTGTACTCGAACAACGGCGTCTTCGTCGGGGAGATCGAGGACGTGCGCCTCGATCTGGACGCGCAGTCGGTGACCGGGCTCGCGCTCGCGGAGCTCAATCACGAGCTGTTCGCCGGGCGCGTCGACGGGAACACGGGCGTCATCGTCCCGTACCGGTGGGTCCGCGCCGTCGGCGACGTCGTGCTGATCAACGACGTCATCGAACGCCTCGACACCGGCAGCGAGGAGGACGAGGAAGTCGAGATCGGTCAGTCCGCGTGACCGATTAAAAGGGGAGCGCGTCGCGGAGGCTGGTGAGGAAGCCGCCGCCCTCCCGACGCTTGCGGTCGAACACCGGGTAGAGGGCGTCGAGGAACTCGGTCTCGTTCTCGAACTGCGTCTGTGGCACCTCGTTGAGCGCCTCGGAGAGGCGGATCGTCCGTCCCTTGGCGTCGTACGGGATCGCGCCGTCGTCGAGCGCGTCGACGATCTCCTCGCCGGTCGCGGGAAACGAGACGCCGGCCTCCTCGACCCGTTCGTCGAGCACGGCGATGCCGAACTCGATCGCGTCGGGCTCGGAGGAACCGCCGCCGCCGGGTGGGCGTGCTGCCATCGACGGTGGGTACTCGCTCGGTCCTTTTTAAACCCATGCTCGCGCCGGACCCGTTCGTCGACGCGCTCCGGAAGCCGCTCCCGGACGACTCACTCCGGGATCGACTCCTCGGGCGGGGCCGCGTCCACCACGGCGAGCTCCAGCCCGTCGCCCGAGCGGTCGAACGCGGCGACGCTCTCGTCGTCGTACGGGGGGACGGCGACGAGCACGACCGCGGCGAGGTCGTCGGTCTTCGACACGCCGAGGAACCCGTCCGGGTGCGAGAGGAAGCGCGCTCCGCCGTGACCCGCCGGGGTGCCGAGGTCGACGCCGAACACCGCGTTCACCGACCCGCCGACGTCCGGCGTGAAATGCGTCAACACGGGCGTCTCCGGGTCGAGACCGGTGTCGGTCTCGAAGTCGCCGGCGCGCGTGGCCGACAGTCGGAGGTTCGTCTCGACCGGATCGCGCTCGTCGGCGCGTTCGAGGAGCACCGTCAACAGGTCGCGGGTGACGTGGATCACGCTCAGATCCCGATCGCCGACCGGAGCGTCTTCGCGTAGAGCCCCGGTGCCTTTCCCCGCGAGTTCGAGAGCGCGTCCTCGACGGCGATCGCCGCGCCGTCGAGCACGCCGACGCCGTGCCCGACCAGCACGCGATCCGGGTCGCGGCCCGACAGCGCCGCCGTCGGCGGCGTCAGCCGGAGCATCGGGTGGACGCCGATCCGCTCGCGGTCCCCGCGGAAGTACGACGAGGTGCCGAGCGACTCGGGGACGATCAGCGTCTCGCCGTCGAAGAATCCGGCCTCCTGCCACGGCGGCAGCGAGGAGTCGCGGATCCGGAACGCCTCGAAACCGGTGTCCGCGAGCCGATCGCCGAACCGCTCGACCGGCGCGTCGAGCTCGCTCGCGACGCCCGTCATCCACTCGGGGACCCAGACCGAGACGCCGTGGCGGGTCGCGATCGCGGCGCTGTCGCGCTTGTGACGGTCCAGGCCGACGACGACGCCGGCCACCTCGCCGAGCTCCGCGAGCAGGTCGTCGAGCTCGGGGGCGTCGACCGGGTCGAACACCCAGACGTCGTCCGCCTCGCTCTCCTCGTTCGGCACCGCGACCGCGTGGCTCGCGCGCTCCATCGCCTCCTCGGGGTACGCGATCCAGCCGACGCCGCCGTCGAACCGGTCGATCTCGTGGAGCTCCGCCTCGCCGTCGCCTTTCATTCCCATGCGAATCTATTCGGCCCGGATCCCTTTCAACCCCTCTCCGGCGGCGATGCACTCGGACGCGCTCCCGGCGCGGTCGACGCCGCGGTCGCTCTCGTGGCGCCGCGGGCTCCGAGGGCCCCTACGACTCCGGCCACTTGATCGAACAGCCGCGGGAGGGCCGGTCGGGCACCTCGACCCGCTCGCCCGCGAGCACCGACTCCACGGCCTCCCGGACGTAGAACTCGGTCGGCTCGTCGTCGGGATTGAGCGCGTCATCGAGCCGACCGTGATACCGGAGACGCCACGCGCCGTCCTCGCGGCCGAACAGGAACGGGTCGGGCGTGCAGACCGCGCCGTACGCCTCGGCGACCGCGCCCGCCTCGTCGCGGAGGTACGCGTCGTAGGCGATCGTCCCCTCGGCGACGCGCTCGCGCATCGCCGCGAACGAGTCCTCCGGGTACTCGTCGGCGTCGTTTGGGTTGATCCCGACGACCGTCAGGTCGTCGTACTCGGCCGCCAGCCCGTTGAGTAGGTCGAACTTCGCCCGCGCGTACGGGCAGTGGTTGCAGGTGAAGACGACGAGCAGCGCGTCGGCGTCGAAGTCGTCGAGCGCGTGCGTCTCGCCGTCGACGCCGGGCAGTTCGAAGTCGGGGGCCGCATCGCCCCGGTCGAGCGCGGAGTCGGACTCCTTCGTCACCATGCGCGGCGTTACCGGTAGCGGAGGTAAAACCGTTCCGCGGTCACCGTCGCCCGAACGCCGTCGCGAGCGCGTGCGCCGCGCCGATCGCGGCCAGCCAACAGGCCGCGAACGCGACCGCGGCGGCGGCGACCGGCGTCCAGTTCGGGAGCGCGACCGCGCCGGGCCGGAGCGGATCCGTCCCGGCGGCCGGAGCGATCGCCCCGACCAGCCGGGCGACCGCGGCGAGGACCGTCACCGCCGCGCCGAGCGCGGAGACGACGCCGACGGTCCCGCCCGCGACGGGCCGCGGGCCGGTCGCGCTCGGTCCGGCGCGTCGTTCCGAACGCGCCGGCGCTCCGCCTCCGCCGCGTTTCGGACGGGCTTCCGATACCTCCGGGTCGGGGTCGCGGCGGCGCGCCCTCGGCGGTTCCCGCGGTCGTCGCTCGGTCGGTCGCACGGGTGCGCTGGCCGCGTAACCTCGCTTAAACCTCCGGGCCGACCGCGGACTGCCGCCGACTCAGGGCTTTTGCCCCGACCCCGCGTAGGAGGGGTATGTCCACCCGCGAGCCGAACTACCGAACGCTCCGCCTGTTGTGCGCGAACGGCGCCGGCATGGTCGGGTTCCTGCTGGCGTACGCGGTGGGTCGGGAGTTCGCGCTCGCGCTCGTCGCGGGGCTCGTCGTCGCCGCCATCGGCTACGTCGCGTCGAGCGCGGTCGCCGAGTACGCGGGAGCGTGACGGACCGAAGACGGAACGGTTAACATGTCGGATAAAGTGTATACTTACGAATGACAGGTGGGGACGCGGACGGATCGACGTCGGTCGCGGCCGCGGGGGCCTCGCCGCTCCCGATCCGCGTCCTCCTCGTCGACGACGAGCCGGGGTTCGCGGACACCGCGGCGTCGCTCGTCGAGGCGCGCGACGAACGCTTCGACGTGACGCCCGAGACCGATCCGACCGAGGCGCTGGGCGCGATCGAGTCGGGGACGTTCGACTGCGTCGTCAGCGACTACGAGATGCCCGGTGCCGACGGGATCGAGCTCCTCAGAACCGTTCGAGAGCGCTGCGGCGACCTCCCGTTCGTGCTGTTCACCGGTCGGGGATCCGAGCGGGTGGCGAGCGAGGCGGTCGACGCGGGCGTCGACGCGTACCTCCCGAAGGACGGCGCCGACGACCCCTACGCGACGCTCGCGTCGCGGGTCGCGGCCGCCGTGTCTGAGGCGCGGACCGACCGGCGGCTCGCGGAACACCTCGACCGGATGACGGACGCGTTCTGCGGGATCGACGGGGAGTGGCGGCTCACGTACCTCAACGAGCGGGCCAGCGAGATGCTCGAGCGCGACGCCGCCGGCCTCCTCGGCGACCCGATCTGGGAGCGGTTCCCCGACGTCCGCGGGACCGTGCTCGAGGAGGAGCTCCGGACGGCGATGGCGGAGGGCGAGCCCCGCGAGTTCGAGTACCGCTTCGACGCGCTCGGCGCCGACCTCGCTATCAGCGTCTATCCCTCGGCGACGGGGCTCTCCGTCTACTTCCGCGACGTGACCGAGGAGAAGGAGCGCGAGCGCGAGCTCCGTGAGCTCTCCGAGCGGCTTCAGCTCGCGGTCGAGGGGGCCGACGTCGGCGTCTGGGACTGGGACCTCCGCACCGACGAGGTCCGGTTCGACGAGCGGTGGGCCGCGATGCTGGGCTACGACCGCTCCGAGATCGCCTTCGAGCTGTCGGAGTGGGAGGACCGCGTCCACCCGGACGACATCGACGGGGCGTGGTCGGCGCTGGAGGCGCACTTCGCCGGCGAGACCGAGCACTACCAGTGCGACCACCGGATGCGGTCGAAGTCCGGCGAGTGGCGGTGGATCCGGGACCGGGGCCGCGTCGTCGAGCGCGACGAAGACGGCGAGCCGGTGCGTGCCGTAGGGATCCACATCGACGTGACGGCGGAGAAGGAGCGCGAGCGCGACCTCGACCGGTACCGGCGGCTGGTCGACGAGCTCCCCGACTCCGTCGCCGTCTACGACGCGGACGCCCGCTTCGAGCTCGTCAACGACCGCCTCGCCGACGTGTACGAGACGTCCCGCGAGGAGCTGGTCGGTCGGCGGAGCGGACTGATCGACCGGATCCGCGAGACCCGAGACGACGACCCGTTCGCGGCGCTCGTCGCGGGGGACCGCGCGACGCTCGCGGGGACGGTCGAGATCGACTTCCCGGGGCGGTCGGAGACCATCGTCGACTTCGGCCTTCGCCGCCTCGTCATCGACGGCGAGTTCGACGGCGTCTTGGGGATCTCGCGGGACGTGACCGAGCAGCGGCGCCGCCAGCGCCGCCTCGAACGCACCTCGGCGCGGCTGGAGGCGCTCTACGACGGCTCCCCCGACATGATCGACATCCACGACGAAACGGGGGAGATCCTCGACGTGAACCGAGCGATGACGACGGAGCTCGGTTACGACCGCGACGAGCTGGCCGGGATGAAGGTGTGGGACGTCGACCGGGAGATGGACCCGGACGACGCCGTGGAGATGTGGGAGGATATCGAGATGGACGAGACCATTCGCTTGGAGACGACGTTCGCGCGGACCGACGGGACGACGTTCCCCGCCGAGGTCCACGTGCGCCGGATCGACGTCCACGGCGAGGATCGGTTCCTGGCCAGCAGCCGCGACGTCTCGGAGCGGAAGGCGTACGAGGAACGGATCGAGCGCGAGAACGAGCGGCTCGACGAGTTCGCCTCGATCGTCTCGCACGACCTCCGGAACCCCCTCAACGTGCTCTCCGGCTACCTCCGGCTCGCCCGGGAGACGGGCGAGGAGTCCTACTTCGATGGCTGTGACCGGGCGCTCGACGAGATGGAGCGACTGATCGACGACGTCCTCGCGCTCGCCAGACAGGGCGACGCCGTGGGGCCGGTCGAGCCGGTCGCCGTCGACGAGCTGGCGGACCGGTACGACGCGGACGAGTCCGAGCCGCTCGGGGACGCCGCGTCCGGCGGTGACGGGGACCACGCGAACGCTCTCGACGTCTCCTTCGAGGTCACGGGAGCGGTGCTCGCGGACCGCGACCGCCTGAAGCGACTCCTCGAGAACCTCCTTCGGAACGCGGCCGAACACGGCGGGGGACGGGTCGTCGTCGGGGACCTCGACGGCGGCTTCTACGTCGCCGACGACGGGCCGGGGATCCCCGAGGAGCGCCGCGAGGAGGTGTTCGAGAGCGGGCGCACGACCTCCGAGACCGGTACCGGGTTCGGGCTCGCGATCGTCGAGCGCATCGCCGAGGCCCACGGCTGGACGGTCGCGCTGACCGAGAGCGAGTCGGGCGGGGCGCGCTTCGAGTTCCGCGGGGTCGATCTCGTCGACGGCGCCGACGAGGTCGGCTCGCCGTAGGCGCTCCTACGGATGCGGCGAGAACGGAAAACGGGTCGCGGTCGGCGGTTCCTCAGAACGCGCCGGGGTAGACGCTGATGTCGGCGTGGAGCTCCTCGCGCAGCGCGCTGTGCACGTGACAGATCCCCTCGGCGCGCTCGGCGATCTCGGAGGCGGTCTCGTCGTCGAGGTCGGCCTCGACGTGGACGTCGAAGGCGATGGCCGCCAAGTCGTCGTCGTCGTCGAGATCGGCGCTCGCGTCGATCTGGATCTTCCCGAGGTCCTCCTCGCCGCGCTGGCTCCCGCCCACGCGGAATGCGGGGAGGTAACAGGAGGCGTACGTCGCGACGAGCGCGGCGTTCGGGTTCGGTCCCGTCTCGTCGGTCGCGTCGATCTGCAGGTCGAAGTCGCCGACCTGGCTCGTGCAGGCGTACCCTTCCTCGGAGACGGTGGACGTCTGGATGTCCGACATACGCGTCGACAGACGGTTCGCCGCGGCCTAAAGGTTGCCATCAGTCGTGCCCGTGCCGGAGGGACGCACGAAAAAGCGGAACGCGGCAGACGGACCGGCTACGACTCCAGCGTGTACGTCTCGTCGCCCTCGAGGACGACCGGTTCGGCGGCGGCGCCCGCGGCCTTCACCTCGTTGACGAACTCCCGCGTGTCGATCTCGATCGGCGGGAACGAGTCGTAATGCATCGGGAACACCACGTCGGCGCCGACCCAGTCGGCGGCGATGCCGGCGCCCGCTGGCCCCATCGTGAAGTGGTCCCCGGCGGGGAGCGCGGCGGCGTCCGGCTCGAGGTACGGGGCGATCACGTCGACCATCTCGGACATCAGCGCGGTGTCGCCCGCGTGGTAGAACGTCGTGCAGTCGGGGTCGGACTCCTGGGTCGGCTTCTTGTCCCCGATGACGAAGCCGGTCGGCATCCCGCCGGAGGTGCCGTACCCGGTGTCGATCCCGTTCGAGTGGTCCGCGCGGACCATCGTCACCCACGCGTCGCCGCACTCGACGGTGCCCCCGATGTTCATCCCGCCGGCCGGGAGCGTGTGCTCGTGGCCGAACGTGTCCTGGACGTAGCCGGTGAGCTCCGGGGTGGCGACCACGGTCGCGCCCTCGAAGCGGTCGGCGTCGGCGATGTGGTCCGTGTGCCCGTGAGTCAAGAGGAGGTAGTCGGGGTCGAGCTCCTCCGGGTCGACGTCGGTCTTCGGGTTGTCGAAGTACGGATCGATCAGGAGCTCCGTGTCGTCGACGACGACGTGCCACGTCGAGTGACCGTGCCAGGTGAGTTCCATGGTTCGTCCGGATCCTCTCGGCGAACAGTAATAAAAGCCGACGCCGCGGAAGACGGGCCTGCGGTCGCGGCGACGCGACGGCGGGTCACCGGCGCCGAGACGCGACGCGGCCCGGGCGAGCGAGACGGCGGCGAAAGCGATTAACCGTCCCGGGCGTCTACGGGAGAGAGATGCCCTCCACGACCAGCGGTCCCGCCGACCCGCCGTCGGTCTGTCCGTCGTGCGACGCGTCGCTCCCGTCCGACGCGAGCTTCTGTCCGGACTGCGGCACCGACGTCGGCGGCCGATCCGCGCACTGCCCGGACTGCGGCGACCGGTTCGAACCGGACGACCGGTTCTGCTCGAACTGCGGCGCGTCACGCCCCGACGCCGACGGCGAGAGCGAGCGGGCGTTCCGTCGCCGCGTCCGGGACCACCTCGACGCCGGGTGGGAGATCGAGCGCGACGACGGCGACCGCGTCACCGTCGTCGACAGGGAGATCGGCTCGGTGGGCGTCCACGTCCTCCTTCTGCTGTTCACGGGCGGCGTCGGGAACCTGCTGTACGGCTGGTGGCACTACTCGAAGCTGGCCGAGCGGTGCCGGCTGGTTCGGGGCGATTCGACGCGGGTCCGCGCCCCGTCGCGCTCCGAGCGCGGGCGGCGGCTCGAAACGGTCTCCGCGTACCTCCTGAGCGGGCTGCTGCTGGCCGTCGGCGGCTGGATCGGCTTCCTCGCCTTCGAGACCGCCTCCCCGCCCGCCGCGATCGTCGGTCTGGCGTTCGCCCTCCTCGGAGCGGGCGCGGCGCCGCCGGCCCAAGAGCGCCTGCAGCGTCGCCACCGGATCACCGCGTTCGGCCGACTGAAGACGGTCGACCACCGGGTGGTCCGCCCGCCGGAGTCCGTCGACGACCCGTGCGTCGTCTGCGGCGAGCCCTTCGAGCGCGGAGTCGTCAGCCGACGGCGCGACGAGACGATCGTGGCGGGCGTGCCGGTCCGTACACACGCGGTCCGTCACAACCACTACTGCGCGGACTGCGCCCGCGAGGAGCTGTTCGGCGGATCCGCCGGGGAGGGGCCCGACCTCGATGCGGTCGGACCCGGCCTCGGTGCACCCGACACCGGCTCCGGCGACCGGGAGCCGCCCACCGAGCTCTCGGAGTCGGCGGGCCGCGAAGGGGAGTGACGCGGCCGGCGCCGTCCGGCAACCCTTTTTAAGACCCCGCCCGATCGCTCGCACATGCACCACGCACGGTTCCGCGACCCGGCCGGCTCGATCCGCGAAGGCACCTACGACCCCGAGAGCGACACCGTCGCCTTCGGCGGCGACGAGTACGCGCTCGACGACCCCGCGATCGACGTGCTCCCGCCGACGGACCCCTCGAAGATCGTCTGTATCGGACGCAACTACGCCGACCACGCGGCCGAGCTCGGCAACGACGTGCCGGACCGGCCGCTTCTCTTCTTGAAGCCGCCGAACGCGCTGGCGAGCCACGGCGACACGGTCACCGTCCCCGCGGGGAAAGACCGGATCGACTGGGAGGCGGAGCTGGCGGTCGTGATCGGCGAGCAGTGCAAGGCGGTCGACGCCGACGACGCGATGGACGTCGTCGCCGGCTTCACCTGCATGGACGACGTGTCGAACCGCGACGACCAGAACCGCGAGCAGAACTGGGTGCGGGGGAAGGCGTTCGACAACGCCGCGCCGCTCGGCCCGGTGATGGCGACCCCGGACGAGGTCCCCGCGGACGCCAGCGTCGAGCTCCGGGTGAACGGCGAGACGAAGCAGTCGAGCGACCGCGAACACCTCATCTTCGACGTGCCGACCCTGATCGAGGAGATCACGACGTACCTCACGCTGGAGGCCGGCGACGTGATCGCGACCGGGACGCCGGAGGGCGTCGGCGCGCTCGCCGACGGCGACACCGTCGAGGTGGAGATCGAGGGCGTGGGAACGCTCGAACACGACGTGCGCGTCCCCTGACCGGCGGCCGACGATCGTGCCGTCCGGCGCTCCCTGCGCCCCGGTCGCACACCGGGTTTCCGGTGAACGCGCGGGCGACGCATCCGGTGAACGCGGGGGCTACGTGCTCGCGGAATCGGTGGCGCGGGGCCGCCGTCGACGCCGTCCCGTTCAACCACCCTTAAGAGCGCCCGTCCCGGACGAACGGGCATGCAACCACGCGATCTCTCGGACCACTCGCCGTACGTCCCGGGTCGGGGCGTCGAGGAGGTCGCCCGCGAGCGCGGGATCGACCCCGACGACCTGATCAAGCTCTCCTCGAACGAGAACCCGCACGGCCCGAGCCCGGCCGCGGTCGAGGCGATCCGCGAGCACGCCGACCGCGTCCATCAGTACCCGAAATCCTCGCACACGGACCTCACCGCGAAGATCGCGGAGAAGTGGGGCGTGGCGACCGAGCAGGTGTGGGTCTCGCCCGGCGCCGACGGCTCGATCGACTACCTCGCGCGGGCCGCGCTGGAACCGGGCGACGAGGTGCTCGTCCCGACGCCCGGCTTCGCCTACTACGGGATGTCGGCCCGGTACCACCACGGCGAGGTGACGGAGTACGACCTCTCCCCGGCCGACGGCTTCGCGCAGGACGCGGAAACGGTCCTTTCCGCCTACGGCGGCGAGCGGATCGTCTACGTCACCTCCCCGCACAACCCCTCGGGGTCGACGATGCCGCTGGACGAGGTCGAGGCGATCGCGGACGCGACCGCGGAGGGGACGCTCGTCGTCGTCGACGAGGCGTACGGCGAGTTCGCCGCGGTCGACAGCGCGATCCCCCTCGTCGACGAGCGCGACGACGTGGCGGTGCTCCGGACGTTCTCGAAGGCGTACGGTCTCGCGGGGCTCCGGGTCGGGTACAGCGTCGTCCCCGAGGCGTGGGGCGAGGCGTACGCCCGAGTGAACACCCCGTTCGCCGCGAACGAGCTCGCCTGCCGGGCCGCGCTCGCCGCCCTCGACGACGAGGCGCACGTCGAGGAGTCGGTCGAGACGGCGCGGTGGGCCCGCGAGTACATCGCGGACGAGCTCGACGCGCCGACCGTCGAGTCGGCGGGGAACTTCGTGCTCGCCGAGGTCGGCGACGCGGAGCGGGTCGCCGACGCGGCCCAGGAGCGCGGCGTCATCATCCGCGACTGCACCTCGTTCGGGCTGCCGAACCACGTCCGGATCTCGACCGGCACCCGCGAGGAGACCCGGGAGGCGGTCGAGCGGCTCAACGAGACCCTCGCCGACCTCGGGCTCGGTGTTCGAGCGTGAGCGGGGAGTCGTCCGCGGCGGATAGCGATCCGGACGCCCGCCCGGCCCGCGTCGCCGTCACCGGCACTCCCGGAACAGGCAAGTCGACCGCGACCGCATTGCTCGAGGACGAATACGAGGTTATCCATCTCAACGACCTCATAAAGGACGACGACGCCCTCTGGACCGAGCGCGACGCCGACCGCGACACCCTCGTCGCCGACCTCGACGCGGTGCGGGAACACCTCGGCGACTGGTCGGGCGTGCTCGACTCCCACCTCGCCCACCGATTCGACGTCGACCGCGTCGTCGTCCTGCGCTGCCGTCCGGAGACGGTCGAGACGCGGCTCCGGGAGCGCGGGGAGTCGGAGTCGACGTCGGCGGAAAACGCGGAGAGCGAGGCGCTCGACGTGATCCTCTCGGAGGCCGTCGCGGAACACGGGACGGAGAACGTGTACGAGATCGATACGACGGACCGCGACCCCGAGGCCGTGGCCGACGAGATCCGCGCCGCGATCGAGGGCGAGCGCGGCCCGAGCGCCGGCACCGTCGACTTCATCGATTATATATGACCCGCGACGGTCGGGACGGTAGATGACCCTCGACCAGTACCGCTCGGTGGCGGACCGCCTGCTCGGGCCGTGGGTGCGCGCCGCGGCCCGACTCGGGCTCTCGCCGGACCAGGTGAGCGTCCTCGCGTTCGGCGTCGCGGTCGCGGCCGCGGGCGCGTTCGCGGTCGGCGATCCCCTGTTTTACGCCGTCGGCGCGGTCTGCGTCCTGCTCAACGGCTGGCTCGACCTCGTCGACGGCGCGCTCGCGCGCCACTTGGAGGTCTCCTCGGACGGCGGCGACCTCCTCGATCACGTGCTCGACCGGTACGCCGACATCGCGATCATCGCGGGGTTCACCGTCGGGATCGAGGCGTACGCCCTCGGCTTCCTCGCGGTCACCGGCGTCCTGATGACCTCGTACATGGGCACCCAGATCCAGGCGGTCGGGATCGGGCGCGAGTACGGCGGACTCCTCGGTCGGGCCGACCGACTCGCGCTGATGGGTATCGTCGGCCTCGTCGCCGCCGTCTACTCGGCGCCGATCGTCGTCGGGCTGAACGTCGTCGGGCTCCTGCTCGCGCTGTTCGCCGCGGTCGGGCACCTGACCGCGGTCCAGCGGTTCCTGGGCGCGTGGAGCGATTTATAAACCGGGGCGACGAGCTGAGTGCGAATCTCGGAGTGATGATGCAGCTGTTTATCCCTGGTCGACGACTCTGGGGAGAACACGTCCAAAGCCCCAGGCGACGCGAGCGACGCACGCTCGCTGCGCACCTCATTCGATCGCTGATGCTCTCTCGTTGCCTGCCCTTTGAGCCCCACCAACATAGCACCGCAGCCTCACGCCCCCCCAGCCTCGGCGGACGGCCCGGCGCGGGCGGAGCCGCGCCGGCCCGCCGCCTCCCTCGCACGCGCTCCTTGCGGCCGCCATCGGCGGCCGCTCGGAGGCGCGCGCCACCGCATCTACTCCTTATAAGCGATCGCCGCCGTGGCCGTGCCGATCGGGACCGGTGGAGAACGCCTCACTCACGAATACGTCCGACAGAAACGAGACGGGCGATTACGGCCGCGTCGCCCGCGCGAACCACGTCTCCGGGTTCTGTCGCTTGACGCGGAAGCTTGGGAGCGCCTCGGCGTCGATCAGGTCGATCAGGAACCCCCGGACGGGCGCCGGGTCGCGGTCGCTCACGATGAAACACTCCTCGCCGGAGTCGAGCTCGCGGAACCGCCTCTCGACGCGCTCCTTACGCGTCTCCGGATCGAGCCCGCGCAGGTCGACGGCGTCCGCCGGCGGGTCGACCGTCCAGACGTCTTCGTACCGCTCGTCGACGGCGGCCGCTAAGTCCGCCGCGTGCTCGGGAAGTGCGTCGGCCCGGGGCGCCGGTGTCGACTGCAGCTCCGGGTCGAACGGGAGCTCCGCGAGCACCGGGACGTCGAGGGCCTCGATCGGGTCGTCGCCGCCGAACAGGTCGTGGGGCGTGCCGCACTCCTCGCAGACGAACTCCCCCATGTTCGAGACGACGCCGAGCACGGGCACGTCGTTCTCCTCGAACAGCTCCAGCGCCCGCGCCGTGTCGGAGACGGCCGCGTGGAACGGCGTCGTGACGAGGACGACGCCGTCGACGGGCACCTCTTGGAGGGTCGTCAGCGCCACGTCCCCCGTCCCCGGCGGCATGTCGACGACGACCGTGTCCGGGTCGCTCCAGGCGGCGGTCTCGAACAGGTCCGAGAGCGCGTCGTGGGCCATCGCGCCCCGCCACGCGAGCGGGCCGTCGTCCGAGAGGAGCCCCACGCTCATCACCTCCAGCCCGCCGGCGTCGACCGGGACGGGGTTCCCGTCGTCGTCGCTGTAGACGGGGCCGCTCGCGTCGACCGCCTCGGGGACGTTCGGTCCGTAGATGTCGGCGTCGAACAGCCCCACTGACGGGGCCTCGTCGCCGTCGGCGTCCTCCGCGTCGCCACCATCCGCGTCGACGTCCTCACCGTCGCCGCCACTCCCGGCCGCGAGCGCGCACGCCAGCGTCGTCGCGACCGTCGTCTTCCCGACGCCGCCCTTCGTGCTCGCGACCGCGATCACCCGGTCCGCGGTTCCCATCCCCGCGGACCGGCCGTCGAGGTCGGGACTGGGATCGACCTGCTCGACGCGCGCGTTCGACACGCCGGTCGCGTCCGAGGCGGCCCGGACCATGGCGCCCGACACCCGCTCGGCCGCGTCTCGCGGGAACTCCCGCAGGTCCGCGGTGATCGTCGCGGTCCCGTCGGCGATCTCGATGTCCTCGACGACCCCCGCCTCGAACACGCTCACGCCGGCGTCCGGGTCGCGGACCTTCCGGAGCGCCGCCTCCACGGCGTCGGCGGGCGATTCGCTGTCGGTCGGTTCGTCGTCGGCGTCCGCGTCGTCGGGCGTGTCAACGGTTGGGTCTGTCATGATGGGATGGTGGTCGGCGTCCGCACGGCGGTCCGCGTCCGCGAAGTCGGTGTCGGCGCGACGGTCCGCGTCCGCGAAGTCGGCGTCGGCGGACGAAAGCGGTTCACAGGTCCGGCCGGCGGTTGAGGGTGCTCTCGCCGGGCAGGTCGGCGCTGTCGTTCTCGGTGCCGCCGCTGAACTGCCGCCGGAACTTCCCCGGGTCGGCGTCGAGCGCGCGGGCGGCGGTGCTCCGAACGACCTTGGGCTCGCTCTCGTCGCCCGCGACGGCTTCGAGGCGGGCGGTCGCGCGCTCGTCGTCGACGCCCGCGAGCAGGTGGACGGCCCACTCCCTGAGCCGCTCGCTCTCCGCGTGCGACAGCTCCAGTAGGACGGGGCGCAGCGCCTCGCCGCGGCGCTTGAACAGCGACACCATCGCGTTCCTGACGACCGCGTGGTGCTCGTCGTCGAGCGCCGCCTCGACGGTCGCCGCGTGTTCGCCGCGGTCGATCCGGTCGAGCGCGACGACCGCCTCGGCCCGGACCCAGGGGTCGGGGTCGTCGCACGCCGCGACCGCGGCCTCGCCCGCCCGCTCGCCGCCGAGCTCTCCGAGCGCCTCGACCGCGAACTGGCGCACGTCGGCGTCGGCGTCGGCGAGGCCGTGTTCGATCAGCGCGTCGACGGCGGCCTCGGTGGGTCGTCCCTCGCCGAGCGCCAGCGCGGCCCGCCGGCGCTCGACCGGGTCGCCGTCGACGAGGTCCTCGACCTTCGCGGCCGTGTCCGTTCCGCGGAGCGGCGCCGTGTCCGTCGCCTGGAGCTCTCGGGGGCTCGCGTCGCCGATCGTCACGTCGCGGCTCACCTCGATGTCCTCGAGCCCGTCCGGCTCCTCGCCGAATCCCGGGCTCTCCTCGGGGTGGACGCGGGGGTCAGTCGGTCCGTCCGTCGCCTCGTCGGGATCCCTCATCGGGCGCTCACCCCCGCTTCGGTCGTCGGACCCGCCGAATCCGGCGCGCCCGGTCCGCCGAGGGCCTCCTCGGCGTCGAGGGCCGCGAGCGCGGCGCCGAGACAGACAGCGGTCGCGGTCCCCGGCGTCGCCGGGACGCCCGCGAGCAGCAGGAGGACCGCGCCGACGGCGAGCCACGCGTCGCCCTCGCGGAGTCCGGCGACTGCGGCCGCGACCCCCCCGAACGCCGCGGTCGCGACGAGCAGGTGCGGGCTTCCGACGACGGCGAACCCGACGAGCAGCGCGCTCCCGGTGACGTACGGCGCGGCGGCGCTCGCCGCGGCGACGCCGGCGAACGCGACCGCGCCGGCGACGAGCGCGACCGGGTCGCCTTCGACCCGCACGGCGAGCAGCGTCATCCCTCCGAGGAAGGCGAGTGATCCGGCCGCTCGGAAGGCGGACCCGACGATCCCGGTCGTCGCGGCGAGCGAGAGCCCGACGGCGAGCCCGAACGCCAGCGCGAGGACTCCGCGGCGGAGCTCGAAGTACGTCGCGGGCGGGCCCAGCGCGCGGCCGAACGCGAGCGCCGCGCCGGCCGGAATCGCGACTGCCGACGCGGCGACCGCCGCGTCGGAGACCGTCGCGAGCACGCCGAACACCCCGGCGAACAGAAGCCCGACGCGGACCGCGAGGCGGTCGGCCGAGAGCGCGACGACCGCGAGCGCGACACCGCTCACGAGCGCCGCGACCGTTCCCGCGGCCGGAACCAGCCCGGACGGGAACGCGACCGGCTCGAACGGCGCGTTGTACAGCACGCGGACGGCGGTCGCGACGCCGACGCCGACTGCGACGAGCAGGCCGATCGAGCCCACGCGACCGCCGAGGCGGTCGGGGAGCCCCGGCGCGGTCGCTCGCGCGGTCGCACGCTCGGTCGGTGAGCTCACTGGCGCTCACCCCCGTCCGGACCGTCAGCGCCCGCGTGCTCGCGTTCGCCCCCGGCGCCGGCGTCGAGCCGGTCCGCGAGATCGTCGACGTCGGCGGCGACGAAGGCGTCGAGGAACCGCGCGAGGTGACCGTAGACGCTCGTCCCGGGCTCCGCGTCGAGGCCGCTGCGGAGCCCCGACGCGAGGACCGAGAGGTGGCGGTCGTGGAAGTCGAGTCGCGCGCGCTCAAGGCCGGCCGGCTCGGCGTCTTCCGGCGAGTCGCCGTCGCCGTTGGCGGTCACGGCGCCGCCGTCGCTCGCGGCGGCCAGCCGACAGAGGTACCCCGCGAACTCGGCCTCCAGCCGGACGTGGTCGTGGTGGCGGCGCTCGTCGCCGCCGATCTCGCACCCGAAGTGCTCGTACGCTCGTGCGAGGTCGAGGTTCACGTCGTTCCACGACACGTCCGAGCGGTACGTCGACTCGTACAGCGACACCGGCGGTCCCTGGTTCTCGACCGTTCCGTCGGTCCCGTCGATCACCTCGGAGTAGCCGATGACGAACAGGTCGTTGTACCGGGCCGCGAGCGTCTCGCGGTCCTCCTCGACGGTCAGGTCGGGCGGGTCGACGTCGAGACCGGTCCGGTCGACGAGCGTCGCCATCGCCTCGTCGAGCGAGCCGTCCGCGAACCGCTCGTAGACGCCCTGGCTCGGCTCGGCGAACGCCGTCGCCGCGAGCGCGTAGACGCTCCCTCGTGCCGCGGCCTCCTCGTCGATCGCGTCGGTGGGGAACTCCCCGTCGAGTTGGGAGCTATCCCGTCCGGAGATCGGCTCCGACACGGTCACTCACCCCTCGTCCGGCGGATGCCCTCGACGGTCACGAGCGTGGTCATCACGATGGCTACTCCGGCGATCGCCCACAGCACCGTCTCGTAGGGGCTCGCCCCGTCGCTCTGTCCGAGCGAGAGGTAGTACCACTCGCTGGCGGCCTTCTGACCGGACCGCTCGCCGTTCGAGCCCTCCCAGACCGCGAACGCGGCGTTCATGTCCCGGTTCGGATCGACATCGGTCACGTTCGCGCGGTCGGCGGAGAGCGGCCGGGAGAACACGACGGTCCACCGGTCGCCGGTGTGCGTCGCGGTCGTCTCCACCGCCGACTCCGGGATTCGCGTCGTGCTCCCGGCGCCGCCGGCGAGCAGCGACTCCGTCCCGTCCGCGGCGTTCCAGTACCAGACGTTCACCCGGTTGTCGGTCGACCCCATCGCGATCGGCGGCTGCGACTCCGCGGAGACGGGCAGCTGAATCGCGGCGGCGTCGGCGAACGCCCGAAGCGAGTCCGTCGACGCGTTCGCCGTGGGGTCGCTCCACGACAGCTTGAGGTAGAGCCGCTCGTCGGTCCGCGCGGCCGCGACCCGGACGGACTCGACGGTGGTGTCGGAGCCGCCCGGCACCGCCGCGCCGGTGCTGCTCATCGGGACGTCCACGGCCTCGATGGTCTGCCACGCGTCCCCGGTCGGCTCCGCGAGGTCGCCGGCGCTCGCCTCTTGTTCGACCGGGATCTCGTAGGCCGCGCGGGCGTCGACGATCGCCGGGAACGCCGCGGCCGCGGCCACGACGGCGAGCGCGAGCGCGGCCGCCACGGCGAGCTCCCGGGAGCCCAGTCCGCCGCCGGCCCCCGCGTCGTCAGCCGTCATCGTCGAACACCTCAAGCCGGTACTGGTCGTCGTTGTTCACGGTCGAGAGGATCTCCATGAGCTCGCTCTCCTCGCCGCGCTCGGCCTTCTCCCGCTCGCGGGTGATCGTGTTGAGCGCCGCCTCGACTCCCGGCCCGAACAGCTCCTCTAAGTAGTTGCGCGGGATCCGGTTGGCGTTCACCGTCTCGCCGTTCTCCGACGTCTGCGGCGGTGCGTACGGGGGGATGTAGTAGACGTTCGGCTCCGTCCGGTACTCGGGGTGGAGCCGCAGGGCGACCTCGTACTCGTTGACGAGCTTGTGGATCGGGCCGTCCTCGTCGTCGAGGAAGCCGACGTGTCGGAGCTGCGGCGGACAGTCCTCGGCGCAGGAGGGCGGTCGCACCTCGCCCTCTGGGCCCTCGCCCTCGATCCGGGGGTAACAGAAGATGCACTTCTCGCTGGTCTTCGTCTGCGCGTTGTAGAACACCTTCTTGTAGGGGCACCCCTCGACGCAGTACCGGTAGCCCCGGCAGCGGTCCTGGTCGACGAGGACGATCCCGTCCTCCTCGCGCTTGTAGATCGCCGAGCGGGGACACGCCTCGACGCAGGAGGGGTGCGTGCAGTGGTTACAGATACGCGGGAGGTAGAAGTAGTAGGAGTTCGGGTACTCGCCGGCGCCCTCGTCCTCGTCCCAGTTCGGCCCCCAGTCGGCGTTCTCCATGGGGCGGAGCGGCTCGTCGCTCCCCTCGTACATGATCGCCTCGTGGTTGAAGTCCCAGGCGCGACCGTAGTCCTCCTGCTCCGGGAGCTCGCCGGGCGTCCGCGACTGGCCGTCCTCGTCCCAGCCGCCGCCCAGCTCCTCCCAGTCGCGGGGGTAGCCGGCGCCGGGCTTCGTCTCCACGTTGTTCCAGTACATGTACTCGCGCCCCCCGGACTCGGTCCAGTTGGTCTTACACGCGATCGTACACGTCTGGCAGCCGATGCACTTGTTCAGGTCCATCACCATCGCGACCTGGTGGTCCACGCCCTCCGCGAGCGGAACGTCGCCGTCGTCGGTCTGCCGGACCGCGTCGTCATCGGTCTTGCTCATTGGCCGTCACCTCCGAGCAGGTCCGAGACGCGACCCAACGCGCCGCGTGCGTTCGACCCCGAGTCGGACGGCTCGGGTTCGTTCGCTCGTTCGAGACTGAGGCCACCTTCGACCGATCCGGCGTCGTCGCCCGCCCCGTCCTCGACCGGCTCTACCTCGATCCGGACGTCGCTGTTCACCCCGGTCGGTCCCCAGTAGTTCGGGAAGAAGTGGAGGTGCTCGCCGGTGTCCTCGGGGTACTGGACGAGCTGTGTCGGCTTCATGTACATCGGCACGAGCGAGTTGAAGTTGTTGCGGTCGGGGTACTGGAACCGCTCCCAGCTGAAGAAGTGCCGGACCGTACCGGGCTCTCCGCTCGGGTAGATCTTCGCCTGCACCTCGACCGAGTCGAGGTCGTTGTACACCCGCACGGTGTCGCCGTCCTCGATCCCGCGTTCCTCGGCGTCCTCGGGGTTGAGGAAGACGATCGGCTCGCCGCGTTGCAGCCGGAGCATCTTGCTGTTGTCGCGCCACGTCGAGTGGATCGACCAGCGGCTGTGCGGCGTGTTGTAGCCGAGCGGGTACTCCGACTTCTCCTGTAACACCGGCGCCTCCTTGTGCGTCGGGAGCTGCTCGTCGAGCTCCAAGAACCAGTCGTGGTCGATGTAGTACTGCTGGCGACCGGTGAACGTCGGCCACGGGTTCTTGTCCTGGACGTAGTTCTTCCACGGGGAGTACGCCTCGCCCTCCTCGATGTCGGACGACCAGTGGTCGCCGGTTTCGAGGAGCCGGCGCGGCTGTTCGTCGATGTCGTCGAACGTGATCTGCTCGTCGGTTCCCTCGGGGTTCGTCTCCTCGGAGTTCTCTAGGATGAACTCCGAGGCCGCCCTGTCCTCCTCGAGCGCGCCGGGCTCGCCGTCGAGCCAGTCCCGAACGTAGTCGTCGTGGACCGACTGGAGGTCGATCTGTCGGTCGAACTTGCGGTCGTCGACCGGATCCGTGCCGCGCTCCGCGGCCAGCTCCTGGATCTTCGCGGCGAGATCGCGGAAGATCTGCCAGTCCGTCTTCGACTCGCCCAGCGGTTCGACCGCGGGCGTGAACGGGTGCACGTAGGTGTGCATGTCCGTCGCAGAGAGGTCGTGTTTCTCGTAGTGGCTCGCCGTCGGCAGGACGATGTCGCTGTTGAGCGCCGTCGAGTCCATCCGGAAGTTGACGTCGACGATCAGGTCCAGCTTCGGCCACAGCTCCTCCTCGACGGCGATGTTCCCCTTTGCCTGATTGAAGTAGTTCCCGCGCCAGACGAACATCACCCGCGGGTCCGGGCGGCTGCCGTCGTCGCGCTCGCTCGGGTACAGCGGCATCCATCCCTTATCGATCGACTCCCGGATCTTCGCCGCGGTGTCCGGGTCGGTGTTCTCCATGATCCCGGCGTGGTAGTACGTCCACAGCGTCGTCGGGACGCCGCGAACGCTGCCGGTCGGGAACGAGAGCTTCTGCCACCCGTTGTACGTCCAGATCTTCTCCTGGCCGACGTAGTGGTCGAGGCCGGTCCCCTGTCGACCGAGGTTCCCCGTGAGCGTGACGAGCAGCTGGATCGCCCGGTTGCCGAGGTCGTTGTGATACCAGTCGTTGACCCCTTTGCCGTGGATGATCTTCGCGCGGTCGACCCCGGCGAACTCGCGGGCGATCTTCTGGTGCGTCTGCCTGCCGACGCCGGTGATCTCGTTCACGCGCTCGGGGGTGTACTCCGACAGCTCGTCGCGGAGGTTCAGCCAGACGGACCGGGTCTCGACCGCGCCGTCGGTCGTCCGAACCGTGCGCTCGGCGGCGAGCTCCGGGTCGAAGTCGAGCTCGATGCTCACCGAGTCGTCGTACTGTCCGTCGCGCTCGCCGAGCGATCCGGGGGCGGGACGGAGGGTCCCGTCGGCGTCCTGCATGACGAACACCTTCTCCGGGCGGTCGGCGTCGACGCTCAGCCCGGACACCTCGCTCGCCCGGAGGAACTTCCCGGTGTCCTCGCGGACGAGCAGCGGCATGTCCGTCTGCTCTTGTAAATGCTCCTCGTCGTACAGTCCCTCGTCGACGATGGTGCGGGCCATCCCGAGCGCGAGCGCGGTGTCGCTGCCGGGCTCCGGGCCGAGCCACTCGTCGCAGTGGATCGCCGTCTGGCTGTAGTCGGTGAATATCCCGACGCGCTTGGCGCCGTTGTAGCCGGCTTCGAGGAAGTACTTCGCGTCGGGGATCCGCGTGACGTTGATGTTCGACCCCCACGCGATGATGTAGTCGGCGTTGTACCAGTCCGCGCTCTCGGCGTTCTCGGTCTGGGTTCCCCACGTGATCGGCTGTCCCGGCGGGAGGTCGGAGTACCAGTCGTAGAAGGAGTGACTGACGCCGCCGAGGAGGTTAATGAGGCGGCTCCCGGAGGCGAACGACACCGGGCTCATCGCCGGGATCGGCGTGAAGCCGCTGATCGCGTCGTACTCCTCGTCCTCGACGGCGTCGATGACCTCCTCGGCGATCTCCGTGAGCGCCTCGTCCCAGGAGATCCGCTCCCACTTCCCCTCGCCGCGCTCGCCGGTCCGGCGGAGCGGGTGCGTGACGCGCTGGTCGGCGTTCACGTAGTCGGTGAAACACGCGCCTTTCTGACAGCCGCGCGGGTTCGGATCGGGGAGCGACTCGTCGAAGCGCGGGTAATCGCCGGCCTGCTCCTCGCGCCACACCTGTCCGTTCCGCGTGTACACCTGCCACGAGCAGCTCCCGGTGCAGTTGACGCTGTGCGTCGAACGGGCTTTGCCGTCCCAGTCCCACTCCTCGCGGTAGAGGTCCTCCCAGTCGCGGTACGGGTAGTTCCCGATCGGGTCGTCGACGACCTCCAGAGCGGTCATTTCCGTGAGCTCCTGCGCGGAGCCCAAGCCGGTGGCGCCGACGGCGGCCGCCGCTCCGACCCCTTTCAGGAAGTCGCGGCGCGCGGTGCCGCCCCCGTCGCGTGTCGATTCGTTCGTCGTGTCTGTCGTGTCAGTCATGTTTGGAAAGGAAAACGGTCGCGAGGCCGAGCGCGACGCCGAGGAGCGCGAACGCGACGCCCGCAGGCGTGCCGCCGCCCGCGTCGAGCCCGGCGGCGATCAGCCCCACGCCGGCCAGTTTCGTCGCACGATCCGCCCATCGGTACCGACGCGGCGACAGCTCCGTCGGTCGGCCGCCGCTCGACTCAGTCATCGTTAGATCCCCCCGCTCGCGACGGCTCTCCGTCGTCCCTCGACTCCGTCGGCCCCTCCTCGTCCGTCGGGGGCGGTCCCCCCTCCGAACCGCCGCCGAAGCCGCCGAGGACCGCGTAGGTGAGGGTGCCGGCCGCGGCGGGGACGAGCACGATCGCCGCGATCAGGTACGGCCTGAGCACGGCCGTCGACGTGCCGAGGATCTCGGCGAGGATCACGTCCATGCCGGCGATCGACGCGACCATGACGAGCGTGACGCCGACGATCCCGACCGCGGTCGGGAACGGTCGGTCGAGGTAGTTCCGCGTGAAGTGTTCCGGCTCCTCCGCGCGGTCGACGAACGGCCAGACCGCGACGGCGACGAACACCAGGCTCGGGAGGAGCAGGCCGCCGACGAACTCCGAGCTGACGTGGATCCCGAGGACGTCGAAGCTCATCCACGAGGGTGTGAGCTTTAAGAATCCGTACCCCCACATCAGGAACCAGTCCGGCATGACGAGCGCCGGCGTCGACGCCGGGTCGTTCGGGCCGTACTCGGCGATGTTGTGGACCGGGAGCAGCCCGGCGAGCAGCGAGAGCACGGCCATCGTGAGGAAGAACACGACCGCGCTCACCGCGGCCTGGTTCGGGAACGCCGGGAGCCCGATCACGACGCGGTCGTCGTCGCGGTCGATCAGGCGCGCGCCGCCGTCGGTCGCCTCGGCGTCTCCGCTCCCGCTCGGCGCCTTCCCGCTCGCGTTCGGGGCGCCGCCCTCCGGCCCCGCGGCGACCACGTCCCCGTCGCGCCGCGCCTCGGTGTGTTTCTGCCGGATGAGGATGGCCATGTGGACGGCGATGAGCCCGGCGATCGCGGCCGGAATGAGGAAGACGTGCAGGAAGAACAGCCGCGGGATCGTCGCGCTCGTCGGGAACTCGCCGCCGAAGACGATGCTCGCGAGCGGGTCCCCGACGATCGGGACCGAGGCGGCGACGTTGTACCCGATCCCGACCGCCGTGCTCGCGAACTCGTCGTACGGGAGCGAGTAGCCGGTGTAGGCCGCGAACATCGCCAGCCCGGCGAGGCCGGTCCCGACGAGCCAGTTCGGCTCCCGCGGGTTGCGGTACGCCCCGGTGAAGAACACGCGGAGCATGTGCAGGGCGATCGACGCGACGAACAGGTGTGCCGCCCAGTGGTGCATGCGCCGCAGGAACATTCCGAACGGCACGTCGTAGGTGATGTAGAGGACGCTCGTGAACGCCGCCGGCAGCTCCTCGCCCTGGTACTGCACGACGCTCCCGCCGTACTCGACGGCGGTCGTGCTCGGCTCGTAGAAGAACGCGAGGAACGTCCCGGTCGCGACGAGGATCCCGAAACAGAACAGCGCGACCTCGCCGAGGAGGAAGGAGTCCTCCGCGGGGAACGCCTTCCCGAGGAAGTCGCTCGCGTCCTCCAGGTCCAGCCGCGAGTCGACCCAGTCGTAGGCGGACTCCGCCCGCTCGGTCGCGGCGTCGATACGGGACATCACTCTCCCCCGGGGCCGACCGGCCCCTGGAAGTCCCCGGTCGCGACGAGGTAGCCGTCGCCCGAGAGCGTGATCGGAAGCTGCGGCAGCGACCGCGGCGGCGGTCCCCCGACGACCCGTGCGCCCGTGAACGGGTCGAACCGCCCGGAGTGACACGGGCAGACGAGCACGTCGCCGTCGCGGTCGTCGACCATACAGCCGGCGTGGGTACACACCTTCGAGAACGCGGCGTACCCGCCCACGGTGTACTCGTCGCGCACCTGGTCGCCGTACGCCGACTCCTCGAAGCGCACGAGCAGCGTCGGGGCGTCCTCGATCCCCGGGCGGGGCTCCGGGAACACCGTGAGCTGCTCGCCGGGCGCGATGCGGTCCTCCGCGATCCGCTCGCCCGCATCGTCGACGAGGGGAATTCCGTCCTCGTACACCGGCCCCTGATACTTACGGTCGAACACCCGCGTGAGCCCCGCGACGGGCGCGGCGAGGCTCCCGACCGCCGTGACCCCGCCCACCGTCGCGAGGATCTTCGCGTAGTCGCGGCGCTCGAGCTCGGCGCGCGCGTCCGCCCAGAACGGGCGGTAGATGCTCGGGTCGACCGCGGCGCCGCCGTCGTTCTCGGGACAGGCGTCGCACAGTTCGGTCTCCCCCCTCGGCCGGGTATCGGTTCCGTCTCCCGTCGGTCGTCGGTCGTTCGCGTCGTCTCCCATCAGTGGTCCCTCCGTTCGGCGACTTCGACGTGGGGCATGAACCAGGCGTAGTACGACACCGTCGAGCCCAGCAGCGACATGAACAGCCCGAAGGCGTACACGCCGAAGTACTGGGTGCGCGCCAAGGTGAGATACTCGGCGGTGAGCAGCGCCGAGAAGGCGATGGCGAGGACGGTGAGCCCGCCCATCGCGACGAGCCCCTCGATGGCGTCGCTCGCGTCGTGGTACTCGACGACCCACCGGTCCTCCGTCTCGAACCAGGGGAACGTCGCCCGCTTCACCCCATCTGCCGGCGGTCCGTCGACCCCGCCGCCGTCGGTGGCGGTCGCGTCCTCTGCGCCGCCGGCATCGCTCGGGCCCCCACCGCTCGCGTCGGGCCGTGCGGCCCGATTCATGAAGCGGTGGAAGAACGCCATGGCTCCCAGGAGCCCCAGCAGGGCGACCCAGACGATCACGCCGACCTGACTCGGCGAGAGCTTGTTCGGCGCGTCGACGAACCCTTCCAGCGGTTGCATCTCGCTCACGCTCTGGTCGATCCGGACCTCCTCCGACGGCGGCTCGCCGTGCAGTCCGACGTACCACGTCGGCAGCAGCACGGCGAGCACGATGAGGAGAACGGCGATCGTTCGTCTGTCCATAGGTGTGTGAGGTGTCTCGTGTCGGTGAGCCGGCTCGGCGGCACGACCGCGGTCCCGCGGCGCCGGCCCGTCGTCGACCGCGGCGAACGCTCGTGAGCTCTCGATACCTCGGCGGACGCCACCCGCCCGGTCGGCGTCGCTTCCGATGTTCAGGGCCGTGACACACCGTAACGTACGACCGGAAGCGGACAACTAGCTACTCCCGAACTATTCGGTGGTTTAAGAGTCGTCTCCGAACACCTGCGACAGCACGCTCGCGGTCACGATCCGGAGGTGCTCCGACACGGTCGACTTGGCCAGGTCGAGGTCGGCCGCGATCTCGTCGGCCGAGGCGCCGTCCGGATCGAAGTACCTCTCCTCGACCGCGACGGCGGCGACGGTCGCCTGCCGCTCAGTCACCCCGGAGAGGTCGACCGGGGCCACGTCCGGGCGTCCGTCGGTCGCGTCCCGGTCGACGAGGATCTGCCGGACCTCCGCCGCGCCGAACGCGTTGACGATCGCCTGCAGCTCACCGTACCCGGTCAGCACGAACGTGGCGAGCAGCTCGCCGTCGTCGATCCGCGCCTCGCGGGGCGACACCGGGAAGCTGGCGAACGCGGGCGGAAACCCGTGGCACGCGCAGGCGCCGCACTCGTCGCCGTCGCGCTCGCCGGCGTCGGCCTCGCCTGGGACGGACCCGGCAGACTCATCGGGCTCGCGGTCGCGAGCCGTGGAGAGGTCGTAGCGCCCGTGGGTCTCGCCGGCGAACTCCAGCAGCTCCAGTTCGCTCGGCGGGTCGGCCGGGGGCTCGTCCGCGACGAAGTCCACGCGCTCGTCGACGGGATCGACCCGGACGTCTCGCAGGGCGGTCCGTTCCGACAGCGCGGCCACGGGACAGCGATCGCAGGTGGCGGCCGCCAACTGGACCTGGATCGTGTCGGTCACGGTGGTTGCGCGTACGGCGGGGACGTCAAAAAAATTGGAGTCCGTTCGCTCGGCGCGCCGGTCACCGGCGAGGGAACGCTTAAAAGCGTCCGGCCGGAACGGAGGGGTATGCCGACCTTCGAACTGAACCTCTCGGACGACGTCTACGCGGAGTTCCAGCAGCTCGCCGACCAGGAGTTCGTCTCCGAGGAACAGGCCGCTGAGGACCTGATCGCCTCAGGCATCGAGGCGTACAACGTGAGCGTCGTCGACGACGAACCGCGCGACGAGATGCTCGACGGCGCGGAGAACAACATGTTCGACACCGCCGAGGACCCCGGTAGCCTCGAAGACGACCGGCTGTAGGCGCCCCCGTTTTTCCGCCGCTCCCGTTCCCGTCAGTAGCCCAGTCTCAGCGCCCGGTTCGCGAGCAGCGTGACCAGCCCGAGCGCCATCACGCCCGCGAGCAGGCCGAACGCGGCCCCCCACCCCGCGACCTCGGAGAGGGACCCGACGACGACGCTGCCGGACGCACCGAGCACCATGTAGGCCGTCCGGACGAGACCGAAGCCGGCGCCGCGCTCCGCGTCCGACAGCAGGTCCATGAACCGCGACTGGACGGGCGCGCCCCACGACATCGCGACGCCGACGAGGCAGACGGCCGCGACGGTCGGCCCGAGCCCGAGGTCGAACCGCGCCGTCGCGACGAGGAGCCCGTAGCCGACGATCCCCGCGCTCATCGTGCCCATGGCCGTCACGTCCCGCCCGAATCGGTCGGAGAGCGAGCCCGTGACCGGCTGGGTCCCGCCGTGAACGAGGAAGTACAGCGAGAACAGCAGCGCCGACAGCGCGGTCGAGAGGCCGCTCCCGACGTCGAGGAACGTCGGGAGGAAGGAGGCGGTCGCCTGCCACGTGAACGCGCCCATCGTCGCCAGCGCGGTCGTGTAGAGGATCGGCGGCCGCGAGAGCAGTTCGACGAGGGACCCGAGCTCGAACCGCTCGCGCATCGCCTGGCCGGGGCGGACCGGTTCGGTGGGGCGCACCCGCCACGCGAACAGGGCGAACACGGGCACCGCGACGGCGACGCCGAGGAGGATCCCGGCGCGCCAGCCGTACCGGGAGCCGACGAGCGCGGCGAGCGGCGGCGCGGCGAGCCCGGCGATCGGTCCGCCGGCGACGTGGACGCCGATGGCCCGACCGATGTCGTCGAACTGCTTGGCGAGGAACGTCGTCGCCACCGAGTAGTGGAGCCCGGCGCCCGCGCCGAGGGCCACGGTGAACAGCATGAAGACGGCGATCGACGGCGAGACGGCGATGAGGAGGGAGGCGACCGCGGTGGCGCCGACCGCGGTCAGAATGACGGCGCGCTCTCCGTACCGATCGCCGAGCACCCCGGAGGGGAACTGCGCCAGCGCGTACGCCAGCCACATCCCGGAGAGCGCGAGGCCGACCGTCGCGTTCGTCACGCCGAACCGCGCCGTGATCTGCGGGACCAGCGGGCTGATCGCCAGCCGCGCGACCATCGTCGCGGTGAACGCGAGCGTGCAGAGGGCGAGCGCCGTGTGCCGGTACCGCCAGTTCACGGGCACCGTTCTCGACCGGGGTCAAAGCGGGTTGCGATCGCGGCCAGTCGGGCCGAGTGCGGTGTGGGACCGGTCGTCGGGCGGCCCCGCCGTCCGCGTCGATCGCGGCCCCGCCGACCCGACCACCGGGCCCCCTCAGACCTCGAACGCGATCGGGTACTCGGTGAGGTTCTCGTACCCGTCCTCGGTGACGACGACGAGGTCCTCGATCCGGACGCCGCCGACGTCGGGGTCGTACAGCCCCGGCTCGACGGTGATCACGTGGCCGGGCTCCAGCTCGCCGCCGCCGCTCGCGAGGCGGGGCGACTCGTGGACGTCGAGGCCGATCCCGTGGCCCGTCGAGTGGATGAACCCCGTTTCGGTCTCGGGGTCGGTGCGGAACGTCGGCTCGCCGGCCTCCTCGTACACCTCGCAGGCCGCGGCGTGGACGTCCTCGCCGGTCGCGCCCGGCTCGACCGCGTCGAGCGCGGCGCCGAGCGCGCGCTCGGTGAGGTCGTACCGCTCGCGGAGCGCGGCCGGCGGCTCGCCGACGCAGAACGTCCGGGTCATGTCGGCGTTGTACTTCGTCGCCTTCGACCGCGGGAAAATATCGATGATAATCGCCTCGTTCGCCCGTAGCGGACCCGACCCCCGGTCGTGGGGATCGGCCGCCTGCGCGCCGCCGGCGACTATCGTCTCGTCGAGCGCGCAGCCGTGACGGAGCAGGGTCACCTCGATCTCCTCGGCGACGCGCTCGCTGGTGAGCGGCTCGCCGTCCGCGAGCAGGAGCGCCCCGGGCTCGGCGTCGCCGTCGGCGGGCGCGTCCTCGCCGGCGACCTCCGCGCTCGCCAGCAGCTCCTCGGCGGCGCGCATCGCCGCCTCGTTCGCCCGCTGCGCGTCGCGGATCGCGTCGACCTCCTCGTCGGTCTTCACGGCTCGGACCTCGACGAGGAGATCGTCGCCGTCGACCGCGACGTCGACGCCGCGCTCGCGCATCGCGTCGGCGGTGCCCACCGGGCCGCGGGGCGGCATCGACACCGACTCGACGCCTTTGTCGCGAACGAACTCGGCGTACATGTCGTACCGCTCCTCGCGGCCGCCGTACTCGTAGTCGTAGTCGGCGTGGCGCTCGACGGTGTCGGCGGCGGCCTCCGCCTTCGCTCGCCCGTACTCCAGCCCGGAGACGAGCACGTGGACCTCGCCGTCGGCGTACAGCGTCAGGAACGGGTCCGGGCCGGTGAACCCGGAGAGGTACAGCTGGTTCGCGTCCTCCTGTGACGCGTCGAGCAGGTACCCGTCCGTGTCGACGGCGGAGAGCGTCTCTTCGAGGCGTGTCCGGTTCATACGCGAGGTGCTCGGGCGAGGCCCAAATCGGTTGCCCTCGCGGAACGTCGGCTGGGCGGCGATCCGCAGTCTGTCACGAAATATCTATATAGTAGCGATCGCCGACTCGGCGAGTCGAGACCGACGCCGACGAACAGAGCCGGTATACCCGCTAATAGCGGCGTAACGCCGTTCGAGATCCCCTCTTCCGTTGATTTTCAGAACCGAAATCAACGCGAACATTTAAATTCGTTCGGTCCTTATCCGTTAGTGAGGAAAACAACCGAGACGCGTCTCTCGGTCCCCTCGTTCCCTCCATTTGAACCAACCAATGAGCGAAAACGTTCGAACGTACACGGCGGAGCACGTCGACGACGAGGAGGAGACCGAGTCGTCCGAGGAGGAACTGCGATGTCCCGAGTGCGGCGGCCAGCTCGCGACCGACACGGAGCACGGCGAGACTGTCTGTGTCGACTGCGGGCTCGTCGTCGAGGAGGACGAGATCGACCGCGGGCCGGAGTGGCGCGCGTTCGACTCCAAGGAGAAGGACAGCAAGTCGCGCGTCGGCGCCCCGACGACGAACATGATGCACGACAAGGGGCTCTCGACGAACATCGGCTGGCAGGACAAAGACGCCTACGGGAAGTCCCTCTCCAGCCGGCAGCGCGAGAAGATGCAGCGGCTCCGCACCTGGAACGAGCGGTTCCGCACCCGCGACTCCAAGGAACGGAACCTGAAGCAGGCGCTCGGCGAGATCGACCGGATGGCCTCGGCGCTCGGCCTCCCGGACAACGTCCGCGAGACCGCCTCCGTCATCTACCGCCGCGCGCTCGACGAGGACCTCCTGCCGGGCCGCTCCATCGAGGGCGTCTCGACCGCGTCGCTGTACGCGGCCGCCCGGCAGGCGGGCACGCCGCGCTCGCTCGACGAGATCGCGGCCGTCTCCCGCGTCGAGAAGGACGAGATCGCCCGGACGTACCGCTACGTCGTCCGCGAGCTCAAGCTGGAGATCCAGCCCGCGGACCCCGAGAGCTACGTCCCGCGGTTCGCGAGCGACCTCGGCCTCTCCGACGAGGCCGAGCGCCGCGCTCGGTCGCTGCTCGACACCGCGAAGTCGCAGGGGATCCACTCCGGTAAGTCGCCGGTCGGTCTCGCGGCCGCCGCCGTCTACGCCGCCTCCCTGCTGGTCAACGAGAAGGTGACGCAGAGCGAGGTCAGCGACGTGGCGAACATCAGCGAGGTCACCATCCGGAACCGCTACCACGAGCTGTTGGAGGCCGAGGACGGCGTCGCGCTGAACTGAACCGACCCGTCGACGCCCGCCGTTTTTCCGAACGCACAAACCCTCGCGGGCCGAGCGGCGCGTATGGAGACCACCCGTCACTTCACCGCGACGACGTACGTCGTCAACGACGGCGCGACCGCGCTCCACGCCCACGACCGGCTCGGTATCCGGCTCCCGCCGGGCGGCCACGTCGACCGCGACGAGCTGCCCCACGAAGCGGCGCTCCGCGAGGTCCGCGAGGAGACCGGCCTACGCGCCGAACTGGTCGCGACCGAGTCGGCGGTCGAGGGGCCGAACACGCGCGGCCTCCCGGAGCCGGCCCACCTCATGCTCCACGACATCAACGTCCACGAGGACGGGTCGGTGGGCCACCAGCACGTCGATCACCTCTACTTCGCCCGCGTCGACTCCCGCGAGATCGCGCCGGGCGGCGACGACGAGGTCGACCCGGACGCGTGGCGCTGGTACGACCCGGCAGAGTTGGCCGCGAGCGACCTGCAGCCGGACGTGATCGAGCTCGGTCGCGAGGCGATCGCGGCCGTCGACGACGCGTAGTCGGGCGACGGCTCGACGAGCCGCGGGCCCGAGAGACCGCCGGTCCGCGCGGGGGTCGACCGCCGCGGATCCCCGTTCGATCGGCGTCAGACGGTCGTCTCACGGTCCGGAAGGTATTTGGGTCGTTGCAGGCGACATGAACCAAGATGGACGCAGAGCGACGATCGGAGATCACCGGGTGGGACGCCCGCGAGTTCTCGGGCGGGTTCGCCGAGCTCGGGGGCCTCGTCGACCGCGGGTTCTCCGGCGCGGTGACGGACGGCACGGCGTGGCTGTTCGTGTTCGAGGGGCGCGTCGTCGGGGCGGCCGACGGCGACCTGGACGACTTCGCGGAGGCCTCGGGCACCCTGTACGAGGCCCCCGAGGGGGTCCTTCCGGTCCTATTCGCCATGCAGGAGCGGGGCGGCGAGCCGCGGGCGCAGTACTACACGAACGACACCCCGCTCTCGGAGGCGGACCGCAAGCTCTCGCAGGGCGGGTTCACCGGCTACGTCGAGCTGTCGGAGAACGTGCTCTCGGGCGACTACTACGTCACGTACACGGCGGGCGAGTCGATGGCCGCCGCCTACGTCGGCAACTCACGGCGGCTGGAGACGGGCGAGCAGGCGTTCTCGCTGGCCGACGACGAGGTCGGCATCTACACGGTCTACGAGGTCGACCTGGACGTCCGCGAGATCCCCGCCGGGGACGACGCGGAACCCGCCGTTTCCGGGGCCGCCCCCGCGGACGACGAGGAGCCGGACGTCGCGGCGGGCGAGGGCCAGTCGGCGGGATCGTCGAACGCGGCGGGCCTCGAAGTCGACCCGAACCGGGACGACGCCGCATCCGACGACGCGTCCGACGACCCCGCCGACGCCGAAGCGGACGGTGTCGACCGGGACCCCGGGCGACCCGGGGTCGCCGGGAGCGGGGCGACGGACGAGAGCCGCGATATCCCCGGCGCTCGGGCCGAGACCGAATCCAGCGACGGCGACCGTCCGTCGCCCGAAGACGTGGACGGGGCGGCGATCGACGTCGACGCCGGCACGGACGAGGCGGCGGCGGACCCCGAAGACGCGGGCGAGACTGACGGACCCGACGACAGCGAGCCCCCCGCCGCGACCGCTGTCTCGATCGACTCGGACCGGTCCGAGGGCGAACCCCACCCGAACGACGACGTGTTCTCCGAGGAGGAGCAGTGGCGCGAGCAGAAGTCGATCCCCGCGTTGGACCCGTCCGAGGCGAGCGACCCGCCGGACGGCCGAAACGGTAGCGAGGAGGATTCCGCCCGCGGCTCCCGACAGTCCCGGGGGTCGAACGGCGCCGCGCGCCGCGAGGGGGCAGAGCGGGCCGGGCAGTCCACGGACGACGACTCGCCGGAGCCGCGGTCGACCGACGAGGCTGGCTCGAACCGGACCGCCGTGTCGCAGCGCTCGCGGGGCTCAGGCGGGTCGCGCGACGACGGGCGGCGGCAGGAGCGGCTCCGGCAGCTCGAGAGCGCACTGGAGGAGTCCGAGCGGGAGCGCGAGTCGCTAGCGGCGGAGTTAGAGGAGGTCGCCGCGGATCGGAACGAGTTGGAGGGGGCGCGCGACGAGCTGGCCGCCGAGGTCGACCGCTTGGAGTCGGAGCTCTCGGCGCTCCGCGATGAGCGCGACCGGCTGGCCGACGAGCTCGCCGCGGCCCGCGACCGGCTCCCCGAGAGCGACCGCTCGCTCTCGCCCGCGGAGGCGCGGAGCGGGACGAACCTCTTCGTCAGGTACGATTCCAAGGGCGGCGCAACGCTGGAGGACGCGCACGACGGGGCGGTCGACCGCGAGGCGCTCCGCGAGAACCTGCGGATCGAGCACCACACGAGCTTCGAGACGGACGGGCTCGCGGTCGACGGGCGGCCGTACGAGGAGTTCCTGCGGGACACGATCGAGTACGGGTTCACCCGGTGGCTCGTCGAGGACCTCCCGTTCGAGGTGAGCGGGACGGGCAACCAGAGCGTCCTCCGCGACCTGTACGACGCGATCCCCGAGATCGACCGCGCGGAGATCGGCGGGTCGGTGTCGATAGCGATCCGGGAGAACGGCGAGGAGACGCGCGAGCAGCGCACCTTCGACCTCGTGTTGCGCGACCGGATGGGGAACCCGCTGTTCGTCGCCGACCTCAACGACAGCCGGGACCCGACCGCCGAGGGGACGCTGGAGTCGCTCGTGGGCAACGGCCGCGACATCGCCGAGTCGAACGACTCGTTCGCGGCGGCGTTCGCGGTGACGGAGAGCTTCTTCGAGCCGGGCGCGTTAGAGACCGCGAGCGACGCGGTCGGCGGCGGGCTGTTCAGTCGGTCGAAGCGCGCCAGCTTCGTGAAGCTCTCGCGCAAGCAGGGGTATCACCTCTGTCTGGTCGAGGCCCGCGACGGCGGCTTCCACATGACGGTCCCCGACCTGTAGCGCGGTCGCGTTCGCGGCGGAAATCGGCGACCGGTGAGACCGAACGGAGAGCGGGAGGGAACGGAGAGCGGGAGGGACGAACGCTGGCGGGCGATCGCGAGGGACCGACGACGGGCGATCGTGTTCGTGGCGCGCGACAGTAGTCGCTGCGGTGACCCGAGATCAAAACGCAGACTCGCGGCCGGCGGTGCGTACGAACGGAGGCGGTCAGTTCTCGAGTTCGGCGGCGTCGTCGATCCGCATGGAGCCGAGCTTCTCGACCGTCTCGTCGAGCTTCTCGTCGAGTTCGTCGACGAACTCGTGGGTCCGTTCGGTGGTGATGGCGCCCTGGCTGGACGGCTCGATGAGGTTCTCCTCCTCGAGCACGCGCAGCGAGTAGCGGACCTTGTGGTGGGGGTAGCCGGTCTCGTTCGACATCTTCACGATGCCGATCGGCTCGTTCTCGATGACCATCCGCAGGACCTGGAGGTGTCGTTCCAGCATGTCTACCTCCTTCTCTAGTCGATCTATCATGGCACATGTTAACTCGTCATGCCCCGGTTTAAAAGTTGCTGTCGGCGGCCGCCCCCGGGTCGCTCGATCCCACGATTTGACGTGGCAGTAGTTAACGTGTTCGATCGCTTCGACCCCGACGACGTCCGCGAATCGGCCGCACACCTCGACCGCGACTGGCGCCCCGATCGAGTGAGTTCGGGGATCGATCACACGAACGGGCATATCTCTCTCGACCACGGTGTCGAGTGATCCACAATCGTGGGGTGATCGCGTCCACGGACCGTAATCTGTTTTACCCCCCGGCCGGAACCCTCGGGCCGTATGACACTCACCATCGTCGGCTCCCAGCTGGGTGACGAGGGCAAGGGCGCGCTCGTCGACCGGTGGGGAGGGGACGCGGACGTCGTAGTCCGTTATCAGGGCGGCGACAACGCCGGCCACACCGTCGTCGAGGGGGGCGCGGAGTACAAGCTGTCGCTGGTACCGAGCGGCGCCGTCCGGGGCACGGTCGGCGTCCTCGGCAACGGCTGCGTCGTCAACCCGCGCACGCTGTTCACCGAGATCGACGACCTGCGCGAGCGCGGGCTCGACCCCGACGTGCGGGTCGCCCGCCGGGCGCACGTCATCATGCCGTACCACCGCGTCCTGGACGGGATCGAAGAGGAGGTCAAGGCCGACGACGACGCCGGCGACGAGGTCGGCACGACCGGTCGCGGCATCGGCCCGACGTACGAGGACAAGGCCGGACGCCGCGGGATCCGGGTCGCCGACCTGCTCGACCCAGACGTGCTCCGCGAGAAGCTCGAGTACGCCGTCCCGCAGAAGCGGGCGCTCGTCGAGGACGTGTACGGGCTCGAGATCGACAACGACGACGACCGCGCCGAGGCGTTCGACGTCGACGCCCTCCACGAGGAGTTCACGCGGATCGGCGAGCGCCTCGCCGACGAGGGGATGACCGTCAACTGCTCCGATTACCTCCACCGCCGCCACGAGGCCGGCGACGAGATCCTCTTCGAGGGCGCGCAGGGCACGCACATCGACGTCGACCACGGCAACTACCCGTTCGTCACCTCCTCGAACCCGACCGCCGGCGCCGCCGCGGTCGGATCCGGGCTCGGGGTCACGAAAGTCGGCGCCGGCGAGGTCGTCGGCATCGTGAAGGCGTACCTCTCGCGGGTCGGCGAGGGGCCGATGCCGACCGAGCTCGACGGCGACGCCGACGAGGAGGCGCTCGCCGACGACATCCGCGAGAAGGGCGGGGAGTTCGGCACGGTGACTGGTCGCCCGCGCCGGATCGGCTGGCTCGACCTCCCGATGCTCCGCCACGCCGCGCGCGTCTCCGGGTTCACGGGGCTCGCGGTCAACCACGTCGACGTGCTCGCCGGGCTCGACGAGCTGAAGGTGTGTACCGGCTACGAGCTGGACAGCGAGGCGCAAGGCGCCTCTGGCAGCCGGACGCAGTCCGGCGACGGCGAGGAGATCGACACCGTTCCCACGACGACCGACCGCTGGGAGCGCTGCGAGCCGGTGTTCGCGGAGCTCGACACCTGGGACGAGTTCGATTCGTCCGCCGTCGCCGAGGCGGGCTACGACGCGCTGCCCGAGGCCGCGCGCGAGTACCTAGAGCTCGTCGCCGACGAGACCGACACGCCCGTCTACGCCGTCGGCGTCGGTCCCGACCGCGAGGAGACGGTCGAGCTGACGAACCCGTTCGAGGAGTAAGCGACTCGGCGGTTGTCTTTTAAACTGATCCGTCGCTACGCCTGCGGGTCGATATCCGTCGCTACGCCTGCGGGTCGATATCCGTCGCTACGCCTGCGGGTCGATATCCGTCGCTACGCCTGCGGGTCGATATCCGTCGCTACGTCTGCGGATCGATATCGTTCAGCGCGCGCACGTCCTCCTCCGTCAGCGACAGCTCCGCGGCCGCGACGTTCGATTCGAGGTGCTCGACGCTCGACGTGCCCGGGATCGGGAGCGTCACGTCCGAGTGCTCCAGCAGCCACGCGAGCGCGACCTGTCGACGAGTGGCGTCGCGACGGTCGCCCACCTCGTCGAGCGCGCCCGCGACGCCCGCCTCGTCGACCGTGTACATCGGTCCCCACGGGATGAACCCGACGCCGTGGTCCTCGCAGGCGCGGAGCACGTCCTCGTCGTCGCGGTGGCCGACGTTGTAGCGGTTCTGTACCGTCGCGACGTCGACGATCTCCATCGCGGTCTCCAACTGCTCGACGGTGACGTTCGAGAGGCCGACGTGGGCGATCTGCCCGGCGTCCTTCATCTCCGCGAACGCGTGGACCGACGCCTCGAAGTCGGTGTCCGGGTCGGGGCGGTGATACTGGTAGAGGTCGATGGTGTCGGTTCCGAGCCGGTCGAGGCTACACAGCACCTGATTCTTCAGGAAGTCCGGATCGCCGTGGGGGAGCCAGTCGCCTTCGCGGTTGCGGAGCAGTCCGGCCTTCGAGGCGACGACGGCGTCTACGGGGTCGCCGAGGGCCTCGCCGATCAGGCGTTCGCTGACGCCCGGGCCGTAGGAGTCGGCGGTGTCGACGAAGTCGACGCCGAGGTCGATCGCTCGCCTGAGGACCCGCTTGGCCTCCCCCTCGTCGGCCGGGCGTCCGATGATGTCCTCGCCCGTGACCCGCATCGCGCCGAAGCCGAGGCGGTTGACGGTCAGTTCGCCGCCGATGTCGAACGTCTCGCTCCGGGTCGTGGTCGCCGGTGACATGGGCGGTCGTACGCGAGCCACGTGCAAAGTCGTGGGGATGGCGGAAGAGGGACGATCTCAGGGAGGGAGATGTCGGTCGTACACGTTTCGGCGGTGACCGACGGCCTCGACGCGAATGAGATCGGCGCTTCGGTCCCACGTAACGATCGCCCGGTAGTCCCCCGCCCGCAGTTTGTAGTACGGGTACCCGGAGAGCGGCTCCAACCGGTGTTCGGTCCACTCGGTCGCCTCGTCGACTTTGTTCAGAAGGCGATCGGCGGCCTGCGGATCGAGGTCGTCGAGGAGAGACAGTGCCGTCTCGGTGTACTCGACGTCAGTCATCCAGCCCAAGTCGCTCGCGGGCCTTCTCGGCCGACACGGTCTCGTCGCGCTCCGCCTGCTCGCGGCTCTCCGCCAGGTCAGATAGCGTTTCCTCGGACAGCGTCACCGACGGGTCAACCCAGTCGCGCAGCGCGTCGCGGATCGCCTCGGACTTGCTCGCGTACCCCCGTCGCTCCCACTCCTCGTCGATCCGGTCTAGGAGGGACTTCGGAACGCGCACGTTGATCTTCTCCATCCGATCGTCACCGGCGTCCGTGTCGGTGCTCATAGCGTGTGATACAGCGGTATCACTGATAAGGGTTCGGGGCACACGGCCCTTGGCCGTCGCGCCGCTCCCGCTCGTCCCTCTTGCGCGCGTCGCTACTAATAAACCGCCCCCGCGTAATCTTACCCTATGGACGCCGAGCGCGAGGTACTCGACGTGTTGGCGCGGAACGCCCGCGAGGACATCGACGACATCGCGGCCCAGACGGGCCTCGACGCCGAGGCGGTAGCGGAGGCCATCGCGTCGCTGGAGGCGGACAACGTGGTCCACGGCTACCAGGCGGTGATCGACTGGGACCGCGTCGACGAGGGGAAGATCCGCGCGGTCGTCGAGATCAACGTCGAACTCGACCGCGAGACCGGCTACGAGGAGGTCGCCGACCGGATCGCGAAGTTCCCGGCCGTCGACGCCCTCCACCTCGTCTCCGGCGACTACGACTTCGCCGTCGAGGTGCTCGGTGAGACGATGCAGGACGTCTCCCGGTTCATCTCCGAGCAGGTCGCGCCCATGCCGGAGGTCACCCAGACGGTGACCCACTACATCATGGAGACGTACAAGGACGGCGGGGTGCGGTTCGAGGACGGCGACGACGACGACCGCCTCTCCGTCTCGCCATGAGGCTGTCGGACCGCGCGCGCGACCTCCCCGAGTCGGGGATCCGGAAGTTCTTCGAGCTCGCGGAGGCGCGCGACGACGTGATATCGCTGGGGGTCGGCGAGCCCGACTTCTCCGCGCCGTGGGCGGCCCGCACCGCCGCGATCGACTCGCTCGAACGGGGGAAGACCTCCTACACGTCGAACAGAGGGATGGCCGCCCTCCGCGAGCGGATCGCGGCCCATCACGAGCGCTACGACCAGCCGTACGACCGGGCCGAAGAGGTGCTC
The DNA here is from genome assembly GCF_059752555.1 of Halorubrum sp. B52. Taxonomy (NCBI): domain Archaea; kingdom Methanobacteriati; phylum Methanobacteriota; class Halobacteria; order Halobacteriales; family Haloferacaceae; genus Halorubrum; species Halorubrum sp. B52. The sequence continues at coordinate 197,157 of NZ_MWTG01000007.1, read as the reverse complement.
GTCACCACCGGCGCGAGCGAGGCGGTCGACCTGGCCTTCCGCGCCTTGGTCGACCCGGGCGACACGGTCGCGGTCCACGAGCCGACGTACATCTCGTACGGCCCGGGGATCGAGCTGGCGGGCGGCGAGCAGCTGACGGTCCCCACGCGGGCCGAGGACGACTTCGCGCTCACGCGGGCGGCGCTGGAGGCCTCCGGGGCCGCCGCCGCCGACCTCCTCGTGCTGTGTTACCCGAACAACCCGACGGGCGCGACGATGACCGACGAGGAGTACGCCGAGGTCGCCGCCTTCTGCCGCGAGAACGATCTCCGAGTGATCGCCGACGAGATCTACGCCGCGCTCACGTACGGAACCGACCACGCCTCGATCGCCACGCGGCCGGGGATGCGCGAGCGCACCGTCGTCGTCAACGGCTTCTCGAAGGCGTACGCGATGACCGGCCTCCGGCTGGGGTACGCCCTCGGACCGACCGAGGCGATCGACGCGATGAACCGGATCCACCAGTACACGATGCTGTCGGCGCCGACGACGCCCCAGTACGCGGCGATCGAAGCGCTCGACCGCTGCGACGACGAGGTCACGGAGATGGTGAACGAGTACAACCGCCGGCGGCGGCTCGTCGTCTCCCGATTCAACGAGATGGGGCTCGACACGTTCGAGCCCGGCGGCGCCTTCTACGCGTTCCCCGACTGCGGCGGCGACGACGAGGCCTTCGCCGAGGAGCTGCTGGAGGCGCAGGGCGTCGCGGTCGTCCCCGGCTCCGTCTTCGGCGCGGGCGGCGAGGGTCACCTCCGGGTCTCGTACGCGACCTCGATGCGCGAGCTGAAAGAGGCGACCGACCGGATCGCGACGTTCGTCGAGAACCGCTGAGGCGAGTCTCGGCGTTCCGGGGCCGGGACCTCCGTCCGCCGGCCGGTCGTGAACGAACAACTCTTCGCGAATTTCTCAACGTTCGCTAACGATTATCACGGTTTATCCGAATCTACCGATATGGATTTCCAGCTAACGGACGAGCAGAAACAGCTGCGCGAGGAGGTACGGAAGTTCGCGGACGAGGAGATCCGGCCGGTCGCGACCGAGTACGACGTCGACGAGGCGTACCCTCACGAGGTGATGGACAAGGCCGCGGAGATGGGGTTGCTCGCGCCGCACGTCCCGGTCGAGTACGGCGGCGTCGGCTACTCCTCGCTGGAGAACGCGATCCTCACCGAGGAGCTGTTCGCGGCCGACCCCGGGATCGGCCTCTGCGTCTCCAGCGCCGGGTTCGGCGCCGAGGCGCTGATGGAGTTCGGCACGGAGGAACAGAAGGAGCGCGTCCTTCCGGAGGTGACCGCCGGCGACGCGGTGATGGGATCGGCCATCTCGGAGCCGCAGGCGGGCTCGGACGTGACCTCGGTGGCGACGCGCGCCGAGAAGGACGGCGACGAGTGGGTGATCGACGGCTCGAAGATGTGGATCACGAACGGCACCGTCGCCGACTACTTCGTCGTCGTCTGCGAGACGGACCCCGAGATCGACGACCGCTACTCGGGCTACTCGCAGATCCTCGTCGAGGGCGACCGCGACGGGCTCACCCGCGACAAGATCACCGGGAAACTCGGCATCCGCGCGAGCGACACCGCCGAGCTCCGCTTCGACGGCGTCAGGGTGCCGGAGGAGAACCTGATCGGCCAGCGCGGGATGGGATTCCTCCAGCTCATGCAGTTCTTCGACGAGACCCGCACCGCGGTCGCCGCGCAGGGCGTCGGGATCGCCCGCGGCGCGGCCGAGCGCGCGCTGGAGTACGCGCAGGAGCGCGAGCAGTTCGACCGCCCGATCAGCGACTTCCAGGCGATCAAACACAAGCTCGCGGAGATGCACACCAACACCGAGGCCGCCCGCTGGCTCACCTACCGCTCCGCGTGGGCCGTCGACAACGAGGCCGGCGATCTGACCGCGCTCGCGTCGATGGCCAAGGAGTTCGCGTCGCGGGTCGCCGTCGACGTCGCCGACGAGGCGGTCCAGGTCCACGGCGGCGCCGGCTTCGTCAACGACCACGACGTCGAGCGGCTCTACCGCGACGCGAAGATCACCCAGATCTACGAGGGGACCACCGAGATCCAGAAGAACATCGTCGCCCGCGAGCTGCTCGACGAGGGGTTCTGAGCGCCGGCTCGCCGTCGGCCTACTCCTCGCCGTACTCCATCGCGACCGAGTTGATACAGAACCGCTTGCCGGTGGGTTCGGGGCCGTCGTCGAACACGTGGCCCAGGTGGGAGTCGCAGTTCGCGCACCGGACCTCGGTGCGGCGCATCCCGTGGCTCGTGTCGACCGTCGTCGTCACCGACTCCTCCTCGGCGGCGTAGAAGGCGGGCCAGCCGCAGCCGGACTCGTACTTCGTCTCGGCGTCGAAGAGGACGGTCCCGCAGGCCCGACAGCGGTACTCCCCGTCGTCGGGGTGGTGGTCGACGTACTCGCCCGAGAACTTCGCCTCCGTGCCGCTCTCGCGGAGCACGCGGTACTCCTCCTCGGAGAGCCGCTCGCGCCACTCCTCGTCGGTCAGCTCCCGCGGGTCGGGGTCGTCGGTCTCGCTCATACTCCCGATAGGCGCCCCACGGGCAAGGGGGTTGCGGCGGGTCGAGGGGTTCGCGGCGGCCGCGCCCTCGAGCGACCGCGAGCCGCGTCTCGACGGCCGCAAGCCGTATCCCGTCGCCGGTCGATCCACGCACATGGCGCGCGAAGTGACGCACGAAGAGCGGGGACCGGCGATACTCGACGAGTCCGACACGGGCGACGACGACCTGATCTACGTCTGTCGGTGCGGCCTCTCCGACTCGAAGCCGTTCTGCGACGGCTCGCACAACGCGACCGCGGACGAGGCGGAGGGAGTCGTTTATAAGTACGCGAACGACGACGCCGACGGCGAGCGCCGCGAGATCGACGAGGTCGTCTACGCGGAGCGCGCGGAGGAGTGACCGGCGGGGCTCAGATAACGCCCATCGCTCCGAGCCGCTCGGGGAGGTAGGTGTCGGTGACGAAGTCGAGCCCGCGGCTCGCGAGCGACTGCTGTTCGGACTTCTTCCCGATGTCGAGCTGGAGCTCGATCTGTTCCTCCCAGTAGTCCGTCTGGAAGCGCGGGTCCTCCAGCTCCGACTCGAGCGCGTTCACGTCCGAGTCGGAGAGCGGATCGGCCGGGAGGTCGTACTCGACGATGTCCTCGGGCTGGATCCCGACGAACTGCGCCTCCGGCGTCGCGAGGTACTTCGAGAGGTGCGCGGACTTGATCGAGCCGTACGCCACCGAGCCGTAGATCCGGTATGACCACGGGTCGCCGTCGGCGAAGACGGCGATGGGCACGTCCAGTTCGTCGTGGACGCGCTTCGTGATCCGGCGGGTCGCCCGCGCGGGCTGGCCCTTCAGGTGGATGACGAGGCAGTCGTACTCCTCGTCGAACCCGTTCTCGACGAGCCGGTCGCGCATCCCGCCGGTCTCGACCGCGAGCGCGAAGTCGATGTCGTCGTCGAGGAACTCGATCATGTCGGGGTTGTTCGGGATCTGGTACCCGCCCTCTCCGACGTCCTCCTGGCAGTGGATCTCGCGCTCCCCGCGCCGGGTCTGCTCGCGGATCTCCAGCGGCCCCATCAGCGTCGCGCCCGACTCCTCCGGGCGCATGTGGAAGTCCTCGCGGGTGACCCCCGTGACGATCTCCAAGTCCTCCACGAGGTCGTTCGACTCGTCCTGCGACTTGAACTGCGCCTCGTCGTTGTCCCACGACTCCGAGAGGTAGTACAGCTCCCGCAGCGTCGAGGAGCGCCCCTCGTCGAGCTGGTTCGCGAGGAACTCGATCGTGTACGCCGCCTTCAGCAGCTTGCGGGCGCCCCGCACCGAGTTGGCGCTGCGCGTCGACGTGCGGTCGCCGTACGTCCACACGCCGCTCTCCGTGTCGTACTCGATGTTGCTCTTCGTCCGCGTCGGCAGCTGAAGTTCCGGGATCTTGCCGCCCGCGAACTGGTCGTAGAAGTCCGCGGCCAGGTCGATCAGCTCGTCTCGTGCGTCTGTGTCTGTCGTCATTTACGCGTTCACCGTGAGTTTCTCCGTCTCGACGCCGCCGACGCTGACCTCGAACTCGGCGTCCTCGTCGACCGCGTACGTCAGTTCCCGCTCGTCGCCCGAGGGCACCTCGGGCTTCCACTGGACGAACCACTCGCCGTCCATGTCGACCACCGTCCCGTCCGAGGGGTCGGTCGGCTCCGCGGAGACGATGTCGGTGATCTCCAGCCGCTCGTTCACGTCGGAGTGGTTCTCGACGACCAGCGTCACGGTGCCGTCCGACACCTCGCGCTCGACGCTGACGTTGTTCATGATCCGCGCCAGCGCGCCGTCGATGTCGGGGCGCGGCCGGCCCGTGACCTCGGAGACCTTGTCGGCCATCTCCGGGAGGATCTTGCCGAGCACGTCCTGCTTCTCGCGGCGCTGCTGCATCGAGCGCCGCTTGTTGAGGAACGACTTCAGCTCGCGGGCGGCCTCCCGCACGGCGAGCTCGATCTCGTCTTCGATCGCCGGGACGTTCGCGAGCGCGTCCTTCGACTCGCTCGTGAACGGGACGTTCGTGGAGGCGACGTGGATCGATATCACCGCCGGCCCGTTCGGCATCCCCGACCCGCCGGGCTGGTCGAGCCCGTAGTTGCGCCAGCCGATCGACTTGATCACGTCCGTCGTCGCGCAGGCGCCGCGCTGGTAGACGAGCGGGACGCGGTTCGCGAACCGGAGGAGCTCCACCGACCCCTCCGCGGGGATCGACCCGCCGTAGGCGATGCCGGCCTCGACGATGAACGGGTCGCCGCCGTGGACCTCGGCGTCGCGGGTCGCCGCCGCGTAGAAGTCGGCGTCGTACTCCTTGCGCAGCCCCGCCTCGACCAGCTCGGCCGTGATCGGCGCGAGGCAGTCTGTCGGCGGCGCGAGGATGTCCGTCGTCCGCATCGCCTCGAGCAGGTCGGCCGCGGCGTCGCGGTCGGCGGCGATCGACTTCACCTTCGGCGGGTCGTCCGGCACGGTGCGCGCCCGCGACCAGAACGCCTCGACGACGTTCTCGCGGGCGGTCTCGCCGAACGTGGCGTCGTGCTGCTCGGCGACGAAGTTCGCCGCGTCGGCGACGAGCCGCTCCAAGTCGTCGCGGGCGATCCGGAAGGCGTCGCCGTCGAGGTTCAGGAACCGGCGCGTCAGCGCGTCCGCCATCGCCTGCACGGCGGCGTCGTCCTTCCGCGTCGAGGTCGCCTCGTCGACGAGCGCGTACGCGTCGGCGACGAGGGGGGATTCCGTCTCCACTCCGTCGTCCTCGCCGTCACCGGCCGCGTCTCCCGCGGCGGCCCCGACCGCGTCGCCGTCGGCGTCGACGCCGGTGATCGCCCGCCACGCCGCGTCGACGGCGTTCTCGCGGACGGTCCCGCCGAACGTCTTGGCGGTGTCCTCCTCGACGCCGTCGGCGACGTTGCCGACGATCGTCGCGAGCTCGGAGCGCGAGAGGCGGTCGTTGCCCGCGACCGTCTCGGCGACGCCCTCGGCGAAGGCGGTCGTCGCCGCCTTCCCCTTGTTGGCGACCGCGTCGCTCACCGCGGCCGCGACGTCGCCGTCGTCGTGCGCGCGCGGCGGCGTCCACGAGAGCTCGCGCCCGAAGTAGACGTCACGGAAGTTGTCGATGACGCTGTCCGCGGTCTTCTTGCCGACCCGCGTGAACTCCTCTTGGAGGAACCCGGAGACGGAGTACGACTCGGTCGCCTCCAGCATCTTGATCAGCGCGCCGAGCTCGACCCCGTGCGGGTGCGGGCGGATCTCCTTCGTCTCCGCCGGCAGCTCGTCGGTCGCGCGCTCGAACTTCATCGGCTCGTCGAGCCCCGGCTCTCGCAGCTCGATCCGGGCGTGGGGGTTGACGACCGCGGTGTGTTTCACGTAGTCGTGGAGCTGCCCGCGGGCGCGCATGTTCGCCTCCATCTCCAGCTCGATGCGGGTGCCGTGGGGGCGGTCCCACGTCGCCTCCTCGTCCGCCTTGATCTCCGGCTCGTTCGTGTCCGTGTCGATGATGAGCTCGAAGTACTGCGCCCGCGACTGCCCCTTCGGACGCGAGGTGATCTTCGCGGGCTGGCCCGATGTCAGCTGCGAGTACAGCACCGCCGCGGAGATCCCGATCCCCTGCTGTCCCCGGTTCTGCTCGCGCTTGTGAAACCGCGACCCGTACAGCAGCTTCCCGAACACCTTCGGGAGCTGCTCTTTCGTGATGCCCGGCCCGTTGTCCTCGATGACGAGCCGGTAGTAGTCGCCCACCTCCTCGATCTCGATGTAGATGTCGGGGAGGACGCCGGCCTCCTCGGTCGCGTCGAGGGCGTTGTCGACCGCCTCCTTGACGGCGGTGACGAGCCCGCGGGCGCCCGAGTCGAACCCGAGCATGTGCTTGTTCTTCTCGAAGAACTCGGCGATGGAGATCTCGCGCTGGCCCTCGGCCAGCTCCTCCGCGATCCCCTCCTCGTCGCCGATCGTCGACTGGAAGGACGTCATTCGGTACCCCTCCCTTCCACCGAGGCACCTAAAAACGCACCGCCGGCGCGGTGAAAGTGGATCCCGGCGTCAGACGCCGTCTCGATGCGGGTTCGGGAGCGTGCGGACCGGCGTGGTGACGGGTCTCCCCGCCGACAGCTTTCTGCCCGTGAGACCCCTTCCACCGAGCATGTCAGGCTGGACGACCGACGAGATGCCGCGACTGGACGGAAAGAGGGTCGTCGTCACCGGGGCGAACAGCGGGCTCGGCTACGAGGGGACCCGCGCGTTCGCGGAGCGGGGCGCGACCGTCGTGATGGCGTGCCGGAGCGTGGATCGGGGCGAGCGCGCGGCCGCCGAGATCCGCCGCGAGAGCGCCCTCGACCGCGAGGAACTCGACCTCGACGTCCGCGAGTGCGACCTCGCGTCGCTCGACTCGGTGGCGGCCTTCGCCGAGGGGCTCGCCGCCGACTACGACGCGGTCGACGCCCTCTGTAACAACGCCGGGGTGATGGCGATCCCGCGGAGCGAGACGGAGGACGGCTTCGAGACGCAGTTCGGCGTCAACCACCTCGGCCACTTCGCGCTCACGGGACGCCTGTTCCCGCTCCTGGAGGCCGCCGAGGGGATCGGCGGGGCGGCCCGCGTCGTCACGCAGTCGTCGGGCGCCCACGAGCAGGGCGAGATGGACTTCTCGGACCTCAACTGGGAGCGCTCGTACGGGAAGTGGAAGGCGTACGGTCGGAGCAAGCTCGCGAACCTGCTGTTCGCCTACGAGCTCCAGCGGCGCCTCGCCGCGGCCGACGTCTCCGGCGTCCGGAGCGTCGCCTGCCATCCGGGCTACGCGGTGACGAACCTCCAGCACCGCACCGCGGAGGAGAGCGGGAACCCCCTGATGACGGTCGGGATGAAGGCCGCGAACGCGGTCCTCGGGCAGGACGCCGCGACGGGCGCGCTGCCAATGCTGTACGCCGCCACCGCCGACGTCGACGGCGGCGCCTACGTCGAGCCGGGCGGCCTCATGAACATGCGGGGGACGCCGACCGTGGGACGGTCGAACGACGCCTCCTACGACCGCGCGGACGCGCGCCGCCTCTGGGAGCACTCCGAGGAGGCGACGGGCGTGGAGTTCCCGGTGTAGCTTCGGCCGAAAACGCCCGACCGCGTGCGGGCGGATCGAAGCCCGGAGACGCCGCTTGCGGTGTGATATACGCGGAACGCGTTTCGAGAGCTGTCCGCCGTCGCCGGTCGCGGGTACGGCCGAGCGAGCTACAGCCGAGTGAGGTTCGTCGCGCGCGGACCCTTGTCCGCCTCCTCGATCTCGAACTCTACCTCCTGGCCTTCCTCGAGGTCCGGGCCGCCGACGTCTTCCATGTGGAAGAACACGTCTTCGTCAGCGTCGTCAGTCTCGATGAATCCGTAGCCGCCGGTGTCGTTGAAGAAGTCGACCTTGCCTGTCGCCATCGCACCCGAGACCACTCCCGACTCCGTGATAAGTGTTGTGTGCGCGCCGATCCACTCCCATTCGCCGGTCTCCGGGCCGGAAAGCCGCTGATTCCGTTTTTCCGGGTCGGATCTCCGTCGTCTCGCTCGCTCGATGACGGACCGCTCGAATCGACCTCGGTCACGCGCGGTAATCGACTGTCGCACCGGACCGCGAGCAGCACCGCGGACCGGTTCCCGAAACGTTAGGGCGCGAGCGACCGTTCGATCGGACAGCTCGTGGGAAACGACGACGCTCGGGTCGACATGACGGCGGGGGCGATCTCGCCGAAGCTGTTCGACCTCGCGTGGCCGCTGGTGCTCGGGAACCTCCTCCAGACCCTGTACAACCTCGCGGACATGTTCTGGGTCGGGCGGGTGAGCACCGAGGCCGTCGCCGCCGTCTCGCTCATGTTCCCGCTCTCGTGGCTGTTCGTCTCGACCGCGATGGGGCTCACGGCCGCGACGATCGCCTTGGTCTCCCAGCACGTCGGCGCCGGCAACGACCGGCGCGCCGACGAGGTCGTGGGACAGACGGTCCTGCTCGCGGTCGCGGTCTCCGTCGCCCTCGCGGCCGTCGGCTTCGCGGCGCGCCACCGGCTGCTCTACTGGATCGGGGCGCGCGACGCGGTGTTCGTCGAGTCGCTCGCCTACATCGAGGTGATCCTCCTCACCCTCCCGCTCACGTTCCTCTTCTTCGCGTTCCGCGCCTCGCTGCAGGGCGCGGGCGACACGACGACCGCGATGTGGCTGGTCGGGATCTCCGCCGGGATCAACATCGCCATCGACCCCGTCTTCATCCTCGGGTGGGGGCCGGTCCCGGCGCTCGGGACGCGCGGGGCCGCGATCGCGACGTTGATCGCGCGCCTGTTCGCGACCACGGTGGGGGTCTGGATCCTGCTGCGCGGCGACTGGGGGGTGAAGCTGTACGTCCGCGACCTCGCGCCGAACCCGGAGATCCTCCGGACGCTGATCGACGTGGGGTACCCGGCGACGCTCGACGGGTGGGCGCGGTCGTTCGCCTCCGTCTTCATGGCGGCGCTCGTCGCGCGGTTCGGCCCGGTCGCGACCGCGGCGTACGGGATCGGCGTCAGGCTGATGTCCGTCTCGTGGTCGGTCGCGGGCGCGGTCGGGCAGGCGACCGCGACCGGCGTCGGACAGAACCTCGGCGCCGGGACGCCCGACCGCGCCGTCGCCGTCACCCGCGTCGCCACCCTCGGGACCATGGCGCTGCTCGGCGTCGCCGGCGGCGCGGTCTGGCTGTTCCCGGCGGTCGCGATGCGCGTCTTCATCGACGACCCGGCGACGGTCGCGGAGGGGGTCGTCTTCCTCCGCGTCATCGCGCTGTCGTGGGCGTTCTTCGGCGGGCTCATGGTGATACAGGGGGCGTTCCGCGGGGCGGGACACACCAAGGCCGCGCTGGCGCTCTCTCTCCTCTCCCGGTGGGCCGTCCGGATCCCGCTGGCCGCCCTGCTCGCGTTCGGGGCGGTCGGCGTCACGCTCGGCGGGGTCGCGGTCGGTCCCGTCGACGTCCCCGCGGTCGAGGTCGGCTACGTCGGACTCGACTGGGGCGTCGTCGGGCTGTGGTGGGCGTACGCGACGGCCGCCGTGGCCTCCTTCGCGGTCGGCGCGGCGTGGTTCCTGCGCGGGACGTGGACGGAGGGCGTCGTCGACGAGTCGGGCGAGACGGCGGTCGCGTCGGACCCCGCCGACGACGAGGACGGCGGCGAGGGCCTGGAGGCGTCCGTCGACTCGGTCGACGACTGAGGGCGACGCCGAGACTACCGCCGCTGCCGTTTCGCTATCTCCAGCGAGAAGAAGAACCCGTAGTACGCCGGGACCCCGGCGAGCATGAACATGTACAGCACCCACTGCGGGGCGCCCGCGAACGCGACGTCGTAGAGGAGGGAGACGAGCGTCACCCACGCGATCGCGAACACGAGGTCCTGAACCATTCCGGCTCGGTTCTCGCTGACCTGCGACCGGACGCGGTCGGCGAGGCTCTTCTCGTTCGTGTCGTCGGTCGCGTCCGTCTCGGGCATGGGTGAGCGTGTCGGTCGGGGTACGTCGGTGTTCCGGAAACGAGTCGATGCGGCGGGAACCGAGCGATTTCCGGGCGGCGGGACGAAGCCCGACGCCGGGGTCGCGCGTCAGTCCTCCTCGAGGTAGTCGACGACGAGGACCGGCACGTGCGTCGAGCGCAGCGTGCGCTCGGTGACGCTTCCGAGGAGCGCGCGCCGGACGCCGGCGCGACCGTGGCTCCCCATCACGATGAGGTCCATCTCGTGGTCCTCGGCGTAGTCGGCGATCACCTTGTGCGGGCGGCCGCCGGAGACGTGTTCGACGACGTCGATGTCGCGCTCCGCGCCGCGGGCGGCGACCGTGCCGGTCGCCTCGTCGGCCTTCGATTTCAGCTCCTCCATCTCGCCGAACCGGCCCTGCTTGAGCCGGTCGACCTGTTCGGTGCCGAGGCCGAGGTTGACCGAGTCGATGTCGACCACGTACAGCGCGTGGACGTCGGCGTCGTACTTCTCGGCGAGGTCGAGCGCGTGCTCGACCGCGGACTCCGCGACGTCGCTTCCGTCGGTCGGGATCAGGATTCGTTCGTACATGGATCACTCCTCCGTGGCCGCGTCGGTCTCGTCTCCGGTCACCGCACCGCCGTCAGTGGCCACGTCGTCGACTGCGCGGCCCCCGTCGGTCGCCGCGTCGTCGACTGCGCGGCCCCCGTCGGTCGCCACGTCCTCGCCGCCGTCGGCGACGACGTCTTCGGCCGTCTGCTGCTGGCGCATCGGCTCCGGGCTGTGACACTGCCGGACGATCCGCTTCGTTTCGGCCGGCGGGTCGTCGGTCGCCATCGAGACGACGATGGTGACGGCGAAGACGACCGGCACGGAGACGAGGGCCGAGCCGATCGCGGGCAGCCACGTCGCGAGCCCCGCGTTGAGCGGCGCCTCGAGCCCGCCGACGTACGTCGGGACCACTTCGTTTATCATCGGGATGAACCAGATGACGAGGCCGGTCGTCATGCCGGCGAGCGCGCCCTCGCGGTTGGTGTTCTCCCACCACATGCCGAGGAAGAACATCGGGAACAGAACCGCGCCGGCCAGCGAGAACGCGTACGAGACGAGCGCGGCGATCGGCGCCGCGGGGTCGAGCGCCGCCAGCGTCGTCAACACGCCGAGCAGGACGATGCTCAGGCGACCGACGAGCACCTGCTGGCGCTGGGTCGCGTCGGGGTTGACGATGTTGGTGTAGATGTCGTGCGATATCGCCGAGGAGCCGGCGATGAACAGGCCGGCGGTCGTCGCGATCGCGGCGGCGATACCGCCCGCCGCGACGAGGCCGACGAACCACTCGGGGAGGTTCGAGAGCTGCGCGGCCAACACGACGATCACGTCGGCCGCCGACGACGTCATGCCGGGGTCGCCGTACACCGCGCCGATGTTCTCCGCGTACAGGTCGGTCCCGAACGCCGCGAACGCCGGCGCGCTGAAGTAGAGGATACAGATGAAGAACAGCCCCCAGACGGTGGACCAGCGGGCGGTCCGCTCGTTCTCCACCGTGTAGAAGCGCACCAGCACGTGCGGGAGCCCGCACGTGCCGACGATGAGCGAGAACGCCGTCGCGATCCACAGGTAGAAGCTCGCGTTGACGAACGGCTCGGAGAACTCGGCGCTGAGCGTCCCGATCAGCGCGCCGTACTCGATCTGCGGCAGCACCGTCGAGTAGCCGTTCGCGAGACCGACCGCGTACAGCCCCGCGACGAACGCGACGATGAGGATGACGTACTGGACGGCCATGTTCTTCGTCGCGCCCAGCATGCCGGACAGCGTCAGATAGCCGACGGTGATGGTCATCATGATGATCACCATCGCCTGGTAGCCGCTCAGTCCGAGGAAGCCGAGGTCGCCGAAGATGTACAGCCCGACGAGCGCCATCCCGCGCGCCTGTCCGATGGCGTACACGAAGCCGATGAGGAACGTCGTGACCGCGCCGATGGCGCGCGCGGTGTCGGAGTTGAAGCGGTCGCCGACGAAGTCCGGCGCCGTGTACTTCCCGAACCGGCGCAGCTGCGCGGCGAGGAAGATGAGCAGGATGAAGTAGCCCGTCGTCCAGCCGACGACGAACGCGAGGCCGTACACGCCGGCCGTCGCGATCAGCGCGGCCATTCCGAGGTACGACGCCGCGGACATCCAGTTCGCGCCGATCGCCATGCCGTTCTCCAGGTTCCCGATCGACCGGCCGGCGACCCACATGTTCTCGGTGTCGGCCACGCGGAAGACGAAGCCGATGGCGAGGAACACGAGGAGCATGCCGACGACGAGCACGGCCGGAAGCGCCTTGAACGAGACGTTGAGCCCCTCGGGGAGGAGCTCGCTCTGCAGGAGCGTCGCGGCGAGCGTCATGCGTCACCTCCGGCGGTGCCGTGGTCGATGCCGTACTTGTCGTCCAGTTCGTCGCGTCGCTTCGCGTACCACGCGGACAGGATCAGCGCGCTGCCCGGGGCGCCGATGGCGATGAGGAAGTAGTGCAGCGGGAAGCCGATGATCGGCATCGGCGTCGTCATCGCGCCGGGCGCCAGGTAGGTGGCCGTTACCGGCCCGAAGACGGCGACCGCCCAGATCACGAACCCCGTCCAGACGATCCGGAGGTGTTCGCGCATGTACGGCGTGCTCGGACTCAGGATGTTCACTTCCGAGCTGAGGTAGTCGGTCTGTCGGTGCTTCTGTGCCGCGCCCGACGCGACGCCGCCGTCGGTGGCCGCGTCGTTCGCTGCGCGTCCACCATCGGTGGCCGCGTCACCGGTGTCGTGTGAGCTATTATCTGTCATGTGTCGTGGTCTGTCGATGTCGTGTGTCGTCGTGCGTCGTGTGTCCGATTCGATCGTGATGTTCGTTCGCGCGTCCGGATCGTCCGATTCTGTATCGCGTCGAAAACGGAGCCGTGGAGCGCCTACTCGCCTCTGGCCTTCCGCTGGATCTCCTCGACGATCTCCGGGTTCCGGAGCGTGCTCGTGTTACCGAGCTCCTCGCCGTCGGCGATGTTCTCCAGCAGGCGGCGCATGATCTTCCCCGAGCGCGTCTTCGGCAGGTCGGGGGTGAACACAACCTGCTCCGGCCGGGCGATCGGACCGATGGCGTCCTCGACGCCCGCGACGATCGCGTCGCGGAGCTCGTCGGTGCCCTCGTACCCGTCCTCGGTCGTCACGTACGCGTAGACGGCCTCGCCTTTGATCTCGTGGTCGCCGCCGACGACGGCGGCCTCCGCGACCCCCTCGACGCCGACGATCGCGGACTCGATCTCCATCGTCCCCAGCCGGTGGCCGGAGACGTTGAGCACGTCGTCCACGCGACCGAGGACGGTGATGTAGCCGTCCTCGTCGATCTTGGCGCCGTCCTCCGGGAAGTACACCCAGTCGTCGGGGTCGTCGCTGTCCGTGTCGGAGTACTCCGCCCAGTACTCCTCGATGTACCGCTCGTCGTTGTTGTACAGCGTCCGGAGCATGCCGGGCCACGGCTTCTGTACCGTGAGGTAGCCCGCCTTCCCGGGCTCGACCTCGTCGCCGAGCGTGTCGAGGATCTGGACGTCGAGCCCCGGGAGCGGCGGCCCCGCGGCGCCCGGCTTCATGTCCTTGATCCCCGGCAGCGTCGTGATCATCATCCCGCCCGTCTCGGTCTGCCACCACGTGTCGACGATGGGGCACTCCTCGTCGCCGATGTGCTGGTAGTACCACTTCCACGCCCGCGGGTTGATCGGCTCGCCGACCGTGCCGAGCAGCCGCAGGCTGGAGAGGTCGTGGCGGTCGGGGAACTCCGAGCCCCACTTCATGAACGCGCGGATCGCCGTGGGAGCCGTGTACAGCTGGGTCGCCTCGTGTTCCTCGACGATCTCCCACAGGCGGTCCTGTTCGGGGTGATCGGGCGTCCCCTCGTACATCATCGTCGTCGTCCCGAGCGCGAGCGGCCCGTAGACGATGTAGGAGTGGCCCGTGATCCAGCCGATGTCGGCCGAGCAGAAGTACGTGTCATCCGGCTTGACGTCGAGCACCGACTGCGAGGTCCACGACACCCACGAGAGGTAGCCGCCGGTCGTGTGTTTCACCCCCTTCGGCTTCCCCGTCGTCCCCGAGGTGTACATTAAGAACAGCATGTCCTCGGCGTCGCGGGTGACCGGCTCGACCTCGGCGCCCTCGTGCTCCGCGACGAGGTCGCCGTAGTCGAGTTGGTCGTCGCCGAGCTCGTGGCCGAAGCCGTCGCCGTTCGGCCCGAGGCGGTCGACGACGACGGTCGTCGTGTCGTGGTCGACCCCGGAGAGCCCCTCGTTCGCCTTGTCGAGGTGGTCGAGGGGGTCGCCGCGCCGGTAGTAGCCGTCGCAGGTGACGAGGAACTCCGAGTCCGCGGAGTTCATCCGGGTCGCGAGCGCGTCCGCCGAGAACCCGGCGAAGACGACGCTGTGGGGCGCGCCGATGCGGGCGCACGCCAGCATCGCGATCGGCAGCTCCGGGATCATCGGCATGTACATCGTCACGACGTCGTCCTCCTCGACGCCCTGCGCCCGGAGCGCGGCCGCGAACTCGTTCACTTCGCGGTGGAGCTCCGCGTACGTGTACGTGCGGTCGTCCTCGTCGACCGGCTCGCCGACCCACTCGATCGCGGCCTCGTCGCCGCGCTCGTCGAGGTGTCGGTCGAGGCAGTTCGCCGACGCGTTCAGCTCGCCGCCGGTGAACCACTCGTAGAAGGGCGGGTCGCTGTCGTCCAGCACCTGGTCGTAGTCGGACTCCCAGTCGAGGAGGTCGGCCGCGGCCTGCCAGCACTGCGGCCAGTTCTCCTCGAACGTCTCGTAGATCTCGGGGTCGGAGACGTTCGCCTGCGCCGCGAACGACTCGGGCGGCTCGAACACCTCCTGCTCTTCCAGCCTCGCTTCCAGTTGACCGTCACCCTCTGTCATGGTACGATCGTATCCAACCGATCTCGGCATATAAACGCTGACGCTAAATACGAAAAATCATGATGAATTCGAGGGCCTCTGCCCGGCACTCTCCCGTCCGGGTCGCGCTCCCGGAGCCCGTCTCGAGCGTTCCGCGATCTCCGTCTCAACGGCGCTCTCGGTGCTCTTCCTCGAAGAGGCCGTCGAGAAGCGCGCGCTGGGCCTTCCGCAGGTGGTTGTGGAACGTCGGCGAGGAGACGTCCATCGCGTCGGCGACCTCCTCTGCGGTGCTCTCCCGCGGCCAGTCGAAGTAGCCGCCGTGGTACGCGGCCGACAGCGCGGCCCACTGCCGGTCGGTGAATCGGTCGGCGACGTCCTCGCGGAACGCCGACTCCGAGCGCGACGCGCGGACCGCTGACTCCTTGCTCGCGAGGCGGGCGTCGTCGAAGGCCGCGCGGAGCCCGTCGGCCACCGGCCTGACGTCTGCGCCCCCGGGGAGGTCGGCGACGACGCGCACGCGGCCGTCCGCCGCGGTCGCCTCGCGGACCGTCGCGCCGTGCTCGGTGAGCGTCCGAACGGCCGAACCGCCCTCGACGCGCACCGAGGCCGAGCAGCCGTCCTCCCGCGTCTCGGTCACCCGGAGGTCCGAGACGCCGTCCGCGCCGTCGACGACGTCGGCGACGCCCTGTGGGCGCGCGCCCGCGACGGAGAGGTACAGCCGCGAGGCGTCGTCGGTGACGCCGACGGTGGAGTCGAGCTCGATCTCACAGCCGAGGGCGGCGCTCGCGCGGGCGAGGAACGCCCCGCCGTCGGCGACGTGGAACTCCACCTCGGTGACGGCGTCGGAGTGGAGGAGGTCGCGCCACCGACCGGCCGTCACCGCCCAGCCGAGACAGCGCCCGAGCGCGACCAGCTCCCGCCGTTCCGTCTTCGAGACCGGGGCTCCGTCCCCGGCGACGACGCAGAGCGCTCCGTGCGTCACGTCCCGGTAGCTCGCGGGGACGGCGATTCCGGGGCGCCCGTCGGCGGTCGGTTCGCCGCCCGTCGGCACGGGCTCGCCGTCCTCGACCGCGTCGAGCCACGGCCCCTCGCGCGTGACGCCGCGGTCGACGAGGACCTCCCGGTCGACGCCCGCGGCGCCCACGACCTCCGTCCGGCCGCCGTCGACCGACCCGCGGACCACCCACGCCTCGGTCCACCGTCCGGATTCGACCAGCCGCTCCGGAACGGTCGCGAGGGGCGACTTCTTCCCCCCACCGTCGGCGAGGGCCTCGAAGCCGCCGAGCGCGGTCGGTTCTCGTCCGCCGGCGTCGCCCTCGGCGTCCGCGGCGGCTCCGGCGACCGCAAACGCCTCGGCGACCTCGCGCCCGTCGAGCGGGCCGAGGAACTCGTCGAGCGTCCCCAGCGTCTCCCAGCCGCCGGCCTCGCGCACGGCGTGGGGATCGACGCCGCGGTCGACGAGGTGCCGGCGCGCGAACGCGTCCCGGAGGTCGCGGGGCGTGACGTCGGCCGGCACCGCGCCGTCGGTCCGCGCCGCCGCCCGCTCGGCGGTCTCGCTCACGATCATCTGGACGCGACGGGGGGAGACGCCGACGAACGGCTCCGCGTCGTCGAGCCCCTCGCTCTCGGCGTACCGCCGGAGCTCGGACGCCAGCGAGGCGGGAACGACGGTCTCGCGGTCGATCGGTTCCGTCGCCTCCTCGCCGCTCGGCGGCTTCCCCTCGTCCCGCGCTCCCGCGTCGTCGGGGACGGCGAGGAGGGACGCGCCGGAACCGACGCCCGGATCCCGGAGGTGCCGCGGCGCGACGCGCGTGATCTCGCCGGTGCGGAGCCCGGCCTCGCCGGCGAGCCGAACCACGACCGCGGCGCGGTACGTCTCCGCGGCGGTCAGGAGCGCGTCGTACGCCTCGCCGTCGAGCCCGTCGACCATCTGTTTCGTGAATACACGGAAAACCGAATCAAAAATCTTCCCCCGATGACCGTCTCTCGCGGTTCGCGAGCCGAGTCGAGTCCGACGCGTTCGGCAGACGGGTCCAGTTGCGAAATATCGATGGTCAAAATTTCGGATGTCAGGTCAAACCCGAAACGCCGGTCGGTCGCCGGATCGAAGACGGGCCGCTCCGACCGAGCGGTCGGTTCAGACGGCGTCGGCTCAGGCTCCGTCGGCTCGGGCGCCGTCGGCGACGCCCCACGCGACGTGGTCCCACAGGCGCTCGTAGGCGTAGTAGGTCGCGGTCTTGACGACGTTGGTCACCAGTCCGATGTTCACGGCGTCGCTGACGTCGCCGACGATCGCCCACGCCACGATCACGGTGATCGTGACCATGACCGCGCGGTAACAGAGCGTCTTGGCGACCGCGCGCTTCCGGGCGTGGAGCGCGGACCGCGAGACGAGCGTGCCCATACGGACGCGTCGGCGGCCAGCTATAAGAAACTTTTAGTGGTTTCTATATTTCTTCAAAGAAACTGAATACAGTTACTTCTCACGGACAGAGGACTCGATCTCGCCGACGACCTCCGGGTTCCGGAGCGCGCTGACGTCGCCGAACTCCTCGCCGCGGGCGATGTCTTCCAGCAGGCGGCGCATGATCTTCCCCGAGCGCGTCTTCGGGAGCTCCGGGGTGAACACGATCCGGTCCGCGCGGGCGAGATCGCCGACCTCGCGGGCCAGCTCCTCGCCGATCGCCGTTCTGAGCGACTCGTCGGGCTCGACGTCGCTCCGAGTGGTCACGTAGGCGACGACGTCGCCGTCGCCGTCGCCGACGACCGCGGCCTCGGTGACCCCCTCAACGCCGACGATCGCCGACTCCAGTTCGGCGGTGTTGAACCGCTGCGCCCGCACGTTGATCACGTCGTCGACGCGACCGAGAATGGTTACGTAGCCGTCCTCGTCGACCGTCGCGCCGTCGCCGGTGCGGTACCGCCAGCCGTCCTCGGTCTCGACCCAGTACTCCCGGCGGTAGCGCTCGTCGCCCTCGCGGAGCCCGCGGAGCATGCCGGGCCACGGCGAGGCGACCGTGAGGTACCCCGGCTCGCCCGGGTCCACCGGCTCGCCGTCCTCGTCGACGACGCGCGCGTCGATCCCGGGAAGGGGCGGCCCGACTTTCCCGGGCTTCATGGGCGTGATCCCGGGCAGCGTCGCGAGCGCGATGGCGCCCGTCTCCGTCTGCCACCACGTGTCGACGACCGGTGCCTCGCCGCCGCCGACGTGCTCGCGGTACCAATGCCACGCCTTGGAGGTGATCGACTCGCCGACGGTGCCCAGCAGGCGGATCGACGAGAGGTCGTGGCGCTCGGGGTACTCCGCGCCCCACTTCATGAACGACCGGATCGCGGTGGGCGAGGTGTAGAAGACGCTGACCGCGTTGCGCTCGATCAGGTCCCACACGCGGTCGCGGTCCGGGTAGTCGGGCGACCCCTCGTACAGCACGGTCGTCGTCCCGACGGAGAGGGGGCCGTACACGCCGTACGAGTGGCCCGTGATCCAGCCGATGTCGGCCGCGCACCAGTAGGTGTCCGACGGCCGGACGTCGAGGACGTTCCGGGTGGTCCAGGCGACGTGCGCGAGGTACCCCCCGGTCGCGTGTTCGACGCCCTTCGGCCGACCGGTCGTCCCGGAGGTGTACATCACGAACAGCAGGTCGGTGGCGTCGCGCGCGACCGGCTCGACCGTCTCGCCGTCGTGCGCGTCGACGAGCGACTCGTACGCGTGCTCGTCGGCGCCCAGCGACACGTCGAGCGCGTCGCCGAGCCGGTCGACGACGACCGTCGCCGCGAGGTCGCCGTCGGCCCGGAGCCGGGCGTTGTCCGCCTTCGACTTCTGGTTGAACGCGTCCTCGCGGCGGTAGTAGCCGTCGCAGGTGATCAGGTACGACGAGTCGGCCGCGTCGAGGCGGGTCGCGAGCGCCTCCGCCGAGAGCCCCGCGAAGACGACGTTGTGGGGCGCGCCGATCCGGGCGCACGCCAGCATCGCGACCGGTAGCTCCGGGACCATCGGGAGGTACAGGGTGACGACGTCGTCCTCCTCGACGCCGAGCTCCCGCAGGCCGGCCGCGAGCGCGTTCACCTCGCGGTGGAGGTCGAGGTAGGTGTACGACCGGCGCTCGCCGCGCTTGCCGAACCACCGGATCGCGAGCTGATTGCGCCGCTCGTCGAGGTGGCGGTCGACGCAGTTGGCGGCGGCGTTGAGCCGCCCGTCCGGGAACCACTCGTAAAACGGCGGATCGCCGTCGTCGAGCACCGTCTCGTACGGCCGATCCCAGTCGAGGAGGTCCGCGGCCCGCCGCCAGGCGTCCGGCCCCTCGGCAGCGAACGCGTCGTACACCCCCGCGTCGCTCGCGACGGCCCGATCGCGGAACCCGGTCGGCGGCTCGATGTCGTCGTCGGCGGCAACGGACCGGTTCCGTTGTCGGCCGTCGACTCCGGCGTCGTCCATGATACCCGTTCGCAAGTGGAGGAATGTATACTTTGTCCGCGATCCCGGCCAGTGGCGGAGTCCCCCGACGGGGTCGTCGGCGTCGCCTACGGCGACTCCGCCGGCGCGAGCGCGGCCGCCTTCGACCGCGCGCGGGCGACGACGGAGGGCTTGGCCTCGAAGTCGACGGTCACCTGGTCGCTCGCGTACGACTCCTCGTCGACGTGGCCGTGGTCGTGGATCCACGAGACGAGGCTCATCGCCTCGTCGGAGACGGGGAGGACGAGCCGCTCGCGCTCCCAGTCGGGGAGCTCGTCCTCGACGCGGTCGCGGAGCTCCGCGACGCCGGCGCCCGTCTTCGCCGAGACGGCGACCGGGTCGGGCGCGACGCCGGAGAGCGCGCCGCGCTTGTCGGCCAGCTCGCCGGGCGCGAGCCGGTCGACCTTGTTGAACACGGTGACGACGGGGGCCTCGTTGCGCTCGTAGAGGGTGTCGTGGCTCGTGACGAGCTTCTCGCGCATGTCCTCGACCGGTTCGCTCGCGTCGACGACGAGCAGCACGAGGTCAGCGCGGTAGACGGAGTCGAGCGTCGACTCGAACGACTCCACGAGCCAGTGGGGAAGGTCCGCGATGAATCCGACCGTGTCCGTGAGGAGCACGTCGCGCTTCTCCATCTCGGCCCGCCGGGTCGTCGTGCCGAGCGTGGTGAACAGCATGTCCTGCGACTCGGCGGTGGTGTCGAGGTCGGGGTGGCGGTCGGCGTTCTCGTCGACGTCGATCTCGGCCGCGAGCCGGCGCATCAGCGTCGACTTGCCGGCGTTCGTGTACCCCGCGAGCGCGACCAGGTCGAAGCCGGAGTCGCGGCGCTGCTCCCTCCTCGCCTCCTCCTTCGCCGCGATCGACTCCAGCTCGTCACGGATCTCCGAGATCTGCCGCTTGATGTCGCGCTCGACGCTCTCGTCGTACTCGCCGAGCCCCATGAAGCCGGGGCGCTCGTCGCGCTTCGCGAGGCTCGCCTTCGCCTCGGCGCGCGGGAGCTCGTACCGGAGCTCCGCGAGCTCGACCTGCAGCTGCGCCTTCCGGGTGTTCGCCCGCTGGCCGAAGATCTCGAGGATGAGCGTGAACCGGTCGATCACCTCGACGCCCTCGGGGAGCTCCCCGCCGATGTTGAACGTCTGGTACGGCCCGACGTCGTTGTCGACGATGACCGCCCCGGCGTCGGTCCGGCGGACCAGGTCGCGCAGCTCCGCGACCTTTCCCTCGCCGAACATGAAGGCGGCGTCCTCGGTGCGTGTCTGCGTGAGCTCCCCGACGACCTCGTACCCCGCGGCCGCGGCGAGCTGACGGATCTCGGCCAGGTCGGCGTCGCCCTCGTCGACGCGCTTGGCGACGACCGCCCGTCGCTCTCGGGGGACCGACTCGGCGTCTGCGTCCGCGCCCTCGACGCTCCCGGTCATAAGAGGAGGTCTCGGGCCGCGTACGCGGCGTGGTGTGCTGCCTGCACTGTTTCGCGTTCCCCTATGCTCTCGACGTATTTAAACTCGGGTCGGAAGCTCAGGCCGACCCGCTCCGCGGGCTCCTCGTAGAACTCGCCGTGCTCCGCGACGATCGGCCCGTTCGGCGGCTCCGGCAGGTTCCCGACCGCGGTCGCCACGAGCCCGAGCGTCGCGTCGAGCGTGGGCCCCTCGCGCGCGGCGGCGAAGCCCACTCCCTCCACCGACCGAATTCGGGTCGAGTCGATCCGGGCGTGGACCGCGGCCGCGACCATCAGGTACTCGCCCGCCTCCTCGTGGCGGCCGCTGATGTCGACGCCGACCACCTCAGGGACGGGCGCCGGCCACCTCGGTTCGTCCGGGCCGCGAACTCTCCCCGACCGGTGTCAGTTCCATAACCACTCGTTGGTCGCCGGCCGAATTGAAGGTTTCCGTGGCGCGGGCGAGCGCGGACGTTCCGAAGGAGGGGACCGCTCCGGTGAGCCGTCCCGATGAGCCGCCTCAGGCCGACAGCGCCGCGACCGCGTCGCCGATCCGGTCGACAGCCTCGTCGACGTCGTCCGCGTCGACGTCGAGGTGCGTGGTGAACCGCGTCGTGTACTCGTCGAACTCGACGCAGCCGACGCCCGCCGCCTTGCAGGCCTCCACGAGGTCGGCCGCCGGAATCCCGCCCTCCTCGGTGTGCGCGACGACGATGTTGGTGTCCGGCGCGGGCGCGTTCACCCCCTCGAGCGCGTCGAGCCCGGCGGCGAGCCGCTCGGCGTTGGCGTGGTCGTCGGCGAGCCGGTCCACGTTCTCCAGGGCGAGCAGCCCCGGCGCGGCGATCATCCCGACCTGCCGCATCCCGCCGCCGAACAGCTTCCGGACGCGGCGAGCCTCGTCGATAAAGGCCTCGTCGCCGGCGAGTATCGAGCCGACCGGCGCCCCGAGCCCCTTCGAGAGGCAGAACGTGACGCTGTCGACCGGGGCGACGAGCTCGCTCGCGTCGACGCCCAGCGCGACGGCGGCGTTGAACACGCGGGCGCCGTCGAGGTGGACCGGCACGCCGGCGTCGCGGGCGACGTCGGCGGCCGCGGCGATCCCCTCGACCGGGACCGCGACCCCGCCGCGGTAGTTGTGGGTGTTCTCCAGCGACAGGAGCCCGGTCCCGGGTCGGTGGAGGTCCTCGCTCACGAGCCCCTCGCGCACCGCGTCGGGGGTCGGGACGCAGCGCTCGCCGGCGTCGATCGTCCGGGTCTGGACGCCCGAGAGCTTCGACGCGCCCGCGAGCTCCCACCGGTAGACGTGGGACTCGCGCTCCAGGAGGAGCTCCTGTCCGGGCTCCGTGTGGACGTGGACGGCGATCTGGTTGGCCATCGTCCCGGAGGGGACGTAGATCGCCGCCTCGGTGCCGACCGCGTCCGCGGCGCGGCGCTCTAACTCGTTGACGGTCGGGTCGTCGCGGTACACGTCGTCGCCGACCTCGGCGGTCGCGGCCGCCTCGCGCATCTCGGTCGAAGGCCTAGTGACGGTGTCGGACCGCAGGTCGATGGTGTCCTCGTCGGTCTCCATTCGTTGCCGGCGGTTCGGCGGCCGACCTGAAATAGGTCGCGCTCCGGGCCGGCTCGGCCGGATCTCCCGGAGATTCCGCGTTCGGTCCCTTCTTAAGCGACGCGGCCGATCCGTGGCGTATGGCAACGGAAGCCGCGGCCGACGACGCGAGCGACGCCCCCGAGGCGTACGAGGCCCTCCTGGACCGCGTTCGACGCTGGAACACGGTCGGGAGCGCGGCCGGCGTGCTCGGCTGGGACCAGCAGGTGATGATGCCCGAGGGCGGCACCCCCGCCCGGTCGAAGCAGCTCTCGACGCTCTCGTCGATCAAACACGACATGATCACGGACGAGGAGACCGGCGAGCTGCTCGCCGAGCTCGACGACACCGACCTCACCGACGAGCAGCGGGCGGTCGTCCGCGAGGTCCGCCGCGAGTACGAGCGCGCCGACGCCGTCCCCGTCGAGCTCGTCGAGGAGATCTCCGAGACCGGCTCCGAGGCGCTGGGGGCGTGGGAGGAGGCGAAAGCGGAGGACGACTTCGAGACGTTCGCCCCGTACCTGGAGAAGCACGTCGAGCTCAAGCGGGAGTACGCCGAACACATCGACCCCGACCGCGACCCCTACGAGGTCCTCTTCGAGGACTACGAGCCGTGCCTCTCGATCGACCGCGCCGAGTCGATCCTCGACGAGCTCCGCGAGACGCTCGTCCCCATGATCGACGCGATCCGCGACTCCGACGCGGACCTCGCGGTCGACACCTTCGAGGGCACATTCTCCGAGGACGAGCAGGAGGAGCTCGCCCGCGAGGCGCTCGAGCTCGTCGGTTACGACTTCGACCGCGGCCGCCTCGACGTCTCCTCGCACCCGTTTACCTCGGGCAACCAGTTCGACTGCCGCGTGACCACCCGGTTCGACGAGTCCGACCCGCTCGGCGCGATCGGTTCGACGATCCACGAGTACGGCCACGCGCAGTACAACCTCGGGCTGCCGCGGGAGGAGTGGGCCACCCCGCTCGGCGAGTCTCGCGACCTCTCCGTCCACGAGTCGCAGTCGCGGCTCTGGGAGAACCACGTCGGCCGGAGCCGGCCGTTCTGGGAGCTGTTCCTCCCCCGGTTCAAAGCGCAGTTCCCCCAGACCGAGGAGGCCACAGTCGAGGACGCCTACGAGGCGGTCAACCAAGTGCACGAGGACAACCTCATCCGCGTCGAGGCGGACGAGCTCACCTACCACCTCCACATCGTCGTCCGGTTCGAGATCGAGCGCGACCTGATCCGCGGCGACCTCGCGGTCGAGGACGTGCCGGAGGTCTGGAACGACAAGTACGAGGAGTACCTCGGGATCCGCCCGGAGACCGACAGCGAGGGCTGTCTCCAGGACATCCACTGGAGCCACGGCAACTTCGGCTACTTCCCCACCTACTCGCTCGGCTCGGTCATGGCCGCGCAGCTGTTCGAGGCCGCCGAGGAGGAGATCGACGACCTCGACGCGAAGGTCGCCGACGGCGACTTCGAGGAGCTGCAGTCGTGGCTCGGCGAGAACGTCCACCGGCACGGCTCGCGCTACGAGACGAACGAGCTGGTGAAGCGCGCGACCGGCGACGACTTCTCGGCGGACGCGTTCACCGACTACGTCGAGGAGAAGTACGGCGAGCTGTACGGGATCTAGCTCGCGTACCCGGCTATCGGGATTTTTACCGGTACGCCCCTATTTCCGGTGCATGAACGGCCAGGTTTCTCTCCCGGAATGGGCGGGAGACGTCTTCTCGGCGTACGATCAGGTGTTGTCCGAACTGTTCTGGTTTCTCGCGGGGTTCGTGGTTATCTACCTCATCGGCCAGGCGTTCCTCGTTCCCCTCATCACCCGCGTCGTCAGATCGCGCAACCGGAACAACCCCACGATCGAGACCGCAGTGAAGACGTATCTACGGGTGGTCCTGATCGGATTCGCGACCCTCACTGGCATCATCGCCGCCGGCTACGGGCGAGTGCTCTCCGAGTCGGCGGTCATTATCGCGGCGCTCACGTTCGCGTTCGGGATCGCCGGTCAGCAGGTGTTCGGGTCGCTTATCAGCGGGATGTTCCTCGTCTCCGACCCGGATTTCAACGTCGGCGACTGGATCGAGTGGCCGGGCGGCAGCGGCACCGTCGAAGCGGTCGACTTCCGCGTCACTCGGGTCCGGACGCCGGACAACGAGACCGTCTCGGTCCCCAACACCGAACTCACATCCAACGCCATCACCCGACCCTACGGCCGGAACACGTATCGAATTACGGAACAAGTGTACGTCGCCTACTACGAGGACGCCGAGCGAGCCCTACTGGAGTTACAACGGACCGCCGCGACTCTCGAGTCGGCCCTCGGCGATCCGGCGCCGAACGCGCGCCTCGTCGAACTCGGCGAGAACGCGATCACGATACAGGCGGAGTTCTGGATCGACGATCCGAGAGACAGGGACATGATGACGATTCGCTCCGACTTCCGCCGAGCAGTGAAACGGCGCTTCGACGAGGAGGGGATCACGCTCGCTCCCCCGTCTGCGCAGTTACTCTCGGGGGAACTGACCGTGACCGAGCGTCGGACCGAGTCGTCCGCCCCGAGCGGGTGAAACTGATCGCAGGAGAGTGCGTGGGACGTTCCCGTGGACTTCCGTGATACGGGACGTCGACGGAGCCGTTACGCGCCCAGCCGGAACCCGGTCATCAGGACGACGATCCCGAGCATCACCGCGGCCTCGAACAGGCCGACCACGAGGTTCTTCTTCTCGATCGATTCGAGCCGCGAGGCGTCCGGGTCGGGCGAGAGCGTCTCGTAGTAAGCGCTGAGCTGGAGCCGGTGCGGGACCGCGAGCCCGAACGCGAACAGCCCCCAGCCGAGCCCGAGCGCGGCCGACGACCACGTTCCGGCGAACCCGTACCCCAGCCCGAGGTCGGGGGTCAACAGGACGGTCCCCGAGAGCACGGTCGCGAGCGAGAAGCCGACGAGGAAGAAGACGGCCTTCGGGACGAGCGTCGTCGTCACCGCGGCCGACGCCTCTTCCCCGAGACCGCCGAGCGTCGGCCCGATGATCGACGGGAAGATGAGCGCGAACCCGAACCAGACCGCGCCCGCGGCGACGTGCGTGTAGAAGAGCAGTTCCGTGCTCGAAAGGAGGAGACTCGCGCCGAAGAAGGCCAGCGGGACGAGGAGGCTCCCGGCCGCGAACGCCGGGTTCGCCGCCGCCGCGAGGTGCCGAACGCGCTCCACTACGGTACCGTCCGTCACGTGTCCGTGCTCGTGACTCACAGCCATGAACCGATGAACGTTAATATATCTGATAATAGTAACGATCTGGGCAGTCCTCTGACAGGAACACCCCGCCGAGCCCGAGCGGACGTGGCGGACCGCAGCTCGGGCAGGTCCCGCGCGGCCGCGCCGCTCGTTTTAGTGGCCTCGCACTCGCTCGGCCGCTCACTTCTCGATGATGCTCTCCTCGACCGCCTCGCCGAAGTGCCGCGCCACGTCCTCGTAGTAGACCAGCGCCTCGTCGCCCTCCTCCAAGTCCGTGACCGCCTTCTTGCCGTCCGCGGTCGCGACCTTCACGGTCTCGGCGTTCTGGATCAGCGTCTCGACGCGGTCGACGCCCTCCTCCGTCTCGACCTCCGCCTGAATCCGGAACATCGGGCGCTTCTCGATCTTCACGCGCCCGACGATCGCCTCCCGGGTGTGGCCCGCGGTGTCGACGATCTGCACCTCGTCGCCGCTGGACAGCTCCGCGAGGTAGTTCGTGCCGCCCTCGGCGTTGCGGACGTAGGCGTGGACGGCCCCGGCGTTCACGCGGAACGGGCGCGACTCGACGTACGGCGACTCCGCGGTTTCGGCGTGGACGAAGAACAGCCCGCGCGACATCGACCCCACGAGCATCCCCTCGTCCTCGTCCATCAGCGACCCGGTGTCGATGCAGACGCGGTCGGCCATCCCCGTGCGCTCGACCGCGGTCACCTCGGCGTGCCGGAGGTCCAGCGTCTCGCGGTCGGCGGCGTCGCGGGCGTCGACCGCGCCCCGGATCTCGTCCGGCGAGTCGCTGTCGAGGAGCACGCCGTCGGCGCCGATCTCCAGCGTCTCGAAGGCGGTCTGCGCCTCCGCTGCGGTCGTCGCGCCGGCGACGAGGTGCGTCTCCTCGCCGACCCGCGCGATCAGGTTCTCCAGCGGGATGATCGACCAGTCCTCGCCGACGACGATCGTGTACTCGGCGTCCGCGGCCGCCTCCTCGGCGAAGCGCTCGTACTCGGTGCCGAGCACGCGGACGTAGACGCCCTGCGCGCGGTCGTCGCCCCGGCGGACCGTCGTGAGGTCCGCGGAGCCGGAGAAGTCGTTCGGGAGGTCGATCGTCCCGTCGCCCTCGCCGCCCTTACCGACGAAGTAGGCGTCGGCCTCGGCGTCGCTCTCGGCGTCGTCGATGACGTCCGCCTCCGAGCGGAACGCCGCGACCTTGACGTCGCCGAGCTCGCGGACGCGACCCACGTCGGCCTCGTCGACGAGCACCCAGTCCGCGCCGGCCTCGATGGCGGCCGTGATCCGTCGCTTGCGCGCCTCCCAGTCGCCGACGCTCCCGTCGGCTTTCACCCAGACCGTGCGTGTCATTGTCGGAACCTCACGGCGGGCGGGCTTGAAAACTGCGGAAGGGTCGCGCGTTGCGGGCGACGGGTCGATCGCCAATTGGTATTAGTCGCCGCGGGCTGTCGGTGGCGGTATGTCCGACCCGCCACAGATCGTCGGTATCCCCGGAAGCCTGCGCGAAACGAGCTACACGCGTCTGGGAATCGAGCGCGCGCTCGACGGCGCTCGCAGGGCTGGCGGGCGCGCCGAACTGATCGACCTCCGCGAGTACGACCTCCCGACGTACGACGCCGATCGCGACGAGGCGGGGGACGCCGACGCGTTCAAAGCGCGGATCCGCGAGGCCGACGCCGTCCTCCTCGGAACGCCGATGTACCACGGCTCGTACTCGTCCACGCTGAAGACGGCGCTCGACTACTGCGGCTTCGAGGAGTTCGAGGACGAGACCGTCGGGCTCCTCGCGGTCGCCGGCGGCGGCTTTCCGGTGACGGCGTTAGAGCACCTCCGCTCCGTCTGCCGGGCGCTGAACGCGTGGGTGATCCCGCATCAGGTGGCGATCCCCCGCGCTCACGCCCAGTTCGGGGACGGCGACGTCGTCGACGAGGGACTCGACGAGCGAACGCTCACGCTGGGCCGCCGCGCCGTGCAGTACGCCAATATCGAGCCCGACCCGGACTCGTTCGAGGGAGAGCAGAACGTCGGCGCGAGGTGACTGTCGAGCCTCGCCCGCGGCCGTGATTCCTCGGCGGTCGTGAGCCGACGACTACCGCGAGCCGACACCCACCGTGAGCCGACGCCGGCGCGCCGCGAAGACGACAAAGCACTTACCACTGAGATCGTATCGTTCGACGTATCCTTCGAATGACGACACTACGCCGGCGGCTCTCGACGGCGGGGTCCCGATACGCCGCGGCGCGGGAGTCCCTCCGCGGGCGCGCCGCGCCGCACCTCGGGATCGATCCGCGAGCGCTCGGCGCGTTCCGGATCGCGCTGGCCCTCCTGCTCCTCGGCGACCTCCTCGTCTATCGGCTTCCGGAAGTAGGCGCGTTCTACGCCGACGACGGCGTCCTGCCGCGCTCGACGCTCGCCGAGGTCTACCCGGCGTTGGAATCCGTTTCGGTCCACGCGATCTCCGGCTCGGCGCGGGTACAGGCGCTGCTGCTCGCGGCCGCCGCGGTCGCCGCAATCGCCCTGCTCGTCGGCTACCGGACGCGCGCGTCGACGGGGGTCTCCCTCCTCCTGCTCGCGTCGCTGTACGCCCGGAACCCGTACGTGATCAACGGCGGGAACACGATCTTGGTGGTGTTCCTGTTCATGGCCCTCTTCCTCCCGCTGGACGCCCGCTGGTCGACGGGCACGGACGGGCGGGTCGGCCGCGACGGCCGCGACGACCGCGTCGACCGGAGAGATGTCGTCGAACGAGCGGACGACGAAGGGACGGAGTCGGCCGACCGCCGGATCTGTTCGCTCGGAACTGCCGTCACCCTCCTGACGCTCGTGTCGATCTACGCGGCGAACGTGGTCTCCAAGTACCGGAGCGACGCGTGGATGTCCGGGACCGCGGTCCCCCGGATCTTCCAGATCGAGGAGTTCGTCGTGGGACTGGGTCCGCTCGTCTCCGAACACGCCGCGCTCCTCGCGGCGATGAACTGGCTCTGGGTCGCGCTCCTCTCCGCGTCGGTGCTGCTGATCGTCGCGACCGGGCGGCTCCGGGCCGCGGTCGCCCTCGCGTTCGTCTCCGCGCACCTCGGCATGGCCGCGACGATGCGGCTCGGCGCGTTCCCGTTCGTGATGGTCGGCGTGCTGCTCCTGTTCCTCCCTCCGAGGGCGTGGGACGCCGTCGAGTCGATCGCGTCGAGACTCCCCGTCCCCTCTCGGTTCGCGGAGCGCGCGTACCGGAGCGACGGCGGAAGCACGGAGGAACCCGCGTCTCCGGTCCCGTACAGGGTTCGTCGCGGGATCCGAGTCGGAGCCGCCGTACTGCTCGTGGGCTTCTTCGTCGCGCTCGTGTGGTGGCAGGCCGCGGGAGTGGGGCTCGTCGACCTCCCGGCGTCGGAGTCGGCCGGTGAGCTGTCCGAGGTCAGCTGGTCGTTCTTCGCGCCGAACCCGCCGGACACCTCCAGCTGGTACGTCGTCCGCGCGACGCTCGAATCCGGCGAGTCGGTCGGCGTCCGGGACGGGGGCGCGGTCTCGTTCGATCGCCCGCCGGACGCGGCGGACACGTACCCGTCGACCCTCTGGCACCAGTTCGGGCACCGGATGCGGTACGCCGGAGAGACGCGGTACCGACCGGTGGCGGAGTACGTCTGTGAGCACGCGGACCGCGACGTGGAGTCGGTGACCGTCTTCCACGTCGAGCAGGGGATCGGTCCGAGCGGGCCGGTGGGCGAGCCGGAGCCGCAGAAACGGATCAGCGCGGCCTGTTGAGTTCTCTGTGGTCCCTTCGCGTCGACGACTGAGTCGGCGTCTGGGCGGGGCGAACGGTGCGCCTCGATCGGGTCGTTACGCCTCGACGAACCCGCCCGCGCGGAGCGCCTCGTCGACGTCGGCGTCGTCGTGGACGATCGCCGAGACCGCGCGGGCGATCCCCTCCGGGTCCTCGTGCTGGAAGATCGACCGCCCCATCGACACGCCGGCCGCGTCGCCGTCCATCGCGCCGCGCACCATCTCCACGGTCTCCCGGTCGGTCCCCTTCGAGCCGCCGGCGATCACGACCGGGAGCCGGGTCGACTCAGTGACGCGGGCGAACGAGTCGCCGTCGCCGGAGTACCCCGTCTTCACCACGTCGGCGCCGAGCTCCTCGGCGAGCCGGACGGCGTGCCCGAGCGACTCGGGGTCGGTCTCGTCGACGCCCTCGCCGCGCGCGTACGCCATCGCGAGCACCGGCAGGCCGAGGCGCTCGGCGTTCGCGGTCAATTCCGCGAGCTCCTCGATCTGGTCCGGCTCGTGCTCCGAGCCGACGTTGATGTGGAAGGAGACGGCGTCGGCGCCCGCGCGCACCGCGTCCTCGGCGGTGGCGGTGACGCGCTTGTCGCTCTCGTCGGGGCCGATCGTCGTCGACCCGTTGACGTGGACGATGTAGCCCGCGTCGTTCTTGTTCGGGTGGACGCGCGGCGCGACGCCGCGCTGGGTGAGGACCGCGTCCGCCCCGCCCGAGGTGACGCCGTCGATCGTCGATTCGATGTCGACGAGGCCGTCGACGGCGCCCATCGTGATCCCGTGGTCCATCGGGACGATGAGGTATCGGTCGTTCGTGGAGATGCGTTCGAGTCGTGCCGAGAGTCCTGCTGTCATGGTGGGTTCGGTCGTTGTGTGAGAGTGTGGCAATCGCAG
The DNA here is from genome assembly GCF_059752555.1 of Halorubrum sp. B52. Lineage (NCBI taxonomy): Archaea > Methanobacteriati > Methanobacteriota > Halobacteria > Halobacteriales > Haloferacaceae > Halorubrum > Halorubrum sp. B52. The sequence goes on along the minus strand of NZ_MWTG01000007.1, from coordinate 166,870 downwards.
GTAAGTGGGTTTCGTTCGGGGTCGTATTGGCTCGAATCCGCGGTCACCGCGACTCCGCGGTCTCGACGCGGGCGGCGTAGCCGCGCTCGGCGCCCGCCTTCAGCTCCCGCGAGAGCGCCTCCAGCCGGTCCGCGACCTCGTCGGTCGGCAGGTCGTCGTCGACGCCCTCGGCGACGATGTCGACGAGCGCCGAGCCGACGATGATCCCGTCGGCGCCGCCGGCGACGATGCGCTCGGCGTGCTCGCCCGCGGAGATACCGAATCCGACGGCCTTCGGCACGTCGTACTCGGCGAGCCGGTCGAGGCTCTCCGTGGTCTGGTCGGAGACGTCGTCGCGCGCGCCGGTCGTCCCGAGCCGCGCCTGCACGTAGACGTACCCCGACACGCGGCTCATGATCCGGTCGAGCCGGTCGCCGACCGTGGTCGGCGCGACGATGAAGACCAGATCGAGGCCGAACTCGTCGCACGCCTCGCGAAGCGGGTCGGCCTCCTCGGCCGGGAGGTCGGGGACGACGAGCCCCTCGATGCCGGCCGCGGCGGCGCGCTCGACGAAGGGACGGGGGCCGGTTTCACCTCCGTATTGGTAGATCAGGTTGTAGTACGTCATGCACACCAACGGCGCCTCGACGTCCAGCTCCTCGGCGAACGCGAAGAACCGGTCGGGCGTCATCCCGCCGTCGAGCGAGCGCACGAGGGCGCCCTGGATCGTCGGCCCCTCGGCGATGGGCTCCGAGAACGGGAGCCCGAGCTCGATGACGTCGGCGCCGCCGCGGTCGAGCGCGCGGACGTACTCCAGCGACGCCTCGTAGGAGGGATCGCCGACGGCGAGATAGGGGACGTAGGCGGGGCCGTCGGCGAAGGCTTCGGCGATGGCCGCCGAGTTGCCCGTCTCGGGCATTTAAATACCCCCCGTGAACATCGACATGTCCGGCGCCTCGTCGATGTCGCGCTTGTCCGTCTCCTCGATGGCGGCGTCGAGGTCCTTGTCGCCGCGCCCGGAGACGTTCACGACGACCCGCTCGCCGAGGTCCTCGTGATGCTCCTCTAAGAATCCGAACGCGTGGGCGGTCTCCAGCGCGGGGATGATCCCCTCCGTGCGCGAGAGCCGGTGGAACCCCTCCAGCGCGGCGTCGTCGTCGACGGCGACGGGGCTCACGCGCCCCTCGTCGACGAGGAACGCGAGCTCCGGGCCGACGCCGGCGTAGTCGAGTCCGGAGGAGATCGAGTGGCTCTCCATGATCTGGCCGTCGGAGTCCTGCAGGAGCTTGGTGCGCGCCCCGTGGAGCACGCCCTCCTCGCCGGCGAAAAGCGAGGCGGAGTTCGGGGCGACGCCCGCCTCCTCGTCGACCTCCAGCGTCGAGCCGCCGGCCTCGACCGCGTGGAGCGCGACGTCCTCGTCGTCGACGAACGCGGCGAACGCGCCCATCGTGTTCGAGCCGCCGCCCGCGCAGGCGACCACGTCGGTGGGGAGCTCGCCCGTCTTCTCGACCGACTGCGCGCGCGCCTCCTCGGAGATGACCGCCTGGAAGTCCCGGACCATCACCGGGAACGGGTGCGGGCCGACGATCGACCCGATGACGTAGTGGGTGTTCTCGACGGTGGTCGCCCAGTCGCGCATCGTCTCCGAGATGGCCTCCTTCAGGGTGCCTCGCCCCGCGGTCACCGGGTTCACCTCGGCGCCGTTGAGCTTCATCCGGAAGACGTTCGGGCGCTGGCGGTTGATGTCGCGCTCGCCCATGTATATCTCGCAGGGCATGTCGAGGTGCGCGGCCGCCATCGCGGTCGCGGTGCCGTGCTGGCCGGCGCCCGTCTCCGCGATGATCCGCTCTTTGCCCATGTACTTCGCCAAGAGGACCTGCCCGAGCGCGTTGTTCAGCTTGTGCGCGCCGCCGTGGAGCAGGTCCTCGCGCTTGAGGTAGACGTCGGTGTCGTAGCGCTCGGAGAGCCGGTCGGCGCGCTGGAGGGGGATCGGGCGCCCGCCGAAGTCGGCGAGCCGCTCCCGGAACTCGTCCATGAACCCGTCCTCGTTCTCCAAGACGTACCGCTCGTAGGCGTCGGTCAGCTCCTCGATCGCCGGCATCAACGCCTCCGGGACGTACTGGCCGCCGTAGCGGCCGAACTTCCCGTCCTCGCGGCCGCGCTCGCGGCCCGGGCGTCGCGACAGCTCCGCCCGCGTTGCTCCCGCGCCGGTCGTCTCGCTCGTGGTGGATCCGGTTTCGCTCATGTGGGTGTCTCCGTGGTGTCTCGCTGGTCCTCGTCGTCCGCGACCGCGTCGTCTTCCGCGGGGTTCCCGCCGCCGTCCGCCTCCGCCCGCGTCAGCGCCCGCGTGTTCGCCTCGACGTCGCCGTCCATGATCGCGCTCCCGACGAGCAGCGCGTCGGCGCCCGCCGCCCGCATCCGGCGGACGTCGGCCGGCGAGCCGATCCCGCTCTCGGCGATCAGCGTCGCGTCGTCGGGGACGTGGGGCGCCACGGACTCGAAGGTTCCGAGATCGACGACCAGCTCCGCGAGGTCGCGGTTGTTCACGCCGATCGTCGTCGCGCCCGCGTCGAGCGCGGCGTCCAGCTCCTCGCGGTCGTGGACCTCGACGAGGACCTGGAAGCCGCGCTCGCGGGCGGCGGCGAGCATGTCCGGGAGGTCGTCGCCGACGAACCGCGCGATCAGCAGGACGACGTCGCTCTCGACGGCGTCGAGCTGCGACTCGTCGACGACGAAGTCCTTGCGGAGGACCGGCACGTCGACGGCCTCGCGCACGCGTTCGAGCACCTCGACGCTCCCGCCGAAGTGCTCCGGCTCGGTGAGCACCGAGAGCGCCGCGGCGCCGCCCGCGACCATCCCCTCGGCGAGCGCGACGGGGTCGTCCTCGCGGGTCCCGTCGGTGGTCGGGCTCGTCGGCTTGACCTCGGCGACGACGGGCACGCGCCCGTCGGCCTCGGCGCGGTCGAACGCGGCGCGCAGGTCGCGCGGGTCGACGTCGACGCGGTCGGTTCGGCCCTCGGCCGCCCGGTCGCGTGCGGCCGTCAGTATCGACCTGACCGCGGGGGCCAACTCGGTTGGATCCTCCATTAGTGTACACTAATGCACGTATCTGTTCATAAGGCTTGCGGGCGGGATCGCTCGGTGCGGAGTCCTCCGGGGCCCGGCCGTCGGCGTCGCCCCCCTCGTTTTAACCGTCGGGGCCGTCGTGTGACGGGTATGAATACGACGGGAACGTCGGGCGTCTTCGCCCGCGAGTTCGAGTCCCTCGACCGCGCCGTGGAGGTCGGGTTCGCCGGCGGGCGGGTCATCTCGGTGTCGTTCCCGGCGGAGGTACCGACCGACGCGGAGGCGGACCACGAGCTGCTCGACCGGATCGGCGCGTACGTCCGCGGGGAGCGCGACGAGTTCGCCGAAGTCCCCGTCGGGCTCACGGTGCCGACGGACCGCCGCGACGTCCTCGAGGCGCTCCGGACGGTCCCCTACGGCGAGGAGGTGTCCGTGAGCCGGCTCACGCGGCTGGCCGCGCTCGACGCGGACGACCCCGACGACCTCGAGCTCGCGAAGAGCGCGCTCGACGAGAATCCGATCCCGGTCCTCTTTCCGGACCACCGGGTACAGGGCGGCCCGTACGCCACGCCGGGAGACGTGCGGAACGCGCTGCGACGCGTCGAGGGACTGTAGCCGGGACGTCCGGGTCGGGAGTTCGGCGACCTACTCGGACGGCCGCTCGCGACCGTGCTCCTCGATGTTCTCCCAGACGACCGTCATCAGCTCCCCGGTCTTCTCGACGAGGTCCTCGACCGCGCCGCCGGCGTCGGCGGGCGCGCAGCCGAGGTCGCGGACCGCCTTCGTCGCCGAGGTGTGGTGGACGTGAACGAGGTCGTCGCCCTCGCGCTCGTACACGATGGTCGTGCACGGGAGCATCCCGGCGAGCGTGGGGTCGATCTCGATCGCGTCGAACGCGATCTCGGGGTGACAGACGACGATGAGCGCGGTCCGCTCGACGTCGTCGTGGCCTAACATCCCCTCGATCATCCGATCGAGCCGCGTGACCTGCACCGTCTCGAAGTCGGCGAGCTCGTGTTCGATCTGCACGAAGGGGACCGCGTCGTCGAACGGCATGTCGAGGGTCGTGTGGAGCGCCTCGTCGGCGGTCGGCGCCGGCGACCCGCTCTCGGCGTCGCTCATGGGTGCGACTCCGACCGCGGCGGCAAAACCGTCACCCGGCCCGTCAACGACTGCCGCTACCTGTGACGGAGCGCGCCCTTTGCCGGTCGGGACGGACTTATCGGTCGGAGTCGCCTTGCACCGCCCATGATCGAGCTCTCACGGGCGGTCTACGACGACATCGTCTACCACGCGTACGGCGGCGGCGAGGCGGAGATCTGCGGCGTCCTCGCCGGTACCCACGGCGACGACGGGGAGCCGAGCGTCGTCACCGAGACGTATCAGGCCGAGAACGTCGCCGAGACGCCCCAGATCCGCTACCTCATCGACCCCGAGGAGCAGTTCGAGCTCATCGAGACGATCGAGGACGAGGGGCTCGACGTGGTCGGCTTCTACCACTCGCACCCCACTGGCCCGACCCACCCGAGCGAGACCGACGCCGCGCGGGCGACCTGGCCCGACCACTCGTACGTGATCTGCGCGCTGGACGGCTACCCGTTCGTCGGCTCGTGGCGCTGGCGGGGAGACGAGGACGGCTTCGAACAGGAGACGGTCTCGGTGCGGAGCGAGCGCTAGGCCTCTTCTTCGGCATCCCGCCGGTCCCGAACCACGAGGACCGGGCCGACCGAGGCGGCCGCGATCCGCCCGCTCTCGTCGCCGAACACGAGCGACCGAAACGAGGGCGCGCGCTCGCCCATCACGACCGCGTCGTGACCGGGCACCGCGTCGATCAGCGCGTCGAACGGAGACCCCTCCGTCGCCAGCGTCGTGTCCGCGTCGATGCCCGCCTCGCGAAGCCGATCGGCCGCGGCCGCCAGCCGGGCCGCGTCGTCGTCGCCGGCGTCCGCCGTGGTGCCGTCGTCGGGGGCGGTGGGAGGCGCCTCCCCGCCCGCGAGGAACAGCGTGACGCCGATGTCCCGACCTGCGACGAGCGTCTCCACGAACGAGAGGAGGCTGTCGACGTCGACGTCGCCGGAGAGCGACACGAGGAGCCGGTCGACGTCGCCGGTCGTCCCGGAGACGGCGAACGCGTCCGCCCCGGCCTCGTCGGCGACGCGGTCGAACGTCTGCTCGCGGTCGTGCGTGAACACGAGCCGGTGGTCGGCCGCGCCGCCCGCCGCCCGGAACTCCTGGCTCAGGTCCTCCAGCGCCGACGTCGCGCGCTCCTCGAACTGGAGCCGAGCCTGGTCCGGCGGCGTCTGCTCCGGGAGGACGTGGTAGCCGAGCACCGTCACGTCGACGGCCCCGAGCAGCGACATCAGGCCGGGCGAGACGCTCTCTCCCTCGAGCACCGCGACGGGAACGAGCACGCGTGTCATTACAGGGCCCCCTTGAGTTCCACGTCGCGGGCGTAGTAGAAATACCACCCGGCCGTGACGGCGATGACGGCGATCCCGACGGCGATCGAGAGCTGGTTCATGAACGCGATCAGTCCGAAGCTGGCGAGCGCGCCGAGGACGGGAACGACGGGGCCGCCCGGCACCACGAACTCCGGATCGTACCACTCGGGACGGTCGCGGCGGATGGCGACGAGCGCGACGCACATCAGCCCGTACATGACCAGGTGGAGGAAGGACGCGACCTCGGCGAGGAGCTGGACCTGCCTGGTCGCCGCGAGGACGATCACCGGGCCGCCGGCCATGCCGAGCGCGACGTGCGGCGTGCCGTACCGCAGGTTGATCCGACTCGCCCGCCGGGGAAGTAGCGCGTCCTTCGAGACCCCGTAGATCGCCCGCGAGGTGCTGAGTATCGACGCGTTCGCCGACGACATCGTCGCGAGCAGCCCGCCGGCGATTATCACGAGCGCCCCGGCCGGACCGAGGAGCGCCCGACCCACCTCGACCATCGCGGTCTCGCCGGCCGCCAGCAGCGTGTCTCGCTGGAATACGCTCGTCGCGACGAAGATGGTCAACACGTAGAGCACCGTGACGATCAGGACGGAGCCCACCATCGCCAGCGGGAGGTTCCGGCCCGGGTTCTTCATCTCGCCGGCCACCGTCGCGACCTGCGCGAATCCGAGGTAGGAGGTGAACACGAGCGCGGCGACCGAGAGTATCGGGACGGCCTCCCAGACGTCGGCCGCTTCCCCGGGCGGCGTGTCGACGGCGACGACCCCGAACGCCTCCAAGAGGCCGAACCCGAGGAAAGCGACCAGCATCGAGAGCAGCAGCGCGACGATGCCGTTCTGGAGCTTCGCGGCGTTCTCGGTGCCGGTGACGTTTAAGACGGTGAACGCGACTCCGGCGAGGACGGCGATGGCCGAGACGATCCCGCCCGGTTCGGCGCCGACCGTGAGCCCGACTTGCGCGAGCGCGTCGAGCGCGTAGAACCCGAGTCCGACGAGGTAGAACGCGGTCGCGAACACGAGCCCGAGCCACAGCGAGAGCCCGATGACCGTGCCCGCGAGCGTGCCGAGCCCGCGCGAGACGAAGTAGTAGCCGCCGCCGCTCCGCGGCATCGCCGTCGCCAGTTCGGAGGTCGGGAGCGCGACGAGGAGGGCGACCGCGCCGCCGACCGCGAAGGAGGCGGCCGCCGCCGTGCCGATCTCCCCGCCGGCGAGTCCCGGGAACACGAAGATCCCGGCGCCGATCATCGTTCCGATTCCGATCGCGAGGCCGCCGCTCAGCCCGATGGTGCGCTCCAGTTCCGCGCCCTCCGTGATCGTCGCCTCCTCGGTCTCGACGACGCGTTCGGCGACCGGCGCGTCGCCGTCGAGGTTGCGGCCGCGCGGCTCGTCGGTCATACGCTCTCGAATACGGACAGTCGCCGGATAAGTGTGGAGGCGGGACCGCGGATCGGTCCGCGCCGGGTCGACCGATCAGTCGTCCGCTTCGATCTCGGGCTCGTCGCCGCCGACGTCGATGGCGCAGGAGGCGTTGTACTCGACGTCCTGCACCGACTCGATGGCGGGGTCGTCGCCGCACACCGGGCAGCCGTCCTGCTTGGGGATCTCGACCTTGTCGAACTCCATCTCGAGCGCGTCGAAGAACAGCATCGAGCCGTCGAGCGACTCGCCCTCGCCGATGATGTGTTTCACCGTCTCGGTCGCCTGCAGGCAGCCGACCGTACCGGGGAGGACGCCGAGGACGCCGGCGGTCGCGCAGTTCGGGACCATCCCGGCCGGCGGCGCCTCGGGGAACAGACAGCGGTAACACGGCGAGTCGTCGTCGCCCGCGAACGTCGTCACCTGCCCCTCGAACTTGAAGATGGAGCCGTGCGAGAAGGGGATCCCGGCGAGCGTGCAGGCGTCGTTGACGAGGTACCGCGTCGCGAAGTTGTCGGTGCCGTCGACGACGAAGTCGTAGCCGGAGATTAGCTCCTCGATGTTGTCGGGGGTCACCCGCAGCTCGTGTTTCCGGACGTCGATGTCGGGGTTGAGCTGTTCGACGAAGTCGGCGGCGGAGTCGACCTTCTTGCGCCCGACGTCGTCGTTCCCGTGGATCACCTGTCGCTGGAGGTTCGACAGCTCGACCTCGTCGTCGTCGGCGACGCCGAGCGTGCCCACGCCGGCGGCCGCGAGGTACTGGATGATCGGCGCGCCGAGCCCCCCGGCGCCGAGCACGAGCACCTCGGCGTCGAGCAGGGCCTTCTGGCCCTCGGGGCCCACGTCGTCCATGATGATGTGTCTGGAGTAGCGGTCGAGCTGCGTCGGATCGAGGTCGAGGTCACTCATTCGTCAGTCCTTGTCGCTACAAACGCATAAGCCGGCCGCCCACCGGCGCGTGCTGCCGCCATCTCGGAGGTGCGTTCCTCCCGCACGATCGTGTCGAGCGGGCCGCGGCGGCGCTCGTCCCGCCGCGCGCCGGTTTCGGCCGCACCGCTGACCCGGCACGGCCGCCGTCCCCGTGGCGACCGGATCGCCGGTCGTGTTAGACCGTGGCCGACGTTGCCGTCGGCGGGCCCCTTTTTGGACTGGGACGCGAACCGGTGATATGGCCACGATTAAACTGCCGGCCGTCCTCGTCGGCGGGTCCGCGACCTCGGAGGTCGAGGTCGAGGGCGACACCGTCCGCGAACTGTTCGACAACCACGCCGACGAGCACGGACCGGAGCTCCGGGACAGCGTGCTCGAGGACGGCGAGATCAAGGAGTTCATCAACGTCTACGTCGAGGGGACGCCCGTCGACGGCGTCGACGCCGAGGTCCCGGCCGACGCGCAGGTCCGCGTCATCCCGGCCGCGAGCGGCGGTCGGTAACCGGTCCGCTTCTCGGTTCGAGACGGTGTTCTCGTTATAAGTAGTCCTCCCAGAGCGGGATGTCCGCGTACTTGTCGCCGCGGTCGCACAACATGAAGACGACCACGTCGTCGTCGTCGAGTTCGCCCGCCGCGTCGAGATTCGCCACCACGGCCGCGCCGCCGCCCGCGGAGGTGCCCACGACGAACTGGTCGTCGACGCGCAGGTGCTCGCGGACCGTCGCCTCGTCGTGCTGTCCGGGGTCGACGATCGGTACCGGATCGTCGATGTAGCGCTCGCGGAGCGCCCGCGCCCGGTCGTACGCGTCCGAGGTGGTGACGTACTCCGTCCGGTCGAGCACCGACTCGTCGTACGTCTCGGGGTGGTAGTGGTCGCCCGACTTGAGGTATTTCAGGCCGTCGATGGCGTGGAGTCGCTCGTCGGGCTCGAAGCCGACGACCTCGACCGCGCCGTCGCTCAGGTCGGTCAGGCCGCGGCCGGTCCCCGTAATCGTCCCGCCCGTGCCCACGCCCGCGACGAAGCGGGTCACCTCGCCGTCGGTCGCCTCGTAGATCTCCCGGGCGGTCGTCCGCTCGTGAGTGCCCGGGTTGTCGGGGTTCTCGTACTGGTTCGGGCGGAAGTACGCGTCGGGGTCCGCGGCGATGATCTCCTCGCAGCGCTCGATGACGGCGTCGTAGCCGAGGTTGGCGTCGACGAAGTGGATCTCCGCGCCCGCGTCGCGGACGGCCGCCACCTTCCCGCCGGCGGCGTTGTCGGGCATGACGATCTCCACGTCGTAGCCGCGGGCGGCCGCGAGCCGCGCCACCTCGCTGCCGGTGTTGCCCGAGGTCGGCTCGATCACGGTGACGCCCGGCTCGAGCTCGCCGCGCTCCTCGGCGCCGTCTAACATCCCCTTCGCGATCCGGGACTTGATCGACCCGCCGCCGTGCGGGGCCTCGTAGAGGTTGAACCACTCCGCCTTCGCGTACACGTCCGCGTCGGTCTCGAGGTCGAGGTCGAGCTCCACGAGGGGCGTCTCGAAGATCGTCGACTCGTCCACGACGTACTCGCTCATGGGTCCCGTAGATCGCTCCCCGATAAGAGTCCGACGGAAACGGCTGTCTCGACGCCTATCGCGGTCGTGCGCCGCGATCGCCCGTCCGAGATACGGGAGAAGCCTGCCGCACACGAAAGGGGTTACCGGGGCAGACGCATACGAACCCGCATGAGCCAACCATCGTGGGACGACGTCGTCGAGATGCCCGACGAGCTCGACGACGAGACCGCCGAAGCGCTCTTGGAAGACGCGACCGAGGTACAGGACATGACCGGAGAGGTCTGTCCGTACCCGCAGGTCGAGGCGAAGAAGGCCATCGCGGGGCTCGCCCCCGGCGACGTGCTCGTGCAAGAGACCGACCACGTCCCGAGCACCGAGAACGTGCCGAAGGCGGTCGGCGACGACGCGACCGCCAAGGTCTGGAAGTCCGGCGACGGCCGCTACCGCATCTTCATGCGGAAGGAGTGACCATGGTCGAGGAACTCACCCCCGAGGAAGTCAACGAGCGCGTCCGGAAGGGCGACATCCGCGTCATCGACACGCGACCGCGCGAGCAGTACGAGCGGGGTCACATCCCCGGCGCGATCAACGTGCCGCTGGGCGACCTCCCCTCCCGAGTCCCCGACATCGAGTGGGACGACACCGACGTCGTCTGCGCGTGTCCGGTCGGCCAGTCGTCGAAGCAGGCCGCGATGCTGATCAGCAGCTACGAGGGCGTCGAGGAGGACGTCGTCGTCGCCAGCATGTCCGGCGGCTACGAGGAGTGGGACTTCGAGCTGGAGACCGGCTCGCCCGCGGACGCCTAGGCGGCTCCGACCGGTTCCGCCGATTTTAGGGACGCCGACTCGGAGAGCGCCGGCGACGCTCCGTTCGGTTGTCACTGAAGCCGGATGTCTCACCGAGTGTCACGTAGGCGTACCTCTTTGTATCGCAAGCTGATTGGCACCGAGCATGGACGCCGCGACGGCACGCCGGGAGCTCTACGAGGTGATGAACGAGCCTCGCGAGTTCGACGCGAAGGCCGAGCGGGCGCTCGCCCTCGGCAAACGGTACCTCGACGTCGAGAACGCGCACCTGACGGAGATCCACCCCGACACCGATTACTGGGAGACCGTCGCCAGCACGGACCCGCCGGACGGGGCGTTCCCGTCCGGACTCGTTCTCGACCTCGGGACCACGTACTGTCGGCGCGCCGTCGCCGACGGCGGAACGGTCGCGCTCCACGACGCCCCCGAACAGGGGTGGGCCGACGACCCCGCCTTCGAGGCGCACGGGCTCCGGTGTTATCACGGGAGCCTCATCGTCGTCGGTGACGAGCTCTACGGAACGGTCTGTTTCGTCTCCGAGGACGCTCGGTCCCGACCCTTCAGCGACGAGGAGACCCTGTTCGCGGAGCTGATCGCCCGGATGCTCGAACACGAGCTGCAGCGCCGGCGCACCGCGGCCGAGATCGAGCGGCTGGACCAGTTCGCGAGCGTGCTCGCTCACGACCTGCGAAACCCGCTGGGAGTGGCGCAGGGGTACGTCGATCTCGCTCGGAAGTCGAGCGGGAATCGGCACCTCGACACCGCGGCGAACGCGCTCGACCGGATGGAGGAGCTCATCGAGGACGTCCTGACGATGGTCCGACAGGGCCGGGCCGTCGAGTCGGCGGAAGAGGTCCGACTGGCGTCGGTGGCCGACGGGTGCTGGGAGTCCGTCGTGACCGGGGAGTCGGAGCTCCGCGTCGAGACGGACCTCGCGATCCGGGCGGCGACCGACCGTCTCCGGCGGCTGTTCGAGAACCTCTTTCGGAACAGCGTGGAGCACGGTTCCGCGAGTAGCCGGGCGGAGCCCGGCGACGCGATCGAGCACGGGGGCGACGGGGTGACCGTCCGCGTCGGCGCGCTCCCCGACGGAGCGGGCTTCTACGTCGAGGACGACGGGCCGGGCATCCCGGCGAGCGAGCGGGACTCCGTCTTCGAGCGGGGGTACTCGTCGGAGTCGGAGGGCAGCGGTCTGGGGCTGGCGATCGTCGCGAGCGTCGTGCAGGCCCACGACTGGCGAATCGAGGTCACCGACTCCACGACTGGCGGGACCCGATTCGAGATCGGCGGCGTCGTCGTCCTCGATCCCGGTTCGGGCTGACGGGCGGAGACGGGCCCCCGCCGGCTCCCGCTCAGATCGCGCAGCCGACCTCGCGGTACATGTAGTGCGTCATCACGTAGACGCCGAGGACGATCCCCGCGCCGGCCAGGAAGGAGTGGACCGACAGCAGCGCGACCCCCGAGAAGAGGTTCGCGATGTTGCAGCCGGCCGCGAGCCGCGAGCCGACGCCCATCAGGAGGCCGCCCGCGGCGTAGTTGGGGACGCGGTTCAGCTTCGGCTTCCGGATCCGGAAGTCGCCGGAGGCGTACGCGGCGATAAAGGAGCCGACGACGAGCGACGCGATCATCACCATGTCGATGGTCAGCGAGATGTTCCCGTCGCGGAAGAGGATCGAGCCCCAGTACTCGACGCTCGCGACGTCGTACCCCGCCTGCCCGAGCAGGTAGCCGGCCCAGCGCGCCTCGCTGCCGGTGATCGCCCAGTGGCCGTGCACGTAGAACCAGAGGCTCGCGACGAGCGCCATCGCCACGCCGGCGGTCCGGGCGTCCCACGAGTCGCGGAGCCGGACTTTCAGCGGTCGGTCGTCGTCGCGGAGCCCGCGGGCGTATTCCACGGTCCCATCGGCGATGCCGCGCAGGCCGACCGAGACGGCCGAGAGCGTCCGGGAGGCGCCGAGCGCTGCCTGCGCGCGGGTGTCGGCCCCCACGCCGGTCCCGCCGGAGGGGTCGTCGGGAAGCCGGCTCTTCCCCTTCACGAACGCGTACGCGAGGGTGCCGAGCGCGACGGCGCCGGCCCCGGTGATCGCCGGCGAGAACGGGAGGGAGAGGTACAGCGTCCGCCCCTCGAACGGGTTCAGCGTCTGGAAGTAGTACGTCTCCGCGACGGGGAATGCGAACGCGAAGAGGACGTAGCCGACGAACATGAAGAGGAGGACGAGCCAGAACTGGAGGTACCCCTGTCCGGCCCGATAGAGTGTGCCGGACGCGCAGCCGCCGGCGAGGGTCATTCCGAGCCCGAAGACGAAGCCGCCGAACAGCGACCCCAGCCCCCACGCGGGCGTCCAGAAGCCCCGGAAGTAGCCGAACGTGGCCTGCACGCTCCAGAACACGGTCATCACCGCGATCCCGGCGAGCAGCCCCTTCAGCACGCGGGTGTCTTTGAACGCGACGAAGTCCCGGAAGGCGCTGACGAAGCAGAACCGCGCCTTCTGTAACAGCACGCCGAACGAGAGCCCGACCGCGATCGATATCCCGACGTAAGCGACGGGCGATAGCATCATTAGCGGAGCCGAGTGCTCCCCGCCCTAAAACGTCGCTGAAGACGGTAACGGTGCGCGCTGGTCAGAGGAACAAACAACATTTGCCGCTATTCGGCACACGGGGCAACGAAGCGCGCCTCCGGGAGCCCTTTAGGCGCGAGACGCGTCGGGAAGGTATGAGCGACGACTGCGGATGCGGAACGAACGACACGGTGTCGTGCGCCTCGGGCGACGAGACGCCCGGCGCGTCCGACGGCGCGGCGGCCCGTCCCGCGAAGGGGAGCGAGCTGGCGAACGACGACCGCCGCAACCCGTTCGCCGACGGGATCGACCGGCGACGCCTCCTGCAGGCGTCGGGCGCCGTCGGCGCGACGACGGCGCTGGCCGGCTGTTCGGGCGGCGGCGGTGGGGGCGGCGACGAGCCCGCGCCGACGATGTTCGTCTTCAACAACGGCGACCGGACGCTGAGCGTCGTCGACACGGAGAGCGACGAGCTGCTCACCACCGCGTTCCTCGGGACGACCGCCTCCTTCCCGGCCAACCAGTACGCCACCGGCATCGACGACGAGCACGACGTGCTCTGGCTGAACGTCTCCGGCGGCGTCCGCGCGTTCGACCAGCGCACGCTCGAGGAGCTCGCCTTCGTCGAGACCGGATACGGTCCGAACTACCCGAACGTGACGCCCGACGGCGAGCACCTCCTGATCGCCTCCGGCGGGACGACCGGGATGGAGCCCGAGGGCGACGCGAACCACGCCATCTTCCGCGTCGACGCGAACCGCGACAGCGACACCTTCGGCGAGGTGACCGCCGAGATCGAGACCGGCTACGTCGGCCCCTGCGACATGACGCTCGGCCCGGACGGCGACTACGCCTTCGTCGTCGACGTCGCCGACGAGGCGGTCCGCGTGCTGAGCGTCGACCCGTTCGAGACGGTGAACCGGGTCGACGCCGGCGAGCCGGTCACCGAGGGCAACGTCCTCCCGTTCATGTGTACTGCCTCCTTCGACGGCGAGCTCCTCCTCGTCGAGAACGGAGAGGGGACGCTCGGCGGCGACCCCGAGGTCCCCCGCGAGGGCTCCGAGAGCGTCTGGGACATCTCCGACCCGGAGAGCCCGGAGGAGATCGCGAAGATCACCCGCGACGACGGGCTGCCGGGCGCGCCGATCACGAGCGAGGTCGCTCCGGACAACACCGCCGCGTACCTCTTCATCCCCGGAGAGGGCGTCGGCGTGATCGACCTGGAGGCGAACGAGTACGCGACGACCCTCGACGTCGGCGGCAGCAGCATCGCCGGCGCGTGGGGGCCGAACCGCGAGAAGCTGTACGTCCCGGTGCAGGACGCGAACCAGGTCGCCGTGATCGAACACGCGAGTCGCGAGGTCGTCGCGACGGTCGAGACCGGCGAGGCGCCCACCGGCGCGGTCGCCGGCACGGTCCGCCCGGAGGGGGACGCGGTGTCGAGCATCCAGGCGTCGCTCGCCTCGCTCGGCGTCACGTTCGGCGAGATGGAGGCGTCGTGGTGCATGGACGACCACTGCTACTGCGGGTAGATGACTCCGGACACCACGCACGACGACGGACCCGCCGACCCCGCCGAGGGAGACGCGGCCGGAGTCGACGGAGCGGACGAGTCCGACCCGGCGTCGACCCGGCGCGGACTCCTCCGGGCCGCGGCCGGCGCGACGGTCGCCGGCGCGGCGAGCACGGCCGGCTGTCTCGGGGTCACCACCCCGGCCGACACCGCGGCACAGTACGAGCTGACCGGGAACGTCGACCACTTCGTCGGGCCGCGCTGGCTCGCCGACAACCGCGAGGACGTCGTCGTCCTCGACGCTCGGGACTCGGAGAACTTCCGCAAAGAGCGGATCTACGGCGCCAGGCGCGTCCCGTTCGACGCGATCACGAGCCGGGCGTCGTCCGACGCCGGCCTGGTCCCGGACGTCGACGCGATCGCGACCGCCTTCGGCGAGGTCGGCGTGTCGCCCGACGACGACGTGCTCGTCTACGGCGCGAGCGTCGGGTCGCGCGTCACGCGGACCGCGTTCGCGCTCGCGGCGCTGGGCCACGCCGGCTCGATCCGCGTCCTCAACGGCGGCCTCTCCGGCTGGAACGGCCGGCTCGGGACGGGCTCCCGGGGCCGAGTGACGCCGACCGAGTACGAGCCCGACCCCGCCGAGTCGGCGTGGGTCACCCGCGAGTGGCTCGCCGACCGCGTGGGGACGTTCAACGGCGACGGCCCCGGCCTCGTCGACGTGCGCGTGCCGGAGGCGTACCTCGGCGCGCCCGCCGCCGACGCGCTGAACGACGACAACGACCGCCACGGCCACCTCCCGGGCGCGATCGGCGTCCACTGGGTCGGGAACGTCTCCGGCCGACGGATGACCGACCCCGGGCGACTCGTGCAGCTGTACGAGGGCGAGGCGGAGCTGGACCGCGCGGGCACCGTCGTCGTGTACGGCGACGACAACGTCGACCCCACGTCGACGTGGCTGACGCTGCGGGCGATCGGCTTCGAGGACGTGCGCGTCTACGACGGCGGCTTCGGCGAGTGGGCGAACGTCGAGGGCGACCGCGGCCGGTACCCCGTCGAGACCGCGACGAGCGTCGTGATCGAGACGGAGGGAAGCGTCGGCGGCGGCGACGGCGGCGGCGACTTCTCCTGTACGGGATGACGGGCAGCGGAGCGGCCCGGCGAAGCGACGCGGGCGACTCCGATCGCCCGCCCGATCGCGTCGTCGCGGTCCCCTGCGAGGGCGACGACGCCCTCGCGCTGCTCGCGCTTTCCGACGGCGAGCCGCTCGGCGAGGTCCCGGTCGGTAGCCATCCGGTTCACGCGACGACCCACCGGGGGCGCACGTTCGTCGCGACCATGGGCGAGCGGGCGATAACCGCGGTCGACCCGAACGGGGCCGTCTCGCGGATCGAGACCGGCGTGCTCGGCCCCTCTCACTTCGCGGCCGCGAACGGCGAGCTGTTCGTCTCCTGTAGCGCCGGCGACGCGCTCGCCGTCGTCGATCCCGAGTCGCTGACGCTCGTCGCCCGGATCGCGGTCGGCGCCGAACCGCACGAGGTCGCCGTCTCCCCGGACGAGCGCCGGCTCTACGCCGGGAGCCGCCGAGAGGGCGTCGTCGACGTCGTCGACCCGGCGGCTCGCGAGCGGCTCGGCGCCGTCGACGTCGGCACCGACGCCCGGGTGCAGGGGGTCGCGGTCGGCCCCGAGGGGGACCGCGGCTACGCCGTCGACCAGGCGGGCGCCCGCGTCGTCGCGTTCGATCCTGGGGCGGTCGGCGGGGCGGAGGGGGCCGACGAGCCGGGCGACCCCTCCGACGCTCCCGTCCTCGGCGCGGCCGCCGTCGGCGCGGACCCGTACGACCTCGTCGTCACGGTCGACCGCGTGTTCGTCCCCGGCCGCGGGGACGGCGTCGTCCACGAGTTCGACCGCGACCTCGGGCTTATCGCGGTTCACGAGGGATTCGCCCGTCCCGTCGACCTGTTCCGGATCGGCGGCGAGCGGTGGGTGCTCGACGCGGCCGCGGACCGGCTCCGGTCGCTCTCGGGAGCGGTCGTCGAGACGCCGGCGCCGGGCCTCGTCGCGACCCGCGTCGGCGACCGGCTGGTCGTCTCGCACTACGAGGACGACCGGGTCTCGCTCGTCGACGTCGCGGAGGGCACGATATGGACGGCGGAGACGGGGGCGTACCCCTTCGGTTCCGTCGTGGTCTGAGTCCGGATCCGTTGCTGTCGCAGAGAGCGCCTCCGTCAGAGACAGCGGGGAACGCTGCCGCTGCCCGCGGGCCCATCTCCCGTCCGGTCTACTCCGCGGTATGAAGGTCGCCTACGTCTTCGCGACGGCCGGACAGACCATCGACTACGTGCTCGGGGACATGATCCTCCCGCAGCTCGAGGCCGGAGCGCACGGCGCAGACGTGGTCGGGATGTTCTTCTTCCACGACAACACCTACGCCCTCCGCGAGGACGACCCGTTAGGCCAGCGGCTCGCCGACGTGGCGGCCGAGCGGGAGATCCTCCTCATGCTGTGCGACCAGTGCGCCACCCGCCGCGGGCTCGCCGAGTTCGACCGCACCGACGAGCACGGCCGCGACCGCTACGAGCCGACGAACACGATCGAGGGCGCCACAGTCGGCTGCTTCCCCGACCTCTACGAGGCGCTCGGCGAGGTCGGCGTCGACCACGTGATCACGCTGTAGCCGGCGAGACCGCGGTTCGCGAAGGCCTCTAAATCTCGAAGTCCGGCGTGTCGAACGCGCCCTCGTCCGCCTCGACGTCGTACCCCTCGATCGCGGTGAGCGCGACGTCGAGGGTCGTCTCCGGGTTCCACCGGCCCGTGTTGATCGCGAGGTCGTAGATGGAGCGGTCGGAGAGGTCGATCCCGTAGTACGACTTGTACCGCTTCTCCTCGATCACCTCGCGGACCTGCATCTCGGAGGTCATCTCCTCGCGGTCGAGCGTCCGGTCGGCGCGCACCTCGTCGGGCGCGTCGAGCCAGATCCGAACGTCGGCGCGGTTCCCGGCGATCCACCCGGCGAGGCGCGACTCCAGCACGAACGCCTTGTTCGCGGTCCCCCACTTCTCGGCGATCCGGCGGAGCCGCCGGTCGAGCGCGCGGTCGATCTCCTCGGACTCGCCGGTCTTCGCGATCAACTGCGAGAGGCTCATGTCGCGTTCGGCGGCGATCTCGCGGAACAGCTCGCCGCCGGAGACGTAGCCGCAGTCGAGCGCCTCGGCCAGCCCCTCGACCAGCGTCGTCGCCCCGCATCCCGGCGGGCCGGAGACGGTGACGAACAGGTTGCGGTCGATCTCCCGTTCCGCCGCCGGCGAGGATCCACTCATACGTGCGGCGCCACGGTCGGACTCCGGATAAACGGGCCGGTTCGCGCACCGCGGAGGAGGGGCCGCGGCCCGCGGGCGATCCGTCGGTCCGCCGACACAACGGATATCCCTCCGCGCGCCCACCTATGTGACAGTGAGCGAACTCACGGAATGCGGCGCGGAGCGCCCCCCTGCGCGGGCGCTCCTCCGCGAGGCCCTCGCCGGTGATGATGCCCCCTCCGTCGAGTTCGACCCGGAGACGGTGCCGCTCCCGGACGCCGACGTGCTCGACCGGCTCTCGCCGCCGGTCCGCCGCTGGTGGGTCTCGGAGTTCGGCGAGTACGTCGGCGAGAACGGCGGCTTCTTCACTCCGCCGCAGCGCGAGGCGATCCCGCACGTCGCCGACGGCCGGAACTGCCTCGTCGCCGCGCCGACCGGCAGCGGGAAGACGCTCGCCTCCTTCACCGCCGTGCTCGACGACCTCTTCGCCCGCGAGCGGGCGGGAGAGCTGGACAACTCCGTCTACTGCCTCTACGTCTCCCCGCTGAAGTCGCTCGCGAACGACATCAAGCGGAACCTGGAGGTCCCGATCGAGGGGATCGCGGCGGAGCGGGGCGCGGAATCGACGGAGGCCGACGACGAGAGCACCGGCGACGCGGCCCCCGGCGTCCGCCAGGCGATCCGACACGGCGACACGAGCGAGGCGGACAGGCGGGCGATGCTGGAGGAGACGCCGCACGTGCTCAACACCACGCCGGAGACGCTGGCGATCCTGCTCAACTCCCCGAAGTTCAAGGAGAAGCTCCGGACCGTCGAGTACGTCATCGTCGACGAGATCCACTCGCTGGCGGCGAGCAAGCGCGGCACGCACCTCGCCGTCTCGCTGGAGCGGCTCACGGACCTCGCCGACGGCTCGCCGACCCGGATCGGCTGCTCGGCGACGGTCGAGCCGCTCGACGAGGTCGCGGAGTTCCTCGTCGGCCGCGAGCGGGTCGCCGGCGACAGCGAGGCGCAAGGCGCCTCTGGCAGCGAGGGACACAGTCCCTCGGGCAACCGGGCTTCGCCCGGTGACAGTCGGACGCAGTCCGACGATGTCGGCGACGAGTCGGGGCTCGAACCGCGCCCGTACGAGCTGGTGGACGCGCGGTTCGTCCGGGAGTTCGACCTGGAGCTCCGCACCCCGGCGGCCGACCTGATCCACACGCCCCGCTCCGTCGTCACCGACCGGTTCTACGACGCGCTCCGCGAGCTGATCGAGTCCCACGAGAACACGCTGGTGTTCACCAACTCCCGGTCGGGGGCGGAGCGCACCTTACAGGAGCTCCGCGAGCGATTCGGCTACGACGAGTCGGACTCGGGGTGTCACCACGGGAGCCTCGGCGAGGGGCAGCGCACGCGGATCGAGGAGGGGCTGAAGGCGGGCGAGCTGGACGTGGTGACCACGTCGACGAGCCTGGAGCTCGGCATCGACATGCCCCACCTCGATCTGGTGGTGCAGGTCGGGTCGCCGAAGTCGGTGGCGGCGCTGCTCCAGCGCGTCGGCCGCGCGGGCCACAGCCCCGGCGAGACGGTCGAGGGGCGGGTGTTCGCGCTCGACCGCGACGAGCTGGTCGAGTGCGCGGCGATGCTCGCCCGCGCCGAGGACGGGTTCGTCGACCGCGTCTTCCTCCCGGAGGGCGCCTACGACGTGGCCGCCCAGCACGTGTACGGGATGGCGATAAACCGCGTTCGCCCGGATCGCGAGGTCCGCGAGACGCTCCGGCGGGCCTACCCGTATCGCGACTTCGACGATGCCGACTACGAGCGGCTCATGCGGTACCTCACCGCGGACTACGAGGGGCTCGAAGACCGGAACGTCTACCCGAAGGTGTGGCGCGACGAGAACGACCCGCCGGGCGGGGAGCACCACCACGAGGAGCACCCCGTCGGGGAGCTGCTCGTCGGGAAGCGCGGCCGGCTGGCGCGCGTCATCTACATGACGAACGTCGGGACCATCCCCGACTCGTTCAGCTGTCAGGTGCTCACGCGCGACGGCGACCCGGTCGGGACGCTCGACGAGAGCTATCTCGACACGCTCGATCCCGGCGACGTGTTCGCGCTGGGCGGCGAGCGGTTCGCCTTCCGGTACCGGCGCGGCTCGAAGGTGTACGTCGACCGGACGAGCGAGCGCCCGACCGTCCCCTCCTGGTACTCCGAGCGGCTCCCCCTCTCGTACGACCTCGCGCGCGAGGTGCTGGCGTTCCAGGGCGAGCTGCTCGACCGGCTCCGAGACGGGGGACCGCCCGCGGTCCGCGCGTGGCTCCGGGAGTTCCCCCTCGACGGGGACGCGGTCCGAGCGATCACCCGGATGTACGACGAGCAGGTCGCGTACGCCGGCGCCGAGAGCGTCCCGACCCCCTCGCGGCTCGTCGTGGAGGAGGAGCTCGACCGCGCCGCGTACAAGCGACGGTTCTACGTCCACTCGAACTACGGCCGCCGGTTCAACGACGGCCTCTCTCGGCTCGTCGCCGCCGCGGTCGCGAACCGCACGGACGCGAACGTCGCCGTCGCGGTCGCGGACCGCGGCTTCTCGCTCGCGCTCCCGCTGAACCGCAAGGTCGACGTCGCCGCGATCCTCCGGGAGCTGGACCCGGGGACGGTCCGCGGGGACCTCCGCGAGGCGGTGCAGGGGACCGATCTCCACCAGCGCTACTTCCGGATCGACGCGGCCCGCTCGCTACTCATCCTGAAGCGGTACAAGGGGTACGAGAAGACCGCGGCCGAACAGCAGGTGTCGGCCGAGATGCTGCTCTCGTTCGCGGACGAGCTCGACGAGTTCGCCGTCACCGAGGAGACGTACCGGGAGCTGTTGGAGGACCGGCTCGACGTGGCCGGGGTCCGCGAGGTGCTCGGCGAGGTCGCCGACGGCGACGTCGAGGTCGTTCACCACACCGTCGACTCGCCGACGCCGCTCTCGTTCGGGCTCGCGACGCTCGTCGACTCCGACACGGTGCTCGCCGACGACGAGTCGGCGGTGCTCCGGGAGTTCCACGCCCGCGTCACGGAGTCGATCGAGGACGGCGACGGCGAGTGACGGCGGTCCGGGGCTCCGCCCTCACGGCCGCGGCGGCTCGGCCGGGAGCACGTCCGGGAGCCCGTCGAGGATCAGCGTCGTGTAGTGGAGGAAGACGGCGAGCGCGGCGACGGAGAGGAGCAGGAGGAACAGGAGGACCAGGCGCTCGTCGCTGCTAACCACCGCGCCGGTGTCGGCGACGAACCGCGCGAGGGGGCCGCGCGTTGGCATCGGGCCCCCTACGAACTCGGCATTTTAAAAGGTCGCCCGAGGGGACGACTCAGTCGCTCTCGACCGCGGGCGCCTCCGAGCCCGACAGCGGCTCGCCGTCGACCGGCTCGTCGGGGTTGGCGTCGACCGCCGCCTGGCTGAGGCCGAGCCGCGCGTCGACGTCGGCGTCCTCGCGCACGTGGACGGTCCCGCGGTGGATCGCGATCGCGTCCGCGAGGTGGAGCCGGACGGCGTCGAGCAGCACGTCGGCCTCGAGGGGTTGGCCGCGGCGCTTGATCTCCTCGACGTCGGCGCCGGCGGGCACGTCGAAGGCGCGCTGTGCGATCACCGGGCCCTGATCGAGGTCGGTCGTCACGTAGTGCGCGGTGACGCCCGCGATGCGGACGCCGGCGTCCTTCGCCTGCCGGTACGCCTCCGCGCCGGGGAACGCCGGCAGCAGCGAGGGGTGGACGTTGACGATCCGGCCCTCGTACCGGAAGACGACCTCCGGCGAGAGGATCCGCATGTAACGGGCCAGCGCGATCAGGTCCACGTCGTACTCGGCCAGCAGGTCGAGCAGCCGGCCCTCGTCGGTGTTGCCGCTCCCGTCGCCCACGTCGTAGAAGGGCTTGTCGTAGCGCTCCGCCAGCGACCGGAGGTCGCCGCGGTTGCCGATCACGACCGGGATCTCGGCCTCCTCGCCGTCGTCGGCGAGGTCGCCGTTGGCCTCCGCCTCCAGCAGGGCCTCGGGCGCGTGGGTCTCCTTCGTGACCAGGAGCGCGATCCGGCGGGCGTCGCGGTCGCTCGGGAACCGCACTTGGATGTCGACGTCGAGCTCGCGGCCGAGCTCGGCGAGCGCGCGGCGGAGCTCGCCGCGCGAGGTCTCCAGCTCGGAGGCGTCCACTCGGGTCGTCATCCGGAAGACGCCCTCGCGGACCGCCTGGTCTAAGTCCTCGATGTTGATTCCCCGCTCGAACAGCAGGGAGGTGACCCGCGCGATGAGTCCGGTCTTGTCTCCTCCGACGACCGTGATCTCGGTCAGTTCGCGGGTCATGCGACGATCACCTCCGCGGGTTCGAGCGGCTGCATACACCCGACCCAAGTCGCGGAGGGGTTTGCCCCTTTCGCTCCGCGCGGAGCCTGCCGCCCGCACGATCGACCGAGATATACCCACGAACGTGGATATAAAAGGCGTTCCAAAACGGTTTTTACACACGACTCCGCAGTATCGGCCATGACGGCATACACCGCGACGGTGACGGTCCGGCTGAAGCGGGGCGTCCTCGACCCGGAGGCCGAGACCACCCAGCAGGCGCTCGAACGCCTCGGGTTCGAGCTGTCGGACCTGCGGTCGGCCGACCGCTTCGAGGTGGACTTAGAGGCGGCCGACGCCGACGAGGCCGCCGACCGCGCCGACGAGATGGCCGAGCGGCTCCTCGCGAATCCGACCATCCACGACTACGACGTCGCGGTCGCCGAGCGATGACGGTCGCCGTCTCGACGACGCCGATCGTCACCGGCGCGACCGGCACCGACGCGGGTCTCGCGGCCGCCCACGCGAGGTGGTCGGCGTGACGGTCGCCGTCGTCCAGTTCGGCGGCTCCAACTGCGACCGCGACGCGGTCCGCGCGCTGGAACACCTCGGAGTCGACGCCGAGCGCGTCTGGCACGAGGACGGCCTCCCGGCCGACCCGGACGGGATCGTCCTCCCCGGCGGGTTCTCGTACGGCGACTACCTCCGCGCCGGCGCGATGGCCGCCCGGGCGCCGGTCATGGCCGAGGTCCGCGAGGCCGCCGCCGACGGCGTCCCCGTCATCGGCGTCTGCAACGGCGCGCAGATCGGCGCGGAGTCCGGGCTCGCCCCCGGCGCGTTCACGACCAACGCCTCCGCGCGCTTCCAGTGCGAGCCGGTCCACCTGCGCGTCGAGCGCGCGGACACGCCGTGGACCGCCGCCTACGACGAGGGCGACGTCATCGAGGTCCCCATCGCGCACGGCGAGGGGCGCTTCGAGATCGACGATGACGCCCACGCCGACCTCGTCGCCGACGACCGCGTGCTGTTCCGCTACTGCGACGCCGACGGGAACGTCACCGACGCGGCCAACCCGAACGGCTCCACCGACAACGTCGCCGGCGTCCTCGGCGAGCGCGAGACCGTCGCCGTCCTCATGCCCCACCCCGAGCGCGCCACCCTCCCGGACCTCGGTCGAAGCACGGACGGGGCGGGAATACTCGAAGCGTTCGCCTGACGGCCCCCGTCGCCACCGGCTCACTTTTTTGCGGTCGACCGCCAACTAGGCTCCATGCAGGCACGTCACATCGACCACGTCAACCTCCGGATCCCCGAGGACGGCGTCGCCGACGCCCGGGAGTTCTACGGCGAGCGACTCGGGTTCGGAATCGAGGACGCGCAGTACGCGGCCGACGAGAAGCCCTTCTTCGACGTGCGGCTGTCGGCGACGGCCGTGGTTCACCTGTGGCCGACCGACGAGTTCGAGCCGCCGACGGCGACGAACTACGACCACGTCGCCGTCGTCGTCGAGGAGTCGATCGACGAGATCGAGGCCGAACTGGACGCGGCCGGCGTCGAGGTCGAGAAGACGCTCGACTCGCCGCTCGGCGCGACCGGGGTGGCCGGAGCGGTGTACGTCAGGGACCCGTTCGGCTACCGGGTCGAACTGAAGGCGCGGGTGTGAGGGACGCGACGAGAACCGAACCCGTTCGCCGACCCGAGCAACCCTCGCCCCGTTGCGGCCGTTTAAGACCCCCGAGCGACAGGGTCAGGTATGAGCGAACAGCAGCCACGATCCGACGAGGGGGAGGCCTCTCGCCGACGCGGAGGCGACGCGGACCGGTTCGCGGGAGAGAAGGACGAGGACCTGCGGAGCAGGGACGTGACCGAGGGCGCCGAGCGCGCGCCCCACCGCTCGATGTTCCGGGCGATGGGGTTCGACGACGAGGACCTCTCGTCGCCGCTCGTCGGCGTGCCGAACCCCGCCGCCGACATCACGCCGTGTAACGTCCACCTCGACGACGTCGCCGACGCGGCGATCGACGGGATCGACGCGGCGGGCGGGATGCCCGTCGAGTTCGGGACGATCACCATCTCGGACGCCATCTCGATGGGGACCGAGGGGATGAAGGCGAGCCTCATCTCCCGCGAGGTCATCGCCGACTCGGTCGAGCTCGTCTCGTTCGGCGAGCGCGTGGACGCGCTGGTGACCGTCGCGGGCTGCGACAAGAACCTCCCGGGGATGCTGATGGCGTCGATCCGCACGGACCTCCCCTCCGTCTTCCTCTACGGCGGCTCGATCATGCCCGGGGAACACGAGGGGCGCGACGTCACCATCGTCCAGGTGTTCGAGGGCGTCGGCGCCTACGCCGAGGGCGACATGAGCGGCGAGGAGCTCGACGAGTTAGAGCGCCACGCCTGCCCCGGCGCGGGCTCGTGCGGGGGGATGTTCACCGCCAACACGATGGCCTCCATCTCCGAGGCGCTCGGCATGGCGCCGCTCGGCTCGGCCTCCGCGCCCGCCGAGGACGAAGAGCGCTACGAGGTCGCGGAGCGGGCCGGCGAGCTGGTCTTGGACTGCATCGAGAACGACCGCCGCCCCTCCGACGTCCTCTCGCGGGAGTCGTTCGAGAACGCCATCGCCCTCCAGACCGCCATCGGCGGCTCGACGAACGGCGTCCTCCACCTGCTCGCGCTGGCCGCCGAGGCCGACGTCGACCTCTCGATCGAGGACTTCGACGAGATCTCGCGGCGCACGCCGAAGATCGCCGACCTCCAGCCCGGCGGGAGCCGCGTGATGAACGACCTCCACGAGGTCGGCGGCGTGCCGGTCGTGCTCCGTCGCCTGCTGGAGGCCGACCTGCTCCACGGCGACGCGATGACCGTCACGGGCCGCACCCTCGC
Source organism: Halorubrum sp. B52 (assembly GCF_059752555.1). Classification (NCBI taxonomy): domain Archaea; kingdom Methanobacteriati; phylum Methanobacteriota; class Halobacteria; order Halobacteriales; family Haloferacaceae; genus Halorubrum; species Halorubrum sp. B52. The sequence continues at coordinate 142,135 of NZ_MWTG01000007.1, read as the reverse complement.
CGAGGAGATCGCGGAACTGGAGGAGAGCGGCGCGCTCCCGGACGACGACGAGATCGAGGCGGACTTCCTCTACACCGTCGACGAGCCGAAGGAGGAGGAGGGGGCGATCAAGATCCTCAAGGGGAACCTCGCGCCGGACGGCTCGGTGCTGAAGGTGACCGGCGACGACGAGTTCTACCACGAGGGGCCCGCCCGCGTGTTCGAGCACGAGGAGGACGCGATGGAGTACGTCCAGTCGGGCGAGATCGACTCCGGCGACGTGATCGTGATCCGCAACGAGGGGCCGACCGGCGGCCCGGGGATGCGCGAGATGCTCGGCGTCACCGCCGCCGTCGTCGGCGCGGGCCACGAGGACGACGTCGCGCTCCTCACCGACGGGCGCTTCTCCGGCGCGACGCGCGGCCCGATGATCGGCCACGTCGCCCCCGAGGCGGCCGACGGCGGCCCGATCGGTCTCATCGAGGACGGCGACCACGTCACCGTCGACATCCCCGAGCGCGACCTCTCGGTCGAGCTTAGCGACGAGGAGTTCGCGGAGCGCCGCGAGGCGTGGGAGCCGCCGGCGCCGCAGTACGAGGGCGGTATCCTCGCGAAGTACGCCCGCGACTTCGCCTCCGCCGCCGACGGCGCCGTGACGAACCCGCGGCTGACGGGCGACCGGTAGACGAGAGCGCGGCCGCTCTCGGATTTAAATACCGAGCGAAAGAAGCACTGTCCCAGGCCCCCGAGAGCGACAGCGCGGTCGCCCGCTTTCTCCGACCGTCCCCGCTTACTCGCGCTCCCCGCCGTCCGTGTGCGCGGTCCGGACCGACTCGGCGCGCCAGACGTTGCTGCGGCGGCCGGCGCGGGACAGCTCCATCTTCACCACCGAGCCGACCGGCAGGTCGGCGACCTCCTCGCGCGCGTCGTCGTCGGCGTAGTCGACGACGTGGTACGTCTCGTTGCGAGGATGTGCACGGAGCGTGGTGCATTCGTGATCGTTCTGTTCGGAAATGACGGTGAAGGTGTCGTAGTTCGACATCTTAACTCGTTATTCTTGGACATACTACTTCAATACTCCGTATATTCACTACAGTCGTCGGTCAGGTCGTAAAACGAATATAAGGTGTATAACGTGGGGGTCCGGGGCGGGACGCCGCCCGGCGGTCGATGACCGGTCGGGACCAGTACGCATATTTCCGCCCGCCGCCGACCCCGACGCATGGATGCCAGTCGGGAGGACGAGGAGCCGGTCGGCGTGGCGCTGTTCGTCGACGGGCCGAACGTGTTGCGCGAGGAGTTCGACGTCGACCTCGACGACGTGCGGCGGGCGGCCGAGGCCGAGGGACCGCTCGTCACGACGCGGCTCTACCTCGACGAGCACGCGACGCCGGGGCTGATACAGGCCGCGGAGGCGCGGGGGTTCGAGGTCGTGATCACGAGCGGCGACGTCGACGTGAAGCTCGCGGTCGACGCCGCCCGGTTCGCGGCCGAGGGCCGGATGTCGGTCCTCGCGATCGCCTCGCGGGACACCGACTTCAAGCCCGTCGTCGAGACGGCGAACGGGTACGGGATCCGGACCCTCGCGATCGCGCCCGGCGAGTTCGGGCGCTCCGACGCGCTGCGCAACGCCGCGAACGGATCCGTGACGCTCGACGAGGACGACGCGGAGACGAGTGACCGCGATGGCGACGCGGGAGACGCGGACGCCGCGGCCGACCCGGAGGCGACCGCCGACTCACCGCCGGAGTAGCGACCGACGCCGAGCTACTTCCGGCGCCCGCCGCGACCGCGACCCGCCCACCCGATCAGCACCGCCCCGAACCCGCCCGCGACCGCCGCGGCCCCGCCGACGCCGAGGGCGGTCGGCAGGAGGCCGATCCGGGCGATCGCGGCGTCGACGCCGACCCGGAACCAGCCGAGGTTCGGGACCGACACCAGCGCCTTCGCCGTGATCCACTCCTCCCGGACGACCGGGGCGATCCCCGCGCTCTGGTCGTACTCGCCGTTGGCGTCGCCGAAGGTGACGTAGCCGTCGTGGGGCGCGGGGCAGCTCTCGATGTCGTCGCAGTCGCCGTCGAGCAGCGCGGGGTCGGCGCGGTCGGTCCAGTCCTCGCCCGCGCTGACGCGGAACGCGAGCCGGTGGAGGATCGGGTGCTGACCGTCGTCCGGGGGATCGAACACCACCACGTCGCCCGTGCCGCCGAGCCGCGTGGGCGCGTCCGGCTCGGCGTGGCCGGTCAGCCCGCCCCACGGGAACCGCTCCGCCGTGGTGACGACCACGAGGTCGCCGCGCTCGACGGTCGGCTCCATGCTCCCGCTCTCGACGGCGACGAACGGGGGCCACGCGCCCGCGGCCGCCGCGACGACGAGCGCCACGAGGAGGACCGCCGCGGCGGGCGCGAGCAGGTCGGAGACGTTCCGCTTCACGTGGGAGAGAGAGGGAGGAAACGGCTTGAGCCTGTCGGCCCCTCCGACGCGCTCATAGGGCGTCCTGGGCGCGAAGGGCGGCCCGCTCCGGCACCGATACCGACCCGATGGCAAGACCTTAGGCGCGTCCCGCAGACCGTTCGGCCATGACCGATCGGCTTCCACCTCTCCACGAGACCCACGCGGCGCGCGGCGCGAAGTTCACCGACTTCGGCGGCTGGCAGATGCCGGTCGAGTTCGACTCGATCCGCGAGGAACACACCGCGGTCCGGGAGTCTGTCGGCGTCTTCGACGTCTCGCACATGGGCGAGATCGAGGTGGCCGGCCCGGACGCGACGGCGCTGATGAACCGCCTGACGACCAACGACGTGACCGCGCTCGATCCGGGCGACTCCCAGTACGCAGCGATTACCGACGACGAGGGCGTCATGCTCGACGACACCGTCGTCTACCGGCTCCCGGACGGGATCGAGGCCGGAACGGGCGCCGACGCGCTCGCCGGCATGGATCGCGACCTCGACGCGGGCGCGGGCGACCCCGCGTACCTCTTCGTCCCGAACGCGGGCCACGACGGGCAGATGGCCGACCGGTGGAGCGACTACCGCGACGAGGCCGGACTCGACGCGACCGTCGCGAACGCCACCGACGACTGGGCCATGCTCGCCGTGCAGGGGCCCGACGCGGCCGACGCGGTCGACGACGCGACCCCCGCCGACCGCGTGGTCGGCCTCTCGAAGTTCGAGGCGACGGTCGCCGCCGTCGCGGGCGCCGATAGTTGGGTCGCCCGCACGGGTTACACCGGCGAGGACGGGTTCGAGGTCATGTGCCCGGCGAGCGACACCGAGGCGGTCTGGTCGGCGTTCGTCGGGGAGGACGCGACCGGGCCGACCGCACAGCCCTGCGGGCTCGGCGCCCGCGACACCCTCCGGACGGAAATGGGCTACCTCCTCTCCGGGCAGGACTTCGACCCCGACGACGAGCCCCGCACCCCCTACGAGGCGCGGATCGGGTTCGTCGTGAAGCTGGACACCGAGTTCGTCGGCCGCGACGCGCTCGAGCGACAGAAGGAGGAGGGGGTCGACGAGCGGTTCGTCGGCGTCCGCCTCCTGGAGCGCGGCGTCCCCCGCGGCGGCTACGCGGTGACCGACGGCGACCTCACCCGGATCGGTCACCTCACCTCGGGGACGATGAGCCCGACGCTCGACGAGCCGATCGGCCTCGGCTACCTCCACGAAAGCTACACCGCCCCCGACACGGAGGTGAGCGTCGTCGTGCGCGGCGACGAGAAGCGCGCCGAGGTCGTGATCCCGCCGTTCCTCGACCGGTAGGCGGCGACGGCCTCCGGCCCCTCCTAGCTACTCCCCCTCGAACTCCTCCGCGTACACCCGCTGGATCACCATGTAGAGGCGCCAGTGATCGACGCCGAGCCGGTCCGCCAGCGTCCGGGCCGCGTCGAGGTAGCGGTCGTACGCCCCCAACGTCATCGGGTCGGGGTAGCCCGATTCGAGGTCGGTGAGCGCCGCGACCACCCGCCACTCGCGGTCGCCGACGACGAGGAACCGATCGGGGTCGAGGAACCACAGCAGCGCGGAGGCGACCGCGACGTCGACGCCGGGGAGGTCGGTGAGCGCGTCGAGCGCGCGGTGGTGGGCGGGCCTAGGGGAGTCGCCGTCGCTCTCGGATCCCTCCTCCTCGAGCGCGTCGACCGCGTCCCACATCGCCCCGCGGAGCTCGCGGGAGTCCGCGTCCTCGACGGCCTCCTCGACCGCCCGGCGCTCGTCGTGGTCGATCGCGTCGACGCGCCGCCGGAAGTACCAGCGGACGACCCACTCGACGTCCCGCCTGCCGTAGTCCCCGGTGCGGAACGCCTCCGGGAGCGTCTCGATCGACTCCGCCTCGACCGGGTGGAAGGGAGCGGTCTCGCGGTACGTCTCGACGTGCTCGTCCGCGCGCGCCTCGACGTCGGCGATCGTCGGGTCCATACCGGTCGAACGCCCGGCGCCGACTAAACGGTTCGCCGGGCGAAACGACCGTCGCGGGCGAGCCGAGGCGGCTCGCGACCCTTCACGGCGCTGAAACGACCGATACACTCATGCGGCATGCGACACAGATCGTGACATATGTCCGCACGTCAGGGTGAGTACCATGTCCGCTGAGGAGGACGAGGCGGTGAAAACGATCTGCCCGTACTGCGGCGTCGGGTGCGGGATCAAGGTGAATCAGGGCGACGACCCCGGCGACGTGAAGTTCAACCCGTGGGGCGAGGCCCCGGTCAACGAGGGGCGCGTCTGCATCAAGGGCGGCGCGGCGACGCAGGTCGTCGACCACGAGGACCGGCTGACGGAGCCGCTGATCAAGGAGGACGGCGAGTTCCGCGAGGCGACGTGGGAGGAGGCCTACGACCGGATCGTCTCGGAGATGGAGCGCATCCGGGACGACTACGGTCCCGACGCGATGGGCTTCTTCGGCTCCTCGAAGACGATGAACGAGGAGAACTACCTCCTCCAGAAGCTCGCGCGCCGGTACGGCACCAACAACGTCGACAACTGCACGCGGATGTGCCACGCCTCGACGGTGTGGGCGCTCCGGACCAGCCTCGGCGCGGGCGCGATGACGAACAGCATGGAGGACTTAGAGGAGGCCGCCGACGTGTTCTGGATCCAGGGGGCGAACCCGGGCGAGCAGCACCCGATCGCCAACAGCCAGTACTTCCGGCAGGCCGTCCTGGAGGGCGCGACCGTCATTCAGGTCGACCCGCACGCCAACAAGACCACCCGGTCGTTCGAGATCGGGGAGACCGATCGGCACATGCACCTCCAGCTGAACCCCGGCGCCGACATCCCCCTCCTCAACGTCGTCCTGAAGACGATCCTCGACCGCCACGAGGCGGAGCCCGACGCGGGCTGGATCGACGAGGAGTTCATCGAGGAGCGCACCGAGGGGTTCGAGCACCTGAAAGAGACCCTCGCGGACTTCGACAAGCAGGCGGCCGCCGAGGAGGCGGGCGTCCCCTTGGAGGACATCGAGCTCGCCGCGGAGAAGTACGCGATGGCGAACAACGCCGCCATCTTCACCGGGATGGGGATGAGCCAGCACACCTGCGGCGTCGACAACGTGCAGAACGAGATCAACCTCGCGCTGATCACGGGGAACCTCGGTCGGCCCGGCACCGGCGTCAACCCCCTCCGCGGGCAGAACAACGTCCAGGGGACCAGCGACGTCGGCGCGATGCCGAACGTGCTCCCCGGCTACCAGCTCGTCGACGACGACGAGGTCCGCGAGTCGGTCGAGGACGTGTGGGGCTTCGAGGTGCCGGAGGAGCCGGGGCTCACCAACGTGGAGATCTCCCACGAGGCCGGCCACTCGGTGAAGGGGCTGTACGTGATGGGGGAGAACCCCGTGATGAGCGAGCCCGACGGCAACGAGGTCGAGGAGCGGCTGAAGTCGCTGGAGTTCATGGTCGCGCAGGACATCTTCATGACGGAGACCGCCGAGTTCGCCGACGTCGTGCTCCCGGCGACGACGTGGGCCGAGCGCGGCGGCACCGTCACCAACACCGACCGCCGCGTCCAGCGGATGCGAGGAGTCGACAAGGTCCACGAGAACACGAAGCACGACCTCGACATCCTGATGGAGGTCGGCAGTCGCCTGTTCAGCGAAGAGGAGTTCCGCTTCGAGGACGTGGAGGCCGTCTTCGAGGAGCTCCGGCAGGTGTGCCCGATCTACCACGGAATGACGTACGACGGGCTCGGCGAGGAGGGTCTCCACTGGCCCTGCTACGAGGAGGGCGACGAGGGCGACCAGTTCCTCTACGAGGACTCCTTCGACACGGAGAGCGGCCTCGGCCAGATCGAGGGCGTCCGCCACCAGCCGCCGAAGGAGGTGCCCGACGAGGAGTACCCGCTCATCCTCACCACCGCGCGCCTGGAGGAGCATTACAACACGGGGACGATGAGCCGGCGCTCGCCGACGCTGTCGCGGCAGCACCCGGAGAACTTCGTCGACGTCCATCCGAACGACGCCGCGGAGTACGGGATCGAGGACGGCGACATGGTGACGCTCCGGTCGCGACGCGGCGAGATAGAGGTGAAGGCGCAGGTGACCGAGGATATCAAGGAGGGGGTCGTCTGGACGACGCCGCACTTCGCGGCCGCCTCCGCGAACCGCCTCACGAACGACGTGCTCGACGACCGCGCGAAGATCCCCGAGTACAAGGCCGCGGCCGCAGACATCGCGGTGACGGTCTCGGACGGCGGCGAGGCCGACGACGCGGAGCCGGCCGACGACTGACGGCGACGACCGCGGACCGCTTTTTTAAGCGTCGAGAACTCCTCCAAGACTGATAAGCGCCCCGACGGAAGCTCCGGTATGGACCACTCGAACCCGGCGGACGGCGCGGGCGACGCACCGGTGTCCGACCTCGCGGTCGCGCGCGCCGCGGAGCCCCGGCCGATCGAGGCGGTCGCGGCCGATCTGGGGCTCCGTGCCGACGACATCGAACCCCGTGGCGACGGGATTGCGAAGCTCACCCTCGACGCGGTGCGCTCGGCGACCGCGGACGCCGGCGCCGCCGACGGGACGACCGTGCTCGTGACCGGGATGACGCCGACGCCGAAGGGCGAGGGGAAGACCGTGACGACGGTGGGGCTCGGCCAGGCGCTCGCGGGGCTGGGGGAGTCCGCGGCGGTCGCGGTTCGAGAACCCTCGCTCGGGCCCGTCTTCGGGGTCAAGGGCGGCGCCGCGGGCGGCGGGCGCTCGCAGGTGCTCCCGATGGAGGCGATCAACCTCCACTTCACCGGCGACATCCACGCGCTCACGGCCGCGCACAACCTGATCGCCGCGGCGCTCGACAACCACCTGCACCAGGGGAACGACGCGGCGGTCGACGTGCGCCGCGTCGACTGGCCCCGCGCGCTCGACGTCAACGACCGCGCGCTCCGCGAGACCGTCGTGGGGCTCGGCGGTCCCGCCCGCGGCGTCCCGCGGGAGGACGAGTTCGTCATCACCGCCGCCTCGGAGCTGACGGCCGCCCTCGGGCTCGCGGCGGACCTGCCCGATCTGAAGGCCCGGATCGGCCGGATCGTCCTCGCGGAGGACGCCGACGGCGACCCGGTCACCACCGACGACCTCGGCGTCACGGGGGCCGCGGCGGCCCTGTTACGCGACGCGTTCCGCCCGAACCTCGTCCAGACCGTCGAGGGCGTCCCCGCCCTGGTCCACGGCGGCCCCTTCGCCAACATCGCGCACGGGACCAACACCCTCGTGGCCGACAGGGTCGGCGCCTCGCTCGCCGACTACCTGGTCACCGAGGCCGGCTTCGGCGCGGACCTCGGCGCGGAGAAGTTCGCGCACATCGTCGCCCGCGAGGGGATCGTGCCGGACGTCGCGGTCGTCGTCGCGACGGTCCGCGGGGCCAAGCGCCACGGGCTGGAGATGTGGCCGACCGACTTCGACGCGCTGGCCGCGACCGACCCCGAGGCCGTCCGGGCGGGCGTCGACAACGTGCGGCGCCACGTCGAGATCGTCGAGTCGTTCGGGATCCCCGCGGTCGTCGCGGTCAACGTCTTCCCGGACGACGCGGAGTCGGAGCTCGCGGCCCTGGAGTCGACGCTGGCCGACGCGGGGGTCCCGGTCGCGCGCTCGACGGCCCACCGCGACGGGGGCGAGGGGGCGTTCGATCTCGCAGAGCTGGTCCGCGAACGCGCCGGGACGGGGGCGTTCGCGCCGCTGTACGACCTCGACGCGCCGGTCCGGGAGAAGATCGAGACGGTCGCCCGCGAGGTGTACGGCGCCGACGGCGTGGAGTACGTCGACGGCGCCGACGATGACCTCGACCGGGTCGAGGCGTGGGGGTACGGCGACCTCCCAGTCTGCGTCTCGAAGACCCCGTACTCCCTCTCCGACGACGCCTCGCTGACCGGCGTGCCCGAGGGGTGGACGCTCACCGTTCGCGAGGTGTCGCCGTCGGCCGGCGCCGGCTTCGTCGTCGTCAAGACGGCGGACGTGATGACGATGCCGGGACTCCCCGCCGAGCCGGCCGCGGAGGGGATCGACGTCGATGACGACGGGAACGTGACCGGGCTGTTCTGAGACGCCGCCGCGTCCCCCTGGCTCCGTACCGGGAGTTCAGTCGCCGCCGTCGAGCGCCCGCTTCTCCTTCTCGACGACCTCGACGTCGGAGATGCGGGTGTCGGGGTAGCCGCCGTTCGCGTCCTTCTCGGCCGCTTTCACCATGTCCCAGACGACGTTGAGCCCGGTGGTGACGCCCTCCAACGCCTCCATTTCGCAGCCGGTCTTCCCGGTCGTCTCGACGGCGACGGTCAGCTCGATCCGGTCGTCGCCGACGGCGAACTCGGTGTCGACGTTCGTGATCGGGATCTGGTGGCACATCGGGATCGTCTCCCAGGTGTGTTTGACGGCCTGCACGGCGCCGATCCGGGCGGTCGCGAGCACGTCCCCCTTCCCGACCTCGTCGGCCTCGACGGCCGCGATCGTCGAGGGCGTCAGCCGTATCTCGCCGCGCGCGACCGCGCGCCGGCTCGTGTCCGGCTTCGCGCCGACGTCGACCATCCGGACTTCGCCGGACGCGTCGGTGTGGGTCAGCTCGTCCGCGGCGTCACCCGCGGTCACGTCGTCCGCCGATTCCGCCGCCTCGCGCTCGTCACTCATCACGCATCGCCTCGGGAAGCCGGTCGGGTAAGTCCGTCGCCGCGAGGCCGTTTCCGAACTCGGCGGCCGCGGCGTCGCCGGCCCGCCCGTTGACGTACGCCCCGATCGCGGCCGCCCGGAACGGGTCGAGGACGGCCGCCAGGGCGCCGACGCCCCCGGCGAGCACGTCGCCGGTCCCGCCGACGGTCATCCCCGGGTTCCCCGTCCGGTTCAGCCGCACCGCGTCGCCGTCGCTGACGACGTCGACCGCGCCCTTCACGAGCAGCGTGTGGCCGAGGTCGGCGGCGAACGAGCGCACGAGCGCCGCGCGCTCGTCAGGGTCCGACGCGGTCTCGCCGCCCATCCCGACGAGCTCGCCCTGGTGCGGCGTGCAGATCAGCGTCGCGTCGGTGTCGACCTCGGGGACGACGCGGAGCGCGTCGGCGTCGACCACGGCCCGGCCGTCGTACGCGGCGAGGAACTCGCGGACGAACTCGCTCGCGCGGTCGCCGCGCCCCAGCCCCGGCCCGAGCACGACGACGTCGTTGCCGGCCGCCAGCTCCGCGACGCGGTCGACGTGGCCCGGGCCGAGCCGGTCGCCGGGGAGCCCGCGGACGATCAGGTCGGCCGAGTACCCCTGCACCTCTCGCGCGACCGTCTCCGGGCAGGCGACGCGCACGAGGTCGGCGCCGGCTCGGAGCGCGGCCCGCGCGGCCAGCGACGGCGCGCCGGTGTAGGGGCCGCCGCCGACGACGAGCACCTCGCCGTTCTCCCCCTTGTGCGACTCCGGGTCGCGGCCGAGCGCGAGCAGGTCGCCGGGGCCGGTGTACCGCTCCGCGGCCGCCGGGATCCCGATGTCCGCGACCGTCACCGCGGCGTCGAGCGACCCGAGCCCCGGCTTCTCGTCGTGGAAGGTGACGATCCGGTCGGCGTCGACGAACGGGTCCGACTCGGATCCGGTCGGCTCCCCGGTGTCGGCGTCGATCCCGGAGGGGACGTCGACGGCGACGACCGTCGCGTCGCTCTCGTTCGCCAGCCGAGCCGCCGTCCGCTCGGGCTCTCGGAGCGCACCGGTAACCCCCGTGCCGAGCATCGCGTCGACGACCACGTCGGGGTCGCCGAGCGCCAGGTCGGCCGAGTCGGCGACGACCTCGGTCGGAATCTCGGCCGCGCCGAGCGCCTCCCAGTTCTCCCGCGCGATGTCGGTCCGGATCGACTCCGGGCGGCCGAGCAGGTGGACCGTCACGTCGTACGCGGAGAGGAACCGCGCGGCGACGAACGCGTCGCCCCCGTTGTTCCCGCGCCCGCAGAGCAGCGCGACGGCGGCCCCCGGGTCGGCGACCGCGCGCACCTCGCGGGCGACGGCGTTGCCGGAGGACTCCATCAGCTGCTTGCGCGGCACGCCGAGGGCGTCGGCGTTGGCGTCGACCGCGGCCATGCGTTCGGTCGGTATCATGTCTCCGGATCCGCGCCCCGTCGGATTAAGCGTGGGGTCGCGGCGAGGGGGGGACGGCCGCCCGAGACCCGCCGACGCGTCCCCGGCGACCGGGGCTCGCGCCCGGAATGAAAATGTTGAAGCTTTTCGGAGGGGAATCCGGGAGACAGAACCCGTGCGACCCGCTGCACATCCCGACGCGCCGACGCGGCCCGACCGGCTCCCGTCCGCCGCGGACGCGGCGGTCGGCGGATCGGCTCGTCAGAACGTCGTCCGCACCCCTCTCCAGAGCGGTCTCCGGCGGACGACACGCGAACGACGGACCCTCGTATGAACATCGGATTCTTCACGGACAGCTACTTCCCCGGCATCGACGGCGTCACCTACACGATCCGCGCGTGGCGCGATCGCCTGGAGGACCGGGGCCACGACGTGTACGTCGTCTACCCGGCGAGCGATCACGCGCCGGACGAGCGAGAGATCCCCGTGCGGTCGCTGCCGAACCCCTTCTACCGCCAGTACCGCGTCCCGCTCTACCGTCGGCTCTCCACGCTCCCCGACCTCGACGTGGTCCACTGCCACGGCCCCGCGTCGACCGGACTGATGGGGCGTCGCTACGCGAAGAAGCGCGGCGTGAAGTCCGTCTACACCCATCACACGCCGGTCGAGGACTACTTCGTGCAGGGGCTCAAGCTGGAGTCGCTCTCCGACGTCGCCGGCCGCCTCTACGTCGCCTACGAGAACCGGTTCCTCCGCTCGTTCGACTGCGTCACCGCGTCGACGTCGCGGATCCGCCGCGACGTGGCCCCGCGAAAGCTCCCGGTCGGTATCGAGATGGACACGTTCCGTCCCGTCGAGGGGTCGCGGTTCGAGCGCGACGAGCCGACCGTCGGCTACAGCGGGCGGATGACCCAGAACAAGAACGTCGACGAGGTCCTCCGGCTGGCCGAGCGGATGCCGGACGCGCGCTTCGAGCTCGTCGGCGAGGGACCGGTGCGGGGCGACCTCGAGCGCGACGCCCCGGAGAACGTCCGGTTCCGCGACTTCCTCCCGCGCGAGGACCTGCCGGGGTTCTACTCCGCGCTCGACGCCTTCGTCACCGCCTCGACCTGTGACACCCTCGGCCTCTCGACGCTGGAGGCGAACGCCTGCGGGACGCCGGTCGCCGCGGCCGACGTCTCCCCGTTCGACGAGACCATCGGCGAGGCCAACGGTGCCCGGTTCGCGTACGGCGACCTCGACGACATGGAGCGCGCGGTCAGGGACTGCCTCGACGGCGACCGCCGGACCCGCGAGGCGGTCGAGGCCTTCTCCGTGACGCGCACGATCGACGAACTGGAGTCGATCTACGGGGTGTCGTCGTAGATGGGGGCGGACAACGTCGACGTCTTCCAGCGGCTGGTGTTCAGCGTCCCGCCGCTGAAGGCGCAGCTCCCGGCGCTCGTCGCGCTCAGCGGCGTCTACAGCCTCCTCGCGTTCGTCGCCTTCTCGGCGTTCACGCCGCTCTCCCCGGAGCCGTCCAGCGTCCTGCCGGTCGCGGTGCTCCTCTTTCTGCTCCCGTTCCTGTTCGCCGGCGAGCTGTTCCACCGGCTGCTTCCGAACTACCCCCGGTCGTGGAGCTACTTTCTCGCCTTGGTCAACCAGTTCGTCCTGTTCGTCTACTCGCTGGTGCTCTCCGGCGCCAACGACGTCGGGAACGTGTGGAGTATCGTCTGGCTCCTCTTCATCACGATCTACCTGATCAACATCCTCGCGCTCGTCGTCTCGACGGGGATCGACCGCTACAAGCGGATCCTCCTCGTGTCGCTGGCCGAGCCGGCGGCGCTGATCGCGGCCTTCTACGCGTTCGCGGGCGCGGACCTCGGCTTCTCGACGTACCGGCACGTGTTCGCGTTCGCGTCGCTTCTGATCGCGGCCGCGTTCCTCGTGTCGGTGCTCGCGCTGGTCGACTACCTCATCCGGAGCAACACGGACGTCTCCGCGTTCGCGCTCACGTCGGGGATCCTCCGGAACGACCGCGAGTCGCTGGACCTCGGCGTCGAGGCCGAGCCCGCCGTCCAGACCCTCGCGGTCGACAACGGACGCCGGCTGACGCTCGCCGCCCCGTGGGTCCACCCGGGACCGCTGGGCGGGTTCGGCGGCGGCCAGCTCAGCGGGAACCTCATCGACGCGCTGAACGAGGGCGACGACCGCGGCTTCTTTCTCCACGTCCCCTGCACGCACAAGGAGGACCTCTCGAACCCGACCGACGCCGAGAAGATCCTCGACGCGGTCGGCGACCCCGACGGCGCGGGCCGCGCCTCCCGACTCGTCCACGAGGACTACGGCGAGATCGAGTTTTACGGTCGCCGGATCGGCGACGAGCTGGTCGTCTACCTCCACAGCGAGGGGATCGACGACTACGACACCGGGGTGTTCATGCGCGACGTCGACGAGTCCGAGCTCCTCTTGGTCGACCTCCACAAACACGACATCCAGGACGGGCCGACGAAGGAGGTGCAGTACGGCTCCAGCGAGGCCGACCGCCTGAAACGCCACTTCGACGACTTCCGCGAGCGGCTCGCCGAGGAGCCGCTCGACGAGTACGCGGCCGGGTTCTCGGTCGTGCGCGACGACCGGGACATGGTCGCTATCGTCGAGTCCGTCGACGGGCAGGACGTGCTCACGATGGGGATCGACACGAACGGCGTCACGCCGGACATCCGGGAGCTGGCGGCGAGCTACCGCGGCGAGTTCGACGAGGTGCTCGTCTTTTCGACCGACACGCACGCGTCCATCCACGAGCTCGCGAACAAGACCCGGTCGAACGTCGAGGCGTTGGAGGCCGGGATCGAACGCGCGGTCGACGACGTTTCACCGGCGACGATCGGGCTCGAAAGCCGGAGGACGGAGCCGGTCGAGCTCCTCAAGAACGACTACAACGGGCTCGTGTTCAGCGTCAACATCCTCATCCGGCTGACGGTGATCGCCCTGTTGGCGCTGTACGTGCTGCTCGTGTTGTGGCTGTTCTTCTGAGCGGGGGCTCAGCGGGTCGACGTCGCGGCGATCGGCCGTTCGGAGAGCCGAAACAGTAAGGCGGGTCGCCGGCGAACGCGACCGTGTGACAACAGCCACCGCGGGGTCGTCGGGACTGTACGTCGTCCGAAACGAGGTCGACGCCGACTGCGAGTACCACTGCGACGCGCTGGCGGCGGCGTTCCCGACCGCCGAGGAGGCGGACTTCGTCGCGGGCGATCGAATCCCCCTCGACGAGGCGGCCGGCGTCGTCCTGACCGGGAGCACGGCCGCCGTCTACGAGGCCGAGAGCCGACCGTGGATCGCCGAGCAGGAGGCGCTCGTCCGCGAGCTCGTCGAGCGGGAGATCCCGACGCTCGGCGTCTGCTTCGGGCATCAGGTGGCCAATTCGGCGCTCGGCGGTACCGTCGAGCGCGTCGGGACGACGGCGGGGCTCGTGGACGCGACGCTCACCGACGACCCGCTGTTCGACGGCGTCGACCCGGTCGTCGTCTCGTTACACGGCGACGCCGTGACGGAGCTCGGCGAGGGGATGGAGGTGATCGCGTCGGCCGACCACGCCGCCGCGTTCGGCACTCGCCACCGGACGGCGCCGCTGTGGACGGTCCAGTTCCACCCGGAGATCACCGCGGCGCACCGCGACCGACTCCTCGAGGAGTTCGACTGGGACCCGGGTCGACACTCGTTCGACGACGTCGCCGCCGGGCGGATCTTCGAGAACTTCCGAGCGCTCGTCCGCGGCGCGACGGCGTGAGAGACGGCCCTTCATAAGCCCCGACTCCTCGCCGACCGCGCTCACCGCACCGCGTCGATCCCGAGCGCCGAGACGGAGAGCCCGCCGATCAGCGTCGGGAGCCAGTAGACGGCGCCGCGGAACACGAGTACGGCGGCGGTGACGGTCGCCGCGGCGACGCCCGTGGTCGGGACGAGCAGCGCGACGAAGGCCGCCTCGATCCCGCCGAGTCCGCCGGGGAGGGGCGTGGCGCCCGCGACGTACGCGAGCGGGACCGCGAACAGCGCGACCTCCGGCGCGATCGGGCTACCGACGGCGGCGAACGCGACCGCGAGCGCGACCGACTGCAGCGTCCACCCCGCCAGCGAGAGGCCGACCGCGGCCGCGAGCCGGCGCGGGCTCGTTCCCACGCGCTCGATGTCCTCGAAGAAGTTCCGCAGGCGGGTCGCGAGCGTCTCCTCGACCGCGGCGGCGTCGAACCGTTTCAGCCGCCCGAGGAGCCCGCCCACCGCGGCCGGGAACCGGTCGGCGATCGCCCGCCGGTACCGCCAGCCGAGCGCGATCGCGGTCGCGATCGACGCGATCAGCGCGACGGCGACCGCGACGGCGACCTCCAGCCGCTCGCCGACGGCCGCGGTGGCGGCGTACGCGCCGACCCCGAGGAAGACCAGCGAGATGGAGGGAACGACGTTGAGCACGTCGACGCTGGCGATGCCGACGAGCCCCGTCTCGTAGCGCGACCCGGACACCTTCGCGATGAGTGCCGCGGTGACCGGCTCGCCGCCGGCCTGTCCGAAGGGCGTGACGTTGTTCGCGAAGACGGCGCCCGAGTACACGAGGAACGACGTCGCGACCGGGAGGTCGACGTCGAGCGAACCGAGGACCGTCCTGAGCATGAGGCTCCACGCGAGGAGCCAGCAGAGCGCGAGCGCGAACGTCACCGCGACCAGCCCGCGGTCGGCCGCGAACAGCGTGTCGACCACCCGGCCGGCCCCGACGACAGCGAACAGCACCGCGAGGATCGCGACCGCCGCGATCCCGCCGATCACCAGCCCGCGTCGACGCTTGCCGTCCATACGCTGCCTGCGTCGCTGGCGAACTTGAAACGTCTGATCGCGGCCGTCGGTCGCGCGTCGCCTCGGTCCGGCGGTCCGCGGAGGACGTCCCGCGAGCGAGCATCAACAGGAATACAACGATCGGTCGGATACGGTAGCGCAACCTATGGACGACCAGCGGTTCCTCGAGTCCGAGTGGGATTACTGTCTGGTCCTCGACGCGTGCCGGTACGACGTGTTCGAGGACGTGTACGACGAGTACCTCGACGGCGACCTCGAGAAGCGCTGGAGCGTCGGCTCGTCGACGCCAGAGTGGGCCTACCGAACGTTCACCGGCGACCACGACATCGCCTACTTCTCGGGGAATCCCTTCATCAACGACCTCGGCGTCCCGCTGAACGAGCTGAAGTGGGGCGCGAGCTGCGACTACGAGTGGACCGCCTCCGAGCACATCAGCGACATCCACGACGTCTGGAAGACGGGGTGGGACGACGACCTCGGTACGGTCCCGCCGGAGGGGCTCGCGGAGGCGTTCAGGGACAACCCCGAGGCCGTCGAGCGCGCCGACCGGACGGTGCTCCACTACATGCAGCCGCACGCCCCGTACCTCTCGCGCGGGAAGGGCCAGAAGCTCAAACAGATCCAGAAGGGGATCAAACGGCAGGAGGAAGAGGAGGCCGGCGAGAGCGGCGACGCCGAGGCGGCGGACGACGGCGGGCTCCTCTCCTCGCTCACCGACTCGGTCCGGCCGAAGATCGAGAGCCGGTTGGACGACAGCGAGTTCGCGCAGAAGGCGGGGCTGTGGCTGGAGCTCGACCCGGCCGACCTCGTGAAGGATGGCACGCGCGTCACCGCGCTCCGCCTCTACGAGGAGAACCTCCGGATCGCCCTCGAATCGGTCGCTGAGCTGGTCGACGAGCTCGACGGGACCGTCGTCGTCACCGCCGACCACGGCGAGGCGTTCGGCGAGGAGGGCGTGTGGGAACACCACATCGAGACGCACATCCCGCCGCTGATGGAGGTCCCGTGGCTGGAAGTGAAGTGAGCGCCGGCCGGACACGCGTCGCCCCGGCGACTCACGCCGCGCCCCCGCGATGAAGGTCAGCCACTACTTCGAGTTCGAAGACCACGTGACGGGCGGCATCAAGGAGTCGGTCGTCCACCAGCGGAAGATGCTCGATCGAGTCGGGATCGAGTACACCACCGAGCCGACCCTCGACGCCGACGTGCTCCACTGCAACCTGATGGGGCCGCGCTCGGCGTGGTACGCGAAGCGGGCGCGCGACCGCGGCGTGCCGGTGGTGGCGCACACCCACGTCACCGCCGAGGACTTCGGCGACAGCTTCCGGTTCACCAACGCGCTCGCGAAACCGCTCCGACCCTACCTGCGTCGCGCGTACGGGCTCGCCGACGCGCTCGTCTGCCCCTCGGAGTACAACCGCGGCGTGATCGAGGGGTACGCCGACGCCCCGACGACCGTCATCTCGAACGGCGTCGACCGCGAGAAGCTGGCGGGGTTCGAGTCGCTGGAAGACGAGTACCGCGAGCGGTACGACCTAGAGCCCCCCACCGTCTTCCTCGTCGGCCACGTGATCAAGCGGAAGGGGTTGGAGACGTTCGTGGAGGTCGCCCGCGAACTCCCCGACGTCGACTTCGCGTGGTTCGGGCCGCTCGACCTGTCCCTGAAGGGCCGCGAGACGACGCGACTCATCGAGGAGTCGCCCGACAACTGCACGTTCACGGGCTTCGTCGACGACGTCCGCGGCGCGTTCGCGGCGGGCGACGTGTTCCTGTTTCCGACCCACGAGGAGAACGAGGGGATCGCGCTGCTGGAGGCGATGACCGCCGGAAAGGCCGTCGTCGTCCGCGACATCGAGACGTTCTCGTGGCTCGATGACGGCGAGGACTGCCTCAAAATCGACCCCGCAGACGACGACGCCGAGACCGAGGCGTTCGCGGACGCGATCCGGCGGCTGGAAGACCCCGCGCTCCGCGAGCGGCTCGGGTCGAACGCGGCCGCCCGCAGCGAGGCGTTCTCGCTCGACGCGATCGCGGAGCGGTACCGCTCGCTGTACGATCGGCTCGTCTGAGGCCGGACCGCCGTCGGTCGGGCGTTTTTCTCCCCCGGCGGTAGTCTTGTCCAAACCGCAGTTGGTATGACCCTGAACCTACTCCCTGCAGGTAACATGACACGCGTGAGCGTCATCGGCTGCGGGAACATGGGGGGTGCCCTGTTGCGCGGCCTCGCGAGAAACGGTTCGTATCACCTGACAGCGATCGACCTCGATCCCGATGCCCTCGCCGCCGTCGCGGACGCCGCCGACGAGACGACGGACGACGTCGACGCGGCGAAGGACGCCGACGTCGTGGTCCTCGCCGTGAAACCGGACGTGGCCGAGCACGTCCTCGCGGACCTCGACCTCTCCGCCGACCAGCAGCTCGTGACGCTCGCCGCGGGGCTCCCCCGCGGGTACGTCGACGAGCGAACGCCCGCCACGGTCGTCCGGATCATGCCCAACCTCGCGGCCGAGACCGGCGACATGGCCGCGGCGGCGACGAACGAGGGCCTCACCGACGAGGTCCGCGCGATGCTCGACGACGCCGGCGAGTTCGTCGAGGTCGACGAGTCGCTGATGGACGTCTCGACCGCGGTCAACGGGAGCGGCCCCGCCTTCGCCTTCTACCTCATCGACGCGGTGAAGCGGGCCGGGATCGACGGCGGGCTCGAGCCCGAACAGGCGGAGACGCTCGCCGCGCAGACGTTCAAGGGCGCGGCCGAGACGGTGCTCCGCGACGACCGGAGCGTCGACGAGCTCATCGACGCCGTCTGCTCGCCGAACGGGACGACGATCGAGGGGATGGAGGTCCTCTGGGACAGCGACGCCGACGAGGCGGTGATCGACGCCGTCGCGGCGGCCGAGGAGCGCTCGCGGGAGCTCGCCGAGGCGTTCGATGACGAGTGAGGGGACCGCGGTCGGAGCCGTGGACGCCGACGCCGTCGACCGCGCGCGGACCGCGGCCGCCGAGGCCGACCGCGTGGTGGTGAAGGCCGGCACCAACTCCCTGACCGACGAGGACTCGCGGCTCGACCGCGTGAAGCTCGACAAGCTCGTCGCCGACGTGATGGACCTCCGGCGGCGGGGCAAGGAGGTCGTCCTCGTCTCCTCGGGCGCCGTCGGCGCCGGGATCGGTCGGCTCGGAAACGGCGGCGGGAGCGCCGCGGTCGACGTCGACATCGACCGGGGAAGCGACGTGATCGACGAGCGCCAGGCGCTGTCGACGGTCGGCCAGAGCCTCCTGATGCGCCACTACACGCAGAGCTTCGATCGCTACGAACAGCCGGTCGCACAGATCCTGGTGACCGGCGCCGACCTCGACGCGCCGGAGCGGTTCGACAACTTCACGAACACCGTCGAGACCCTGCTGGAGTGGGGGGTCGTCCCCGTCATCAACGAGAACGACGCGGTCGCGACCGACGAGCTCCGGATCGGCGACAACGACATGCTGTCGGCGTCGGCCGCCATCGCGCTCGACGTCGACCTCCTCGTCACGCTCACCGACGTCGACGGGGTGTACACCGGGAACCCGAAGCGGGACCCGGACGCGACGGTCATCGAGGCCGTCGGAACGAACTACGACGCCGTCCGCGAACTCGTCGGCGACAGCACCGCCACCGACTTCGGCGGGATCCAGACGAAGGTCGAGGGCGCGCGCGACGTCGCCGAGAGCGGCACTCCGGCCGTCATCGCCGGCTCCGCCACCCGAGACGTGTTAGCGCGGATCGCAGCCGCTAAACCGACGGGCACGCTATTCGTGCCGACGACCGGTGAGACGAATGAGTGAGACGACCGAGATCGAGCGCGACACGGACGAACTGGTCGAGCAGAGCCAGCGGGCCGCCCTGCGGCTCGCCAACGCCGACGAGGCGACCCGGAACGACGCGCTCCGGTCGATCGCCGACGCCCTCCGGGCGAACGAGGCCGAGATCCTCGACGCGAACGCGCGGGACGTCGAGGCGGCCGAGGGGATGCTGGAGGACGGCGAGTACACGCAGGCGCTCGTCGACCGCCTGAAGCTCGACGCCGCGAAGCTCGAGGACATCGCCGGAATGGTCGAGTCCGTCGCCGGGCAGGACGACCCCCTCGGCCGGACGCTGGCGGCCCGCGAGCTCGACGAGGGGCTGGAGCTGTTCCGGGTGTCGGTGCCGATCGGCGTGGTCGCGACCGTCTTCGAGTCGCGGCCGGACGCGCTCGTCCAGATCGCGGCGCTCGCGCTAAAGTCCGGCAACGCCGTCATCCTCAAGGGCGGCAGCGAGGCGAGCGAGTCGAACCGCGTCCTCCACCGCGTGATCCGCGAGGCGACCGCCGACCTCCCCGACGGCTGGGCGGGGCTCGTCGAGGCCCACGAGGAGGTCGACCGCCTTCTCGAGCGCGACGACGCGGTCGACCTGGTGATGCCGCGCGGCTCCTCCGAGTTCGTCTCCTACATCCAGGACAACACGCAGATCCCTGTGCTCGGCCACACGGAGGGGATCTGTCACGTGTACGTCGACGACGACGCCGACCTGGAGATGGCCGCCGACGTCGCCTTCGACGCGAAGGTCCAGTACCCGGCGGTGTGTAACGCGGTCGAGACGCTGCTCGTGAACGAGGCCGTCGCGCCGGACCTCCTCCCCGACCTCGTCGAGCGCTACGAGGCGGCGGGCGTCGAGCTCCGCGGCGACGCCGCGACCCGCGAGGTCGTCGACGTCAGCGCGGCGACCGACGACGACTGGGACACGGAGTACGGCGACCTCGAGCTGTCGATCAAGCTCGTCGCCGACACCTACGAGGCGGTCGAGCACGTCAACGCGCACGGCTCCAAACACACGGAGTCCATCGTCACGGAGGACCGCTCCGCCGCCGACGCGTTCATGACCGGTATCGACGCCGCGAGCGTCTTCCACAACGCCTCGACCCGCTTCGCCGACGGCTACCGCTACGGGCTCGGCGCCGAGGTCGGCATCTCGACCGGGAAGGTCCACGCGCGCGGTCCGGTCGGCCTGGAGGGGCTTACGACGTACAAGTACTACCTGGAGGGCGACGGCCACCTCGTCGCGAGCTACAGCGGCGAGGACGCGCTCCCGTTCACCCACCGCGAGCTCGACGCCGAGTGGGAGTTCGGCGGACGCTAGGTCTCCGCTCGTCCGTTCTCTCGACTCGTTTTCCTCGGATTCCGGCAGTTCGGATTCTCCCTGTGCGTGGCTCGCTTCGCCGCTCGACTCAAATTTCGTATAGCGACATACGATACATCTGGCGGGTTTCGAACGAAATATCGTTGCTTTCGAAAGGTCGAAAATTTGGGTAAACTCCGGAATCATTACCACGCGCGCCCCCGCAGCGACGGACATGGCCGACTCCGACTGGGGCGACTGGCTGCCGCGCGCGGTCGCGGACGCCGACCCCGACACCGTGGCGCTGTGGTACCTGGGCTGTAACGGCTTCGCGATCAAGGGCAGCGAGGGCACCGTCCTCTGGATCGACCCGTACGTCGGCACGGGCGACCCGCCTCGCACGGTGCGGATGATCCCGGTCCCCTTCGACCCCGCCGACGTCGACGTCGCGGACGCGGTCCTCGCGACACACGAGCACACCGACCACGTCCACGGCCCCTCGCAGGCGCCGATCCTCGCGAACACCGACGCCGACTTCGTCGCCCCCGACGACTCGCTCTCGGTCGCGCGCGAGGACGAGGAGTGGACCGAGCACTGGGACGTCGACGGGGAGGCGTTCCTCGAGGTGACCGAGGGCGACGAGCTGAAGATCGGTGAGTTCACCGTTCACGTCGTCGAAACGCACGACTCGGACGCCACGCACCCGGTCGGATACGTGGTCGAACACGACGCCGGCACCGTGTTCCACGCCGGGGACAGCAAGCCCTCGGATTCGTTCCCGAGGCTCGCCGAGACGTTCGATATCGACCTCGGGATCCTCGCGTTCGGCTCGGTCGGCAACGTCCCCGACAAGGAGACGGGCGAGCCGGTTCGCACGAAGTGGTACAGCGACGAGAACGAGATCGCGAAGGCGGCGAGCGACCTCGAACTGGACCGGCTCGTCCCGACGCACTGGGACATGTGGAAGGGGCTGACCGCGGACCCGACCGCGCTCCACGACCACGTCCGGAGCTTCGAGCACCCGAACCGGCTGGAGATCGCCGAGATCGGCGACCGGATCGAGCTGTAGGCGGTCCGGCCGAAAGGTGCGAACCCCCACCGTCACCACGGGGTTATCAACGCCGAAACCCGGCCCGTGGAATTTAAGCCCCTGCTCCGGGAGGGTCTCGGTATGAGCGAACGGACGGCGGAAGCGACGACGACCGTCGACGAGGACGGTATTCGCGTCGAGAAATCCTTCACCGACGACGCGTTCCCCGTGCCCGCGGTGATGTACGAGCTCTCCTCGACCCGCGAGGACCCCGTGCGCGTGCGCATCGTCGACCGGATCCCGGAGTCGTTCCCGATGGACCGCATCGGGTTCCACCCGGAGTACGAGAGCGAGAACTGGACCGCGTACAAGGACCACCGCGTCGAGTTCGAGCGCGTGCTCGACCCGGGCGACGAGATCGAGACCGTGTTCGGCATCCGCGACGACGACCCGGACCTCGACGGGTTCCTCGGCACGCCGGTGATCGAGCACGTCCCCGTCGGCGAGGAGATCGAGGACGTCCTCGGCACCGGCGACACCGACGCCGTCCGAGAGGTGCTCTCCGGCGACCGCGCGACCCTTCCGGGCATGGGGGGTTCGGACGGCGACGGCGACGACGCCCAGACGTCCCCGGACGCCGCCGAGACGGACGTCGAGGCCGTCGCGGAAGCGGAGGCGGAGGCCGTCGCGGCATCGGACGACGAGGCGGACGCGCCGGAACCCCGAGCCGTCGCCGCGGGCGGCACCGCGGCGGTCACGATGCGCGACGACGATGGGGACGACGGAGTCGACGACGCGGAGTCGACGGTCGAGTCGGAACGGGACGATACGCCGGAATCGACCGACACCACCGACGAGCCGTCGGAACCGGCCGAGCCCGCCTCCGGTTCCGCTCCGGCTGCGGCCCCTGAGAGCGGTCTCGCGGCCGCGCTGGCCGCCGAGATCCGCGCCGGCGAGGTCGCAGAGGAGGACCTCGACACCCTCGAGGAGGAGCTCGGCGCCGGCGTCCCGCGGAGCGTCGACGTCCGGATCGCCCGGCTCCAGTCGAGCGTCGCCGACATCGAGGCGTACGCCGACGCGCTCGCGGAGTTCATCGACGGCGAGGGGACGGCCCGAGAGATCCTCGACGAGCTCGACCGCAAGGTGGAGGCCGTCGAGTCGGAGATGGACGCGCTCGACGACAGGGTCGACGCGGCCGACGCGGACCGGGAGGACCTTCGCGAGACGGTCGGGCGGGTGGACGACTCCGTCGAGGCGGTCTCGACTGAGGTCGACGGCGTGACCGAGCGCGTGGACGGCGTCAGCGACCGGGTCGACGGTATCGACGCGACCGTCGAGACCGTCACGGACGACGTCTCGCGGATCGACGAGGAGACGGCCGCGCTCGACGAGGCGCTCGACGACGTCGGCGACGACGTCGAAACGCTGTACGAGGAGGTCGACGACGCCGCCGCCGCGGCCGAGTCGACGGCGGACCGCGTCGACGACGTGGAGTCCCGGCTGGGCCGCTTCGACGAGGAGTTCGACGACCTGTGGGACGACCTCGCGGAGGTCGACACCCGGCTGACGGAGATCGAAGACCGGCTCGGCGAGGACCTCGACGACGTCGAAGCGGAGATCGAGGCCATCAACGACCACCTGGAAGAGCTGGAGGCGTTCCGGAAGCGGCTCAACGAGGCGTTCGGGCCGTAAGGGCGGCGTCTCGATCGAATCCCTTTCTTCCGCTGTCGCCGAGAACGACCGCCGTTCCCCGCCGACCGAAAGCGCAACCCGTTTTAGCCGCGGCGACCCACCTCGGGTAATGAGCGAACCGGTGCCGGTCGCCGTTCCGCGGAAGGGCCGACCCCTCGAAGCGGTCCTCGAACGGATCGCGAGCGTCGGCCGCGACGAACGGCTGGATCGGCTCGCGGACGGCGTGAGCAACACGCTCCGCTACGAGAAGGCGATCACGAAGGACCGCGTCGAGGCCGACGACGGCCCCTACGAGCGGCTGGCCGAGTACTCCGACCCGGACGCCCCGGCCGAGCCGGAGTTCACGCTGCTGCGCGACGACCGCGACGGGAAGCCCCGGCGGATCGTCTTCGACGCCGCGACCGTCGACCTCGGGGACGTGGAGCTGAAGCTCGTCGGCCGCGAGGAGCCGTTTCGCGCCCTCCGCACCCACGAGTTCGCGCTCGGATTCGACTCGGCGGACCTCGTCTTAGAGGAGGTCGTCGGGATCCGTCCGGAGGGGCTCGGCGAGATCGCCGACGTCAACGAGCGGATCGACCCGGTCGACACCGACGTCCGCGTCGTCAACGGGCTCGGGGACACCGTCTACCACACCCTGATGGCCAGACCGGAGCGGATCGATCCGGGGGCCGACCTCGATCGCGCGTTCCTCGCCGGCTACGAGGGCCCGCTCTGTATCTCGCCCCGGTACGAGCGGCTCGTCACGGCGGTGTTGGGAACGGACGCCCTCGACGGCGTCGAGTTCGTCTATCCGAACCCCGACGAAGAGGAGGAGGCGGGTATCGCCCGAACGGGCGTCGGCGTCTACCTCACCGTCACCGGATCGACCGCCCGCGACCACGGTCTCGTCGTCGGGGAACACCTCTTCCCGAGCGAGACCGTCTTGATGCGGAACGCGGCCGAAAGCGACCCGCGAGTCGAGCGCGCGATAGCCGCCCTCGACGTCGCGGACGCGACCTCCGAGATCCGAATCTGATCCCGGCAGTTTCTATAGCGACATACGATACACTCGTCGCGGACGAACCGTGAAAGCGCCGGCGAATCGCCGACCCTACCGGCGAAGTGCCGGGTTCACTGCCACACGAGGCGCCGATAGAGCACCTCGGAGATTCAGGCCCCAGAGGCGTACTAAAACCGAGAGAGACGACTCTGCGCGTCTCTCGGGACCTGGTGGCCGGGACCGGAACGGAAATTCGATAGGGCGAGCGACGGGAACCACCGGCCCGACGGCGACCCGGACAAACGAGACCAGTCTCGAGTGAGAGATCGAGCCAAATATTCTGACCGCTGGTGAACAACTGTTTTGAGAGTCACATATCCCGTATTCTAGTATCATAGGACAAGATCTTAGCACTAGATTCCTAGATAATCGTATTATAGCGACCGGTATAGAGTCCTACAACTCAGTATAAGTGACCTTATCCGGAATTGTGGGATAGATTGAAGGCGGCGGCCGGAGAAGCCGAATCCGAACGATGAGCGACGATCGCCGCTCGGTGAAGACGTACGTTCCCGCCGAGCAAAAGGATCGGTGGCGGGACCACGCGGACGAGCTCGGGATGTCGCAGAGCGAGTTCGTCAGGACGATGGTACAGGCCGGCCGGCGCGGGTTCTCGACGGGCGAATCCGGGAACCCCGCGGAACCCGATCCTTCGGGGTCTGACCCCAGGGGTGACGGCCTCGAAACGCGGGTGGAATCTGCACTCGCAGACGGCCCGCTCTCGTGGGAGGAACTCGTCGAGGCGGTGGTCGGCGACTTCGAGGATCAGTTGGAGGACGCGCTCGACGCGTTACAGGATCGCAACCGCGTCCGGTACAACGGGCGGAAGGGCGGGTACACCCTCACCGATGAGTAGCGCTCGCGCGCCGGAGGAGGTCTCGGACCCGGTGGGGTACTTCATCGAGGACCTCACGTATCACGGGAAGACGGAGCGCACTCGGGAGTCGTACGAGCGCGTCCTGCGGCGGTTCGAGGGGTTTCTCGGCCCGGAGACGGCGCCCGCGTCGGCGACGCACCGCGACTGCATGTCGTTCGTTCACTCTCTGCGCGGCGACGTGGCGGACAGCACGGTGGCGACGTACGCCGCCTACCTCCACCGGTTTTACGGATACATGACCGAGGTCGGCGTCTTCGAGGGGAACCCGATGACGCTCGTGATGGAAGAGATGGACGAGACGGTCGACAAGGACCCCGCCCGTCGCGACATCCCGATTCCGGCGATGCGCGAGTTCGTCGCCGGGATCCGCCATCCGCTCCATCGGGCCCTCGTCGTGACGCTGCTCAAGACCGGAATGCGGGTCGGCGAGTGCTGTAACCTCGATCTCCGAGATCTCGCCGTCGACGACGCCGAGATTCGGGAGGCGTACGACCTCGGAACGCGTCACGTCCTCGCGGATCGCCCGAATTCGCTGTACGTGACGCCCGACGCGACCGTCGGCGAGAAGCTGAACGGCGAGGTGCGGACGGCCTCGAACAAGCGGAAGCGCGGCACGGTGATCCCCGTCGACGACGAGCTGGCCCGGTCGCTGAAGCGGTGGCTGGCGATCCGGCCCGACAGCCCCTCGCCGGCGGAGCCGCTGTTCGTCGGCACGGCGGAGGGGTGGGGCGAGCGGCTCGATCCGCAGGCGGTGCGCCACGCGGTCGAGCGGTACGCCCGCGATGCGGGCTGGTACCGGACGGGCGGCGGCGCCGCCGAGAACGTCACGCCGCACTACTTCCGGCACTTCTTCACGACGCACCTGCGCGACAGGACCGGCGACCGCGGCGTGGTCAAGTACCTGCGCGGCGACGTCGCCGACGACGTGATCGACACCTACACGCACAACTGGGGCGATCAGGTTCGGGAGACGTACGAGGCGAACGTCTACCGGCTGTTGAAGTAGTTTCAGAGACGGAAATGTATTTTGTTGGTATGAAAACGACGTGGATAGCGTCGTGAGCCGGACGAATAAATCATATGCCGCTATACAAATTTCCTGTCCGCGTCCGGATTCACGCGGTCTCCCGAAATCCCCGGAGAGAACCGGAAGAGCTGCGCTGCCCGAGGAACTTCGATCGCACCTCGTCCGTACGCGCATCTCGGATGCGATCGGAGGTGGAGCGAAGTCTGAGCCGCAGTCGGGAAAGCGGGACAGTACCTGAACACGTTCGGGGTATTCCCCAAGGGGGCATAGTTCGTAGCGCGTGACGAGCACATGTTCGACGACCTCGACGTAGACCGGCGTCCCCTCGTCCTGATCTGGGAGGTGACGCAGGCGTGCGGGCTCGCCTGCCGTCACTGCCGGGCCGACGCGAAGCCGGAGCGTCACCCCGACGAGCTGACGACCGCCGAGGGGAAGCGCCTCCTCGACGACGCCGCCGAGTTCGGCGAGGGCCAGCTGGTCGTCCTCTCGGGAGGTGACCCGCTCGCACGGGAGGACCTCACCGAGCTGATCTCGCACGGCGACGACCTCGGCCACCGCATGACGATCACGCCGAGCGGGACGCAATCGCTGACGCCCGTCCGCGTCGAGGCGCTCGCGGACGCGGGAATTCAGCGGATGGCGCTCAGCCTCGACGGGGCGACCCGCGAGAGCCACGACCGGTTCCGCGGCGAGGAGAGCTTCGCGGACACGCTGACCGCGGCGCGAGCGGCCCGCGACGCCGGGCTCCCGCTGCAGGTCAACACCACCGTCTGCGCCCAGACGGTCGACGAGCTCCCGGCGATCCGCGACCGGGTGCGCGAGCTCGGCGCGGTGCTCTGGAGCGTCTTCTTCCTCGTGCCCGTCGGTCGCGGGCGAATCTTGGAGCCGATCCCCCCGGAGCGCGCCGAGAGGGTGATGGAGTGGCTCCGCGACGTCGCCGAGGCGGAGCGGTTCGGGGTCAAGACCACCGAGGCGCCGTTCTACCGTCGGGTCGGACTCCAGCGCGACGGCGACGACGCCGGGGTTCGCCGACGGGGCGGCATCACGGCCGGCCGCGGCTTCGCCTTCGTCAGTCACACCGGGGAAACGTACCCGTCGGGGTTCCTGCCGAAGTCCGCGGGCAACGTCCGGGACCGGTCCGTGGTCGACATCTATCGAAACGCGGAGCTGTTCGAGTCGCTCCGGAATCCGGACGGCTTCGTGGGGAAATGCGGCGTCTGCGAGTTCCGGCAGGTCTGCGGAGGGAGCCGCTCCCGGGCGTTCGCGGCGACCGGGAACCCGATGGGGAGCGATCCGCTCTGTCCGTACGTGCCGGAGGGGTACGACGGCGAACTGCCGGCGACGCTGACGGACGGGGGGACCGGCGTGCCCGACGCGGCGGATTGATACCGCGCCATTGTCGGACGGAGGCGGCGGGCCGAGTGGTCGGTTCGAGGCCGGCTAACGGTCGTCGGAATCGAGGACCCGATGCGGGACGTTCCTGTCGCGGAGCTTGGACGTGTGACGCGGGATCTCGTCGGTCACCGCGACCAGCAGGACGTCGAGGCCGAGCATCCCCGCCTCCGCGACGGCCTCGGCGGTCCCGAATCGGATGTCCGGGGTCGCGTCGCTCCGGGAAACGAGCGCGTACGCCTCTGTACCGGCGACCGCGAGCAGGCCGTCCGCCGGGACGTGCGCCGAGATCACGTCCGGGTCGGGCGGGGTCTCGTCGGTGACGGCGGGGACGGGAAGCACGGAGACGGTTCCGGTGTCGTAGTCGACGACGCCCTCGAAGTCGGCGACGCCGACAGCCTCACCCTTTTCGGCGCTCGTGACGGTGACCGCGGTCGCGGTGCCGCCCGCGGGGTTGGCGTGGAGGACGCCGTCGCGCATCACCAGCCCGACCTCGCTCCCCTCGGCCACGTCGTCGAGCGCGATGGCGGCGTCGACCTCGACGCTGCCGAGGACGTCGGAGTTGACTCGTTCGAGGTACGTCTCCAGGTCGTCGGTGCGGGAGATGAGCCAGTCGACCCCCTCCTTCGTCACCTCGTACCGGCCGCGTCCGCCCTTTTCGACGTATCCGGCCTCGACCAGGTCCCGGACGTAATCGCTGACCGCCTGCGAGGTCACCCCGATTGTGTCCGCGATCTCCCCTTGGCTCACGGCCGGCTGGCGGGCCGCGATCTCCACGAGCACCTGATACCGCGTCGCGCTCCGCTTGTTCTCGAGGACGTCCGGCGAGCCCCCGCCGTCGGCGTCGGCCATTATCGGGCGTTCGGCGGCCGCAACTAAAGTAGTGTTGTATACCGAGGCGCGTGTTCGCGCCGGCCGACGCCTCTCACCGACCGAGGGAAAGTGTCTTTTCTGTCGAACAACCCCAGTTGGGTCGGATTTTGGTCGACTTGTGTACCGGAGCGCCGACTCCGCGAGAGAGCGGCCGTCGCTCCGACCGGCCCCGACCGATCAGCGTCGGGCGTCGTCGACGTCGCTACAGCGGCAGAACGCCGTCGTCACCGTCGTCCGATCCGTCGTCGGTGGTGTTGTCGTCGGTACCGTCGTCGTCGCTGGTGTTACCGCCGGTGGAGTCTCCGTCATCAGTGGTGTCGTCGTCGGTACTGCTCCCGTCGTCGGTCTCGTTCCCGCCGTCTGTGGTGTCGTCGCCCGTCCCGGACCCGTCGCCGTCGGCACCGCTCCCGTCGGCGTCGCCCGAGTCGCGCACGTCGTCGCCCTCGTCGAAGATGTCGGTCTCGATCGTCTCCTCGTAGGTCAGCTCGTCGAGCGGCACGGTGACCTGCTCGCCGCTCGGGAACTCGATCACGGCGTAGAACTCGATCCGGAGCTGGCTCACCTGATGGCCGCGGACCTCCTCGTCGAGGTGCGTGACCCACCACTCGTCGAGGCGGGGATTTCGGAGCGCGGTCGTGAACTCGATCGTCTCGGAGCTCCGCGAGGGGATCACGTACCCCTCCTCGGTCCGCCCCGTGGCCATCTCGACGTCGTTCATCGTGACGTCGTAGCCGATCTCCGTGATCGCGTACGGTTCGAGGTTCGGGTTGTACACCGTGAACGCCATGTCGATCGGGGTCTCGGCCTCGCTGACGCTCCCCCACTCGCCCCGCGTCTCGTTGACGTAGAGGACCGGGTCGTCGGTCAGCGGGCTGTCGGCGTTGACCGGTCGGGTCTCGTTCGAGTTGAAGGCGCCGAGCAGGTCGGTCGTGATCTCGCGGCTCCGACTGAACTCCACGGTCCGGCCGAGCAGGTCCGAGGTGACGCTGGCGTCGATACCGACGTCGGTCCGCTCGCCGTTGCGGATGTGAGTGACCCACCACGGCGGGATCGCGTCGTTCCGCAGGTCCGTTTCGAGGGGTATCGTGGAGTTGCCGGACTCGACGGTCACCCCCTCGCGGCCGCCCTGCGCCATCTCGACGTCGTTCATCGAGACGGTGTAGTTCACGGAGACGCCGTCGAGCCCGACGCCGACCGGGTTCGGGTTCGAGACGACCAGGTCCGTCTTCACTTCGGTCGTCTCGTTCGTCACGTTGCCGAAGGTGTTGTCGACCGCCGCGACGCCCGGGACGCCGAGGATCCCGGCGGCGAACGCGCCGCCGACGGCGCCCCCGAGGACAACGAGCCCGACGAGAGCGATCCTGAGCTTCGACCCCGTGAGCGCCCCGAGCGCGTCTCCGAGCTTCATACCCCGGCGGAACCGACCGGGGCGTAAAATCGTACCGCTTCGCGGAGTCCCCCTACAGGACGTCGCCGATCCGCACGGGCTCGCCGTCCAACTCGGGCTCCTCGGCGACGATCTGTAACACCTCGTGGTCGGTGACGTCGCGGAACCCCTTGCCGGTCGCCTCCTCGATCAGGTCCTTCTCCAGCTCGAACTCGGTCCCCTCGTAGACGACGTCGACGCCGTCGTCGGTGAAGGTCAGGTCGGTGCTCATGGGCCGTCGTAGGCGTCGACCGGATAAAAGGAGCGTGACACGGCCGCGGTCCGGCGCTCGCGGTGCGGCGCCCGCGGACCCTCGTCCGTCGGTCTCGCGTCGGCGAGGCGGAGTCGTTACTCCTCGTCGCCGTCGTCGTCTTTCATCTCAGAGAGGCGGCCGACCAGGTCGTCGGTGGACGCGCCGCCCTCGATGGACACCTCGCCGTCGTGGTCGTGCTCGTGGACGTTCACGGCGCCGTCGTCGTCGGTGTCAACGTCCTGATCCTTCTGCTCGCTCTCGTCGTACGATCCGAATCCCATACCGAACCCTCCCGCGCCGGACTCAAAAGGGTAGTGACCCGATGGCGGTCCGAGAGGGAGTCGCACGCGCGGCGCCCGGGATTCCGCTCGCGACCGCCGGGGGCGTCGATCCTTCACGCGCCGCGCGTGTGACGCGCGTCGGACGACCCCACACCGTTTATACGCGCGGAGGGAGTTCTCCCGGTGTGTCGCTGCGAGGAGACGGTCCGATAGAGGAGCTCGCGGTCCCGTCCGAGACGACCGTCGAGGAGCACGACCTCGTCGTCGACGGCGACGTGCTCGTCGGCGGCCAGTCGACGGTGGAGTTCGGCCTCCGCGGGCGCAACGTCGCGATCGGCGAGCGGGTGCGCGTCGGCAACGACATCGAGGCCGAGGGCGACTGCCGGCTCGACACGTGGTGTACCGTCGACGGCAACGTGCTCGTCGGCGAGGACGCGTACCTCGGCGAGCGGGTCACCGTCACGGGCCGGCTGATGGTCTCCGGAGACCTCGACATCGGCGACGACGTGTCGATCGAGGAGGGGTTCGAGGCGAACGGCTGGATCGTCATCCGCAACCCCGTTCCCACCATCGTCTTCTACTTCATCGTCCTCTCACAGCTCCTGCGGGTCGGCGAGACCGACGCGGCCGACGAGCTCGCCGAGGCGCTCGCCGACGGCGACGACGTGCGCGACCCCCTGCTGGTCCCGCGCGGCGCCGAGATATCCGACGACGCGTGGCGCGTCTCGACGCCCGCGACGGTCGGCGACGACTGCCGAATTCACGGCAATCTGCGGGCGGAATCCGTCCACGTCGGCGAGCGGAACGAGGTGTTCGGCTCGCTCCGCGCCCGCGAGGGCGTCACCGTCGGCGCCGAGACGGTCATCCACGGCGACGTCACCACCCGCGGCGGGACGGTCACCATCGAGGCCGGCGCGCGGGTGCTCGGCGACGTCTCAGCCGGCGACCTCGTCGTCCACGACGGCGCCGAGATCGACGGCTCCCTCCGGGCCCGCGGCGAGATGAAGCTGATCCAAGAGACGGAGAGTGCGACGGACGACGACGAAGCGGCAGACGACGAACCGACGGAGTCGGCCGACGACGAAACGGACACGGAGGGCGAAGAGGCCGAGAGCGACGAGGCGGACACGGAGGGCGAGAACGCCGACGACGAAGCGGACACGGAGGGCGAGGACGCCGACGACGAGGCGGACGCCGAAAGCGACGTGGAGTCGGAGACGACGGAGATGCCGGTCGACCCCGACGCCGAAGCGACGTAGCGGGCCCCGTCGATCGATTCTCGGACCGCCCTACCGCTCGGGAGCGACGCCGACGAACACGTCCTCGTGGAGCCGCTCGCAGACGACGTCGGCGAGCGTTCGGAGGTTCTCGGTGTCCTCGCGGTTGTACGAGACGAGCGTGTCGAGCGCGTCGGCGTCGCCGCGCTCGTACTCGCGCCAGAGTCGGACCGCGTCCCGCCCCGAGATGTCCGGGCGGTCGCGGTCGATCCCGATCTCCTTCTCGATGGGCTTTAGCCCCCCGGAGAGCCCGATCCGCTTGCAGGGGTACATCAGGTCGAGATGGGGCGTGTCGACGTCGATCCCGAAGGAGGTCTCGAGGAAGGGGACGTCGAAGCGCGCGCCGTTGAACGTCGCGAGCAGGCTCGCGTCGGCGAACCGCTCGCGCAGGCGGTCGGCGGTGAGGTCGTCGCCGGCGACGAGCGTCGTCGTCTCCCCGTCGCGGTGGAAGCTCACGGTCGTCACCCGGTCGCGGTGCTCGTCCAGGCCGGTCGTCTCGATGTCGAAGAAGCAGGTCTCCTCGCGGAAGTTCTCGTAGAGCCGCCAGCGCTCCCCGCTCGGGAACGCGCGGTCGAAGTAGGCCGCGTCGCCGTCGTCGAGGCGCGTCAGGGCCTCGGCGATGAACGACTCGATCCGGTCGGCGGTGGTCGAGCCGACGCCCGCGACGTCGACCGCGGGGTCGAACTCCTCCCACGCGGTGACGCCCTCGCGCCAGAGACGGCGCTCCGTCGTCTCGCCCACTCCCTCGACCGGGATGAAGCTGTTCTCGATGCGCATACCCGACCGCGGCGTCGCGCGGGCAAAAACCCGACGGGAGGCGACGGGATGAGAGAACGGCAGGCGGCCCGGACGGGGACCGACGGCGAGGCCGACCGCTGCTTAAGTATCGGCGGCGCCAACTCCCGCCATCAATGTGCGGCCGCTATACGCTTTTCACACCCGCCGCCGACCTCGAGGCGCGGTTCGGCGCCGACTTCGGCGGCGTCGAGCCCAGCTACAACTGCACTCCCGGCCAGGAGCTGCCGGTGATCGCCGACGAGGACCCGACCGCCGCGACCCGGATGGAGTGGGGACTGACGCCCTCGTGGGCCGACGAGTCGTTCGGCCTGATCAACGCTCGCGCCGAGACGGTCCGCGAGAAGCGGAGCTTCGCCGACGCCTTCGAGCGGCGGCGGTGTCTCGTCCCCGCCGACGGCTTCTACGAGTGGGTCGACGGCGGCGGGCCGGACGGAGACAACGAGCGAGGCGACCCCGGGAAGACGCCCTACCGCGTCGCGTTCGAGGACGACCGTCCGTTCGCGATGGCGGGGATCTACGAGCGGTGGGAGCCCCCGGAGCCCGAGACGACGCAGACCGGGCTCAGAGCGTTCGGCGGCGGGTCGGACGACGGCGGCGAAGGCGACGGCAACGACGGCCCCGCGGAGACGTTCACTATCGTGACGACCGAGCCGAACGACCTCGTCGCCGAACTCCACCATCGGATGGCGGTGATCCTGGATCCTGACGAGGAGGAGACGTGGCTCCGCGGCGACGCCGACGAGGCCGCCGCGCTGCTGGATCCCTACCCGGCCGACGAGCTGACGGCGTACCCGGTGTCGACGCGGGTGAACTCGCCCGGAGTCGACGCGCCGGAGCTGATCGAGCCGGTCGACTGAACACCGCGTCCTCGACGGTGTCGGCGTGTCGGACGGGGAGGCGGAGTCCGGGGCGGAGTCCGGAGCGGTCGACCGCGGAGCGCGGTCAGGCCGCTAGCGAGATGTCCAGGTACAGCATGATGACGACGCCCGCCATGAGCCCGAGCGTCGCCACGCGTTCGTGACCGCTCCGGTGCGTCTCGGGGATGATCTCGTCCGAGATGACGAACAGCATCGCTCCAGCGGCGAACCCCATCGCGTACGGCAACAGCGGCTCCACCACCGTGACGGCGACGGCTCCGAGCACCGCCAACGGAATCTCGATGACTCCGGCTCGTACCCCGGCGATCGCGGCGTACAGTCGGCGGTCGAGGTCGGCGTTTATCGCCGCCACGGAGACGGCCAACCCCTCGGGAATGTTCTGGAGGCCGATGGCGAGCATCAGCGACAGCGCGCCCCCGAGCCGCGCCGGGTCCGTCCCGGCCGCACCGAACCCCACGCCGACGGCCAACCCTTCGGGCATGTTGTGTAGCGTGATGGCGAGGATGAACAAGACGACGCCGGTCAGCCGCTCGTCGGTGACCGGAAGCGTCTCGTTCGGCTTCGCCGCGTCCGTTCGACGGGAGCCGGTGAGGAGGTAGTGCGCGTGGGGGACCAGCGCGTCCGCGCGGTCGAGAAACAGCGCGCCGATCCCCACGCCGATAAGCGTCGGGACCGGATTTCCGCCCGAGTACTCCTCGATGCCCGGGAGGATGAGGCTGGTGAACGCGGCGGCGAGCATGACGCCGGCCGCGAATCCGAGCATCCCGTTGAGGGACCGCTCGGACGGGTCTCTCCAGACGAGAACGAGCGACGCCCCGAGGAGATTCATCGCGGCGATGACGACGCCGCCGACGAGCGCCTGCATCACCGGTGACGTCCCGGCGACCCGGACGAACACCTCCGTGAGTTCGAGCGCCATCGTCTGCCGGTACATCAGATTGAGCTTATAAATACCCACCGAGGTACCGAGGGAGTCGGTCTTCGGCGGCTCTGCGACGGTGGGAGCAACCTTTTAGTTCCTATCGGATAAATGAGGTATAGATGCCCTCCCCCCTCCAAGCAGGTCTTCCCGGCGGTCCGGAGCTGATCGTCGTCCTCTTACTCGTCGCGGCGCTGGCCGTGCCGTGGGCGCTCGCGTCGCTGCTCGTCTACCTGGACGCGACGGATCGGAACAGCCGCCACGCGCTCGCGTGGACGCTCGGCGCGTTTCTCGGCGGCGTGGTCGTCTGGGTCCTCTACTTCGCCGTCCGCGACGAGGTCGGTCCGAGCGGATCGGTCGTGCACGGCCGCCCGTGATCGCGGGGTGACGGGGCTCGCGAGCGGCGCCGCCGAGTCGTGGCGGAACCGACCGCCACCTCAGGGCGCGACCAGGTCGACGACCGTCTCGTCGTCGACGACGACGTTGTACGCGCCCTCGTCGTCGTTCCAGAGCACGAGGCCGTTCTCGACGAACACGACCGCGCCGTAGTCGGCCCGCCGGAGGTCCTCGTTGAGCGCGGTCTCGCGCGTGCAGACCAGGTAGTGGTCGACCGTCTGCGAGCCGTCGCCGACGCGGTAGAGGGCGTTGTCGCCCGCGCTGAGGTCGTGGCTGAGCTTCACCGCGAGCAGGTTCACGCGGTCGGTGACGTGGTCCTCGGAGTCCGCCATCCGCGCGCAGCGGCCGTCGCTCGCACGGACGTCGACGCGGCGCTTCCCGTCGGGACGGAGGATCGCGTACGCGAACTGCACGTCGACGTTGACGAACTCGCCCGGCTCGTCGGTCGACCCGCGCTCGGCCGCCTCGTCGAGCCGCCGCTGGAAGGGGGGCACGTCGAGGTCGTCGGCGACGTCGAACGACCAGCCGCCGTCCGAGGGGGTCGCGTCCGGCCAGAGCCGGAGCGTGGGCGAGTACGTCTCGACGCCGCTCGTCGGCGTGACGACCGCGCGCTCGATCTCCCGGAGCCCCATCGCGGTGTTGCGGTCGGCGGGCGCGAAGGCGACGACGCTCCCGTCGTCGGCGAGGCGAGCGAGCGCGGCCTCGACGACTGCGACCGGGTCCGCGAGCTCCGAGAGGACGTTCCCGAAGACGACGAGATCGAAGGGGTCGTCGGTCTCGGCGGCCGCGGAACCGCCGCCGTCGACCCCGAGGAACGACTCCGCCGTCGTCTCGTGAATCGTCGGCCGGAAGTTACGGCCCGTCTCGTCGAGCAGGCGATCGAGCACGTCGGCCGCGGCGCTCGGCTCGACGGCGTGGTAGTCGACGACGGCGTCGTCGGGCAGGTAGTCGTGGAGGCCGAGCGCGGGGCCGCCCACGCCCGCGCCCACGTCGAGGACGCGGAGCGTCCGGTCGAGCAGCCCGTTCTCGACGAGGTCGTCGAGGACGTACCCGACCGTCGCGTAGTAGGCGGGGAGGTGGTAGATCGCGTACCCGAGCGCCGCCACTCGGTCGTACTCGACGTCGTTCTCGTAGAGGTAGTCGGTCTTCAGCCGCCGGACCGCCTCGCGCAGCTCCGCGCCCGACTCGCCGCGGTGCCAGTTCGCGCCGAACTCGGCGACGAGGAGGTCTTCGAGGGCGAACGCGTAGGACTCCGGGAACGCCGTCGGCGCCCAGCCGGGATCGGGGATCGGCCCCTCGGGGACCGGCTCGAAGCTCCCGTCGTCGCGCTCGCGCAGCCGGAGGTCGAACGCCTCCTCGCGGAGCGTCTCGCGGACGACCGCCGGGTGCGGCGTCCCCTCGACGTACTCCGCGATCTCCTCGGGGTCGATCGGTCTGACGTTGCGCAGGTAGTTGGCGTTGTTCCGGACCGCCTCTCTGTCTATCATGGGTGGGTCACTCGTCGTCCGCGTCGGGGTCGCGTCGGCTCACTCGTGCCGCTCCCGGCCCTCGCGGTCGCCGCGGGCCGCCTCGTACAGGTCGGCGAACGCCTCGGAGTCGGCGTCGGCGATCTCGCGGGCCGCCGCGGCCACGTCGTCGGCGCCGTCGAAGGCGCGCTGGATCTCGGCGTACACCTCGGGCGCGCCCTCGGTGACGGTGTCGGCGACCTCGTCGAGCGCGGCCGAGACCGGGGTGTGGAACTCCTCGCGCACGTCGTCGCCCGCGAGCCGCCACGCGAGGACGGCCGCGTGCGCGCCGGCCTGCACCGTCTCCATCGCCCGGTCGTGCTCCGCGGCCGTCGTCTCGAACACCTCGTTGCCGCCGGCCTCGATCGCCGCCGCGATTCCCTCGACGACCGGGCCGCCCTCGTCGACGACGCAGGCGACGTTACCGGGGACGCGCGGCGGCGCGAACAGGGGGTGGAAGCTCGCGCGTTCCAGGTCCGACGCGTGCTCGCGCATCGCCGCGATCGCGTCGGTCATCTCGCCGGAGACGTCGAGGATCGCCCGCTCCGCGCGGGGCGCGTACGCCTCGACCGCGGCCGGGACCGCCGACATCGGCACCGCGAGACACACCGCGTCGTGGGTCGTGTCGCCGTCGGCCGGCACCGCCCTGGCGTCGCGCGAGGCGGCGGCGTCGCGGGCCACGTCCGGGTCGCGGTCGGCGAACGCGACCGTCGGGTCCACCGGCGACTCGTCGGCCGACACCGTGTCGGCGATCCACCGGCCGATCTCGCCCGCGCCCACGACGAGTAGGTCCATCGGTTGCCCGAACGGAGGGCGCGCGAGGCTTAAAAAGGCTCGACTCGGGCGGCGGGCGCTACTCCACGAGCGTCGCTACTCCGAGGTCGACCGCTCGGCGCCGCCGCGGAGCCCGAGGAGTCCCTCACCAGGCGCGAGCGCCCGAACGGCCGGGAACAGGGCCAGTGCGATGGCGAGCTCCAGCCCGCCGACCGCGAGGAACGCCGGGGTGTAGCCGAACGCGTCCGTGGCGCCGCCGCCGACGAGGAAGCCGGCGAGGAAGCCGAGCGAGCCGAACACGTTGAACAGCCCCATCGCCGCGCCGCGGGCCTCGGGCTCGACGAGGTCCGTGACGAGCGCCATCGTCGCCGGCGCCATCAGCGCGCCGCAGACCCCGACGAGGACCATCAGGCCGGCCGCGAGGGGGTACGTCGGCGCGACGCCGACCCCGATCGTGACGACCCCGTACGCCACCGAGCCGACCACGACGGGGAGGAACCGGCCCACCCGGTCCGACAGCGACCCGAACGGGGACTGGAGCAGCGCGAACGGGACGAAGAAGAGCGCGAGCGTCGCCCCCGCGCCGGCGGCCGAGAGGCCGAACGTCGCGGGGTCCTGGAAGTAGTAGACGCCGACCAGCGCGAAGAAGCCGGCCGTGAGCCGGTCGACGAACCCGAACGCCAGCGGGACGAGCAGTCCCCGGGTCGTCCGCGCCCGCGAGAGCACGTCGCGGAAGCCGGCGTCTCCGGCGGCGCCCTCAGCTCCGTCAGTACCCGTCTCGCTCCCCACCGCTCGGTCGTCGACGGTCGCCGCGAGCAGGCCCGCGCCGGCGAGCACCGCCGCCCCGGCGTACACGGGGTAGAAGGGGTCGAGGTCGGCGAGCGCGCCGCCGACCACGGAGCCGACCGCCGCGCCCAGCCCGATCGCCGTGCCGGCGGCGCCCATGTTGCGTCCGTTGCCGCCGCGGAGGTCCATCAGCGACGTGATCGCGAGTGAGAACGCGCCGATCGTGAGCGCCCCGCCGACGACGCGGACGGCGAGCGCCGCCCGGAAGCCGAGGCCGATCTCGGGCACCGCCGCGAGCGCGACGTACGAGGCGGCCCCGCCGAGCGCGCCGGCGACGATCAGCGGGACCCGCTTTCCGAGCGCGTCGCTGAGGGCGCCCCAGACGACGGCGAAGGAGACGAACGCGCCGAACTCCGCGACGAGGAACCACATCCCGGCGTCGATGCCGGCGGGCGCGCCGAGCGCGACCACGAGGCTCGGGACCCCCGGGTAGAGTAGGACCTGCGATATCAACACCGCGAGCACGACGGCGCCGAGCAGGCGTCGCTCCCCGCGGTCCTCGTCGCTCATTGACTTATAAATGGAGGCGGACGGACAAAAGGCCGACGCACGGGCGGACGGCGGCACCGACCGGGCCTGCGCGCGCGCCGAGGGCCTCCGGTTACAGCGCCGATTCGATCGCGGCCGCGACCGTCTCCGCGCGGTAGTCGTCGGTCGGCTCGCCGTTCACGAAGATTGTCGGCGTCCCCTGAACGCCCATCGACTCGCCCTCGCTCCGGTCGCTCATCGAGGCCTCCTCGTACGCCACGAACTGCGCGTCGGCGATGGCGGCGCAGGGGTCCGCGCCGGCGGCGTCGGCGGCGGCGCCGATCGCCTCGCCGCTGTAGCTGCCCTGCGACTCGAACGCCGTCGAGGCGAACTCGAAGAACGCCTCCGGACCCTGACGCGCGCCCACGCCGCGGGCGGCGCTGGCGACGGGGACCGCCCACGCCTCGTTGACGGGGATCGGGAAGTCCCAGTGCTCGTAGCGCACCTCCCCGGGAGCGACGTACTCCTCGCGGATCGCCGGGAAGTGCTCCAGCTCGTAGGTGGCGCAGTGACCGCAGGTGAAGTCCACGAACGACTGCACGACGACGTCGGACTCGGGGTCGCCGATGACGGGCCGGAACTCCAGGTTCGGGTCCGTCGGCTCGGCGAGGTCGCAGTCGTACTCGCCCGTGTCGATCGAGTTGCTCCCGCCGCCGTCGCCTCCGCCGCCGAGACACCCCGCCGCGCCGACGACGCCGACCGACGCCGCGCCCGCGAGCAGGGACCGCCGCGTGCGTTCCATATCGTCCGCTGGGGTCGGCGCGCACTTAACGACTCCGCGACCCGACCGCGGCGCTCGGCCTCCGACGCGGCCGCACGGGTCCGAACGTTTTTGCCGTCGCCTCGCGACCCTGAGGTATGAGCGACTGGGACCTCGACTTACGCGACGCCGAAGAGCAGATGGACGAGGCGATCGCGGCGGCCGGCGACGTCGTCCTCGGCGTCCTCGACGGCACGACCGACCCGGAGGAGTGGGTCCGCAGCGTCGACTACGGCAACACCCTCGTGCTGTCGATCGACGGCGACCTCAACGAGCTCGCCGCCGGATTCGCCCGCGAGGTGAAGGACATGGGCGGCGAGCTGATGCACTTCCGCGGGTTCCTCGTGGTCACCCCGCCCGGGGTGGGCATCGACACCGACCGGCTGAGCGAGTAGGTCGCGTCCGCCG
The DNA here is from genome assembly GCF_059752555.1 of Halorubrum sp. B52. Taxonomy (NCBI): domain Archaea; kingdom Methanobacteriati; phylum Methanobacteriota; class Halobacteria; order Halobacteriales; family Haloferacaceae; genus Halorubrum; species Halorubrum sp. B52. Next base: position 102,709 of record NZ_MWTG01000007.1, on the reverse strand, counting down.
CTTCCCACTCGGGGACCGTCCCCCCGTACGCCCCTGCCGCGTTTTCGGTGGTTGACAGGAGCAAAAGAAGTATGCCACCGGGGTGAGACGGGGGTGATATGAAAGCCGTCGTACTCGCGGGGGGATACGCGACCAGACTCTGGCCGATCACCGAGCACCGTCCGAAGATGTTCCTGCCGGTCGGCGACAACACCGTCATCGACGAGATCTTCGAGGACTTCGAGGCGGACGACCGCGTCGACGAGGTGTTCGTCTCCACCAACGAGCGCTTCGCCGACACGTTCGACGAGTACCTCACGGACAGCCCGTTCGAGAAGCCGACGCTCTCGGTCGAGGAGACCGTCGAAGAGGACGAGAAGTTCGGCGTCGTGGGGGCGCTCGAACAGCTCGTCGACCGCGAGGGGGTCGACGACGACCTCATCGTCGTCGCCGGCGACAACATGATCAGCTTCGACTTGGCCGAGTTCGCCGACTTCTTCGAGTCGAAGGGGACGCCGACGCTGGCCGCCTACGACGTCGAGGACCGCGAGCGCGCCAAGTCCTACGGGCTCGTCGAGCTCGACGGCGACGAGGTCGTGAACTTCCAGGAGAAGCCCGACGACCCGAAGAGCACGCTCGTCTCCATCGCGTGTTACGCGTTCCCGGCGGAGACGCTCCCCGACCTCTCGACGTACCTCTCGGACGGGAACAACCCCGACGAGCCGGGCTGGTTCCTCCAGTGGCTCCAGGGGCGCGGCCCGGTTCACGCGTTCACCTTCGACGGGGCGTGGTTCGACATCGGCACCGCCGACAGCTACCTCGACGCGGTCGAGTACGCCCTCGACGGCGGCACGCTCGTCGCCGACGACGCGACCGTCGAGGGCTCCGACCTCGGTGACGTGGTCCACGTCATGTCGGGCGCGACCGTCACCGACTCGACGCTCGACCGCTCGGTCGTCTTCCCGGACGCGACGATCACCGACTCCGAGATCCGCAACTCCGTGATCGACGAGGGCGTCACGCTGGAGGGCGTCGATCTGTCCGGCGCGCTGATCGGCTCGTACACCTCGATCACCGACGGCGACGACTTCTGACCGACGGCGACCGAACCGCTCGTCGCGCGGCGCTATTTGCGTTCCGACTACTCGCCAGCCGAGGCGTCGGCCTGTTCGTGTGTGTGATGATAACAGTCGAGCTCGGGGCCGCCGCCGTCGCTCGCGGGGTCGAAACACACCCGCCGGTACCGATCGTTGTCGAGGAGGTTGACGACGAACCCGTCCGCGTGGCGGGACACGGACTCGTAGGGGTCGCCGCAGGCGGGGCAGGTCGCGGGCGGGTCCTCCGGAACGTGCATGGTTGGCGCGGCGCCTCGCGCGTCGGGAGTACGGGACAGACGAGTAAAACGGATCCGGCGGTCGCGGCCCGACCGGTCGGCGTCGTTCCCGCCGTCGATTCCGCTACGACCCGTTCACCCTACGACCCGTTCCCGCCGTCACCGGTCCCGCCCTCGACGCCGAGCGCGTCGAACAGCTTCCGGCGGACGGCCTCCTCCGTGAGGTGCAACAGGGTGTCGCGGTTCTCGCCGCTCGCCTCGATACCGGTGAAGATGCCGAGGGGGATCGAGAGCGACCCCTGCGTGGAGTGGCCGGCGGCGTCGCCCATCTCCGAGAACGCCTCGTCGAGGACGTTGCCGATGTTCAGGCGGATGTCCTTGGAGCGCGCGGCGAGGTAGATCGTGTCGTCGGCGATCCCGAGGACGGCGGTCGTCGTGATCCCTTCCAGGTTGAGCAGGTGTTGGGCCGCCTGCGCGAGCGCCTCGCGGTCCCTGATGAAGCCGGCCGTCGAGAAGAGGTGGCTCCCCTGTACCTCGCGGTTCTGGATCGCCTCCGCGAGCACGTCCAGCGTCTCGGGGCTCATCGACGGCGACTCCACCTGTTCGAGCGTGTCGTGGTTCGCGAACGGGTGGAGGTAGGCGGCCGCCGTCAGGTCCGCCGGCGTCGTGTCCCGCTTGAAGTCGAGCGTCTCGGCGCGGATCCCATAGAGGAGCGCCGTCGCGACCGCCTCGGTGGGCGACTGGTCGAACTCCTGGAGGTACTTCGTGAGGATCGTCGACGTCGAGGAGACGTTGGTCCGCACGTCGACGAACCGGGCGTCGAACGGGACGTCGGCCTCCAGGTGGTCGATGTACACGTCGATCTCGACGTCGAAGTCGAAGCCGTCGTCGGCCGACTTCGCGAGGTCGACCGCGGCGACCGTCTGGTACTCGGAGAGGTCGGGCGCGTCCGACCGCGCCACGAGGTCGATCCCGAGGAGGTTGACGAACGCCCGGTTCTCCTGGTGGCCCACGTCCCCCGAGTAGAGGATGTCGGCCTCGACGCCGAACGCGTCCGCGATCGCCTGGAGCGCGGTCGCCGACGCGATCGAGTCCGGCTCCGGATTGTCGTGGGTTAAGATCGCCATCCGGCCGCCGCCCTGCTCGATGATCTCCGCGAGCTGGCGGGCCATGTACTCTAACTCGCCGGTCTCGAGCGACTGCAGGGCGCTGTCGGCGATCACCGTCGAGGGATTGATCACCACGTCGGCGCCGCGCTCGCGGAGCTCGTCCTCGCTGACGGGGTCGGAGGCGCGGACGACGACGTAGTGGTCGCCGCCGACGTCGCGCACCGCCGAGACGGCGGCCTTGTTCGCCTCGACGTCGCTGGCGAGGATCAGCACGATGTCGCGGTCGTCGAGCTCGTCGACGACGTCGGGCTCGGCGATGTCCTGCACGCGGGCGTTGAGGTCCTGGTCGCGGAGCGCCTCGACGCGGCTCTCGTCGCGGTCGAGGATGAGGACGTCCTTGCCGCGGCTCGTCAGCTCCTCCGCGACCGCGTGTCCGACGCTGCCACAGCCGAGGATCGCGTATCGCGTCCGCGCCGATCCGGATGCCCCACTACTCATTGCACGTGATTTCCCCGGGACGACACTTAACGGGTGCGCTCTCCGCGTGGGACGGTCAAGGCGGGAACACGGAAACGAGACGAGCGGACGGGACGCGTGCCGTCGCGCCGCCTACTGCGCCGCGACGTCCGACGACTCCTCGACCGGTTCCGGATCGACCGATTCGCGGCCCGCGCGCCGCCGGTTGCGGATGAGCCCGACGACGAGCATCGCCGCGCCGACGCCGCGAGCGATCAGCTCGTTCGTGACCGAGTAGAGGCCGACGTCGACGCCCGCGAGCCCCAGGGCGGCGCTGGCCGGGAGCAACACCATACCGGGCACCGACAGCAACACCGCGGCGACGATGAGCGAGACGCGCGAACCCGAGCGCACGTCCGTGTGGTAGTACCCGATGATCGCGACGCCGAGCGCGTAGACGCCGGCGAACACCGCGAGGATCGGCGCCGCGACCTCCGGCAGGAAGAAGCCGAGGTCCCCAACGTCTGCGCCCGTCAGGATCGACCCCTGTCCGTCGGTCGTGCGGAGCAGGAGGATCCCCGGCGAGAACACGAAGGCGAAGGGGACGAGGATCTTGTTCAGCGACAGCAGGAACGCCTGCTTGCCGGTGTCGAAGGGGTCGGACTTCGCGATCCCGGCCGCGGCGTACGCGGCGACCATCACCGGGGGCGTCACGTCGGCCATCAGCCCGAGGTAGAGGACGAACAGGTGGACCGCTAAGATCGCGATCCCGAACTCGGGGAGGACCGGACCCAGCAGCACGACGATGATGATGTACATCACCGTCGTCGGCATCCCCATCCCGACGATCACGGCCGCGAGGCCGGCGAGGATCAACAGGAGGACGAGCGACCCGCCGCTCACGCTGATGATGAGCGCCCGGAGGCTCCCCCCGAGTCCGGTGATGCCGATGACGCCGGGAATGACGCCCGCGGCGGCCACCGCGACGACGACGATGGTCGCGGTCTTCGCGCCGGAGTCCATCGCCTTCAGCACGAACGCCCCGAACTGGCCGGCCCGCGAGTCCGCGACCTCCAGACCGGTCCGCTCGTCGAACCACGTCGCGGCGCCGACCACGTCGTCGTCGAGGTCGAGCAGCGGCGCGTCCCCGCTCGGGTCCGCCAGGAGGAACGCGAGGCTGATCGCGGTGACGACGGTCGGGAGCGACGCGGCCGCCGCCCCGAGCGCGGCGGTGATTCCGAGGTCGACCGGCTCGGCGCCGTACAGTACGCCGACCGGCGTCCGCCCCGCGTAGAATAACGAGACGGCGAACAGCGCGTAACCGGCGGCGATGCCGCCGACGAGGTACGTTCCGGTCCGCTCGTTGTAGGCCGCGACCATCGCGATGAGCGCCACGGTCGCGACGATCGTGAGCCATCCGGCACGCCCCACCGAGAGCCGGGCGATCACGAGGTAGTGCAGGAGGAGCGCGAGCGGGACGAGGTAGAACCACCCGCGGCGCATGTGCGGGCCCATGTCCAGCAGCTCGGACCGCTCCAGTCCGCCGATCCCGCGCTTGGCGGCCTCGAAGTGGACCATCACCCACATGCCGAAGAAGAAGGCGATGGCGGGCAGCGTCGCGGCGATGACGACGTCCCGGAACGGCGTTCCGGTGTACTCGACGATGAGGAACGCGGCCGCGCCCATCACCGGCGGCAGGATCTGACCGCCGGAGGAGACCGACGACTCGACGGCGCCGGAGAACTCCGGCGAGTAGCCGGAGCGCTTCATCAGGGGGATCGTCAGCGCGCCCGTCGTCACGGTGTTCGCGACCGACGACCCGGAGAGCATCCCCATGAAGCCGGAGGCGACGACGCTCGCCTTGGCCGGGCCGCCCTTGCGCGTGCCCGTGATCGAGTACGCCAGGTCGATGAACCACTTCCCGGCCCCGGACATCTCCAGGAACGCGCCGAACAGGATGAAGATATAGATGAACCGAACGGAGACGCCCACCGGGACGCCGAGGATCCCCTCGACCGTGTACCAGAGGTTCTGGACGATCTGGTTCCAGCGGAGCTGCGAGGTGGCGAAGGTCCGCGCAACCGGCAGGTCCCGCGGCAGGAGGTAGCCGTACTTGGCGTACAGCAGGAAGAGACTCACGAGCAGCGTGAGCAGCAGGCCGAGCGCCCGCCGCGTCGCCTCCAACACCAGGAGGATCGCGAGCACGCCCATCAGATACGCGAGGCTGTAGTCGGCGAGGAAGCCGAGCTCCAGCGCCGCGAGCCGCGGAACGACCTCGCCGAGCGTCCCCGCGCCCCCGAGTCCCCGCACGCGGATGACGTCCGTGATCTCGTCGTACTGCGTGACGTAGTAGATCGTCGGGAACGTCGAGAGGAGGATTAACAGGAGGTCGGACGGGGTGATCCGCGTCGACTCCTCGTCGACGAAGGCCCACCAGACGGCCCCGCGGACCGCCTCGGCGGCCCGAGTCGCCGGCGAGTCGCCGACGCGGCTCCGAACCGCCGCCGGAAGCGCTCCGATCCGTCGTGTGACCGCCCCCGACCCGGTCGATCCGGGGAACAGGAGAAACGCCATCACGAGCGCGAAGTTCACGTGGATCGCCCGGATCTGCAGCGACGCGAGCGACGCGAGTTCGACGACCCCGAAACCGGGGACCGTGAACTCGAAGACGAACCCGCGCGCGCCCAGCCACAGCTGGAACGACGAGAAGAGGATCCCGACGACCGCCACGGCGATCAACGGGATCCCCGTCAGCGACCGCCGGTTGTCGATCTCCTCGAAGACTTGGTCCGCCTCGTCGCTCTCATCCGGATCCGGTTCGACCGCGTCAGATGTGTTCGTCGTCACAGTTGTGGTGTCCTCCGGTGTGTGTCGCGTCCGCCGCGCCGTGCGTCCGCCGCGCGGCAAGGGGTCGCCCTCGCGACCCGTTTCAGCGTCGTTCGACAGTCAGTTCGACCGCGCCGTCGTCGCTCATGGCCGCGATGTCGTACCGCTCGCCGCCGACGATCAGGTCGTGGTCGGCGACCGATCCCGTCTTGAGATGAAGCGTTTCGTACGTCGTCGACGGCGGGTCGTACACGTACCGCCCGTCGCGCTCCGTCACGTCGGCCTGCGACGGGAGCCCGGCGCCGAACGAACTGAACTCCATCCGCGTCATGACGAGCCCGTCGTCCGACGCGACGTACACGTCGCAAACGAGCGTCTTCTCCACGCTGTGGGTGTACTCGATCGCGATCTCAGTCTCGTCGCCGACGGGGGCGGCGAGCAGTTCCGCGCCGTCGTCGTCGGTCACGACCAGGGTCCGTTCCCCGGTTCCGGGGTCGGCGCCGCCGAGGGCGACGCCGGCGAGGATCGCGAGCAGTGCGAGGACCGCGGCGCCCGCGACGAGGAGCGACCCGCCGTCGATCGCCGTCGCCCGCGATCCGGGAGTCACGCTACTCGAAGTAGCGGGCCGCTCCCTCGTGCAGTTCGATCGACATGCCGTCCTGCGCCGAGTCGGCGGAGATGAAGTCCGTCTTGATCGACAGCTGGTCGAGGTTCTCGAAGATGGCCTCGGTGACCGCCTCGACGGTGTCCGCGGAGAACTCCGACCGCGTCGCGATCATCGCCTGGACGGAGACGGTGTCGACGTCCTCGTCGATGCCCTCGTAGGTGCCGGCGGGGATGGTGTCGTCCGCGAACCAGGAGGCGTCGTCACGGGCCGCCTGCCGCTCCTCGTCGGACATGTTGAGGATCTGTACGTCGGTCGTCGTCGCGAGCTCCTCGACCGCGCCGACGGGCCAGCCGCCGACGACGAACGCGGCGTCGACGTCGCCGTCGCGGAGCTGGTTGGCCGCCTGCGTGAAGTCGGTGTTCTGCTCGTCGAAGTCGTCGGTGGTGAGTCCGCCGGCCGACTCGAGGATCTGGAGCGCGTTCACCTGCGTCCCGCTGCCGAGGTCGCCGGTGTTGACGCGCATCCCCTCCAGGTCGGAGAGCGAGCTGACGTCTGCGTCGGGGTTGAGCAGGACGTGGATGGTCTCCGGATACAGCGTCGCGACGCCGCGGAGGTTCTCCACCGGGGAACCGTCGAACGCGTCGAGCCCCTCGCCGTTGCGGGCGAAGTAGGCGATGTCGTTCTGGATCAGCGCGAAGTCGGCGTCGCCGTTGCCGAGGCTGCCGACGTTCTCGACGGACGCGCCCGTCGAGGAGACCTCGACCGGGAAGTCGGTCTGGTCCTCGATGATCCCCTCGAACTCGCCGGACAGCGGGAAGTACGTCCCGCCGGTGCCGCCGGCGTGCCAGCGGATGACGTCGCCGCCGTCGCTCCCGTCGCCGCCGTCGCCGCCGTCGCCGGAACAGCCGGCGATTCCGACGACGCCGGCCGCGGCCGCGCCTCGGAGGAGTGTCCGCCGGTCGATCCGGCCGTCGATTTGATTGTCTAACATACGACAGTTGATACACAACAGGAGTTGATAACGGTTTCCCATGAGACCGTCGCGCTCGCACGCGATCGCCGCTCGGTCCCAACGGTTCGCGGCGTGACCGACGTCTCGGGCGGCGTCGAATGAAAAGGCCTTTTACCTCGTCAGGGGTAGAATTCGGTGAGGGCCGGTAGCTCAGTTAGGGAGAGCGACGGACTCTTAATCCGTCGGTCGCGTGTTCAAATCGCGCCCGGCCCGCTTCTTCATCGAGCGATTCCGAGTCGCGCGGATCGCATGACGGCACCCTGACCGATTCAGGTCCGTCGCATTTGCGGGTAGATTTCGTTCGGTGACCGAACGGTCCCCCCTCACGTGTGGCATCTACGATCATAGCCCGCTCCCACTTCGGTGTAACGTTGTTTCAAATTCAACATACTACGTAGGCCACTCGGTCATTTTGAACCGACCGACGATCGGTCTGATCTCGGTTTCTATTCGACTGTGACAGTCGGTGACTAGTTGTGAGTCTCTGTTGAAACCCTCGGTAGACGCTGTATTCTACCGCGGTCGCGTTCCTTGAGCTCGGTCGAGGAATGGTCGATAACGTTTTATAGTGATCATCTGTTCCACGCCATGTGCCACCGATACGCCCTCTCAATGATATCACCGTTGTCGAACTCGGCCAGGTTGTCGCAGGCCCCTTTGCGACGATGACGCTCGGCGATCTCGGTGCCGAGGTGATCAAGATCGAACCGCCGGGACGCGGTGATCTTGCCCGGAGCGTCGAGCCGGCACCGGAGTATTTCGATACCGTCAATCGTAACAAGCGAAGCGTCGCCCTCGATCTCAAATCCGAGTCGGGACAGGCCGTCGCGCTCGACTTGCTGGCGGAGGCGGACGCATTCGTTGAAAACACCAAGCCGGGGCGTATCGACACGTTCGGGCTCGATCTCGAGTCGGTACGCGCGGTCAACCCGGAGATCGTCTACTGCACCATCACTGGGTTCGGCGCGGAGAGCCCTTACGAGAACGTTCCGGCCTTCGACATGATCATCCAGGCGATGAGCGGGATCATGGCGCTGACCGGACGCGAGGGCGAAGCGCCCCTGTGGTCGGGGCTCCCGAGCGGCGACCTCGCGGCGTCGATGTACGCAATTCAGAGCGTTATCGCGGCTCTCTACGCACGGGAGGCCGGAGAGATTGACGGCGAGTACGTCGAAGTGCCGATGCTCGACGCGGCGATCTCCTGGTTATGCTCACGGGCGGCGTACACCTTTCGCCACGACGAGCCCCGCCCCCGAACGGAGCGACATACCGGGATGGCGCCGTTTGGCCCCTTCGAGTGTGCCGACGGGCGGATCGTCGTCGCCGCGGGCACTGACCCGCTCTGGCAGGAGCTCTGTACAGTGATCGATCGCCCCGACCTCGCGGCGGACGACCGCTTCGGATCGATCGCCGATCGGCTTGAGAACCGCCCGGCGCTGATCGACGAGCTCGACGCGACGTTCGCCGAGACGTCCCGCGAGCAGTGGCTCGAGCGACTCCATGATCGACAGGTTCCCGCTGCCCCGATCTACGATACGAAGGAGGTCTGGGAGGACGAACACGTCCTACAGCGGGGACTGCGAACGGCCATGTCTCGGACTGACGCTCCCGACGCCGACGTTATCGCTCCGCCCGCACGCTTCGAGCGACTCACTTCGGATTGTCGCGACCCACCGCCGGAGCTCGGCGGCGATACCGACGCTATCCTGACCGATCTCGGATACGACGAAGCGGCGATCGACCGCCTCCGATCCGAGGGGGCTGTCGAGTGACCGTCGGCGAGTAACGAGCGGTGGCGCGTCGTGTTACGGTTTCTCCGTTTCGTTCATCCACTTGATGGCCGCTCCTACCCCTTCCTCCTCGCGGATCTCGAAGAATTTCCGTCCGGGACCGGTCTGGTGAGAGAGCGTCGCGAGATAGCCGCTGTTTCTGACCGCCGGTCGGTACCCCTGCGTCTCGATCACGTCGTTGAGCATGTGCTTCGTGATTTGGACGGTCGCTCCGGGCGTCTTCTTTATCGCCTCGACCTCGGCCAGCGCCTCGTCCATCAGTTCGTCGTGCGGGACCGTTCGGTTCACCATCCCGATGCGTTCGGCCTCCTCGGCGTCGATCGTCTTGCCGGTGTACATCAGCTCACGAGCGTGCTTGATTCCGATGACGAAGGGGTAGATCAGGGACAGCGACAACCCGCCCATCCGGACGCCCGGGTAGCCGAACGTCGCCCGATCGCTCCCGATCGTGAGGTCGCAGGTCAACGCCAGATCGCTCCCGCCGGCGAGCGCCGCGCCGTTGACGGCCGCGATTACCGGAACCGTGAGTTCGTGGATCGTCGTGAAGAGCGGCAGGATCTGCTGTTGGCGCTCCAGGCCGTCCTCGACGGTCGGCACGCCTTCCTCGTTTGTACCGCCGGATTCCGAGAGGTCGTATCCGGAGGAGAAGGCGTCGCCGTTGCCCGTGATCACGACCGCCCGAACCCCGTCGGCCTCCTCGGCGGCCTCCACCGCGTCCGCGAGTTCGACGACCAAGGCCTCACTCAGCGCGTTTTTCTTTTCCGGGCGGTTCAGACGGAGTATCGCCGCGCCGTTAGTGATCTCGTATTCGACGAGCCTGTCTTCGGACATTCTCGGAAGATCGCCGGGTCACCTAATCAAAACAGCGGTGTCTGTTACGCTTACGGGGTTCGCCATCACGGCCGTCGGTGAGCCGCCCGTCCGGACGGCGGGAGGCCTCACCGGCGGTCCGAGCGGCACCGATCACTCCAGAAACCGCGACTCGACGTCTCCGGACGGCATCATGCACCGATCCTTCTCGCCGAACCACCGGTATCGGTGGTCGGCGACGAAGTCATAGATCCGGTCGCGGACCGATCGGGGAACGTACCGGAACGGAGAGAGAAGCCGATACGCACCGCCCAACCCCGTCGCGATCTGGATGATCGCCGACGACTTCACGTAGCTCTCTCCGTCTTCGATCAGGACGACCGATTCGAGTTCGTCGCTCGGGAGGTCGTGTTCGGCAAGCAGCGCCTGTCCGACGTCGGACTGGAGGGAGGCGAAGCGGTACTTCGCTTCGTCGTCGCGGGGGAGTATGAACTGCACGAATCCGCTACAGAGGTTACAGACGCCGTCGAAGAGGACGATCGCGTCGGCGTCCGGGGGCTCTGCGGCCATGGCGACGAAGTACGCGGCCGCCCCAGTTCACGCTTTCGGTCACCGCGGTCCGGTCTCCTCTCGCCGGCGGGAGACCCGACGAGGGTCAAACGAACGTTTCAACTTACAACAAGCTTATGCCGGCTGAACTGAGATTCCTGCTGAACTCTCCGCTACGAAATTATGGAACGAATGCCCTCCACCGCCACCGCTCGGTCCCGACTCTCGAACGGCCTCAGTCGACTCTCCGCGGCGCTCGCCGCGCGCGTCGCGGTCGATCTACGCGCGCTCGCCGCCTTCCGGATCGGGCTCGCGGCGCTGTTGCTCGCCGACCTCGCGCGGCGCTCGCGCTCGCTGACCGCCTTCTACACCGACTACGGCGTGCTCCCCCGGCGAGCGTTCTTCTCGGACTACTCGACGAGCCAGACGCTGTACGCGCTCTCGGGCGAGCCGTGGGCCGCGGCGCTGCTGTTCGCCGTCGCCGGCGCGTTCGCCCTCGCGCTGCTCGTCGGGTACCGAACGCGGCTCGTGACGGTCGTCTCGTGGCTGCTGCTGCTCTCGCTGCACGCCCGGAACCCGATGGTGTTGAACGCGGGCGACAGCCTGCTGCGCATGCTGCTCTTCTGGGGCGTCTTCCTCCCGCTCGGCGCGCGCTGGTCGGTCGACGCCGCCCGGCGGGCGGACGCGCGGGTCGAGACGGGATCGGACGCCGATTCCGCGGCGGAAAGCGGCGTCGGGCCTCGGGCGGAGAGCGACGCCGCGTCCGAGACGCCGGGTCCGAGCGGTCCCGCCGTGGCGAGCGTCGCCACGATGGCGGTCCTGCTGCAGATGCTACTGATGTACGTGACGAACGCCGTCCACAAGCGGGAGGGCGACCTCTGGATGAGCGGCGAGGCGGTCGCGTACGTCATGCAGGCCGACCACTTCACCTATCTGCTCGGCAACCACGTCGCCGATTTCCCCGGCCTGTTGCGCGCGCTCACGGCCCTGTGGATCGGGCTCCTGTTCGCGTCGCCGCTGCTGCTCCTGCTCACCGGGGTTCCGCGCGCCGCGATCGCCTCGCTGTTCGTCGGCATGCACCTCGGGATGGCGGTCACGATGCGGATCGACCTGTTCCCGATCGTCGTCGTCGTCGGCTTCATTCCGTTCTTCCAGACGCCCGCGTGGGACGCCGCCGAGCGCGCAGTCGCCCGTCTGGGGTGGTCGAGGTCGCTCGCGCGCTGGCGCGCCCGCCTCGAGTCCCGGGCGAGAGCCGTTCCGTCGCTTCCCCGACGCCCGTCGCTCCCTCGACGCGAGTCGTTCGCCCGCCCGACCGCGTCGGAGCGCCTCGACGGCCTTCGCAGCGCGGACCTCACCGCGGGCCTCGCCCGCGGACGCGTCCTCTTCTCGACGGTCCTCCCGTACGTCTTCCTCGTGTTGATCCTCCTCTCGGGCGCGCAGGCGGTCGACTACGCCGAGGTCCCCGACCCCGGCGAGGACGTCTTGGACGCCGTCGAGATGGACCAGTCGTGGCGGATGTTCGCCCCCGACCCCACCCACACGACGCGGTGGTTCGTCGCGCCCGGAACCCTCGAAGACGGGACCGAGCGGGACGTGCTCAGAGACGCGACGGTCGATTTCGATCGCCCGCGGCGCGCGGAGACCACCTACCCGACTTCGCGCTGGCGCAAGTACCTCACGAACGTCTACTCCGCCGACAACGAGAACCACCGCTCGTACCTCGCGAACCACCTCTGTGAGGAGTGGAACCGGACCCACCAGACGGGCGTCGAGAACGTGACCGTCTACCAGCGGTACGAGCGGACCGACCCCTACAACGGAACCGTCGAGGCCGGGGGCAGGGTCGAGCTGATCGAGTACGACTGCTCGGGCGAGTTCGTCCAGAACGAGTGAGGTCGGACCGTCTGGACGGGCGCGGAGGCGATCGCTCGCGTCCGCCGACCATTGGTAATCCCCCACGTCACGCGATTGGCGGCCAGAGAGGGCGCTGCGATGCTACTACTGATAATTGGGGTTGTAGATTTTTATTCTTCACCGTAGTCGCCCAGGTATGGAGCCCCGAACGGAATCGGTTCGGACGGTCGTTCACGTCGGCCCCGCCGTGGACCGGGTCCGGGAAGCGGCCGCGAAATCGACGGTCGTAGACGGACCGGACCGCGTCGTCACCGTCGATCCCGAGGCTATCGAAGACGCCTCGGCGGACCCGGCCGACGTACGGCTGATCGTCTGCGAGTTGACCCCGGCGTCAGGCGTCGATCCCCTCGTCGCGATCCGCGAGGCGTTTCCCAACGTCCCGTCGCTCGCGGTCACCGGCGACGACACCGCTGTCGACGACGCGCTCGCGGCCGGGGCGACCGACGTGCTGGTCCGCCGGGACGGCGTCGACGAACCGACGCTGCTCGCTCGACGGATGGACACAGTCTCGACCACGCCGACGCGGCCGCCGCTCGCCGCCGAGCCGACCGAACGTCTCCTCGACACGATAGACGACGCGTTCTACACGCTCGACACGGACGGCGCGCTCATGCGGTGGAACGACCGCCTCCGAGAGATCACGGGATACGGCGACGACGAGTTGGAGAGGAAGAACGCGCTGGAGCTCTTCGCCGGCACCGACAGAGACCGGATCGGAGACGCCATCGAGACCGTGTTGGAGACCGGTACGGCCGCCGTCGAGGCGGAGCTGATCGCGAAGGACGGCACGGCGACTCCGATAGAGTTTACGGGCGCCATCGTGACCGACGCCGACGGGACGCCGCGGGGCATCGTCGGCATCGGTCGGGACGTGACCGATCGCCGGGAACGCGAGGACCAGCTGTTGCGGCTCCGACAGGCCGTCGAGACGGTCGTCGACAGCGCGCCCCTGACGCTTTTCGAGGTCGAGCCCGACGGGACGGTCCCGACGGTCCGTGGCGAGACCCTGTCGCGGCGGCTCCGCCGTCGGGTCTCACCCGGAGACGACGTCGCGGAGGTCTTCGGCGACCAACCGCGGATCCGCCGCGCGGTCGACGCCGCGTTCGCGGGCGAGTCCAGCCACGATCTCGTCGAACTGCCCGACGCGACGCTCGAAACGTGGCTCCAGCCGTCACTGGACGAGACCGGCGCCGTCAGTCGCGTGATCGGCATGACCCTCGACGTGACGGAGCGGGAGGAACGAGCCGGCATGCTCGATCAGATCCAAGCGAACGCCGGCGAGGTCATCTGGATGACCTCTCCGAGCAAGGAGTCGATGGACTTCATCACCGATTCCTACGAGACCGTCTGGGGGCGCTCGCCCGAGACGCTCGTCGAGGACGCCACGTCGTTCGTGCAGGCGATCCATCCCGACGACCGCGAGCGGGTCGAGACGGCGTTGGCCGAACAGCGCGAGGACCCGGACGCGTACGAGGAGACGTATCGGGTGACCCGACCGGACGGCGAGGTCCGGTGGGTCCACGACCAGTCGTCCGGCGTCTACGAGGACGGTGATCTGACGCGTATCGTCGGCATCGCGACGGACATCACGGTCCGGAAACGCCGCGAGCGGGAGCTCCGGTTGAAAAACCGCGCCATCGAGACCGCGCCGGTCGGGATCGCGATCCACGAGGTGACCGGATCGAAGGGCCCGATAACGTACGTGAACGAGGCGTTCAAAGCGACGACGGGATACGAGCACGACTCGATCGCCGGCGAGGGCCTCTCGGTGCTCGTCGGCGGCGGGACGGACGACGGTCGCATACGGGAGCTTGAGACGGCGCTCGAGGCGGGCGAGCACCGGTCGGTGACCTCCGTGCTCCACCGCGCGGACGGGACCCCCTTCTGGGGCCGGGTCGCCGTCGCTCCCGTCGTCGAGACGGACGGCGACGTGACGCACGCGGTCACGTTCATCCGGGACGTGACGGAGTCGAAGGAGCACGAGCAGTCGGTTGAACGGCACCTGTCGGAGTTCGGTGAAGTGCTCTCGGAGGATCTCGGAGTCCCGTTGCGGGAGGCGAAGAGACACCTAGACGCGGCGGTCGACGACGGAACGGACGAGGAGCTCCGACGGGCGACGCGGTCGATCGAGACCGCCATCTCGCTCGTCGACGACCTCGCGACCGTCCACTCGTTCTCGGTCGAACCGCGACACCTCTCGGAGTCGATGCAGGGGTCGGCGCCGGGGTCCACCGCGGGGGACGAGTGAGATGAACGACAGCCGAGGTCGCTCGGCCGCTCGATCGCCGGTCGGTAGGCGATCCCCGTGAGTCACCCGGCACCGGCGATCGTCGTCTGCGAATCGAACAGGACGAGAGCGGACCTCTACAGTCTCTGGCTCGACGACCGCGAGGTCCGACAGGCGCTGACGCGGTCGCAGTTCGTCGAGGCGTTCGACGTCGATACCGCGGTCGTCGTGTTGGAGCACTCGTTCGGCGACGAAGGGGCGGAGCCGATACTCGAGCGAGTCGGAGCGCAGGCGCCTCACTGCCGCGTGGTCGGGATCCGAGACCGGTCGAACGCGACGCCGGAACTGGGGTACGACCGCGAGATCGAACGACCGGTGTTCGAGGCGGAGCTCACCGAGTCCGTCGCGGCGCTGTTCAACCGCGCGAACTATCACCTGCTGCTCGACCTGTACTACAGGACCACGGTCGTGATCTCGACGTACGAGTGGCGGGCCGACGGCGACCTGTCGGACGACGAGCGGTACGGGCGACTCCGAAACCGGGCCGATCGCATCCAGAACTACTTGAACGGGCTCCGGCCGCGGATGAGCGACGAGGACGTCCGCGCCGTCGCACGGGGGATCACGATCGCCGGCGTCGACGCCGCCGACGCCGTCGACGCCGACGCGACGATCGAGAGCAAGTACCGGCCCGACGACTGCTCGCGGTGCGGACAGGACTGGAGCAAACCGATAGACGGCGGCGATTCGGCCGCGCGACTGGCGGCGTACGTGTGGCGCTGCGTCAACTGCGGGCACGTCGACATGCGCGCGGACCCGAACCACCAGCACGTCAGCTCGTTCAGACGCTGAACCGGGAGAGGCGGCCGATCCGGCGGTCGGCGGTCCGACGAACGACCCCCGAGTTCACCGCGACGCGATCTTTTATCAGCGATGTCGCCGACAGCGTACCCATGGTGACACTCGACGACGCGGCGGTGCTGGTGACCGGCGCGAGCTCCGGGATCGGCGAGGCGACGGCGCACGCGCTGGCGTCGCGAGGCGCGGACGTCGCCCTGCTGGCCCGCCGACGCGAGGCGCTGGAGTCGCTCGCGGCGGATCTGGAGGCCGACCACGGCGGCAGCGCGCTGGTCGTGGACGGCGACGTGCGCGACCGGGCGACGAGCGAGGCCGCGGTCGAGGCGGTCGTCGACCGGTTCGGCGGGCTCGACGCCGTCGTCTCCAACGCGGGGGTCGGCCGCGGCAGCGACGTGGCGACGATGACCGACGAGGAGTACTTCGCCATGCAGGAGACGAACGTCGACGGGACCTTTTTCCTCGCGCGAGAGGCGATCCCGCACCTGAAGGAGAGCCGGGGGACGCTCGTCGTGGTCGGGAGCTTCGCGGGCCAGTACCCCCGCTCGTTCAACCCGGTGTACGCCGCGACGAAGTGGTGGGTTCGGGGCTTCGCGCACAGCGTCGCAGCGCAGGTCGGCGAGGACGGGGTCGCCGTCTCCGTCGTGAACCCCTCCGAGGTCCGCACGGAGTTCGGCAGCGAGGACGGCGAGCCGTTCGAGGAGCGGTTCGAGCCCGGGACGGTGACCGAGCCAGAGGAGGTCGCCGAGGCGATCGCCTTCGCGGTCACCCGCGAGGGGTCGTCCGCACAGGAGATCGACCTCTTCCGCCGGGACAAGTTCGGCGACACGCTGTCGTAGGGGGACGCGAACGCCGACGGCGGCGGTCGGAGCCTCACTCGTCGACGGCGGCGATCAGATTCACTCGTCGTCGGCGTCGATCGGCGCGCCGCACTCCGGACAGACGTCGTCGGCCCGCGTGACGGCGAGGTCGCACTCGGGGCAGAACCGACGGTCGCAGGCGGGGTCGCCCATGCCCGAGAGACGTCGCTCACTCCGCATAAACCCGGCGGGGGCCGCCGGGAGCCGATCCCCGAACGGGGCGCGTCCGGCCGCCGGAGAGTCGCTCGGCCGGGGAAGGACGCGCTTTTATCCGCGCCACGTGTAGCGTCGCGCATGGCGAAAGTGAGCGTCGGCCTCCGCGGATGGCGGTTCGACGAGGAGGAGATATTCACCGGCGACGGCGAGCTCAAGCCGCTCGACGAGATTCCCGAGGGGCCGCGCGAGCGGCTCTTCAGACTCGTCGGTCTGGTCGAGGAGCCGTGCGACGTCTGTTATCTCGAACACGGCGAAAGCGAGGTCCACCGCTGTAACCAGGCCGAGATCGTCTACGGGGAGCCCAACGGAGAGGTGCTGCTCTGCCCCGAACACGAGCCCGACCTGATCTACTGGTACCGCGAGGAGGGCGGCAGCGAGTACGCCGGCGGCCTGGAGTTCGGCGACCGCTTCCACGAGTGGGTCGCGGCCGGCAACGAGGCCCCGGAGGGGTACGGCTCCGTCGAGCACGTCGAGGAGGACCCCGACGGGCTCCCGGACCTGCCGGACCAACAGGAGATCCAAGAGCGCGTCGAGCAGGACTTCGAGGGCGACCGGATCGACATCCTCGAACTCGCCGGCGAGGGAGGCGACGGGGGTTCCGAAGACGACAGACTGAGCGAGGACGACCTCGACGACGTCGACCTCTCGACCGACTACCCGTCGAACCGATGAGCGGAGCGGACGAGGGCGGGAGCGTCGAGCGCGACGAGGCGGCCGGTGAGGGCGACGACGTGACGGGCGACGGCGACGACGCGACCTTCGAGAGCGACGGCGACGACGTCGCCCGCGAGACCCGCCGCGAGCCGGTCGTGGTCGTCGTCGAGCCGGAGACGCCCGGTAACGTCGGCACGATCGCCCGAGCGATGAAGAACTTCGGCCTCTCCGACCTCAAGCTGGTCGACCCGCCGGAGCTCACCGAGGACGGCGAGGCGTACGGCTTCGCGGGCCACGCCCGCGAGGACGTCCTCCCGGACGCCGACGAGATCACGTTCGACGAGGTCGTCGAGAGCTACCACACGGTCGGCACCACCGCCATCACCGGCGAGGACGACCGGAGCCACGAGCGGTTCCCGTTCAAGACCCCCGCCGAGCTCCGAGAGTCGCTGAAGGCCGTCGACGCGCCCACCGCGATCGTGTTCGGTCGGGAGGGCCGCGGGCTCAACAACGAGGAGCTCTCGCGGCTCGACGAGGTGTGTTCGATCCCCGCGGACGACGACTACCCCGTCTTGAACCTCGGGCAGGCCGCGACCGTCCTGCTGTACGAGCTCCGCGAGCTCACCGTCGACGAGACGCAGCTCCCGGACACCGCGGTCACGCGGGCCCCCGAGGGCGACGTGGAGCGCTTCCACGAGTTCTTCGGCGAGTTCCTCGAAGCGACCGGCCAGCGCGAGCACGTCCGCGAGAAGAACGCGCTGCTGATGCGCCGGCTGCTCGGGCGCGCGCACCCGACCGAACGCGAGGTCCACTCCCTCCTGGGGACGTTCCGCAAGGCGAACGCGAAGCTGGAGCACGCGGAGCACCTCGCCGCGAAGTACGACGAGCCGGTGTACCCGCGGGAGTGACCGTGGAGGGAGAGATCACCGAGGGCGACGCCGACGGCGACACGACCGACGGCGGCGCCACCATCGACGGCGACCCCGGAGACGAGACGCTCGTCGACGGCGACCTCTGGGCCGGCGTGCGCGACGTGTCGCCGCTGATGCTCGGGATCGTGCCGTTCGCGCTCGTCGCCGGCATCGCGGCGGTCGACGCCGGCCTCGGGCTGGCGGAGGCGGTCGGGATGTCGGTGATCGTGTTCGCCGGCGCCTCCCAGCTCGCCGCGCTCGACCTGCTCGGGTCGAACGCCCCGCTGGCGGTCGTCGTCGGCACGGCGGTCGTGATCAACGTCCGGATGGTGATGTACTCGGCCTCCATCGCGCCGTACTTCGCCGACTACGGCCGTCGGCTCCGGGCGGGCCTCGCGTACGTGCTCACCGACCAGGCGTACGCCATCTCCGTCGCGGAGTTCGAGGAGAACCCCGGGCGGAACCGCTGGCGGTACTACCTCGGCGCAGGGGCGTCGCTGTGGGTGGTCTGGCAGATCGGGACGGTCGCCGGCGTCGTGGTCGGCGCCGGCGTCCCGGACGCGTGGGGGCTCACGTTCGCGGTGCCGCTCGTCTTCCTCGCGCTGCTCGTCCCCGCGATGAAAGACAGACCCACCACCGCGGCCGGCGTCGCCGCCGGCGCGGTCGCGGTCGTCGCGGCCGGGCTCCCGCTGAACCTCGGGCTGCTCGTCGGGGCGGTCACCGGCATCCTCGTCGGCCTCGCGACGGAGGCGCGAGAGCGATGACGGGCGCACCCCTCGGCGCGCTCACGCTCGGCCAGTCGGGCGGCCTCGGCGCCTCCGCGCGCGTCTGGATCGCCATCCTCCTCATCGGGGTCGCGACCTACGGGTTCCGGCTCTCGTTCATCCACCTGTTCGGTCGGATCGACGAGGTGCCCGCGCAGATAACACGCCCCCTGCGGTACGTGCCGCCGGCGGTGCTCGCCGCGCTCGTGCTCCCCGACCTCGTGACGCTGCGCCCCTCGGTCGCCGCGACGCTCCTCGACGACCGGCTGATCGCGGGCGCCGTCGCCGGCGTCGTCGCGTGGCGGACGGAGAACGTGTTCGCGACGATCGCGGTCGGGATGGCGATGCTGTGGCTGTTCAGGTTCGTCGTCTTCGCGTGAGGCGTTCGGCCCGGCCGCCCGTCGGCCCGGACGCCCCCGGCGCCCTCAGTCGATCCGCTCCGGATAGCGCCGCGCGAGGAGGGCGACCGCGACGGCGCAGACCGCGGCGAACGGGACCGCGGTCGCGACGCTCACGAGCCCGCGAGCGGGCGGCACGGCGTACGACACGGCGGCGACGGCGAGGAGCGCGTAGCCGAACGCGGCGATCCCGAGCAGCGTCGGCCGGGCCCGGGGCGAGCGCCAGAGCCGCGTCCGCGTCGCGGCCCCGGTGACGATCCCGGCCGCGAGGCCGACCGGGAGCCCGACGATCGCCGAGAACGCGATCCGGGCCGCGAGCGCCTCTGTGAGGACGGCGGCGACGACGAGGAACGTGGTGAGCGCGACGCCGAGCGCCGCGAGGGGACGGGCGTTCATAGCGCACCGGATCGGTAGCTCACGACTTAAGTGACGCGCCGGATTCCCAGTTCGGGGACCGATCTATCGCTCGCGCTCCGTGAGCCGGTCCGTGGAGGCCGCTTCGCGGTCGGAGGGCCGGTCCCCGGACGATCCCGCCCTCCCGGTCGCGGAATCGAACCGGGACTCCCGCTCGGCCTCGCGCTCGCGAACCGCGGCGATCCGCTGGGCCGCGTCGGCGAGCGCGTCGAGCGCGGCGAACGCGCGGTACCCGAGGTAGAGACCCATCGGGAGGAAGACGCCGACGATGACCCCGAGCAGAATCTGTGCGACGATCAACACGGAGTAGACGAACGTCAGGAGGGCCGCGGCCGCGACGGCGATTCCGATCCGCGTGCGGAGGGCCTCGGAGGGGGAGAGCGGGTCGTGCGCCATGGGCGTCGCTACCGACCCGAATCACTTAAAAATAAACGCGGAGCGGACCGTTGCGCCGCGGCGCGGTCGCGTTCAGTCGTCGGCCGGGGCGGCGGAGTCGCCGGCGGAGACGCCGGTGCCGGGGCCGATGTCGATGCCGAGCGCGTCGAGCTTCTCGTCGGGGACGACGCCGTCGACCCAGCCGCGGGTCTCGTAGTACTCGGCCTTCATCTCGTCGAGCTCGCAGAGCTCGCCCTCGCTGGCGCCCGTGCCGGGGATGGCGTCCGGGTGCCCGTCGATGAAGCGGTTCGGCAGCGTGTCGTCCGCGCCGTCGAAGCCGGCGAGGTTGTTGAAGTAGCGCTCGAGGTTGTAGACGCGCTCGCCCGCCTCGAACAGCTCGTCCTCGCTCACGTCGCGGCCGGTCATGCCGTTGTACTGGAGGACGTACTCCTCGATCCCCTCGGCGAACGCGCTGAACTTGCAGATGTCGAAGGAGTCCGACACGGCGTGCAGGTCCTGGAAGGTGGCGGTGAGCTCGCCTTTCCCCTCCCACTCGTACGGGTCGACCTTCTCCGGGATGCCGAGAATCTCGGCGGCCGGCGTGTACCCGCGCAGGTGGCAGGCGCCGCGGTTGGAGGTCGCGTACGCGATCCCCATCCCCTTCATGCACCGCGGGTCGTAGGCGGCCATCGTCTGCCCCTTCACCGAGAGCTTGTTGCCGTGGGCGTCCTTCGCGTCGGCGACGCGCTCGGGCCCCTCCGCGAGGAGGTCGCCGAGGTCCGAGGAGCGGTGGCCGATCTCGTCGAGGAGGTCGATCATCGTCTCGGAGTCGCCCCAGTCGAGGTGGCCGACGCCGTCGAGCTTCCCCTCCTCGCTCATCTCCATCGCCATCGCCATCATGTTGCCGGACTCGATGGTGTCGATGCCGAGGTCGTTACAGCGCTCCAGCATCAGCGCGATCTCGTCGCGGTCGGTGTGGCCGGAGTTCGGGCCGAGCGCCCACGCGGACTCGTACTCGTACGACTCCGTGCGGACGTTCATCTCCTGGCCCTTGTGCGTGACGTTGACCTCGACCTCCTTCTTGCACGCGACCGGGCAGGAGTGGCACGTCGGCTCGTCGACGAGGATGTTCTCGCGGACGTTCTCGCCGGAGACGCGCTCGGCGTCCACGTCGACGCCCTCCGCGTCGTTGTACGCCTCCGTCGAGGTGTACTTCGCGTTCTTCGAGGGGAGGCCGTCCATCTCCTCGGTCGCGTTCATCAGGACGTTCGTCCCGTACATCGAGAGCCCGCCCTCGTTGGGCGCGGTGACGTCGGACTCGCGGATGACCTCCATCGCCTGCTGGTAGCCCTCCTGGAACGTCTCGGGGTCGGCCGGTTTCGGCATGTCGGTGCCCGATTTCACGACGACGGCCTTCACGTTCTTCGCACCCATGACCGCGCCCGTGCCGCCGCGGCCCGAGGCGCGATCGTCCTCGTTCATCACGCAGGCGTAGCGGACACCGTTCTCGCCGCCCTGCCCGATCGCCATCACGGAGAGGTTCTTGCCGACGGAGCCGTCGACCTCCTCGCCGAGCGCGTCGATCGTGTCGTGGACGCCCTGGCCCCAGAGGTGAGAGGCGTCGCGCACCTCGACCTCGCCGTCCTCGACGAGCAGGTAAACGGGGTCGTCGCTCTCGCCGTCGAGCAGGATCCCGTCGAGTCCGGCCCACTTGAGCCGCGCGCCGGACCAGCCGCCGTGGTGCGAGTCGGTGACCGTCCCCGTCAGCGGGGACTTCGTCACCAGCGCGATCCGGCCGCTCATCACGGTCTGAGTCCCCGTGAGGGGGCCCGTCATGAACGCCAGTCGGTTCTCCGGCCCCAGCGGGTCCACGTCCGGACCGGCGTCGAAGACGTACTTGACGCCCAGCCCGCGCGCGCCGATGTACTTCTCCGCGTCCCCGTCGTCGATGCCTTCGTAGCTGACGTCGCCGTCGCCGAGATCGACCTGTGCCACTCTGTCTCTGTAGCCGCCCATTTCAGTCATGTAATGCTCGTTCATTATAGACGGACCGTAGTGGGTTAGTTGTTCACCTCTTGACGTAGCCGATATCGGTTACTATTCCGCGCGCGTCTGGCGGGCGAATTTTATATATGCGGCACGTCGCCGGCGCGGTCGTTATCCGAAGACGGTGACCCGATCGGGGGATCGATCCGGAAGCGGCCCCGGCGTCGTATAAGCGAGCGGTTTCGGCGGGGAAGCCTCTCGGTGGCCGTTCCCCCAGGCCGTGAGCCCTAACTCCCTTCGAGGCGAACCGCGAGCGTGACGGGTTCCGACCGCGATCGGCGGGCCGAGACCGACGGGCCGGTCGCGGTCACCGGACGGACCGCGGAGCGACCGCGACCCGTCGCGGCCGCGTTCGCGGTCGTCGTGTTCGTCGGCTCGCTGGTTCCGGTTCCGACGACGCCGGGAGAGAGCGGCGGCGCGCTCGGCGAGATCGGTAGTGCGCTCGGCGAGATCGGTAGTGCGCTCGGCGAGGTGGCCGGCGCGTTCCCGGTCGAGATCGGGGTCACCGCTCCGTTTCACTTCCTCGGCTACGCGGTGCTCGCCGCCCTGCTCATTCGCGCGACGGAACGGGAGCCACGGGTCGCTTCGGTCGTCGTCGCGGTGACCGCGGCGACGGCGTTCGGCTTCGGGATCGAGCTCGTGCAGGCGCCGCTCCCGTGGCGATCGTTCGCGTGGAGCGACGCCGCCGTCAACGCGGTCGGTGCGGTCGTCGGCGCTGGCGGGCACGCGTTCCGACGGCTCGGGTCAGCCGAACGAACCGCACGGTGACCGCGACCGAGTCCCTCACCGTCCGACGGAAGCAGTGCGAGCGCGATCCCGCTTCCGCACGACGGCCTCGACGTCGGCGTTGAGCCGCGAGCGCTCGAAGTAGACGTGGTCGAACTCGCTCGACTCGTACTCGCCGTAGAGGTCGAGTGCGACGCTCTCGCTGCCGTCAGCGTCGTCGAGGATCTCCCCGAGCTCGCCGTCGTCGACCCGGACGATCAGGTTCTCTTCCTCCTCGTCGAAGGCGACGTTCTCGGCGTCGAGATGCTCGCCGTCGGGCGACCACACCGCGACGGTGTCGTTCGCGACCGACTCGACGTCCGCCGGCGCTTCGAACCGTTCGACGACCTTCCCGCGCTCGTCCGCGGTGACCGACGCGTCGGGGAGGTCGCGGTCGACGCGCTGCATCCGGCCCTCAACCGTGGGGGCGACGGTGTCGCGCTCTCGTAGGTACTCGACGACGAGCGTCACGAGCAGTTCGTCCGTCGCTTCGATCACGGGCTTGTCTTCGAGCGGATATCCGCTCCCCCCGTTGGCCATGAAGCTGTTGACGGCCACAGCGTAGGTCTCGTCGGAGTCGAGCGGCTCGCCGCCGACGCGGACGTCCCGGATCTGATCGTCGACGCCCTCGTGGGGGACCCACTCGAAGCGCACGCCGCTGACCTGCTGGGAGATCTCCTCGCCGAAACTCTGCCCCGTTTCGCTCTCCAGCGTGACGACCTGGCTCTCCAGCGTCTCGACGAGCTCCTCG
The DNA here is from genome assembly GCF_059752555.1 of Halorubrum sp. B52. Lineage (NCBI taxonomy): Archaea > Methanobacteriati > Methanobacteriota > Halobacteria > Halobacteriales > Haloferacaceae > Halorubrum > Halorubrum sp. B52. The sequence continues at coordinate 79,088 of NZ_MWTG01000007.1, read as the reverse complement.
CCCGTCAGCTCCAGCGTGACGAGCGTGTTCGGGAACGGCAGCGTGTTGAAGATATCACCGCCGGTGATCTCGCCGGGACCGTACACGGAGTCCGAGCGGATGCCGCCCGCGTTCGTGATCGCGACGTCGGCGTCGGCCCGCTCGCGCATCGCGTCGGTGATCAGGTTGCCGTATCCGGTCTCGCGGTGGTAGTTCGAGCCGAACGTCGCGTCGAGCGGCGTCTCGGTCTCCACAATCACCGAGTCGAGCCCCACGTCCGCGCGGTAGTCGTTGATGATCCGAGAGGCGGTGGGATCCCTCTCGATGTCGTCGGAGACCTCGATCAGCCGCCCGTCGAACGAGGTAACGTCGCCGTCGGAGATCGTCAGTTCGATCTCGCTGAGGTAGGCCGCTCGGGCCCGCGCCTCGGAGATGATCGACCCGTCGACCTCCTCGGGCGGGTAGAACTGCTCGTCGTCGCCGACCACGACGACGTCGATGTCGTCGTCCGCGTCGGCTTCGGCGAGCGCCTCCGCGTCGTCGATGCCGGTGTGCGCGAGCGCGACGACGACGTCGACGCTCTCCTCCTCTTTGAGTCGCTTCGCCTCGGCGGGCCCGGTCTCGGTGTAGTCCTCGATAGTGACGCCTTCCGCTTCGAAGTCGATGTTCGTCTTGCCGGTCGTCGCGCCCTCGTCGGCGAGTCCGATGATCCCGACGCTGACGCCGCCGCGGTCGACGATCCGCGTCGACTCCGTGCCGTCGAACGCCTCCCCGGTATCGCTGTCGACGAGGTTCGTCGCGAGCCAGGGGAACTCGGAGTCGGCCGTCACGTCGGAGACGGCGTCGAACCCGTAGTCGAACTCGTGGTTGCCGATCACGTCGGCGTCCGGTTGGACGTTGTTGAGCACGTCGACAGGCGCCCGCCACTGCGAGACGGGACTGAGCGCGTGCGGCCCCACCTGATCGCCGCCGCCGACCACGACGACCGGGCCGTCAGCGGCCTCACGGCGCTGCTCGATAAGCGTCACCAGCCGCGGGAAGTCCTCGTCCTCCGCGGCCGCCGTCTGGACGTCGTTGTACGACAGAATCGTCAGCGTCGTCGCTCCGTCTCCCTCTGCGGCCGCCGCCGATCCCGACACGAGCGACCCGCCGAGAACGATGCCTCCCGCTCGAAGCACGTCGCGCCGTCCGTAGTCACGGTCCCGTGACATCGTTTTCTCCAATTTGGCGACATTTATAAAATCTTTCTATAAATTGGAATATAGTTATCACGAGCGGCCCATTCCGGTAAATATACTCGAACCGTCGCAGTGAGACGCCGCGGCGAAACCGACGCGGCGACGGCGACCCTCCGAGTCCGCGATGACGACACGGCTTTACGCGCTCGCCCGCTTCTTCCGGTAATGAGCAAGCCGAGCCCCGACGCGTACGAGCAGGGGCGCGGGATGGACGCGCACAACGCCGTGATGCGCGACATCCGCGCCGAGCGCTCGGAGACGTACGACCCGACGCAGCCGACCCGCGTGTGGATCGACGAGGACAACACCCCCGACGGGGTGGTGAACTCCCTCACGATCATCCTGAACACCGGCGGCTGCCGATGGGCCCGCGCCGGCGGCTGCACCATGTGCGGCTACGTCGCCGAGTCGGTCGAGGGCGGGAGCGTGGCCCACGAGGCCCTGATGAACCAGATCGAGGTGTGTCTCGACCACGAGCGCGAGGAGGCGGACGCGCCCGCCGAACTGATCAAGATCTACACCTCCGGCTCGTTCCTCGACGAGCGCGAGGTGCCCGCGGAGACCCGCCGGGCCATCGCCGAGACGTTCGCGGACCGCGACCGGATCGTGGTGGAGTCGCTGCCGGACTTCGTGAGCCGGGAGAAGATCGGCGACTTCGCCGACCACGGGATCGCGACCGACGTGGCGGTGGGACTGGAGACGGCCACCGACCGGGTGCGCCACGACTGCGTGAACAAGTACTTCGACTTCGCCGACTTCGAGGACGCCTGCGCCGAGGCGGCCGCGGCGGACTCCGAGTTCGCCGCCGACGTGGGGATCAAGGCGTACCTCCTGATGAAGCCGCCGTTCCTCGCGGAGCCGGAGGCCGCCGCCGACATGATCGACTCGATCCGGCGCTGCGCCGATGTCGACGGCTGCCACACCGTCTCGATGAACCCGACGAACGTCCAGCGCTACACGATGGTCGACGAGCTGTTCTTCGAAGGCGGCTACCGGCCGCCGTGGCTCTGGTCGGTGGCACACGTCCTCGAGGAGACCGCTGACGTCGACGCCATCGTCGTCTCCGACCCCGTCGGGCACGGCTCCGACCGCGGCGCGCACAACTGCGGCGAGTGCGACGACCGCGTCCAGACCGCGATAAAGGACTTCGACAAGCGACAGGACCCGAGCGTCTTCGAGCAGGTCTCCTGCGACTGCGAGGCGACGTGGGAGCACGTGATGGCGGCGGAGACGAGCTACAACATGCCGCTGGCGCGCTAGGGACCGTCGATCGGAAACGACGGTGGCAGACGCCGCTTGTGTTTATTCAACTTTCCGAAACGATCGTAGCGTTTTGAACCGAATATCGGCGTATTTTTGATTCACAGATCGGAATATACCGAACGATCAGGTCGAACAAGACCCATATACGTCCGGATACTACGGGGAGACATGAACGCAGTCGCCAGCGGTCCCCGGTCGTCCCGCCGGAAGTCGGTCCTCTTCTGTGCGGAGTGCAGCTTCCAGAACCCCGTCTCGGAGGGGTGGCTCGTCGTCAGCGACGGCGACGAGCGCACCATCGTCTGCCCCGAGTGCGGTCACGTCGCCGACCACCGCACGGAGCGGTCCGCGCCGTCGACGAAGTGCGCGGACTGAGGAATCCGAACTGAGCGGTCCGCGGTCGGCCGACCGAGTCCCTCCTATTTTCGCTCCGGTGCCCGCTCGGCGAGCACCGGGATCTCGTCCAGTCGCTCCGAGTCGAGCGCGTCCCAGTCGATCCCCGACGGGCGCTCGTACGGCGTTTCGGTCCGGACCGTTCGCTCCGGCGTGACGATCAAGTCGAGCGGCACGTCGTGGGCGTCCGGAGCCGGGAGCGAGGGTGACGGGGCGGTGCCGCCCTCGTTGCGGACCTCGCCGGCGAGAGCGGACCCCGGCCCGTCGATCACGGAGAGCTCGTGGACCGTGGTCGCCACCGTCGTCGCGTCGTCGTCGGGCTTCACCCGACTGCCAGAGGCGCGGAGCGCCTCTCTGTCGACCGCGTCGAGCTCGCTGAGCACGCCCCACTCGAGGTCGCTGTACCCCTCGCCCTTGCCGATCCGCGCGCCGTCGGTCGCGACGGCGACGGAGCCGGCGACCACGAGGTCGACGTGCGGGACGTCCTCGGGGGCGACCGGCGTCCCGTGCGTCGAAATCCCGGAGACGGTGGTGGCGTCGTCGATCGTCGGGCGATCCGTGTCGCCGTCGTCGGACGTCTCGTCGTCCGGACTCGCGAGGTCCCCCGGGTCGAGCCGGAGGAACGGGTCCGGGTCGCGCAGACGCGGCTGCGCGACGTACACCGTCTTGCCGGCGCGGAGCGCGGCGCGCCTGACCGGGAGCTGCGGCGCGTCGGGGTTGCATTTGAGCGTCTCGGCCGCGGCCCACTCGTCGGTCTCGGTCAGTCGCTCGCACGCCGCGTCCGCGCCCGCGAAGTTCGGGATCCGGTCGTGGGGCGGGAACGGGAACCGCGCCTGGTCGCCCGCCTCGAACGCGTCCCAGACGGCCTCCCGGACGGCCTGTTTGTCCATGCGGGAGGGAGCGCGCCCGGCGACAAGTAATCCCCGAACGCGGCCCGACCTGGCGGGCGTCGCCGGTCGCGACTCGGGCCGACCCGCGACCGATCGATCGACCGGGCAACAGTTACCGCCGCGCTTATGTATCAGATCGGTGTTGATTCGGCGTATGTTGGAAGACGGACTCTCGTATCCGGTACGCGGCGACTGGATCGGCCGAATCGTCATCGGCGGCGTGCTGGGGTTCCTCTCGGTGCTCGTCGTCCCGGCGTTCCTCATCGTCGGCTACCTCGTGCGCGTGCTGGAGAAGACGATCGGCGGCGACGAGGTGCCGCCGGAGTTCACCGACTGGGGCGACCTGCTGATGACGGGCGTGATCGGGACGATCATCACGATCGCGTACACGGTGATCCCGGCGGTCGTGTACGGTGTCGTTGTCACGGTCGTGTTCGGGACGGGCGGCGCGATCGGCGGTGACGTCGGCGCGCTCGTCGGCGTGGTCGGCGTGCTGCTGGCGCTGGCGTTCGTTCCGGTGCTGTTCCTCGTTTACTACGCCGTCCCCGCCGCGCTGTCGGCGTACGCGGCCCGCGGCGAACTGGGCGCCGCCTTCGACCTCGACCTCCTGAAGCCGGCGCTTTTCAGCACCGAGTACCTCGTCGCGGTGCTCTCGCCCATCGTCGTGGCCGTCGTCGTCTGGATCGCCACCGCGGTGCTGGCCGTCACCGTCGTCGGCCTGGTGCTCGTTCCGTTCGTCCAGTTCTACGGGCAAGTGGCCGTCTTCCGGATGTTCGGCTCGGCGTTCGCGGCCGTGAACGACCGGATCGAGGGCGGCTCGGTCGGCGGGGAGACGGTGACGGTCGACGACGACGCCGGCGCCACGGCCTGATCGGGTGGTCGGAGAGCGGCGACCGCGGCCCGGCGGTCGTGACAACCTCGATCTGGCGGTCGCGACGACGTTTTTTGAATCGGTCAGCCCTCCAGAGGCGGTCAGAAACCGGTCAGTCGTCCACGCGGGGCGTAGAAAAAGTCGCGGTCGGCCGCGCGGTCAGGTCGGCCGCGCGGTCAGGTCGGCCGCACGGCCAGGGCAGCCGCGAGTTAGTCGTCGTCGGTGGCCGACCGGCCGCCGGCTCGAACCGTGCGGGTCGCCGCCACGTCCTTCCGGTTCGCGTCGAACTCGGAGAGCACGTACACCAGACCGACGAGCGTGGCCACGCCGATCGGGAGCAGCACCAGCGGCGTGATCCGGGTGGCGCCCCACACCGTCAGCAGCGACGCGGCCACGATCAGCACCGTCGTGGCGTAATAGATCTGGGTGCGGACGTGATCGATGTGGTCGGCGCCGGTGAACGTCGACGAGAGGATCGTCGTGTCGGAGATGGGCGAGCAGTGGTCCCCGAAGATGGCGCCGCTGAACACGGTCCCGATCGCGACGGGGAGCAGCGCCGGCGTGGCGCCGCCGACGCTCCACGCCAGCGGGACCGCGATCGGCGTGACGATCGCCATCGTTCCCCACGAGGTGCCGGTCGAGAACGCGATGAACGCGGACGCCAGGAGCACGACGACGGGGAGCAGCGTCGGGGTCACGAAGTTCTCCGCGATGTTCGTGACGTAGATCCCCGTGCCGAGCGCGGTGGTGACCGTCCCGATCGTCCACGCCATCACGAGGATCGTGAGCGCGGTCAGCATCATTCCGAAGCCGTCGATCACGGTCTCCATCGCCTCGTCGAGGTTGGCGAGGCCGCTCCCGACGCCCATGACGAGCGCGACGGCGACCAGCGTGAACGTTCCCCACAGGAGCGCGTCGACGAACGCCGCGTTGCCGGCGATCTCGAACACCGACGCGCCGGGCTCCGAGGCCCCGAGCCCCGTGTAAGCCGCGCCGCCGACCACGACCGCCATCAGCGAGAGCGTCGGGACGGCGAAGTACCGGAGCTGCGGCGAGTCGGTGAGCACGTCTCCGAGGCTGTCTTCGGCGCTCTGCATCGGGATCGCCCCGTCCCGCAGGACCTTCCCCTCCGTCGCCGAGCGGTGTTCGGCGTCGAGCATCTCGCCGAAGTCGCGCCCGGTGAAGACGACGATCCCGACCATCACGACGGCGAACAGGCAGTACATGTTGAACGGGATGCTCTGTAAGAACAGCGCGAACGCGTTGGGGACATCGCCGGCCTCGACGGAGACGCCCGCGGCGCTGTACCCCTCGCGGATCATGCTCAGTTGGTACGCGACCCAACTCGAGATGCCGAACGTCGCGACGGGCGCGGCCGTCGAGTCGATGATGTACGCGAGTTTCTCGCGGGAGATCTGCACCTCGTCGGATATCTCTCGCATCGTGGTGCCGACGATCGCCGTGTTCGAGTAGTCGTCGAAGAACCAAAGCATACCGAAGATCCACGTCGCTCCGCCGACCTTCCGTTGGCTGTCGAGCCTGGCGGTGACCGTGTCGGCGATGGCGTTCGCCCCGCCGAGCCGCCAGATGAGCGCGACGCCGGCGCCGAGGAACAACACGATCAGTATGATCTTCGCGTTGAACGCGCTCTCACCGATCGAGGAGACGAGCCAGTCCAGCGTCTGCGTCACGCCGTGGCTCGTCGTGAAGATCACGCCGCCGGACCAGATCCCCAGGAACAGCGAGAGGACCGGCTTCCGCGTCACGATCGCGAGCACGATCGCTAGGAGCGGCGGCACCAGCGAGATGGCACCGAACGTCTCGGCGCCCGTCATGCGCCTCCCCCCGAGCGATCCGGTCCGGGCGAGGGAGACGACCGACCCTCGACGGACGATCGCGACCCCCGTCGCACGCGTTCCGGCGCGTTGACGCGGGGTTGCTCCGGCTTCGTCGGACCGATACGACGGTTGCGAGCCCTCGTCGAGAGCACCATGTTACTATGACCCACACCGGGGCGAAGGTTATAAATATATTGGAAATTTCACAATAAATATTATATAATGTGTGATATGATTCGGCTCCGTTCGACGTAGCGTCCGGTTCTCGGCCGACGACGCGCCTTTTAAACCGCTCAGTCGCCCATGGGCGCGTATGTTCGAAGACCGGCCGGACCGCGACGCCGAAGTCGTCCTCGTGGGGCGCTCGAACGTCGGCAAGTCCACGCTGATGCGCGAGCTGACGGGTCACGACTTCTCGACAGGCGGCAAGCCGGGAGTCACCCGTCAGCCGAACCACTTCGACTGGGCCAGCGAGGGGTTCATGTTCACCGACCTGCCCGGGTTCGGCTTCATGTCCGGGGTCGAGGAGGAGCACCGCGAGGCGATCAAGACGAACATCGTGCGCTACCTGGAGGAGAACGCCGACTCGATCCTCGCGGGCGTCGTGGTGATGGACGGGAAGGCCGCCGTCGACATCATCGACCGCCACGCCGAGCGCGGGAACATCCCCCACGACGTGGAGATGTACGGCTTCCTGGAGGACGTCGGCGTCGAGCCCATCGTCGCCGTCAACAAGACCGACAAGATCGACGACCTCGACGAGCGGCTCGACGAGATCTGCGACCGGCTGGGGCTGTACCCGCCGTGGCAGCAGTGGTCCGACCGGATCGCGCCGATCTGCGCGAAGCGCGGCGACGTCGAGGCGTTAGAGGAGTGTCTCCGGACGCGCTTCCACGAGCACAACCGCGACGACCTGCTGAAGTTCGTCTCGTAATCGGGCGGTTCGGGTAGGACCGTGAGTTCGGTTCGAGAGGTCGCGGGCGTTCGTTTATAAGTCGATACTGGTTGCTCGGCGGTGACCACCTCCAAAGCCCCAGCCACGAGGACTCGCGCGGCTCGCTGCGGTCCTCGACCGGTCGCTTCGCTCACAGTCTGCGGTCCTTGCGTCACCGTGCGTCGTCCTCGTGGCTGCCTCTTTGAGTCCCACCCCGCCCAGCACCGCACAGCCTCACGCCTCCCCAGCCTCGCGGCTCCCTACGGTCGCCGCGTCCCTCGCGCGTGCTCCTCGCGGCCTATCGGCCGCTCGGAGGCACGCGCCACCACAGTCGATTTATAAATAGTGCGTGTCGGTACCCCGGAGCTAACAGTCTTAGAACTCGAAGCCGACCGCGTCGCGGTCGGGCCGGATCGGGCTCTTCGGATACGGCGGCGACGCCTCGGGATCGTTGAACGGGCGGGGAGCCACGTCGTTCGGGGCGTCGGGGTAGAAGAGCGCGGCGAGCGTCTGGATCGCGATCCGCCCGCTGGCCAGTTCGAACTGGCCGCCGCTGTACGGGCGGATGCCCTCTCGTTCGCAGTACGCGATCGTCTCGAACAGCGATTCGAGGGTGCCGAACCGGGAGGGTTTGACGTTGCAGTAGCCGGGGTCGACCGGGAGCGATTCGAGGCTTTCGACGCCGTCGATCGGGTAGTCGAAGGAGAGCCGATCGGCCTGCGGCTCGACGAGGGGGCTGGTCTGCGGCGTGAACGCCGGGTCCTCGACGATCGCGGCGGGGAACGCGGCGAACACGTCGCGATAGAGCTCGGGGTCGGGCTCGGCGTCGACGTCGGTGCCCTCGTACCAGCCCTTGAGGTCGAGGATCCGGACGGCGTCCGTCTCCCTGAGCGTCACGAACGCCTCCTCCGGCCAGTCGGGGGTCGGGTCGAGCTTGAACTCCAACTCGTCGTCGAGTTCGAGCAGTTCCTCGACGCGGTCAGTCGTCGGCGGTTCGCCGAGCCGGGTAGAGACGACGAATCGGACCGGGTCCGGCTCGATCCCGAGGAACTCGCCGAGCGACTCGTCGCGCTGCCGGAGCGCCAGGTCGAGGGCAGCGCTCTCGACCGCCCACCGGCGGTAGTTCCGGAAGTACTCCCGCGTGGGGGGCTCGTGGGCGAACAGGTCCTCGTCGTCGAGGCGAGCGGAGAGCTCGTCGATCGTCCACTCGCCCTCGATGTCGATCGGGTCGGTCCCCACGAGGGCCGCGTGGTCCTCGGTCTCGTAGGTCACGTCCTCGCCCCGGCCGACGACGCCGTCGCCGGCGAGCCGGAACTCGGTCGTGGTGCGCTCGAACCCGCTGGTGGTCTCGCCGGTGTATCGGCGCCGGTCCACCGACTCGATCGTCACGGACAGCTCGGCGATCTCCTCGTAGGCGCTCATGAGTCGTCAGACGCCCTCGGAGGACTTAAATCAGGGACGCGGACCGTCGCCGTCGGGAGTCGCTGCGCCGCCGTCGCGTCCGTACCGCGCCCGGAGCGTCTCGACGTGCGTCCCGAGCGTCCAGAACAGCGGGATCACGGTGAGCGCGACCGCGCCGGCGGCCGCGACCTGCAGCACCGTGGTGGTGAACCACGGGGTGGCGTCGGCGTACGGCAGCGAGGTGTGGGTCACGCCGCCGGTGACGGGGACGAAGTAGTCCATCAGGAGGTCGACGGTGTACCACGCGGTCGCGACCGCGATCGCCTTCGGCGGGAAGTCCGTGATCCGGTGGAGCACGAACGCCTGCACCACCATCCCGAGGTGGCTCACGAGGAGGAACGCGTACAGCGGCGGCCCCGACGTCTCGACGAACCGCGGCGCGAAGACGACGAGCACGTACGGGGTCCACAGCCCGAGCTTGATGTTCCCGAAGAACGCGAGCGTCGCGAGGGTATCGCTCGACCGCCCGACGGCCCACGCCCCGAGCGCGAGTGCGATGAGCAGCGTCGCGCCCGGGCTGTCCGGGACGAACGCCCACATCTCGACGGGCACCTCTTGGAACTGGAATCGGTAGTACCAGAAGCCGAACGCGGTGCCGACGAGGTTGATCGCGACGATGACCCACGCGAACCGGAAGGCGACGTCCTCCAGCGCCTTCGGCAAGGGCGCGACCCACCGCGGCAGCGACTCGCGCTCCGGGGGGTCGCGTCCGAGCGCGCCGACGATATCCATACGCTCGGGTCGGACCCGTCGCTCAAAGCCGTGGCGGTCGCGGAACGCGAGCCCGGGCGGGGCCGTCGACCGGACGAAAAGGGCTATGAGTCCCCGGCCGGAACGCTCGTGGTATGCGCCCGCGCACGCTGCTCGCGCTGCTGCTCGTCGTCCCCCTCGTGGACGCGCTGTTCCTGATCGTGGTCGCGACGCGGCTCGGGTGGGCGGTCACGGTCGCGCTGGTCGTGTTGACCGCCGTGCTCGGCATGCTCCTCTTGCGCGCCGAGGGCCGGGCGACGCTCGCGCGCGTCCAACGCAAGCTGGCCCGCGGCGAACCGCCCACCGACGAGCTGCTCGACGGCGGCCTGCTGATCGCCGCCGGCGCGTTCCTGCTCACGCCCGGGCTCGTCACGGACGCGGTCGGCTTCCTGCTCGCGCTCCCGCTCTCCCGGGTCCCGATCCGGATGGCGCTCAAGAGGTACGTCGTGGTGCCGTACCTCGACAGCGAGACCGGCGGCTTCGCTTCCGGCAACGTGTACATCGGCGGGTTCCCCGGCGACGGGGACGGAGCCGGCGCCGGCGGCTTCACGATGGGGGGCGGGTTCGGCGGCGGCGACGTCTCCGGCGACGATCCCGACGACTTCCCCGGCGCGGGCGGCGCCGGCGGACGCGGCGGCAGCGGAAACGGCGGGAGCGACGACGGCGGCGACCGCTTCGACGACCCGGACCACGCCGACGACGTGGTCGACGTCGACTTCACGGTCGAAGACGAGGAGTCCGAGCGAACCGACTGACCGCGAGACGGTCGCGACGAGGGGCGTCGAAACCGCGAGACGGCGGGGGAGTGTCGAAAGGAAACCCTTAAAATCCTACCCGCGCAACCACTGAATGCGCTCACCTGGGCCAATAGCTCAGTCAGGTTGAGCGCTCGGCTGATAACCGGGAGGTCCACGGTTCAAATCCGTGTTGGCCCACCTACTGCGCGCGGTCTCCGACCGCGCGGGATTGGTGGGCTGGGACTCCCCAGCCACCCAATTTCGTCGTTCTAACTCTCCAGAGGTGTCGCTATCGATGTCAGTCGCTCGCCTCGGCTACTCGTCGGTCGTGCGATCGTCGACGCCTCTCTCAGTGGCCGCCTCGTAGCGACGCACCAGAGCGCCGACGTACCAGAACTTCAGTCCCATGGAGACCGCACCGGCGAGCGCCGTCCGCGCGGGCTCTTCGCGGGACGCGGCGAGGAACGCGTACGCCGTTATCGGGACGTTGAGGAGGTTGAGAAAGCCGGGGTACGAGAGGGTGAGAGTACCGTTCCCCCGTTCGGTCCACCAGCGTTCGGCGAGGACGACCCGGGTCATCCACGCGTCGTCGTCTTCGACGGGCGAGAACAGCACCGGGTTAATGACGGTGAAGACGACGGCGACGGCCGCGAGCCGCCCGTTCCGGTGATACACGGCCGCGAGGAGGGCGGGAAGTACGAGGACGCGGCTCCAGCCGCTCTTGGGGTTCGAGTGCCGTTTCCAGAAGGCGTCCCTGAGCGAGTCGATGCGAGGCATACGCGCAGAGTCGTCGGCGATCGATAAGTAGGTCCGCTCTCTCACGGGACCTCACGGACCGATCGCGGAGACCCGGGAGGTCCGATCGGAGAGAATCGCTCACTCCCCCGACCGAATCGCGCTCAGCGAGATCCGCTCGGGCGCCTCCGGAAGCAACCACGCCGGCACGACTCGCGTGAGCACGACCATCCCCGTCAGCTCGACGAGCGTCTGCGTCACGACGACGGCGGGCGCCAGCTCGTAGCCCGCGGGAAGCGCTAACGCGAGCGGGAGCACGACCAGCGAGTTCCGCGTGACGGACGTGAACGCGAGCGCCCGGCTCGCCCCGACGTCGAGCCCGACCAGCCCGGCCGCGACCCGCGCGAGGAGCGGCATGACCGCGAGGAAGGCGACGTACACGGGTACGACCGCCGCGATCTGCCCGATCGACTCGCTCACCCGCGGGAACTGCGAGGCGACGACGACGAACAGCGTCGCGCCCATCGCCGGCACGGGGAGCCACCCCATCGCCCCCTGCCACGACGCGCCGCGCCCGGACCGCTCCGCCCACGCCTCGGTGAGCCACGCCAGCGCCAGCGGCAGCGCGATGATCGTCAGGAACGCCTCGACGAACGGGCCCGCCTCGATGACCGCGGCGACCTCCCGCCCCATGAACAGCCAGAGGTACGCCGGCAGCAGCGCGAGCTGGACTAACATTAGCGCCGGCGTGATCGCCGTGATCCGCTCTGAGTCCCCGCCCGCCAGCTCCGTGAAGGTGATCACGTAGTCGATACACGGCGTCAGCAGCACCATGAACGCGCCGACGAGGATCGCGGGGTTCGCGGGGAGCGCCCGCGTCAGCACCCAGACGACGACGGGGACGACGAGGAAGTTGACCGCGAGCGCCGCCGCGAGGAACCGCCCGTCGGTGAACGCCCGCCGCAGCCGCACGAAGGGGATCTCGAGGAACGTCGCGTAGAGGAGGACGACCAGCACGGGGTCGATGAGCCGCTCGACGAGCGGCGCCGCGCTCGGTCGGCCGACGGCGACCGCCAGCGCGAGCGCGACGGCGACCGCGTAGACCGCGACCTGCCGGCGGCGCAACGCCCGTTTGAGATCCATTTGCCGGCCCTTCGAGGCTCGCGGACAAGCGGCCTTCGTTTCGGGTCGCATGTTCGGCGACGACCGGGAGATCGACCCGCCGACGGCGATGACCGAACACCGAGTTCCCGAAAAGATCGGCGCAGAGCGTCCGAGGCGCCACTATCTTTAACAGAGCGCGGAGTGTCATTGAGAGTGATTATGAAGAAGCTGATCAACGACCCGGACGACGTCGTCGACGAGATGCTCGACGGGATGACCGCGGCGTACCCGGACCGGCTCCGCCGGCTCCCGGACACGCAGGTGCTCGTCCGGGACGACGCGCCGGTCGACGGGAAGGTGGCGCTGGTGACGGGCGGCGGGAGCGGCCACGAGCCGACGCACGCGGGGTACGTCGGCGACGGCATGCTCGACGGGGCGGCCGCGGGCGACGTGTTCTCCTCGCCGACGGCCGACGAGTTCGAGGCGCTGATCGGCGCCTGCGACGCGGGCGACGGCGTCCTCGCGATCATCAAGAACTACGAGGGCGACGTGATGAACTTCGAGACCGCGATCGAGCTCGCCGAGATGGAGGGGGTCGAGGTCGAGAGCGTCGTGGTGAACGACGACGTCGCCGTCGAGGACTCGCTGTACACCTCCGGGCGCCGCGGGGTCTGCGGGACGATCCTCGTCCACAAGGCCGCGGGCGCGAAGGCCGCCGAGGGCGCCGACCTGTCCGAGGTCAAGCGCGTCGCGGAGAAGGTGATCGACAACGTCGGCACGATGGGCACCGCGCTCACCTCCTGCGTCACCCCGGAGAAGGGCGAGCCCACCTTCGACCTCGGCGACGACGAGATCGAGCTCGGCATCGGGATCCACGGCGAACCGGGCACCGAGCGCACCGAGCTGATGCCCGCCGACGAGATCACCGAGGCGCTGACGGAGGCGGTCCTCGACGACCTCGACCTCGACGACGGTCAGGAGGTGCTCACGATCGTCAACGGGATGGGCGGGACCCCGCAGATGGAGCTGTTCGTCGTCAACCGCCGGCTCCAGGAGCTGCTCGGCGAACGCGGCCTGGAGACGTGGGACGCGTGGGTCGGCGACTACATGACCTCGCTCGACATGGCGGGCGCGTCGGTCACCGTCTGCGCCGTCGACGACGAGCTGAAGGAGCTGTTCGGCGCGCCGGTAGACACCCCCGCGCTCACTCGGACCCAATGAGCGAGGAGGAAAACGGGGAGGCGGCGTCGGGGGCGACGAGCGACGGCGCCGCCGTCGTCGCAGCGGTCGAGGCGGTCGCCGACCGCATCGAGGCGGAGCGCGACCACCTCACCGAGCTCGACTCCGCCATCGGCGACGCCGACCACGGCGGAAACATGGCCCGCGGGTGGGCGGCCGCCGCCGAGGCCGCCCGCGACCTCGACGACCCCGATCCGCAGGCCGTCTGCAGGACGGTCGGGAAGACGCTCATGGCCGAGGTCGGCGGGGCCTCCGGCCCGCTGTTCGGCGGCTCGTTCGTGTTCGCGAGCGCCGAGCTCGACGACGGCGTCACCGCCGAGAGCGCCGTGGCGTTCGCCGAGACGTACCTGGAGAAGGTCGAGGACCGCGGCGACGCCCGGGTGGGCGACCAGACGGTGGTCGACGCGCTCACGCCCGCGGTCCACACGTTCAAGAAGTCGGTCGAGACGGACGACCTCCCGCCGCTCGAAGCGCTCGCGAAGGCGGTCGACGCGGCCGAGCGCGGCGTCGCGTTCACCGTTCCGATCCGGGCGCGGAAGGGGCGCGCCTCCTACCTCGGCTGGCGCTCGGTCGGCCACCAGGACCCCGGCGCGACGAGCGCGCTGTTCATCCTCGAAGAGCTGCTCTCCACCGCCGCCGACGCGCTCGACAGCGAGGTCCCCGACGTCGACGCGACCTCGCCGACGATCCCGGACGAGGCGCCCGAAGCGGCGGCGGGCGACGGAGGCGGCGACGCGCCGCCGGGGGACGGGGACTGATGGTCGGGCTCGTCGTCGTCTCTCACAGCGAGCGCGCGGCCGAGGGGATCGCCGAGGTGGCCGCCGAGATGGCCGGCGACACCCTGATCGAACCGGTCGGCGGCGACGGGCAGGGAGGAATCGGCACCGTCCCCGACGCGATCGAGGCCGCCATCGACGACGCCGACGACGGCGACGGGGTCGTCGTCCTCGTCGACCTGGGCAGCGCCGTGATGAACGCCGAGGTCGCCGTCGAGCTGAGCGACGCGGAGGCCGTCATCGCCGACGCGCCGGTGCTGGAGGGCGCCGTCAACGCGGCCGTCGCCGCCACCGACCCGTCCGCCACGCTCGACTCGGTACGGGAGCAGGCCGAGGCGGCCCGCGGGATGGAGAAGCTGTAACGCTCACTCCGCGTCGAGGCCGAGAACGTCCACTACCTCGCGCCGCGTCTCGCAGGCGAGCGCCTCCTCGGCGAGCGCGCTCGCTTCCGCCGAGTCGACCGCCCGGACCCGCTCTTTCACCGCCGGGACGGTCACCGCGCTCATGCTGAGCTCGTCGAGACCGAGCCCGACGAGCAGCTCCGCGAGCGCCGGGTCGCCCGCCATCTCGCCGCACATCCCGACCCACGCGTCGGTCCCCGCCGCAGCCGACGCCGTCCGGTCGATCGCCCGCAACACCGCCGGGTGGAGCGGGTCGTGGTAGTCGGCGACCCCGTCGTTCTCGCGGTCGGCCGCCATCACGTACTGGGTCAGGTCGTTCGTGCCGATACTGAGGAAGTCGAGGCGCTCGGCGAGCGCGTCGGCGAGGAGGACCGCGGCCGGCGTCTCGACCATCGCGCCCAGTTCGGGAACCGCGTGGTCGACCCCCTCTGCGTCGAGGTCGGCGGCGACCGACTCGACCGCCTCGACGGCCGCCTCGACCTCCTCGATCCGGGAGACGAGCGGGAACATCACGGCGAGCCGCTCGTCGTCCGCGGCACCCCCGCCGCCCTCGCTCGCGGCCGCCCGCAGGAGCGCCCTGAGCTGCGTCTCGAACAGGTCGCGGTGCTCGTCGAGCGAGAGCCGGATCCCGCGTCGACCGAGGAACGGATTCGTCTCGTCCGGCAGGTCGAGGTACGGAACCCGTTTGTCGCCGCCCACGTCGAGCGTCCGGACGACGACTCGGTCGTCGGGGAACGCCGAGAGCGCGGCGGCCACGGCCTCGTACTGCTCGTCCTCGGTCGGCGGCGAGTCGCGGTCGAGGAAGAGGAACTCCGTCCGGAACAGGCCGATCCCGTCGGCGCCGCGGTCGACCGCGGGGGGGAGCTCCGCCTCGTTCCCGACGTTCGCGGCCACCTCGATCGGTCGGCCGTCTGCGGTCGCGACGCGCTCGGTGATCGCATTCGTCTCGCCCCCGCCGACCTCGGCCCGCGTCTCCGCGTCGGGGTCGACGACGACCTGTCCGCCCGCCCCGTCGATCAGGAGGTCGGCGCCGTCTTCGACCTCGCGGAGGGATTCGCCGATGCCGACGACCGCCGGGATCGACAGCGAGCGCGCGATGATCGCCGCGTGCGCGGTCCGGCCGCCCGCGACGGTGGCGATCCCGGCGACCGCGTCGGGATCCAGCTCCGCGGTGTCGCTCGGCGTGAGTCGCTCGGCCAGTAGCACGGTGCCGTCCGGGAGGTCGCCGAGGTCGACGAGGGAGTCGGCGTCCAAGAGGGCGCGGAGCAGGCGGTCGCGGACGTCGCGCAGGTCGTCGGCGCGCTCGGCCATGGGCCCCTCCAGCCCCTCGAACTGTTCGATCGCGGCCGCGAACCGATCGTCGACGGCGCGTTCGGCCGGCGTCCCGCCGCCGATCGCGTCCTCGACGTCCCCCACGAGTTCCGGGTCGTCGAGGAACTGCTCGTGCGCGTCGAAGACGGCCGCCTCCTCCTCGCCGACGCGCTCCGCGGCCCGGTCGCGGGCGCGTTGGATCCCCTCGCGCGCCTCGTCGCGGGCGCTCTCGAACCGCGCCAGTTCGGCGTCCGCGTCGACCGCGGAGGGGTCCGGGAGCGTCAGGTCCGCCTCGGGCCGATACCAGCGAGCCGCGCCGACGCCCGACAGCGGCGTGCTCCCGACGCCGGTGAGCGTCCTCACGTCGGGTCACCGCCGTCGGCGTCGGCCTCGTCTCGGTCGCTCTCGCCGTCCGCCTCCTCGACTTCGCTCGTGAGGAGGTCGCATATCGCGTCGAGCGCGTCGGCCGCCTCCGCCCCCTCGGCGACGACGCGGACCGACTCGCCGTGGGCGACGTTCAGCCCGCTCACCGAGAGCATGCTGTCCGCGCGGACGAGCCCGTCGTCGCCGTCCTCGACGCGACCGATCGAGACATCGGCGTCGAACCCGTTCGCGGTCTGCACCAGCTTCGAGGCGGGCCGCGCGTGGAGGCCCGCCTCCGGCACCACCGTCACGGTACGTTCCATGGGAACGGGTAGGCGAGGCTCGTCCTTATAAGTGCGTTCGGCGATCGTCTCGCGGCGCGAGACCGCCCGAGTTCGCCCGGCGGAACCGACCGGATTCACTCGACGACGTCGACGACCTCGCCCGCGATCATCCGCGCGAGCACGACCCGGGGCACGTCGGCGCGCTCGTGAACGACCCGAGCGATCTCCCGCGCGGTCTCCTCGTCGGCGTCGTCGTCGACCGCGTTTATCAGGGGAATCGCCGTCGCGTCCGGCGGCACGTCCTTCAGCCCGCCCGCGTCGTGGGCGAGCACGCGCCCGACCAGTTCGGGGGTGATCTCGTCGCCGACCGCGGCGTCGGTGATCGCGGCCACGCGCTCCGGCCGGTGGACCGCCTCCGCGGTCAGCGGCTCGCCGACCGCCCCCACGCTCGCCACCGGCACGACGCGGTTCGCGCCCGGCGGGACCTGCGGCTCGCGCTCGTTCGGTGCCTTCAACAGCCGCGTTCGGGCGCCGTCCGCCTTCACCAACACTGGCCCGTCGTGCGCGGCAGAGATCTCGTCGACGACGGCGGGGTCGTACCCTCGATACCGGTCGTCGCGCTCGCGCTCCGGGACGAGTCCGAGGGGGAAGGCGCCCTCGGAGCCGCCGTCCGCCCCGTCCGTCCCGACCGCGTCGAGCGCGGCGACCGGGTCGTCGGTCACGCGGACCTCGGCGACCTCGCGGTCGAAGATCGGGATCCGCACCGTCGCCGTGAGCACCGCCCGGTCGAGCCGGTCGGCCAGCGCGTAGAGAGTGGTCTTCTTCCCGCCGGCGCCGACGAGACAGGTCGTTCCCGCGGCCGCCCCCAGCGCGTCGACGACGTCGTCCATGGCCGGCGGTACGGGCGCCCGGGGCGAAAGCGCGTCGGTCGCTGCGGGCGGACCGTCCGCGGCGGCGTGTGGTTTAATCCCGTCCGAGCGCGACGGTGGTCACGATGACCGTCCCGGACCGGATCCTCCGCGTCGACCTCTCCGCCGGCCGGGTGCGCAGCGAGCGCGTCCCGGCGGCGTGGCGCGAGCGGTACGTGGGGGGGAAGGGGCTCGGCGCGCGCTACCTCTACGAGACGGACCCCGGCGTCGACCCGGAAGCGCCGGCGAACCGGCTCGCGTTCCTCGTCGGCCCGCTGACGGGCCACCTCCCCGGCGAGCCGCGCTACGCGGCCGTCACGAAGTCGCCCCTCACCGGTGCGTTCCTCGACTCCTACGGCGGCGGATCGTTCGCGAGCCGGCTGGCGGGGTCGCTCGGGGACCACCTCGGTGTCGTGATCGAGGGCGCCGCGGACGACCCCGTCGCGCTCTCGATCGGCGGCGGCGAGGCGACGATCGAGCCCGCGGGCGACCTCGAGGGGCTCGACGCGGCCGAGACCGACGCGGCGTTTCCCGACGCCGCGGTCGCCTGCATCGGCCCCGCGGGCGAGGCCGGGGTGCGCTACGCGACGATCGCCTCCGACGGCGGCGACCACCACGCCGGCCGCGGCGGCGCGGGCGCCGTGATGGGATCGAAGCGCCTGAAGGCGGTCGTCGCCCGCGACCCGCCGCCGGAGACGCCGCCGGCGCTGCGCGACCTCCGCGACCGCGACGCGGAGCGGTTCGCCGACAGCGACGCGGGGCGGTGGCTCGCCGCGGGCGACACCCTCGAGACGGTCTCATTCGCCGACGAGACCGGCGTGCTCCCGACGCGCGGGTGGCAGGCGCGCCGGTTCGACGGGGCCGACAACCTCGGGGTCGAGCGCGCGAGCGAGCGCGCCGCGGGGCGCGAGCGCCCGGACGAACCGGTCCCCGGCGGGTTCCGGGTCCCAGCAGGTGGCGGCGAGGGCGCCGACGGGGATTCCGATCCCGACGAGACCGTCCCCCGCGGCGGCACCCCGATCGCGCTCGGGGCGGGGCTCGGGATCGACGACTTCGACGCCGCCGCGGCGCTCGGGGGCGTCTGCGACCGGCTGGGGGTCGACGTTATCTCCGCGGGCAACGCGGTCGCGTGGGCGGTCCGCGCGAGCGAGGCGGGGCTGATCGACCCCGCCGATCACGGCGTTGACCGGAGGCTCTCCTTCGGGGACGAGGCGGCGGCGCGGGCGCTGATCGAGGGGATCGCCTCGCGGGCGACGCCGCTCGGCGACGCCCTCGCCGACGGGGTCGAGGCCGCGGCCGACCGGTTCGGCGGCGCGGACCTCGTCCCGACGGTGAAGGGGATGGAGCTCGCCTCCTACGACCCTCGGGGCGCCGCGACGATGGCGCTCGCGTTCGCGACGAGCGACCGCGGCGGGTGTCACCGGCGCGCCCGCCCGGTCGAGACCGAGGCGGTGGCGGATCCGGGATGGGACCCCGACGAGCGCGCCGCGGCCGTCGCCGACGAGCAGGACCGCCGCGCCGCATTGTGGTGTCTCGTCGCCGACGACTTCCTCGCGGACGCCTTCGGCCCGGAGACCGCGGCCGAGTGGTTCGCGGCGCTCGGCGACGAGCGCGACCCCGAGGACCTCCGGCTGCTCGGCGAGCGCGTGTGGACGCTGGGGCGGCTGTTCAACCTCCGCGAGGGGTTCACGCGGGCCGACGACGCGCTCCCCGAGGCGCTGACGAGGGACACCGCGGGCGGACCGGGTCGCGAACGCGACGGGGATTCGGATGGCGGGCGCGACGGGCTCGACCCCGAGGCGTTCGAGGCCCTCCTCGATCGGTACTACGCGTACCGGGACTGGGACCGGGAGGGGCGGCCGACGGCGCGGCTGCTCGACCGGCTCGGACTGGGAGACCTACCGGACGCGGCGACGCCGGTCGGGGCGGCCGAGGACGTACCGGACCTCGGCGGCGACGGCGACCGCTGAAAAACGGCTCTCGCCGACTACGGCGCGGCCTGCTTCGTCGAGACCAGCTCGATCACGTCGCGGTGGTCGAGCTCGTGGCCGGTCCCGACCTGGCGCCCGCTCCGGCAGTCGGTGCCGTGGAGGAGCCCCTCGCCGATGTCCGAGTGGATGTGGAACGCGAAGTCCTCGGTCGTGGACCCCTCGGGCAGGAGGAAGCAGTCGCGGAAGACGCCCTTCTCGTCTTTGCTCCCGTTCGCGGTGCCGGGGAAGACCGCGATGCACCCGAGCACGTCGAAGACGGCCGCCTCCAGCGCGCCCTGCACGCCGGTCCCGTCGTAGTCGGCGACGAATTCGCCGATCCGGTCGAGGCCGGCCGCCTGCTCGCCGGAGACGTCGCCGACGACGTCGAACGCGCTGTCGCCGGGCGTGTAGTCGACGACGCCGGCCTCGTTCGCGTTCTTCAGCGCCTTCTCGGCGTGGGCGCTCGCGGGGACGAAAGAGAGGTGGTCGTAGTCGGGATCCGCCGTGATCTCCTCCCAGTTCGCCTGCGCCTCGGGCGTGTCCATCTTGTTGGCGGCGACGACCATCGGCTTCGTGCGCTTGCGGATCTCGCGGGCGAGCGACGCCTCGTCGGCGTCGTCCCACGTCTCGGGGTCGAGTTCGAGCCCCTCGGCGAGGATGACGCGTTTCATCCGATCCTTGTCGATGCCGAACGCGGACATCTGCTCGGCGAGCTCCCTCTCGATGGCGGCCTCGGAGCCGTGGTAGCGCGTCTCGAACTTCTCGAGCCCCTTGCGGAGCACGTCGAGGTACCACTCGTCGAGCTCCTCCTCGAGGAAGTCGATGTCCTCGCGGGGGTCGTGGCCCTCGGTCGTCTCGCCCTCGATGTCGGTCTTGCCGGAGAAGTCGACGACGTGGATCAGCACGTCGGTCTCGTTGAGGTCGGTGAGGAACTGGTTGCCGAGCCCGCGCCCCTCGTGGGCGCCGGGGACGAGCCCGGCGACGTCGACGAGCTTCACGGGGACGTAGCGGGTCCCGTCTCGGCAGACGCCGACGTTCGGCGTGCAGCTCTCGTCGAACTCGGGGGCGGCGCAGTCGACGCGGACGTACGCCTCTCCGACGGTCGGGTCGATCGTGGTGAACGGATACGCGCCCTCGGGCACGTCGTTCATCGTCGCGGCGTTGAAAAACGTCGACTTCCCCACGGAGGGCTTGCCGACGAGGCCGATCCGATAGCTCATTACCCGCAGTGCGCGACCCGCGCCCAAAAGCGATGCGAGACGCGACGTGGCGTGGTGGAGGCTAACGCGGTTCGTTCGCGGCCCGAGCGGTCCGCTCAGGCGTCGCCGTCGGACTGGCCGGGCTCGCCGACCGCCTCGATCGGCAGGACGTTCTGGAGCGCGGCGAAGGCGTCCTCGGGGCTCTCGAACCGCTCCTGATCGATCTCGGCGAGGAGCTCGCCGAGGTCGGCGTCGCCGTCGGCGAACAGCACGGTCGTCCCCGCGCACGACTCGGCGAGGTCGCTCCGGGCCGCCGGGAAGGAGTGATCCTCGAATTCGGCCTCGACGCGCGACAGGTTGATCTCGGTTGTCATGGACGGATCTCGCTTCGGAGCGCCTTAAGCGCGCGCCTCGGTGGGATCGCCGCCAAAGAACCGGCAAAGCCTGCAAAGAGTTATGCGGTCGCAGTTTCATGTTATATGTGAACAGATGTCACTTTACGACCGGATCCTGGTCCCGACCGACGGTTCGGCCGAGGGGGAGCGCGCGGTCGCGCACGCGCTGGACCTCGCCGCGGTCCACGGCGCGTCGGTCCACGCCGTCCACGCGATCGACACGGCGAGCTACGCGGGGATGCCGATGGAGGCCTCGTGGGAGGGGGTCGGCGACCTCCTCCGAGGCGACGCCGACGAGGCCGTGGACGCGGTCGAGGAGCTGGCCGACGGGACCGGCGTCGACGTGGAGACGGCGGTCGTCGAGGGGTCGCCCAGCCGCGAGATTATCCGGTACGCCGAGGGCAACGCCTGCGACCTCGTCGTGATGGGCACCCACGGCCGCGGCGGGATCGATCGGCTCCTGCTCGGGAGCGTGGCCGAGAAGGTCGTTCGCGGGTCCGCCGTCCCGGTCCTGACGGTTCGGCTCGACGGCGACGTCCCGGGCGAGCCGAGCGTCGCGGAGGCCGCCGGCGAGGACGCGACCGCGAGCGACGGGTCGACCGACGACGCCGAGTCGGGGGCGACCGGCCGGACGTGAGGCCGACGGGGGCGCGTCGGTCCCGACGTCCCGCCGCGGTCAGCCGTCGGCGTCGCGGAGGTGCTCGCAGTCCCCGGCGTGGACGCGCCGCGTCCCGTCGTCGGCGTCGATCACGAGCGCGCCCGGCGACTCCACGTCGACCGCGGTCCCGACGACGGGACCGTCGAGAGTCTCCACACGGACGCGCCGCCCGAGCGTGCTCGCCCGCTCGCGCCACGCCGCGAGGATCCGGTCGGAGCGGTCCGCGGTCTCCGCGAGCGCCGCGAACCGCTCGAGCAGCGTCGCCGCGAAGCGCCGCCTGTCGACGTCGCCGCCGGCCTCGGCGCGCAGCGAGGCCGCGTCCGCGGGGAGCGCCTCGGGGTCGAGGTTCGCGTTGACGCCGACGCCGACGACGAGCCACGACACTCGGTCGGCCTCGCCCTCCATCTCGGTGAGGATCCCGGCGAGCTTGCGACCGCCGCGTCCGGGGCGCTCGGCGGCGTCCCCGTCCCCTTTCTCGGTTCCCTCGTCGCCCCCGACGAGCACGTCGTTCGGCCACTTGATGTGCGCGTCGACGCCGACTTCGCGGCAGGCGTCGACCGTCGCGACCGCCGCGGCGAGGGTGAAAAGCGGCGCGCGTGCGGGCGGGACCGTCGGCCGCGTGACGAGCGAGAGCCAGACGCCGCCGCTCGGGGCGACCCACTCGCGGTCCAGCCGCCCCCGACCGCCGGTCTGCTCGTCGGCGACGACGGCGACGTCGGCGGCGCCCTCGCTCGCCAGCTCGCGAGCGCGGTCGTTCGTCGACGGGAGGCCGTCGTGGTACTCGACCGAGTACGGCGCGTCGAGCCCGAACTCGATCCCGGCCGCGCTGTATGCGGGGTCCGCGGGGGCGACGTATCCCTCCGGCGTCGACTCGACGGCGAACCCCTCCCCGCGGAGCGTTTCGACCGCCTTCCACACCGCCGCCCGCGAGACGCCGAGCTCCGCGGCGAGCGCCGGGCCCGAGACGGGGCCGTCCGCAAGGGCGTCGAGCAGCGCGCGACGCGTGTCCATGTCGACGCCGTCGGCGCGGCCGTGGAAAGCCGTTCCGGGTCGCCCGCGCGACGCGCCGTTGTCGCGTGCGAGGGATCCCGTGTCGCCCGTGAGAGACCCGCTCACCTATGGGTCCGCGGGCGTAATCACGGGTGTCGCATGACCGAGGCCGACGCCGAGACCGTTCCCCTGATCGTCGTCGACGGCGACGAGCGCACCGAGCTGGCGGTCGAGCCGGGACGGAACCTGCGGCGCGCCCTGCTCGACGCCGACCTGTCGCCGTACGCGGCCGCAACGCGGCGACTGAACTGCGGCGGGCGCGGACTGTGTGCCACTTGCGGCGTCCGGATCCGCGAGGGGCCGCCGCCGGACCACTGGCACGACCGCCTCGCGGCGCGCTTCGGCTACCCGCGGCTCTCCTGTCAGGTGGCCGTCGACGGGCCGATGACGGTCGAACTCGTCGACAAGCGCGTGTGGGGGCCACGGGAGCGCGACGGGAACGACTGACGCGAGGATGGCCGGGCCCCGCGTCGCGGTCGCTCGGCCCGGAGACACCTCGTTTCCGGTGAAAACGGCGGGGAGTTCGATGTCGTCGCGCGGCGCGCGAGGCGGCGAGGCGATCCGCCCGTGTGCACAAGACACAAGGCCTCACAGGCGAACGCTCCGGTATGCAACCCTCCAAGGAGGAAGAGGCGTCCGACGGCGACCCGATGGACGACCTCGACGACCTCCTCGACGACGACCTCGCCGGGAGAGAGTCGACGTCCTCGCCGGACCGCGGAGAGCCGGAGGCCGCGACGGGCGGGTCGTCCGGACGGGCGGTCGACGCGGGCGACGACGGCGGGCGCGTCGGAATGAGCGGCCGTTGGTTCTCCGGGAAGGCGTTCGCGCTCTCGCTCGCCGCGGTCGCGGCAGGCGTCTTCCTCGGCGGCGCGATCCCCCTCATCGGCGGGACGGTCGGCTCGGCCGGGGGCGTGTTCCTCGCGGCGTTCCTGATCGGGCTAGCGCTGTCCGCCCGGCGGTACGTCGAGATGGGGGTCGCGGGCGCCGCGGCGGGAGCGCTCGTCGCCGTGACGAACGTCCTGAACGTCGGCTTTCTCCCGATCGGCGTCGACTACCTCCAGCAGTGGGGGCTCTCCCTGCTCGCGATCGGAGGCGGGCTCGGGCTCGTCGTCGCGCTGCTCGGCCACTACCTCGGCCGCGACCTCCGCGCCGGCCTGACCGCGGACGTCGAGGGGTGAGCGGTCCGATCGCCGGAATTCCGGCGGTCGGGTGCGGACGGCCCCTACTTTCGCCCGGTCAGCGCGGGCCAGTGATACGCGTCGAACCCCACGTACGCGGCGATCTCCCGGCGTTCGAGCGCGAGGAAGCCGGCGAGGATCGCGACGAAGCCGACGATCGCCTCCCCCCCGATCAGGCTGCCGAACAGGACCCAGCTCCCGACCGCGGCGACCACGGGCTCGGCGTAACCGACGAGGTGGAGCTGCGCGGGACCGACCGCGTCGAGCAGCGCGAAGTAGATCAGGAAGGCGACGACGCCCGACAGCAGCGTGAGGTACGCGAGCGAGACGATCGCGGTTCGGTTCCACTCGATCGCCGCCGGCGACTCGCCGAACGCGGCGGCGCCGACGAACAGGAGCCCGGCGCCGAGCACCATCGCCCACCCCTGGAGGGCGGCGATCGGCAGGTCGGTCCGGAGCGGTCGGAGCAGCACCGCGCCGAGCGAGAAGGCGACGGCGCCGGCGAACGCGAGTCCGACGCCGAGCAGGGTGGAGCCGCCGACCCCGGCCGCCGTCGGGTCGGCGATCACGACCACGCCGAGGACCCCGAGCGCGAACCCGCCGATCTCGACGGGACCGAGCCGCTCGCTCGGGAGGAGCAGGGCGGCGAACACCGCGGTCAACACCGGCGCGAGGCTCACGACCACCGCGGTGACCGCCCCGGAGATGTAGAGCTCGCCGACGTACAACAGCCCGTGGTAGGCGGCGATCACGAACGTCGCCGCGACGCCGACGCCGAGCCACTCGTCGCGGCCGCTGGGGACCGTCCGACCGGACGTGACCGCGGCGACGCCCAGCACGATCGCCCCGGCGATCGCGTACCGAACGCCGGCGAACAGCAGCGGCGGGAAGTAGTGTAATCCCGCCTCGATGGCGACGAACGAGGTGCCCCACAGGGTCGCGAGGAGGACGAACGCGGCGACGATAGATTCCGAAGTGGAGAGGAGGTTCCGTAGCTTCATTGAGTACCAGTTCGAAGTTTCTCGTGATGTTTAAACTATTCTCCTAGATCCATCGATATCCAGAATGAACAATCACGCATACGAACTGAATGCAATGCGGTCCCGAAACGAGAGCGCTTCTTGGATTCGACTACAAGTGTATCGGTCGGAATATACAACAATCCCTCACGCGAAGGGGCCGTATGGACGAGCGCGACGTGCGGCTGTTGAAGGCCATCTCGGACCTCGGCACCGGAAGCCCCGAGCGGCTCCACGAGGAGACGGGGATTCCGGTGTCGACGATCCACTACCGGCTGAACAACCTCCGCGAGGACGGGGTGATCGAGAACGACCTGTACGACCTCGACCACGAGGCGCTCGGTCTCGGCGTCACCGTGATCGTCGAGGTGCTCGCGAGCTACGAGGGGTCGTACGAGGAGTTCGCGGAGGAGCTGCTCGCCGTCGAGGGCGTCACGGAGGCGTTCTTCACGATGGGAGAGACCGACTTCGTCGTGCTCGCGCGGCTCTCGTCGTCGGACACCGTCGAGCGCCTCATCAGCGACTTCGAGGCTATCCCCGAGGTCGAGCGCACGAACTCGACGTTCACCATCGCGACCCTCCGGGACGAGCCGCGCGCGCCGGCGACGTACGACCTCGACACGCTGATCGCGGAGCTGACGGACTGAGGAGAAGGCGATCTCACGCGTTGGCGACGGCATTTTAAAGGAGAACTGGGAGTTGCGACGATTACATATAATGGATGTGCGGTGGCGCGCGCCTCCGAGCGCCCGCAGGGCGCGAGGAGCGTCGTGCGAGGGACGCGGCGACCGAAGGGAGCCGCGAGGCTGGGGAGGCGTGAGGCTGCGGTTGTGGTGCGGGGTGGGACTCAAAGGGGCAGTCGCGAGGGCGAAGCCCGGCGACGGTAGCACCGCAGCGAGCACCGCGAGCGAGGAGCGTGGTTCGAGAGAGCAAAGCTCTCTCGTCATCACGAGACGCCGAAGGCGTCTCGAACGACACCGAGCCGCGCGAGTCCTCGCGGCTGGGGCTTTGGAAGAGTTCACCGTCGGTCCGGTGTCAACTACGTATCGCCGAGCGGCTGGGGCTTTCGAGATGGTTACTGCAACGCCAGTAGCAATAGCTTAAAAACGATCGTCGCACCACACGTCAATGTCTACGACCGCTTGCCGATCTCCTCGCGGAGCACGTCGGAGACGACCTCGCCGTCGGCCTTGCCGCGGAGCGCGCCCATGGCCTCGCCCATCAGCCCCGAGAAGGCGCCCATCCCCTCCGCCTCGATCTGGTCGGCGTTGCGCTCGACGACGTCGACGACCGCATCGCGCACCTCGGCCTCGCTCACCCCGGAGAGCCCGGCCTCCTCGACCGCTTCTTCGGCCGTGAGCTCCGGATCCTCGGCGAGCGTCGTCAGCACCTCGGGAACGCCCTCCTTCGCGAGGTCGCCGCCCTCGACGAGAGCGAACAGGTCGAGGAAGTGCTCGTCGGTCAGGTCCTCGACGGGCGCTCCCTCGCGGCGGATCTCCGTCGTCGTCGACTCCAGCGTCGACGCCGCGAAGGTGGGGTCGACGCCGCGGTCAACCGCGGTCTCGAACAGCGGGAAGCGCCGCCCGAACGCGACCTGCTCGGCGAGCCCCCGATCGAGGCCGAACGCCTCGACGTAACGGTCGGTCTTCTCGTCTAAGAGCTCGGGCCGGTCCACGTCCGACGGGTCGGGCTCGACCGGCGGCACGTCGGTCTCGGGGTACATCCGCGCGGCGCCGGGCAGCGGGCGGAGGTACCGCGTGGTCCCGTCCTCGTTGGCGCCGCGGGTCTCCTCGGGGACGCCCTCGATCGCGGCGACGGCGCGGTCGGCGGCGGCCTCGATCGCGAGGTCGGCCGTCTCCGGGTCGGCGGCGACGATGGCGACCGCGTCCTCGGGGCCGGCGCCGACCGCCTCGCGGAGGGCGTCGACCTCCTCGTCCGTGACGCCGTACGCCGGCAGCTCGTCGGTGTGGAAGATGCCGCCCGCGCCGTGGCGCTTCGCGTGGTCGGAGAGCTCGGTGCCGAGCCGGCGGTCGGGCTGGAGCTCGCGGCCGACGAGCCCGTCGAAGCCGAAGAGGGGGACCGCCGTCACCTTCCCGCCCGCGTCGAGCGCGCCCCGGATGACGCCCGACTCCGTGTCGGCGAAGACGTCGGTCGCGTCCGCGACGTCGCCGACGCTCGCGTCGCGCTCGCGGAGCTCGTCGCGGATCGCGAGCAGCTCCGCCTGGCGACCGACCTCGCCGCGGACGATGTCCTCGATCCCCTGCAGGTCCTGGACGCCCTTCACCTCGACGCGGGCGCCCTCGGCGATGGAGACGTTCACGTCCTGCCGGATCGTGCCGAGCCCGCGCTTGACCGCGCCGGTCGACCGGAGCAGCATGCCGATGCGCTCGGCGGCCTCGCGGGCGCCCTCGGGGGTCCGGATGTCCGGCCCGGTGCCGATCTCGACGAGGGGGACCCCCAGCCTGTCGAGCGAGTAGACGACGCCGTCGTCCGTCTCCTCGACGCGCTTGGCCGACTCCTCCTCAAGCATGAGGTCGACGACGGACACGCGCCCCTCGCTCGTCTCGATCTCTCCCTCCTGGCCGAGGAGGATCGAGCGCTGGAAGCCGGAGGTGTTCGAGCCGTCGATGACGAGCTTCCGCATCACGTGCGCCTGGTCGACCACCGAGACGTCGAGCAGGTCGGCGATCTGCAGGGCGACCGACAGAGCCTCGTCGTCGACGCGGCGTGGCGGTTCGTCGTCCTCCTCAACGAGGCAGGTGGTGTCGTACGCGAGGTAGGTGAACTCGCGGTCGACGCGGCTCTCTTCCATCGCGGCGTCGTCGAGTTCGCCGAGCTCGCTCTTCGTCGGGTGGAGCCGGCGGGTGATCTCCCGCTCGGCGTCGGCGGGGTCGCGCTCGGTCGTCGGAGAGTCGCAGAACAGCTTCGTCTCCGTGTCGAGCTGCTGGTGGATCTCCAGCCCGGCGACGAGCCCCAGCTCCTCGTGGTCGTACTCGGGGGTCGCGTCCTCGCTCATTACGCGTACCTCCGGCAGGCCGGGACTAAAAGGGTGGCAGTTCGGGCGAGCGGTGGGCGGAGCGGTGGTGGCTGAATCGGATCGGTAACGCCGAGATGATATTTAAATAAGCGTGACCGACTGCGACGATCAGTAAAAAAAAGGCGGTGGCGCGCGCCTCCGAGCGCCCATCGGGCGCGAGGAGCGCGTGCGAGGGACGCCGCGAACGCCCGAAGGGCGTGAGCGGCGAGGCTGGGGAGGTGTGAGGTGCGGTTACTGTGCGGTGTGGGGCGGGACTCAAAGGGGCAGTCGCGAGGACGAAGCACACCGACGCAAGGACCGCAGGGAGCAAACGGTGTGAGCGACTGAGGACCGTGGTTCGAGAGAGCGGAGCTCTCTCGTCATCACGAGACGCCGAAGGCGTCTCGAACGACAGCGAGGTGCGCGAGTCGTCGCGACTGGGGCTTTGGAGGAGGTCACCGCAGGCTCATCACTCACATATAAACAGCCGACGGCAACACCTCGATCCGACTGATAACCGACCACGCTCACGGAGTAATACACCGCCGCCGGCGAAACAGAGACGAAGCCGTCGCTCGAATCGTAGCGGTCGGTCGGAATTGTGCGTGGGTGCTGTCGTAGAGACAACACCGTGCATCGGTGTGGCGGGTGTGCCGCCGAGCGATGCGTGGGACCGGATTTGAACCGGCGGACCTCTACAGGACAGCGCCCTCAACGCTGCGCCGTTGGCCTGGCTTGGCTACCCACGCTCGCGGTGTTCTGTCGCGTTCTCACGTACCCTTCCCCCAATTAAAAGCCCTTCCATTCGGCAGTGCCGTGTCGGGGAGTGACACCGGGCGACGGGGCGAGCCGCGTCGCGGTTCCGATCGAGCACGTCACTGGTCGGACGCACCGGAACCGGCACGCGTTTGGGGGAGGCGACCCTCGAATTCGCCATGTCCGAGTGGGCCCGCGAGAACGTCCCGCTTTTGACCGCGCTCTGCTCCGCCGCCGCGCTCGCCGTGGTGTTCGGCGCCGTCGGCGGCGCGATCCCGAGCGCTCTCCTGCCCCGCGCGAGCGACGCCGTCCTCGCCGCCATCCCGCACTTCAACGCCGCCGTCTCGGCGACGGCCATCGTCACCATCGTCCTCGGCTGGCGGGCCATCGCGCGCGGCGACGTGCGCCGACACCGCGCGCTCATGCTGACGTCGTTCGGCCTGTTCACGGCCTTCCTCGGCGCCTACCTCTACCGGCTGATCCACGTCGGCACGACCGAGTTCCCCGGCCCCGAGGTCGTCTACACCTACCTCTACCTCCCGTTCCTCGCGATTCACATCCTGCTCGCGATCCTGTGTCTCCCCTTCGTCTTCCACGCCCTCCTGCTCGCCGCGACCCGACCGTACGAGGAGCTGTACCACACCCGACACGCGCAGGTCGGCCTCGTCGCCGCCGTCCTCTGGCTGGTCTCCTTCGCGATGGGGATCGGCGTGTACGCCATGCTGTACCACGCGTTCTGAGGCGGCCGCCGAGGGTTGAAGCCGCCACAGCCCGTACGAATCGGCGTGCTGTTCGCGACCCACCTCCTCGTCGCCGTCGGCATCGGGTGGTTCGCGGGACACCCGCGAGTCCGGCGGCGTTTCGCCGGCGGTGCGGCGCCGACGCTCTCGACCGCACCGCCACTCTCGGTCCGGTGGCTCGTCGCCGGCGCCGCGCTCCCGGACGTGGTCGACAAGCCGCTCGGTACGCTCGGCGTCTTCGACGTCTACCAGTCGATCGGGCACTCCGCGCTGCTCGTCCCGCTCGCCGTCGCCCTAGCCGCGAGGCATCGACACGGGCTCGCGGTCGCGGTCGGCTGGGGGTCGCACCTCGCGCTCGACGCGCTCCACGTGGTCGTGAACGGGCGGGCGGGCGACGCGCTGTTCCTCGCCTGGCCGCTCCTCACGCGGTCCGATCCGCTCGCGATCCCGCCGGGCGAGTTCGCGCTGTTCTACGTCGGGACCCCCTCTTTCTTCCTCGAAGCGGCTCTGTGGCTGGCGGCCGTCGCCCTCGCGGTGCGTTCGCGGTTCGCCGCCGGCGCGGATCAGAAGAACGGTCAGTGAGTCGGGTTCGGTCCCCTACTCCTCGTCGTTCGCCATCCGGTGGGCCGCGTAAAAGAGGGGGACGAGCAGCGCGCCGGCGAACCCGAAGCCGAGCGCGAGCGCACCGATGTCGCCCGCGCTGAGGACGCGGCCGCCGCCGCCGTCGCCTCCATCCCCACCGTCGCCTCCATCGTCGCCGTCACCGCCGTCACCGCTCCCGCCGTCCCCACCGTCGCCGCCGTCTCCG
The DNA here is from genome assembly GCF_059752555.1 of Halorubrum sp. B52. Classification (NCBI taxonomy): domain Archaea; kingdom Methanobacteriati; phylum Methanobacteriota; class Halobacteria; order Halobacteriales; family Haloferacaceae; genus Halorubrum; species Halorubrum sp. B52. The sequence goes on along the minus strand of NZ_MWTG01000007.1, from coordinate 48,824 downwards.
CCCGCGTCCGGCTCGACGAGGTCGTCGTCGACTGACCCGATCGCGACGGCGCCCTTCATCCCGACCGCCTCGTGGGGGACACAGAGGTAGTTGAACGTGTCGCCCTCGGAGACGTCCTCGAACGTGTGCTCGAAGGTGGTCCCCTCGTCGGCGACGGCCTCGCCGCTGTTGAACGTCTCGTCGTTGGCGACGACGTTGTGCGCGCCGCCCTCGCCGGTCCACTCCCAGACGACCGTCGTCCCGGGGTCGATCAGGATCGCCGCCGGGCCGAACTTGAGCCCGTCGACCGCGCCGACGTCGACCGTGACCTCGTCCTGGCCGGTGTAGTCGTGAGTCCCGTCGTAGTTGTCCACGTCGTCGAGCCAGCCGTCGTACTGGGCGGCGGCGGTTCCGGAACCGGCGGCGAGGCCGGTCGCGGCGGCGGCGCTCGCGGCGCCGACCCTGAACAGCCCGCGGCGGCTCATCGTCGCGTCGTCGGCGTCGGATGTCATACCCGTACCTCCCGGCGTGGGCGTATTTAAATTCCCGATTCCGGGCTCACACCGCGGGAAGTCGAGTCAGTCGTCCGCCGGAGTGGGATCCGGCCCGACGGCGTCGAGGTCGCGGTCGCTCTCCTCGCCCTCGACGTCGAACGGGTACTCGCCGGTGACGCAGCCGAGACAGAGGTCGGCACGGCTCTCGCCCAGCGCCTCGGCGACGGCGTCGATCGAGAGGTACGAGAGGGAGTCGGCGCCGACCTCCTGCCGGATCTCCTCGGTGGACGCGTCGGCGGCGATCAGCTCGTCGCGGGTCGCCATGTCGATGCCGAAGTAGCAGGGCGCGATAATGGCCGGCGCGCCGATCCGGAGGTGGACCTCCTCGGCGCCCGCCTCGCGGACGAGCTCGACCAGCTGGGTCGACGTCGTCCCGCGGACGATGGAGTCGTCGATGATGGTGACCGACTTCCCCTCCACGGTCGATTTGATCGGGTTGAGCTTCAGCCGGACCGCGCGCTCGCGCTCGTCCTGTGTCGGCATGATGAACGTGCGCCCGACGTAGCGGTTCTTCATCAGCCCCTCGGCGAACTCGATACCGGCGTCGCCCTCCGGACGGGCCTCGCCGTCGGCGGTCGTCTCGCCGGCCGCGTCGGCGTAGCCGGAGGCGAACGCCCGGCCGGAGTCGGGCACCGGCATCACCACGTCGGCCTCGACGCCGGACTCCTCCCAGAGCTTCCGCCCGAGCTTGCGCCGCACCTCGTACACGAGGTTCTCGTCGATGACGGAGTCGGGGCGCGCGAAGTAGACGTGCTCGAAGAAGCAGTGGGCGGTCGACTCTCGCTCGACGAGCTGGTACGTGTCGTACCCCGTCCCGTCGGGGTCGAGGACGACGAGTTCGCCCGGGCGCACGTCCCGGATGAGCTCCCCGTCGAGGGTGTCGATGGCGGCCGACTCGCTGGCGAGCACGTAGCCGCCGTCCACCTTCCCGAGGCAGAGCGGGCGGTTTCCGAGGGGGTCGCGCACGCCGAGCACGGTGTCGTCGTGGGTGATCGCCAGCGAGTAGGAGCCGTGGATGCGGTTCATCGTGTGTTTGACGGCGCGCACCAGGTCCTCCTCGAGGAGGTTGCGCGCGAGGTCGTGGGCGATCACCTCGGTGTCGCCGTCGGAGGTGAACGCGTGACCGGCGGCGGCGAGCTCCTCGCGGACCTCGTCGGCATTCACGAGGTTGCCGTTGTGCGAGAGCCCGAGCGAGCCGGACTTGAAGGAGACGGAGAACGGCTGCGCGCAGCTCTTGTCGAGGCTGCCGGCGGTCGGGTACCGGACGTGGCCGATGCCGGTCCCGCCCGACAGCGACGCGAGGTCCCCCTCCTCGAACGCGTCGCCGACGAGCCCGCGCTCGACGTGGCTGTGCTGCTGGAACCCGTCGTGCGTGACGATCCCCGCGGACTCCTGGCCGCGGTGTTGGAGCGCGTACAGCGCGTAGTACAGCGGCCGCGCGGCCTCGCGGTCAGCGAGCGAGATGCCGACGACGCCGCACTTCTCTCGCGGCTCGTCAGCGGTGTGGTCCCCACCGGCGTTCATGTACGCGACGGTGGGGTGGCAGGCGATAAAAATCCTCGTGTTCGTGGTGCTATCGGGATCTACGCTGGGAGATATATCCACGAACACGGATCGAAACGGGCAAATCGGCCGACTGACCCGCCCCGCCCACACCCAGTCGGCGCCGCGTTCACTCCTCCCGAATTAACTCGTCCAACCGCTCGAAGTACTCCTCCCGCGGCACCTGGTAGGCGGCGCGGTAGTCCACGTCGCCGGCGGCGAACCGCTCCGCGACGGCGACGGCGGCGGCCGCGCCCGCCTCGCGGTCGTCGCGGGTCTCCGAGACCGCCTCGACCTCGGGCTCCAAGAAGAGGACCACGTGCCACTCGTCGGTCGCGTACTGGCCGGAGCCGGGGCGCGCCTTGCGCGCGCCGTTCGTGAGGTAGATGGTCGGCAGGCACTCGGCCGGGAGGTCGTCGCCGTCGAACACGTCGGGCCGGTAGACGAGGATGGCCCGCCCGCTCGGCTCCTCGTTCCACACCCGCCAGCCGTCCGGCAGCGCCTCGAAGCTCATGGGCGGAGTCGGGCGCGGAGGCTTGAAAGGGTCGCGCTCCGGGGCGAGCGCGGCGACGGTCCGCAGCCAGCCTCAGTCGACGATGTCCGACCCGCCCGCCGGAATGAACTCCTGAAGCTGGTCCGCGCTCGCGACCTTGCGGACGAACGACTGGTCGGCGAACCGCCCCTTCAGCTCGCGGTAGACCATCATCGCGGCGTCGTTCTGCGCGTACATCCCCGGCTCCAGCGTTATCGAGGTCGCCGCGCGGTCGACGATCGCCGACGGCGGCCCGCCGATGGCCCGGGTGACCGGCTCGCACTGGACGCCGACGGCGACCCGGCAGGGGACGTCCTCGAAGTAGGTGCGGTCGCCGCGGATCACGAAGCTCCCCTTCTCGATGTACTCGCCGCTCTCGGGCGTCTTCGACACCTGGTCCGGCTCGACCATGTAGGCGTCGCCCGCGCCGCGGCCGTCCTTCCAGTCCGAGGAGTACGAGACCGCGAACTGCGCGGCCTCCCGCAGCGTCTGGTCGGAGAAATCGACCGGGTCCGCGGACTCGGAGGGTCCGGCGGCCTTCAGCAGGGTCACCGGCCCCCCGTGCGCCTGCGTGTGGAAGAACCGGTCGTGTTTGCCCATGTACTTCTTGACGAGCTCCTCGTTCTGGTCGGCGTTGCGCCCGCCGATGACGAGGTAGCCCGACGAGGTGTGGAACCACCGGAAGCGGTCGTACCAGTCGTCTGGGCTCCGGATCGGAATCGAGGCGCGCGAGAGCCAATCGGTCTCGTACTCCTCGTCGTCCTCGTCGCCCTCGTCGTCGCCGCCGGCGTCGCCGTCGTCGGCCGCCTGCGTCGCCTCCCACTCCTTCTTGCGCTCTTTTACCGCCTCCAGCTCGCGGCGGGTCGACTCGATCGCCTCCATCGCGCCCTCCCTCTTCCCCTCGATGCGCTTCGCCTCCTGATAGAGCCGGTCGGCGTTGACCTCGACGCCGGCGCTCGCGTCGAGCTCGACGCGGACCGAGTCGGCGTCCTCGCCGTCATCGTCGCTTCCGGCCTCGAGCGCGACCGTCACGGTCCCCTCGCCGCCGTCGACGTCGACGACGGCCTCCGCCGCCGGGATGCCGCGCTCCGCGCCCGCGTCGAGCGTCTCGGCGATCTCGTCCCACGGGACCTCGTTCTCGCGGGCCTCTTGGACCGTCGAGAGCACCTCGTCGACGAGGTCGTAGTTGGCGTAGAGGAGCTCGGCGCGCTCGCGCTCCGCCTCCGCCTGCTCCTCGAACCCCTCGATCGCCCCCTTCTGCTGTTCGATGATCCGCTCCTGTTTGGCGATCTCTCCCTCGAAGTCGGGCCGAGAGGGGCTCGCGTCCGACGGGGCCTCGCCCGCGTCGGTGTCCTCGTTTTCGAGCCGGTAGAAGTACTCGTCGACGGCGGCGTTGAACGAGTCGAAGCCGACGCTCGGGAGCCCCTCGTGCTCGGAGAGCGGGAAGGGCGTGACGTCGACGACACGCGGGTCGCGGTCCTCGTCGCCGTCCCTCTCGTCTTCCTCGTCGAGCGCCTCCTCGTAGACGCGCGGGTCGATGTCGCCGGAGCGGAGCCGGTCGCCGATCCGTTCGAGCGCCTCGTGGAGCGCGCGGAGCTGGTCGTCGGTCGCCTCCTCGATCGGCGTCTCCTTCGGGACGCCGGCGCGGGTGCACACCTCCTCGGCGTAGAGCCCGCCGAGGTTGAGCTGCGTGGCGAGGGTCCGCACCACGTCGCTGTCGGACTCGCGCATGTGTCGCTCGAACCCGCCGAGGCTCACGTCGAGGGGGTTGAGCCGCGAGGCGGGGTACTCGTACTGCGCCCCGGGCGCGACGGTTCGGGACTTGAGCCGGACCGTCGACAGCGACCCCACGACCTCGCCGGTCTCGTCGAGCGCGGCGACGTTGCCCTGCCCGAACAGCTCGGCGACGAGCGTCGTGTTCTCGTCCTCGCGTTCGAACTCGAAGGTGAGGATCCGGTCGAACTCGTACTGCTCGACGCCCGCGAAGTCGGCGCCGGACATGCGGTTGCGCAGCATCTTCGCGAAGTTCGGCGGGCGGCCGGGCGCGTCCGCGACGTGGTCGGCGTCCGCGACGTGGGCGCGCTTCACGTCGCCCACCTCGATCATGAGCTCGACGCGGCCGCGGTCGAAGTCGCGGAGCTTCAGCCGGAGCAGGTCGTCGTCGTAGAGGTACGCCTTGTCGACCTTCGCGCCCTCGTACCGATTGAGCTCGGTGACGAGGGCCGCGAGGTCGATGCTCGACAGCTCCCGCTTCTGGTCCATACACGACAGAGACTCGCGGGCCGGAAAAAGGCGTGTCGTTGTGGGTGCGGGGCGTCGAGGAGCGGGCGGACGGGCCGGCGGCCGGCTACAGACGTTTCGACACGTACGGCCCGTCCTGGCGGTAGCCGAGCTTGTTCCGGTAGTACTCCCGCGCGCCGATGCCGGAGATGACGGCCATCTTGCGGTAGCCGGCGTCGCGGGCGAGCTCCTCCGCGCGTTCGAGCAGCTTCGTCCCGTACCCCCGATGCTGCCAGTCGCCGTCGCCGCCGATGGCGACCTCGCTGCCGTACACGTGCAGCTCGCGGATCAGCGCGGCGTCCTCGAGCTCCCGGCGGATCGCGTCGTCCTCGGTGCCGGGCGCGCCGGGCTGGTCCGGCGCGAACGAGGGGAACCGCAGGCGACAGAAGCCGACGAGTAAGTCGCGGACCGGGTCCTCGAACGAGATGAAGTGCTCCGTCCCGCCGCCCGCCTCGTAGGTCATCACGTCCAGTTCGACGTCGTCCGGATCCGGGTCGGCGTCGTTGTGGCCCACCTCGCGGGCGCGGATGTCGCGCTGGACGATCCCCTTCTCCTCGGCCCGCCGATCGGCGAGCTGTCGGAGGTTCGACTTCCAGACGCCGCCCTCGATGAAGTCGGCGGGGATATCGCGCTGGACGCGCTGGAGCCGGGTGTACTTCGGGACGTGGTCCATCGCCTCGGCGACGACGTCGGCCGCCTCCTCGTTCGTCAGGGGGTCGAACTCCTCGCGGCGCCACCGGTCGTACACGCGGGTCCCCTCGACGACGAGCGTCGGGTAGATCTTCAGGTAGTCCGGGCGCCAGTCCGGGTTCTCGAACAGCTGTCGGAAGTCCTCGACGCACATCTCCCGCGTCATCCCCGGCTGGCCGGGCATCATGTGGAACCCCACCTTGAACGCGGCGTCGCGCAGGCGGCGGTTCGCCTTCCGGGAGGCCTCGTTGCCGTGGCCGCGGTGCATCTCGCGGTTGATCCGCTCGTAGGTGGTCTGGACGCCGACCTCAACCTTGGTGCCGCCCAGATCGAGCATGCGGTCGATCTGCTCCGGGTCACACCAGTCGGGCTTCGTCTCGAACGTGGTGCCGATGTTGCGGATCTCGTTGGTCTCGTTCTCGGCGATCACGTCCTCGAGGTACTCGAACTCTGTCTCCTCGGGAGCGGGCGCGAACGACTCGCCCTCGGCGGGCTCGGGCTCCTTCTCGAGGTCGTAGTCGTTCATCGCCTGGAGCGCGCGCTTGACGAACCACTCCTGGTAGTCGTGCGAGCGCGCGGTCATCGTCCCGCCCATCAGGATGAGCTCCACCTTGTCGACCGGGTGGCCGATCTTCCGGAGCTGTTCGAGCCGGAGCGTGACCTGTCCGTACGGGTCGTAGTCGTTCTGCTCGCCGCGGGCCGCGGCGGGCTCGTGGCCCGTGTACGACTGCGCCGAGGAGAACTCGGAGGCCGGCCCGCCGGGGCAGTAGAGGCACTTCCCGTGCGGGCAGAGCTTCGGCGAGGTCATGATCGCGACCGGCGAGACCCCGGACGCGGTCCGGACCGGCTTCCGCTGTACCACCTCGATCACGTCGTCGCGGGCCTCGGACGGGGCGTGGTCCAGAATCTCGGTGTTCTTCGGGACCTTCGGCGAGGAGAACTCCGAGCAGGCGTCGAGCTTGGCGGACTCCAGACCGTCGCGATCGATCTCGCCCGCGAGGATCCGGTCGACGAGGTGCTCGCAGGTGCGGACGAACGCCTCGGACTCGGCGTCGGCCGCCTCGCCCGCGTCCGCGTTCCCGCCGTCGTCCTCGCCGCCGGCGTCCGCGTCACTCGCCGCGTCGGTACTCATTACGCTCCGATCGACGGGTTTCGGAGTTAAGCGTGTCGCACCCGCTCGCGTCGACCGGACCGGGGCGGCGGGACGAGCCCCTCATCCAAGGATATATTAGTTAGTGGTATAACTAAGTAATCAATGTCCTCGACACAGATTCAGCGGGCTCGGAGCGGCGAGGTCACTCCGGCGATGGAGCGCGTGGCGGAACGCGAAAACCGCGATCCGGAGTTCGTCCGTCGACAGGTCGCGGACGGGCAGGCGGTGATTCCGAACAACCACGCGCACGACTCGCTCGATCCGATGATCATCGGTCGAGCGTTCGCCACGAAAGTCAACGCGAACATCGGGAACAGCGAGACGACGAGCGACCGGACGGCGGAGCTCGAAAAGCTCCACGCGGCGGTCCACTACGGCGCCGACACGGTCATGGACCTCTCGACGGGCGAGCGCTTAGACGAGACCCGCGAGGCGAACGTCGCGTACTCGCCGGTGCCGGTCGGTACGGTGCCGATATACGAGGCGGTGAAGCGGGCGGACGACCCGTCCGAGATCACCCACGAGCTGCTGCTCGACGTGATCGAGAAGCAGGCCGAACAGGGGGTCGACTACATGACGATCCACGCGGGGGTGTTGATGGAGCACCTGCCGCTGACCGACGGCCGCAAGACCGGGATCGTCTCCCGCGGCGGCTCGATCCTCGCCCAGTGGATCGAGGAGAACGGGATGCAGAACCCGCTGTACGCGAAGTACGAGGCGATCTGCGAGATACTCGCCGAACACGACGTGACAATTTCGCTCGGCGACGGCCTCCGGCCCGGCTGTCTCGCCGACGCGAGCGACGAGGCGCAGTTCGCCGAGCTCGAAACCCTCGGTGACCTCACGCGCACCGCGTGGGACCGCGGCGTGCAGGCGATGGTCGAGGGACCCGGCCACGTCCCGATGGACGAGATCGCCGACAACGTCGAACGACAGCAAGAGGTGTGCGACGGCGCCCCCTTCTACGTGCTCGGTCCTCTCGTAACGGACGTCGCACCCGGATACGACCACATCACGAGCGCGATCGGCGCGACCGAGGCGGCGCGTGCGGGCGCGGCGATGCTCTGCTACGTCACGCCGAAAGAGCATCTCGGCCTTCCCGACGCGGACGACGTGCGAGACGGGCTCGCGGCGTATCGGATCGCGGCACACGCCGGCGACGTGGCGAACGATCTCCCCGGCGCGCGCGACTGGGACGACGCCCTCTCGGAGGCGCGCTACGAGTTCGACTGGCGCCGGCAGTTCGACCTCGCGCTCGATCCCGAACGCGCTCGCTCGTACCACGATCAGACGCTCCCCGGAGACAACTACAAGGAGGCGCGGTTCTGCTCGATGTGCGGCGCGGAGTTCTGCTCGATGCGTATCGATCAGGACGCCCGAGACGCGGACGGCGAGATGGGCGCCATCGACGGAGCGACCGACCTCGACGGCTCCGCCGCCGCGGCGGTAAACGTACCGCCGGTCGGCACGCACGACACCGGCCGCGTTCCGGACGAGATCGAGATCGACGGCGTCACGTTCACGCCGGACACCGGACACGCCGACGACTGACGGACTCTCGAACGACGCCCGCGCCCCTCGACCGGATCCGCCCGTTTTAGGTCGACCGGACCGTACCACGGGAGCGTGCTACGCAAGGACCTCCTGCGCGTCTCGCGGGCCGGCGGCGGCTACCGCCCGCGCTTTACGACTCGCGAGCACCGCCCGCTCGCGGCGCGGGTGCTCGGGACGTTCGAGTCCCGCGTCGGGGAGCGCCGCGGCGCCCTCGACGACGCGCTGGCCGCGCTGGAGGCCGACGCCGGCGACGCCGGCGGCGACTTCAAGCTCGTCCGCGGGCTCGCCGCGCTCGTCGAGCGGGAGTGCGCGTTCGAGACGCGGGCGGCGGTCCCCCCGCGTCGCGTGCGGCGGGCCGCGTTCGAGGCCGCGGAAGCGGTCGGCGTCGCGAGCGAGGCGGAACGGGAGGCCGCGGTCGCCCGCGCCGCCGACGCGCTGGGGATCGAGCCGGCGGACGTGGAGGCGTCGCTGTACGCCGACCGCGACGTCAACGAGGTCCTCGTCGACGCCGACGTGCGGTGGGGCCCGGACTCGCTCCTGACGCAGTACGACCTCTCCTTGGCCCAGACCGCCCTCTTCGACGCCACCGAGGTCCGGATTCGGTCGAACGACCCGAAGCGGCTCGTCTCAGCGGTGAAGCGGCTCCGGCTGATGTACGAGCTGGAGAAGACGCCCGAGGGCCGCGAGCTGGTCGTCACCGGGCCGGACGCGCTGTTCTCGCGGACCCATCGCTACGGGACCGCGTTCGCGCGGCTGCTCCGCACCGTCGCGGAGTCGGCCGAGTGGGAGCTGACGGCGACGATCGACGACCGCGGCCGCGAACGCACGATGCGCCTCTCCGACGGCGACGTGACGGTTCCGGGCGTCGAGCCGGTCGCTGAGCCCGACTTCGACAGCGGGGTCGAGGCCGACTTCGCCGGGCGGTTCCGCGGGCTCGACCTCGACTGGACCCTCGTGCGGGAGCCGGAGCCGCTCGAAACAGGGACGCGGGTGATGATCCCCGACTTCGCGTTCGACTACGACCACGCCGACTTCCGGCTGTTCTTCGAGGTGATGGGCTTTTGGACCCCCGAGTACGTCGAGAAGAAGCTCGGTCAGCTCGCGGACGTGGAAGAGGTGGACCTGCTGGTCGCGGTCGACGAGAGCCTCGGCGTCGGCGAGGAGATCGCCGCGCGCGACCACCGCGTCGTGAGCTACTCGGGGACCGTCCGCGTGAAGGCGATCGTCGACGTGCTCCGCGAGTACGAGGCCGAGTTCGTCGCCGACGCGGCCGCCGACCTCCCCGCGTCGCTGTCGCCGGACGCCGACGCGATCGCGCTCGACGACCTCGCGGCCGAACGCGGCGTGAGCGTCGAGGCGATCGAGGGCAAGGCGTTCCCCGACCACGAGCTGGTCGGGCGGACGCTCGTGCGGCCGTCGGTGTTGGAGGCGGCGAGCGAGGAGATCGAGGCGGGCATGGCGCTCTCGGCCGCCGAGTCGGTCCTCGACGGCCACGGGATCGACGACGCGAGCGCCGCCCTCTCGCGGCTCGGATTCCGCGTCGAGTGGGAGGGGCTCGGCGGCGGGACGGTGCGGGAGAAGGAGGAGTAACGGAGCGAGTCGACCGGGGCACCCGACGCCGCGGCGCTACTCCACGACCGGCAGGTCCGCCCGGCTCCCCTTCGGCACCACCGACCGCAGCTCGTCGTAGAGGTAGAGCCCGACGCCGATCGGCTCCTGCCCGCCGGCTATCTCGTGGGTCGCGATCAGGTACCCCCAGTCGCCGTCCCACTCCGGGAGGTCCTGGTCGTCGCCGGCCATGAAGGTCACAGCCCGCTCGGGGCCGAGTTCGATAGCGTTCTTCGTCGCGTGACCCCCGAACCGGGTGGCCGCCCGGCTCGTCGGCTTCCAGTGCTCCTGACGCGTCCGGAGGAACGTCATGCCGATCGCCTCCACCTCGCTGGGGTCGGTCGCCTCGCCGTTGAAGATCCACACCTTCCCGGCGCCCTTCTCCCAGAAGCTGTACCCCTCGAAGACGCTCGGGTCCACCCCGAACCGCTCCGCCCACCAGTCGAGCACCTCCCGCCGGCTCGCGCGCCCGTCGACCTCGCGGTCGTCGGGGGTCTCCGGCAGCCGGTCGAAGCGCTGGCCGTCGTTGGTCGGGTCGTCGGCGGGGGCGTCGTCGGTCACGCTCCGACCTCCGTGCTCTCGCCGCCCACGCGCAGCTTCGCGCAGAAGAACCCGCCCGTGTCGTTGTGGTGGGGGTAGACGCGGTGCGCGCGCGTCACCGACTCGTCGTACGTCTCGTCCTCCCACTCGGTGACGCCGGGAACCGTGTCCAGCGGGAGGTCGAACGCGACCAGCTCGCAGTCCTCGTTCGCGGTGACGTGGTCGAGCACCGCCTCGTTCTCCTCGGGCGCGAACGTGCAGGTGGAGTAGACGACGGTGCCGCCGGGCCGGGTCGCCTGCACGGCGCGCGCCAGGACCCCCTTCTGGATCCCGGCGACCGCGTGGACGTGATCGAGGGTCCACTGGTCGACGACGTCCGGGTTCTTCCGGCAGGTGCCCTCGCAGGAGCAGGGGGCGTCGACGAGGGCGCGGTCGAATTCGTCGAACGCAAGCGGCTTCGTCGAGAAGTTGCGGGCGTCCTGGTTCGTGACGATCGCGTTCGTGATCCCGAGCCGTTCGGCGTTGTGCCGGAGCGCGGAGAGCCGCCCGAGGTTGTTGTCGTTGGCGACGACGGTGCCCTCGTCGTCCATCGCGTCGGCGATCTGGGTCGTCTTGCTGCCGGGGGCCGCGCAGGCGTCCCAGACGCGTTCGCCGGGCTGCGGGTCGAGCGCGAGCCCCGGCAAGACGGAGACCTCCTCCTGGCCGTGGGTCCAGCCGTGGATGTACGGCCAGTTGCCGCCGGGGTTCCCGTCCGGGAGTCGAAAGAGCCCGTCGTGCCACTCGACGGGCTCGTAGGCGACGCCCTCCTCCTCGAAGGCCTCGCGGACCCGAGCGGGCGAGGCCGCCATCTCGTTCACGCGGACAACCGAGGGCAGCGGCCGGTCGCAGGCCGCGCGGAACGCCGCCGCGTCGTCGACGAGCGGCTCGTACCGCGCTAACGGATTCATGGCCTCCCTTTCGCGCCGGCCCGTTAGTCGGTTTCGGGACGGGCGCGGCCGGAGGTCCCGCGCGCTCGCCCTCTCGCCGCCGTACCTTTAGGTCGCTGCCCGGAGTAGGCGAACCCATGGCACGCATCTCCGTCTTCGACGACGACGTCTCGCTGGAGGAGCCGACGCTGGTAGAGGGGTTCCCCGGAGTCGGTCTCGTCGGGAAGATCGCGACGGACCACATGATCGAGGCGCACGAGATGGACCACTACGCGAACGTCCACTGCGACGGGCTCCCGCGGGTGGCCGTCTACCGCGAGGACAACCGGGCGCTGACGACGCCGGTCCGGCTGTACGTCGACGCGGAGAACGACCTCGTCGCGCTCCGCAGCGACGTACCGGTGAACCCCGGCGCCGCGACCGAGGTCGCCGGCTGCCTGGAGAGCTGGTTCGCGGAGACGGCGACGTTCCCGATCTTCCTCTCCGGGCTCGGGAAGGAGAAGGGGGAGGCGCCGCCGGCGATCTACGGCGTCGCGACCGGCGACGGCGGCGACGCCCTCGACCGCGCCGACGTCGGGGACCCGCCCGAGGCCGGGCTCGTCTCCGGCCCGACGGGGGCGATGCTCGCGGAGTCGCTGGAGCGCGACCGCGACGCCGTCGGGCTCGTCGTCGAGTCGGATCCGCAGTTCCCCGACCCCGAGGCCGCGCGCGTCCTCATCCGGAACGGGATCGACCCGATCGCGGGCACGGAGACGCCGACCGACGGGCTCGTCGATCAGGCGTCCGAGATCCGGGAGGCGAAGCAGGCGTTCGCCGAGCGGATGCAGCAGGCGACCGAGGAGAGCTCGCAGGCCGAGCCGCTGAAGATGTTCCAGTAGGTGGCGCGCGGATACGCGTGGCCTCAGTCGTCGTCCGCGACGACCGAGCCGGTCCCCGCCTCCAGCTCGTCGAGGATCGGCCGGTACTTGAGCTGGATCTCGTCCCACTCGCGGTCGGGGTCGGAGTCGGCGACGAGCCCGACGCCGGCGAAGAGGGTGGCCCGCCGGGCGGTCGCGACCGCCGAGCGGATCGCGACCGCGAACGCGCCGTTACCCGCGGCGTCGATCCACCCCACAGGCGCGGCGTACCAGCCGCGGTCGAACGGCTCCGTCTCGTGGATCGTCTCCAGCGCGCGGTCCGGCGGGAGCCCGCCGACCGCGGGGGTCGGGTGGAGCGCCTCGACGAGCTCGAGCACGTGGCGGTCGTCGCTGAGCTCGGCCGTGATCGGCGTGTGGAGGTGCTGGACCGTCGCGAGCCGACGGACGCGACGCTCGCCCGCGGAGACCGACGCCGCGAACGGCTCCAGCTGCTCGCGGACGGTGTCGGCGACGAGCCGATGCTCGTGGACGTTCTTCGCGTCGTCGAGCAGCTCCCGGGCGAGCCACTCGTCCTCCTCGGGGGTCTCGCCCCGGCCGGTGGTCCCCGCGAGCGCGTCGGTCTCGACGGTCCGCCCGCGAAGCGAGACCAGCCGCTCCGGGGTCGCGCCGAAGAAGGCGCTCCCGCCGCCGTCCGGCTCGAAGTAGTATCGGTGGCAGTCCGGGTACTTCCTCGCGAGCCGCTCCAGCGTCGCCGCTCGCGGGAACTCGGCCGCCAGGTCCGCCTCCAGCGCCTGCGCGAGGACGACCTTCCGCAGGTCGCCGCCGCGGATGCGGTCGACCGCGGCCTCGACGCTCTCGCGCCACGCCTCGCGGCTCGTGGTCCGACGGGTCTCCGCGATGCCGGGGCGCGGCGGGTCGCTGCCGTCGACGTCGACCGCGGAGAGGCGCTCGACCTCGTCCGCGAGCCGGTCTTCGACCGCGTCGACGGCGGCGTCCGGGCCGGCGGCGTTCACGGTGAGCCACGTCCCGTTGTCCGCGAACGTGAGCTGGACCCGCGGGAGCACGAAGCGCGCCTCCGGGAACGGGCCCCACGGGTCGCCGTCGCAGGCCCCCTCGTGGAAGGCGAAGCCGCCGAAGACCCGGGGGCGAGCGGCCTCGGTCCCGGCGTGGACGTCGCCGGAGTCGAACAGGTCGGCGGCGGCGCTACGGATCTCGGCGAACCGCCGCGGGCCGTTCGCGGTCAGCGTCGCGGCCGCACCGCTCCCGAGCACGAGGGCGTCGTCCGGGGCGCTCCACGTCGTCCGCGGCGCCGAGAGGGCGTCGAACGCGGCCGCGAACGGGGGCGCGTCGACCGCGGTCGTGCGGCTGACGAGGGGCGGAGCCGACGTCGAACGCGCCCGTTCCATTGAACGACGGTCGGTACCGCGGCCCCTTTATCCTGACTATCGCGGGGGTCGGCGGGGGCGTCGATCTCGGGGGCGTCCGATCGTCAGCCGTACCGCTCCTCGTTCCACGGGTCGGCGGTGTCGCTGTAGCCGCGCTTCTCCCAGTAGCCGAGCTCCTTCTCCGTGAGGAACTCCACGCCGGAGACCCACTTGGCGCCCTTGTACGCGTACTTGTGCGGGGTGACGACCCTGATCGGCCCGCCGTGGTCCGCGGGGAGATCGTCGCCGTCGTAGCCGTACGCGAACAGGACGCCGTCGCGCGTGCACTCGTCGAGCGAGAGGTTCGTCGTGTAGCCGTCGAGCGCGTGGAAGAGGACGTGTTCGACGTCGTCGCCGACCCCGGCGCGGTCGACGATCTCGGCGAACTCGACGCCGGTGAACTCGCAGTCGAACTTGCTCCACCCGGTCACGCAGTGGAAGTCCTGTCGCTGGGTGACGGCCGGGAGCTCCCGGAACTCCGAGAGCGAGTACGCGAGGGGGTCGTCGACGGCGCCCCAGACCTCGAACGCGAACGTCTCGGGGCTCCACGAGGGCGTCCCGCTCTTCGAGAGCACCGGGAAGCGATCGGTCTCGCGCTGGCCCGGGGGGAGTCGGTCGTCGCCGTACTCGCGGTAGAGCCCGGTGAGGTCGTCGACGTCGCCGTCGGTGTCGGCCGCGGCGTCCGAGGCGCCGGATCCACTCATACGCCGGCGTAGGCGTCGCGCCCACCTATGGGTATCGCTCCGCGTCGCGCTCCCGACTCGGGGAGCGACGCCGGTGGCGGGAACGTCGCCGTCGCTCGCGACGACGGAAGACCGCCGATCGAGCGGCGGGAACTCGGGTGCGGCGAAACGTGTCGTATATGTTCTAGAAATTTCGTATAACGGATCTAGAGTTTAGATATTTCGAACTGAAGTTTCAGATCTGCCGCCGTGAGATTTCCCATCTCCGTATCGTCGACGCCACATTTATATACCCATTGCCATTACTCCCGGGCAGGAAATGCCACGAGTAGAGATAACCGTGCCGGAGCATCTGGAGATGCAGATCGCCCAGATGGTCGAGCAGGGAGAGTTCCTCAACCGGGAGGAGGCGGTGGAAGAGCTCCTTTCGACGGGGATCAAGGCGTACAAGACGAGCGGACCGAGAGACGAGGACGACTCCGGCGGGTTCGAGGACGAGGGCATGATGGGCCACGAAGACGAGTACGTGTTCTGAGTCGACGACCGGCTCCGCGGTCGGCGTTTTCGTTCGTGTCCGACGACGCCCGACAGCCGTGCGTATTCCCCTCAACAACCCTTAAAGTGTCTACGCCCCGTATCACGGGTATGCACAAAGACGAGCTCCTCGAACTCCACGAACAGATGGTGACGATCATGGAGCACTTCCGCTCGCACGAGACCGTCGACGGCTCGCTGTTCGACCCGTACGACGAGTTGGAGGTCGACCCCTCGCACGTCCACAAGTCGAAGAGCGAGCACAAACACGCCGTGTTCGTGCTCGGCAACGCCCTGGCGAACGCGATGAGCGAGGACGAGTTCTCCCCCGCCGGCCGCGTCGGGAAGCGCATGGAGGAGCTCGCGGACGACGCCGAGAGCAAGATCTGAGGGCGCCGCTCCTCCGGACCGCCCTCGACGACTGACCCGCGGATTGATATGCGACCGACCGCTCCTTCTCCCACATGGTCTCGGAGGCGCTGACGTCCGACGCCGCTCACCTCGCCGTCGGCGGCGCGCTCGTCGCCGTTTCGCTCGCCGTCGTTTATAAAACGGACCGACCGAACGGGGCGTGGACCCGCGCGCTCCGCTCGCGCTTCCTGCTCGGCGTGCCGTGGGGGACCCTGGTCGCCGTCGCCGGCGTGATCGGGGTGTACCTCTTCGTCCAGAGCGGGCTGGAGAACCCGGACCGCCCGGTCGTGATCCCGTTCCGCTCGTGGTCGTACCTCTACCCCGAGGGGGTCCTCTGGTCGAGCTTCGCGCACGCCGGCCGGGGACACATCACGGGAAACCTCCTGTCGGCGCTCGTCGCGGGGGGAATCGCCGAGTACGCCTACGGTCACTTCCCCGGCGGTCGCGACGTCGACGAGGAGACGGGAACGCTGCGAGGGGCGGTTCCCCCGCGCGAGTCGCTCCCCTCGCGCGAGTCGCTTCGACGGCTTCGGTCGGAGGGAGGTACCGGGTTCGGCCTCGGTGCCGTCGGGCTCCCGACCCTCGCGTCGCTCTCGGCGCTTGCGTCGCGCACGGACGCCGATTCGCTCGCCGAGAACCCGTACGTCCGCGCGTTCGCGGTCGTTCCGGGGGCGATGGCGCTGTTCGGCGTCGTCGCCGCGCTGTTCGCGCTGGGGCCGGTCATCGGGTTCTCCGGGGTCGTCTTCGCGCTGTGGGGGTTCGCGCTCGTCTTCCATCCCGTCGGCACGATCGTGGCGCTCACGGGCGCGACGCTGGTGAACGTCGCCTACGAGACCCTCCGGAATCCGGTCGTCACCGCCGGGGCGAGCGGCTTCTACGGGCCGCCGGGGTGGGCGAACGTCGCGATCCAGGACCACGCGCTCGGACTCCTCACGGGCGTCCTCGCCGCGGCGTGGCTGGTCCGGCGGCGGCGGGAAGGGGTCGACGGCGGCGCCGGCACCGACGCCGGAGCCGAAACCGCCGCCGACGGCCGCCGAACGACCGCTCTCGTCGCGTTCGGGGCGGTCCTCCTCTTCGGCGTCTCCCGTCGGCTCTGGGCGGTGTACTGGTACCTCGGGAACGAGCGGTACGAGCTGTATCGGGCGCTGGGGTTCGGACTGCTCGCGGCGCTCGCCGCGATCGTCGCGCTCGCGGTCGCGGGACGGGACGAGCCGCTGCGGCCCGACCTGGCCGTGCCGTCGCCCGAGACGGTCCGGGGGGCCGTCCGGTCCGCCACGCCGGCCGGGGTCGGCCTCCTGTTGCTCGCGTCGGCGCTGGCGGTCGTCGCCGGGCCGGGCGTGGTCCCGAACCTCGTCGCCGTCGACGACGGCGACCTGCCGGGCGATCCGATCGAGATCGACGGATACCAGGTGACGTACGCGGAGAACGTGGAGAATCAGCAGGTGAGCGTCGTCGACGTCGAGGCGTTCGGCCGGTCGACGAGCGTCAACACCTCGGGGGTGATCGTGAAGAACGCTGACCGGGAGATCTGGACGACGGCGGTCTCGCGGGGGAGCCTCGCCTTCTGGGAGTACCGCGCCGTCGACGTGGGCGGGACGGGGTGGCGCGAGACCGTCTGGGTCCAGCGGGTCGGCTGGGTCGCGTCGAACGGCGGGCCGGCCTACCGGATCGACGCCGTCCGGAACGAGACGCGCACGACGCTGTTCACGAGCGAGCCGGTGCGGGCGGAGCCGCGGATCGACGGGCGCAACGTCACCGTCGCCGCCGTCGAGGGCGGGTTCGAGCTGCGCGTCGCCCACGAGGGCGAGACCGAACGGGCGGCGCTCCCCGCGGCCAACGAGTCGGTGGCGTTGCAGGGCGTCGCGTTCGTCCGGGAGGACGACGCGGTGTTCGCGGAGCGCGGGGAGACGCGGGTGCGGATCGCGACGCGGGAGCGGTACGAGGGGCGGCAGTGATCGGGGCGTGACCCCGCGGGCTCACGCCCACTCGATCCGGTACACCTCGGCGTCGACCTCGCGCGACTCGTCTTCGTGGTGGTCGAACTGCGCGTCGATCGCGAAGTCGGCGGCGAACGCGTGGGTCACCTCGCCGCCGTTGTCGGCCGCGAACGCCTCCACGAACGCCTCGCTGCCGGCGTTGTGGACCGAGTAAGAGACGGTCGCGACGCTGCTCGCCGTCCTCAGGAATCCGCGATCCGCGTTCCGGTTCCCGTCCTGCGCGCCGAACGGGGGGTTCATCACGACGGTCACCGGGTCGGGCACGGCCAGGGGGAGTCGCGTCGCATCGGCCTGGATCCAGTGGACGGGGGCGCTCGCGGCCACCCGGCGCTGGTTGGCGACCGCGGTGACCAGCGCGTCGCGGTCGAGCTCGACGCCGAGGACGCGGGCGGGGCCGCGGAGGGCGGCGGCGAGCGCGAGCATCCCGGTCCCCGTGCCGAGGTCGAGGACGGTGCGACCGTCGACGTCGCCGTGGAGGTCCGCGAGGTGGACGACGTGCGCGGCCAGGTCGGGCGGCGTGGGGTACTGTTCGAGCGCGACGCGCGGCTCCTCGAACCCGGCGACGACGCCGAGCTTCGTCGCGAGCGAGCGCTTCGACGCCATTCGTCAGGCCGCCGTCGCGTCGCCGCCGGTCCGGACGAGCTCGACCCCTTCCCGACGGGCGCGCTCGGCCAGCGCCGACAGCGCCGGCTCCGCGGCGGCGGGATCGGACACCTCGCCGAGACGGACCTCGATCCGGCCGGCGCCGAGGAACGACGCGGCGCGGACGTACTCGCGGAGCCGGTCGGCCTCCCGCTGCGTCGAGAGCGTGTCCTCGCAGTCGAAACAGGCGTCGACCGACAGCGTCGCCGGCTGGTAGCCGCGGGCCGAGAGCTCGGCCTTGAGGTCGCGGAGGTGTTCGGGCGCGGTGCTGTCGAGGTCGGCGGCGTCGATGACGATCGGGTCGATCTCCGCGGGTCGACAGCCGCGGAGCGTCCCCTCGATCCCGTCGGACTGCGTCGTGCTCATGGAAACCAATATGTTGTAGTTATACAAAAGTCTTTGTGAATGTCTAGTAGTAATTATTGAGCCGGGCGCCGAGAGCCGAATGTGACCCACCGCGACGGTCACGTTTCGTGTTCGACGGCCGGCGGCGGCGACGTCTCTGCGGGCGGTAGCGTCCGCGCGAGATCGTCAGAAACGTGCGTGTGAAGCGCCAGAGGCCGTACTCAGGCCGGAGCAGACGAGCCGCTACCGACCGACGGCGCGTGCGGATCCGGGACAAAGGTTTAAATACGGCAATAACCAGAAACCTTATAATGGAACGTCCGAGCCGCCAGCGTCAACAGGAGCGGAACACCGAGCGAGAGTCGGACGAGACGGAGACGCTCTCCTGCCCGGAGTGCGAGTCGGAAGAGATCGTCACGGACGCCGACCAGGAGCTCGTGTGCGAGGACTGCGGGCTGGTGTTGGACGAGCGGAACATCGACCGCGGCCCGGAGTGGCGCGCGTTCAATCACTCGGAGCGGCAGTCGAAGTCGCGCGTCGGCGCCCCCATCACCGAAACGATGCACGACAAGGGGCTGACGACGACGATCGACTGGAAGGATAAGGACGCGTACGGCCGGTCGCTCTCCTCGGAAAAGCGGTCGCAGATGCACCGGCTACGGAAGTGGCAGGAACGGATCCGCACGAAGGACGCGGGCGAGCGGAACCTCCAGTTCGCGCTCTCGGAGATCGACCGCATGGCCAGCGCGCTCGGCGTTCCGCGGTCGGTACGCGAGGTCGCCTCGGTCATCTATCGACGCGCGCTCAACGAGGACCTCATCCGCGGGCGGTCGATCGAGGGCGTCTCCACCGCCGCCCTCTACGCCGCCTGCCGACAGGAGGGCATTCCGCGGTCGCTCGACGAGGTCGCCGACGTCTCGCGCGTGCCGCAGAAGGAGATCGGCCGGACGTACCGCTACATCTCGCAGGAGCTCGGCTTAGAGCTGAAACCCGTCGACCCCAAGCAGTTCGTTCCGCGCTTCGCCTCCTCGCTGGAGCTGAGCGAGGAGGTGCAGTCGAAGGCGACGGAGATCATCGACGTCTCCGCCGAGCAGGGACTCCTCTCCGGGAAGTCCCCGACCGGTTTCGCCGCCGCCGCGATCTACGCCGCCTCCCTTCTGTGTAACGAGAAGAAGACCCAGCGCGAGGTCGCCGACGTCGCGCAGGTGACCGAGGTCACCATCCGCAACCGCTACCAAGAGCAGATCGAAGCGATGGGATTCCGCTAGCGGCGACGCGGGCGGAGACGGCGTTCACCCGGCGCGATCGGAAACGCGACGCGGTCGTGCGGTCTTCTCGCGAGGCGCCGCTCGTGATCGGGTTTTTAATCGGTACCGAGCGTAGCGAGGGTACGATGTACTCGCAGATCCTTGTGCCGACGGACGGCAGCCCCGCGTCTGACGCCGCGATCGAACACGCGATCGACCTCGCCGGGCAGTACGGCGCCACGCTCCACGCGCTGTACGTCGTCGACGGCGCGGCGTACTCGACGCTCGAAGCGGGCGCCGAGATCGTCGTCGACGCCCTCGAATCCGAGGGGAAGGAGGCCACGCGGCGGGTCGCGGACGCGGCCGAGCGCGCCGGCGTGGAATGCGAGACGACCGTCGCGACGGGGACCGCGTACCGCTCGATCCGCGACTACGCCGACGAGCACGACGTCGACATGATCGTGATGGGGACTCACGGCCGGAAGGGGCTCGACCGGTACCTCCTCGGCAGCGTCACCGAGCGGGTCGTCCGGACTTCCGACGTGCCGGTGCTCACCGTTCGACACCCGACCGATGAGTGAGTCGCCGCCGCGACGGGGGTGACCCCCGTGCGCGACTGGCTGTCACACCGGGTGTCCGCCTCGCCGGACGACGCGGCGCTCGTGAGAGCCGAGGACGGCGAGGCGTGGACGTACACGGACCTCGACCGGCTCGTCTCGGAGACGGCCGGACGCCTGGTCGCCCACGGGATCGAGGCGGGCGACAGGCTCGGCGTGCTCACGCCGCCGTACGTCGGGACGGTCGGGCTGGTCCACGCGGCGATGCGGATCGGCGCGACGTTCGTCCCGCTCGGGCAGGGACTCACGCCCAGGGAGCTCTCGGAGCGGATCGAACGGGCGGAGCTCTCGGCGGTCGTCTGCGCGGAGCCGACAGAGGACGACGCGCTGGCGGCCGTCGACGGGATAGACGACACGCCCGTCTTCTCCGTCGACGACCCGGCCGACGCGACCGTCACCGCCGTCCACGACGTGGAGCCGGCGACGGTCGACCCTCCGGAGTGGGAGTTCGGCGATCACCTCTGTATCCTCTTCACCTCGGGCACGACAGGGGAGCCCAAGCCGGTCCCGCTCACCGCCGGGAACGTGTACAGCTCCGCCGTCGCCTCCGCGTTCCGGCTCGGGGTCGACCCCGGCGACCGATGGCTCGTCTCCCTCTCGTTGCACCACATGGGCGGGCTCGCGCCCGTCTACCGCTCCGCGCTCTACGGGACGACGCTCGTGCTCCGAGAGGGGTTCGACGCCGGCGGCACCGCCGACGACATCGACGCGTACGACGTGACCGGCGTCTCGCTCGTGCCGACGATGCTCAAGCGGATGCTCGACAGGCGCGGCACCCTCTCGGACACGCTCCGCGCGGTCCTGCTCGGCGGCGCGCCGGCGCCGGACGAGCTGCTGGAGCGCTGCCGCGACTACTCGGTCCCGGTGTATCCGACCTACGGGATGACCGAGTCCGCCTCGCAGATCGCGACGGCCACGCCCCGGCAGACGAAGGGCCGGCTCGGCACCGTCGGCCGGCCTCTGTTCGGCACCGACGTGACGATCGTGGACGAGGACGGCGCGCCGGTCGAGGCCGGCGAGACGGGCGAGATCGTCGTCGACGGCCCGACGGTGACGCCGGGGTACCTGGAGCGCCCGCCGGAGCCCGGCGACGAGTCCACCGCCGAGCTCGACCGCTCCGCGTTCGGCCCGCACGGGCTCCACACCGGCGACGTGGGACGGTTCGACGAGGACGGCTACCTCTACGTGCTCAACCGGCTCGACGACCGGATCATCACCGGCGGCGAGAACGTCGAGCCCGGCGAGGTGAGCGACGTGCTCCGGCGGTTCCCCACGGTCGAGGACGTCGCCGTCGTCGGCCTCGACGACGAGACGTGGGGCGAGCGGGTCGCCGCGCTGCTCGCGGTCGACGACGGGACCGGGGAGACGGTGGACGAGGCGGCCCTCGCCTCGTTCGCGCGGGAGCGACTCAGCGGGTTCAAGATCCCGAAAACGATCGCCCTCGTCGACGAGCTCCCGCGGACCGTCTCGGGCACCGTCGACCGGGAGGCCGCGCGGGAGGCGCTTCGGGAGGGCGGTCGGGCGCTGAACAGCGGTCCTGAGACCGAGCTGGAGACGGCCGGATTCGAGCCCTGCGATCCGGCCGAACCGCCGGACGGCGACGACGCCGGCTATCCCGAGCGCGACCCCGTCGAGATCGACGACGCGGAGGCGGTCGCGAAGGGGGGCGATCCCACCGACGAGGAGGGAACCGAAGACGACGGCGAGGGCGACGCCGACGTCGACACCGCGGGGGACGCCGACTCCGGCGGCCGAGACGGCGACTCTGATGACCGAGACGGCGACGCCGACGATCCCGCCGACCGAAACGGGGACGGCCGAGAGAACGAGAGTCCCGCCGCGGTCGACGGCGAGATCGTCGACACTGAGGAGACGCGAAGCGGAGAATAAACTCTCCCACAGTTTTTCGTTATTCCACGAACGTTTTGACCGCGGGGACCGCGGATCGCACATGGATCTACTCGACGACAGCGTCGTGCCGGAGCACGCGCGCGACGTGAAGGCCGAGGCCCGCGAGTTCGCCGCCGAGCACATCGCGCCGAACGCCGAGGCGTACTACGACTCGGGCGACTACCCGTGGGAGGTGCTGGAGGCGGGGATGGACGCCGGGCTCGTCGCGCAGGACATCGGCGAGGAGTACGGCGGAAAGGGGTTCGACCTCGCGCAGATCCTCGCGATCGCGGAGGAGTTCTACCGGGCCGACGCCGGCATCGCGCTCACGCTCCAGCTCGCGAGCTTCGGCTGCGAGATGGTCGAGCAGTACGGCACCGACGCGCAGAAGGAGGAGTACCTCCGCCCGGTCGCGGAGAACGACCAGATATCGGGGCTCGCCGTCTCCGAGCCCGAGACCGGCTCCGACCTCGCCGGGATGACGACGAAGGCGGAGAAGGTCGAGGGCGGGTACGAGCTCACCGGCGAGAAGTACTGGGTCGGCAACGCGGTCGAGGCCGACTGGCTCACCGTCTACGCGAAGACCGGCGAGAGCGACGACCGCTACTCGAACTACACTCTGTTCATCGTCGAGACGGACAGCGAGGGGTACGAGGCGGAGCACATCCCGGAGAAGATGGGGATGCGCGCCTCCAAGCAGGGCCACATCGTCTTCGAGGACTGCTTCGTCCCCGAGGAGAACGTCGTCGGCAGCGAGGGCGGCGGCTTCTACGTGCTCGCGGACTTCTTCAACCACGGCCGCGTGGTCGTCGGCGGCCACGGGCTCGGGCTCACCGCCGCCGCCATCGAGGAGGCCGAGGAGTTCGTCCACGGGCGCAACGCCTTCGGCCGCACCGTCAACGAGTTCCAGGCGGTCCAGCACACGCTCTCGGACATGCGGATCGGCTTCGAGTCGGCGCGCGCGCTCAACTGGCGCGCCTGCGAGAAGGTCGCGAACAACGAGGACGCGGGCTACTGGGCCGCGCTGGCGAAGACGAAGTCCACGGAGGTGGCCACCGACTGCGCCGAGAAGGGAATGAAGCTGCACGGCGGCCGCTCGATCCTCACCGACCGCCGGATCGCCCGCGTCTACCGCGACGTGCGAATTCCGGTGATCTACGAGGGCGCGAACGACATCCAGCGGAACCTGATCTACCGGCAGTCGCGGTAGGCCGGCCGCGGCGGGCCACTCCGTTCTAAATCCGATCCGCGAGCGCGGCGAGCGCCCCGCTCCCGCCCGACGCGAGCGGATCGCCGTGGCCGACGCAGGCCACCTCGAAGGGCGGGGCGCGCTCGTCGAGGTCGCGGACGCTGTCCAGCACGTCGCCCGTGTCGTAGCTGATGAGCCACTCGGACGGGGAGAGCGCGCCGTCGGACGCCGAGACGAGGTCGCCGAGGAGCGCGACGCCGAGCGACTCGCTCACGTAGGCGACGTGTCCCGGCGTGTGCCCGGGGGTGTGGTAGGCGGTGAACGAGCCGAGTCGCTCGCCGTCCGCGACCGCCTCGATGTCGAGGTCCGGGAGGGTCGTGAACGCTCCCGTGAGCCGCTGGAGCGCGCCCTTGTGGTTCCGGAGCGGCGGCGACCGCTCTCCCCGGAGGAGCGCCGCGTCGAACGCGCCGGCGTACACGGTCGCGTCGAGCTCCGGCGTCAGCGCGGCGAGCGTCCCGACGTGGTCGAGGTCGTAGTGGGTCAGGAGCACCCGCCCGACGTCCGCGACGTCGACGCCGGCGTCGGCGAACCCCTCCCGGATCGCTTCCTCGTCCCACGGCGTTCCCGCGTCGACGAGCGTGGGCACGTCGTCGTCGACGAGGTAGGCGCTGACGCCGCGCAGCTCGAACCGCCACACACCGTCCGCGAGTTCCGTGGCCATGACGGGTGGTAGCGACCGACGGGGTTTGACGGTGGCGACCGGCGGGTGTGGGGCCGGCGGCCGGGGGACCGCGGGGACGCGCCGCGTCCGGCGCTCGCCCCGCCGCCGACGAAAACGCCAAGACGCCGCGCCGTCACGTCGGCGTATGCGACTCGAGGACTACTGGGGGATCGGCCCGAAGACGAGCGAGCGGCTCGTCTCGGCGCTGGGGACCTCGCGGGCGATCGAAGCGATCGAGTCGGCCGACGTGCGGGCGCTCGTCGACGCCGGGCTCCACCGCGGGCGCGCCACCCGGATCCTCCGCCGGGCCAACGGCGAGGCCGGCATGGGCGTCCTCGCGACGGGAGACACCCGCTCGGTGTACGACGACCTGCTCTCGCTGGCCGCCGGCCACGCCCTGACCGCCCACGCCGCCGACCGGATCCGGGTGTTGACGCCGCTTTCCGACCGGGAGGCGGTCGAGGAACGACTCCACGGCGTCGTCGCCGCGCGCGACGCGTGGGAGGGGCTCGCCGAGGGCGACCGCGAACGGGTGACCGAGGCGTTCGACGCGTACGACGACGCCGAGGGCTCCGACCTCGCCGCCGTCGAGACGGCCCTCGCGCTGCGGGAGGCGGGGCTCGACGACGGCCCGTTCGAGGCGATCGGCGAGCTGGAGGCCGAGCGCCTCCGGGAGGCCGCCGACGCCCTCGCCGACGTGCGCGGGTCGATCGACCCGACGGCGGTCGAGGAGGGGGAGATCGAGATCGCTCGCGGCGCCGACGCGGAGCTGGACCGTCTGCGCGATCAGCGCGACGCGGCCGAGGAGCTGGCGAACTCCGCGTTCGACGTGCTCGACGCGGTCCGGGACGGCTCGCTGCGCGACTTCGAGGCGCTGGAGGCCGCGACGATCGACCACGTCGCGAGCGAGACCGGCGTCGACCCGGCGACGGTGCGGTCGGTCGCGCCGGACGACGCGCTCGACGCCGCCGACTTCGTCTCGGCGACCCTCCGCGACCTCGCGGCGGAGCTGGAGGGGGAGGTCGCGGCGCGCGAGGCGGCGGTCGCCGCCGACATCCGCGAGCGCCTCGGCGGAACGGCGACCGAACCGGACGGGGAGAACGGCGAGGACAGGGCGCGGGACGGCGACGTCGCCCGCGCCGTCAGCGCCGTCTCGGACGCCGCCTTCCTGCTCTCGCTAGCGCGCTTCGCGGCCGCGTACGACCTCGTTCGCCCGACGCTCGTCGACGACGGGATCGCGGTGCGGCAGGCGCGCAACCTCTTTGTCGCCGGCGACGTGCAGCCGGTGTCGTACGCGGTCGGGACCCACTCGCTCGCGGGCGACGCGGGCGTCGCGAGCGTCGACGCGCCGCCGACCGGCGACCGCGTGAGCGTCCTCACGGGCGCGAACTCGGGCGGAAAGACGACCCTGCTGGAGACGGTCTGTG
The DNA here is from genome assembly GCF_059752555.1 of Halorubrum sp. B52. Classification (NCBI taxonomy): domain Archaea; kingdom Methanobacteriati; phylum Methanobacteriota; class Halobacteria; order Halobacteriales; family Haloferacaceae; genus Halorubrum; species Halorubrum sp. B52. The sequence goes on along the minus strand of NZ_MWTG01000007.1, from coordinate 23,482 downwards.
CGGTGGCGCTGCTCGCGTCGATGGGGCTGCCCGTGCCCGCCGAGGAGGCCCAGGTCGGCTCCTTCGACCGGGTCGTCTTCCACCGCCGGCACGCCTCGTTTAACGCCGGCGTGCTGGAATCGACGCTGAAGTCGGTGGTGCCGCCGCTGGTCGAGGACGGGCGCACGCTAATGTTAGTCGACGAGTTCGAGGCGATCACGGAGCCGGGACGCGCCGCCGACCTGCTGAACGGGCTCGTGACGCTCACCGTCGAGCGGGGCGCGCTCGGCGTGTACGTCACGCACCTCGCGGAGGACCTGAGTCCGCTGCCCGACGCCGCCCGGATCGACGGAATCTTCGCGGAGGGGCTCACGAACGACCTCGAACTGCGCGTCGACTACCAGCCGCGCTTCGGGACGGTCGGCAAGTCGACGCCGGAGTTCATCGTCTCGCGGCTCGTCGCGAACGCGAGCGACCGCGGCGTCCGGGCCGGCTTCGAACACCTCGCCGGCGCCGTCGGCGAGGAGGCCGTCCAGCGTACCCTGTCGGACGCCGAGTGGACGAGTGGCGATGACTGAGGGCGACGGGGACGGGGGCGACGACGAGGAGCGGGCGGCCGGTCCCGATCGGATCCGATCCATCGCGGTCCACCGCGACGACGTCGCGAGCGCGCTCGAAGCGACCCTCCGCAGCGACCGCGACGTCGTCTTACGGATGACGCCACCCTTCTCGGGGCGGATGCGCGCCCGACTGCACGCCGTCGACGCGGACGCACCCGACGGCCGCGGTGCGAGCGAGAACGACGACGGCCCGGCTCCGATCCGCGTCGATCCGCGGGACCTCGTCGCCGACGTTCCGCCGTATCCGGAGGTCGACGAGACGGCGGCGGACCACCCCGACGCGGACATCGAGAGGCGTCGTGAACTCCACGCGGCGGCCGTCGAGTCGTGGCGCGAACGCGTCAGAGAGTCGATCGTCTCGGTAGTCGAGGTCGCGGTCGGTGACGCGACCCGCGAGGTCGACGTGACCGCGCTCGGGTGACTCCGGCCGTTTAAAAACGCCTCTGTTGAGATCCGTATTGCTCGATAGAGAATCCGTGCCGGATACAGAGTATCTGATCAGCAAAATTGTCAGTCGTCCATTCGAAACATTCTGCGGTTAAAATAGCCGCTAGTTAGCGAGGCATCCTTGCCTAGGGCCCCGGAACGAATACAGTCGGCACATTTTGACAGCTTCTACCAGATGACGGGGCGAGAAGACGGACGTCGCTGCACGGTTCTCGATTGGGCGACCAGCGAAAGTAGAACGGAATTCCCTCAGAGAAGAAGTTAGGGTTTTGCTTCGAAGACCAGACTGGTCGGCGTCTCGGCCGCCCGGCGGAAACGCGTGAACCCGCCTCCGGTGACGACCTCTCGCGTTCGGTCCTCTCCCGCCTGCGCGCCGAGCCCGTACCCGACGTCTTGACTGAGCGAATTTGGCGTACAGGCAAGTGTCGAAATAGAGTATCCGAGGCGGCCAAACGGGGTGAGATTGTTTTCCACCTGGTCATCGGCGTACGGTTCGACGATCATCCACGCACCGTTCTCGCTTAGCGTCTCTCGGACGTGAGCAGCCACCCCGACGGGATCCCCCATGTCGTGGTAGCAGTTGAACATCGTCACGAGGTCGTAGTCGGAGCCGGTGTACTCCCGCGCGGTCGCCGCTTCGAAGCTAACGCGGTCGGCCACACCCGCCTCTTCCGCCCGCTCGCGCGCTACCTCGATCGATTCCTCATGGTAGTCGATGCCGACGACCGTCGAATTGGGGTACGCTTCGGCCATGCGGATCGTCGGCGCGCCGTGACCACATCCCACGTCGACGATCCGGCCCCCCGATTTCAGCCTGTCATCGACGCCGTCGAGCGCTCCGATCCAGTCGAGCAGGAACGCCCCGTAGGACGGCCCGAAGAAACGTTCCGTCCCGTGGAACACGTCCTCGTCGTGTTCGTGCCAGCCGATGCCTTCCCCCGTTCGGAAAGCCTCCTTGAGTTCGGGGCCTATCTTTGCCACTGACCCGACCAGCTGGAACGCACCGGGCATGAACACGGGGCTCTCCTCGTCGGCCAAGATGTGCGCCTGCTCCGGGGTGAGGTAGTACCGGTCAGTCTCAGTGTCGTAGGTCACGTACCCGCCCGCGGCCTGCGAGCGCAGCCACTCACGAACGTACCGCTCGACGGTTTCGGTTCTGTCGGCGAGTTCAGATGACGTGAGCGGCCCCTCGTCATCAAGCGTCTCGTACAGCCCGAGCTCGTCACCGATGACGACCAGTGCGGCGTGAACCGTCGCACCGAGATCGACGAGGGAGGTCTCGACGAGTTCGCTTAGTTTCGCTTCGTTTATCGGTTCGAGTTTGTCTGTGTCTAATGATTCACTCATCGTTGTTCACCGATCAGTCGTCTCCCGTCGCTTCGGCGGGGGTTTTGATGTGTAGCTGGATGTCTTGAGCGAGTGATAACAGCGTGTAGACGGGTGCTCGTCGCGCCCACTCATCGATCAGGTCGTCGTCGATGTCTTCCCCGTCAATTTCGACCTCCGCGGTCAGATTCTCGTACACCGAGTCGGCCTCCTTGAGTTCAGCGAGACTAAAGAGGACCGCCGGATCGAAGTCCGTCCCGACGCGCGTCCGAAGACGGTCGATGTCGACGCCGTTCGCGGCGGCGTTGATCGTGATGCCGACGTTGATACAGGCGGCGAGCGCAGACAGCGCCGCTTCGATGGGTTCGATTCGATCGGTCGCGCCGACCCACCCACCGGCGTCCAGTACCTCCTTCCAGGCGCCGTACGGGACGGTGTATTCACGCGTCTCGCGAGCGACTGTCTCGCCGCCGAGGTCGTAGCTATCGATCTTTGCCAGGCTGTGCGCGGCCGTCCCCTCGTAGGTCGCGGCCGCCCCGAGGCCGAGCTGAACGGCTTCGGGATTCTCGGCCGCGTGTTCGGCGAATCCTTCGAGTGTTTCGAGGTCGATCCCGTGCATGAGTTGCCGGTCGTCAGTCATTGTTTCGTTGTACCTCCCGACAAGCGACACGACGACCCCTGAGACGTTGTAGCTATCTCGTGCGATTTCGGCAGGCCCTGCCATTCTTTCAGCGACTGCACACGCGGCAACAGGTGCTCACTGAACTCCGCCGAGAAACCGATGCCAGACCGGTCCGTCCTGCGAAGTAGAAGAGGAGGCACTGAGCGACCGGATGGACATCGCGCTCACGCGACCGGGAACGTCACTCCATGTAGGCTTCGGGGGTGACCGGTCGCGCATCGGTCTCGAAGGACGCATACGTCGATTCTGCCCACTCGCGGATAGCCGGAACGTCGGTGTCGATCAGTGCCTGGACTGACCCGCTGTCCTGCTCGTAACAGCTGATGGTAACTCGGGTTTCCAGCAGGCCAATTCCGCATTTGGGGAGTTCGTCATGCTCGAGAATCGTGAAATTGTCTCGTTTTTCCATCTCTAAACTGCGCTCGGGATACGTCGTGATGAAGTATGCGTGACAGCTCGGTCGGTCGACTAACGTTATGTCTACACTGGCGTCGACCAACGAGAGGAGCACGTCGAAGCAGGGCTCCATCAAGGCAACCTCTGGTCGGAGATAGCGGACCTCGTTCGTCTGCCTGAGAAGCGACTTGAATCGGTTCACGGGACGGTAGGGTGAATCGGGCTCCGAAAGTGTGACAGTCGTCTCACCCCATGTCTCGATCGGGACTTCAACCATCTCGTCTGGAAGCCAGTGCCAGATGTCACGCAGCTTCCGCTCGGTTTCGAAAAGTTCGATCAGATCCTCCATCCCGGTCGCGATGGCCTCTCCCAACCGCGTTGCCACATACTTGTACCCGTCCTTTCGAACCCAAGCGCGGTCTTCGAATTCGCTTAACGTTCGTCGGACCGTCGACGACGACATCTCAGTCAGCTCACAGAGTTCGGAGCGACTCCGGGGACGCTCCGTCAGCGCAACGAGCATCGGGATGCGATGTTCGGATCGAGAGAGGTACCCGATGTCGGCGATCGGCGAGTCACTGGCAAGTGAATTCATACCATACATAGCCGAGGTACGATAATAATCATTCGCTTCGGGGGTGTGGCGACTACATCTAACGGGATACGGAGGGTGTGTGACTGTCACCGAGCTCTCTATCTCTTGGAGAATCCTCGGATAAAGTGCCAGAAAGATTCTTCCAACCCATACAGCAGGGTATCGTCATAGATCGTTATAAACCCCTTCAGCGGTACGCAAATCATCTGAACGAACCGATTCGGTTAAACATATCTGCGACGCGTATTTGCGATCGATAAGCGCCTCTCTGTTCAGCACGGCTCCTAACTCCCGTCATCTGTCGAGGATTTCAACGGAACGATAAAAACCGCGAACCGCTTACAGCCGCAACCGCTCGACCGACGTGCCGGCGTCACCGAAGTCGGCGAGCGCCGCGTCCGCGTCGTCGCCGTCGGCGGTCGCCGCCGCAACGACCACCGTGTCGGCCTCGAGGTCGGCGTCCAGCCGGACCTCGTACTCGCCATCGTCGGTAGTCGCCAGCGTGGAGCCGTCGGCGGCGTACACCGCGACCGCGTCGCCGTCGGTCTCGCCGGAGACCACCAGGTCCCCGCCCGCGTACTCGACGGCGGCGGTGAGGTCGGGACCCGCGGGCCGGTCGCGCTCGACGTAGCGCTCGCGGACGGCGGTCGGCGTCTCGACCGGCTCGCCGGCGTCGACGCCGTGCGCGAGCCGGATGAAGCCGGCCATCGACCACGCGAGGGGGGTCGCCCCCCCGGTGCCCTCGCCGAACTCCCAGCCGTAGTCGGTCGGGTGCTCGCGGTCCCACACCTGCTCGGGGAGCATCCGCCCGGAGTTGCCGAAGCCGGCCATCGTCTCCAAGAGGGCGTCGGGCTCGAGATCGTCCTCGTCGGTGCCGCCGAAGGCGTCCGGGCCGTCGGCGCGGGCGCGGAGCTCGTACTCGCCGCGCTCGCCGGTGAAGATCGGCCACAGGCGCCCGCGACCGTCGCCGGTGCCGGCCCACGGCGCGCCCGGGTCGCCGGCGGCGATCTCGCCGTAGGCGTCGCCGACGTAGCGGTACCACGCGGGGCCGTACGGCGTGTCGACGCGGATCGAGTCGTCGACGACGGAGACGGAGTTCCGGACCGTCTCGTCGTCGGCCGGCTTCACGCCGAGCCGGACGAGCTCGAGGAAGCCGCCGTCGACGATCTCCCGCTCGTCGTACGTCGGCCCGTCGTTGGCGATCGTCCGCGGCCGTCCGGACTCCGGGTCGCCGTCGGCGGTGATCCGGAGGTAGTACGGCGTCTCGGCGTGGCGCTCGGTCCCGGTCGACGTCGCGCACCACTCCTCGACGCGCGCGGCCCAGTCGTCCGCGAGCCCGAGCCACGCGAGGGCGTCGGCGCGAAGTTCCTCCGGAGCGTGACCGCCGCCCGACCCGACCGCGCCGCCGTCCGACTCGATCCGGTCGGCCTCCGCGAGCGCGAGCGCGGCGCCGCAGACGAGCCCGGCGATCTCGGCGGCGATGCTCGACGGCGAGAATCCGGCCTCCTCCTCCCAGCGCTCCTGTGCCGTCTCCGGGCCGTTCTCGGCGATGTAGCCGAGCGAGCGCCGGACCTGGTCGTAGCTGTAGTCGGCTTCGGTGGGACCGAATCCGTGCTCGTACAGCTGCCACGCCATCACCGACGGGAACGCGATGTTGTCCATCTGCTCGCCGCCCCACCGGGTGCGCCCGTCGATGTAGGTGTTCTGCGGGAGGAAGCCGTCCGCGTCCTGCTGGGTGTTGTAGAGGTACGCGAGCGCGTTCGCGCCGCGCTCGACCTCGCCGACCTCGATCAGCGCCGTGAACACCTGGTAGAGGTCGCGCGACCAGACGAAGTTGTAGCCGTAGCCGCGGTCCTCGGCGGCGTACTCCGTCTCGCCCCACGGCACCGACGGGCTGGCGATCCCCGCGCCGTCGTGGCGCTTGTCCTCCACGGCCGCGAGGGTCATCAGCGCGAAGCGGTACTGCGCCTCCAAGTCCGCGTCGCCGGTCACCGAGTCCGGGAACTCCCGGTCGGAGAGCCAGTCGCGCCACGTCTCGACGTACGAGGCGGAGACGTCGTCGAAGCCGCGCGAGATGGCGCCGCGGGCCTCGCCGAGCGCGGCCGCGGTGTCCGCGTTCTCGGCGAATCCGAGCGCGACCGTGTCGGAGACCGCGGTCCCGCTCCCGACGAGGCCGGCGAGCACGACGTTGCCGGTCGCCTCCGCGGCGCCGTCGCCGCGCTCGCCGTCGCCGAACAGGGCGTCGGCCTCCTCGCCGCCGGCCGCGAGGACGCTGGCCCACTCGAACCGGTCGTCGCTGGCGAGCGCGAGCGCGACCTCGAAGGAGTCGCCGTCGTCGTCGACGAGCTTGCCCGTGTTCCGCTCGGCCGCGTCGTCGTTGCGGGCGAGCAGGTGGTAGCCGTCGGCGCCCGCCACGCGGTCGCCCCGGTCGTTGGTGCCGACGTTCGTGATCGTCGTGTCGACGAGGGCGTACACGTCGTACTCCCGCTCGCCCTCGAAGTCGACGTCGGCGAGGACCGCGTCGCCGTCCGTGTCGACCGCGTACTCGACGGTGAGCGTCCACTCGTGGCCGTGGCCGTCGCCGGTCTCCCGGATCGTCTGCGTGTACGCCAGCGCGTCGCCGACCGTCGGCTCCGTCGTCCGCTCCACCGTCTCCGTCGTGGTGACGTGGCTCGTCTCGTCGAACGTCCGGACGGTGTGGCCCGTTTCCGGGTCGGCGACGAGGAAGTCGAACGTCCGGACGTTCATCACGTCGATCCGCGGGAACCGCGCCTCGGTGAGCGCGCCCTCGGTCAGCGTGAACCAGACCGGGACCGGGTCGTCGGTCTCGTGGTCGGCGGGCGTGCCGACGCCGAACTTCCGTCCCGTCGTCCAGTGGGGCGCCTCGTCCGGCCCGGTCGGTCGGTCGTGCGGGACCGGGAGCGCGCCGTGCTTCGCGAGCGTCACCGTCGCCTCGATCCGGAGCGCGTGCGACCAGCCGATCGGCGTCGCGCTGTCGAGGTCGCCGTCGTCGAACGCCTGCTCGGCGAACAGCCCGGCGTCGTTGACGAAGTGGCCGTCGGGCTCGCAGAGCGCGTACAGTTCGCGGGCCGCGCCGAACAGCTCGTCGGCGTCGTCGCCGTCGACCTCACCGTCGCGCTCGCGGATCAGCCCGCCGAGCCCGGCGGCGGCCGTCGCGCCCCACAGCGTCGCGATCGACCACACCTTCGCGGCGCCCTGCTCGGCGGTGCGCCAGTCGTCGCCGGTGAACCTGACGAGCCCCTCGACGTCGGCCGTCTCTCGGCGGAGCGCCTCGACCGAGTTCCGGACGTGGGTCGCCACGCGGTCGAGGAACAGCTCGAAGTCGGCCGTCGCGACCGCCGCGCCGGAGCCGTCGGTGACCGCGCCGTCGACCCCCGCGCGCTCCTCGCGCAGCGCCGCGTACTCTGCGGTCGCGCCCGCGAGCGCGAACGTGCTGGCGTCCGCTCGGTCGTCGCGGCTCCCAGCGCTCGCGCGCTGCGGGAACCGTTCGGTGTCGGGGTTCCAGCGGTCGTCGAGCCCGGCGAGCGCCTCGTCGGCCGCCGCGGCCGCCGCGACGCGCGTCTCGTCGTCGACCGGGGCGCGGGCGACCGCGGCGAACGCGCGGAGGTACGTCGCGCCGGTGTGGGTGAACCGTCCGAGCGCGTTCTCCCAGCAGTTCTGACAGCGGCGAGGGAGCCCGTCGTCCTCGGTCGTCTCGCGGAGGAAGGCGACCGCGTCGGCGATCGTTGCGTCGATCCGCTCGCGCCACTCCTCGGGGAGGTCGGTCGTCCGGCGGAGGCGGGCGAGGAACGCGACCACGGACGCGGGCTGGTCGAGCTGGTCGTTCGGCCCGGCGGTGCCGTTCGCGCCCTCGATCCGGGCGTTCGCCCATCCGGGGGCGACCTTGCCGGAGTCGGCCCAGACGCGGTGGGGCCACGAGCCGTCGGCGTCCTGCGTGCGGCAGAAGAAGGCGGCCGTCGCGAGCAGCTCCTCGTCGGCGTCGAGACCGATCTCCTCGCTCGCGCTCAAAAGCGCTGTCGCGGTCTCCGCCTCGTCCCGGAACCAGGTGTAGCCGTAGCCGCCGGTGGTCGTGTAGAAGGGGTCGAACTCGGGGGCGGCGATCCGGGCGCCGGACTCGGCCGTCAGCAGGTCGAGCGCGCGGAGGTCGCTCGCGATCACGCCGCGTCGCGGGACGTCCTCGGGGACCGTCGGCCCCCGGCCCGACGCCGCCTCGCGGAGGTCGTCCGCGTCGGGATAGGCGGTCGCGATCCGCGAGAGCTCCTCGATCCGCCGCTGGCGGTCGGGGCCGTCGGAGAGCGCGTCCATCGCGTCCTCTCCGGTGTCTCGGGTCTCCTGCCGGTCCACGACCGCGCGGCTCGCCAGCGTGACGCGCTCGGTCCGGCCGTCTCGCTCGAACGGCGCGCGGACGACGACGTCGGGAGTGAGCCGCGAGTCCTCGCGCTGGTCGATCTCCCCGCGGTGGGGGAACCCGTTCTCGTCCTCGCCCAGCAGCTCCGTGATCGTGCGGAGCCGCTGGCCGTGCGCCGCCGAGAGCCCCGTCGACGCAGTGAGGAAGTCGTGCTCGGAGCGGTGGTACACCTCGACGACGCTCCCGTCGGCCGGCCCCGCCTCCTGGTGGACGAGGTTCCCGACGCGGCCCTCGACCATGTCGGGCGAGAACGCGCAGGCGGCCACGAGCTCGGCGCCCGCCGGCGGCGCGCCGCGCAGTTCGACGTGGGTGAGGTGGGTGTCGCTCACGACGAGGTCGAACTGGTGGATCGTGTACCGCCCCGCGTCGTACTCGGTCTCGACGAGCGGGGTGTCGCCGTCGTAGTGTTGACGCGTCGTGGTGAGATCGTCGAACCAGCGGACGCCGCGGCCGGCCGTGATCCCCATTCGGAGCCGGTCGGCCCCGCCGACTCCCGACAGGGAGTACGAACAGTCGTGGACGGTGCCGTCGGGTCCGACGTGGACCAGACGGCCGTCGTCGCCCGTGAACGCGCCGGCGGTCGTGGGACGCTCCGCCGGATAGCGCTCGCCGCGCCGACGTTCGTGCTCCGTGAGAGCGGTACGCAGTCGCATAGTTTCCCTGCGATTCCCTGAGTAAAAGCCTTGACGAACGAGGCGAGCCGTCGGCCCGACGCGATCGAGCGAAGAGCAACACCGAAGACCCCGGGCGTTGATGAGTGTCCCATGCACCACCCTGGACCCCCCCGATTCCTCTCGACCGGGGAGACGACGCAGCTCGCGCCGCGGGATCCGGACCCGACGGCGAGCTACGAGTGGCGCGTCGCCGACGCGCCGCCGGACAGCGAGGCGACGGTCGGCGACGAATCGGTGACGGAGTTCACGCCGGACGTTCCCGGACGCTACCGCCTCGGCCTCGACGCGCCCGACGGCGACCACCTCCTGACGATCCGCGCGTTCGCAGCGAGCTACGAGGGCGTCGACGTCACCGGCGGCAGCGGCACGGCGATCCGCGACCGCGACCCGGACCGCGCCGAGATCGACTACGGCGCCGAGCGCGCCCACGAGGGCGTCGGAAAGCCGCGCGTCCGGCTCGACGCGACCGTCGAGGAAGGGAACGACGGAGGCGAGAGCAGCGAGGTCGTCGTCCGGGCGACGCCAGCGCCGAACCCCGAGTCCGCCCTCGACGCGGCCGACCTAGCCGTCGCCTTCGTCGTCGACGACCGCGACGTCGAGCGCGCGCTCGCGGAGGGACGACGCGACCCGCGGGACGCGGCCCGGACGACCGACGACGGGCGCGCCCTCCGGGTCCCGACCGACGCCGTGCCGGACCGGCTCCGCGTCCACGGGGTCGCCGTCGCGCGAGAGCCGGGGCGCGAACAGCGGGTGAGCGTCGCCGACGCGGTCGCGGTCGAGCGGGCCGGTCAGGGGGCGCTCCCCGACGCGGACGAGTCGAACGACCCGGACCCGACGGCCGTGACCGGCGCCGACGGGCCCGCCTTCGAGACCGTGCGGCTCAACCAGCCGCCCGAGTGGACGAGCGACGCGACCGTCTACGAGGTGTACGTCCGGACGTTCGCCGACGCCGACGAGGGCGAGGCGTTCGCGGAGATCGAAGCGCGGATCCCGGAGATCGCCGACCTCGGCGTCGACACGCTGTGGCTCACCCCCGTCCTCCAGCACGACGGGAAGCCCCACGGCTACAACATCGTCGACTTCTTCGACGTGGCCGAGGACCTCGGCGACCGCGACGACTACGAGGCGCTCGTGGAGGCCGCCCACGACAACGGGATGCGGGTGCTGTTCGACTTCGTCGCCAACCACACCGCGCGCGACCACGAGTGGTTCAGAGACGCCTATCGGAACCCGGAGTCGCCGTACCGCGACCGCTTCGAGTGGCAAGAGTCGGGCGAGCCGGGGACGTACTTCGACTGGGAGCTGATCGCGAACCTGAACCACGCGAACCTCGACGTGCGGCGGTTCCTGCTCAACGTGATCGACGAGTGGGCGCCGCTCGTGGACGGGTTCCGCTGCGACATGGCGTGGGCCGTGCCCGACTCGTTCTGGCGCGAGCTCCGCGACCGGGTGAAAGCGAAGGACCGCGAGTTCCTGCTGATGGACGAGACGATCCCGTACATCCCCGGCTTCCACGAGGGGATGTTCGACGTCCACTTCGACGCGACGCTGTACTTCCAGCTCCGGCAGGTCGGCCGCGGCGCCGAGCCCGCCGCGTCGGTGCTCGACGCGGTCGACCAGCGCGCGGAGATCGGCTTCCCCGACCACGCCGGCTTCCTCCAGTACATCGAGAACCACGACGAGACGCGCTACCGCGTCGAGTGCGGGGACGCCGCCGCGGCCGCCGCCGGCGCCGCGACGTTCACGCTTCCCGGCGTGCCGATGGTGTACGCCGGCCAGGAGATCGGGCAGCGCGGCCGCCGCGACGCGATCGCGTGGGACCACGCGCGCGAACCGGTCCGCGAACGCTACGAGCGCCTGATCGCGACCCGAGAGGACCATCCGGCGCTCGGCTCCGACGGCGACCTCGAACGGGTGGGGTACCACGTCGCCAGCGGCGACCTCGACGAGCGACCGATCGTCGCCAGCGGGGACGTCCACCCCGACGACGTGGTGGCGTTCCGCCGGCGCGACGACGCGGAGTCGCTGATCGTCGTCCTCAACTTCGCCCCGGAGCCGGCGAGCGTCGCGGTCGACGCCGACCACGCGGGCCGCGATCTAGTCACCGGCGACTCCTGTGTCGTCGTCGACGGCGAGGGGACCGAGCGGATCCGCGTCGACGAGGTCGCGGTCGTCCGGGAGCGGGAGTGAGCGTCGGGCGGGGTCGATCCTGACTTCTGCGTCGATCCTGACTCGAGCGTCGGTCCGGGGCGCCGCCCGCGATAGTGACACGGACGCAACGCTTGAGTCGGTGGGGGTCGCAGGGGGACGCATGCGATTCGACCGCTCCGACGGCGTGTTCTGCCACGTCACCTCGCTGCCGGGACGACACGGGATCGGCGACCTCGGTGACGGCGCGGAGGCGTTCCTCTCGTTCCTCGGCGACGCCGACGTCGACCACTGGCAGATCTGCCCGCTCGGGCCGACGATACACGGCGCCGGGGAGTCGCCGTACCAGTCGCCGTCGGCGTTCGCCGGCAACCCCCTCCTGATCGACCTCGACGGGCTCGTCGCCGACGGCCGGCTCGACGAGGCCGACCTCGAACCGGTCCCCGACTTCCCCGACGACCGGGTCGACTACGGCGCGGTCCGCGAGTACAAGCTCCCGCTGTTGCGCGACGCCTTCGAGCGGTTCGACGCCGCGGACGCGCCCGAGGCCGAGGCCGACCTCGACGCCTTCCGCGAGCGCGAGCCCTGGCTCGACGACTACGCGCTGTTCCGGGCGCTCGCCGAGGCGCGCCCCGAGGGGACGTGGGTCGAGTGGCCGGAGCCGCTCCGCACCCGCGACCCCGAGGCGCTCGCCGACGCCCGCGAGGAGCACGCGACCGAGGTCCGGTTCCGGGAGTTCGTGCAGTGGACGTTCGACCGGCAGTGGCGCGACCTCCGCGCGGTCGCGGCCGAGGAGGGCGTCTCGATCGTCGGCGACGTGCCGATCTACGTCGCGCTCGACTCGGCCGACGTGTGGGCGAACCCGGAGGCGTTCCGGCTCGACGAGGGGAACCGCCCGACCGAGGTCGCGGGCGTCCCGCCGAACCCGGGCGACGACGGGCAGCGCTGGGGGAACCCCGTCTACGACTGGGAGCGGCTCGCCGAGCGAGAGTACGACTGGTGGATCGCCCGGTTCCGGCGCCTGTTCGAGCTCGCCGACGTGGCGCGGCTCGACCACTTCCTCGGGTTCGCGAAGTACTGGGCGATCCCGGCCGACCGCGACGACCCGGCCGCCGGCGAGTGGCGGGAGGGGCCGGGCCGCGACCTGTTCGAGACGGTGGAGCGCGAACTGGGGCAGGCGCCGTTCATCGCCGAGGACCTCGGCTTCGAGGAGCCGGCGATGAACGAGCTGATGGCCGAGTTCGGCTTCCCGGGGATGCGCGTCCCGCAGTACGCCGACTGGTGTCAGGAGGGGAACCCGTACCAGCCGATGCACTACCCCGAGGGCGTCGTCGGCTACACGTCCACCCACGACACGGACACGTGGGTCGGCTACTTCGAGGACCTCCCCGAGCGCCAGCGCGACTGCTTCAGGTACAACGTCGGCGCCGACGGCGACCGCGCGCCCGAGTGGGAGGTCATCGACGAGGTGTGGAGCTCCGAGGCGGTGCTCGCCGTGACGACGATGCAGGACCTGCTCGGGCTCGGCAGCGAGTCGCGGTTCAACGAGCCGGGGACGATCGACGGTAACTGGGAGTGGCGCGTCACTCGGGACCAGCTCGACGACGAGATCGCCGACCGGCTGTGGGAGCTCGCCGGACGGCACATCCGGTAGCGCGGTGCTCGGGAGCATCATCCCCAGTTCGCCGCTCGTTCACGTCGCGGTGATCGCCGGGGCGACCGCCGCCATCTGGGTCGGCAGCGGGTGGCTCGAGGAGGCGGCCCAGACGCTCTCCGCGTACTACGGGCTGCCGGCCGTGGTGCAGGGATCGATCGTCGTCGCCGTCGGGTCGAGCTTCCCGGAGCTGGTGAGCGTGCTCGTCACCGCGCTCGTCGGCGTCTTCGACATGGGCGTGGGCGCACTCGTCGGCTCCGCCATCTTCAACGTGCTCGTCATCCCCGCGTTGGCGGGGCTCAACGCGGAGGGCCCGCTGGAGTCCAGCCGGACGATCGTGTACAAGGAGGCGCAGTTCTACATGATCGCCGTCGCGGCGCTCGTCGTGACGTTCTCGCTCGGGGTCATCTACGTCCCGGTCCCTTCGGAGGCGATCGCGGGCGAACTGACCCGACCGCTGGCGCTTATCCCGCTGACGCTGTACGGGCTCTACCTGTTCATCCAGTACCAGGACGTCGGCGACGCCGGCGTGGAGACGGTCCGCGAGGGGATCGACGTCGGCCGGGAGTGGGGGAAGCTCGCGGCCGGGCTGCTCGTCATCGTGGTGACCGTCGAACGGCTGGTCGCGTCGGTGGAGTCGCTCGGCGCGACGTTCGGCATCCCGGAGTTCCTCGCGGGCGTCACGATCGTCGCGGCGGCGACGAGCCTCCCCGACACCCTAGTGAGCCTCCGGACGGCGGAGGAGGGGCGCGGCGCGACAAGCCTCGGGAACGTGCTCGGCTCGAACACGTTCGACCTCCTCGTCGCCATCCCGCTCGGGGTGCTCATCGTCGGCCGCGTCGAGGTGAACTTCTCGACGGCCGTGCCGATGTTCGGCGTGCTCACGCTGGCGACGGTGCTTCTGTTCGCGGCGCTCCGGACGGACCTGTCGCTCACGAGCCGCGAGTCGTACGTCCTGCTCGCGGCGTACCTGCTGTTCGTGGCGTGGGTGGTCGCAGAAACTGTCGGAGCGACGAGCCTCTTGCGGGGCGTGTGAGCGCCTACCGGTTCCGACCGATGATGAAGTAGAGGACGAGGCCGAGCAGCGGCGCGAGGAAGGCGACGATGGCCCACAGGAACGCGGGCTGGTCGCTGCGCTGCTTCGCGTCCGAGTAGATCCAGACGATGATGGCGAGCTGTACGAGCAGCACCAGCAGACCGAACAGGAAGGCGATCCCGCCGGCCAGGGCCTCCTGCAGCAGTATCGGGGACATCGGTCGAACGCACTCGGGGGCGTAATAAGTGTCTTTGGGGCTCGGATCGCTGCCCCGAAATCGTCGCCCTCGGCCCCGGCTCCGGCCGCGATGGCGGCGTCGCCCTCGGCCCCGCCCCGACCACGAACCGTTTTGGTCCGTCGGCGCTCCGATCCGCGCATGGACCTGCCAGTCGACGCCGACCGCCTCCGCGCGGACCTAGAGGCGAACGCGGCGTTCGGACGCGTGGAGTACGACGATCCGGAGAAGCGCGGGCGGACGAACCGGACCGGGAGCGAGGCGAACGCCGCCGCCCGCAACCGGCTCGTGGAACGGATGGAGGCGACCGGCCTCGACGTCGCCGTCGACGAGGTCGGAAATATCCTCGGCACGTGGACACCGGAGTCGGCGGACCCGGCGGCGGCCCCAGCCGTGAGCGGGAGTCACCTCGACAGCGTCCCCGAAGGCGGGATCTTCGACGGCCCGCTCGGGGTGTACGCCGCGCTGGAGGCGGTGCGGGCGATGCAGGCTGCGGGCGTCGAGCCCGATCGGCCGGTCGGCGTCGTCAGCTTCACCGAGGAGGAGGGGTCCACGTTCGGCAACGGGCTCCTCGGGTCGAGCGTGGCGACCGGCGAGACGACCCTCGACGAGGCCCTCGCGTCCGAGAGCGACGACGGAGAGACGCTGGGCGAGGCGCTCGACCGGATCGGCTACCGCGGCGACGACGCGATCGACCCCGCGAGGTGGGCGGCCTTCTACGAGCTCCACGTCGAGCAGGACACCGTTCTGGAGGATGCGGGCGCGGACGCCGGCGTCGTGACGACGATCACCGGGATTACCCACTGCGAGGTGGCGATCGAGGGCGAGGCGAACCACGCGGGCGCGACCGCGATGGGGGACCGGACCGACGCGCTCGCGGCCGCGAGCGAGTTCGTCCTCGACGTGGAGTCGGCCGCGAACGCGGTCGTCGACGAGTCGAGCGCCTCCGCGGTCGGCACCGTCGGGTCGCTCACCGTCTCGCCGAACGCGACGAACGTCGTTCCGGGCCGCGTCGACGCCGGAGTGGACGTGCGCGACGTCGAGGCCGAGTCGATGGAGAGTATCGTCTCGGCCGCGCGCGACTCGCTCGCCCGGTTGGAGCGCGAGCGGGGCGTCGAGACGTCGCTCGAGCGCCCCTTCGACGTGGCGCCGACGCCGATGAGCGAGCGGCTCCGGGAGGCCGCACACGCCGCCGCGGCCGACGCCGGCCGGACCGCGATCGACCTCCACTCCGGCGCGGTGCACGACGCGATGCGCGTCGCCCGCGTCACCGACGCCTCCCTGCTGTTCGCGCCCTCGCGGGACGGGATCTCGCACAACCCCCGCGAGTGGACCGACTGGGCGGACTGCGCGGCCGCGACAGAGGTGCTCGCGGGCGCGCTGGCACGGGTCGCGGTCGGCGGGGAGTGACCGGTCCGGAGCGTCGCGGTCGGATCGGACGACCGGACGTCACAACCGTTTTGCCGGTCGGCCGCGACCGGCGAGCGTGAGACGTCCACTCGCGCTCGCCGCCGTCGCCCTCGGCGTCGTCGCCGCCGTCGCCGGCACGCTCGTGGGGACGACGGACGCCCTCGGCGGCTGGCCCGACCTGGTCGGCTACCCCGCGACGCTCGTCGTCGGGCGGGCGCTGCTCGTCGTCGCCGTGGGGGCGCTGCTGTACGGGTCGTACCGCTTCGCGGTCGGCGTCCTGATGCGGTCGGCGAACAAGCGGCGCGCGTACAACACGCGCAACCTCCTGCGGCTCGTCTTCGGTTTCGTGGGGACGATCGCGACGCTGGCGGTGCTGACCGAGAACTGGCTCGGGCTTTTATTCTCGCTCGGGGTCATCGGCTTCGCGGTCACGTTCGCGCTCCAGCAGCCGCTCCTCTCGCTGATCGCGTGGGTGTATATCACCGTGAAACAGCCCTACGGAATCGGCGACCGGGTCCGGATCGACGACGCGAAGGGGGACGTGATCGGCGTCGACTTCCTCGTGACGACGCTGTGGGAGATCAACGGCGAGCTGGTCACGACGAACCAGCCGTCGGGGCGGGTGGTGACGGTGCCCAACAGCGTCGTGCTCTCCTCGAACGTCGTCAACTTCGGCGGGGGCGGCTCCCCGTACGTGTGGAACGAGGTGGGCGTGCAGGTCGCCTACGAGACCGACCTCGACTTCGCGCGAGAGGTTATGGCCGAGGAGGCGAGCGACCTGGTCGGCGACGAGATGGCCGCCGGCATCGCGGCGTACCGCGAGGCGCTCGCCGAGACGCCCGTGGAGCTGGAGGTGTACGACAAGCCGACGGTGAACGTGACGCAGGGCGAGTCGTGGGTGGAGCTCCGCGTCCGGTACCTCACGCATCCGCGCCGCGGACAGCGCGTGAAGAACCGGCTGTACGAGCGGATCCTCGACCGCTTCAACGACGCGCCCGACCGAGTGGCGTTCCCGGTGAGTCGGAACCGGTAGCGGACGGCGATATCGGCGACCGATGACGCGGTCGCCGGCGGCACCGACCGACAGCGACCCGCGGATCCAACATGATTTATATACCGGGAAGTTTCGGTTCGTTGTCGCGTCGTCGATCACGCCGAGAGTTCGAAGCGCCGTAAACGGTCGTTATCGCGACTATCGAGCCGATTCGCCGAGACGTATGCTAACTCGACTCGCGCAGCATTTATATGCTCTGACTACTTACTATTGGTTAACGAATCGGCTCGCCCGGCACCAGTATTTCAGTCGGGAGTTCGATCGGAGAGAACCCATGACAGAAACACGTACGCGCGATTACGGCGGAGAAACGGAGCGAGAGCGAACGAGCCGGGATCGGACGACGGAGACCGACGAGTCGGAGTCGACGGCGGCGGAGCGGACGACGACCTGTCCCGAGTGCGGCGGGAGCCTCGTCACCGACACGGAGCACGGCGAGACGGTGTGCGACGACTGCGGGCTGGTCGTCGAGCAGGACTCGGTGGACCGCGGGCCGGAGTGGCGCGCGTTCAACTCCGGCGAGCGAGACAGCAAGTCGCGCGTCGGCGCTCCGACGACGAACATGATGCACGACAAGGGGCTCTCGACGAACATCGGCTGGCAGGACAAAGACGCCTACGGGAAGTCGCTGTCGAGCCGACAGCGCCAGAAGATGCAGCGGCTCCGCACCTGGAACGAGCGGTTCCGCACCCGCGACTCGAAAGAGCGCAATCTCAAACAGGCGCTCGGCGAGATCGATCGGATGGCCTCGGCGCTCGGCCTCCCGGACAACGTCCGCGAGACCGCCTCCGTCATCTACCGCCGCGCGCTGAGCGAGAACCTCCTGCCCGGCCGCTCGATCGAGGGGGTCGCGACAGCGTCCCTGTACGCGGCCGCCCGACAGGTGGGGAACCCGCGGAGCTTAGACGAGTTCACCGCCGTTTCCCGCGTCGACAAGATGGAGCTCACGCGGACGTACCGCTACGTCATCCGCGAGCTCGGGCTGCGCGTCCAGCCGGCCGACCCCGAGAGCTACGTCCCGCGGTTCGTCTCTCGCCTGGAGCTCTCCGAGGAGACGCAGCGGCTGGCCCGCGAGCTCCTCGACGGCGCGAAGGAGAGCGGCATCACGAGCGGGAAGTCCCCGGTCGGGCTCGCCGCCTCCGCGGTGTACGCGGCGGCGCTCCTCTCGAACGAGAAGGTGACGCAGAGCCAGGTGTCGGACGTGGCCGACATCAGCGAGGTCACCATCCGGAACCGGTACAAGGAGCTCCTCGAGGCGAGCGAGGGGTTGGCTCCCTGACACGGCCGTCCGAACGGTTCTCTTCCTGTCATTTTATCCCGCGTCCGAGCGCCTTCGAATCGCTCTCGCCACGTACGTTTTTAACCCGGCCGCGTGTACGACCGGCCATGGTGGATGCGTTCGTCAGACTCGTCTGTCCGGAGTGCACCAAGGAGTGGCAGGACAACCCCGCTGATCTCCAGAACCTCCGCTCGAACTTCAGCTGTCCCGAATGTCACGCGACCCGCCGGCTGACGGAGTTCATGCGGACCGAGCGCGACCTCGAGGCGGTCAAGCAGTTCCAGTAAATCGCTGCGGCTGCGTTCGCGTCCGCGGGATCTCCTCGGCGGATCGTCGCTCTGGGCGGACCGCCGCGCCCGAGACCGGTGAACCGACTTCCCGGCGCGACAGCGTCGCGTCTCGGAGTCCGATCGACGAGCGTCGGTCGGCAGAACCTTCCCGATCGATAACCCGAAAATACCCGTCTACGCCTCCTAGAGGGCGAATACGCAAAGTCCCTTGGTAACGTGACTCAAGATAATAATATAAACCTCCGGTAGCAAGGGGCTGTTACTCATGAAGAAGCAGGAGCTCATCCATCTTCACGGCCTTCTCGCGGAGGTACGAAAACAGTGCGAGTTCTGGAACGAGGACATCGACCTCGAAGCCTACGAAGAACTGGGCGTCAAGCCGACATCGATTCACAAGTCGAAGACCGACCACAAAGCGGCCGTTTTTAAGCTGACCGAGGGGATCACGGAGCCGATGGAAGAGTCCGAATCGGAGCCGCTGGCCCCGACCGCAGACTGAGATTTCGTTCCGCTTCCCGTCGTTCCTCGCCCCTCTAGCGCAAGCCGTACTCGCGCTCGTCTCTCGCGCGGTCGATCCCGGTGGAGCCGTTCATCCGTACGAGATCCGTCGACACGACAGAGCCTTCGGCTCGCTCCGATCCAGTCGGTTTCGCTGGGAGCCGCCGGGGCGCTACGGTCCGTCGTCCGGAGGCGAGTCCGACTCGGCCTGGTCCTCGTCGTCCGCTTCGATCACCTCGACGTCGAGCACCTTCAGGGGGATGTTCCGGAGGCGCTGGCCGATCTCCTTGCGCGCGACCCGACTGGCGTGTTCGGCGCGTTCGACGTTGAACACGTCCATGTGGAGTTCGAGAGCGACGAGCGCCTCGTCGGCGGCGACGAAGGCCGGCGGTAGCTCCTCGCCCGCGGGCGACGTGCGGCTCCCGGTGTCGATCTCGACGTAGCTGAGGTCCGGATTCAGCATCTCGCCGGTCTTCGATATCGCGATCCGGACGGCTTCGTCGGCGGTCCCAACGTCGTACACCGGGACGGCGGCCTCCACGACGACTCGGCAGTCCATCACGGTACCACCTACCACACGATCCAATATGAAACTTCGGCCGACAGGTCGAAGCGCCGAAACGACGGCCGCCCGCGACCGTCCCGACTCACTCGCCGCCCGCCCGGAGGTAGTAGAACACGTACGTCTGGGCGTAACCGGCGTACTCGCCGCCGAAGCGTTCGCGGATCGCCCGCGACGTCTCGGCGTAGTTCCCGCGCTCGCAGTCGGGGTAGTACTCCTCGATCGTCGTCCGGATCCAGGTGTCGAGCGGCACCGCCTCCAGGAAGCCCAGCGAGAACAGCAGCACGCAGTCGGCGACCTTGTCGCCGACGCCGACGAACCGCGTCAGCGACTCGCGCGCCTCCTCGTACGGGAGGTCCACGGCCGTAAGCGGGTCAGCCTCGCCCGACGCGACCATCTCGGCCGTCCGCCTGACGTAGGGCGCGCGGTACCCCAAAGAGAGGTCGCGCAGGTCGTCCTCTGTCCGTGCGGCGAGCCGCTCGGGCGTCGGGAACGCGTGGTACTCCGCGCCGCCGAGCTCGACGACGTCGCCGTACGTCTCCCGGAGGCGTCGCTGCATCCCGTGGATCCGCGCGACGCGCATCTGCGCCGAGCAGATAAAAGAGATCAGACACGGGAAGACCGGGTCGCGGGTGAGTCGCATCCCCTCGTACGCGTCGTACGCTCGTTTGAGCAGGGGGAGGTCCGGGGTCGCGTCGAGGATCGCGTCGAGGTCGTCGTCGAGCCGGAACAGGTGTTCGAGCAGCGGGACGGCGTCGGTCGCCGACTCCCAGTAGAGCGTCCCGTCGTGGACGCCGCCCTCGTGTCTGACCCGCAGGGGGACGCGCTCATCGACGACGCCGGGAATCGGTGAGACGACCGTCTCGTACCACTCGTCGCCGCCGTGCGCGTGGAGGTCCGCGTAGGTGTCGCCGTCGGCGCGGTTCCAGAGGTAGCTCTGGCCGCTCTCGACGGTCGCCTGCAGGTCGAACGGACCGGCCAACTCCGCGATATCTATCGCGCCTCGTTCCATTACCGATCCGAGGGGGTCGCAGCGGTATTCGGATTTCGGTACCGGCCGAGGCTCGCGACGTCGCGCTATCGGTGTCGGGGTTCGGCGTCGACGACACCGCGGGCGAATCGCCGGCAACCCCCACGGGCGAAGCGGGGTTTTTGCCCGGTCGCCACGTAGCGAGGGTATGCCGACGTACCGCCGGACGACGCGCGTGCCCGCGCCCATCGACGAGGTGTGGGCGTTTCACTCCACGATCGACGGCCTCCGCGCGCTCACGCCGGAGTGGATGAACCTCCGCATCGGCGGCGTCGAGGGACCGGACGGGGAGCCGGACCCGGAAGTGCTCGCCGAGGGGTCGCGGATCCGGATGTCGATGCGGCCGTTCGGCGTCGGACCCAGACAGCGGTGGGTCTCCCGGATCGTGGAGCGGGAGCCCGACGGCGACGCCTCGGTCGAGGGGAGCGCGCGCTTCGTCGACGACATGGTCGGCGGCCCCTTCCGACGCTGGGAGCACACGCACGCCTTCTACGACGACGGCGAGGAGACCCTCCTCGTCGACACCGTCTCGTACCGGCTCCCGCTCGGGCCGCTCGGCGACCTCGCCGGGCCGTTCGCGAAGGTCGGGTTCGAGGGGATGTTCCGCGACCGACACCGGCGGACGATCGAGCGGTTCGAGGCGTAACGGATCGACTCCGACGTCAGCTCGACGCGCCCGTGGACGTCAGCGCGATCCCGGCGAGGACGACGGCGCCGCCGGCGAGCGTGACTGGCGTCGGCGCCTCGGACAGGAGGAGGAACGCGAGCAGCGTCGCTCCGACCGGTTCGCCGAGCAGCGACACGGACGCCACGCTCGACTCGACGTGCGCGAGCGCCCAGTTGAGGACGGTGTGTCCGAGCAGGCCCGGGCCGAGTGCCAGCCCCGCGAAGATCGCCCACTCGCGCGACGGATACCCGGCCAGCGGGTGCCCTTCCGCGAGGACGAGGGCGAGGAGCGAGGCGGTACAGACCCCGTAGACGACGACCACGTACGGGACGAGCGAGACGCGCTGCCGGAGCGACCGACCGGCGAGGACGTAGCCGGCCGCCGTCACCGCGCCGAACAGCGCCAGGCCGTTTCCGTAGAGCGGTCGCGGTCCAACGAGCACCCCGCCGAGGAGGTCGCCGACGGACATCGCGACCATCCCCGCGACCGCGACCGCGATGCCGACGGCCATTCGGCGCGTCACGCGCTCTCGGAGGAGCAGCCACGCGCCGAGCGCGACGAACACCGGCTGCGCCTGGACGAGCGTGACGCTCGCCGCGACGCTCGTCCACTCCAGGCTCTCGAACCAGGCGGCGAAGTGGAGCGCGAGCGCGACGCCCGACAGCGTCGCGAACGCGAGGTCGCGGCGCCCGATCCGTGTGAACTCGGTCCGGTACCGCCAGAGCGCGACCGGGAGCAGCGGCAGCGTCGTGAACAACACCCGGTAGAACGCGGCAACCGAGCTCGGCGCCTCGCTGAGCCTGACGAGGATCGCCCCGGCGCTCACCGCGACCACCGCGGTGGCGAGGGCGGCCGCCGGCGGGACGCGGGGATCGGTCGACATCGAGTCGTCAGTCGGTTCCGGCCCCCGTCGCTTACCGGTTTCGGGACGAAGCGGCGCGTCCGGGACGCGCCGACGGAGATTTGCGACTCCGGTCCGAACGTCGGCGCATGTGCGCAGACACGTTCGGCGTGGGCGTTCACCTCACCGAGGAGGAGCTCCAGTTCGTCGTTCACGTCCCGTCGGACGTCGACTCCGGGTGGACCGACCCCGAGGCGTTCCAGTCGCTGGTCGCCGAGACCGTCTGGGACCTGCTCGATCAGCAGGCCGTCCTCGAGACCATCGCCGAACGGTTCGAGACGGGGACGACCGTCACGCTCGGCACGGTCACGCTCGAACCGGACGGCACCGTCGTGTCACACGAGCTCAATCCTCCGGGGGCAGCGCCGGGCGACGGGACGGAGTGAATCGGACGGGTGAACGCCACGAGACCGACCGAGCCACCGACGGCTCAGTCGTCGCCGACGGTCTCCGGCCCGCCGTCCGAGTCCGTCTCCTCCGCCGACGCCGCCAGGACGGCTCCGACGACCCACATCCGGTCGGGGTCGTACGCGGTGAGGTCGTACCGCGTCGAGCCGACGGTCTCCCCCCAGGTGTCGAGCACGCCGAGTCGCACGAGGCCGGACAGCGTCGCGCCGAGCGTCCGCGGCGTCGTCTCCGGGTCGGAGAGGGCGGCGTGCACCTGCCGCGACTGGGGGTAGTTCCGCGTACAGCGCTCTATCCCGTCACGCGCCTCCGCCCAGTGACGGCGCACGTAGCCGAACGTCGTCGGATCGTCGCGGTGTAGTCGGTCCAGCGCTCCCGCGACGGGGTGGTCGACGCTCCCCACGTCGCCGGTCGGATCGAATATCGATCGGACGTCCGCGGCCACTTCGGGGCGGTACGAACACCCGACGATCACGTCGGCAACGCCCGACAGCCCGCGCAGCTCCGTCACGAACGACCGAGTCGAAGCGACGCCTCGGTCGGTTACCACCGGAGCGATGTCGTCTATGACGACGGCGGGCGCTTCCCCCTCAAAGTCGTCGACGTACGTCGACACGGCGTCCATCACGCGATCGAGTGACGCGGACGCGTCGAGCATCGTGTACGCGAGCCGCCGCCCCGGAACGACCTGCGTCGTCGCCGTCGATCCCCGAGTGGTGTCGCTCGCGGAAACGATCGCCTCACGAGACGGTCCCGATCCGGGCGAACTGCGCCATCCGCGCCGCCACTCCTCGAGTCCGGTTCCGAACAGCACGGAGATCAGCCGGTCCGGCGGCACACCGTCACGGACCGGCGGCTGTCCCGTCGCGGACAGCCGCACCGTGACGTCGTGGTCGGGATCCGTCGGAACGGCCATCTATGACGTTAGCTTCATCGACAAAATTGATAAACTTATGGGTAGACATCTCAATATTGAAATTCGGGCGCGGGGCAGCCGAGCGGCGACGCGACGTGAGATCGTGCTGTCGACGTGACGCGGTCCCGTACTGTACTTGTCGGGTGCGGTGGTGCGAGGAGCGCGTCCCGCTGGCTCGCGCTCGGCGTCGATTGAAAACGGGTGGGGCAATCGCCCCGGATGAATGGGCAGGCGGCGAACCGCGGTTCC